>NZ_JBFAYZ010000006.1:0-593751 GCF_040681515.1 Kribbella sp. NPDC051718 | reverse complement strand
CTGGAAGTTAAGCCTGACAGCGCCGATGGTACTGCGACCGGTAGGTCGTGGGAGAGTAGGACGTCGCCGGACATTCACACTGTTAAGGGCCACCCACTCGGGTGGCCCTTAATGTTTGTGCCTGTACTTTTGTCTGAGCGCTGTTTTCACCTCGTACGACCGATAGGAGTCACCGTGGCTACGCCACCTCGCAACCCCCGCTCTGGTCCGGGCGATCGCTCCGGCCGTGGTTCGTCCGGCGGATCGGGTCGTGCCGGCGGCGGCAACACCGGCGGCCCTCGGTCCGGCGGCTCATCCTCCGGCCCCCGCGGCGGCAGCTCGTCCGGAGCCCCTCGCGGCGGCTCGACAGGCGGCCCGCGCGGCGGCTCAACCGGTGGTCCCCGTGGCGGGAGCTCCTCTGGCGCTCCCCGCGGCGGCTCCGGCGCGCCCCGAGGAGGCTCCTCGAGCGGCCCCCGTGGCGGTTCCGGCGGCAGCTCGTCCGGTGGTTCGTACGGCGGCTCCTCGAGCGGCGCCCGTGGCGGTTCCGGCGGTGGATACGGCGGCAGTTCGTCCGGCGGCGGTTCGTACGGGGGTAGTTCCTCGGGTGGCTCGCGTGGAGGCGGCTCCTACGGGGGCGGTTCTGGCGGTGGCTCACGAGGTGGGTCTTCTGGTGGATCGCGTGGCGGTTCCTGGAGTGCGTCTGGTGATGCGCGGAGTGGAGCCCCTCGTTCCAGTGGCTCTACCGGTGGTCCGCGCAGTGGTGGGCCGCGGCGGGACGACAAGCCGGCTCCGAAGCGGAACACGCGCTGGGACGACAAGGGCGACCCGGGACGCGACCCGTTCAAGGGACAGCTGTCGGACCGCGATGACCGTGGACCCCGCCGTGACGACCGCGGCGCTCCCCGTCGCGACGACCGTTCGCCCCTGGGCTCCGACGGCCGCTCCGCCCCCCGCGGCGGCGACCGCGCCGGCTCCCCCCGCGACGACCGAGGCAGCTACAACCGCGACGACCGCGCCGGCTCCGGCCGTGATGACCGTGGCGGGTACAACCGCGATGACCGTTCCGCTCCGCGTCGTGACGACCGTGGTGGATATGGGCGCGACGAGCGCAGCGCGCCCCAGCGCGACGACCGTGGTGGCTACAGCCGCGATGATCGTTCCGCTCCGCGCGGTGACAACCGTGGTGGGTACAACCGCGATGACCGCGGTGGGTACAACCGGGACGACCGCTCTGCGCCGCGCGGGGACAGCCGTGGGGCGTCTGACCGTGGCGGGTACAACCGGGACGAGCGCAGTGCGCCGCAGCGTGACGACCGCGGTGGGTACAGCCGTGACGAGCGGTCTGCTCCTCGGCGGGACGAGCGCAGTGCGCCGCGGCGGGATGAGCGTGGTGGGTTCCAGGGTGGGGCTCGGTCTGGGCCGCCTCGGGATGGGCGGCCGACCGGGTTCAAGGGCGGCGCTCGGACCGGGCCGCGGAGTGATGACCGGACGGGGTCTGTGCCGCGTCGGGACGAGCGGACCGGATACCAGGATGCGGCTCCCCGGGATGACCGTGGACCGCGTCGGGATGACCACAACGGGCCTCGCCGGGAAGAGCGTGGTGGGCGTGGGCGTACTGATCGTGAGCGTGGCGGTCGGGGTACCGGGCGTCAGGACGAAGAGAAGGTCGGTCCGCGCAAGGACGACCCGATCATTCCGGCCGGGATCACCGGTGCGGAGCTCGACCGTGGGGTGAAGGCCGAGCTTCGGTCGTTGCCGCGCACGCTCGCCGACCTGGTCGCGCAGCACCTGGTGGCGTCCGGTCGGTTCCTCGAGGACGACCCGGAGCTCGCATACCAGCACGCGAAGACGGCGCGGCGGCTCGCTGCCCGGCTCGGCGGAGTGCGTGAGGCGGTAGCTGTCACGGCGTACCTGTCCGAGCACTACGCGGAGGCGCTGACCGAGTTCCGCGCGGTTCGGCGGATGACCGGCAACCACGAGGTGCTGCCGGCGATGGCCGACTGCGAGCGTGCGCTCGGCCACCCGGAGAAGGCGCTGGCGTTGTCGCAGGAGAAGGCCGTGCTGACGCTGGAGGAGGGTTCGCAGATCGAGATGCTGATCGTGGCGGCCGGAGCCCGGCGCGACATGGGTCAGACGGCTGCGGCGATCCAGGTCCTCGACATCCCCGAGCTCACCAAGCGGACCCGGGCCGAGTGGCTGCCGCGGCTGCGGTACGCGTACGCCGACGCGCTGGCCGAGGCAGGTCGTACGGAGGAAGCCCTCACCTGGTTCCACCGCGCCGCCGGCTCCGACCAGGACGGCTCCACCGGAGCCGCCGAACGCGCCGCCGAACTGGAAGGCCTGACCTTCACCGACCTCGACGAAGACGACGAAGACGAAGTAATCATCGAGGTCTTCGACGAAGCCACCGGCACCACCACCGGCACCACCACCGACGCCGACGCCGACGTGGACGAGGACGACGAGGACGAGGACGAGGACGAGGACGACAACGTCGAGTCCGACACGGACGACTCCGCCGACCTCGACTCGGACGACGACTCCGCTGACGAGGATGACGACACCGACGACGTCGCCTCCGAGGACGAGGACGAGGACGAGGACGAGGACGACGCTGACTCCGACCAGGACGACGCTGACTCCGACGAGGACG
Organism: Kribbella sp. NPDC051718; assembly: GCF_040681515.1. Classification (NCBI taxonomy): domain Bacteria; kingdom Bacillati; phylum Actinomycetota; class Actinomycetes; order Propionibacteriales; family Kribbellaceae; genus Kribbella; species Kribbella sp. NPDC051718. The sequence goes on along the minus strand of NZ_JBFAYZ010000006.1, from coordinate 591,119 downwards.
ACTCGGACGACGATGATGCGGCCGACTCCGATGACTCGGACGAGGGCGACGACGCGGGATCCGCGGGTGATGAGGCTGCGGAGGACGCGGCTGATGGCGAAAAGGCCGGCGGGAAGTCGGCGGAGTAGTAGCTGGATGTAGTTGGTGAGCGGCCCGGGTGGGCGGTGGAGAAATCCGCTGCCTGCCCGGGCCGTTCTGCTTGTCCGGAGGTGGTCGGCGTGGCGGGGCGTGGGGTTGGCGGACCGACGAGAATGGGTCGATGACAGCTGACGCAGGAGCAGGTACACCAACTGCCGGTGTGATGACCACCGACGCAGCACCAGACCCGTCAGCTGCCGAACCGACGTCCGCGGCTGCGGCGCAGCCGTCGGCAGGTGAGGTGGTGCCTGAGGCTGCGGCGGAGCCGCCGGCTGGTGACGGGGTGTCTGGGGTGGCAGCCGAGCCGTCGGCTGGTGAGGTGGTGTCCGGGGTGGCAGCGGAGTCGTCGGCTGCTGGGGTGGTGACTGCTGAAGCTCGGGGTGGGGGTGGGTTGCTGGCGGGGGAGTTGGTGGGGCGGGCTGTTGAGAAGGGGGCTCGGCGGTTGGGGAAGGCCGTGCGGATGGTGGAGCGGGGGGAGGATGACGCGATTCATCAGGTGCGGGTTAGTTGCCGGCGGTTGCGGAGTGATTTGAAGTTGTTCCGGAAGGTGATCGCGGGGGACTGGGGTGAGCGGTTGCGGGTGGAGTTGGCTTGGTTGGCCAACAGTTGTGGGGAAGCTCGGGATCTTGAGGTGATCGCGGAGTTGGTGCGCGAGGGAGTGACCGGCGAGGATGACGCGGAGCATGTGGCGACGATTCTTGGGACGTTGACGACCGGGTTGGGGCGGGCGTCGGCGCAGTCGGCTGAGGTGGTGTTGGGGGAGCGGACCGCCTTGTTGGTAAGGGAACTGACGGTGGTTGCTGCCGCACCCGAGCTCAGTGGGTTGGCTGAGAAGACCAGTGCTGAGTTGTTGCCGAAGCTCCTCAAGGCCGCACGGCGAAAGTTTGATTCGTCGGCTGAGTTGCTGAAGCCGTGGTCGCCGGATGATGACTGGCACGAGGTGCGGTTGCTGGCCAAGCGGGTCCGGTACGCGGCGGATACGAGTGCGTCGGTGCTTGGCGATGAGGCGCGTGACATCGCAGTACAGGCGGCGCGATTCCAGGAGTTGTTGGGGCAGCATCAGGATCACTGTGCGGCGGCGGATGCGTTGACGGCGTTGGCGAAGGACGCGGCTGCTCAGAGCGATGCGGAGCTGTCGTTCACGCTAGGCAGGTTGACCGAGCGCCACCGAGCGGCGCGCAAGCCGCTGCGGGAAGAGTTTCTGAGCCAGTACCACCGCGACTAGCTGAGCATCCGGAACAGGAGCCCCACACGCGGCTTGGGGCCGAATGAGGTCGCCTTCTGCGGCAGTACGACGCCGCGCACGGCTGAGCGGAGTACCTGGTCCATCCGGGGCGCTACGAGCTCCACAGCGGCCTGCTGGGGCCCAGCGAGGGCTACTGCGTCCGCCAGCGCGTGGTGGAAGGTGATCTCGTCCGCGGGCACGCCCCAAGCCGGCAGCAGTTCGCGATGCAGCAGGGCGACAGTAGGCGTCACCTGACCCTCAGTGGACTGCAGTGTCACCCAGGACGTCCCGTCAGTGATCGCAATGCGGTCCGGCACGCCCTCCACGCGACCAGGCAGCACCTGCCAGCCATTCGGCGTACGGGACGACACCAGGTCCAGGGTGAGCCCCGGTACGACGCGGTGGATCGGGTCAAGCGTCAGCGGGTGCCGGTCGTTGTCGACCAGCATGGCGAGGCCGACATCAGTGCCGTCGCGGTCGGGCTCGCGCCGGTTGCGTTCCAGGTACGCCGCGTAGCGGTGGTGGCCGTCGGCGATCAGCGCCTCGTGCGTCGCCAGCTCCTCGGCGATCTTGGTCAGCAGCTCCTGGTCGTCGATCCGCCAGATCCGGTGCTGGGCGCCGTTCTCGGTGTCGGCGACCAGCCACGGCTCACCCGCGCGGGCCTCGTCGACGGCGTCGCTGGCCACCTGGCCGCCGTTGTAGGCGAGCAGGATCGGCTCCAGGTCCGCGTCCGTCGCCTCCATCAGCTCGAACCGGTCGTCGACCCACTGCGGCATCACGTCCTCGTGCGGCAGTACCACCCGACGGGCCGGATCGAGCGCGAGCGAGCCGACCAGCCCGCACAGTACGGCGCCCTGGAACTGCTGCTCGTAGACGTACAGAGCGGGCCGGTGGTCCTGGATCACCACGCCCTCGCGCTGCCAGGTGGACAGCCTCCGGGCGGGCTCGTCGTACCGGCCGGGGCCGAGGTCGGGATCGCGTGGAAGGATGAGCCTCACCATGTTGTGGAGATCAGAGTCAGTCAGCCGCCGGACGATGGCGGGTTCCAGTACGTCGTACGGCGGCGAGGTCACCGCGCCGAGCGCGCTCACCTTGCCCGCGACGAACCGCCAGGCCCGCAGCGGGTCGAGCCGCAGGACGTTCGCGGACGCTTCTGACATGGGCGGCATCGTACGGGGGGAAGCATGACCAGGACACAGGAATCGCCCGCCCCACTGTCGGCTTGTGACGAACCGCTCGCCAGCCGGTACGACGTTGCGCTGCTCGATCTGGACGGGGTGGTCTACGTCGGCCCGGACCCCGTGCCGGACGCGCCGGACAACCTGCGTAAAGCCGCCGCGGAGGGTATGCGGATCGGGTACATCACCAACAACGCGAGCCGGCCGGCCTCCGTGGTCGCCGAGCATCTGGCGTCGTTCGGGCTGGACGTGATCGGCGAGGACGTCGTCACCTCGGCGCAGGCGGCGGCGAAGCTGATCGCGAAGGAGTTCCCGAAGGGGTCGCCGGTGCTCGTCGTCGGTGGCGAGGGGCTGATCGCGGCGCTGGAGGAGTACGAGCTGAAGCCGGTCCGGAGTAGCGACGCGAACCCAGTGGCCGTCGTTCAGGGGTTTCATCCCGATGTGAACTGGGTGATGCTCGCGGACGGTGCGCACGCGATCAACGAGGGCGCGAAGTGGTACGCGACGAATCTCGATCTGACGATTCCGACCGCGGGTGGCAAGGCGCCGGGCAATGGGACGCTGGTCCAGGCGGTTCGGGCGGCTGTCGAGGTGGATCCGATCGTGGCGGGCAAGCCGGAGGCACCGCTGCTCGAGACGAGTATCGAGCGGTTGAAGGCCGAGCGGCCGTTGATGATCGGCGATCGGCTGGACTCCGACATCGCCGGGGCGCACAACGTTGGGATCGCGAGTCTTTGGGTGGCGACTGGGGTGCATGACGCTTATGACCTCGCGGCGGCGCCGAAGAACGAGCGGCCGACGTACATCGGGGCCGGGCTGGGTGCGTTGCGGCAGAAGCATCCGGGGGTGACGGTCGACGGGGCGAAGTACAGCTGCGAAGGCTGGACGGCTTCGGTTGTTGACGGCGCAGTGGCTGTGACGGGTGAGGGCGAGCCGTACGACGGGTTGCGGGCGATCCTGTCGGCGACGTGGGCTGCCGTGGATGCCCCGCCGAAGCCGGTTGCCAAGACGGCGGCCAAGAGCGCTGCGCGAGGGCGGCGGCCGTTGCCGAAGCCGGCGCCGGAGCTGGGGTCGATCAAGATCGGCGAGGCGCTGCATCGGGTCGGGCTCGACAAGTAGCACTCTTGATGGGTGCTGGTATTGCCGGGCGGGCGCGATACCGTGGCTTGCAAGTCAAGCAGGAGGTTCTCATGGTGATGGATGCATTGCGCGGCTACGTACAGCTGGCGAACGGTCTGACCGAGGTGACGAAGCAGCGTGCGCAGCAGGCCGCGAAGGCGCTGTTGCAGCAGACCGGCGCGGACGCGCTGACGGCCGGCGTGACCACCAAGGTGAGCGACCTGGCCGAGGAGATCGTTGCTACCAGCAAGAGCAACCGGCAACTGCTGCAGGCGATCGTGGCGAACGAGGTCGAGGGTGCTGTGGCGCGGCTCGGGTTCGTACGGTCCGAAGAGGTCGCTGCGCTGAGTCGGCGGGTCGACGGGCTGGAGCGCGAGCTGGCCGAGGCGAACGACGCCCTGGTCGCTGCTGCTGCTTCGTCTGCTCCTGCGCCGGCTGCTGCGTCCAGGCCGGCGGTGAAGAAGTCTCCGGCCAAGGCCGCGGTGAAGGCGCCGGCGGTCAAGAAGGCTCCGGCCAAGAAGACGTCGGCCGCTGCGAAGACGACCGCGTCGGCGAAGAAGGCGGCGGTCAAGAGGACGGCCAAGAAGGCCCCGGCGAAGAAGGCGTGACGTGACCGACCACCCCGGCGAGCAGTTCCCCCCGGCAGTCGACCCCGACGTCGAGCCCGGCTACGACCCCGAGCCCGACGAGCAGTCCCGCCCCGACTACGACGCCGAACCCGGCCCGGAGTCCCGCAGTACCTGGGTCAACCCAACCCTGCAGGGCCGCCCCCACACAGACCCCCTCCTAGCAGGCTTCACCGTCTACGGCGACCCAACCCCGGAACCCGACCCGGACCCGGTAGAGGACACCGAGCAAGCCTTCGAGGCCTCACTGGAGGAGCCGACGCAGCATTCGTTCGTCGACGACGGGCTGGACGACTTCGACGACGAGCAGAACCAGTCGTACGAGCAGCCTGAAGAGCCAGAGGCTGACCAGACTCCAGCGCCTGCTCCTGTGGTTCCGACTCCGGCATCTGCTTACCCACGACCGGCCGCTGCTTCGTCTGGTGAGGCTTTGGCTGGGCCGGATGCGGTGTCCGGGCAGTCGGCTCCTCGTCCGGGGGTGCCTGGGCAGGGGATCGCCCGGCCCGCCTCACCCGGACCTGCATCGGCCGCGCCCGCTGCTGCGGCATCGGCACCCTCGCTCGCCCAGGCTTTCCCACCACCGGCCGCTGCTTCGTCTGGTGAGGCTTTGGCTGGGCCGGATGCGGTGTCCGGGCAGTCGGCCCCTCGTCCGGGGGTGCCTGGGCAAGGGTTCACCCGGCCCACCTCACCTGTGCCTGCGGCGCCGGCTCGGGTGTCTGAGCAGGCGTATCCGAGGCCGTCGGCTTCTGTGCCTGGGTCTGCGGCTCCTCTGGCTTCCGGTGCGGCGCCTGTTGTGCAGGCGGCTGCTGAGGAGCAGAGGGAAGAGGAGGTGCATCCGTTGGTTGAGGATGTGGTGGAGCGGTTGGAAGGGCTGGGGGAGCGGGCTGTCGGGGAGCATGCGGAGGTTTATGCGGAGCTGCATGAGCGGCTGCAGGCTGCTTTGGTGGAGGCGGACGCCGAGCATGGCGACCGGAGTTGAGTGACCGCGGGGACCGATGGCTAAAGGGGTGAAGCGGTCCCGGCTGGATGCCGAGTTGGTGCGGCGCGGGCTCGCGAGGTCGCGGGAGCAGGCCAGTGAACTGGTACTGGCGGGGAAGGTGAAGGTCGCCGGGACGGTGGCGACCAAGCCGGCTACGGGTGTCGGGGCGGATGCGGCGATTCTGGTCGACACGTCTGAGACCGATGATCCGGGATATGCGAGTCGTGGTGCGCACAAGCTGGTCGGTGCGTTGGAGGCTTTCAGCGAGATAGAGGTGAAGGGCCGGCGGTGTCTTGACGCGGGTGCGTCGACCGGTGGATTCACCGACGTACTGCTGAGGAACGGCGCCGCGAGCGTGATCGCTGTCGACGTCGGCTACGGGCAGCTTGTCTGGGCGCTGCAGACCGACGAGCGCGTCACCGTGATGGATCGTACGAACGTCCGCACCCTCACCCTCGAGGACATCGGCGGCGAGCCGGTCGATCTCGTCGTCAGCGACCTCAGTTTCATCTCGCTGACGATCGTCATGCCGGCCCTGCTCGCTGTGGTCGAGCCCGACGGCGACCTGGTGCTGATGGTGAAGCCGCAGTTCGAGGTCGGCAAGGAGCGGCTGGGCAAGGGCGGCGTGGTCCGGGATCCGGTACTCCGCGCCGACGCGGTCCGTGGCGTGGCCCGGAAAGCGGCCGATCTCGGCTGGGGCGTGGCCGGTGTCGCGGCCAGTCCGTTGCCGGGTCCGTCAGGAAATGTCGAGTACTTCCTGTGGATACGCCGTACAGCGCCGCCGCTCGATGAGACGATGCTCCGGACCGCTATCGAGAGCGGCCCGCAGTGAGCACTGTGGTCACAGCTACTGCGCCTACAGCTGAAGGGCAGGTCCCCGTGGTCGAGCCGGAGCCCCGGCGCGTGCTGTTGGTGACGCACACCGGTCGCGACCTGGCCGTGGAGGTGGCCCGTGAGGCGCACCGGTTGCTGACCGGTGCCGGGCTGGTGGTCCGGCTGCTGTCCGAAGAGTTCGAGGCGATGAAGCTCGACCCGGTCGAGATCGCCGAGGATCCGGAGAAGGCGGCCCAGGACGTCGAGCTGATCATCGTGCTCGGCGGCGACGGCTCGATCCTGCGCGGCGCCGAACTCGCCCGCCCGCACGGTACGCCGGTACTGGGCGTCAACCTCGGCCATGTCGGGTTCCTCGCCGAGGCCGAGCGCGACGACCTGGAGCGGATCGTCGACGTGGTGGTCGACCGCACGTACACGGTCGAGGAGCGGATGACGCTCGCGGTCGACGTGTGGCACGACGACGAGCTGATCTTCGACACCTGGGCGCTCAACGAGGCCAGCATCGAGAAGGCCGCCCGGGAGAAGATGCTCGAGGTGATGGTCGAGGTCGACGGCCGGCCGCTGTCGCGCTGGGGCTGTGACGGGGTCGTGGTCGCGACGCCGACCGGCAGCACGGCGTACGCGTTCTCGGCCGGCGGGCCGATCGTCTGGCCCGAGGTCGAGGCGATCTTGATGGTGCCGCTCAGCGCGCACGCGTTGTTCTCCCGGCCGATCGTGGTGGCGCCGACGTCGCAGCTGTCGATCGAGCTGATCGCCGCCTGGCACGGGCGCGGAGTGCTGTGGTGCGACGGCCGGCGGATGGTCGAGGTGCCGCCGGGCGCACGAATCGTTGTTAGGCGGGGCAGGACACCGGTCCGGCTGGCGAGGGCGCACGAGGCGTCCTTCACCGACCGGCTGGTCGCCAAGTTCGATCTACCGGTGCTCGGCTGGCGCGGACGCGCCGAGCGCGACCGCAATCCAGACGCAGACCGCGACAGCAGTCCGCAAGAGGAGAAGTAATGCTCTCGGAGATCCGCATCACCGGTTTGGGTGTGATCGAGGACGCCACGCTGGAGCTCGATCCGGGGTTCACTGCGGTCACCGGCGAGACCGGGGCCGGCAAGACGATGGTCGTGACGGGCGTGAACATGCTGCTCGGCGGCCGGGCCGACAGTGGGCTGGTCCGGCACGGCGTACGGCGGGCCCGGGTCGAGGGCCGGGCGAGCAACGTACCGAAGTCGATCGTGCAGCAGGCCGAGGACCGTGGCGGCGAGCTGGACGACGACGAGCTGCTGATCGCGCGCGAGCTGTCGTCGGAGGGTCGCTCACGGGCGTTCCTCGGTGGCGCTTCGGTGCCGGTGTCGGTGCTGGCCGAGGTGTCCGGTGACCTGGTCGCGATCCACGGGCAGGCCGACCAATGGCGGTTGCTGCAGCCGGCCCGGCAACGCGAGACGCTGGACACCTTTGCGGGGAAGCCGGTTCTGGTTCCGCTGGGGGAGTACAGCACGGCCTACCGGCGGCATCGGGAGATCGAGACCGAGCTGACCGAGCTGACCACGCGGGAGCGCGACCGGCTGGCCGAGGCGGATCTGCTGCGCTTCGGGCTCAACGAGATCGCCAAGGCGGAGCCGTTGCCGGGCGAGGATGTCGAGCTCGCGGCCGAGGAGGAGCGACTCGCGTACGCCGACGGCCTCCGTACTGCGGCCACGACCGCGGCCGAAGCGCTCGCCTCCGAGGACCTGGACTCCACCCGGCCGGCCGACGTGCTCGGCCTGCTCGCTCTAGCGAAGCAAGCGCTGGACGGGGAGCGCGAGCACGACGCGAAGCTGGCCGAACTGGCCGACCGCGCGAGCGAGCTCGGGTACCTCGCGGCGGACCTGGCCGGCGAGCTTTCGTCGTACGCGTCGGATGTGGATACCGATCCGGCCCGGCTCTCGGTGGTGAGCGAACGTCGTTCGTTGCTGAAAACACTTGTTCGTAAGCACGGTGGCGAAGAGGGCACAGTCGACGAGGTACTGGAGTGGGCCAAGCGATCCGCCGCGCGGCTGGCCGAGCTGGACGGCAGCGACGAGCGCGTCGAGCAGCTCACCACGGAACTGACCGAGCTGCGGGCCCAGCTGAAGGATCTCGGCGACCAGGTCAGTACTGCGCGCCGCGAGGCGGCGGCCCGGCTCGGCGTGGCCGTGTCGGAGGAGCTGAGCGGGCTGGCGATGCCGCACGCGACGCTGACCGTCGAGATCCACGAGACGGCGCCCGGGCCGTACGGTGCCGACGAGATCGAGTTCTGCTTCGCGGCGAATCCGGGAAGCCCGGCGCGGCCGCTGCAGAAGGCGGCCTCGGGTGGTGAGTTGTCGCGGGTGATGCTGGCGCTCGAGGTGATCCTGTCGGACACGCATCCGGTGCCGACGCTGGTGTTCGACGAGATCGACGCCGGGATCGGTGGTCGGGCCGCGGTCGAGGTCGGCAAGCGGCTGGCGCGGCTGGCAGAGAAGGCACAGGTGATCGTCGTGACCCACCTCCCGCAGGTGGCGGCCTTCGCGGATCGTCACGCTGTGGTGCTGAAGAGCGACGACGGATCGGTCACCACGAGTGGTCTGGTCGCGCTCGACGACGACGCCCGGCTGAAGGAGCTCTCCCGGATGATGGCCGGTCTGGAGCACTCCGACGCGGCCCAGGCACACGCGGAAGAACTGCTTGCGCTAGCGGCCGAAAGGCACCAGAAGGGCAAGAAGAAGAAGCGCTGAGTCCTGGTTCAAAAGGATGATTTAACGCACCGTCACCGGGGTACCGGCTGAAAAGGCGGGCGGAAGGCTCTTGACATGGCAGGATGAGTAAGCGATGAAACTGCCCAGTCTGCGACGAGCACGCCCACCTGAACTGCCCGGGACCGCCGGGGTGGTCCGGCTGGATCGCCGTACCAAGAATCTCACCAAACGGCTCAAGCCGGGCGAGATCGCGGTGATCGACCACGTCGACCTGGACCGGGTCAGCGCCGAGGCCCTGGTCGACTGCCGGGTGGCCGCGGTGGTCAACGTGGCCGACTCGATCTCCGGGCGCTACCCGAACCTCGGTCCCGAGATCCTGGTCGAGGCCGGCATCCCCCTCGTCGACGGGATCGGCCGCGAGGTCTTCTCGGTCCTGCACGAGGGCGAGCGGGTCCGGCTGAACGACGGAATCCTGTACCGCGGTGAGGAAGTCGTCGCCAAGGGCGTGGTCCAGGACAGCGCGTCCGTCGCCCAGTTGATGGACGACGCCCGTGCGGGCCTGTCGACCCAGCTCGAGGCATTCACGGCGAACACGCTGGAGTACTTGCGCCAGGAGCGCGACCTGCTGCTCGACGGCGTCGGCGTACCGGCCGTGCACACGGCGATGGACGGCAAGCATGTGCTGATCGTGGTCCGGGGCTACGACTACCGCGAGGACCTGGTGGCCCTGCGGCCGTACATCCGGGAGTACCGGCCGGTCCTGATCGGCGTCGACGGCGGCGCTGACGCCCTGGTGGAGAACGGCTACGTCCCCGACCTGATCGTCGGCGACATGGACTCGGTCAAGGACGAGACGCTCAAGTGCGGCGCGGAGGTCGTCGTGCACGCGTACCGCAACGGGCACGCGCCGGGATCGGAACGGCTGGAGCGGCTCGGGGTCGAGTCGATCGAGTTCCCGGCCACCGGTACCAGCGAGGACGTCGCGATGCTGCTGGCCGATTCGAAGGGTGCCTCGCTGATCGTCGCGGTCGGCACCCACAACTCGCTGGTGGAGTTCCTCGACAAGGGACGCTCCGGAATGGCGAGCACCTTCATCACCCGGCTGCGAGTAGGTGCGAAGCTGGTGGACGCCAAGGGCGTCGGCCGGCTCTACCGAAGCCGCGTTTCGACCCTGCAGGTGGTCGCGCTGATCGCGGCCGGCCTGTTCGCGCTCGGCGTGGCGATGGTCGCCATCGGCGCCGACGACGTGGTCTGGTCGATCCTGCGGGCGCGCTGGAACGACTTCGTCTATTGGATCCGGGAGCTGTTCACGTGATCGACTTTCGCTACCACATCGTCTCCATCGTGGCGATCTTCTTCGCCCTCGGCGCCGGTGTGGTGCTAGGTGCCGGACCACTGAAGGGCACCGGCAGCGACATCGTCGCGGCCCAGGCCGCCAAGGACCGCGACCAGCTGGCCGACGCGCGGGCCGAGCTGATCCAGGCCAAGGCGCTGGACAAGTACCGCGACGACTACATCGCCAAGGTGACGTCGGGCCTGACCGACGGCAAGCTGGTCGGCAAGCGGATCGTCCTGGTCACGATGCCGAACGCGGACAGCGACATGACGGACGCGATCCAGGCCGCGATCGAGCAGGCCGGCGGCCAGGTCACCACCAAGGTCTCGCTGGACGGCAAGCTGTTCGATCCGGGACAGCGCCAGTTGGTCGAGCCGCTGGTCAACGACCTGGTCACCAGCGACCTGCAGTTCCCGGCTGACAGCAACACCTACCAGCGCGCTGGGATGATCCTGGCCCGCGGCGTGGCCGCCAAGGAAGAGGCCAAGACGGTCGACACCGAGGCGGTCAAGATCATCAACGGGCTGAGCAGCGCGAAGCTGGTCTCGCTGAAGCCGACGCCGAAGGACCGCGGCAGCCTGGTCGTCGTGGTGGCCGCCAAACCGCCGACGCCGGCGCCGGACAACTCGTCGTACAACGAGGCGGTGGACTTCGCCGAGGGGCTCGACACCGCCAGCGGGGGTGTGGTGGTCGCCGGGATGCCCGAGTCCGCGCAGAACGGCGGGTTCCTGAAGGCGCTGCGCGGCAACGCCGACGCGACCAAGGGGCTGTCGACGGTCGATGTCGCGAACCTGCCGAGCGGGCAGATGACGGTCGTGTTCGCGCTGGCCGAGCAGGCCGGCGGCAAGGCCGGGCAGTACGGCGGGATCGATGCGAAGAACGGCGTCGCGCCGACGGCCGACCAGGTGAAGGGCAACTGAGATGGGTCTGTTGGGTGCGGTGATCTCCGCTGCCGCGACGGCTGGGCTGGAACGGGCCGCGGCGAAGCTGCCGAAGGAGAGCCGGGCGCCGTTCGAGCGGACCAACCATCGCGGCGAGACGGTCACCTTGCTGGAGGGCCCGATCGCGGTGCTCGGCGCGTTGGCCGGGGTCGCTGCTAGTCGCTCGGACGGCCGGGTGAAGGCTGCTGCTTTGCTGGCTGGCTCGGTGTCCGGTGCGGTCGGCGCCTATGACGACCTGGCCGGAGCGACCGATACCAAGGGCTTTCGTGGGCATCTGACCGCTTTGCGCCGTGGCGAGGTGACCAGCGGTGCGGTCAAGATCCTCGGGGTCGGTGCGGCCGGGCTTGCTGCTGCGGCGTTGCTGCCTCGCCGGTCGAAGGGCTTCGGCGGGGTCGTCGAGACCGTTGCCGACGGCGCCTTGATCGCCGGTACTGCGAACCTCGCGAACCTGCTGGACCTCCGCCCCGGCCGGGCGTTGAAGGGCATCGCGGCGGTCAGCGCTCCGGTGGCTCTGGTGGCCGGTGGACCCGCTGGTGCAGTCGTCGGAGCTGCTGTTGCGTCCGCGCCGTCGGACCTCGGAGAGCGCTCGATGCTCGGTGACTGCGGGGCCAACGGGCTCGGCGCGATCACCGGTACTGCGCTCGCGTCCGCGCTGCCGCGTCCGCTGAAGGTGCTCGCGCTGGGGGCGGTCGTCGCGCTCAACCTGGCCAGCGAGAAGGTCAGCTTCACCAAGGTGATCGCGAACACCCCGGTCCTCGACAAGATCGACCAGTGGGGCCGACGCCCCCGGTGAGCACGGGCGGGCGAATCGCTCGGGCCGCCTTGCTGGTCGCGGGTGTCACCGTCCTTGCCCGCGTGGTCGGGTTCGGGCGATGGCTGGTCTTCTCGAAGACCGTTGGTGCTGGGTGTCTTGCCGACGCCTATGCGACGGCCAACCAACTACCGAATGTCGTCTTCGAGATCGTCGTCGGCGGGGCGCTTGCGGGGGCGGTCATTCCTGTTCTGGCCGGGCCGGTCGCTCGAGGTGATCGGGCTGCGCAAGGCCGGATCATCGGTGCGTTGCTGACCTGGTCGCTCGTGCTGCTGACTCCTTTCGCCTTGCTGGCTTGGCTATTCGCCTCGCGCTACACCTCCGCGATGCTCGACGCCGGCCCGGAGTGCGGCGGTTCGGGCGACACTGCGACGCGCATGCTGTTGATCTTCGTCCCACAGGTCTTCGGCTACGCGATCACTGTCGTCGCAACCGCGGTTCTCCAATCCCACAAGCGTTTTGCGGCAGGCGCGGTCGCCCCATTGATCTCCAGCCTCGTAGTGGTCGCCACCTACTTCGCCTTCGCCGCCATGGCTCCCACGGCAGACAAGGCCTCGCAGGGTGCAGCCGACTTGCTTGCCTGGGGCACCACTGCCGGTGTCCTCGCCCTAGCGCTCACTGTCCTAGTGCCGATGCTCTTCCTGCGCCTACCGATCAAACCGACCCTGCGCCTCGACCCAGGCGTAGGCCCGGTACTACGCAAGCTCGCCGCCGCAGGCCTCGCCGTACTGGTCGCCCAGCAACTGGCCTTCGTCGTCACGACCTACCTGGCCAACCACCGAGGCGCTGCAGGAAGCATTGCCGTCTACACCTGGGCCAACGCGGTCTACCTGCTGCCCTACGCAGTACTGGCCGTGCCGATCACCACCGCGGTCTTCCCGCGACTAGCGGCTGCCTACGAGTCAGGCTCAGCCACCTTCGACCTCTACGCCGCCACCTCGACGCGAGCAGTCATGCTCGCCGGGGGAGCCGGTGCGGCGCTGCTGGTGGGTACTGCGGTCCCGGTCGCGCGCATCTTCGCCTACAACGACGGCCAGGTGCAGGAAGCCCAGGCCACCTCACTGGGCGCAGGGCTCGTCGCCTTCGCTCCAGCGATCATCGGCTTCGCAGTACTCATGCACGTCGGCAGGGTGCTCTATGCGCGTCACGCCGGACGCCAGGTCGCAGTGGTGACCGGCGGAGCCTGGCTGATCGTTGCGGTGGCCGGGATCCTGCTCACGCTGCAGTGGGACGGTTCTGAGGCTGTAGGAGCACTAGCGGCCGCCATGTCGATCGGAATGGTCGCCGGGGCCGTCGTACTGCTCGTGGTCTTGCGGCGGCTGGCGGGACCTGGTGTGCTCGGTGGGCTGCCCCGCGCGACGCTTGCCGCGCTCGTCGGCGCAGTACTGGCCGGTGCGGCCGGATGGCTCGTCGCGCTGCCGGCTGATGACGGTGGCTGGGGCAGTGCGCTGGTGTTCTCGATACTGTCCGGCCTGGCTGTCGTGATCGTGTACGCCGCGGTCGCGGTCGCTCTGGATCGTCCGGACGCCCGAGCGCTGCTGCGCCGGGGTGTGCCAACCGTTGTGGAGGAGACGTCATGAGGATCGGCTTGCTGCTGGCGGAGTCCCGGGGTGGGATCGGGCAGCACGTCGCCTCGCTGGTGCCGCGCTTCCTCGAGGCCGGCCATGAGGTTGTGGTCTGCGCCCCGCCCGGTACTGCCGAACACTTCGACTTCGGCGACGCGACTGTCGTAGTACAGGCTGCTGGGCTGCGTGGCTGCGACGTGATCCATGCCCACGGCTACCGAGCCGGTACTGCGGCGCTGCGCGACCGGGCGAATCTCCGGCCGCTCGTGGTGACGTGGCACAACGCCATCCTGACTACTGGGCCGCGCGGGGTCGTCATGCGGCTCGGGCAGCGTCTGGTTGCCCGTGGAGCCGACCTGACTCTAGGAGCGTCTAGCGACCTTGTGGAGCTCGCCAAGTCGCTGGGCGCCCGCAAGGTCGAGTTGGCGCCGGTAGCGGCCCCGGCGCTACCCGAGGCTCGCACGCCGGCTGCCGAGGTCCGCGAGGCACTGGGAGTGAGTGACGGGCCACTAGTGCTCTCGGTTGGGCGGTTGGCTCCGCAGAAGGACTACCCGACCCTGTTGTCGGTAGCGGCTGCTGTGGCGTCTCAGCGCTCAGACGCCACCTTCGTGGTTGTTGGGGATGGCCCGCTCAAGGAGAACCTGCAGGCGCGGATCGACGCCGAGGCGCTCCCGGTGCGGCTGCTCGGGCACCGTAGCGACGTGGCTGACCTGCTGGGGGCGGCTGACGTCTTCCTGCTGACCTCGCACTGGGAGGCGCGGGCGCTGGTGCTCCAGGAGGCGGTCCAGGCGGGCGTACCGGTCGTCGCGACGGCGGTGGGCGGCGTACCGGAATTGGTGCGGGACAGCGCGGTACTGGCGGCTCCGGGGGACGCGGCGGCGCTCGCGGCCGGAGTACAGGAAGTTTTTTCTGATCCGGACAGGGCGGCCGCTATGCGGACAGATGGCCTGAAATTGGCCGCGGAGTGGCCGGACGAAGACGAGGTTGCAAAGAATCTGCTCGACATCTACGCGGGTCTCGTCGCGACCACCGGCTGACAAGAGGTAGCCTTAAAGCCCGTGGACAGAGCTTCGTTCGGGCAGCAGACCAAGCACGTATTCGTCACCGGTGGCGTCGCCTCCAGTCTCGGCAAGGGGCTGACAGCGTCAAGCCTCGGCAGCCTGCTGACGGCGCGGGGCATCCGGGTCACCATGCAGAAGCTGGATCCCTATCTCAATGTGGATCCCGGCACGATGAACCCGTTCCAGCACGGCGAGGTGTTCGTCACCAACGACGGCGCCGAGACCGACCTGGACATCGGGCACTACGAGCGGTTCCTCGACCGGGACCTGTCCCAGGTCGCCAACGTCACCACCGGCCAGGTCTACTCGTCGGTGATCGCGAAGGAACGCCGCGGCGAGTACCTGGGCGACACCGTCCAGGTGATCCCGCACATCACCAACGAGATCAAGGAACGGATGCTGGCGATGGCCGGCGCCGACGTGGACGTGGTGCTGCACGAGATCGGCGGCACCGTCGGCGACATCGAGTCGCTGCCGTTCCTCGAGGCCGCGCGCCAGGTCCGGCACGACGTCGGCCGCGACAACGTCTTCTTCCTGCACATCTCGCTGGTGCCCTACATGGCGCCGGCCGGCGAGCTGAAGACCAAGCCGACCCAGCACTCGGTCGCCGCGCTGCGCTCGATCGGTATCCAGCCGGACGCCATCGTCTGCCGGGCCGACCGGCCGATCCCGGACAGCGTCAAGCGGAAGATCTCGCTGATGTGCGACGTCGACGTCGAGGCCGTGGTGGCCGCGGCGGACGCGCCGAGCATCTACGACATCCCCAAGGTGCTGCACTCCGAGGGGCTGGACGCGTTCGTCGTCCGCCGCCTCAACCTGCCGTTCCGCGATGTCGACTGGACCCGCTGGGACGAGCTGCTGAAGGTCGTCCACAACCCCGCCGACCAGGTCACGGTCGCGCTGGTCGGCAAGTACATCGACCTGCCGGACGCGTACCTGTCGGTCGCCGAGGCGCTGCGGGCCGGCGGTTTCGACAACGACGCCAAGGTCAACCTGCGCTGGGTTCCCTCCGACGACTGCGCCACTCCCGAGGGTGCCGCGCGGCTGCTCGGCGACGTGGACGCGGTCTGCATCCCGGGTGGCTTCGGGGTCCGTGGCATCGAGGGCAAGATCGGCGCGATCCGGTACGCCCGCGAGAACGGCGTACCGATCCTCGGACTCTGCCTCGGCCTGCAGTGCATGGTGATCGAGGTGGCCCGCGACCTGGCCGGGCTGACCGACGCGAACTCGACGGAGTTCGACCCGGACGCGGAGCAGCCGGTGATCGCGACGATGGAGGAGCAGAAGCACATCGTCGACGGCTCCGGTGACCTCGGCGGCACGATGCGGCTCGGTCTCTACCCGGCGAACCTGGCCGAGGGCTCGATCGTCCGCGGCCTGTACGGCGCTCCGTCGATCCAGGAGCGGCACCGGCACCGCTACGAGGTCAACAACGCTTACCGCGACAAGCTGGAGACCGCGGGCCTGGTGTTCAGCGGATTGTCGCCGGACCACGAGCTGGTCGAGTTCATCGAGCTGGACCGCGCGCAGCACCCGTACTTCGTCGCCACCCAGGCGCACCCGGAGCTCCGCTCGCGTCCGACCAAGCCGCACCCGCTGTTCTCCGGCCTGATCGTCGCCGCCCTGGTCCGCCAGCGCGAATCGCGACTGCCGGTCGAGGACCTGACCAAGAAGCCCACCCCGAAGTCGAAGGGTTCCAAGGCTGCCGAGCCGGCTGTTGTAGAGACGGCGAAGGCGTGACCACGGATCATCCTGTACTCCGCTTCGGCGCCGGCCTGGCCGATTCGCGGGAGTCGTGGGAGGTCTCGTCGTCGGAGGTAGTGCACTCCACCGGTCGGGTCATCTCGGTCCGCCGCGACCAGATCGTCCCGCCGGACGGTGGCGAGACCTTCACCCGCGACGTGGTCGTCCACCCCGGCGCTGTCGGGGTGGTGGCGCTGGACCCTGACAACCGGATGCTGCTGGTACGGCAGTACCGGCACCCGGTGGGCTATCGGCTGCTGGAGCCGCCGGCTGGGCTACTGGACGTCACCGGTGAGGCGTACCAGCTTGGAGCTGAGCGGGAGCTGTGGGAGGAGGCAGCCACCAAGGCTGCCGACTGGCGGGTGCTGGTGGATGCCTTCACCTCGCCGGGACTGACCAACGAGGCGGTGCGCATCTTCCTGGCACGCGAGCTGTCGGAGGCACCGGAGACCTATGACCGCCTGCACGAGGAAGCCGACATGGAGACCGTCTGGGCTCCACTGGTCGACGTCGTCGGTGCGGTGTTGGCAGGGGATCTCCACAACCCGATCCTGGTGATGGGTGCGTTGGCGGCTTGGGCTGCGCTCAATGGGCCTGGGTTCGACAACCTGCGGCCGGCTGACTCTCCTTGGCCCGCTAAGGACTAGTGCGGAAGGTGCGGCGGTAGGTGTCCGGTGGGACGCCTACTACGCGCTTGAACTGGCGGCGAAGCGTCGTGGCCGTGCCCATGCCGGTAGCTGTGGCTACTGACTCGATGCTGTCGGTGGTGGACTCCAGGAGCTCCTGAGCGCGGCGTACTCGCTGGATCAGGAGCCACTGGAGTGGGGTCTGGCCAGTGACCGAGTGGAACTGACGGCCCAGGTTGCGGGTGCTCATGCTCGCTCGCTTGGCCAGCTCGGTGACAGTGAGCGGCTGGTCCAGGCGTTGCTGGGCCCAGGCGAGTACGCCGGCCAGGTGGTGGTCGCCGGAGGGCTGCATCGGGGTGGCTACGAACTGCGCCTGGCCGCCCGGGCGGTGGGGTGGCATGACCAGGCGGCGGGCGACCGTGTTGGCGATGATGGCGCCGTGGTCGAGGTGGATCAGATGGATGCAGAGGTCGACTGCGGCCGCTTTGCCTGCTGCGGTGAGGACGCTGCCGTTGTCGGTGTAGAGCACGTCTGGGTCGACAGTGGCCTCGGGGTGGCGAGCAGTGAGCTCCGCTGTGTGCGCCCAGTGAGTAGTGGCGCGCCGGCCGTCCAGTAGACCTGCGGCGCCGAGTGCGAACGCCCCGGTGCACAGGGACGCGATCCGGGCACCTGCGTCGTGGGCTGCGCGGATGGCGTCGACCAGCTCGGCCGGTGGCGGTACGTCGACGTCCGCGCAGGCGGGCACCAGCACAGTGTCAGCCGTGGCGAGCCGTTCCAGCCCGTACTCCGGGGCGAGCGTGAAGGGCCCGATGTCGACGGGGCCCGGGCCACAGAGCAGTACGTCGTACCAGTCCTCGCGCGGAAGCTCCTCCGGTGGCGTCCGGAAGATCTCGTAGGCCACCGCGAGCTCGAAATGCAGCAGGTGGCCGGCGGTCGCGATCGCGATCGTGTGCATGTCCGAAAGTGTACGCATGATGTCGTTTCGGACTCTCACGGTTCAGGGGCGATCTCGGCCAGAGTGGAGGCATGCAGAACACAGTGGTGGTCTACGGCGCGACCGGGCACACCGGCCGCTTCATCGTCGCGGAGCTGGTCGAGCGCGGCTTCGTCCCGATCCTCTCCGGACGTGACGCGGGGCGGCTCGAAGTACTGGCGAAGGAGTACGACGACCTGGCGGTCCGCCCGGCGACGGCGGACGATCCGGCGTCGCTGGATCGCGCGCTGGACGGCGCCGCGGCAGTCATCAATGCCGCCGGACCCTTCGCCGTGACAGCCGGTCCGGTGGTCGAAGCCGCTTTGCGTGCAGGCATTCCGTACGTTGATGTCGCGGCCGAGATCGAGGCGAACGCGGACATGTTCGCCAACTACGCAGAGGCAGCTCGCGAGGCGGGTGTGGCGGTGGTACCGGCGATGGCCTTCTACGGAGGCTTGGGCGACCTACTGGTCTCGGCGGCCATGGGCGACTGGACCGCAGCCGACGAGGCCCACATCGCCTACGGCCTCACTAGCTGGCACCCAACCCCCGGTACCCGCGCTGCAGGCTCCATCTCCCACGACCGTCGAGCAGGCCGCCGGGTGCGCTTCAGCAACGGCCAGCTGCAGTACCACGACGACCAGCCGGTCCAGGAGGCCTGGAACTTCCCAGAGCCGCTGGGCCTCCGCCAGGTGATCGCCGAGTTCACCATGGCCGACGTAGTGACAGTCCCCAGTCACCTCCCGATCCCAGAGGTCCGCACCTACATGTCGGTAGAAGCCGCCACAGACCTGGGCAACGAGAACACCCCAGAGCCCGTCGCAGCCGACGCCCAGGGCCGCTCCGACCAGACCTTCGCAGTAGACGTGCGAGTCCGGGCAGGCGACGCAGAACGTCGCCTGACCGCCCACGGCCAAGACATCTACGCCATCACCGCCCCACTGGCCGTAGAAGCGGTCCACCGCATCCTCACCAACCAGACCCGGACCACCGGCGTCGCCTCGGCTGGCGCGATCTTCGACGCCGAGGACTTCCTCCAGGCGCTCGCCCCTGTGCTGTCCGTGAAATAGAACGCGGCCGCCGGGAAGTGTCCCGGCGGCCGCGTTCAGTAGTTGCTGTCAGAAGCGAAGGGCCCGCAGGATGTCGGTCTTGCGGTTCGGTGCTCCGTCTACAGGGGCCGGGTCTTCGGGGGTGGGCTTGACGCCGGCGGCGGCTACCCGGTCGAGGGCCTTGAGACCGAGGCGGTCTACCGAGCCGAAGACGGTGTAGTCGGGGCGGAGGCGCGAGTCGGCGAACACCAGGAAGAACTGGCTGCCGTTGGTGTTCGGGCCGGCGTTGGCCATCGCCAGGGTGCCCCGGGCATACACCTTGCGCGTGCCGGTGGTGTCGCCCGGCCAGGGCGGCAGGTCGGTCGGAAGTTCGTCCTTGTACGAGTAGCCGGGGCCGCGCTCACCGGTACCGGTCGGGTCGCCGCACTGGAGCACCTTGAGGGTGTCGTACAGGGTCAGCCGGTGGCAGGTGGTGAAGTCGTAGAAGCGGCTCTTGGCCAGGTGCAGGAAGCTCTGCACCGTACAGGGCGCCTTGGCCCGGTCCAGTGACAGCAGCATCGGGCCCTGGTTGGTGGCCAGCAGCACCTTGACGATGCCCTTGTTCGGAGTGGGCGTGGGGTCCGGCGGCAGCGACACCGGTCGCGGCGACGGGTCGTCAGGGGTCGCCGTGTAGCCGCAGGGGCCGGTGGTCGACGTGGTGACGGCCGCAGGTGCAGCCGGGGCAGCAGAGGCCGCGGGCTGGGCCAGCGCGGTGGTGGTCGGGGCCAGCAGGCCCACGATGGTCAGCGCCGCGCCGGCGATGACTCTGGTGGCTCTCATCGATCGTTCTCCTTCAGGGCGTTCGGGATCAGCCGGTGGCCAGCGTGAAGATCCGCAGGTCGCGGTTCTTCGGCAGCGTCACGCTAACCGGTGTCTTGCCTGCCGGGAAGGTGAACGGCGCGGTGGCGAAGATGTGCGTGGTGACGTTGTCCTTGCCGCCGCCTGCCTCGTTGCGGTACGGCGTGGTCGCGACGATCAGGTTGCCGTAGTGGATCGTGTCGCCGCCCCCACCGAGGGTCCAGTCGCTGAACGACAGGTCGATCGGTGCGGTGCTGCCGTCGGAGTACGTGAGCGTGGCGGTCGTCTGCTGGTTGCCGTTCACCGCGCTGCCGACGAAGGACAGCTTGGTGGCGCCCGCCGGAACACTCAGGTTGAGCAGTTGCCCGTCCGCAGGCACGTTGTCGGGATCACCAGCCGGTACTGCGGGCCAGACGAACGTCAGGCCCTGCTTGGTGACAGTGGCGCCCGGGACGAGTCCCGCCGCGGCGAGAGCCTGACGGGAGTAGCTGACGCCACCACCGTCGTAGTCGGCCTCGTTGTGGTCGCCTGCGTCGTCAGAGGCCGCTACACCTTCCCGGAGTACGGAGAAGGAGTTCGGCTCGCCGACAACGACGGTGAAGCCCAGCCGGGGCAGGGCGGTGCCGTCTGTTGCTTGAAGGGCCACAGTGACCGAGTAGCGGCCGTCCGGAGTACCAGGGGCTGCCGAGATGGTCACTGGTGCACTGCCTACGCCACTGGCTGGGTCCACCGTGAATGTGCCACTCGCAGGTGACGCGGTGAGTCCGGCCGGCGTTGTCACGGTGTACTTGACGCTGGTCGCGTTGCCGTTGAGCCGGTGAGCGGTGATCGCTACTGGGCCGCTGGTGGATCCAGGGGCGACCACTACGCGGCTGGTGTCGGTAGAGGTCTGGAACGGGATCTCCCCGGTACGCCACGAGCGCGGCGCGTCCTTGGCGGCGCTACCCCAGGCGGTATTGGGCGTAGTACCGAGGTGGAAGTCGAGCGTGCCGCCGTGCTTGACGAAGTCCTCGTCCAGCCACGCCTTGCTCGAGTTCTGGCCGTTCACGCTCAGGCTCTGGACGTACTGCGCCGGCGCCTCGGGTGCGGTGATCTCGATCGACTTGCCGTGGTCGCGGTGGATGATCGCGTGCGTGAACGTCGGTGCGCCCACCTGCAGGTCCGCGCGGCTCGGTACGTCGGGGTAGAGGCCGAGTGCGGTCCATACGTACCAGGACGACATGGCGCCGAGGTCGTCGTTGCCGGGGATGCCGCCGGTGGTGGTGTTCCACAGCTGCGTCATCGCCTGCCGCAGCGTCTCCTGCGTCTTGTACGGCTGTCCTGTGTAGTTGTAGATCCATGGCGTGTTGATCGACGGCTCGTTGTCCATCTCGGCGTGCAGGTCGCCCGAGTGGGTCAGAGCCCAGTTGCCGTTCGGATCCTTGAAGAACGCGTCCAGGCGCTGGCTGGCCTTCGCCTGCCCGCCCATGGCGTCGAACAGTCCGGCGCGGTTGTGCGGAATCATCCAGGTGTACTGCGCGCTGCTGCCCTCGGCGAACCCGTCACCTGTCGCCGGCTCGAAGCCCGGCCAGGCGCCGTTCTCGTCGCGGTTCTGGATGTAGCCGCCGTTCTCGGGGTTGAACACGTTCTGCCAGTACTGCGACCGCTTGAGGAACTGGTCGTACGTCTTGCTGTCGTTGGTCTTCAACGCCAGCTGCGCGATCGCGAAGTCCGCAGTGGTGTCCTCGAGCGTCTCGACGGCTCCACCCCACGCGTTCGACTTGGTGGGGATGTAGTGGAGAGCCAGATACTTGTCGAGCGACGGGCGCTGGCCGATCGACATCACCGGCTTACCCGCGGAGCTGAGGTCCTTGGCGGTCGGTACCGTCGCAGCCTTCACCAGTGACTTCAGCGCGTCGCGGGCGTCGAAGTTGGTACCACCGAACGCGTAGATGCCTGCCACTGCTGGGGCGGCCGGGTCACCGGTCATTACCGCAGTACTGCCGGAGGCGTGCGTCCAGCGGTCCCAGATGCCGCCGTTCTGGTCGGCCTGGTTGAGCAGCGACTGGGCGATGTCCCCGGCCTTGCGCGGCTCGATGAGCGTCAGTAGTTGGACCTGCGACCGGTAGACGTCCCAGCCGGAGAAGGTCGCGTACTGCGCTTTCTGTACTCCCTTGACCCGGTGCTTCTGCTGGTCGAAGCCCCAGTACTCGCCGTTGACGTCGCTGAACAAGTTCGGGTGCAGCAGTGCGTGGTAGAGCGCGGTGTAGAAGGTGGTGCGCGCTGCTGGTGTTCCGCCGTCGACCTGGATCTTGTTGAGCTGGTCGCGCCAGGCCTGCTTCGCCTGAGTCGCTGTGGTCTCCAGGGATGTGCCGGTCGGGTTCTCCGCCGTCAGGTTGGCCTGCGCGTTCGCCTGGCTCACGTAGGAGATGCCGATGCGCATGTTGACCGTCTTGGCGTCGAAGCCGACATACCCGCCGGAGCCCTTGTTGGCGGGCATCCAGCCGTCCGGCCCGTACGTCGTACCGCCCTGGGCGCTCGTGCTGCCCGGGCTGACCGTGGTGTCCTTCCAGGTGCCGGTCTTGGCGAAGGGCTGGTCGAACTGGGCGACGAAATGCAGCGTGTAGTAGCTGTGCCGTCCGACCGACGCCAGGTAGCCGCAGAAGTTGCCGGCGGTCACCGAGCCGGTGATGGTCCGGGTGGCCGGGTCGATCGAGATCTGGGCGTCGCTGCTGCCCACCTCGGAGTTGGAGGTCCGGAAGAGCAGCGAGGAGGCCTTGTCGGCCGGGAAGGTGAACTTGGCCGAGCCGGTGCGCGGAGTCGCCGCTAGCTCAGTGGTGACGCCTGAGTCGAGTCCCACCTTGTAGTAGCCGGGCTTGGCGACTTCGTTGGCGTGGGAGAAGGTGCTGGCGTAGGTGGCGTCCGTCGCGTCCGCCTGGGGTGAGGTGGTGACCCCACCGGCGTACGGGAAGATCGGGATGTCGCCGGAGCCGCCGGCGCACCCAGTGCCCGACATGTGGGTCAGGCTGAAGCCGCGGATCTTCGTGGCGGAGTACATGTAACCACCGGGTGCTGCTGTGCGGTACGCGTTGCCCCTGGTCGTCTCCGGGCTGAAGGAGAACATCCCCTGCGGCGTCACTGCGCCGGGGAAGACGTTGCCCGCGTTGGTCGTACCGATGAGCGGATCGACGTGGTCCGTCGGGTCCACCGAGCTAGTGGTGATCCGGGACGTCCCGATCGCTTGGGGCGCGCGCAGGCCGGGTGGAGTGGTGTCAGGGGTGGCTGTGGTCGGCTGGGCCTTCCGGCCTGGACCTGGTGGTGCCGGACTGGGCCCGGCGAGTGCTGAGGTTGTCAGCGAGACGGCTGCGATCAAAGACCCAGCCAGTACTACGGACGCGCGGCGGCGCAGGGCGGACTTCTTCAAGGGGTTCCCCACCTTCGACGTCGATTCACGGGCGGCGTGACATCGTTGTCAGCAAGAAATACCCGAGCGACCGACCACCGTCAAGGGATCAGCCCACTATCCGCAACACCCCGACCCCGGAGCGCTACCTGCCGATCAGAGGTCGTAGGCGGGTTCGTGGTGGGGCTGGTACAGGCCGAGGTTGCCGCCGCCGGGCAGCCGGATCGTGGTCAAGATGCCCCAGCGCTGTTCCTGCGGCGGCTCCGGAAACTCGACCCCGCGCTCCTGCAGTGCCGTGATGGTCTCGGCGAGGTTGTCGCACATCAAAAACAGCTCGTGCGACTCGGCGCCGTCGGCGGGGTGGACGGCGACCTCGGCCGGCGGCAGCTTGAAGATCAGCCAGCCGTGCCCGGCGTCGACATGCGGGTAGCCGAGCACGTCGCGCAGGAAGTTGCGGTCAGCCTCCGCGTCCTGGCTGTAGATGATGACGTGCGCTCCGTTGATCATGCGCCGAGGCCTTTCCCGAGTGGTTCGCCGGATCGTTCGCTGAGGGCGGCTGCGACGGTGCGCGCGTTGGCTTGGAACTCGGCTGCCGGGATCGTCGGGAGCAGGTCGTCCCAGGCGGCGATCATCGCGCCGCGTAGTTGCATCATGCCGAGCGGTCTGGCCAGGAACCAGACGTGGAAGTGCTCGCTGCCGTCGCCCCAGCGGTTGAAGTGCGTACGGCCGACTCCCGGGATCCGGCGGATGGCACCCGCAGTCCGCTGGATCATCGGGCCGAGGGTCGCGGTCAGCTCGTCCGGCAGGTTGTCCAGCCGGAAGTGCTCCCGGGGCACCATCAGGGCAACCATCGGCAGCCCGGTGGGCTGGAAGGCCTTCAACACCCACTGCTGGTCGGCCCAGATCGCATCCTTCTCCGGATCGACGCAGGTTGGGCAGGGGGTGCCGCCGGGCTCGCCCGCACGTGGCGGCTCGGGGAGGGTTGGCTCGGCGAGTGGGACTACCTGGAGGTCGCCTTCGAAGGGGAAGAACGGGCCGCCCAGCAGGGAATCGGCCGCCATGCGTTCGCCGTACGGGAGTCTGCGGTGGTAATCGCTCGGGTACTCGTTCATGCCCGAAGGCTACGGTCGGAGCATGTCAATCGATGAGCAACCTGAGTTGGTTGAAGTACTGGGGTTGGAGCGGCATCCGGAGGGTGGGTGGTTCCGGGAGACGTGGCGGTCGGAGGTGTCCTTCCAGCCCGACGGGTACGACGGTGAGCGGGCCAGCGCCACGGCCATCTACTTCCTGCTGGCGCCGGGGGAGGAGTCGCGCTGGCACCGGGTGCGGTCGGCCGAGATCTGGCTCTGGCACAGCGGCGGGCCGTTGACGCTGGAGCTCGGCGGCACCGGTGACGACCCGGGGGAGCCAGACCCGATCACGCTCGGCCCGGATGTGAAAGCCGGCCAGCACCCGCAGGCCGTAGTACCGGCGGGTGCTTGGCAAGCTGCGCGGCCGGCAGGAGATCAGCCCGTACTGGTCTCCTGCATCGTCTCGCCCGGCTTCGACTTCGCCGACTTCACCCTGCGTTAGATCAGTACGGTCGCCAGGGCCTCGTAGCCGGGCAGCAGGTCGGGGCCTTCCTTGCCGAGCTGCTGGATGACGACCTGGTCGGCACCGGCGTCCAGGTGTGCCTTGAGGCCCTCGGCGATCTCCACTGCGGTCCCGTGCAGCACCAGTGCGTCGACCAGGTCGTCGCTGCCGCCGTCGGCCAGGTCGTGGTCGCTGAAGCCGAGCCGCTTCAGATTGCTCGTGTAGTTGCTCAGCTTCAGGTACGTCGCCAGGTAGTCGCGGCCGACCGCCCGGGCGAGGTCGTCGTCGGTCTCGAGCACCACCTTCTGCTCCGGCGCTAGCAGTACGCCGGCGCCGAGCGTCTCCCGAGCCTGCCGGGTGTGCTCGGGGGTGGTCAGGTACGGGACTGCACCGGCAGTGCGCTCGGCCGCGACCTTCAGCACCCGCGGGCCGAGTGCGGCAAGCACCCGGCGGTCCACCGGGACCTTGCCGTCGTCCAGCGCGTCCAGGTAGTCGACGATGGTCTCGTACGGCGTCTTGTACTCGCCTGTGTGCTCTCGGTGCCCGATACCCACACCCAGCACGAACCGGCCGGGGTGCTCGCTCTCGAGCCGGTGGTAGGACTCCGCCAGCACGGCCGGGTCCGCCTTCCACATGTTCACGATGCTGGTGCCGACCACCGCATTGGTGGTGGAGGCGAGTAGCACCTCGGCGTCCCGCAGGTCCTCCGTCGGGGAGCCACCGAGCCAGAGCGTGCCGTAACCCGCCTGCTCGACCCCAGCGGCGAGCTCAGGTCCCCACTTGTGCGCTTGGTGCCAGACCCCGAACCGTCCCAGATCGACCGCCACGTCGTGCTCCTCTCGTCAGTACGTCTCAAACACAGGCGACAGCGGGCGGGCCATCATCCCAGCCTGGATCTCCTCACCTGGCAACGATGGCAGATCCAAGCGTACGGGTTTCCCGTTCGGGTACCGGAAAGTAGCTGAACGGGTTAAGAAAGCCGGGGGTTCGAAAGAGCACGGTAAAGATTTAACCGGACTGCCACGCGGGACTGCCGCGCGTCGTCCTTCACTAAGACCAACCGGTCGAGTGGTATGAACCCGGCGGGCTTACACTCGGCAGCGACCTGGCGTTCCCAACCCCTCGAAACGCCCGGGCCGCGGACCACAGCGAGGTGGGCCGCCGGCGACTCGGACGTAATCCCTGAGTCGTCACCTGGATACGGAAGAAGGGCAAGTTGTGAAGGTCGGAGTACCGAAGGAAGTCAAGAACCACGAGTACCGGGTGGCGATCACCCCGGCCGGCGTGCACGAGTTCGTGCGCAACGGGCACGAGGTTCTGATCGAGCAGGGGGCAGGCGCCGGTTCGCTGCTTCCCGATGAGGAGTTCGTCGCGGCGGGCGCCCGGATCGTCCCCACCGCGGACGACGTCTGGGCCGACGCGGAGCTGGTACTGAAGGTCAAGGAGCCGGTCGCCGAGGAGTACCACCGGATGCGCAAGGAGCAGGTGCTGTTCACCTACCTGCACCTGGCCGCCAGCCGCGAGACCACCACCGCGCTGATCGACTCCGGGACCACAGCGATCGCCTACGAGACGGTCCAGCTCCCCGACGGCTCACTGCCGCTGCTGGCCCCGATGAGCGAGGTTGCGGGCCGTCTGGCGCCGCAGGCCGGCTCGTACCACCTGATGGCCAACGGCGGCGGCCGCGGCGTACTGATGGGTGGTGTCTCCGGCGTGCACGCGGCCCGGGTCGTCATCATCGGCGCCGGTGTCGCGGGCATGAATGCGGCGGCGATCGCGCTCGGCATGCAGGCCGAGGTGCAGCTGTTCGACCGGAACATCCAGCGGCTGCGGGACGCGGACACGACCTACCAGGGCCACCTGCGCACGGTCGCGTCGAACGCGTTCGAGATCGAGAAGGCGGTCCTCCAGGCCGACCTGGTGATCGGCGCCGTACTGGTCACCGGCGCGAAGGCGCCGAAGCTGGTCAGCAACGAACTGGTGTCGCGGATGAAGCCGGGCAGTGTGCTCGTCGACATCGCGATCGACCAGGGCGGCTGCTTCGAGGACTCGCACCCGACCACGCACGCCGACCCGGTCTACAAGGTGCACAACTCGCTGTTCTACTGCGTGGCGAACATGCCGGGCGCGGTGCCGAACACCTCGACGTACGCGCTCACCAACGTGACGCTGCCGTACGCCGTGGACCTGGCGAACCTCGGTTGGAGGGAAGCTCTCAAGGCCGACCACAGCCTCGCGCTCGGCCTCAACACGCACGACGGCCAGGTCACCTACGGCCCGGTCGCCGACGCGCACGACCTGCCGCAGCTGAAGCTCGACGAGGTGCTCGTCTGAGCCGGGAGATCACCCGTGCGGTCAGCTCCTACCTCGACCACCTGACGGTCGAGCGCGGGCTGGCCGCCAACACCCTGGCGTCGTACCGCCGCGACCTGCGCCGGTACGACGCCTACCTGGCGGGCGTGGAGATCGACAGCCTCGGCCGGATCTCCGAGGCGGTCATCAGCGAGTTCCTGATGCGCCTGCGCGAAGGGGACGCCGACAACCCGCCGCTGACCGCCTCTAGCGCCGGGCGGACCGTCGTGGCCGTCCGTGGCTTCCACAAGTTCCTGCTGCGCGAGGGGCTGACCGCTGTCGACCCGGCGGCCGCAGTGAAGCCACCTGCTCCTCCGCAACGGTTGCCCAAGGCACTGTCGGTGGATGAGGTGACCCGCATCCTCGCTGCCGCGGCCGGGGCGGAGGCGGAGCCTGCAGTACTGACTACGCGGGACGCTGCGCTGCTGGAGTTTCTGTACGGGACCGGTGCGCGCATCTCGGAGGCAGTCGGGCTCGATGTGGATGAGGTCGATCTCGAGACCGGGACTGTGCTGCTGCGGGGCAAGGGCAGCAAGGAGCGGGTCGTACCGGTCGGGCGTTATGCGCGCGATGCGATTTCGGCGTACCAGGTCCGTGGCCGGCCTGACCTCGTGCAGCGGGGGCGTGGGTCGCATGCGCTCTTCCTCAACGCCCGCGGCGGTCGCCTGTCCCGGCAGAGCGCCTGGACCGTACTACGTCGCGCAGCGGAGCGGGCCGGGATCGCCAAGGACATCTCGCCGCACACGTTGCGCCACTCGTTCGCTACGCATCTACTGGACGGCGGCGCCGACGTACGGGTGGTGCAGGAGCTGCTCGGGCACGCATCCGTCACCACCACGCAGGTCTACACCCTGGTCACGGTCGACAAACTCCGCGAGGTCTACGCAACCTCCCACCCGAGGGCCCTGTCTTCCTCTTAACTGGGCGCGTGGCAGATCAGAAGACGCCGGAAGAGCGGCATGCGAGCTGGCTGGAGCTGTTCTTCGACCTGACGGTGGTGGCGGCCGCTGCGCAGATCTCGCACCGGCTGCACGGCGCGGACAGCATCGGCCAGGTGGCTGCCTGCGCTGCGATGTACTACGCGATCTGGAGCGTCTGGACGACCACCAGCATCTACGCGAACGTGGCGGGGGAGCGGACTCGCCGGCGCGCAGTACTGCGAACCATGCTCGGCATCGCCGTCATGGCGGCGACTGTGCCTGGGGTATGGCCGGAACTGCTGCCTGGTGAGCACGAGGAGCTGAAAGGCCGTACCGCTGCCTTCGTGGTCGCCTTCATCGTCTGCCGGGCGATCGCATCCAGGTCTGCGGCTCGTGACGGGCAGGTGGTCGCGTTCTGGCCGGCCACCCAGAGCCTGATGGCCACGCCCTGGGTGGTCTCGCTCTTCGTGCCGCACACGGTCGCGTACTGGCTGTGGGGGTTCGCGATCGCCGTGGACATCGCCTTCTCGATGCTCGGCGCCAGGAACCCGCGTGCGGTCGAGGAGATGACCGAGCGCGCCCGCAAGCGGCAGGAGCAGCAGGACCGGCAGCAGGAGCGCAGGCTGGCCCGGCTGATCGAGCGCGGGGTCGCCCCGGACCAGGTGCCGACCCGGCCGACGACGTACATCTCTGTGGCACAGGTGGAGCGCGGTCATCTCGACGAGCGACTCGGGCTGTTCGTCATCATCGTCCTCGGCGAGGCGCTGGCCCAGGTGGTCGCCTCCAACACCGAGGAGGCCTGGACCTACGCGGTGATCGCTGCCTCCCTCGCCGCCTTCCTGGTGCTGGTCACGCTCTGGCAGCTGACCACCCTCTACGGCTTCACCCCCGCACCCCGGACCACTGCGCCACTTGAGCCATGGCAGTCCCTCCCGGCCCACCTAGGCGTCACTGCCTCGATCGTGGCCATAGCGACCGGCTTCGGCGCGCTGATCCCGGACGCGGCCCACCACGTCCACGACAAGGACCGCTGGTACCTCTTCGGCGGCCTGGCCCTCTACTTCCTCACCAGCCTCTTCGCCGGCCTCGCAGGCAAGGCGCCTCTTCGCTGGTACCTGGGCTGGCTAGCGCCCAGCCTGCTAGCCACCGCTGCGCTCGCCGTCTTCGGCCATCCCCTGACCGGCTGGGGCCTCGCGATCCTGGCCTGGGTCATCCTGGGCTGGTTCTCGACCTACAACAGCGAAAGACTCACCCGTGTACTACGAAGACCACGGCCAAGGTGACGCCGTCCTACTGCTCCCCGGTTGGGGCGGCAGCATCACCGACCTCAACCCTCTCCGGCAGGCGCTAGGAGACGGATTCCGGGTCATCGCCGCCGACCTGCCCGGTTGCGGCCGCTCGGAGCCGCGGACGTACACCGCCGACTTCTACGACGAGGACGCTCGGGCTTACCTCGCACTCCTCGATCAGCTCGGGGTCGAAGCCGCACACCTGGTCGGCTTCAGCGACGGCGGGGAGACGGCACTACTGATGGCCGCACTCGCACCCGATCGAGCACTGTCGGTGGTGGCCTGGGGAGCCGCCGGACAGATCGTGGAGCCGGTCGAGGGATTTGGCCCGCTGATGCGGTTGCTGGACGAGCCGACCGAGCGTTTGCTGCCACTAGCTGCGTACCTGGCTGAGGCCTACGGTCCCGACCGGGCACGGGCGATGGCGGCCGGCTGGGGTGGTGCACTGCGGGCCATTGCCGCTGCCGGTGGCGACATCAGCCTGTCCCGGGCCGGTGCGATCACCTGCGAAGTACTGCTGGTCATCGGCTCGGATGATCCGCACTGTCCGGTCGCCGCCGTCCAGGAGCTGGCTGATGCCGTCCCGCGGAGCCGGCTGCTGGAGCTGGAGGGCGTCGGGCATGACGTTCATCTCGCCGCGCCCGGGCTGCTCACCACCGTCGTGCTCGACTGGCTGGGTGATCACTGAAACCCACCGGGGCCCCGATGCGCAGGAACCAAGAGCAGTGTGCGATCATTCCGTCACGGTCGGTCACTCTGGCGGAGTGATCGACCCTGCCTGGAAGGTCGGCCGACCCCGCTGCGGAGTGGCTGGTTGAGAGTGCTTGAATGCACGCTTACAGTCGCTGGGATCGCCCGTATCGGTTGAAAGGTTTGACGAGTCATGAACGAGTCGACATTCCCGGGCACCCAGCACCTGTCGTCGTCGACGGAACCGATGTCGTCGACTCCTGACCCGGCGCCCGCCACGCCCGCTGCTCCACCAGTCGTGACCCCGGCGCAGAACCCGGTTCCGCCCCGGACCGTCACCCCACCCAGTAACTATGCGGAGATGCCCCGGCCGACGGCCAAGCTCACCGCGGAGGACATGCACCCTGTGAATGACGCGAACGGCGCGAAGGGCAAGATCGGGCCGACCGGACGGCCGCTGCCCGACCTGCCGGACGTCCTGCCGCCGACCCGGCGCGGCCCCGCGCAGGTGATCGCCATGTGCAACCAGAAGGGTGGCGTCGGCAAGACCACGACGACCATCAACCTGGGCGCCGCGATCGCCGAGACCGGGCGCAAGGTGCTGCTGATCGACTTCGACCCGCAGGGCTCGGCCTCGATCGGTCTCGGCGTGCAGCCGCACGACCTGGAGATCTCGGTCTACAACCTGCTGATGCAGCGCGACATCACCCCGGACGAGGTGATCCAGGCCACCAAGGTGCCGAACCTCGACCTGCTGCCGGCCAACATCGACCTGTCCGCGGCCGAGGTGCAGCTGGTCCAGGAGGTCGCCCGGGAGTACACGCTGTCGCGGGTGCTGGAGCCGATCATCCCGCTGTACGACGTGATCCTGATCGACTGCGCGCCGTCGCTGGGTCTGCTCACCGTGAACGCGCTGACCGCGTCGAACGGCATCGTCGTCCCACTGGAGTGCGAGTTCTTCGCGCTCCGCGGACTGGCCATGCTGACCGACACGATCGGCAAGGTGCAGGACCGGCTGAACCCGAAGCTGGAGATCGTCGGCATCCTCGGCACCATGTTCGACGGCCGCACCACGCACGCCCGGGAGGTGCTCGACCGGGTCGTCCAGGCCTTCGACGAGCGGGTCTTCCACACCGTCATCCGGCGTACCGTCAAGTTCCCCGAGACCACGGTCGTCGGCGAACCGATCACGACGTACGCGCCGTCCTCATCTGCGGCTACCCAGTACCGCGACCTTGCCAAGGAGGTGCTCGCGCGTTGTCCCGCCGGGTAAGCCTGCCAGGTGCCAGTGAGCTCTTCGGGGGCGCGGCACCCAAGCAGACCAGACCCGAGAAGCGCACCACCACTGACGGATCGTCGCTCGCCGACGACCGCCCCGGTCCGAACGGACGCGGCCGCACGGCCGTGGTCGAGGACCGCAAGTCCAGTGGACGGATCCGGCACGACACGAAGATCACCGTGTACGTGACGGAAGAAGAGCTGCTCGGACTTGAACAGACTCGGCTCGCGTTGCGGGCCGAGCACGGCTTGACCGCCGACCGCGGCCGGATCGTCCGGGAGGCGATCGACGTGCTGCTGGCCGATTTCGTCGACCACGGACCCGACTCCGTGCTGGTGCAGCGGCTTCGGGCCGCGGCTCCGGAGTGAGCCGGCGATGAGTGACGCCGTGGCTCCCGAGGCCTCCACGCCGCCGGTGGAATCCTCGGAGTCACCGATCGACCTGCCGGGGGTGCCGGATCCGGAATCGCCGGTGGACTCCGCCGGCACGGGCTTCAATGTGCATCTGGTCAACTTCGAGGGTCCGTTCGACCTGCTGCTGCAGCTGATCAGCAAGCACAAGCTCGACATCACCGAGATCGCGTTGTCGGTGATCACGGACGAGTTCATCGCCCATATCAAGGCGCTGGGCTCGGAGTGGGATCTGGACCAGGCGTCGGAGTTCCTGCTGATCGCCGCGACGCTGCTGGATCTCAAGGCGGCCCGGTTGCTGCCGCAAGGCGATGTCGAGGACGCGGAGGATCTGGCGCTGCTGGAGGCGCGGGATCTGCTGTTCGCGCGGTTGTTGCAGTACCGGGCGTTCAAGCAGATCGCGGCGTTGATGCAGCTGCGGATGGCGGAGGAGGCCAAGCGCTTCCCCCGGGCCGTTGAGATGGAGGCTCGGTTCGCGGATCTGCTGCCTGAGGTGCTGCTCGGGGTTGACCCCGCCGGGTTGGCGGCGTTGGCTGCGCGGGCGTTGGCGCCGAAGGCGGCCGTAGTACCGGAGGGTGTGTCGCTGGCGCACTTGCATGCGCCGGCGGTGACGGTGCGCGAGCAGGCGGCGGTGATCATCGATCGGTTGCGACGGGAGCGGAGTACAACCTTCCGGTCGCTGGTGGCGGATTCACCGGACACGGTGACGACGGTATGCCGGTTCCTGGCGCTGCTGGAGCTGTTCCGCGAGGCCGCGGTCACCTTCGACCAGGAGACACCACTCGGCGAACTGACAATCGTCTGGACCGGCACCGACGAAGGCGAAATCGCCGTCGGCGACGAGTTCGACGAGGTACCGGCGCCCGCGGACGAGGACGGCGAGGCACCGATCGTCCCCGACGAAGCCGACTTCCTCGAGCCCGGCGAAGAACTCACCGAGCCGCCCGAAGACCCTGTACCTGCTTCAGACACCGAGCCCGATTCCGGGCCCGAGCAGCACGAAACGGTGGACCAGTGACCGACAACCAACCCCCGACCGACCTCCAGAACCCCGCCGACGCCACCACAGCCGACGCCCTGGACTCCGTCACCACCACCGAAACAACCGACTCCGCAGAAGCCGACTTCACCCCGGCCGAGCCGACCCCGCCCACCGACCAAGCGCCGTCCGACGACCCGCTCTCCCACGAGCCGCTCTCCCACGAGCCGCTGTCCGACGAGGCGTCGTCCGACGAGGCGTCGTCCGACGAGGCGTCGTCCGACGAGGCGTCGTCCGACGAGGCGGTGTCCGGCGAGCCGCCGTCTGACGAGGAGTCGCCGGCTGAGGACGCATCGGCCGAGGACGCGTCCCCGGAGGCCGCTCAGTCCGAGGACGTTGCCGCGGGAGCTGCTCCGGCCGACGCCGAGGGCACGCCGGCTGACGGAGAGTCGTCCGAGGACGAGCCAGCCCAGCCCGGCACCGAGCCCGCTTCCGCCGAGCTCGCATCCGACGAGTCCGCCTCAGAAGAGTCCGCCTCCAACGAGCAAGCTTCCGACGACTCCGCTTCCGCCGAGCCCGCTTCCGTTGAGCTGGCCTCCGAGGCCGCTTCCGACGACTCCGCTTCCGCCGAGTTGGCCTCTGATGAGTCCGCCTCCGCCGAGCTGGCGTCCGCCGAGCTGGCGTCCGGTGAGGCCGCCTTGGCGGGTGATGGTGTTGGTGAAGGGGTGCCTGCTGAGGGGGATGTGGGGGCGCTGCTGGATGAGGTGCTGGATGACGTGGTGGTGGCGGAAGACGCCATCGACGACGTCACCATGCGGCGGGCGCTGGAAGCGATTCTGATGGTGTCGGACGAGCCGTTGCCGGTGCTGGCGATGGCGAAGACTGTCGGACGGAAGGTCGCGGATGTATCGGCGGCGTTGACCGGGCTGTCGGAGGAGTACACCGAGCAGGGGCGTGGGTTCGACCTGCGTGAGGTCGGTGGCGGGTGGCGGTACTACACGCGAGAGGACACCGCGCAGTACGTCGAGGGCTACGTGCTGGAAGGTCAGCAGGCGCGCCTCACGCAGGCGGCGCTCGAGACGCTCGCGGTGGTCGCGTACAAGCAACCGGTCAGCCGCGCACGAGTCTCCGCGATCCGCGGCGTGAACGTCGACGGCGTCATGCGCACCCTGATCAGCCGAGGCCTCCTCGAAGAAGCCGGCCCCGACACCGAATCCCAGTCCACGCTCTACCGAACCACCTCGTACTTCCTCGAACGCATGGGCATGCAGTCCCTCGACGACCTCCCCGAACTAGCCCCGTACCTCCCCGAGATGGACGACATGGAGGAGGAACTGGCCGCCCAGTCAGCCACCCCCACCGACCCCACCTCCGAGGACACCCCCGAAGACGACAACACCCCCCTCGAAAACGACCTCGCCCCACCCACCCTCCCCATCGCCCCCGACGACGAGCTGGCCGGCGATGACTCTGAGGTGGGCGATGAAGGTGACGCCGACGCCGAGCTGGTTGGCGATGACGCTGAGGTCGGCGATGAAGATGACGCCGAGGCCGAGCTGGTCGA
Source organism: Kribbella sp. NPDC051718 (assembly GCF_040681515.1). Lineage (NCBI taxonomy): Bacteria > Bacillati > Actinomycetota > Actinomycetes > Propionibacteriales > Kribbellaceae > Kribbella > Kribbella sp. NPDC051718. Next base: position 556,957 of record NZ_JBFAYZ010000006.1, on the reverse strand, counting down.
CGAGGCTGAGGAGGCGGACGGGGTCAGGGCGATCGAGGGTGTAACGGACGACCCGGCTGACGAAGTTGATGCTGGTGAGATCGCGTCGGGCGAAGAGGCTGTCGAGGTGACCGACGCTGCCGATGAGGCGGAGCTGGCCGACGGTGCCGGTGGTGGCCAGGACGACGAGGGTGAGGGGGCTGGTGTCGGCGGGGTTGGTGGTGGGGTCGAGACTGTGGGTGGGCCCGGTTCGGGTGGTAGTGGCGAGAGCAAGAGTGGGCTGAATGACTGACGAGCAGGATCAGGGTGACGGCGTCTCCGAGGGTGGGGAGTCGGGGATCCGGTTGCAGAAGGCGCTGGCGCAGGCGGGTATTGCGAGCCGGCGTGGGTCGGAGATCTTGATCGAGCAGCGGCGGGTCGAGGTGGACGGCCAGGTGGTGACCGAGTTCGGTACCCGGGTCGACCCGGCCGTCTCGGTGATCCGCGTGGACGGCGTACGGATTCCGCCGATCACCGCGCACGTCTACCTGGTACTCAACAAGCCACGCGGTGTCGTCACCACGATGTCCGACCCGCAAGGCCGCCCGTGCGTCGCCGACTACGTGCACGACCGCCCGGAGCGGCTCTTCCACATCGGCCGGCTCGACACCGACACCGAGGGCTTGCTGCTGCTCACCAATCACGGTGAGTTCGCGCATCGCCTCGCGCACCCGTCGTACGAGGTCTCCAAGACGTACGTCGCCGAGGTCGAGGGCAACGTCAAACCGCAGGTCCTCCGCCGCCTCACCGACGGCCTCACCCTGGAGGACGGATTCGCCCAGGCGGACACCGTCCGCGAGATGACCAGCATCAAGGGCCGCACGCTGATCCAGATGACCCTGCACGAGGGCCGCAACCGCATCGTCCGCCGTATGTTCGATGCCGTCGGCCACCCGGTCAAGCGCCTCACCCGCACCGCGATCGGCCCCGTCCGCCGCGGCAACCTGCACACCGGCGAACTCCGCGAACTGGACGCCAAGGAACTAGGCCAACTCCTCGACCTCGTCGACCTCTGACCCAGCGTTGCGGCACCACCCCGGCAACGAAGCGGTGACGGCGCGCCTGAGACTCGACCCGATTGTCGGAACGGGGTCGTAGGGTGGGGACTGTGAACCGGCGAATCTTCGGCCTGGAGAACGAGTACGGAGTCACCTGCACTTTTCGCGGTCAGCGCCGACTGACCCCCGATGAGGTGGCCCGGTACTTGTTTCGGCGCGTCGTGTCCTGGGGGCGGAGCAGCAACGTCTTCCTCCGCAACGGGGCGCGGCTCTACCTCGACGTGGGCTCCCACCCGGAGTACGCGACCGGCGAGTGCGACTCGGTCACCGACCTGATAGCGCACGACAAGGCCGGCGAGCGGATCCTCGAGGGGCTGCTCGTCGACGCGCAGAAGCGGCTGCACGACGAGGGCATCTTCGGCGACGTCTACCTGTTCAAGAACAACACCGACTCGGCCGGCAACAGCTACGGCTGCCACGAGAACTACCTGGTCAGCCGGCACGGTGACTTCGCCAAGCTCGCCGACGTACTGATCCCGTTCCTGGTCACCCGGCAGCTGATCTGCGGCGCCGGCAAGGTGCTGCAGACGCCCCGCGGCGCGGTGTACTCCGTGAGCCAGCGCGCCGAGCACATCTGGGAAGGCGTCTCCAGCGCGACGACCCGGTCCCGCCCGATCATCAACACCCGCGACGAGCCGCACGCGGACGCCGAGCGGTTCCGCCGGCTGCACGTGATCGTCGGCGACTCGAACATGTCCGAGACCACGATGCTGCTGAAGGTCGCCAGTACCGACCTGGTGCTGCGGATGATCGAGGCCGGCATCGTGATGCGCGACCTGACGCTGGACAACCCGATCCGGGCGATCCGCGAGATCAGCCACGACATGACCGGCCGGCGCGAGGTCCGGCTGGCCAACGGCCGCGAGGCGAGCGCCCTCGACATCCAAGGCGAGTACCTGACCAAGGCCCGCGACTTCGTCGACCGCCGCGAGCTCGGCACCCCGGCCGTCGAGCGGGCGCTGAACCTGTGGGAGCGCTGCCTCAAGGCGATCGAGTCCGGCGACCTGTCCGGGATCGAGCGCGAGATCGACTGGGTGATCAAGTACCGGCTGATCGAGCGTTACCGCCAGCAGAACAACCTCGGCCTGGCCAGCCCGCGGGTCGCCCAGCTCGACCTGGCGTACCACGACATCCACCGGCCGCGCGGTCTGTACTACCTGCTCGAGCGCAAGGGCGCCGTCACCCGCGTCGTCGACGACCTGCGGGTCTTCGAGGCCAAGTCGGTACCGCCGCAGACGACCCGGGCGCGGTTGCGCGGCGAGTTCATCAAGCGGGCCCAGGAGCGCCGCCGCGACTTCACCGTCGACTGGGTGCACCTGAAGCTCAACGACCAGGCCCAGCGGACCGTGCTCTGCAAGGACCCGTTCAAGTCCCACGACGAGCGCGTCGAAAAACTCATTGCGAGTATGTAAGAGAAGAAGCTGTGATGGGGAGCACGACGAGCGCGTGGAAAGCTCATCGCCAGTATGTGACGGGTTGCTGTGAGCCTGCTGGGAGTCTGCTGGACGGCCGCTCGCGACGCTGCGTGACGTGATCGAACGGTGACTGAGGTGCCTGGTCGGCGGCTTGTCCGCGCAGGCTAGGGTGGGCGAGTTCATCTGGCCGTATATCCAGGCGGGCCCGCCGACGGCAGGGCCGTGCCGTGAGATTTCGAGGTGCTCGTTCGTGCGCAAGTTGTTGAGTCTGGTCGCGGTGCTGGCGCTGGGGACCTCCCTGGCCGCCTGCGGTTCCGATGATTCCAAAGCCGGGTCCGGGGGCGACTTCGGCAAGATCGGGATCAAGGCCACCGAGGAGTTCGGCAAGAAGCCGACCGTCACCCACAAGGACGGGGATCCGGACAAGACCCTGCAGACCGAGGTCCTCAAGGAGGGCGACGGTCCCGAGGTCAAGAAGGGTGAGCTGCTCACCGCGAACTACCTCGGCCAGATCTGGCGCGACGGCAAGGTCTTCGACAACTCCTACGACCGGGGCGCGCCCTCGTCGTTCCCGATCGGGATCGGCGGCGTGATCGCCGGCTGGGACGAGGCACTGGTCGGCAAGAAGATCGGCAGCCGGGTGCTGATGTCGATCCCGTCCGACAAGGGCTACAAGGAGACCGGCAACGAGCAGGCCGGGATCAAGGGTGACGACACGCTGATCTTCGTCGTCGACCTGGTCGGCGTGGCCGGCAACGACACCAAGCTCGACGCCGACCCGGTCGCCGCCCCGGCGACGCCGTTCAAGGTCACCGGCGAGCTGAACGCGGCCCCGACGCTGGTCGTGCCGAAGGGCACCAAGGCTCCGGCCAAGCCCGGCAAGCCGGTCATCATCGCCACCGGCAAGGGCAAGCCGATCGAGAAGGGCAGCCAGCTGGTCGGCCGTTACGTCGTCTTCGACTACACCGGCAAGAAGCAGGCCAGCACCTGGGATCCGCAGCCGGCCTCGCAGACCGCACCGGCTCAGCCGGGCCTCCCGACCGACAAGCTCCAGGTCGGCCCCGGCCCGAACGGTCAGGCAGGCGCCCTGGACGGCCTGGCCGGCATGCCGGTCGGCAGCCGTGTCCTGGTCGAGCTGCCCCCGGGCAAGGACGAGAAGGGCAAGATCACCAGCCCCGCGGCGATCGCCGTTCTCGACATCCTCAACGCCTTCCCGGCGCCGAAGCAGCAGTAATACTCTGAACCCAGTGATGGGGGTGGGGCGGCGGTACTTCGGTACCACCCCCCACCCCCATCCTTTTGGGTCAGCTCCTCGCCTTGAACCAGCGGTTCGCCTCCGGCTGGTACATCAGGACCACGCCGGTGATGACCGCCATCACGTGAACGCTGCGGATCACCGCGAAGGCGACGAGCTCCGCGCTGACGTCGATCGCGCCGAAGTCGCCGTTGGTGAGCAGCCACTGGATCGGGCGGATGACCAGGGTCGCCAGGCCGATCACGCCGAGCAGGACCGCCAGGAGCTGGCGGGACCAGTTGCGGCCGAGCCGGAAGTACCGGTCGATCACTACGAACAGCCCGCCGTAGACGATGGCTCGGAAAGCGATCTGGGCGACCAGGGCCGGCCAGGCCATCGAGCCGTCGAAGGCGCCGATCACGCCGAGGACCGACTCGGCGACACCCGCGCCGACCGCCAGGAACCACGCGGCCGTCGCGGCCCGCACCCGTACCGGCGGCTCCAGCCGGACGGTGTCGTGAATCGTGAGGTCGCGCTGCGTGGTTGCCATGCTTCCACTCTGGCCGCCACGGCCTGGAGTTTCAGGAGTACTGAGACCCCGAACCAGGTGGTGGTACGTCCACCAGCCCGGCTGCATGGCGACCGGCTGCGGCGGCTGCTTCGAAGTAGGCGCGGTCTGAGTCCAGGTCGCGGCCCATCGTCGACAGCTTGACCGGGGCGGCCGCCAGAGCGTCGTACAAGCCGTCCACTGAGACCCGTACGACCCGATGCCGGCCCTTGAGGGGTTCGGCCGCGTCCCTGACGGCGTCGCCGAACTCTCCGTCCAGGTCCGGTACTACGACGTCCGCCGGCTGCAGCGCCACCCGCCCGTACGCCGTGAGGCTGTGATGCGAGATGCCCCGGTGCCGTGGTCGCGGGTCGGCTTCGGAGATGCGCAGCGACGCCACGGCCCGCCCACCGAGCGTTCCGACCGCATTGACCGCCTCACCCGACTGGACGCCGGAGAAGCCCCAGCGGGTACCAGTGCCGAGGTTGCCCGGTCCCTGCGTCAGTACGACTACCTCTGCCGCCAGCACGTGTACTGCGGTGAGCAGGCCGGTGTGGACGGTCACGGCCTCACGGTCGCCGCCATATGCCTGGCCGACCGTGACAGTCCCGCCAAGCCAGCCAGCATCCCGCAGCGCCGAGACAGTCCTCGAGAACGCGAGGGGCAGCGCGCCGCCATCCGTCATCACGTAGACAACGCGAGTACCGGGTCGGGCCTCGAACACGCCGGCCAGCACCGCGGGTAGCGCGGAGTGGAGGTCAGCGACTACTACCGGCGTACCGAAGAGGTCGTCGGCGTCCCGTAGTACTGCGTGGTCCGGCGAGTCCTGCTCGTCGGCGCCGAGCACCATGGACTGCAGCGGGGTGTAGCGGGCCTTGACCAGGTGGCCGGTCTCGGGCGGGTCGGCTGGGAGCCGGTCGGGGATGGCGACGACCAGTGCATAGCCGCCGGTACCCAGGCCTCGGTCGAGAGCGCCTACGTTGAGCAGCACTCGATCGCCGACGACGGGGGAGCCCACGAGATCCGGGTAGGCCAGTGACCGCACATCCCGGTCACCGACCACCACAGTCAGCTCCTGCGCCCCGGCCCAGCTCCGCCCGAGCCCACTCACGATTCCTTCACGCCACCGCATCACACGGTGACTGTAGTAGTCAGGAGCCGCAGTCGAAGACGCGGTGATCCTCGTAGTAGACCCGGCCTGAGTCCGACAGGCCGACGGCATAGCCAGGACCGGCCGCGCGCACAGGCTGTCCGCGCCGGATGAAGTCGGTGACCGCGGGCGCCGCGGACGGAGTTCTGGTGACCGTGAAGTCCCCACCAGCGTTCACCTCGCCGCTGCGAGCCTCGCTGGCGGCCACCACTGTCTCGGTGTCCGCGGCGAGGTTCCAGCTGACGACGGACTGGCCGTCCTCGCCGATGGCGATGCCGTTGCGGACCGCTGATGGCCAGGTGTAGTCGTGATCCGTGGCGAGCAGCAGCCGGTACCCGCCGTCAGCCGGCCAGACGACCGGCTGCCGGGTGGGCATACCGAACTCGTCGAGGTTGACTGCGAAGCCGACGACCGTGCCGTCGTCGTCGATGTCCGTGGCTTCCGCCGAGGTGAACCCGTCGGGCACCGGCAGGGCCCGCGGTTCGTTGCTGGGCGACCACACGATCCCTTGGCTGCCGGCGGTAGTGGTGATCACGCCGGCAACCTCGCCGGCGGAGTTGATCGCCACCGCCTTGGCGGAATCGGCGCCGGTCGGCGCCGGCAGCGCGGTCCGCTGCGTCCCGCGAGCTCGCCAGGCGCCCATCGGCTCGCCGCCGGCGTAGCCGAACCCGACCACCTCGGCCCGGACGTTGACGTCGAGCGGCTCGATGTAGCCGTCGAGCAGGGGGACCATCGTCTCGGCGACACCGTTGCGCCAGATGCCGACACCGAGCCGGCCTGTCCGGTCGCCCAGTTGCGCTACCTGGTACCGGCCGGAGGGATCGGTTGCTGTGATCGGGGACCGCTCCCAGGACGTCAGCGGAATCAGGTACGACTCGGAACAGGTCTCAGCAGCCGCTGCGGGCTGCATCTGCAGCAAGCCGGTCGACGCAAGGGCCAGCAGAGCCAACCCGGCGGTGGGTTTTTTCATGGCTGGACTCTGGCAGCGGGCGGGGTCACCGACAATCTTTTCCCCGACTGTCGAAGGTTAGAACACATGTTCGCGCCGATCACCCCGTAAGGTGGTCGGGTGTCGGCGCGGAAGAGTGAGCGGCTGCTCAATGTGGTGATCTGCCTGCTGGTCGCGCGCACCTACGTGACCAAGGAGCGGATCCGCGAGGTCGTCGAGGGGTACGCCGGGCAGACCGACGACGCCTTCGAGAAGATGTTCGAGCGCGACAAGGACGAGTTGCGCGACCTCGGCATCCCGATCGAGATGGGCACCATCGACAAGTTCTTCTCCGACGACGTCGGCTACCGGATCCGGCGCGACGTCTTCGAACTGCCCGAGGTTCACCTGGAGCCGGACGAGGCTGCCGTCCTGGGCGTCGCCGCGCGGGTCTGGCAGCACGCGAGCCTGGCCGAGGCGACCACGTCGGCCGTGCTCAAGCTCAAAGCCGCCGGGATCCAGACCGACCAGTCGGCGCTGAGCGCGATCGAGCCGCACGTCGGCGCGTCCGAGCCGGCCTTCGACCCGCTGTGGTCCGCCGTCGTGAGCCGTACCGCCGTACGGTTCGAGCACACTCGCAGCGGCGGCTCGGCGCCGACCACGCGCACTCTCGAGCCGTGGGGCATCGTCTCGTGGCACGGCCGCTGGTACGTCGTGGGCCGGGACCGCGATCGCGAGGCGACCCGGATGTTCCGGATGTCGCGGATCGGCGGCAACGTCAAGACGGTCGGCCCGCCGAACGCGTTCACCGTGCCCGAGGGCACCGACATCCGCTCGCTGGTCAGTGAGCTCGCGCCGCCACGGCCGACCTCGGAGGCGAAGGTCCGGGCCCGGACCGGCTCGGCCGTGAGTCTGCGCCGGCGCGCGAACGCGATCGAGCCGTACGAGGAGGACTGGGACCTGCTGCACGTCCCGTACGCCGACTCCGAGGTGCTCGCCGAGGAGATCGCCTCCCTCGGCCCGGACGCCGTGGTCGAAGGCCCGGGCGACGTACTGGACGGCGTACTACGCCGCCTGCGAACCGTTGCCGGAGTGACCGCATGAGCAATGCGCGTGACCAGGTGCAGCGGCTGCTGGCACTGGTGCCGTACCTGCGTGAGAACGACGGCGCCCGGGTGGACGACGTCGCCGCGGAGTTCGGCGTACGGCCGAAGCAGATCATCGCGGACCTGAAGGTGCTGTGGTTCTGCGGTCTGCCCGGCGCCCAGATGGGCGATCTGATCGAGATCGACATCGACGCGGCCGAGGGCGACGGCGTGATCCACCTCAACAACGCCGACTACCTGGCTCGCCCGCTGCGGTTGGCGGCCGACGAGGCGCTCGCCCTGCTGACCGCGCTGCGCACCCTGCGCGACGTGACCGCCGGCCAGGACCGCGACGCCGTCGACCGCGCGATCGCGAAGCTGGAAACGGCCGCGGGGGAGGGCGCCGCTGCGATCGAGGGCTCCGCCGCCCACGTCCACGTCGAGCCCGCCGCGCCGGAGATCGCCGACCTGGTCAACCGCGCGCTGGCCGGCAAACGACGGATGCACCTCACGTACGACGTACCGTCTCGCGACGAGACGACCGAACGAGACGTCGACCCCATGCGCCTGGTGGTCTCCGAAGGCCGCAGCTACCTGGAGGCGTGGTGCCGCCTGGCCGAGGATGTCCGGCTCTTCCGGCTGGACCGAATCGCCGCCGCCAAACTCCTGGACCTGCCGAGCGAGCCGCCGCCCGAGGCGACTCCGCGCGACCTCTCGAACGGCATGTTCCAGCCCTCAGAACAAGACCTACTAGCCACCGTGAAGCTCGAGCCTCCCGCACGGTGGGTCGCCGAGTACTACCCCATGGAGTCGGTGGAGGAGAGCTCCGGCAACTCTCTAACCGTCAAACTCCGAGTAGCCGACACCGCCTGGCTCCAACGCCTGATCCTCCGCCTAGGCGGCACCGCCACAGTCCTGGACCCCCAAGCCCTAGGCAAACAAATAGCCGAAACAGCCCAAGAAGCCCTCTCCGCCTACGACGACCACCTCCCCTAACCCCACGCCACCGACCCACCGCCCGCTCCTTCGGCCTCGTGGCGCTGGGCGCCACCTCGGCTGGCCTGGATGCTGACGGCGTGTGGATCCTGCGCAGGGGCTGATTCCGTTGAGGTGAACTGCGTTGGGGTGGTCTCGCGATGGACCTGCGGTGGTGAGTGCGGTGTTGGCTGGTCGGGTGAGCGCGCCGGCGGTCAGCCGGTCGGCTTGGCCTCGTGGCGCTGGGCGCCACCTCGGCTGGCCTGGATGCTGACGGCGTGCGGGTCCTGAGCCGGGGTGGGGTCCGTGCGCTGGGATTCTGCGCGGGCGCGAGCGCGGGCGCGGGCGAGGGCGCGGGTGGTGATGCGAGTGCGAGTGCGGGTGCGGGTGCGAGTGCGAGTAAGGAGTCGGGCGGGCGGGCGCCGGTTGGTAGGTCAGCGTTTGGAGAGTTCTTCTTCTAAGGGGGAGGCGCGGCGGCCTCGGGGAGTGATACGGACGCCGGCCAGCCAGTTGGTCCAGCGGTTGGCTTCGGATTCGATTGCGGAGGCGGTTTCGTGGCCTACGTCGTCTAGTAGTTGGTAGCGGACATCGCCGGATTCCGGTTGGCCCCAGCCGCCTACGATTCGGCCGTTGGACCAGACTGAGGGGCCGATGTTGCCGGTGGTGTCGAACATTCGGGATTTGTGGTCGCCTAGGTACCAGGCTCGGTCTTTCCAGCCCATTGGTGTGGGGTCGAGGGCGGGGAGGAAAGCTACCCAGGGCTCGGGGTCGGGCTCGGGGGACTCGTCTCCGGGGAGGACGTATCCGACGGAGCCGTCGAGGTCGACTTCGACTGCTTCGACGGCGGATAGGGCCTTGCGGGTTTGGCCTAGGGTCCAGCCGGACCACCACTGCAGGTCTGCTGAGGTGCCGGGGCCGAATGAGGTCAGCCAAGCGCGTGCGAGAGTTGCTCGCGCCTCGTCGGCCGGTAGCTTGTCGCCGAAGCCGTCGGGGAGCCAGTTTTCTACTGGGGACCACTGGTGCTGGCCGCTCAGCCAGGTGCCTAGCGGGCGGCCGCGGACGATCCGGCCCTCGGCTGAGAGTTGGAACAGGACGCGGCTCGTCACGTACGGCTGGGCGGCGTACGACTTGCCAGGTGCCATCGCCAGCCGGCTGCGCAAGCGCGGCTCGTCGGCCGACAACTCTGAAGCCGTCGCCGAACCGCGCAGCGCGAGGGCGGTCGCCGTCGACTCCTCGACGGCCCGCAACCACTTCGCGCACTCCTCGGCGTCGGGCGCGATCCCCGCCTCGGCGAGATGCTTGACCAGCAGTTTGCGCTGCTTGTCCGCGATGTCGTCAGTACAAGCAGCCTGTACTACGGAAGCGAACGCCGTAGGCACGACGAACACCGTTCGCCGCATCCCCAGCATCCGAATCAGCGTGCGATCGTCGTAGAGCGCGCGCTCGGTCCCCGCCACCTCGCTACCCGGCACCCGCGCGGCGATCGACAAGTGGACGGTCGCCGGGTCGGTCCCATGCAGGACGACCATCGACCGAGCTGCCTCGACCGGATCCGCAGCCTGCGCCGATCCCGCCAGCCGATGCCGCCGCCCGAGCCGGGCCCGCCTGTCCGCGACCGAAATCCGTTCCATCAATGCCCCCTGAGGTCTCTGCTTCCCCTGTTCTTACCATCACGTTCCGACACCGTTGTCCACCGCGACGGGCTGCGGGGAAGGGTCGTGACCGGGAACCGGATAGGCTCTTGGGCATGTATTGGCTCTTGCTCTTCCTGGGCGTGGTGGCGGTGTGGATCCTGGTCCTCGTGCTGCTCGCTAGGAAGCTGTGGGGTCAGGCCAAGGCACTGACACGTGAGTTGGTAACCGCCCAGTCCAAGCTCGAGGACGCGCAGTCGGAGGCGAGGTCCGCCCGGACCGCCGAGGACGCACAAGCTCGGGCGTAGTATCGGCGCTCACGGTTGAGCCACAAGTAGAAGTCGGTAGGGAGTTTCGTCATGGTTGCGTATCTCGGAATGCCTCAGGGCGCTGAGTGGCTCGTCATTCTCGCGATCGTCGTGCTGCTGTTCGGGTCGGCCAAGCTGCCGGCGCTGGTGAAGCAGCTCGGCAAGTCGAAGAAGATCTGGGAAGAGGAGGTCGGCCCGTCGTCCCGCAGGAAGGAGGGTGAGCTGACCGAGGGCACCCAGGCGCCGACCCAGCCGGTCAACCCGCCGGTGCAGGCACCCAGCCAGCAGCCGAACGGCCAGGCCCCGGGCGACGGCTTGCCGCCGACCCACACCGCCAACTGAGCCGCGCGCTCCACCTGTGACAACGGTGAGGCTGGGACGGCGGAAAGAACCCCGCCGCCCGAAGGACGAAGAGGGTCGGATGACCCTGCGCGAGCACATTGTCGAGCTGCGTAACCGGCTGCTCATCAGCGTGCTCGCGATCGTGATCGGCACGGTCGCGGCCTGGTTCATCTACGACGAGGCGTTCAAGCTGCTGACCGAGCCGTTCCAGGAGAGCGTTCGGCAGCTGAACCCCGGGGTCGACGAGACGAAGCCGATCCTGACCCTGAACGGGGTCGGCGACGCGCTGACCTTCCAGATCAAGGTCTCGGCGCTGATCGGGCTGGTGGTCTCCAGCCCCGTCTGGCTGTACCAGCTGTGGGCGTTCATCGCGCCCGGGCTGCACCGGAGCGAGAAGAAGTGGGCGGCGCTGTTCGCCGGTCTCGCCGCGCCGTTGTTCGCCGGTGGCATGGCGGTCGCTTACTGGACGCTGCCGAAGGGCATCGCGATCCTGATCAGCTTCACCCCGCAGTCGGTGCAGAACCTGATCGAGATCCCGCACTACCTGGACTTCGTGATCCGGACGATGCTCGTCTTCGGGATCGCCTTCCTGATCCCGCTGGTCGTCGTCCTGCTGAACATGCTCGGCCTGGTGCCCGCCTCGGCGCTGGGTAAGTTCCGGCCGTACATCATCCTGGTGATCTTCATCTTCGCCGCGGTCGCGACGCCGTCCGGTGACCCGTTCACGATGTGCCTGCTGGCGATCCCGATGTGCCTGCTGTTCTTCATCGCCGAAGTGATCTGCCGGATCAACGACAAGCGCCGGGGCCGCAAGGCCGAAGAACTGCTGGCCGACTGATGGGCCGCAAGATCGCGCTGGTGGTCAATCCCACCAGCGGCAGAGGGCTGGGCGCACGGGTCGCCCCGGTGGTCCGCGCCGAGCTCGAAGCCGGCGGCCTGACCGTCGACGAGTACACGACCACCTGCGCCGAGGACGTCGGCCGGATCTCGGCCGAGGTGATCGCCTCCGGCGCGGACGGCGTAGCGCTCGTCGGTGGCGACGGCACGATCCACCTCGGTGCTCAGGTGCTGGCCAAGTCGGGCATGCCGTTCGGCGTGATCCCGGCCGGCACCGGCAATGATTTCGCCCGCGGCATCGGCGTACCGCTGAAGGATCCGAAGGCCGCGGCCGCGCTGATCGTCAGGGGGCAGACCCGGGCGGTCGACCTGGCGACGGCGAAGGACGAGTACATCACCACCGTCGTGGCCGGCGGCTTCGACTCGTTGGTGAACAAGCGGGCCAACGCGATGACGTGGCCGAAGGGCAACGCGCGCTACACACTGGCCACCTTCGCCGAGCTGCGTACCTTCACGCCGATCTCGTACGTCGTCACCGTCGACGGCGAGGTGCTGGAGACCGACGCGATGCTGGTGGCCGTCGGCACCGGTCCGACGTACGGCGGGGGACTGCAGATCTGCGCCGGGGCCGGGATCGACGACGGGCTGCTCGACGTCACGATCATCAAGCCGGTGTCGCGGCTGACCCTGCTGCAGATGTTCCCGAAGCTGTCGAAGGGCACCCACCTCGGCCACCCGGCGGTGCACACCCTGCGCGGCCGGTCGATCCGGCTCGAGTCGCCCGGCGTCACGGCGTACGCCGACGGCGAGATCCTCGGCCCGCTGCCGGTCGACATCGGTGTCGCTCCCGGCGCCCTGACCGTCTTCGCCTGAGCTGAAACGAGCGTTCGAACCGGTTAAGTCTCCTCGATCACTGAATGAATTTCAGTGATCTCTGTTCGTCACCGGATTTGTCTGATAGGAAAGCTTCCTAACAGATAACCACCTCGACGCCCTCGGAGGAGATTCGTGTTCAACGCCCCCACGAACACCAAGAGCAGCACCCGCCGGCTGACCGGCATCTTGCTCGGCCTCGCCGTCGCCGCCGCCCCGGCGACCGCGTACGCCTCGCCGCTGCTGGAGCACACGACCGCCACGCACGCACAGAGCAGTGTGCAGGCAGTCGGGCTGGACGACCCGGCGAAGAAGGAAATCGCGATGAAGATCGTCTCCAGCGCGGAGAACTCCTCGCTGGACTGGAAGGCGCAGTACAAGTACATCGAGGACATCGACGACGGCCGCGGCTACACGGCCGGCATCATCGGCTTCTGCTCGGGCACCGGCGACATGCTGGACCTGGTCAAGCTCTACAAGCAGAAGAAGCCGGGCAACGTTCTCCAGAAGTATCTGCCCGCCCTGGAGAACGTCGACGGCACCGACTCACACGAGGGTCTCGACCCGAACTACACCAGGGACTGGAAGACCGCCGCCAATGACTCGGTCTTCAAGGCCGCGCAGGACAGCGAGCGCGACCGGGTCTACTTCAACCCGTCGGTGAGCCAGGGCAAGGCTGACGGCGTCGGCGTACTCGGCCAGTTCATGTACTACGACGCGATCGTCATGCACGGTGGCGGCAACGACGGCACCAGCTTCGGTGGGATCCGCAAGCGCGCCCTGACCAAGGCCAAGCCGCCGGCCCAGGGTGGTAACGAGACCACCTGGCTGAACGCCTTCCTCGACGCCCGCGTCTGGGCGATGAAGCAGGAGGAGGCGCACAGCGACACCAGCCGGGTCGACACCGCCCAGCGCGTGTTCCTCCGCAACGGCAACCTCAACCTCAACACCCCCCTCGACTGGAAGGTCTACGGAGACTCCTTCCACATCAGCTAGCAGAGTCACATCAGCTGACCCTGACCGGCTGATGACGGCCCCCTGTTGCCCGAGTGTCCCCGGGTAGCGGGGGGCTGTGTGTTTCGAGCGCCGGCAGCAGGCGATCGAGCCAGCCCGGGATCCACCAGTTCGCGGTACCCAGCAACTTCATTGCCGCCGGCACCAAGAGCATCCGGACGATGGTCGCGTCGATGAAGATCGCGACGGCCAGTCCGAGCCCGAACATCTTGGCCGACGGATCGCTGCTCAGGACGAAGCCGAGGAAGACCGACACCATGATCAACGCCGCCGACGTGATCAGCCGCCCGGTGGTCGCGATGCCGTGCACGACCGAGCTGTCGCTGTCACCGCTGCGCAGATACTCCTCCCGCACCCGCGACAGCAGGAACACCTCGTAGTCCATCGACAGCCCGAACAGGATCGCGAACATGAACATCGGGATGAACGGCACGATCGGTACCGTCGACTCCAGCCCGATCAGCCCGGCGCCCCAGCCCCACTGGAACACCATCACCATCACCCCGAACGAAGCGCCGATGCTGAGCAGGTTCATCAGCGCAGCCTTGAGCGGTACGACGATCGACCGGAAGACGACGGTCAGCAGCAGGATCGACAACAAGATCACGGCGCCCACGAAGAGCGGCAGCCGATCGTTGACCTTGGCCCCCACATCCGCAAAGCTCGCCGTCTGCCCACCCACGTGAGCCGTCGCCGGGCTGTCCCGTAGTACCGACGGAAAGACGTCTGTACGCAGGCGCCTGACCGTCTCCAGCGTCGCATCGTCCTGCGGCCCGGTGGTCGGAAAGGCGACGAGCGTCGCGAGCCCAGCCGCGGCATTCACCTCTGGCGGAGCGACGGCCGCGATCCCCTTGTCGGCCTTGACGGCATCGAGCAGTGGCCCGACCACGCCGGCATCGGCTGAGATGTCGACCGCGATCACCAACGGCCCATTGATCCCCGGCCCGAATCCCGAGGCGATCAGGTCGTACGCCCGACGCTCGGTCCGCGTCGCGGGAAGCGCGCCCTCATCCGGCGTGCCCACCTGAAGCGCCAGCACCGGTGCAGCGATCGCCAGCAACGCGACAACCGCCCCCACCAGATACGCGACGGCGTTCCGGGACACATGCCGGGCCCATCGCTCCCACCCACCGGTCCGTACCGTGACGTGCCGTACCGCGAGCCGATTGATCCACGTCCCGGCCAACCCCAGAAAGGCGGGCAACAAGGTGATCGAGGCAACGACCATGATCAGCACGATGAGCGCGACCGCGATCCCACCAGCGGTCATGAACGGTACGCCGGCCACCGCCAGCCCGAGGATCGCGATGACCACCGTGCCACCCGCGAACACCACGGCCTGCCCAGCGGTCGCGACCGCCCGTCCGGCCGACTCCTCGACCGTCAGTCCTGATGACAAGTACTCGCGATGCCGCGTGACCAGAAACAACGCATAGTCGATCCCCACCCCGAGCCCAACCATGCTCCCGATCACGGGCGCCCAACTGGGGATGTCGATCAGGTACGTGACCAGCGACATCCCACTGATCCCGAGCGCGAGGCCGAACAAGGCCAGCCCGATCGGCAACCCCATCGCGATCACCGAGCCGAACGTCACCAGCAGGATGATGATCGCGACCAGCAGCCCGAGCCCTTCACCGAGACCCGTCTCGGGCGCCTCGAAGACGAAGAAGAGGTCGCCACCCAACTCGATCCGGAGCGCCGGCGGAACACCAGCAGCGAACTCCTTGAGGTTCTCCAGATCACCCGGACCCAGCTTCTCCTGTACCGGGTACTGAAGCCGGATGACCGCGACGCGTCCGTCGGCCGAGATCTCCGGCGCCCCGGCACCCAGCACATTGGGCAGCTCGGCCGCCCCTGCTCGGACCTCACCCAAAGCCGTCCGGGGCCCCGAGTCGGAGAACGTCGCACCGCCGTCAGTCGGCGTGAGCACCACCTTTGCGGTCAGCCCGGCCGCATCAGTCCGGGCGAGCAGCTCGGTGGCCTTCTGCGAGTCGAGCCCCGGCGCCCCCATCGAATCCGAGAGCTTCTGGCCGAACAGGCCGGCCGCGGCGATCACGAGCACGGAGACGACCAGCCAGGTGCCGATCACCGTCCACGGCCGGCGGGCGGCGTACCGGCCCAGTCTGTACAGCGCGTGCGACATCATCGGAGATCTCCTTCAACGGCCCAGGGACAAGTGGACTCAGCGTCGCGAGATCCGCGCGAGGACACCTCGGGAGAAGGGCCGGAGTCGACTCGGCCGGTCGGCTGATCGAAACGCCGTACTTTGGGCCGATACCCCAGCCACCGGGGGTGTCTACTGTGAGGTCATGTTGAGAAACGCGGTCCGCTCGCTCTGGGCAGAGCCGCGTGCTCCGCAGCCGCCCCAGCGTGTCTGGCGGGACTGGGTGCTCGTCGGCCTGCTGCTGCTGACGGCCATCCTGGAGGGGATCTTCCGGAACGACCTGGTCTGGCGGCCGGTGGCGATCGTGCTCGCCGTGGGCACCGTGCTCGCACTGCTTTGGCGGCGTACCGCTCCGTTCGAGGTCGTAGCCGGCGTGTTCGGCACCCTGAGCCTCCTGAGCACAGTGACTTTGCTCAGCGGCCAGGAGTCAGTCGGGCTGTACGTGATGATCTGCGTGATCCTGCTCCCGTACTCCTTGTTTCGTTGGGGTTCCGGCCGCGACATCGGGCTCGGCATGGTCTTCATCCTGATCGCCTTGGCGCTCGGTCTCGCCGCCGACTACACGGGACTCACCGAGGCGATCTTCGGGAGCATGTTCCTGCTCTTCCCCGCGACGGTCGGTGCCGCTGTCCGGTACCGGACCTCGTCGCGAGTCCGTGAGTTGGACCAGATGAGGCTCCGCGAGCGCGAGCAACTGGCCCGCGAGCTGCACGACACCGTCGCTCACCACGTCTCGGCCATCGTCATCCGGGCGCAGGCGGGCCGCATCGTCGCCGCGTCCGATCCGAGCGCCGCCGTGGATGCCTTGTCCATCATCGAGACCGAGGCGACGCGGACCCTCGCGGAGATGCGGGTCATGGTCGCCGGACTCCGCCAGGACGAGGCGGCCGCGATGGCCCCGCAGCCGGGCGTGGCCGACCTCGAGCAACTGGCTCGCGGCAGCCGACTGCACGTCGACCTCGACCTGTCCGGCGACCTCGACGATCTCGGCCCGTCGGTCGGCGCCGCCCTCTACCGGATAGCCCAGGAGTCGATCACGAACGCCGTCCGCCATGCCCGCGCGGCAACCCGCGTCGACGTCCGGGTAGCCGGCGATGTCGACCAGGTGCGGCTGACCATTCAAGACGACGGCGAGGCAGGCGCGCCCGGACCTGTCGGCTACGGCCTGGTCGGTATGACCGAACGGGCCGCCCTCCTCGGCGGCTCCTTCGAGGCCGGCCCCGGCCCCGACCGCGGATGGACCGTCGAAGCCGTCCTGCCGAAGGCGGCCAGATGATCCGGGTACTCGTCGCCGACGACCAGGAACTCATCCGTACCGGCCTGTCGATGATCCTCTCCGCGCAACCCGGGATCGAGGTGGTCGGCCAGGCCGCCGACGGTCGCGAGGCGGTCGAACTCGCTCGCCGGCTGCGGCCCGACGTATGCCTCTTCGACATCCGGATGCCCGGGATGGACGGGATCGCCGCCACCCGCGAGTTGGCCGGACCGCACGTCGAGGACCCGATCGCGGTGGTCGTGATCACCACCTTCGACCTCGACGAGTACGTCCACGGCGCGCTGAAGGCCGGGGCTCGCGGTTTCCTGCTCAAGGACGCCGGCCCCGAACTCCTGGTCCAGGCGATCAACGCGGCCGCCGACGGCGAGGCACTGATCGCCCCGAAGATCACCGCGCGACTGCTCGCGGCCTTCTCCGATACGCGGCTAGGACGGCCGCCCGCTCAACCCGTCGAGCCGCTGACCGGCCGTGAGGAACAGATCCTGCTCACCGTCGCCCAGGGCCGGACCAACTCCGAGATCGCCGGCGACCTCCACATCAGCCTCAGCACGGTCAAGACCCACCTGACCAGCATCATGACCAAACTCGGCGCCCGGAACCGGGTCGAACTGGTCATGTGGGCCTACGAGACCCACCGAGTCCAGCGCTGATCATCGACAGCAGGCCGGCCAGGTCCGCTACCGACTGTTCGGGCAGGACCGAGCCGATCCTCGTGACCAGCTCGGCCTCGACCGTGGGTGTCGCGGCCGCAAGGATCTCGAGACCGGCCGGGGTCGCTTCGACCAGGGAGGAGCGGCGGTCTTCGGGGTTCGCGGTCCGGCGGCAGCGACCGGCCGCTTCGAGGCGGTCGACACCCTTGCTGGTGGCGCCGACGGTGATCGCGAACTCGTGCGCCAGGTCCTGCACCCGCGTCGTCCCGCTCGCTGCCATGAACCGCAGGAACTCGAACTGACCCAGCGGCAGGTCATGCTCCGCCTTGAGCCGGGCATCGAGCGCGTTGTAGAGCCGCGTCTCCAGCCGGACCAGCTCCGAGAACAACGACGTGAGGTCGGTCACAAATTAATCCTGCTTCTTGGGAATTAGCTTCCTGGGAATGTAGTTGTCACGAACCATAGCCCACCGAGGAGAGGTGCACGATGAGCAGGGAGCAACGCGAGCAGGCGCGCAGCCTGATCGACAAGAGTGAGCTCGGCCGGACGCCTGTCCAGCAGCGCGCCGACTTCGACGAGATGTTCGCCAGCCGGCCGTTGGGGGACGATGTGACGCTGAGCCCCCGCACGCTCGGGGGACGTCCTGCTCTGGACGTCGCGGTCGAGGGCGCCGATGGCGAGGGAGTCGTCCTCTACCTGCACGGTGGCGGCTACTCGATCGGCTCGGCCCGCACCGGGGCCAACCTTGCGGCGCCGTTGGCGCGGAGTACCGGCGTATTGGCTGTGTCGCTGGACTATCGGCTGGCACCGGAGGACCCGTTCCCGGCCGCGGTCGACGACGCGCTCGCGGCGTACAAGGAATTGCTGGAGAGCGGTCAGAAGGTCGTACTAGCAGGCGATTCGGCTGGTGGCGGGCTCGCGCTCGCGCTGATGCTCGCCGCGCGGAGGGCCGGGCTGCCGCAGCCTGTGGGCGCTGTCCTCTACTCGCCGTGGACCGATGTCTCGTTGAGCGGCGGGAGCGTGGACTCTCGCGGTGACTTCGACCCGCTGTTCAGTCGGGCCCAGATGGCCGAGTCGGCCGACTGGTATATCCAAAGCCAGGACCCAAGCGACGAGCTGGCCAGCCCGCTGTTCGCGGATCTGACCGGTTTGGCGCCGCTGCTGATCCAGGTCGGGTCGGCCGAGGTCCTGCTGGACGACTCGCTGCGACTGGCGGTCCGGGCGGCCGAGGCCGAGGTCGATGTCAGCCTGGACGTGGTCGCCGGAGCACCGCACGTGTTCCAGTACTTCACCGGCTTCCTGCCCGAGGCCGACGAGGCGCTGGAGCGGGCCGCGGCCTTCGTCCGGCGCCGACTCAGCGATCGACTCGGGGACCAGCCGGTCGGGTAGCGCGGGGTTCTGGGGGTGGCGTCGCATAGATTGGGGGCATGAGTACTCCGTCCGAGAAGTATGCCGTTTTCCGCTCGGACCAGGAGCACCCCGCGGTGCGGGAGTTCCGCTCGCTGTACGACTTCCAGCTGGACGACTTCCAGTTGCGGGCGTGCGCGGCGCTGGAGGACGGGCACCAGGTGCTGGTCGCCGCGCCGACCGGCTCGGGCAAGACGCTGGTCGGCGAGTTCGCGGTGCACCTGGCCCTGCAGCGCGGGCAGAAGTGCTTCTACACCACCCCGATCAAGGCGCTGAGCAACCAGAAGTACAGCGATCTCGTCCGCCGCTACGGCCACGACAACGTCGGCCTGCTGACCGGCGACAACTCGATCAACTCCGAAGCGCCGATCGTCGTGATGACGACCGAAGTGCTGCGCAACATGCTGTATGCCGCCTCCCAGACGCTGCTCGGCCTGTCGTACGTGGTGATGGACGAGGTGCACTACCTCGCCGACCGGTCCCGGGGCGCGGTCTGGGAGGAAGTGATCATCCACCTGCCCGAGTCGGTCTCGGTGGTGTCGCTGTCGGCGACGGTGAGCAACGCGGAGGAGTTCGGCGACTGGCTGGAGACCGTCCGCGGCAACACCGTGGTGGTCCTGGAGGAGAAGCGGCCGGTGCCGCTGTTCCAGCACGTGATGGTCGGCAAGCGGCTGCACGACCTGTTCGCGGGGGAGGCGCCGACAGCGCGCGCCGGTGGCGTAGCGCAGTACGGGCCTCAGTACACGGCACCCAAGTCGAGGTCCGGCAACCCGGCGAAGGCTGGCAGTGGCGCGCCTGACCTCAAGGACATGGTCAACCCGCAGCTGGTCAAGATCGCCCGCGACGACAGCCGGATCTTCAAGGACGACTCGCGCAAGCCGCGCCGTCGCCGGGATCTGCCCAAGAGCCGGCCGGCCCGCTCGCACTTCACGCCGTACCGGTCCGACGTGGTCGAGGAGCTGGATGCCGGCGCGCTGCTGCCGGCGATCTACTTCATCTTCTCCCGCAAGGGCTGCGAGGACGCGATGCTGCAGTGCCTGCGCTCGGGCCTGCGGCTGACCAAGCCGAGCGAGCGCGACGAGATCAAGCGGGTACTGGCCGAGCGCACCTCCGATCTGCCCGACGAGGATCTGGGCGTGCTCGGCTACCACGACTTCTCCGAGGCGCTCAGCCGCGGCATCGCGGCCCACCACGCGGGCATGCTCGCGGCCTTCAAGGAGGTCGTCGAGGAGCTGTTCGCGCGCGGCCTGATCAAGGTCGTCTTCGCCACCGAGACGCTTGCCCTGGGCATCAACATGCCGGCCCGCACGGTGGTGCTGGAGAAGCTGAGCAAGTGGAACGGCGAAGCCCACGTCGACATCACGCCGGGGGAGTACACCCAGCTGACCGGCCGGGCCGGGCGCCGAGGCATCGACGTCGAGGGGCACGCGGTCGTGCTCTGGCAGCCGGGGTTCGACCCGCGTGCTGTCGCCGGTCTCGCATCGACTCGTACGTATCCGTTGCGGTCGTCGTTCTCCCCGTCGTACAACATGGCCGTCAACCTGGTTCGCCAGGTCGGCCGCAGCAGGGCACGCGACATGCTGGAGCTGTCGTTCGCGCAGTTCCAGTCCGACCAGGCCGTGGTGGGTCTGGCGCGGCAGGTGCAGCGGAACACGGAGGCGCTGGAGGGATACAAGGAGTCCATCGACTGCCACCTCGGCGACTTCCTCGAGTACGCCGCGCTGCGCCGCCGGATCGGTGATCGCGAGTCGTCGGGCTCGAAGGCGCGCAAGCTGGACCGCCGGGTCGAGGCGCAGGCGTCGCTGGAGAAGCTACGGATCGGCGACATCATCCGCATCCCGGCCGGCCGCAGCGCTGGCTGGGCGCTGGTTCTCGACGCCGGCGTACGGTCCGAGCGCGAAGGGCCGCGGCCGACCGTGCTGACGCTGGACCGGCAGGTGCGCAAACTGTCGATGATCGACTTCCCGACCCCGGTCGAGGCGATCAGCACGCTCCGGGTGCCGAAGAAGTTCAACGCGCGCAACCCGCAACAGCGCCGCGAGTTGGCCCATGTACTCCGGGGCCGCACCGACATGATCGGCGAGGAAGGTCCGCCGTCGTCGCGCAGCCACCGGGGCGACGTCGTCACGCACGCAGACGATCCGGAGCTGCAGCAGATGCGGGCCGAGTTGCGCGCGCACCCCTGCCACGGTTGCTCGGATCGCGAGGACCACGCCCGCTGGGCCGAACGGTACTTCCGGCTCGACCGGGAGAACCGCGATGTGCAGCGCAAGATCGAGCAGCGGACGAACACGATCGCCCGCCAGTTCGACCGGGTCTGCCAGGTGCTCGACGCGTTGCACTACCTCGACGGCGACAAGACGACGGAGGCGGGCGACCGGCTCTCCCGGATCTACACCGAGCTCGACCTGGTGGCGGCCGAGTGCTTGCGGGTCGGGGTTTTCGACGATCTCGACGTACCGGAGCTGGCGGCTTGTCTGGCGGCGCTGGTGTTCGAGTCGCGGTCGAAGGACGAGCCGACCTCACCCCGGTTGCCGCGCGGCGAGGTCCGGCCGGCGCTGGAGAAGATGGGTACCATCTGGCGGGACCTGTCGGCGCTCGAGCGGGACATGCGCGTCGACTTCCTGCGCTCGATGGATCTCGGCTTCTGCTGGGCCGCGTTCCGCTGGGCGTCGGGTGCGTCGCTGGCCGAGGTGCTGTACGAGTCGGACCTCGCCGCCGGTGACTTCGTCCGTTGGGTGAAGCAACTGATCGACCTCACCGAGCAGGTCGCCGACGCGGCTGGCCCGACCCCGCTGCGCAAGACGGCGCGTCAGGTGACCGACCAGATCCGGCGCGGCGTGATCTCGTATGCTTCGGTGGTCGACGAGCCGTAAACCGCCTATTTACAAGGACTCTTCTGTGCCGCTGTCACGCCGTGATCTAGGAAAACTCGCAGTGGCCGGTGGGGCCGCCGCAATCGTCGGTACTACGGTGGCGCGGTCTGCCGACGCCTCCGCGACGTGGAAGGCGACCGGGACCGCGGTGCCGGCACTGGCTGGTTTCGACAACCAGATGAAGACCTTCATGCAGGCGCGCGGCGTCACGGCCGGCCAGTTGGCGGTGACGTACAAGGGCCGGTTGGTCCTTGCCCGCGGCTACAGCACCGAGTCCACGGTGGCGGTTCAGCCGACCTCGTTGTTCCGGGTCGCGTCGCTGACGAAGTCGTTCACCTCGGCGGCGATCCTCAAGCTGGTACAGGACGGCAAGCTGAGCCTGACCACGCCGGTGACGTCGATCCTCACCTTCACCCCACCGGCCGGCCAGACGGTCGACCCGCGGCTGAAGACGGTCACGATCAAGCGGCTCCTGCAACACCTCGGCGGCTGGGACCGCGACGTGTCGGGCGACCCGACCGGCATGGACGCGACCATCTCGAAGGCGCTCGGCGTCCCGATGGAGCTGCAGCACGCCGACGTCATCAAGTTCATGGCCGGGCGCCCGCTCGACAACGCGCCCGGCACGAAGGTCGCCTACTCCAACTACGGCTACCTGCTGGCCGGCCGGGTGATCGAGAAGGTCAGCGGGCTGCCCTATGCGACCTACGTGCAGCAGAAGTTGCTGACCCCGTTGAAGATCACCCGGATGGCGCAGGGGTACTCGATCGCCAAGCACGCGGGCGAGGTGCCGTACGACTCGCAGTACACGGCGAAGACGGTCCTCGACACGACGGGCAAGGTCGTCGCGGCGCCGTACGGGTCGTTCAGCATGCGCATCCACGACGCCAACGGCGGCTGGATCGCCAGCGCGCCTGACCTGGTCCGCTGGGCGAAGATGTTCGACGCGCCAGGCACCGTCCTGAACAGCACCTCCCTGGCCAGCGTCTGGGCCAAGCCCGAGACCGGGGTATCTCCTGACGGCTGGTACTACGGGCTCGGCTGGCAGGTCCGCCCCACGACCCAGGGCGGCACCGGCCGCAACACGTGGCACACCGGCAGCCTCCCCGGCACCTTCACGCTGCTCGTCCGCACCTACAACGGGATGAGCTGGGCCGCGTTGTTCAACCGCCGCGACGATGCCAGCGGCAAGTCGTATGGCGACATCGATGCCGCGATGTGGACCGCCGCCGCAAGCGTGAAGACCTGGCCCACCAACGACCTGTTCCCGACGTACTTCCCGGCCTAGAACATCAATGCCCTGAACTGTGGATCAGTGACGCTGTCTTCGCCTGCCATGTCGGCGAAGACAGCCCGGACCGCGTCGATCGCCTCGTCGCCGTGGGTCTTGCGCAGCTTGCGTTCGTAGGCCTGGTGGAATCTCCGGGCGGCCTTGAGCGCCGCCTGGCCGCGCTCTGAGAGGTGGATCAGCCGCGCCCTGCCGTCGGTCGGATCGGGGTGGCGCTCCACGTAACCGCGCGCCTCCATGTCGTCGATGATCTGCGCGGCGCCCTGCTTCGTGATGTCCAGCCGGGTCGCCAGCGTGCTGATCGTCGCAGGAGCGCGGCCGAGCGTGCGGAGTACGAACCCGTCGGAGCGGCCCTGGTCGTCGAAGCCCTTGGCCGCGGTGGCCGCCCGTAGCTCGCGGACGAACTCCTGCTCCGCGAGCAGCAGCAGGATGCCGAAATCGGGGTTGTCATTCGTCGCCATGTCGTCCATGATAGACAAGCCGAGTTGAACAAGTCAGCTTGTCTAAATAGTTGGGGGTACGAGATGCCGATCACCCGCGCGGCCGATGCGCCGCGGTTCGACCTTCCGGGCGCGCAGTTCACCGTGCAGGCCGCGCCCAGCCTGGGCTCCAAGGGCCTGTGCACGTGGCGGTTGCGGCTCGACACGAGCGAGCGCAACGACGCGCCGCACACCCTGGACCGCGACGAGGTCTTCATGGTCCTGTCCGGCACGGTCCAGCTCACACCGGACGGCGAGAAGCTCGAGGCGGGCGACTCGGCCGTGGTACCGGCCGGCGACCCGATCCAGGTGCGCAACCTCGGCGACACCGACGCTGAGCTCTACGTGGCCATCACCGCCGGCTTCACCGGCACCATGGCCGACGGGACGACCGTCCAGCCTCCCTGGGCGCAGTAGCCGAGGTAGCCGGCGTCGCCGTCCGTCAGAGATGGGCATGACGGAGATGACGACGCGCCAACTGCTCTGGGACAGCCTCTCGATCGCGCCGGCGGGCCGCCACCCTGGACGGGTGGGGGTGATCGGCCTGCCGGCGGCGGAGTTCACCGTCTCGGAGAGCATCAAGCACTCCCCGAGCGTGGCGGGCAAGGACTTCGACCGGGTCAACGCCTTGGGGCATGCACTGCAGGACCACCAAGGCAGCGGCTTCGAACGGACGGTCAGGTCCGACGCCGGCCAACGGATGAATCCTGGCTGGCTCACGACCAGGAGCCTCGTCCACGATCCTGCCGGCGGGCGGATCGCGGCCGCGGCTCATCTGAATCACACCGGCCTCGGCCTGCCGCCAGCGCTCGACCTTGGCGCCATGGATGGCAGGAACATGATCTCCTGGCGCGAGCACAACGGAATGGTCTATCCGGCGGGGAACCTGTACTGCGGCTCCGATCGCTCCGGCGCTCTCGTTCCGGCGCTGATGAACGCCGACATCATCTCGGTCGATCTGTGGCCGTCGACCGGATCGATGGCCATGTTCGAGTCCTGGGGCGGATCGCTGGGATCGGTTGCGCTGATCGACGGCGGCGGATCGCACAGGCTCCTGACCTTCATCGACGGCGTGAGTGGCGGCGAGGAACTCCGCTTCAGCCCGGACGGTGGCTGGCTCTTGCTCGACGGAGGGTCGAAGGCCTGGCTGGTCGAGGTCGTGACCGGGCGCTGGATGCGGGCGCCGGTCGAGAACGCCGCCTGGTGGCCACTGCGTCCGGCGACGCTCATCTCCGTCTCCAACGAGGACGGCAGTGTGGTGCCGAGGCTGTACGACCTGTCCTCGGCCGAGTACGTCGGTGAGTTCCCGCAGCTCTACATCGAAGGGCAGGGTGAGGTGGACCCGGCCTGCTGGGGTGTAGCCGTCTCACCCGGAGGCGACGAACTCCTGGTCGGTACGCGGGCCGGCATCACCGCGGCGTACCAAGGTGAACACGGCTCGCGGACGCGGGCGGCTCGGGTGACGCTGGCTACCGGTCGCGGCCAACTCGTCTGGCCGATCTTCGTGGACGATCAGGGCGAGCTGGAGCGGGAGCACCACGAGTTTCGCTGGCTCGGCCCGGTACCAGAGCTGCCGGTGACGCTCGCAGCGCAGCTCTCCGCGCTGCTTCAGGAGCCGAGCAGCCAGGTGCCCGAAGGGGATCCGGCTCGCTACGGTGACGAGGCGAAGCAGTCCACCGGCATAGCGCTCGACTACACGGTGCAGCAACTACAGACCGACCTGGTGGCATCAGACGGGGCTTACCTGATGCCGGAGATCGTCCGCGGTCTCGCGACGCTGCAGTCGTACGGCGGCGAGCACTGGGACAGCATGAGCGAGTGGGCGACCCGGGTGGCCGGCGCGTTGGAGCCGCTCGTCAGCAGCGGCTCGCTCTCGCCACGCAACGAAGATGCGTGGCGTGTGTTCTGCTCCGCCGTGCGTGCTCTGAACGCAGGTAGTCCTTCCTCGATCGACTGGGCAGGGCTGCCCTGGGTGAGGGGCTAGCAGCGGCGGATGGGAGCGCTGTAGGTGGTGTTGCTCGGGTTGGCGACGTAGTAGTCGGTGACCCAGGTGCCATCACTCAGGCGGTTCCAGACGGACGTAGTACCGACCTTCGTGCCGGCTCGTTGGCAGGTGACCCAGGCCAGCGAACCGATCGGTAGTAGGCCTGGGTAGGTGGCGTACGACGTACCGGGGCCGTGGCGCCTGGCCAGGTTGTCGGTTGTGGTCTGGTACGGGAGGCTGCACCCCGGGATGGGTGCGCTGTAGCCGGGGTTCCCGGGTGTGCGGACGTAGTAGTCCGTGACGTACGTCCCGTCGATCAGCTTGTCCCAGACGGCGCTGGTGCCGACCTTCGGGCCGAAGGTCTGGCACACGATCCGGATGGGGGCATTGTGGGCGATCGTCGCGCGTCTCGGGTAGGCGGTGGAGGGACCGCTGTAGGCGTAGATGTTCGTTCGGACCGTGTAGGTGTACCAGGTCGAGGCGACCGGTGCGTCGAGGCGATCGTTGTCGATGTTGAGGGTGACGCCGCCGTACGTCTCGTTGTGATCGCCCTTGTACTGCTTGGCCCGCTGGCCCACGGACCAGTAGCGGTCTGAGATGAGCGGCCAACCCGTCAGCGTCGAACTGAGGTCCCAGCGGGCGATCCACACCGCATCGGGGCGCGCGTAGGCAGTTGAGTTGTACACCTCGGCCAGGTGGCGGGCGCCGGAGTCCTGGTGGGCGTACACTGCGGAGATGTAGCCGCGCCGGTGCAGTTCCTTCGTCCAGGACGAGAGGTACCGCAGTACTGCGGCCCGGCAGGTCGCATCGTTGACGTTGTAGTGCTCCATGTCGCCGTAGAGCGCACTACCCGGCAGCAGCCCGATCGCTGCAGCCTTAGCTGCGGCATCGGCCGCCTGAGCCGTCCCCTGTGCGGCTGCAGACGACACGGTCAGCTTCACCGCGTTGACTCGGGTAGTGCACGGCGCCTGATACCCCATGTACACAGGGATCAGCCGCCATCCCATCCGCGTCACACTGCTCACCCAACTGCCCGTGAGCTGCGGCTGCGAGCACCCGCGGTTCACCCCGCCGATGTAGATCCCCACCGCCCGGTACGGCGACGCCAGCCACGCCGACATCTGCGGGACCGTCGGCGCAGTGCAGGTGTCGAACGCCAACCCCTTGTACCTGGTAGCCGTGGCACTCGCCGGATACCCGACCGACGTTGCCGGCTCAGCCGCCGCCGGTACCGTCATCCCCATCAACAGCAACGCCGCAACCAACAGCAAACGCTTCATTCCACCAGCCCCCTAGATACTTGCAGTACACGCCTCCCAGGCGTGCCCGGCAAGGGGCTAGTCTGCGGCGAAAGAGCATCGGAGGAGGCGGGATGGAACCCACGATCGTCGAGCGCGAAGACCAGCCGTACATGGCGTTGCGCGGCAAGATCGCGATGAACCAGATCGCCGACTTCGCGCGGCGTACGCCGGAGTTGTTCGGCTGGCTCGCCGCCCGCACCATCGACCCGATCGGCGACGTGTTCTTCCGGTACGCCGTGGTCGACATGGAGCACGGTCTGGTGCTGGAGATCGGCGTACCGGTCGAGGAGCGCCACCACGGCGAGGGTGAGATCGTCGGCGGCATCCTCCCCGGCGGCCGCTACGTCAGCGTCACCCACGTCGGCCACCCGGACCAACTCGAAGGCGTTACAGGCGACCTGCTGGCGTGGGCCGAGAAGGAGGGCCTGGAGTGGGACGCGGACGGCAACAACTGGGGCAGCCGCCTCGAGGTCTACAAGTCCGACCCCCAAGAGGTCCCGATGGACCTATGGGAAACCGAGCTACTGTTCCGCCTCCGCGGTTAAGCAGCTACAGGTTGGAGCAGGTCGCGGAGTTGGCGGGCCGCCTGGAAGCCGGCGCGGTTGCCGCCGATAGTGCTGGCTGACGGCCCGTAGCCGATCAGGTGCACGCGCGGCTCCAGCACTGTGTGGGTGCCGTCCATCCGGATACCACCGGACGGTTCGCGCAGATGTAGCGGCGCGAGATGCGCCAGATCGGCCCGGAAGCCGGTTGCCCACAGGATCGCGTCGACGTGCTCCGCGCGACCGTCGGCCCACTCCACGCCATCGGGAGTGATCCGCGAGAACATCGGGAGCCGGGTGTAGACGCCCTTCCGGTACGCCGCCTGCTCCTGCTCGCGCAGCTGCAGACCGGTCACCGCGACCACACTCTTCGGCGGCAGCCCGGCCCGGACACGCTCGTCGACTTTGGCGATGATCTGCCGCCCGATCTCCGGCCCGAACTCTTCACCCGGCGTCCGCCACTCCGGCGGCCTCCGGGTCACCCACGGGGTGGTCGCGACCTCGGAGATCTCGGCGAGCAACTGCACCGCCGACGCACCCCCACCGACCACCAGCACATGCCTGCCAGCGAACTCGCCGGCGCCGTTGTAGTCGGCAGTGTGCAGTTGCCGCCCCTGGAACGTCTCGATCCCCGGGTACCAGGGGATGAACGGCCGATTCCAGGTACCGGTAGCGTTGACGATCGCCTCGGCCTCGTACTCGCCCTGGTCGGTAGTCAGCTCGAACAGCTCACCGTTGTGCCGCACGCTCTCCACGATCACCGGCCGCACGACCGGTAGCTCAAACCGAGTCTCATAGTCGGCGAAGTACTGCGGCACGAACGCATTGGCCCGCTCCACACCAGCACTGGGCGGTACGTCGACGCCCGGCAGGTTGGCGATCCCGTGGACGTCGTGCATGGTCAGCGAGTCCCACCGGTGCTGCCAGGCGCCACCGGGGGCCGGGTTGCGGTCGAGCACCAC
This sequence comes from Kribbella sp. NPDC051718, assembly GCF_040681515.1. NCBI lineage: Bacteria > Bacillati > Actinomycetota > Actinomycetes > Propionibacteriales > Kribbellaceae > Kribbella > Kribbella sp. NPDC051718. The sequence continues at coordinate 528,610 of NZ_JBFAYZ010000006.1, read as the reverse complement.
CACCCCGTCGTACCGGGGGAACCCCATCCGGACGAGGTGGTACGCCGCCGACAGGCCAGCCTGGCCGGCCCCGATCACCGCAACCTGGGTCCTCTTCACACCAGGTGCAACAGCCGGGCCGGCCGCCTTACTCCCGGCGCCTCAGCCCCAGCTGTTGTCGATCCGCTTGTGGTAGCGCTGACCGGCCTTGCCACCGATGACTGCGGCCAGCAGGCTGACCACCACGACAGCGACGGCCAGGATCAGGCTGCCGGCGGTCAGGTCCTCGTTCGCGATCGGGACGGACGGCAGATCGACCCGGTCCAGTACGTCGTACTGCGACCCGGCCAGCGCGCCGATCCCGGCGACCACCAGCGTCACGATGAACCCGATCGCCCAGACGCCGAGCCCCTGCCGGGCCCCGTCGAAGCGGGCGAGCCGGCCGGCGACGTACCCGCCGTTGTAGTAGGCGATCGCCATCATCAGCACGAGCAGCACGGCTGAGACGATGCCGATGGTGCCGGCGTTGTCCTCGGCCGTCGACCGGTCGATGGTGACCGCGTAGTCGACCGCGGCGGCGATCGCGCCGATCACCCCGGTCAGCAGCACGGTCAGGCCGATCGCGATCAGCCAGCCGAAGAAGGCGGCCCCGGACTTGAAGCCCCGATACACCGGGTCGACCTCGGCCGCCGTGGACGTCTTGATGTCGGCGCGATGGGTGGCCGTCGGCCGCTCCACCGCGGTGTCCTCGGTGAACTGCTTCTGGGGGACCTGCTGGGTGTCAGCCTCGTCCCGGTACTGCTGAACCATCTCGCCGTCTCCTCACCTCGACAGCCCCGTTCTCACCGCCTGGTACCCCCACGTATTCATCCCGACTCACACCGTGTCGGTTGCTAGGGAATCAGATCGTCGATCTTGTGGTGATAGCGCTGACCGGTCCGGCCGCCGAGAAGCGCGAAGAGCAGCGGCAGCATCAGCAATGCGGCGGCCGTGATGAGCCCACCGGTCAGCAGGCTGTCGTCGGCCAGCGGTACGTCGGGACGCTCGATCCGGCCGGTGTAGTCGTAGTTGCTGTTCAGGAACGCCCCGACCGAGCAGCCGCACACGATCAGCAGCAGCGAAATCATCCAGACCCCGAAACCCTGCCGCATCCCGTCGAACCGGACGAGCCGTCCCGCGACGTAGCCACCGGTGTAGAAGGCCAGGCAGATCACCAGGACCACCGCTGCCGCGGCACTGATGGCGACGGTACCGGCGTTGTCCTCGAGATCGGTTCTGGTGTAGCCCAGAACGTAGTAGGCGGCGGTGGCCGCGCCGCCCACCAGTGCGGTGAGCAGGACGAGCATCGCGCCCATGATCAGCCAGCCGAAGAACGCGGCGCCGAACTTGAAGCCTCGGTAGGACAGCCGCTCCGGCTCTGCCTGCTCGTCCGCCGGCTTGTCGGGGACCAGCGTGACGCTGCTCATCGCACGATGAGCAGCGGCCCGGGCTTCCTCGTACCGCCGGGTCGTCGTGTCGGCTTCAGGTTCGTCCAGGATGCTCTGTTCCACTGCCGTTCCCCTCACATGTCAGCCCTGCGCCCGGGGCCTACCCGTGAATCGCGCGACTCATGCGGGACTCGAGAGGAATTAACGATCCTCTGTCCGCGGGTACCGGCGGGGAGTGAAGACCAGTGGTCCGGCGGGGCGCGGCACTGTCTGGGTCTGCGACGAACCGATCAGCAACAGGCAGCGCATGTCGACGCCTGCCGGGTCCAGCTCGGCCAGCGTGGTGACAGTGACTGACTCGCTCGCGCCGCCCACATCGCGGCCGACGATCACGGGCGTCGTCGGTGCACGGTGTTCGAGCAGGAGGTCGCGGGTAGCGGCCACTTGCCAGGTCCGGGACTTCGAGGCCGGGTTGTAGATGGCGATAGCGAGATCAGCGGCTGCTGCAGCACTCAGGCGGGCAGCAATCACTTCCCACGGCTTGAGCCGGTCCGACAGTGACAACACGCAGTAGTCGTGGCCGAGGGGCGCACCTACGCGACTGGCAACCGCCTGCGCTGCGGTCATCCCTGGCAGCACGGTGACGGCGATATCGGCGTACTCCGGTTCGGAAGCGACCTCGGTGACTGCACTGGCCATCGCGAACACGCCCGGGTCACCAGAGGAGACCACGACGACTCGTGAGCCCTTGCGGGCCAGGTCGAGGGCGAAGGCGGCCCGCTCGGACTCCACCTTGTTGTCCGACCCGTGCTTGCGTTGCCGGGCACGGTCGGGCAGCCGGTCGACGTACGGGCCGTAGCCGATCAGGTCGTCGGCCTCGGCGATCGCATTGCGGACCTGCGGCGTCATCCACTCCGGCCCGGCCGGTCCTAGCCCGACCACCGTTACTGAGCCCTCTGCGCTCACCCTCGGCGCCAGGGCCTCCGGTGCGGGGGTATTGATCGGGCTGGGGAGCAGGGCCAGGGAGAAGTACGGCACCGAGTCGGGGTCGACGTCCGCCAGGGGAGCGGTGCGCTGGGCGTCGGTGGTTGCGCGTTCGACGTACCAGGCCTCGTCTGCCCGGCCGGCGAGCTCGAAAGCCTCGCGTACGTTGGTGAAAGTCCTGCCGAGCTTCATGACTGCGGCAGCGTCGGTACTACGCAGCCGCTCGGCCAGTACGTCGGGTGGCAGCGTGCCGGGGAGGATCGTGAGGATCTCGTCGCGCTCACACAGCGGTCGGCCGAGTACTGCGGCCGCTGCGCTCACCGAGGTCACCCCTGGCACTACCTCGCACGTGTAGCGGTCAGTGAGCCGCTTGTGCATGTGCATGTAGGACCCGTAGAACAGCGGGTCGCCCTCAGCCAGTACTACGACGTTGCGCCCAGCATCGAGATGCGCTGCGAGCCGTGCCGCGCAGTCGGCGTAGAAGTCGTCCATGGCACCCTGATAGCCGCCGGGGTGATCAGTGGTCTCCGTGGTCAGCGGATACATCAGCAGCTCTTCGACCTGACCGTCACGCAGGTACGGCGCTGCCACCGATCGCGCGATGCTCCGGCCGTGTCGCGCGCTGTGGTAGGCGATGACGTCCGCCTCACCGATCAGCCGGGCGGCCTTCACCGTGACCAGTTCGGGGTCACCCGGGCCGAGCCCGACACCCCAGAGCCGTCCGGTCACTCGTCTTCGCTCGCGATCGCATTGATGGCGGCGGCCGTGATCGCGCTGCCACCCCGGCGGCCGCGGACGACCAGGTACTCGAGTCCCAGCTCGTTGGCGGCCAAGGCGTCCTTGGACTCGGCGGCGCCGATGAACCCGACCGGAATCCCCAGGATCGCGGCCGGTCGTGGCGCACCGTCGCGGATCAGCTCGAGCAACCGGAACAAGGCGGTCGGAGCGTTGCCGATAGCAACGACCGATCCGGCCATCCGATCCGCCCACAGATCGATCGCGGCGGCGCTCCTGGTGGTGGCGTGCTGCTCGGCGAGCTCAGGCACCGACGGATGGCTCAGCGTGCAGACGACGTCGTTGCCGGCGGGCAACCGCTTGCGGGTGACTCCCGCCGCCACCATCGACGCGTCGCAGAGGATCGGGGCCCCCGCCTGCAGCGCAGTGCGCGCGGCCTTGATCACTCCGTCGGAGAAGGCGAGATCCTGGACCAGATCGGTCATCCCGCAGGCGTGAATCATCCGTACGGCGACCTGCGCCACGTCCGCCGGCAACCCGTCCAGCGCCGCCTCGGCCCGGATCGTCGCGAACGACTGCCGGTAGATCTCGGCGCCGTCGGCCACGTACTCGTACTTCTCGCTCACCTGTGTGCCCTCACTTCATCGACTCCCATCGCGACCCCATCGACCGCGTAACCGCCACCCCCGAGGGCAACCACGTCCAGAAACTCTCCACCGGGCTTCCCGCATCGTCGCTCACACCCGGACCAGTGCACCCGCCCACCACCCGACCACCCCGGGACTACGCGCCGAGCGTCCCCGCGAACATCCCCCAACGCCTTCCCACACCCCGGCCGCCCCGCACACGAGGTGACCCCGTTCCACGGCGAAGACCCCTCAAGCACCAACCCGACCTCAGCCAGCCGCCGTACCTGCGTGCCGACCACCACTACCGACCGCCAAGGCGTAACCCGTACCTCATCCGCAGACTCGGCCAACGCCTCAGCCTGCTCTGCAGCAAGTACTCCAAGCGGAACAGTAGCCACAATCCCGCCCTCAAAAGCCCCCGCCACAGCAGGCTCACCCCTGACATCCTCAGCCCGACCACCTTCCAGACCAAGCCGCGTCAGAACCATCCGCGGCCCATCCTCCAACTCACCCAGCCGCCAAGCCTCGGACCCCTGCTCATCCCGGACCGCCAGGAAAGCCTCCGCCGCAGCCACCATGACCTCAGCCACCCGCTCCACCGCCACCCGTACTCCAGTAGCGACTCCTGCAAGCAGCAGCTCACCCTGCTGACCATCACTCATCCGCACGGCGACATCTGGCTTGGAGGGAGCGAGGTCTCCCCGCCCATCGTCCAGCGCGAACAGGAAGCGCCCCGGCAAGGCGGCGAGCCCCGGGGTAGCGCACAGCAACCGGTCCAGCTCACCAGCGAGCGGCAATACGTCGTACCGGCTGAGGTGATCGAGTCCGGACAGCGGCGAGGCGAGGATGTTCCGCACCCGCTCATGCGTGATCGACGGCAGCAACCCCGCCGCGTACAGCCGCTCGGACAGCTCCACCGGCGCGCCGGGCTGCAGCGCCCGGATCTGCACATTCGCCCGCGACGTGAGCTCCAGGTGACCGTCACCCAGCTCCACAGCCGCCGCGGCCAGCACCCGCAGTTGCGAGGCGCTCAGCACCCCGCCAGGCAGCCGCACCCGGGCCAGCCCGCCGTCGGCCGCCTCGTGCACAGCGAGAACGCCCGGACAGCGGTCCGGCACAGTTCTTTCACGAGGCACCACGGCGTGATGCTACTTTCCCGCCCGTTTGCCCGCGCAGCAGCCCTCTGGGACCGCTGCGCAGGCGTAGTACCGGCTAGAGGTGGGCGTGCGGGTGGGTGGGGGAGCGGTGCTGGAAGGAGAGGATGCCCGGATTGCGGATCCGGCCGCCCTCGATCTCGATGGCGCGGTCGATGGTGGTGTCGGCGTGCCAGGACTCCGGCCCGTCGAGCACCGTCCGCAGGTACGGCAGCAGAGCCTCGCTGATCTCCCAGCTGGCCGAGTTCCACAGGTACGACGGGGTGTGGTCGACGCCGTAGTACGTGACGTTCTCGCCGACGGTGAAGGTGGGCTCGGCGAAACCGGTCGGGCGGGCCCAGCTGAAGCCCATGCCCAGGTCGCAGGAGACGTCGATGATCAGGCTGCCCGGCGCGAACTGGTCCAGGTCCTCCTCGATCAGGAACGTCAGCGGTGCGTCCGGGTCCTGCAGCACACAGTTCACGACGATGTCGTGCTGGGCCAGGAAGCCGGCCAGCGGCACCCGCTCGTCGTCGATCAGCGCGTGGCTGCGCCGCGGGTCGCTGGTGTCGTCGGGGTCCTCGTGGTCGAACTGGATCATCCGGGCGGAGTGGATCGGCGAGCTGACCGCCGCCACACCCCGCCCGGTCAGTACGTCGACATCGTGGATGCCGTGTGCCGCCAGCGCGGTCACCGCACCTCGTGCGGTCGCGCCGAAGCCGATCACCACCGCGTTGAGCCGGCGGCCGTAGTCACCGGTCGAGCCGATCATCTCCAGCGCGTGCAGCACCGAGCAGTAGCCGGCCAGCTCGTTGTTCTTGTGGAAGACGTGCAGGTTGAACCGGCCGTCGTCGGTCCAGTGGTTCATCGCTTCGAAGGCGATCAGGGTGAGCTCGCGATCGATCGCCAGCTGGGTCACCTTGTCGTCCTGGACGCAATGCGGCCAGCCCCACAGGATCTGTCCGGTGCGGAACTCGGCCAGATCCTCGTGTTGCGGCTTCGGCAGTAGTACGACGTCGGCCCTGGCGATCAGCTGTTCCCGGTCAAGGACGCCCGCTACGGACCGGGACAGCTCCACGTCGGAGATGCCGAACTTCTCGCCGTACCCGGACTCGAGAAAGATGCGCTGCCGCAGGTCGTCGTCGATGCGTTCGAAATGGTGCGGATGGATCGGCAGCCGATGCTCGTTCTCTTTGCGGGAACGGCCGATGACGCCGAGAGTTAACTGGTCCACGATGGGCCCCTTTGGTTACCGCCTGTCTAGCACAGATGCACCAACCGGAGATCATCTGCTAGCGGATAATCCCGCGCTAGGATGATCAGCATGGCTGATACACCGTTGCGTACCGTGCCCGATCTGACCGGGATGCTGATTCATGCCGGTCATGTGCTGGAGACCCAGCTGACCGCGGCGCTGGCGGAGATCGGGCTGACGCCGCGGATGCAGTGTGTGCTCGGCTACGCGCTGGAGGAGGACCGGACCCAGATCCAGCTCGCCGAGCTCGCCTATCTCGACAAGACGACGATGGTCGGCACCGTCGATGCCTTGGAGCAGGCCGGTTTCGCTGAGCGGAAGCCGTCGGCGACCGATCGCCGGGCCCGGATCGTCGCGGTCACCCCCGCCGGGGCCAAGGCTGCCGAGGAGGGTCAGCGAGTCGTCGACAGAGTGCACGGTGAAGCCCTCGCCGCCCTCGCCGCCTCCCAGCGAAAGCCCTTCGCCGATGCTCTCGCCGAACTCGTCGGCGGACAGCTCGCCACTCCGGTCGAGGCCCAGCCAGTACGCCGGCCTCGCCAGCGCACATGATCCGCTAAAAGATCGTCTGCTACGGAACCATCTGTTAAGGTCGTACTTGTCCTGTTCTGCTGACAAGGAGACGACCGATGACGCTCACCACCCGCCCGGAGCACGCAGGCCAGCTCGGGCGCGCGAAAGCGCTGGCCGTGTTGTGTGTGATGCAGCTGATGATCATCCTCGACGGCACCGTCGTGACGGTTGCGCTGCCGACGATCCAGAGCGACCTCGGCTTCAGCCAGGCCGGTCTCGCCTGGGTGATGAACTCGTACCTGATCGCCTTCGCCGGTCTTCTCCTGCTGGCCGGCCGGATCGGTGACCTGATCGGCAGCAAGCAGGTGTTCCTCACCGGCCTGGCCGTCTTCACCGCGGCTTCTCTGCTGTGCGGTGTCGCCACCAGTTCCGAAGTACTGATCGCCGGCCGCTTCCTGCAAGGCGTCGGCGGCGCCCTGGCCTCCGCGGTGATCCTCGGCATGATCGTCGGCCTCTACCCGGCACCAGCCGACCAGGCCCGCGCGATGGGCGTCTACGGCTTCACCTCTGCCGGCGGCGCCTCGATCGGCCTGATCCTCGGCGGAGTGATCACGCAGACAGTCGGCTGGCACTGGTCCTTCCTGATCAACGTGCCGATCGGCATCGTCTCCCTGGTGCTCGCCACCCGCCTGCTCAAAAGCCAACGCGGCCTGGGCCTCAGCAAGGGCGCCGACGTACTAGGCGCAGTCCTGGTCACCGCTGGCCTCTCGCTGTCCGTCTACACAATCGTCCAGACCGCGGAGCCGACCGCAGACCTCCCGCGCACGCTAGTCCTCGCGGCAGCAGCAATAGCGCTCCTCACCGCCTTCGTACTACGCCAGGCCCGCGCCACCCAGCCCCTGCTCTCCCTGCACATCTTCCGCAACCGCCAGGTGACCACAGCCAACCTAGTAGTCGTCCTACTCTTCGCAGCTGGCTTCGGCTTCCAGTTCATGACCGCCCTCTACCTGCAGCGAGTACTAGGCTTCGACTCGCTCCACACCGGCCTGGCCTTCCTTCCGGCGCCGATCCTGGGCGCAGTGATGTCTCTGTTCATCGGCCCACGCCTGATCGCCCGCTTCGGCGCCCGCGCACTCCTACTGGCAGGCCTAACCGCCCTCCTCGCGGCGCTACTGCTGATGAGCCAGGCTCCCGTCAACGGCTCCTATCTAGCCAACGCAGTGGCCCCACTCCTCCTAGTGGGAGCCGGCATCGGCGTGGGCATCCCGGCAGCGATCATGCTCGCCATGTCCGGCGCAGAGCCGAGCGACGCCGGCCTGGCTTCCGGACTCAACAACACCGCCCAGCAGGCAGGCGCAGCAATCGGTACTGCGGTACTGGCAACGCTGGCCGCCTCGCGCACCGCAGGACGGGTGGCAGCTGGAGCGACGCCGATCAGCGCATTGCGGGACGGCTACAGCATCGCGTTCGTTGCCGCGTCGGCCTTTGTCGTCGCGGCACTGCTCATCGGTACGACACTCCTGCTGCGCTACCGTGGTCGCCCGTGAGCATGACGAGGAACCCCGACCGGCTGGTGCTGTTCACCGACGCAGTGGTCGCCATCGCCGTCACCCTGCTGATCCTCCCGCTCGTGGAGGTCGTCACGGAGGTGGCGAAGGCACAGGCGGAGGCGAACGGGGGAGACGCCCCGGACCCGTTCGCGGTGATCAGTGAAAACCAGCCGGCCATCTTGTCGTTCCTGTTGAGCTTCGTGGTGATCGGGCGGTTCTGGCTGGTTCACCATGGCGTCTTCGAACACGTCAAGGCCTACAACAGCATGCTGGTCCGGCTGAACATGCTCTGGCTGCTGTGCATCGTGGTGCTGCCGTTCCCGACCGAGATCCTCGGCCAGTTCAAGAGCGACACCTTCTCGGCGGCCTTCTACTCCGGCACCCTGGTCGTGCTCGCACTGACCCAGACGGCGCTCACGATGCTCGTCCATGGACACAAGGAGCTCGAGGCCGACGACAACCCCCTCACCGACCGCGAGATCGTCGGCTCTGTCGCCTTCCTTGCTTGCGCGATGGCCGCGTTCCTTCTCGCGCTGGTGCCGGGGGTGCGTCTCTACGGCTTGCTCGCGCTGATCCCGAGCGGCTGGATCGCCAAACTCATCAGCAGTCAGCGCGAGCGCCGTACGGCGTCAGTGGCCTAGATCGGCCCAGAACCCACAGTGGTGTTCAGCGCTGAGGTTGACCCGCTGGATGCCACCCTGGTCGGTCGGTGCAAGTGAGAGCCCGCGGATGTCGCCGTGGCCGGCCGGAGCCCAGTGCGGACGCCCCGGTCCGTTCGGGTCACCGGTACTAGCGAACGCCGTCCAGTAGTCGATCATCTGCTCCGACAGTCGCTTCTGCGCGTCGGTCAGCGGGAACTCGTAGCCGCCGAGGCTGAACAGATACGGCAGCTCCGTAGCGTGCGCTGCGCCCTGCCCTGGCTGGGATAGTGGCGAGTGCTTGTCGGCGAACTCATACGCATACACAGGGACCTTCCGAGCCGCCTGCTGGTCAGTGGTGACCTGCGTGCACGACCAGATCCGATCCGTCGTCACCACTGTCCAAGCAGCAGCGGTCGACCCGTACTTCGCCAGTGGGTACTCCTTCAGTACCTTCTGAGCATCCGCAGCACCGACCATGTCGGTCACCAGTCGCGGGTAGTCCGCATCAGTGAGCACGCCACCGTTGAAGGCGGTCAACCACGCTGACGCCTCGTCGTGGTTGTTGCCGGACAACACGGGCACCCGGTGGAACAGCCCAGCCTTCATCGCCTTCGCCGGGCTCAGCGGCAACACCGCAGTACCGCCATAGGCAACCTGCGTGAAGTTCAGCGTGTCCTCGACCAGTACTGCGGGATCCGCCGCGCGTAGGCAGTCCAAGACCGCTTGTCCCGGCTTGCAGCCAAGCTTGGCCGCGTTGTCGGCTGCCCATTCCTTGCCGTTCTGCTGCACGGTGCTCTGCGAGATCCACGGCGAGTCAGCCGCCTGTCCCGGGTACTGGCTGTTGTCGCCCCAGTTGAATGCGCAGGAGCCGCTCTGCATGACTGCCTTGGAGAAGAGGCCGGTCGAGGTCGGCGAGGTGAGCTGGGTGCATACGCTCATGCCACCGGCCGACTCACCGGCCACAGTAACGTTGCGCGGGTCGCCCCCGAAGGCCCGGGCGTTCCGCTGCACCCAACGGAGGGCTGCCTGCTGGTCCTGGATGCCGTACGTACCGGAGGCGGCCAGCCCCGGATAGCCGAAGAAGCCGAAGATCCCCAGCCGGTAGTTGACCGTGACAACGATGACGTTGCCGCGGGCAGCCATCTTGGAGGCCTCGTAGCTGTTCCCGGCGCCGGAGAAGAAACCACCGCCGGGGATCCACACCACCACAGCACGCGGCTTCGCGGCCTGCTGGGTCGGCCGAGTGACGTTCAGGTAGAGACAGTCCTCGTTGGTGGAGCCGCCCGGCGCTTCCGGGTTGTCCCCTTGCGGGCAGACGCTGGACAGCTTGGTCGCGTCACGGACGCCCGCCCAAGGCGTCACGGCCTGCGGGGGCTTCCAGCGCAACGCGTGCACCGGCGGAGCGGCGTACGGGATGCCGTTGAAGACCTCGGTCGTCGCCGTCGCCTGCCCACGTACTTGCCCGGCATCAGTCCGTACTACGGGGCCCGGGGCAGCCGTGGCCTGGTTGACAAGGAGTGCGGCCGGCAGCAGCGCAAGGGCTGCCGCCAGCGACACCTTCCTGCTAATAGTTGTCCTCATGCCGTGCAGCCTCTGCCAAGTCCAGCTGGACCCGCTTCGGCCGCACGGCCACTACGCCTACACCTTTGGTCTAGGGGTCAGCAGTAAAGGTTGCTGCCGGGGGAGACCCCGAGGATGCCGGTGATGCGGTTGTAGGCGTCCACGCGGCTCTGTACCTGACCAGGATTGCCGCCGTTGCACTCGATCGAGCCGTTGATGCTGCGGATGGTCTCGCCGAAGCCGGCGCCGTTGACCATCGCGTTGTGCGGCGTCATCGTGCCCGGTCCGGACTGGGTGTTCCAGTACCAGAGGCTGGCCTTCCAGGAGACCGTCGCGTTCTGCTCGACCTGGTAGGGGTTTCCGAGCAGGTCGATGCCGAGGAAGTCGCCGGCGGCCTTGTAGTTGAAGTTGTGGCTCAACTGCAGCGGACCGCGGCCGTAGTACGCCGACTGGCCGGCCGGGCAGCCGTACGGGAGCTCCGGGTGGCAGTAGTTCGGGTAGTTCGCGGTGTTGATCTCCTTGATGTAGACCAGCCCACCGGTCTCGTGGTTCACGTTGGCCAGGAAGGCAGCGGCCTCGCGCTTGCGGGTGGCGTCGTCACCGGTCTTGGTGAAGCCGGGGAACGCAGCCGCGGCGCTGACCAGGCCGGAGTACGTGTAGAACGAGTTCCGGCTCGGGAACATCGAGTTGAACTGCGACTCGCTCACCGGGAAGCTGCCGGTCGGCGGCGGATCCGTCGGGCCGCCGTTGCAGGTGTAGGGATCCCAGTACCAAGTACTGACGGTCGGGTCGTAGCCGGGGTTGTCGTGTTCGGCGATGTAGTACAGGCCGTTGGTGTACTTGACGATGTTGCCGGTGACGTAGTTGGCGCCCTGGACCCAGTTCGGGTAGTTACAGGCCGGCGGGGCCGGGTCGCCGCTGCAGCTGAACGGATCCCAGAACCAGGTGCTGATGATCGGGTCGTAGCCGGGGTTGTCGTGTTCGGCGATGTAGTACAGGCCGTTGGTGTACTTGACGACGTTCCCGGTGACGTAGTTGGCGCCGGCCACCCAGTTCGGGTAGTTGCAGGCCTGGGTCGCGGTGGGGGCTTGTACGCGGGCGTCGGCGGGTGCCGTGACCAGCATGGACAGCACGACTCCGAAGGCCGCGAGGACCGGCAGAACGCGCACGAAACGAGGCATCTTCACGATGGCACTCCTCTGTCCTGACCCGGCGCAGTGGGGGCGCGCGCCAAAGGTCATGGGGGCGGGTGGACACCGAACAAGCTAGATCCGCCGGACAGCGAGCAGAAGAGCGTGCGCTCTAGACTTTCTAAAGATCCTTTGGTAATTCTTTTCCAGGCCGTCGCAACAAATACGTGTCCATGATCCAGCCCTTGCGCCGGCGCGCTTCTGTACGCGCTTCGACGATCTGCCCGGACACCTCGGACAGTGGTCCGGCGATCAGGATCTCGTCCGGCGTGCCGAGGTAGGCGCCCCAGTAGATGTCGGCATCCTGGTCGGTGTGCTGGGTGAAGGCGGTCTGCGCGTCGAGCATCACCACGACGTCGTCGACGTCGTCGGGCCAGCTCTTCGCGAGTCGTCGTCCGGTGGTGATCTCGATCGGCCTGCCGACCTGGTTGAGCCCGACCCGGTGCCGGGCCGCGAGGGCGGAGACGCTACTGATGCCGGGGATGACCTCGATCGCGAAGGTCAGCTCGCCGCGGTCCAGGATGTCGTCGAGGATGGCCAGCGTGCTGTCGTACAGGGACGGATCGCCCCAGACGAGGAACGCGCCGACCTGGCCGTCCTTCAGTTCCCTGGCGATCAGGCCCGCGCAGACGTCCGCCCGGCGGCGGCGCCAGTCGTCGACGGACTCGACGTACGCGTCGCTGCTACGGTCTCGCTCGGGGTCCTGCCCGAAGACGACCCGGTACTCGCGTTCGCCCGCGTGCCGTCGCAGGATCTCCGCGCGCAGGTCGACGAGTTCCTGCTTGACCTCGCCCTTGTCGAGGACGAAGAACACGTCGACCGCGTTGAGCGCCTTCACGGCCTGGAGCGTCACGTGATCCGGATCGCCGGCGCCTACCCCGATGACCTTCAGTTCCATCATGGCGCCGACAGTAGTAGGGAGGCCGGGTTTGGCTGCCCGCCCAGTTACTGCTAATTTCAAAGTAACTTCGTCGAGAGGTGCCCGTGCCCACTGCGGAAGAAATGCTCAGTACTGCGTCCGTGGTCGCCCTCGGCGCCTGCTTGAGCGCGGCGGCCCCTTCGCTGGAGCTGGCCACCGTGACCGCGGCGCCTGCCGAGTTGGCCGGCCTGGGCTTCAGCGAGCGCGGCCGGCTGGTGCGGGACGCATTGCTGGCCGATCTGCCCGCGGAGTACGGGGCTCTGGAGAAGATCTTCCGGGCGGCGCTGGACGATCCCAGCTTCACCGGCTGGATGATCTGGCCGGTGACCGAGGCTGTTGCGGTCCGGGCGGTCGCGGATGGTGAACTCGAAGCAGGCCTCGCGTTGATTGCTGCCCTGACGCCGCGGCTGACCGCTGAGTTCGCGCTGCGGACCTTCTTGGCGGCGGATCTGGAGCGCACGCTGGCGGTCGTACTCGAGTGGACCCGGGATCCGGATGAGCATGTCCGGCGGCTGGCGAGCGAAGGCACCCGGGCGCGACTGCCGTGGGCCAAGCGGGTGCCCGGGCTGATCGAGCGGCCCGACGTGACGCGGCCGATCCTCGAGGCGCTGCGGCGGGACGATTCGGAGTATGTCCGTCGCTCCGTCGCCAACCACCTCAACGACTTGAGCCGGATCGACCCGGGGCTGGCTGTCGAGATCGCCGGTGAGTGGCTGGCGTCGCCGGAGCCGACGACGGCGCGGCTCGTGCGGCATGCGTTGCGTACCTTGATCAAGGCGGCTGACCCGGGAGCCCTTGCGTTGCTGGGGTTCGAGCCCCCTGTGGGGTTGGTGGTGGATGGGCCGCTGGTCGCAGTACCGGCTGTTGCGGTGGGGGAGTCGCTGGCTTTCGAGTTCAGCGCGCACAACCGCGGGTCCGGTGAGTTGCGGCTGGCGATCGACTACGTCGTCCATCACGTCAAGGCGAACGGCACCCTCGCGCCGAAGGTCTTCAAGCTCACCACCCGGACGCTCGCGCCGGGGGAGTCGGCGACGATCGCCAAACAACACTCGTTCAAGCCGATCTCGACCCGCCGGTACTACGCCGGCGAGCACGCGCTCGAACTCCAGATCAACGGCCGTCCCTTCGGCCGCTCCACCTTCACCCTCACCACGGAAGGCATCCGATGACCATCCCCACCCCGCCCGACCCGACCGCCGCCGAGCACGCGAAGCACCTCCCGCACTCGATCACCACCTACCTGCGCGAGGCGGACCCGGCCCACCGCGCCAACGCCCACGACCTGCTGTCGGCCTTCACCCCCGACGCCGTGGTCGTCGACGAGGAGACCACCTACACCGGCCACGACGAGATCCACCGCTGGCGCGAAACCGCCGCCACCGAATACACCTACACCGTCGAACTGACCCACGTGGAAAAGCTCGACGAAACCCACTACGTCACCACCAACCACCTGGAAGGCAACTTCCCCGGCGGTGTCGTAGACCTCCTCTACCGCTTCACCCTCGACCCCGATTCCACCCTCATCACCCACCTAGAAATCGCGCCCTAGACGGCCCCTCAAGTCAGTTGCCTGAGGCACCTTGTGCATCACCTGAGTATTTCCCGGCGGCGGATCTGCTCACGTCGAGCACAAAGTCGCCAAGAATCGGCCAACCGGCCCCGTTGCCCGCCAGCCCGAGGCTGAAAACTCGGCCATGGCGGCTGGGTCGAAGGGGTGCCGCCGTGGTGGCGGGCCGTCATCCGCGCGCGGATCCAGTACTAGTACTCCGCTCCGAACGCGTAGCCGAACTGTCCCGCTCGACCGGGGTGGCGGCTGCCGTGGGCGCGCTGGTGGTGCTCGGCGGCGGCATGCTGGTGGCCTCGGCCGCCGAACCCGCGACGACCACGATCCACGCCTGCGTCGACAAGAACTTCGGCGACCTCCGCGTGATCGACCCCGCCAAGGGCGGCTCCTGCCGCTTCTACGAGAACCCCACCTCCTGGAACCAGCAGGGCCCCAAGGGCGACCCGGGCACCCCCGGTGCGGCGGGTGCTCCCGGCGCTCCCGGCGCCAAGGGCGACAAAGGTGACAAGGGCGACCAGGGCCCGAAGGGCGACCCGGCCGACAGCGTCGGCGTCACCGTCTCCGCCCCCGTGCTCGTGAAGCAGGCCTTCAAGCCGGGCGAGCGGCACTCCTGGCAAGCCCTGTGCCCGGCCGGCCAGGTCGTCGTCAGCGGTGGGCACTCAGGCGACTCGAACAGCGGCGAGGGGCTGATCTTCTCGGACTCGGAACCGCTCTACTTCGCGCAGGGCTGGAAGGTCGAGGCGACCTACACCGGCACCCAGAGCAACGTCCAGGGCTACGCCTTCGCCCTCTGCGCGGTCGGCCACAGCACCGCGACCCCAGGCGGCGGCGCAGGCTGATCGTTTGAACGAGGCTGTTCCGGGGTGTTGGCTGGAAGGAAAACGCCCCGGAAGGACCTCCGATGGACATCGGTCTGCAGATTCCCGACTTCACCTGGCCGAACGGCGCTGCCGCGCTCGGCGCCGAGCTCGCCGCAGTGGCTGAGACCGCCGATCGGGCCGGTTTCAGCCACTTGGCCGTGATGGACCACTTCTTCCAGATCCGCGGTGTCGGCCCGGCGGATCACGACATGCTCGAGGCTTACACGACGCTCGGCTTCCTCGCCGCGCATACCGAGCGGGTCAAGCTCTTCACGCTGATCTCCGGTGTGCACTACCGCCACCCCGGTCTGCTGGCGAAGGCGGTGACGACGCTCGACGTGCTGTCCGGCGGCCGCGCGATGATCGGCATCGGCGCCGGCTGGAACGAGGAAGAGTCCCGCGGGCTCGGCTTCGACTTCCCGCCCGTCGCGGAGCGGTTCGAGCGGCTGGAGGAGACGCTCCAGTACCTGCAGCAGATGTGGTCCGACGAGGACAAGCCGTTCGAGGGCAAGCACTACCAGGCCGAGCGGCTGCTGAACGTCCCGCAGGCGCTCAGCAAGCCGCACCCGCCGATCATGGTCGGCGGCGGGGGAGAGAAGAAGACGCTCCGGCTGGTCGCGCAGTACGCGCAGTCCTGCAACCTCTTCAACACCCCCGACCTCGAGCACAAGCTCGACGTCCTCGAACAGCACTGCGAGGACGTCGGCCGCGACTACGCCGAGATCACCAAAACCGTCTACCAGACCCTCGACGCCGAGAACCCCCAGCAACTGATCGACGAACTGGGCCGCCTCCACACCCTCGGCTTCGACGTAGCCATCGGCGGCATCCCCCAACTCCCCAACCTCGAAGCCGTCGAACGCATCGGTACGGACGTCATCCCCGTCGCCGCAGCCTTCTGATAACCGCGCGCCGAGCCGGCCCAGGGGGCCGGCTCGGCGCGCGGTGGTTGGTGGGCGGTGCGCTGCAGAGGCCGGTCAGCCGGCGATAACGGCGACGCCGAGGCGGCCGCCGTCCACGTCGAGGACTGTGCCGTGGATGAAGGAGGCGTCGTCGCTGGCCAGGTAGACGGCTGCTTGGGCGATGGAGTCCGGTGCGCCGATCTGGCCGTATGGGGTACCGGCCATCATCGACTTGGCGGGATGATCCTCGACGGTGTGGACGACGCCCGGAGAGATCGTGTTGACCCGTACGCCGGACGGCCCGAACTCGGCCGACCAGGCGCGGGTCAACGTCTCCAGCGCGCCCTTCGAGGCGGCGTAGACGGCGCCGATCGGGATGCCGAGGCGTGCGACCCAGGAGCCGAGGTTGATGATCGTGCCGCCGCCGGCTGCGGCCATTGCCGGGGCGATCGCGGCGGTCAGGAAGTACGGGGACTTCACGTTGACCGCGAAGACCTGGTCGAAGGTCGCCTCGTCGGTATCGACGGTCGTCCCGCCGTCGATGGCGCCCGCGTTGTTCACCAGTACGTCGATCCGCCCGCCAAGCAGCCGCGTAGCCGTCGCGGCCAACTCCTCCGCCGCAGCCTTCGCACCGCCGACGGCGCTGCCCTCGCCGGCGTCCGTTGCGGTCGAGCCCTGGAGGTCCACGGCGACGAAGTCGGCTTGCCCGCCGGCCGCGCGGATCTCGGCGACCACCTCGTCTCCTCGAGATTTGTTGCGTCCAGCAACGACAACCTGGGCGCCCTGGGCGGCCAGGGCGACGGCGATCGCGCGACCGATGTTGCTGGTGGCACCGGTGACCAGTGCCGTCTTGCCTGCCAACCGCATGAGTTCTCCTCAACGACTAAGAATGGACCGTTGAGTCCAGAGTAACACCAGGAATGGACTGCTTGGTCCAGTGAGGGCCAAGCGCTAGGCTGGGCCGCATGGAGCGAGTGCTGACCGCCAAAGGTGCGGCGACCCGGCAACGGATCGTCGAAGGCGCCGCGCAGCTCATTCGCGAGCGCGGGGTCGCCAACGTCGGGCTCGACGACATCCGCGCGTCCACCGCGACGAGCAAGAGCCAGCTCTTCCACTACTTCCCCGACGGCAAGGCCGACCTGATGCTCGCCGTCGCCAGGTACGAAGCGGAGCAGGTGATCACCGACCAGCTGCCCCAGCTCGCGGACCTCACCACCTGGCGCAAGTGGCAGGCGTGGCGCCGTCGCGTCATCCAGATCTACGACGCGCAACGAGCGGCCTGCCCGCTCTCCGCGCTGACCGCCCAACTGGGCAAGGCGGACCCCACGACCCGCGAGATCGTCGACGGACTGACCGACGAGTGGACCGGCTACCTGGCGACCGGCGTACAGGCGCTGAAGGACTCCGGCGAGATCGACCCGCGCGTCGACGTGACCAGGACGGCCCACGCCATCCTCTCCGCCGTCTCCGGCGGCGCGACCCTCCTGCAGTCGACCAACCGCCTCAGCTACCTCGAGGACGCCCTCACCGAGGCCCTCGACAACATGCGCCGCCCGAGAAGCTAATCCTCGTCAGCAGCCGGCTTGCCCTCGCGCCACTCGCGCTCGAAGGGCAGCCGCCAGGCGTGCGGTGCGATCAGCTGGTGAATCGCGTTCGGCCCCCAGGTACCGGGTGCGTACGTCTTCACCGGCGGCGGGTCCTCCAGCAGCAGCGTCGAGTTCTCCCACAGCGACTCGATGCCCTCGGCCGTCGTGAACAGCGTGTGATCGCCACGCATCGCGTCCAGGATCAGCCGCTCGTACGCCTCCAGGACGTCGCCCGCCGTCTCGGTCTCCTGGGTCGAGAACTGCATCGACAGCTTCTCCAGCCGCATCCCCGGCCCCGGCCGCTTGCCGTAGAAGGACAGCGACACCCGCGACGAGTCGGCCAGGTCGAAGGTCAGGTGGTCCGGACCCTGCGAGCCGACGCCGGACCCGGACGGGAACATCGTCTTCGGTGCTTCCTTGAAGGCGATCGAGATGATCCGCATCCCCTCGGCCATCTTCTTGCCGGTGCGCAGGTAGAACGGCACGCCGGCCCAGCGCCAGTTGTCGATCCCGACCTTCATCGCGATGAACGTCTCGGTGTCGGAGTCCGGCGCGACGCCGTCCTCGCTGCGGTAGCCGCCGTACTGGCCGCGGACCACGTCCGTCGGCTGGATCGGCAGCATCGAGCGGAAGACCTTGTTCTTCTCCTCCGAGATGGCCCGCGGCTCCAGCGCGGTCGGCGGCTCCATCGCGACGAACGCGAGCACCTGCAGGACGTGCGTGACGACCATGTCCTTGAACGCGCCGGTCGGCTCGTAGAAGGTGGCCCGCTGGTCCAGCCCGAGCGACTCGGGGATGTCGATCTGGATGTGGTCGATGAAGTTGCGGTTCCAGATCGGCTCGAACAGCCCGTTGGCGAACCGGAAGGCGAGGATGTTCTGCGCCGCCTCCTTGCCGAGGAAGTGGTCGATCCGGAAGATCTGCGACTCGTCGAAGGTCTCGTGCACGAAGTCGTTCAGCGCGATCGCCGACTGCAGGTCGTCACCGAACGGCTTCTCCATCACCACCCGAGCCCGCTCGACCAGGTCGGCGTCGCGCAGCATCTGGATCACCGAGTGGGCGGCCTTCGGCGGTACGGACAGGTAGTGCAGCCGCCGGGTGTCGGGGCCGAGCAGGGTCTCGGCCTCCTTCACCGCGGCGGCGAGGGCGTCCGGCCCGGCGGTCGTCGGCACGTAGGAGAGGCGGTCGCAGAACTGCGCCCACTCCTCCTCGGTGATCTTGTGCGTGCCGTAGGTGTCCACCGCGAGCCGGGCCCGGGCCTGGAACTCTTCGGTGCTGAGCTCCTCGGTCGCGGTGCCGATGATCCGTACGTCCGGAGCGAACCGGTTCTGCTGCAGGTAGGCCAGCCCCGGCAGCAGCTTGCGCTTGGCCAGGTCGCCGGTGGCCCCGAAGAGCACGATCACGTGCGGCGCGAGCGGCTCCAGATCACGCCGCGACGGCCGCGCGCCCGGCGCGGGATAAGCGATCGTCTGGGTACGTGAATCGGGCATTCTCAGGTCCTCCTACGGACGACGCGGCAAACCTTGATCAGTGTAGGCGCGCCGCCTCGAGGATCGCCCGTACGAACGCCTTCGGCTTCTCCTGCGGCAGGTTGTGCCCTGCACCCTGTACTACGTGATGCACCCGGGGACCGGTGAAGTGGAAGGCCGAGGGTTTGCCATCCGTCCATGGAAAGTTGCCGTCGTCTTTGCCGTCGAGCGTGACCGCGGGGACCGTGATCAGCGGCTGCTTGCGGAGTTGGGCCTCCAGCGCGTCGTACCGGGGATCGCCGGGCTCGGTCAGCCGGCGGTGGCGGTACACGTGCAGGACCACGGCGACGTAGTCCGGGTTGGTCATCAGCGAGGCAGCCCGGTCGAGGTCGGCCTCGGTGTAGTCCCAGGTGGGGGAGTTCTTGGTCCAGACGACCCGGGCGATCTCCTTGCGGTTCTGGGTCAGGCCGTTCTTGCCGCGCTCGGTGGTGAAGTAGTCGAAGTACCACTGAGCGGCCTCGACCGCCGGGGCCGCTGGGATCACGGCGAGCTTGGGGTCGAGGTTCTGGACCAGATAGCTGTTCACCGAGACCAGTGCGACGCAGCGCTCCGGCCAGAGCGCGGCGGCGACGCACAGACCGCGACCACCCCAGTCGTAGCCCGCGAAGATCGCTCGCGGGATCTGCAGCGCGTCCATGAAGGCGATCCAGTCCGACCCAAGCGCCGCCTGCTGCCCAGACCGGAAGGTGTCGGCCGACAGGAAGACGGTTTCGCCGTGCCCACGCAGAAACGGCGTCAGTACCCGGTATCCACGGCGGACCAGCTCAGGGACGACTTCGGTGAAGGCGTACGGACTGTAGGGCCAACCGTGGCCGAGCAGCACCACTGGGCCGCCAGCTGGTCCGGCTTCGTAGTACGCGATCTCTAGTAGTTCAGTGCGTACTTTCTTGAGTCGGCCCAGGCCTCGAGAGGGCGTTGCAGTTGCTGTGCCGGCCACGCTCGAGAGCGAGGCAGCGGCCGCTCCTGCGCCGACCACCTTGCCGAAGGTTCTTCTGCTGATCATCGAAAGCAGTCCTCTCTCAACGCAGGGAACGGAAGGCGGCGCGGAGCTCGCGGCTGAACAGCTCGGGCTCTTCCCAGGCGGCGAAGTGGCCGCCCTTGTCGACCTCGTTGAAGTAGATGAGGTTGTGGTACGCCTGATCGGCCCAGCTGCGCGGGGTCTGGTAGATCTCGCCCGGGAAGACGGTGATCGCGGCCGGGATCGAGATGTCGACGGCGTTGAAGTTGTTCTCGCAGTTCTCCAGGTAGAGCTGCGACGACGAGACGGCCGTGTTGGTCACCCAGTAGAGGGTGATGTCGTCGAGCATCTCGTCCCTGGTCAGCGACCGCTCCGGGTCGCCGCCGCTGTAGGTCCACTGCGCGAACTTGTCGTACATCCACGCGGCCAGCCCGGCCGGCGAGTCGGTCAGGCCGTAGCCGAGCGTCTGCGGGCGGGTCGCCATCATCGCGGAGTACCCGGTGTTCTGCGTGTAGAAGGTCTTCAACGTGTCGAAGGCCTTCCTCTCCACCGGGCCGAGCCCGGCGGGAGCGGGGTCGCCGTCGTTGAGCGCCTTCGCCACGTCCGGCGGCACGGTGGCCGGCATGTTGATGTGGATGCCGAGCAGCCCCGGGAAGGCGCGGCGGGCCATCTTGTCCGAGACGACCGCACCCCAGTCGCCGCCCTGGGAGACGTACTTCGAGTAGCCCAGCCGCTTCATCAGGACGTCCCAGGCGAGCCCGATCCGGTCGGCGTTCCAGCCCTTCGCCGTCGGCCGCTCGGAGAATCCGTAGCCGGGCATCGACGGGATGACCAGGTGGAACGCGTCCGCCGCGCGGCCGCCGTACGAGGTGGGATCGGTGAGGGGACCGATCACCTTCTGCAGCTCGAGGATCGAGCCGGGCCAGCCGTGCGTGATGATCAGCGGCAGCGCGTTCGCGTGCTTGGAGCGGATGTGGGTGAACTGGATGTCGAGGCCGTCGATCTTGGTGACGAACTGCGGCTGCGCGTTCAGCCTCCGCTCGACCTTGCGCCAGTCGTAGCGAGTACCCCAGTAGTGGACGAGCTCCTGGAGCTTGGCCAGCTGCACGCCCTGGGACTGGTCGGTGACCGTCTCCTTGGCGGGCCAGCGGGTGGCCTTGATCCGGTGCCGCAGGTCGGCGAGCACATAGTCGGGCACATTCACCCGGTACTTCCGGATGGCAGTGTCCGTGCTGGTTGCTGCTGTTTCGGAGCTGGCCAGCGCCTCGGTGCTGGAGAGGGCTCCGGTGGAAGCCACTGTGACTGCAGCGGCTGAGGTGGCGAGGAAGGTCCGCCGCGACGATTGTTCGGGCATGGAATGTCTCCTACGGATAGTCAGCGCACTTACGCCTAGCAACGTAGGAGCGTCTGGCCGGCCGCCGCGCCCGTCAGATGACGCTGCCGGTGTACGTCACCCCGGGGAATTCCGCAGTACGGCGGGCAGATCAGCGCGCGACGTGATGCCGAGCTTGGGGAAGATGCGGTGCAGGTGGGTGCTGACGGTCCGGTGCGACAGGTAGAGCCGCTGGCCGATCTCGCGGTTGGTCAGGCCCTCGGCGGCCAGTTGGGCGATGCTCAGTTCGTGGGGGGTGAGTTGCTCGCGCGCATCCGGCGTACGGCGTGGGCTGGTCTCGCCTGCGGCACGTAGCTCGCTGCGGGCTCGCTCGCTCCAGGGGATCAGGCCCAGAGCGTCGAACGTCTCGCGTGCCGCCCGCAGGTGGACGCGCGACTCCGCTGCTCGGCGGTGGCGGCGCAACCACTCGCCGAACGCCAGGTGCAGTCGCCCGCGCTCCAGGGGCCAGCCGGTGAGATCACCGGAGAGCGCGGCCAGGAAGAGCTTCTCTGCGTCGTCGTCGCTCGCCAGTGCGGCGCGGGCGTAGCGCAGGCCGATGTGGAGCGACGGGGAGCCGGTCTGCTGGGCGTCCTTCTCCAGCCTGCGGATGATCTCGCGCGCTGCGTCCTCCTGGCCGCAGCGGATCGCTGCCTCGGTCAGGTCGGCGATCAGGTAGCAGCGGAGGGCTAGCTGGTAGGACGGCTCGGTGAGGTCGAACACCCGGTGCAGGTCGGCGAAGGCGTCGGCGTGCCGGCCCTCGCCCAGGGCGGACAGGCCGCGGGCGAGTTGGACGGTGGCGAGGATTGGCCGGGCACCTGCGGCTAGGGCGACCTGTTCTGCCTCGGCGATCAGCTCGGCGGCTTCGGCGTACTGGCCGCGGAGGGCTGCTATCTCGGCCTGGGCGGACAGCGCGAAGCCGTACATGAAGATCTGGTGGGTTTCCTTGGCGAGGCGGGCCGCTTCCTCGGCGGCGGGCAATGCGACGTCGAGGTTGCCTAGGCGGGTGGCGCTGCAGGCGTGTACGGCCAGGGCGCGGGCCAGCAGGCCGAGGCGGCCCTGTGCTCGCAGGCCGGCTGCGGCGGACGCTGAGAACCTGGCGGCCAGCTCGAAGGCACCGATCTGGAGGGCGGCGCTGCCGAGGAATCGCTCGACCTCCGGGTCACCGCCGGTCTGCCCGGCCAGCTCCATCAGGCCGGCCGCGACCGCCTTGCCGCGCTCGATCGGTGCGACGTAGGCGAGGATCGCGATCAGCCGTGGGTCATGCTCATCGAGCGGGAGGCTGTCGGCGACGTCGAGCAGATGCTGGCGCGCCTCGGGGCCGGGCTCGGCCCAGAAGCACCGCATACCCGCACCCCACAGGATCCGCATCGCCAGATCCAGATCACCGTCCTCGTAGACCGACCGCGCCAGCTTGGCCAGCTCGATCGGCCCGGCCGTGTCGTCGACCAGCCCGTCGTCGAAGCTGCTCCGGATCCAGGTCGCCCGCGCCCGGTGCTGGAACGACAGCGTCTCCCTGGAGGCCTCCGCGAGCAGCCGCTCGACGAGATCGGACCGCCCCGCCTCAACACTCAGATCAGCCGCCCGCAGCAGCCGATCAGCACGCAACTCAGCCGTCTCACTGAGCCGCGCAGCCTCCTCCAGCCCCGCAATCGCCGCCCCAACCCCACCCCGGTACTGCGCCCGCTCAGCCGCCTCGACCAGCGCCCCCGCAATCCCCTCATCAGCCCCCTGAGCCGCCGCAGCCAAATGCCAGGCCCGCCGCTCCGGATCCTTCACTAGCTCCTGCGCCAAAGCCTGATGAGCCGCCTGCCGCTCGCCAACCGTCGCCGCCTGGACAATCGCCGACCGCACCAAGTGATGCCGGAAGGTCAGCCCGCCGGCCTGGAGCTCGATCAGACCGGCCTTGACGGCGGGAGCGAGCACATCCGTAGAGATGGGCACGCCAGGACCGCTGTCACCGCCGAGTGCAGCAAACAGCAAACGCCTCCGGGTCTCTGCAGGCAAAGCCGAAAGCCTTGCGCCGAAGGCTCGTTCGAGCCGGGTGTTGAGCGGAACAGTGGCCTTCAGCAACGAATCTGCCTGGAGCGTGGCAGGCAGCTCGGTCAAGGCGAGCGGGTTGCCGGCGGCCTCGGACAGCAAGCGTTCGCGGACGGCCGGCTCCAGCGTCGGCGCGACCTCGTCGAGCAGCGCGGAGGAGGTTGCTGGGCTGAGCGGTTCGACGTGGAGGGACGGGAGTTCGGCGTCCAGTTGGCTGGGGACGCCGTCGCGGACGGTGGCGATCAGGACGACCGGCTCGGAGTCCAGCCGCCGGGCTACGAAGGCGAGCACGTCGGCGCTCGCCTGGTCGAGCCAGTGGGCGTCCTCGGCCAGCAGCAGAAGCGGAGTACCGGTGTCGGAGAGCAGGTTGAGCGCTGCCATTCCGACCAGGTAGAGGTCGGGTATGTCGCCATCGGCGAGGCAGAGCGCGATTCGGAGGGCTTCACGTTGCGATCCCGGGAGGGCGTCGATCCCCTTGCGCACGGGATGCAGCAGCTGGTGCAGTCCGGCGTACGGGAAGTTCTGCTCGGACTCCGAACCAGTAACCGACAGCACCTTCGCCCCGGCCGCCTTGGCCTGTACGACGGCCTCGGCAGCCAGCGCCGACTTCCCGATCCCGGCCGCGCCCCGGATCACCAGAGCCCCACCGGACTCGGTGACCCGGGCAACAAGCCCACTCAGCAGTGCCTGCTCCGCTGACCGACCGAGAAGTGTCCGCACGATCCTGAGTGTGGCATGCCAGAACAAAGGTCAAGAACCGCTGGTAAGACCTTCATCAGACCCACATGTCAGCGCCGGCGGAGGTGGGCGTGCTCGATTGCGGGTGGAGTCGCGTTGTAGTTGTCGGCCGGGTCGAGCTCGGTGCCGGGTGGGACGATCTCGTCGATCCGGTCGAGCACATCGCCTGACAGGTCGAGCTCGGCGGCCGGTAGCAGGCTGTCGAGCTGATCCTGAGTGCGAGGGCCGATCAGTACGGACGTCACCGCCGGGTGCGCCCGGGCGAACGCGATGGCCAGCTGCGGCAGCGTCATCCCCGCCTCGGCGGCGAGAGCGCTGAGCTTGCCGACAGCAGCTGCCTTCGCGGCGCCGGTCACAGTGGTGGGGTCGTAGTGGTTGGGCCGGGTCGACGCCCGGTGGGACGACAGCAAGTCCGCCCGACCGGACAGCCAGCCGCCGTTGAGCGGGCTGAAGACCAGTACGCCGAGGTCGTGCCGCTGGGTCACCGGGAAGACGCTCGCCTCCGGGCGCCGGGTGAAGATCGAGTACATGAGCTGCTCAGTCAGGAACCGGTGCGTACTCCGCCGCTCCGCGGCCCACTGTGCCTCGACGATGGTCTCGGCCGGGAACATCGACGACCCGAACGCCCGGATCTTGCCCGCCTGGACGAGGTCGGACAGCGCGGACAACGTCTCGGCGACGTCCGTGTCGTGGTCCGGCCGGTGGAGTTGGTAGAGATCGAGGTGATCGGTGCCGAGCCGGCGCAGGCTGTTCTCGACCGACTGGATGATCCACCGGCGGGAGGCGCCGCTCTGGTTCGGGTCGGTGCCCATCGGCAGGCCGAACTTGCTGGCCAGTACGACGTCGTCGCGCCGGCCCTTGATCGCCGTACCGACGATCTCCTCGGACTCGCCGGCGGAGTAGACGTCAGCGGTGTCGATCAGGTTGATACCGGCGTCGAGGGCGGAATGGATGATCCGGACCGAGTCCTCGTGGTCCGGGTTGCCCATCGCGCCGAACATCATCGCGCCGAGGCTGAGATCGCTGACCGAGATGCCGGTGCCGCCGAGAGTTCTGCGGTTCATGGGAATGCCTTTCTGTCGATACTTCGATCAGACCACCGGTGGCCGGCGAGGTGTGAGCCTGATGCTGGCGCCGGCTTGCGCGATCCTGGCGACTTCGGAGCACACTGGGGGAGTGGACCTGCTGGAAGAGCTCCGGAAGCTGATCGTCCGGCACGCCGTCGGGCAACGCGGACACAGTCGGGAGCTGCTGGACGGCGTACAGGTCAGCAGGGTCGATGCCCCGACCGAGTTGAGTGCGGGAGTGGCTCAGCCGTCGGTCGCGATCGTTGCCTCGGGCGTCAAACTGACGCTGCTCAACGGGGTCGCCTACGAGTACAGTGCCGGGCAGTTCCTGGTCACCTCGCTGGACCTGCCGGTGATCGGCCAGGCGTTGAAGGCGAGCCCGGACGAGCCGTTCGCGGTGGTGAGCATCCGGCTCGACCCGCTGGAGATTGCGCCGCTGCTGCTCGAGACGCCGGCCCGGCCACCGCAGTACGGCGGCATGGTGGTCAGTGATGCGACGCCTGACCTGCTCGATCCGGTCGTCCGGCTGCTGCGGATCGCCGATCGGCCGGACGACGTCCGGGTGCTGGGGGCGGGCATCCGACGAGAGATTCTGTGGCGGCTGCTCCTCGGCGACCAAGGCGCGCTGGTTCAGCAGATCGGGCTGGCGGACGGCATGCTCGCTCACATCTCGGATGCGATCGGCTGGATCCGTCGGCACCACAACGAGCCGATCCTGGTCGCCGAGCTGGCGGAGGTGGCCGGGATGAGCGTGTCGACCTTCCATCGGCATTTCCTGGCCGCGACCTCGATGACGCCGATCCAGTTCCAGAAGCAGCTACGGCTGCAGGAGGCCAGGGTCCTGCTTCGCACCCAGCCACTGACGGCCGCCGAGGTCGCGTACCAGGTCGGCTACACCAGTCCTGCGCACTTCACCCGGACGTACCACAAAGCCTTCGGCCGTACGCCGGCCGAGGACCGGACTCCCTAAGACACGCCTTCGTAGGCGGCGAACACCATGCCGAGGCCGCGGTCGTCACCGAGCGCACTCTCTTCCAGCATCTGGTTCATCACATAGGCAACGGTCAGCCGGGCGTCGAGGTCGACCAGGACCAGCGAGCCGCCCCAACCGCCCCAGCTGCAGGTCCGGCCCTGCACGCTGTACCCCATCCCATAACGCATCCGGCCGCCGAACACCTCGTCCTGACCGGAGAACTGCTCCTCGAGGACCCGCTCGCACCCGGCCGCCGACAGCAACCGCACCCCACGGGCCTCGCCGCCGTTGGCAAGCACCGACTGCACGGCCGCGACCGATCGCGCGTTGCCGAATCCGTTGGCCGACGGGATATCCGCCCGCCGCCACGCTTCGGTATTGGCGGTCTCAGCCGGGATGGGAGGGTTCCCGGGCCCCGCC
This sequence comes from Kribbella sp. NPDC051718, assembly GCF_040681515.1. Taxonomy (NCBI): domain Bacteria; kingdom Bacillati; phylum Actinomycetota; class Actinomycetes; order Propionibacteriales; family Kribbellaceae; genus Kribbella; species Kribbella sp. NPDC051718. Next base: position 502,089 of record NZ_JBFAYZ010000006.1, on the reverse strand, counting down.
GCGACGATTTCGGGCGCTCTGGTCGGAGCTGGGATGATCGGCGAGACCCGGTGATCGTCCTCGGGCGGCACACTCAGCTGGAAGTCTGCCCCGAGCGGTCCGGCCACCTCCTCGGCGAAGAAGGTGGCGAAGGTCCGGCCGGTTGCCCGCCGGACGATCTCACCGATCAGGAATCCCTGGGTGACCGCGTGGTACGCCCCGACCTCCCCGGGCGGCGAGCTCGGCGCCTGCTCGGCCAGCAACCTCGTCATCAGCGACCAGTCGTAGAGCTGCTCGGTCCGTACCGGCTTCTCCCAGGTGGGCAGCCCGGCAGTGTGGCCCAGCACATGTCGTACCAGCACCTTGTCCTTGCCTAGGGCACCGAATTCCGGCCAGTAGGTTGCGACCGGCGCGTCCAGGTCGATCACGCCGCGGTCGGCGAGGGACAGCGCTGTCAACGCGGCCATCGTCTTCGTCGTGGAGAAGACGCAGGTGATCGTGTCGGTCTCCCACGGTCTGGTGCGGGCCTCGTCGAAGTACCCGCCCCAGAGATCCACCACCGGCTCGTCACCCAGGTAGACGGCGACCGAAGCGCCGACGTCCTTGTCGTCCAAAGACGCTGCCAGCGCCTCCCGCACCGCTTCGAACCGCGCGTCGCAGGTCCCCTCCACCTCAGCCATGAACCCATCAAAGCCACTACGCCCGCTGGCACCAACTGATTTGTTCGGCGGGCATCAGGATTTCATCACTCTGACAGCAGGCGCTGCTACAACGAGTGAATGCGCAAACTGGGGATCTTCTTCGCGGCGGCGCTGACCGCCCTGCTCATTCCGCTGCAAGCCCACGCCGTCACCGGCTGGCGGATCGTCGGTTCCGACAACGCCCGGCCGCTCGACGAGGGCCAGGGTCTGGCGACCGTGACCCGCGGTGGCACCACGACGTACCGGTACACGGGCACCACGACCATCCCGCTCGATCTGCTGGTGGGCGGCTGGAACCACGTCGGCGACCCGGGTGCTGCCGGGGGCTGGTACGTGGAGCCGTACCAGCGTGACGACCGTGGGGCGAAGCTGTACCGGGTGCAGTCGCCGACCGGCAAGTGGGCCAACTACAAGCACGCCCTGGAGCCGTGGGAGGCGAGCAACAACAGCTTCTCCGCGGTATCCCCGGACGTGCGCTGGATGGTCACCGGCGAGTGGGGAACGATGGACCGCTTGCTCGTACTTCCGATGCCCGGCGTCGGCGCCACCAACCCGGGCCAGAACCTGCCGTACACCTCGGCCATCCGCCTCAACCACCAGGTCCGCGACATCCAAGGCTGCGACTTCGTCACCGCAACCCAACTCCTCTGCGCCTCCGACGACCCCGACGGCACCCTCTTCGGCACCACCAAGCCTCTGCTCCAGGTAGACCTGTCCGCTCCCGTCGGCACCGCCGACGTCACCGGCACCGTCACCTCCCTCGGCCAACTGCCCTTGCAAAGCGCCTGCACCGGCACCTTCGAGGTCGAGGGCATCGACTACTACGAACCCGACGCCACCCTCCGCGTCATCGTCCTCTCCCCAAGCATCTGCATCACCACCGACAGCAAGACCTACCGCTTCCAGCGGTAAGACCGCCCCGACCCAAGGGGGCAAGGAGCGAAGCCCCAATCCACCGGACCACAGCCAACCTGTCACCCAAAGCGGAACCCAACCTCAGCGGGGGGTCCGGGGGGCGAAGCCCCGCCGGGTGGGGTGTGGGGGCTTCGCCCCCACAAAACGGCGGGCGATCCAAGCTCGCGCTTTCCGCGAGCATGAATCGCCCAGATCGTCCGCGCCCCCGGCAGGATTCGAACCTGCGCACCCGCCTCCGGAGGGCGGTGCTCTATCCCCTGAGCTACGGGGGCTCAGGAACGAGCAGAACCTTAGCAGGAAATTCGGATGGGGTTCGCATTGGGGGAGACCCTGGTCGGTCCCTGGGTCTTCCGTGTGGCGGGATCCCGTTGGGTACTGGAGTCGTCATAGTGGACGTAATCCCAAGTACCGAAAGGAAAACGAACTCATGGCTAGCACTCTGGTACGTCCGGTCAACGGTCGCATGGTCGGTGGTGTCTGCGCGGGTCTGGCGCGCCGCTTCGGCGTCTCGGCGAACACGATGCGAGTGATTTTCGTGGTCAGCTGCATCGTCATCCCCGGCTCACAGATCCTGATCTACCCGATCCTCTGGGCGCTGATCCCGTCCGAGCGGTGACATGAAACCCTGCTCCCCATGAGAGCGGGTCTGCTGGTGGTAGCCGTCACACTGAGCCTGGTACCGGTGGTGAGCGGCTGCCAGGTCGGCCCGGCCGAACCCGCGCCGGCCGAGCTGAGGACGAGTGCACCCCCGTGGAGCGCGCCACGGGATGCGGTCTCGTACGTCGACAAGGCCGGCTTCGAGCGGCTGCCGCTCGACTTCAGCGGCCCCGCGCCGTACACGCTGAAGCTGTCCGTCACGGTCGACGGCAAGCCGGTGGAGATTCCGGCGGACATCGGCGTCGACCGGCTCCGCGCCGAGCAAGCGGCGGTGCACACGCACGGTACCGACGGCGTGCTGTGGGTCGAGGCGAAGACCAAGGCCGAGCGCCCGACCCTGAACCAGTTCTTCACCCTCTGGGGTCTTCGGTACGACGACCACTGCCTGGCCGCCGCGTGCGGCTCGCTGACCGTCACCGTCAACGGCGAGAAGGCCGCCTGGGACACCAAGCTCCCTCGCGAGAGCGTCGTCCAGGTCGAAGCCAAACACTGACGCTCGTCGCAACCGTCGTCGCCACGCTCACCCTGGCCGGCTGCAGAACCGCCGTTCTCCGCCTGAAACCCGCCTGAGCGGACGTCCGGGGGCGTCGTCGTACCGGGCTGTGGATACTGAGTCAAGGGTTTGGGCGGCTGGCCATTAGGCTGGCCCGGTGACTCCGGAACAGCTCGCTGAGAAGATTCTGTTGGCCCTGACCGCGCTCGTCGACGACGGGACCTTGACGGTCGAGGGCGGCCTGCCTGGTGAGCTCAAGGTGGAGCGACCCAAGAATCCCGAGCACGGGGACTACGCGACCAACATCGCCATGCAGCTGGGCAAGCGCTCCAGCCTCGGCAACCCGCGCAAGCTGGCCGAGCTGCTGGCGGCCAAGCTGCAGGACGACGACGCCATCACGGCGGTCGAGATCGCCGGCCCGGGCTTCATCAACATCCGGGTCGCGGCCGATGCCCAGGGCAAGATCGCGGCCCAGATCGTCGAGGCCGGCCCGGCGTACGGGTCGAGTGACTCGCTCAAGGGTCAGCCGATCAACCTGGAGTTCATCTCCGCCAACCCGACCGGCCCGCTGCACCTCGGCCACACCCGCTGGGCCGCCGTCGGCGACGCGCTGGCCCGGGTGCTGATCGCCGCCGGCGCCAAGGTCACCCGCGAGTTCTACGTGAACGACCGGGGCGCCCAGATGGACAAGTTCGGCGCCTCGCTGATGGCCTCGGCCAACGGCGTACCGGTCCCGGAGGACGGGTACCACGGGGAGTACATCAACGATCTGGCCGCCCGGATCGTCGCCGAGGTGCCGGGGATCAAGGAGCTGCCCGAGGCCGAGCAGTCGGTCGCGTTCCGCGAGGCCGGGTACGAGCGGCAGCTCAAGGAGCAGCAGGACCAGCTGGCCCAGTTCCGGACCGAGTTCGACGTCTGGATGTCCGAGCGCAGCCTGCACGAGCAGGACGGCGTCGGCCACGCGATCGAGAAGCTCCGCGAGCAAGGGCATCTGTACGAGGCGGACGACGCGATCTGGATGCGCACCACCGACTTCACCGACGACAAGGACCGGGTGCTGATCCGGACCAACGGCGAGCCGACCTACTTCGCCTCCGACGCCGCCTACTACGTGAACAAGCGCGAGCGCGGCTTCGAGGTCTGTATCTACCTGCTCGGCGCCGACCACCACGGGTACGTGAACCGGCTGAAGGCGATCGCGGCCTGCGCCGGCGACGACCCCGAGCACAACATCGAGATCCTGATCGGCCAGCTCGTCAAGATCCTCAAGAACGGCGAGGAGATGAAGCTGTCCAAGCGGGCGGGCACGATCGTCACGCTCGCCGAGCTGGTCGAGGAGAGCGGCGTCGACCCCCTGCGGTACACGCTGTGCCGCTACCCGGTCGACTCGCCGCTGACGCTGGACATCGAGGAGATGACCCGGCAGGTCAGCGAGAACCCGGTGTACTACGTGCAGTACGCGCACGCCCGGCTCGCGTCGATCCTGCGCAACGCCGACGAGCTCGGGATCAAGCTGGACGAGTTCGAGCCCGGCCTGCTCAGCCACGAGAAGGAAGGCGATCTGCTCCGCGCACTCGCCGACTTCCCGCGCGTGGTCGCCACTGCGGCCGAGCTGCGGGAGCCGCACCGGGTCGCCCGCTACCTCGAGGACACCGCCTCGGCGTTCCACAAGTTCTATGACGTCTGCCGGGTGCTGCCGCGCGGTGACGAGGAGATCGAGCCGGTGCACAAGGCTCGCCTGACCCTGGTCGGCGCCACCAAGACCGTCCTCGCCAACGGGCTCGACCTGCTCGGCGTCAGCGCTCCGGAGCGGATGTGAGGGCGCACGAGGCGGGCACGCTGCACGCCGACCTCGGGCACAACTCCCCGCCGTGGCTGCGCGCGCCGCGTGACCCCAACGACCTGGTCACCTCGCTGTGGTCGACGACGGCCAAGAAGAACGGCGAGGGCGCGCTCGAGGTCGGCGGTGTCGATCTGCGCGAGCTGGTCGCCGAGCACGGCAGCCCGGCTTACGTACTCGACGAGGACGACTTCCGGTCGCGGGCCCGCGCGTTCAAGCTCGGCTTCAAGGACTTCGACGTCTACTACGCGGGCAAGGCCTTCCTCAGCACGACCGTCGTGCGCTGGGTGATGGAGGAGGGCCTCAACCTCGACATCTGCTCCGGTGGCGAGCTCGCGGTCGCGCTTCGGGCCGGCGCCGACCCGAAGCGGCTCGGCTTCCACGGCAACAACAAGTCCGTGCAGGAGCTGGCCCGTGCGCTCGACGCCGGGGTCGGCCGGATCATCGTCGACTCCGAGTACGAGATCACCCGGCTGATCGAGCTGGCCAGGGAGCGCGGTGTCGTCGCGCCGCTGATGGTCCGGGTCACGGCCGGCGTCGAGGCGCACACCCACGCGTACATCGCGACCGCGCACGAGGACCAGAAGTTCGGCTTCTCGATCACCTCGGGGGCGGCCTACGAGGCCGTTGCCCGGATCAACGAAGCGCCCGAGCTGGAGCTGCTCGGGCTGCACTCGCACATCGGCTCGCAGATCTTCGACTCGTCCGGGTTCGAGGTCGCCGCGAAGCGTGTGATCGCCTTGCACGCAAGGGTTTCCGACGAGCTCGGTGTGGACATGCCCGAGCTGGACCTCGGTGGTGGTTTCGGGATCGCCTACACCACCCAGGACGACCCGTCCGACCCCGCGCAGCTCGCGACCGAGATGGGCAAGATCGTCGAGCACGAGTGCCGCGGGCACGGTATCGACGTACCCAAGGTCTCGATCGAGCCCGGCCGCGCGATCGTCGGCCCGGCGATGTGCACGGTCTACGCGGTCGGCACGGTCAAGGAGGTCGCGCTCGACGGCGACGCCTACCGCACCTACGTCTCGGTCGACGGCGGGATGAGCGACAACATCCGCACCGCGCTGTACGACGCCGACTACTCCTGCACGCTGGCGAACCGGTACTCCGAGGCCGGGCCGACGCTCGCCCGGGTGGTCGGCAAGCACTGCGAGTCGGGCGACATCGTGGTGAAGGACGAGTTCCTGCCGGCCGATGTGACGCCCGGCGATCTCGTCGCGGTGCCGGGCACCGGCGCCTACTGCAGGTCGATGGCGAGCAACTACAACCACGTACCGCGGCCACCGGTGATCGCGGTCAAGGACGGGCAGACGCGGGTCGTCCTCCGTCGCGAGACCGAGGACGACATGCTGGCACTGGACATGGGGGCCGAATGACCGAGAACGCAGAACCCCACAAGGAGAAGTCGCTGGGTGTGGCGGCGGGGCAGCGCCCGTTGAAGGTGGCGCTGCTGGGTTGCGGCGTCGTCGGCACCGAGGTGGTCCGGATTCTCACCGAGCGGGCCGATGACCTCGCCGCCCGCGTCGGCGCCCCGCTGGAGATCGCCGGCATCGCCGTCCGCCGGGCCGGCCGGGCGCGCGACATCGCGGTCGACCCGGCGCTCGTCACCACCGACGCGCAAGCGCTCGTCTCGCGCGGTGACCTCGACCTGGTGATCGAGGTGATCGGCGGGATCGAACCGGCCCGCAGCCTGATCCTCACCGCCCTCGAGCACGGCGCCTCGGTCGTCACGGCCAACAAGGCGCTGCTCGCCGAGGACGGCCCGACGCTGTTCGCCGCCGCGGAGAAGTACGAGCGCGACCTGTACTTCGAAGCCGCCGTGGCCGGCGCGATCCCGATCCTGCGGCCGCTGCGCGAGTCGCTGGCCGGTGACGACGTGACCCGGGTGATGGGCATCGTCAACGGCACCACGAACTACATCCTCGACAAGATGGACTCCACCGGGGCCGGCTTCGACGAAGCGCTCGAGGAGGCCCAGGCCCTCGGATACGCGGAGGCCGACCCGACCGCCGACATCGAGGGCTTCGACGCTGCCGCCAAGGCCGCGCTGCTGGCGAGTTTGGCCTTCCACACCAGGGTTTCCATCGCCGACGTGCACCGCGAGGGCATCACCGAGGTGTCCGCGACGGACATCGCCTCGGCCCGCGAGATGGGCTGCGTGGTGAAGTTCCTGGCGATCTGCGAGCTGGACGAGGAGAACGACTCGGTCGGCGCCCGGGTCTACCCGGCGATGATCCCGCTGAGCCACCCGCTGGCCTCGGTCCGGGACGCGTACAACGCCGTTTTCGTGGAATCCAAAGCGGCTGGCCAGCTGATGTTCTATGGTCGTGGTGCCGGCGGCGCCCCGACGGCCAGCGCTGTCCTCGGGGATCTCGTATCCGCCGCGCGCAACCGGCTCAAGGGCGTGCCGGGGGTCGGCGAGTCGTCGTACACCCAGCGGGCCGCCCGGCCGATGGGTGCCACCCGGACTCGCTATCACGTGTCGCTGGACGTGGCCGACAAGGCCGGCGTGCTGGCGGCGGTGGCGCTCGCGTTCTCCGACCACGGCGTGTCGATCCAGACCGTCCGGCAGGAAGGCCGCGGCGGCGACGCCCAACTGGTCGTCGTCACCCACACCGCCACCGACGCCGCACTCTCCGCGACCGTGGAGGCCCTGCGTGACATGGAGATCGTCCGTGAGGTCAGCAGTGTGATGCGGGTTGAAGGGGACTAGAGATGGCGAAGCAGCGGCCACACCAGTGGCGAGGCGTGATCGAGGAATACCGCGACCGGTTGCCGGTCTCGACGGACACTCCGGTGGTCACCCTCGGCGAAGGCGGTACGCCGCTGGTGGCCGCGCAGTGGCTGAGCGAGCAGACCGGCTGCGAGGTCTGGCTCAAGGTCGAGGGCAACAACCCGACCGGCTCGTTCAAGGACCGCGGTATGACGGTGGCGATCTCGCTCGCCGCGCAGGCCGGTGACAAGGCGGTCGTCTGCGCCTCGACGGGTAACACGTCGGCGTCAGCCGCGGCGTATGCCGTGCGCGCGGGGATGCTGCCGTTGGTGCTGATCCCGGCCGGGCGGATCGCGAAGGGCAAGCTGGCGCAGGCGATCGTGCACGGCGCGAAGCTGGTCTCGATCGACGGCGGCTTCGACGACTGCCTGCGGATCGTGCGTGAGCTGGGCAAGCACTACCCGGTCGCGCTGGTGAACTCGGTCAATCCGGTCCGGCTGGAAGGCCAGAAGACCGCGGCGTTCGAGGTGTGTGACGCGCTTGGTGATGCCCCTGATCTGCACCTGCTGCCGGTCGGGAACGCGGGCAACATCGCGGCGTACTGGAAGGGCTACCAGGAGTACCGCAAGGACAAGATCTCCTCGAAGGTCCCGCAGATGTGGGGTTTCCAGGCCGAAGGCGCCGCGCCGATCGTGACCGGCCGCATCGTCGAGAAGCCGGACACCCAGGCGACCGCGATCCGCGTCGGCAACCCGGCCTCCTGGACCCTCGCCGAAGCCGCCCGCGATGAATCCGGCGGCCGCATCGAGGCCGTCACCGACGACCAGATCCTCTCCGCCCAACGCGAGTTGGCAGCCCGAGAAGGCGTCTTCGTAGAACCCGCCTCCGCGGCCGGCGTAGCCGGCCTCCTAGCCACCAAGGCGGCGGGCCGCCTACCCGGCGGCTCCACCATCGTCATCACCGTCACCGGCCACGGCCTGAAGGACATCGACACTGCTCTCTCCTACGCAACAGTCAAAGAGTCCCCAGTAACCCCAGCCGACACCGACGCGGTAGCCCGAGTAGCAGGGTTGGCTTAAGTTGCCCACGACCAGCGACCAGTCAGCCTTGGCCGAGTCCGCCGCCGCTGGAGAAGGTGCCGGCGGGCCGGTTCGGGTGCGGGTGCCTGCGACCAGTGCGAACCTTGGGCCGGGCTTTGATGCCTTTGGGTTGGCTCTGACGCGGTACGACGAATTGACGGTCACCCCGGGTGGTACCGAGGTGGTTGTTGAGGTGACCGGGCCTGGTGAGGGTGAGGTTGCGCTGGACGAGTCGCATTTGGTGGTGCGGGCGATTCGGGCTGGGTTGGATGCGCTGGGGGCCTCGGTGCCTGGGTTTATGTTGCGGTGTGAGAACCGGGTTCCGCATGGGCGGGGGTTGGGGTCGTCTTCGGCGGCGATCGTCGGGGGGATCGCCGCGGCGTACGGGCTGGCGGGGGAGCCGTTGGATCGGGATCGCGTGCTGGAGTTGGCGAACGAGATCGAGGGGCATCCGGACAACGTGGCCGCGTGTGCGCTGGGTGGGTTCACGATCGCGTGGACCGACGGGGACACCGGGCGGGCGATCCGGTTGGAGCCGATGAGCGAGTTGTCGGTGGTTGCGTATGTGCCGTCGACGCGAGTACTGACCAAGGAGGCTCGTGGGTTGCTGCCATCCGCAGTACCGCATGCAGATGCAGCTGCAAATGCAGGACGGGCCGCGTTGCTCGTTGCTGCGTTGACCTCGCGGCCCTCGTTGCTGATGACGGCGACCGAGGACTGGCTGCACCAGGAGTACCGGCAGCCCGCGATGCCCGAGAGTCTTGCCCTTGTGCACAGGCTCCGGGGAAGCGGTCTGGCCGCGGTCGTCAGCGGCGCCGGTCCGACGGTGCTGGTGCTGGGCGAAGAACCCGAGCGAGCCGGCGAGGCACCCGACGGTTGGCACCGGTACGAGCTCGGCATCGATCCACTCGGCGTACAGGTCTGGTCGGCGGATGCGGAACAACTGCTCGCCGAGGGCGGGAATGAACGATCCCGGACACGCGTTGAACACCTCGAGGCAGCAGACTGACCCGGATGGGTGCTAGTCTCGGATCACCCGATCCCCTCCAGGTGATCGGCGAACTCTCGCCGCATCGGGCTTTGTTCCCGGCACCCCAGGTGTAGGTGGCGATCTCCCAGAGAAGAACTTGCGCCGCCTGCGCCGGAGATTTCCGGGGGAACCCAGATTCAGCGAGAGCCGCCTCCTTGTTACCCCGCGTCGCCGTTTCGTCGGTCGCGGGAGATGATTCCGGGCGATGAGCCTCTCAGGACATCGTCCATCCGTGTGGGAAGGACCTCACGTGACAGAAACTGTTGAAGCCTCCAGCGGAGCCGGTACCTCGGCCCCGGGCACCGACGCGACGGCTACCGCCGGAACGCGGCGCCGCAAGGCCGGAGGCGGCCTCGAAGGCATGCTGCTCCCCGAGCTCAAGCAGCTCGCCGGGACGCTCGGCATCAAGGGCACCGGCGCGCTGCGCAAGGGCCAGCTGATCGAGGCGATCAAGGCCAACCAGGCGAGTATCGGCTCCGGGGGCTCTCGCTCGCGGTCGAGTCAGCCGACCCTGGACGAGGCCGCGGAGCCGGTGGCCACCAAGGCCAGGACCAAGACGGCCGAGGTGAAGGCCGAGGCTCCCGCTCAGGACGCACCGCAGCGAGCCGGCAGCCGCCGGACGCGCGCCGCCGCCACCCAGAGTGGCTCGGAGACGACTGAGCAGAACGGTGCCGCCACCAGCGGCGCCGACCGTGCGACCGACCGGCCGGCCGAGTCGGCCCCGGTGACGGCGCGGAGCGGTGCAGCGGCGGCCGAGGCCGTCCAGGCGCCGGAGAAGACTCGTGAGCCGGTCGACAGCCCGTCGGTCGAGCAGAGTACTGACCGCAGCGAGAGCCGCGGCGACCGCGGCCGTGGCCGCGACAACGCGCGGGACAACCAGCGCGACGGTCAGGCCCGCGATGGTCAGAGCCGTGACGCTCAGGCCCGCGACAGCCGGGACAACGCGCGGGACAACCAGCGCGACAGCCAGGCGCGGGACGGCCGTGACGGCCAGACCCGCGAGAGCCGTGAAGGTCAGGCCCGCGATGGCCAGGCCCGTGACGGTCAGCAGAGCCGTGGCGAGGGTCAGCGGGACGGCAACCGCGACGGTCAGCGCACCGATCGCGACGCCAACCGGGACGGTGGCCGCGACAACAACCGCGACCGGCAGAACCAGAACGACCGGGGCGAGGAGGGCGAGGGCCGTCGCCGTCGCCGCCGGGGCCGCGATCGTGACCGGGTCACCACGGACCGCCCGACCAACGACCGCAACGACCGCGGTGGCCGGGACAACCAGCGCAACCGCGGCCGCAACGACCGCTTCGAGCCGGAGCCGACCATCAACGAGGACGACGTGCTCGTCCCCGCGGCCGGCATCCTCGACGTGCTCGACAACTACGCCTTCGTCCGGACCAGCGGCTACCTGCCCGGCCCGAACGACGTGTACGTCGCGCTGTCGATGGTGAAGCGCTACGGCCTGCGCAAGGGTGACGCGATCACCGGCGCGGTGAAGCAGCCGTCGGACGGCGAGCGCAAGGAGAAGTTCAACCCGCTGGTCCGGATCGACACCGTCAACGGGTCGGACCCCGAGGTCGCCAAGCAGCGTCAGGACTTCAACAAGCTGACCCCGCTGTACGCGACCGAGCGGCTCCGGCTCGAGACCGAGCCGAACATCCTGACCACCCGGATCGTCGACATCGTCAGCCCGATCGGCAAGGGCCAGCGCGGCCTGATCGTCTCGCCGCCGAAGGCCGGCAAGACGATGGTGCTGCAGGCGCTCGCCAACGCGATCACCACGAACAACCCCGAAGTACACCTGATGGTCGTGCTGGTGGACGAGCGGCCCGAAGAGGTCACCGACATGCAGCGCACGGTCAAGGGTGAGGTCATCGCCTCGACCTTCGACCGGCCGGCCGACGACCACACCACGGTCGCCGAGCTGGCGATCGAGCGGGCCAAGCGGCTCGTCGAGCTCGGCCACGACGTCGTCGTGCTGCTGGACTCGATCACCCGCCTGGGCCGGGCGTACAACATCGCGGCCCCGGCCAGCGGCCGGATCCTGTCCGGTGGTGTCGACTCGTCGGCGCTCTACCCGCCGAAGCGGTTCTTCGGCGCGGCCCGCAACATCGAGGACGGCGGCTCGCTGACCATCCTGGCGACGGCGCTGATCGAGACCGGCTCCAAGATGGACGAGGTCATCTTCGAGGAGTTCAAGGGCACCGGCAACATGGAGCTGCGGCTGCGCCGCGAGTTCGCCGACCGCCGGATCTTCCCGGCCATCGACGTGGTCGCCTCCGGTACCCGCCGCGAGGAACTGCTGATGAGCAAGGACGAGACCCAGGTCGTCTGGAAGCTCCGCCGGGTGCTGTCAGCTCTCGACGGCCAGGCGGCGCTGGAACTGCTGATCGGCAAGCTCAAGGAGAGCAAGTCGAACATCGAGTTCCTGCTTCAGGTCAACAAGACCACTCCGTCGGCCGGCAACGGTCACACGACGGACAACGGTAACTAGAAGTAGCAACACGCTGACGAATCGCCCCGGAATACCGGGGCGATTCGTCAGGTTGGGCCCCTAGATGGCAAACTTGTCTGTTGGTTCCGGTTCACGTTCGCACCAAGCGGACGACCCGGGCTGCCTTTGACTCGAGGAGATCCATGAAGAGCGACATCCACCCGAACTACGTGCTGACCAAGGTGACCTGCACCTGTGGCGCATCGTTCGAGACCCACTCGACGGCCGAGAGCGGCACCATCCGCTCCGAGGTCTGCTCGCAGTGCCACCCGTTCTACACCGGCAAGCAGAAGATTCTCGACACCGGTGGCCGCGTCGCCCGCTTCGAGAAGCGGTACGCGAAGAAGTAGCTGCGAAAGCTCTGGGCGAGGTGTGCCTGCGGACAGCGCAGGCCACCTCGCTTTCGTGTGTTGTGCGGCTTCGCCGCGGGCGGGGGCTTCGCCACCCGCACCCCCTTGCGTGGGGCTAGTGTTTTATCCGAAGGGACTCCGGCATGTTCGAGGCTGTGCAATCGCTGAAGGCGGAGTACGCCGAGCTGGAACGGCGGATGTCGGATCCTGAGCTGCACTCCGACCAGGCGGTCGCGCGGCAGGTGGGCAAGCGGTACGCCGCTTTGGCGCCGGTCGTGCGGACGTACGCGGAGTGGCTCCAGACGGCTGACGACATCGAGGCCGCCAAGGAGCTGGCTCACGAGGACGCGAGTTTCGCCGAGGAGGCGACCAAGCTCGAGCACCGGCGTGACGAGCTGGCCGAGAAGCTGCAGGTGCTGCTGGTGCCGCGCGACCCGAGTGACGACAAGGACGCGATCCTCGAGATCAAGGCGGGGGAGGGCGGCGACGAGTCGGCCCTGTTCGCCGGCGACCTGCTGAAGATGTACCTGAAGTACGCCGAGTCGCAGAACTGGAAGACCGAGGTGCTCGACTCGGCCGAGTCCGACCTCGGCGGGTACAAGTCGATCACCGTCGCGGTGAAGGCGAAGGGCACGCCCGAGCCCGGCGAAGCGCCGTACGCGAAGCTGAAGTTCGAGGGTGGCGTGCACCGGGTGCAGCGCGTCCCGGTGACCGAGTCGCAAGGCCGGATCCACACCAGCGCCGCCGGTGTCCTGGTGCTGCCCGAGGCCGAGGACGTCGACGTCGAGATCGACCAGAACGACCTGCGGATCGACGTGTTCCGGTCGTCCGGTCCCGGCGGCCAGAGCGTCAACACGACCGACTCGGCGGTCCGGATCACCCATTTGCCGACCGGCATCGTCGTCTCCATGCAGAACGAGAAGTCCCAGCTGCAGAACCGCGAGCAGGCCATGCGCGTACTACGGTCCCGGCTGCTCGCCGCTGCGCAGGAGGCGGCCGACCAGGAGGCGTCCGACGCCCGCCGGTCGCAGATCCGTACGGTCGACCGCTCCGAGCGCGTCCGCACGTACAACTTCCCGGAGAACCGCTTCTCCGACCACCGGGTCGGCTACAAGGCGCACAACCTGGACCAGGTCCTCAACGGCGAGCTCGCCCCAGTGATCCAGGCATTGACCGATGCGGACCTCACCGCTCGTCTAGAGGCCGTCGAGAGCAAGTGAGCGTCCGTACGCTGCTTGCCGAGGCCACTGCCCAGCTGGCCGACGCAGGGGTCGCGTCCCCCGACTACGACGCGGCAGAGCTGCTCGCCCACGTCACCGGCGTACGGCGGATGCAGTTGGGGCTGGTGAAGCCCACGGCCGACCAGGAGGCGCAGTACGCGGCCCTGCTCGCCCGTCGCGCCCAGCGCGAGCCACTGCAACACCTGACCGGTACTGCGGCCTTCCGCTACCGCGACCTCGCCGTAGGACCAGGGGTGTTCGTACCGCGCCCTGAGACCGAGGTGCTCGTCGGCTGGATCCTCGACCGCATCGCCGACGTCGAGAACCCACTGGTGGTCGACCTCTGCAGCGGCTCGGGTGCGATAGCCGGAGCCGTCGCCACCGAGCGCCCTGACAGCACTGTGCATGCGGTAGAGCTGTCGCCCGAGGCATGCGTCTGGGCCCGGCGCAACCTGGCCGGGACCGGGGCCACCTTGCATGAGGGCGACATCGACGGCTGCCTGCCGGAGTTGGACGGTCAGGTCGACGCCGTGATCTCCAACCCACCGTACATCCCTTTGACTGCTTGGGAATCCGTCACCGCCGAGGTGCGCGACCACGACCCCGCGCTGGCGCTCTGGTCGGGCGACGACGGGCTCGACGAGATCAAGGTCGTCGCCGCGTCGGCCGGCCGGCTGCTGAAGCCCGGTGGCTGGTTCGGGTGCGAGCATGCCGACGTACAGGGTGAATCCGCGCCGGCCGTCTTTGCTGCTACGGGGCTGTTCACGGAGGTACGCGACCAGCTCGACCTAGCAGGCAGGCACCGCTTCGCCACCGGACGCAGAGTTCACTCGTAGACGACGAACTCCGGGCGGGGTTTGAGCGCCATCACCTGGGCCGGCGTCATCAGCGGGCCGTGCCGGGTGTCCTCCTGGTAGAAGAGCTTGAACCCCGCGTGCACGCCGGCCGCCATCTTCGGGGTCAGCTTGCGCCAGGTGGACTCCTTGTCCTTGCGGTTGCCGATTCCGTCGACCGACTTGATCGTGACCACGCCCGGGTGCTGCTTCAAAGCCTTCTCGTTGCTGACGATCCGCGCCGACAACTGGTGGAAGACGAACACCTTCTCCGGCAGGTCGTTCTGTTCGACCAGCCCGGACAGGTACTTCGCGATGCTGTCCAGCTCGGCACCACTGGTATGCCCGAAGACCCGCCCCGGCACCTGGCCCGGCCCGACCGCCCACTCCGGGTCGAAGGCGAGGCCGACGTCGGGTTCCTTCAGCCAGCGCTCCTGCCGCTTCACCTCGTCGAGGATCTTCGCCCGGCCGGGCTGGATGTCCAGCAACAGCAGCATCTTGTGCTCGCGCGCGACCTTCAGGTAGTTCGCGATCTTCTCGTCGGACAGCCGGTTGCGGTACTTGCGATCCTTGCCCGGCCCGCCGCTCGCGACGACGACGATCAGCTCGAGCACCGGCAGGGGAGTACGACCGACGGCGTACGACTTGGCAAGCTTCTCCAGCTTGTCCGCCTTCGCGTCCAGGTCCTTGTCCAAAGGCCCCAACGCGGGCGACCCCGGCAACCCGACGTACCCGACCAGTTGGTACTTCGGGAAGATCACCCGCCCACCCCGAGGAAGCTCCCCATCAGCCGGCGGAGCAGGCACCGAGCTGGACGCCTTGGGTACCGGCTTCAGCACCGGCCCAGACTCCGCATCGCTCTTGCTGTCGCTACAGCCCGCCGCCATCACCAGCAGCAGACTCGCCAGCACCACACCCGACCTACGCACCCCACCACCCAACCACGCCCCACCAACCCCTGCCCGCCGACGAACCCCCAGGGGTCGACAGCCACAGCAAGCGGTGCCTGCTGGCGTAGCGGCCCGACCTCGACCAGCTGTCCGTCCAGCCGGACGGACAGCTGGTCGAGCGACTAGATGGGTAGTCACGCAGTCACACTGCGGGACTGGCCGCGCGATGGGGCCACCGGGGGTCTACGCCTTGGCTGCGTACTCGTCGATCTCGGTGAGTAGCGCTGCCTTGGTGGTGTCGTCGGCGAAGGAGACCTGGACGGCGGTGCGGGCCAGGTCGGCGGCGCCTTGGTTGTCGAGGTTGAGCAGGTCGGCGGCGACGGCGTACTCGTTGACCAGGTCGGTGCCGAACATGGGTGGGTCGTCGGAGTTGATCGTGACGACCAGGCCGGCGTCGACCATGCCGCGCAGCGGGTGCTCGTCGTAGGAGGCGACGACCCGGGTGGCGAGGTTGGAGGTCGGGCTGACCTCCAGGGGGATCCGGTGCTCGCCCAGGTAGTCGACCAGGGCCGGGTCCTGCAGGGCAGAGGTTCCGTGACCGATCCGCTCGGCCTTCAGTACGCGCAGGGCGTCCCAGATGGTCTCCGGGCCGGTCGACTCGCCAGCGTGCGGCACGCTGTGCAGACCGGCGGCGCGGGCGGCATCGAAGTACGGGGCGAACTGCGGTCGCGGTACGCCGATCTCAGGGCCACCGAGCCCGAAGCCGACCAGGCCGTCGGGGCGGACCTCGGTGGCGATCCGCAGCGTCTCCGCGGCCGCCTCCAGACCGGACTCGCCGGGGATGTCGAAGATCCAGCGCAGCACGACGCCGAACTCCTTCTCCGCGGCGGTTCTGGCGTCCTCGATCGCCTCGCAGAACGCCTCGGCGGCCATCCCGCGCTTGACCGACGAGTACGGCGTGACGGTCAGCTCGGAGTACCGGATGTTCTGGCCGGCCATCTCGCGGGCCACCTCGTAGGTGAGCAGCCGGACGTCCTCCGGCGTGGTGATCAGGTCGACCACGGACAGGTAGATCTCGATGAACTTGGCGAAGTCGGTGAAGACGAAGTACTCCGCGAGCGCGGCGGCGTCGGCCGGGACCGCCGAGTTCGGATGCCGGGCGGCGAGCGCGGCGACGATCCGCGGGGAGGCGGAGCCGACGTGGTGGACATGCAGCTCGGCCTTCGGCAGGCCGGCGAGAAAGTCGCGTGTCACAGTCATGGCGGGGATCTTATGCATGCCGTGCGGGTACCTGCCGGGAAGCTGACAGATGATTGTCAGGAGTGCGCGGGGCGAACCCGATTGGGGCGTGTAGCCACCGGAGTGGCACGATTCACTCCGTGAGCGAGCGCTTTGACTTCACCGGTGACGAGTTGGCCCCGGCCTACCGTGCGGCCGTGGACGCGATCGAGGCGGGCGACCTGGTCGTCCTGCCGACCGACACCGTCTACGGGATCGCGGCCGACGCCTTCAAGGCTGACGCCGTGCAACGGCTGCTGGACGCCAAGGGTCGCGGCCGCGACATGCCGCCGCCGGTGCTGATCTCGGTGGTCGAGTCGCTGGACGCGTTGGCCACCGACGTACCGGAGGCCGGGCGGAAGCTGTGCGAAAAGTTCTGGCCGGGGCCGCTGACGGTGATCTGCCATGCGCAGGGGTCGCTGATGTGGGACCTGGGGGAGACCCAGGGGACCGTCGCGCTGCGCGTGCCCGACCACGAGAACACGCGTGAGCTGTTGTCTCGCACAGGACCGCTCGCGGTGAGCTCGGCAAACCTGAGTGGGCAGCCGGCGGCGCTGGACGTGTACGACGCCGAGGCGCAGTTGCTCGACTCGGTCGCGGTCTACCTCGACGGCGGCGCCGTAACCGGCGGCCAGCCATCGACGATCGTCGACCTGACCGGCGACGCGCCCCACATCGTCCGGGTCGGCGCCCTGTCCGTCCAGCAGATCCGCGACGTCGTCCCCGAGGCCACCACCGACCTCGAGCCCGACGAGAAGCCCGCCGACGAAACCGTCCAGGACGAGATGCCGCAGGACGAGAAGCCGCAGGACGAGCCAACCGAAGTACCGGTCGAGGCGTCCAACGAGAAGACCGAAGACAAGCCCGAGGACGACAAAGCTGCTGATGTGAGGCCTGCGGACCAAGCCCATGACTCCTGACCCCACGCCTACTGCGCGGCACTCGGCACGGCACCTCGCCGCACGGGTGCAAAGGGCAAGATGCTCCGCATCTAACCCTCCGCCCCCGCACGCCGAGCTACCGCGCCGAGCACCTGCTCGCTACGGCGTGGGATCAGGAGTCATGAGCTGTGCGTGAGTATCTGCTGGTCCTGTTCGTGGCGATGGCCACGACCTTCCTGCTGACCGGTGTGGCCCGGCAGATCGCGTTGCGCTACGGCGCGGTGGCCAAGGTCCGGACCCGGGACGTGCACAAGGTCCCGATCCCGTACTTCGGCGGCATCTCGATCCTCGGCGGCCTGATCGCCGGCTTCGCGGTCGCCTCCAGCCTGCCCTTCCTCGGCGACAGCCTGCAGGTCGCGCACGACGCCCGGGCGATCCTGATCGGCGGCGTGGTGATCTGCGCCGTCGGCGTCGTCGACGACCTGTACGAACTGGACGCGATCACCAAGCTGGCCGGCGAGGTGCTGGCGGTCGGCGTGATGGTCGTCCAGGGCATCCAGCTGTACTGGCTCCCGCTACCAGGCGGCATCTTCTCGCCGCCACCCGCGCAGCTCGCCGTGCTGACCGCCGGCATCCTGCTCGTCTCCACCAACGCGGTGAACTTCGTCGACGGACTGGACGGTCTGGCCGCCGGCGTCACCGCGATCGGCGCGGCCGCCTTCTTCACCTACTCGTACCTGCTGAACGTCGAGCAGAACCTCGACCGCGCCACCACCTCGACCCTGATCACGGTCGCGCTGGCCGGCGCCTGTCTGGGCTTCCTGCCGCACAACTTCTTCCCAGCAAGAGTTTTCATGGGTGACTCAGGTGCCTTGCTGATCGGTCTGATGCTGGCCGCGTCGACGATCAGCCTGACCGGCCAGATGGACCCGAACGCCGTCCCGTACGAGGTCGGCGGCTCCAGCCTGCTGCCGGCGCTGCTCCCGCTGATCCTCCCGATCGCGGTCCTGGCGATCCCGGCGCTCGACCTGACGCTGGCCTACATCCGGCGTACCAAGGCCGGCCGTTCGCCCTTCGCGGCGGACAAGTTGCACCTCCATCACCGCCTCATGCAGCGCGGTCACTCGCATCGCCGCGCGGTCCTGCTGATGTACCTGTGGACCTTCCTGATCGCCTTCGGCGTGGTGGTCCTCGGCCTGCAGCTGAAGTGGTGGACCACCCTGCTGGTGCTGGCTGTGACGGTCACCGCGATCCTCCTCACAACGGGACTGCCGAGGCGGTCCGGGCGGGCGCTTTCCAAGGTCTGAGCAAGACCAGACCAGTGGGCTTCGTGGCCTACCGATAAGGTGTTCGTGTACAGCGGCAGGGACGCTTGTTTTGCCGACCGTGAAGACTTTGTGCTAGTTTTCACAAGCACCAGCAATTCACAGCTTCACCCCTGACCCCGCCCACCAGACGACCGAGGGCAAGAATCCCGGTCGCCAGCAGGACGGAACCACCAGATGGCTCCCCAGGTAAGTAGCCCCAAAGAAGCCGGCCAAGCGACAAAGCACCCGGCTCTCGCGATGTTGCGCGGCGCGGCGGTCGCCGCAGTGGTCGTCGGCGTGAACGCAGCCGCCGTCGCGACCGTAGCCGCCGGGTCCAAGGGTCTGTGGGGGGCACTGCTCGGTCTGCTGATCGTGCTGGTCTTCTCCGGCGCCGGCCTGCTCGCGCTGCACGCCGCGCGGCACACCAGCCCGACCATGCAGCTCGGTGTCGCGATGGCCTCCTACACCGGCCGGATCGCGATCTTCGGCGGCCTGCTCGCCCTCGCGATCAACTCCGACTCACTGGCCCGCAACGTCAACCTGACCGCCCTCGGGATCACCGCGATGGTGGTCGTGATGGGCTGGATGGCCGGCGAGATCTGGTCCTGGTCGCGGCTGCGGGTGCCGATCTACGACCTCGACCACGAGGTGAACCCGTGAGCACCCTGGGTGACGCCTGGGATAGCCGTTTCCAAGCCGTTATCGAAGGTGTGTCGAATGGCACTGGACACCCCGCTCAGGCCGATGTGACCCGGCGTGTCGCGGGCTGGTACCTTTCGGGTGCCAATGAGCCAGAACGAGGATCCGAAGCCGACGCCGAACACATCAGGCGATGGCTGGCGGGTCCTGTCCTACTTGATCGGCGGGGTCCTCGTCTACGGGGGCATCGGCTTCGGGTTGGATCGCTGGCTGGGCACCAAGTTTCTGCTTCCGGTGGGCATCGTGCTCGGTGCCGGCCTGACGATCATGTTGTTGAACTTCCGGTACCGGCAGCGGTCCTGAGCCCTACCGGGTCTGACGTAGTTGACCGCCTTGCCCTGAGCCGCCCTGCCCTTAGCCCTATGGCGAACGACTTGAGCACGACGCGAGAGGAGACCCGGTGAGCGCCGGCGTTCCGACCGAGTTCATCCCACCCGGTCCACAAAGCTTCGACACCCCGCCGATCATCGACGGCGTCGACTGGTTCACCAAGCCGGTCCTGGTCGCCGCGCTGTCGGTGGTGGTGATCATCTGGTTCTACTGGGGTGCGTCCCGCAAGGCCGCCATCGTGCCGTCCAAGCTGCAGTTCGCCGGGGAGTTGGGTTACAACTTCGTCCGCAACTCGATGGCTCGCGACGCGATCGGCAGCCAGGAGTACATGAAGTACGTGCCGTACCTGTGCGGCCTGTTCTACTTCATCCTGCTGAACAACGTGGCGGCGACGATCCCGCTGATCCAGTTCCCGACCTTCAGCCACATCGGCTGGGCGTACGTGGCCGCGATCATGAGCTGGGTCATCTACAACTTCGTCGGCATCAAGAAGAAGGGCCTGTGGGGCTACTTCAAGCACCAGACGATGCCGGCCGGCGTGCCGGTCTGGCTGATGCCGCTGATGATCCCGATCGAGTTCATCTCGAACATCCTGGTCCGGCCGATCTCGCTGAGCCTGCGGTTGTTCGCCAACATGTTCGCCGGCCACATCCTGCTGCTGGTCTTCGTCACCGGTGGCGAGTACATGGTGCTGCACTCCGGCAGCATCGCGATCGGCGGCGTCGGCATCATCACCTGGTTGATGGCGCTGGCGATCGGCGGCCTGGAGCTGTTCGTCCAGTGCATCCAGGCCTACATCTTCGTCGTACTGACCGCGCAGTACATCGGTAGCGCGATCTCCGACGAACACTGATCCGTACCACCCCGCTGTAACCCAGACCCGTCGTAACGGAAACCCGGATAGTCCCTATCCGTACCGAAAGGAAACACCGCAATGGTGAGCAACATGGCTCTCGCAATCACCGGTGACATCGCCGTCCTCGGCTACGGCCTCGCCGCGATCGGCCCGGGCGTGGGCGTCGGTCTGATCTTCGCCGCGGTCATCAACGGCACCGCGCGTCAGCCCGAGGCACAGAGCAAGCTGCAGTCGATCGCGTGGATCGGCTTCGGCGTCACCGAGGTTCTGGCGATCATCGGTATCGCGCTCGCCTTCGTCTTCAAGGGCAAGACCGGCGCCTGATCTTCCACCCCTGACTGACAGGACTGAGACATGCTGACGACACTTCTCCCGCTGACAGAAGCGGCCGCTGAGGAGACCCCCAGCCCGCTGCTGCCGCACGTGGCTGAGATCATCTTCGGCTTCGTCTTCCTGATCCTGCTGGCCATCGCCTTCGCCAAGTTCGTAGTCCCGCGGTTCGAAAAGGCTTACGCCGACCGGACCGCGGCGATCGAAGGCGGCATGGAAGAGGCCAAGCGGGCCCAGACCGAGGCGAAGGCGGCACTCGACAAGTACAACGCGCAGCTGTCGGAAGCCCGGCAGGAAGCTGCGAAGATCCGTGAGGACGCGCGTGAGCAGGGTGCGCTGATCATCGCGGAGATGCGCGAGCAGGCCAACGCCGAGGCCGAGCGCATCGTGACGCACGCCCGCACCCAGATCGACGCCGAGCGGGCCCAGGCCGTGGCCTCGCTGCGCAGCGAGGTCGGCACCATGGCGACCACGCTGGCGGGCCGGATCGTCGGTGAGTCGCTCGAGGACGAGGCGCGTCAGCGCCGGACCGTCGAGCGCTTCCTGGCCGATCTGGAAGCCTCGGAGTCGGCCCGGCAGGCCGTCGGAACGGACGGCTGATGCGCGGCACATCGAGGGAGTCACTCGCCAAGGCCCAGGAGGCCCTGGCGGGTGTCACCGTCACCGAAGGCCTCGGCGCCGAACTGTTCTCGGTGGCCAAGCTGCTCGACGGCAACGGCTCGCTCCGGCGGGCCCTGACCGACCCGGCCCGCCCGTCGGCGACCCGGACCGGTCTGGCCCAGCAGTTGCTCGGCGGCAAGATCTCCGCCCAGGCGCTGGAGATCCTGACCGCCGCGGTGTCCGGCCGCTGGGTCAGCGGGCGTGACCTCGGCGACTCGCTCGACGAGCTGAGCGTGCAGGCCGACGTGGCCTACGCCGACGGCCAGGGCAAGCTGGACGACGTCGAGGACGAGCTGTTCCGGCTCGACCGGATCGTCACCGCCGAGCGGGCGCTGGCCGACAAGCTGAGCGACCGCAACATCCCGGTGGCGACCCGGCAGGAGCTGCTGCACGGGCTGCTGCAGGGCAAGGCGACCGACGTGACCGTGCGGCTGGCAGAGCGCGCGGTGGACGGCCGGGGCCGCAACTTCGCGGGTTCGATGCGGTCGTACCAGGTCGCTGCCGCCGCCCGGCGCAGCGCCAGCATCGCGACCGTGCGGGTCGCCGCGGACCTGTCCGAGGCGGACCGCACCAGGCTCGCGACGGTGCTCGGCCGGCAGTACGGCCGCGACATCCAGCTGAACGTGATCGTCGACCCGAACGTCGTCGGCGGCGTCCGGGTGGACATCGGTGACGAAGTGATCGACGGAACCATCGCGGCCCGGCTCGACGAGGCGCAACGGCGCATCGCGGGCTGACCCTAACGACATATTCGGCGCTAGTGGTCAGCAAGCCTCTAGAGCCTTCACCAGGCCAACCTTGGTCAAGGAAGCAGGGACGGAAACAAAATGGCTGAGCTCACGATCAGGCCGGAGGAGATCCGGGACGCCCTGGATCAGTTCGTCCAAAACTACGAGCCGGACGAGGCTGCCCGCGAAGAGGTCGGCACCGTGATCGACGCGGGTGACGGCATCGCGCACGTCGAGGGCCTGCCCTCGGCGATGACGAACGAGCTGCTCGTCTTCGAGGACGGCACCCAGGGCATCGCGCTGAACCTGGACGTCCGCAGCATCGGTGTCGTCGTGCTCGGCGACTTCGGCGGTATCGAAGAGGGCCAGCAGGTCCGCCGGACCGGCCAGGTCCTGTCCGTGCCGGTCGGTGAGGGCTACCTGGGTCGCGTCGTCGACCCGCTGGGCAAGCCGATCGACGGCCTCGGTGAGATCACCGGCCTCGAGGGCACCCGCGCGCTGGAGCTGCAGGCGGCCGGCGTGATGGACCGCCAGGAGGTCCGCGAGCCGATGCAGACCGGCATCAAGGCGATCGACGGGATGATCCCGATCGGCCGCGGCCAGCGTCAGCTGATCATCGGCGACCGCAAGACCGGCAAGACCGCGATCGCGATCGACACGATCATCAACCAGAAGGCCAACTGGGAGTCCGGCGACCCGAAGAAGCAGGTCCGCTGCATCTACGTGGCGATCGGCCAGAAGGGCTCGACGATCGCCGCCGTCCGCGGCGCGCTCGAAGAGGCCGGCGCGATGGAGTACACCACCATCGTCGCCTCCCCGGCGTCCGACGCGGCCGGCTTCAAGTACGTCGCGCCGTACACCGGTTCGGCCATCGGCCAGCACTGGATGTACCAGGGCAAGCACGTCCTGATCGTCTTCGACGACCTGACCAAGCAGGCCGAGGCGTACCGCTCGATGTCGCTGCTGCTCCGCCGCCCGCCGGGCCGTGAGGCGTACCCGGGTGACGTCTTCTACCTGCACAGCCGGCTGCTCGAGCGTTGCGCGAAGCTGAGCGACGCGCTCGGCGCGGGCTCGATGACCGGTCTGCCGGTGATCGAGACCAAGGCCAACGACGTCTCGGCCTTCATCCCGACCAACGTCATCTCCATCACCGACGGCCAGATCTTCCTCCAGTCGGACCTGTTCAACGCGAACATCCGCCCCGCCATCGACGTCGGCATCTCGGTGTCCCGGGTCGGCGGCGCCGCGCAGGTCAAGGGCATGAAGAAGGTCTCCGGCTCGCTGAAGCTGGACCTCGCGCAGTTCCGCGCGATGGAGGCGTTCGCGATGTTCGCCTCCGACCTCGACGCCACCTCGCGCCGCCAGCTGGACCGCGGTCAGCGGCTGGTCGAGCTGCTCCGTCAGCCGCAGTACTCGCCGTACCCGGTCGAGGACCAGACCGTCTCGATCTGGGCCGGTACCACCGGCAAGTTCGACGACGTCCCGGTCAACGACGTGCTCCGGTTCGAGCGTGAGTTCCTGGACTTCCTGCGCCGGGAGAGCAACGTGCTCGACGCCGTCCGCGAGTCGGGCAAGTTCGAGGACGACTCGGCCGACGCGGTCACCGACGCGCTGAAGAAGTTCAAGCCGACCTTCCAGACCTCCGACGGCCAGCTGCTGGTCGGCAAGGAAGAGACGGCGGCGATGGACTCCGAGGACGTCGAGCAGGAGCAGATCACCAAGCAGAAGCGGGGCTGATCGTCCATGCCCGCAACCCAACGTGAGCTGAAGGATCGGCGAGCCTCCGTCTCGACGATCAAGAAGCTCACCCGTGCGATGGAGCTGATCGCTGCATCCCGGATCGTCAAGGCGCAGCAACGCGCCAAGGCGGCCGGTCCGTACGCGCGTGAGCTCACCCGAGCGGTGTCGGCGGTGGCGACGTTCTCGAACGTCGACCACCCGCTGACCACCGAGAAGCCGAACCCCAAGCGGGCCGCGGTTCTCCTGATCACCTCCGACCGCGGCCAGGCCGGCGCGTACTCCTCCTCGGTCATCCGGGAGGGCGAGCGGCTGAACCAGCTGCTCCGGGAGTCCGAGAAGGAGATCGTCCCGTTCCTGAGCGGGCGCAAGGGGATCGCCTACTACACCTTCCGGCAGCGCGAGGTCGCGCAGTCGTGGAGTGGCGACTCCGACGCGCCGTCGTTCGCCCGGGCACGGGAGATCGCCGACGCGTTGATCGAGGCCTTCCTCAAGCCCACCGAGGAGGGCGGCGTGGACGAGATCCACATCGTCTTCACCCGGTTCGTCTCGATGCTGACGCAGAAGCCGGACGTCATCCGGCTGCTGCCGCTGGAGGTCGTCGAGGGCGAGGAGGCACCGGCCGCCGAGGACGTACTGCCGCTGTACGAGTTCGAGCCGTCCGCCGAGGACGTGCTGGACGGGCTGCTGCCGAAGTACGTCGCGAGCCGGATCCACTTCTGCATGCTGCAGGCGGCGGCGTCCGAGCTGGCCAGCCGGCAGCGCGCGATGAAGTCCGCCACGGACAACGCGCAGGATCTGATCGAACGACTGACCCGCGAGTACAACCAGGTGCGGCAGTCGGCCATTACCCAGGAAATCAGCGAGATCGTCGGTGGCGCCAACGCGCTGGCCGACGCCAACGCCGGGAGCGAGTGAGAGAGATGACTGCCACGGTTACCGAGAAGGACAACAGCGGCGCGGCAGGTGCCGTCGGCCGCGTCGCCCGGGTCATCGGCCCGGTCGTCGACATCGAGTTCCCCGCGGACGCGATGCCCGACATCTACAACGCGCTCGAGGTGGACATCACCTTGAACGACGTCACCGCCACGATCACCCTCGAGGTCGCGCTGCACGTCGGCGACAACATCGTCCGGGCGATCTCGATGAAGCCCACCGACGGCCTGGTCCGCGGCGCCGAGGTGCGCGACACCGGCTCTGCAATTTCTGTCCCGGTCGGCGACGTCACCAAGGGCCGCGTGTGGTCCGTGACCGGCAAGTGCCTGAACCAGGACGAGTCCGAGTTCGAGATCACCGAGCGCTGGCCGATCCACCGCAAGGCGCCGGCCTTCGACCAGCTCGAGTCCAAGACCGAGATGCTGGAGACCGGCATCAAGGTGCTGGACCTGCTCACCCCGTACGTCCAGGGCGGCAAGATCGGCCTGTTCGGCGGTGCGGGCGTCGGCAAGACCGTCATGATCCAGGAGATGATCTACCGGATCGCGCACAACTTCGGTGGCACCTCGGTGTTCGCCGGCGTCGGTGAGCGCACCCGTGAGGGCAACGACCTGATCGGTGAGATGGAGGACGCGGGCGTCTTCAAGGACACCGCGCTCGTCTTCGGCCAGATGGACGAGCCGCCGGGCACCCGGCTGCGCGTCGCGCTGTCCGCGCTGACGATGGCGGAGTACTTCCGCGACGTGAAGGAGCAGGACGTACTGCTCTTCATCGACAACATCTTCCGCTTCACCCAGGCCGGTTCCGAGGTCTCCACGCTGCTCGGCCGGATGCCGTCGGCCGTTGGTTACCAGCCGAACCTCGCCGACGAGATGGGCATCCTGCAGGAGCGGATCACGTCGACCCGCGGTCACTCGATCACCTCGATGCAGGCGATCTACGTACCCGCCGACGACTACACCGACCCGGCGCCGGCCACCACCTTCGCGCACCTGGACGCGACCACCGAGCTGTCGCGTGACATCGCGTCGCGTGGTCTGTACCCGGCCGTCGACCCGCTGACCTCCACGTCGCGGATCCTCGACCCGCAGTACATCGGCCAGGAGCACTACGACGTGGCCGTCCGGGTGAAGCAGATCCTGCAGAAGAACAAGGAACTGCAGGACATCATCGCCATCCTGGGTGTCGACGAGCTCTCCGAAGAGGACAAGATCACCGTCGCCCGCGCGCGCCGGATCGAGCAGTTCCTCTCGCAGAACACGTACATGGCGGAGAAGTTCACCAACACGCCGGGTTCGACGGTGCCGCTGAAGGACACCATCGAGTCGTTCAAGAAGATCACCGAGGGCGAGTGCGACCACATCGCCGAGCAGGCCTTCTTCAACGTCGGTTCGCTCGACGACGTCGAGCGGCGTTGGGCCGAGCTCCAGAAGGAGCTCTGACCTCTGATGGCTGACGAGGCCGGCAAGCACCTCGAGGTCGCGCTGGTCGCGGCCGAGCGGGTGGTCTGGGGGGGACAGGCGAAGATCGTCATCGCCCGTACCACCGACGGCGACGTCGGTATCCTCCCGGGCCATGCCCCGCTGCTGGGTCTGCTGCAGGGCGGTACGGTCCAGGTGCGGACGGTCGACGACGAGTACTTCGTCGCGGCCGCTCCGGACGGCTTCATCTCGGTGGCGCACGACCGGGTCTCGATCCTGGCCGAGAACGCCGAGATGGGGCACGACATCGACCTGGAAGAGGCGAAGCGGGCGCTCGAGCAGGCCCAGGCCACCGGGACCGACAGCGAGGACGAGCAGGAGCAGGTCCGGCTCGCCGAAGCCAGGGTGAGGGCCGCCGAGAAGGCGTCCTGACCCCACCTGCAATAATTGAAAAGAGACGGATTCAGTACGGTTCGGGGATGGCGCCACCACAGCGAGGGCGCCAGGAATGAGGTTGGCAACTTATGAGCACAGTCCTCGAATTGGTCGGGGTCTGTTGCCTTGCTGCCGTACTGCTGATCATCGCTTTCGCGTGCCGTCGTCGCTGGTTGTCCAGGGACGGCGGCACGTTCGATTGCAGCCTGCAACTCGCTGAGAAGGACCACGGCCGCGGCTGGGCGCTGGGACTGGCCCGCTACGTCGGCGACGACCTGCAGTGGTTTCGGGTCTTCAGCCTCGCCTGGTGGCCGAAACTCACCGTCAACCGCCGCCAGCTCGAAGGCGTGACGACCCGCCGCCCGATGGGCAACGAGCCCCTGGTCACCTACGCCGGCCACGTCATCGTCGACGCCGAGCTGCGCGACCGTACCGTCCACTTCGCAATGACCGAGGAAGCGCTCACCGGCGTCCTCGCCTGGATGGAATCCGCACCCCCGAGCACCCAGACCTACCTGTAGGTGCCGCCCCCGATCGTGCATGGCCTCAGTGCTGTCGAGGTGAAGGACGCTGTCGGGATGGCCGCCTATGCGCGGGGGCTCGGGTATGCCCAGGGCGGGGCCGTTCGCTCGACCTGGTGGGATCCGTCGGTGAACGCGCTGCGCGGCCGGGTCCGGGGACAGCTGGAGAACCTGTACGAGGTCGCGGTCTTCGTCTCGATCGGCGACGACGGCCGGGCGAGCTATCTCGACGGCGAGTGCAGTTGCCCGGTCGGACTCGACTGCAAGCATGTCGCGGCGGTCGCCCTGAAAGCCATCCTGTCCTCGTCGGAATCGGATGAGTCGGGTCTGCAGGCAGCCACGGCAGCTACGGCGGCGACGGCAGGGCCGGTGCCCATGGGCCGGGCGGGAAGCCGGTCGGCCGGGTGGGAGGCGTCGCTGGATTCCCTGGTCGGCCAGGAGCCGCCCGTCCTGCGCGAGCGAGCCGGCTCCGCGCCGCTCGCGATCGAGCTGTCCCTGGTGATACCGGCGCCGTACTCGACGAAGAGCCGGTCCGGCGCGGGGGAGCCGGTGCTCCTCGCCCGGGTGATGAAGCGGGGCAAGAACGGCTGGATCCGGGGCAACCTGACCTGGGCGACGCTGGACAACCCCTACGGCGAGCTGGTCAGGGCACACTCGGAGGCGCTCCAGGAGTTCTACGCGTCCTACACTTCGCGCAGGTCCAGGTCGCACCGCCACGGCGACGAGAAGACGCTCGAGCTGTCGGCCTTCGACAGCCGGCAGCTCTGGCCGCTGCTGGACCAGGCGCTGGCCGTCGGCGTACGCCTCGTCCACAGCAGGAAGAACGCCGGGGATGTCGATCCGTACGGAGTCGCCGAGTTCTGTCTGGACATCACGACGGAGGAGTCCGGAGCGCTTGTCGTCCGGCCGCTCACCCGCATCGTCGGCGATCAGCAGGAGCCGCCGGCCGACGTGGTGCCGGTCGAGTTCATCGGCGCCGAGGGGCACGGGCTGGTCTGGGTCGACCGGTCGGATCTTGGTCCGTCCACGGATCTCGAGGGGCTGCGGTTCCGGCTGGCCAAGTTCATCAAGCCCGTACCGCCCGAGCTTCAGCAAGTGGCGCTGACCGCGCAGGAGCTGCAGATCCCCGCGGCGGACGGGGCACGGTTCCGCGCGGAGTACTACCCGAAGCTCCGGCAGCTGGCCACGGTCATCTCCTCCGACGACTCGTTCAGCCCGCCGGCGATCTCCGGTCCGGAGCTGAGTCTGCAGGCCGAGTACGGGCCTGATCATGCGCTGGATCTGCAATGGAGCTGGCTCTATCGGGTCGACGGCTCGCAACTGCGGGTGCCGGTCGCCCCGGTCTCCGGACCCGCCGAGATCTATCGCGATCCGGACCAGGAACGCGAGATTCTCGCCGGTCTCGACCTGCAGCCGGAGCAGCTTCCTGAAGCCCTGCAGGAGTTCGACACCGTCCGGTTCAGCACCGAACTGCTTCCCCAGTTGGTCGCGGACCCGCAGGTGGACGTCGAGGTGACCGGTACGCCGGCCACCTATCGCGAGGTCGGCGACTCGCTGACCATCGAGGTCTCGACCTCGGCCGAGGCGGGTGAGATGGACTGGCTCGATCTCGGGATCACGATCAGGGTCGAGGGACAGCGGGTTCCGTTCGTCAACATCTTCCGTGCGCTGGCGATCGGCAAGTCGTCGGTGCTGCTGACCAGCGGCGCCTATTTCAGCCTCCAGAAGCCAGAGCTGAAGGCGTTGCGGGCGCTGATCGACGAGGCGCAGGCGCTGCACGACATTCCCAGCGACAACCTCAGGATCAGCCGGTACCAGGTCAGCTTCTTCGACGAGTTGGAGCGGCTTGGCGTCGTGGAGCACCAGGCCGAGGGCTGGCAGCAACAGTTGGCTGCCCTGCGCTCCGTGGACACGACCGACGCGACCCCGCTTCCGGCGACGATCGAGGCGACGCTGCGGCCGTACCAATTGGAAGGGTTCCGCTGGCTGGCCTTCCTCTGGAGGTTCGGGCTGGGCGGCATCCTGGCCGACGACATGGGACTCGGCAAAACCCTGCAGACGTTGGCTTTGATCGCCCATGCCAAGGAAACAGCGAGCCCCGGACCGTTCCTGATCGTCGCGCCGACCAGCGTCGTGTCGAACTGGCCGGCCGAGGCGGCGCGGTTCGCGCCGAGCCTGAAGGTGGTGACGGTCGCCGATACGTTGCGCCGTCGCGGCCAGAGTCTCGACGAGGCGATCGGCGACGCGGACGTGGTGGTGACGTCGTACACGCTGCTCCGCCTCGACATCGACGCGTACGCCGACCGCTCGTGGGCCGGGCTGGTCCTCGACGAGGCGCAGTTCGCCAAGAACCATCAGTCGAAGCTCTACCAGTGCTGCCGCCGGGTGCCCGCGCCGTTCAAACTGGCCATCACCGGTACGCCGATGGAGAACAACCTGATGGAGCTCTGGACGCTCCTCTCGATCACCTCGCCCGGCCTGTTCCCCAGCCCGACCCACTTCGACCGGTACTACGTGCGCCCGATCGAGAAAGATGGTGACGCCGAGCGGCTGGCCCAGTTGCGTCGCCGGATCAAGCCGCTGGTCAAGCGCCGGACCAAGGAGCAGGTGGCCGCGGACCTACCGGCCAAGCAGGAACAGCTGCTCGAGGTGGACCTCCATCCCCGGCACCGCAAGATCTACCAGACCCATCTGCAACGCGAGCGCCAGAAGGTGCTCGGCCTGGTCGCCGACTTCGACAAGAACCGATTCACCATCTTCCGGTCGCTGACTCTGCTCCGGCAGCTGAGTCTGCACGCGGGCCTCGTCGACGAGGCGCACAGCGACCTGGCGAGCGCGAAGATCGACGCCCTGCTCGAGCAGCTCCCCGACATCATCGGCAGCGGTCACCGTGCCCTGGTCTTCAGCCAGTTCACGGGCTTCCTCGACCTGATCCGGCAGCGGCTGGACGCGGAGGGGATCGAGTACTGCTACCTCGACGGCAGCACCACCAACCGCCCTGCGGTCCTGAAGAAGTTCAAAGACGGCACCGCACCTCTGTTCCTCATCAGCCTCAAAGCCGGCGGCGTCGGCCTCAACCTGACCGAGGCCGACTACTGCTTCCTCCTGGACCCCTGGTGGAACCCGGCCACCGAAGCCCAGGCCGTCGACCGAATCCACCGGATCGGCCAGCGCAAGTCGGTCATGGTCTACCGCCTGATCGCGAAGGACACCATCGAGCAGAAGGTGATGGAGCTCAAGGAACGCAAGGCGGCCCTGTTCGCCAGCGTGATGGACGAGGGCAACGCGTTCGGCGCCGGGCTCAGCCCCGACGACATCCGCGGCCTGTTCAGTTGATCGATCGGTCTAGGGTCGATACATGACGGGCATTCTGCTGGAACTGGATCTGACGCGTGGGGTCCTGGAGACTCCGCCTGCTTCGCCTCTGGCCGCTTTCCGGGCTCGGCACCTGCCGACGATGCGGGAGTTGGTGCGGGCGCTGCGCAAGGGCGCCGAGGACGACCAGGTGGTCGGGCTGGTCGCGCACCTGGGTGGACCGGCGTTGTCGCTGGCTCAGGTACAGGATCTGCGGGAGGCTGTGGCCGACTTCCGGGCGTCGGGGAAGGGTGCGGTCGCCTGGACCGAGTCGTTCGGTGAGATCGGCGGCGGGACCGTGCCGTACTACCTCGCGACCGCGTTCGACGAGATCTGGGTGCAGCCGTCGGGGGATCTGGCGATCACCGGGGTGTCCATCCAGGCGACGTTCATCAAGGGGGCGCTGGACAAGGCGGGGGTGATTCCGCAGTTCGGCCGGCGCCGGGAGTACAAGTCGGCGGTGGAGACCTTCACCGAGAAGGAGATGTCCGGGCCGGCCCGCGAGATGGCGTCGCGGCTGGCGGAGTCGGCGTACGAGCAGATCGTCGAGGGCATCGCAGTACGGCGCCGGCTAGAGCCTGCGAAGGTGCGGGAGCTGGTGGACGACGCGCCTCTGTCAGCGGACGCCGGACGTGAGGCTGGTCTCGTCGACCAGCTCGGCTACCGGTCCGATGTGTACGAGGCGCTGGAGAAGCGGCTGGGGGAGACCACCCCGCTCCTGGCCGAGCGGTACGTCCGCCGCGGGCCCCGCACGCTCCAGGAGGTGCGCAAGAACCTCCCCTGGCCGCAGAAGCCCGTAGTGGCCGTGATCCGGATCAGCGGAGGCATCAGCGTCGGCCGCAACTCGGGTGGCGGACCCATCGGCGGCCCAGGCTCGGGGTCGGACACCATCGGAGCCGCCCTGCGCGCCGTGGCCGACGACGACAAGGTCAAGGCCGTCGTACTCCGGGTAGACAGCCCAGGCGGCTCCTACGTCGCCTCAGACGCCATCCGCCACGAGGTACTCCGCCTGCGGGCCACCGGCCGCCCAGTCGTCGCCTCCATGGGCAGCGTCGCAGCGTCAGGCGGTTACTTCGTCGCCATGCCCGCAGACGTCATCGTCGCCCAGCCGGGCACCATCACCGGCTCCATCGGCGTCTTCTCCGGCAAGGGCGTAGTACGGGACGCTCTCGGCCGCATCGGCATCTCCCAAGAGGCTGTGTCGGAAGGTGTGAACGCCCGGATGTACTCCGCCCAGGAGGAGTTCACCACCGAGCAGTGGGAGCGCCTGGAAGAGACTCTGGACCGCATCTACGAGGACTTCGTAGCCAAAGCCGCCCAGGACCGCGGCCTCCCCGTCGCCGACCTGGAAGCCCTGGCCCGCGGCCGGGTCTGGACCGGCGCCGACGCCCACGACCGCAAACTGGTCGACGAGCTAGGCGGCTTCGAGCACGCCCTCCTGATCGCCTGCAACCGCGCAGGCCTGGACCGAGACAACATCGCCCTCACCGCAGCGCCTCACCGGTCCCTGATCGACCGCCTGCGCCCACCGGAGTCCACGGACGACCTGGCGGCCACAGCGAGGTCCTGGACCGCAGACGGCCTCACCAGCACCATCTACGCGGCCCTAGGCCTCCCACCCACCGGCATCCTCACCATGCCGATGACCTGGCGCCTTACTTAGGGTCGCGGTCTCCGCCCGGCACCCAGAGGACGTCGCCGCCTGAGGACAGGTTGGCTACTCGGCCGAGGATGAAGAGTAGGTCTGACAGGCGGTTGAGGTACGTGATCGCCAGCAGGTTGACGGTGGGGCCGTGGGTTTCGACGGCGGTCCAGGCGGAGCGTTCTGCGCGGCGGGTGACTGTCCGGGCGACGTTGAGGTACGCGGCGCCCGGCGTACCGCCCGGGAGGATGAAGGAGCGGAGTTTGGTGAGGCGGTTGTTGTACTCGTCGCACCAGCCCTCGAGCCGGTCGACGTAGTCCTGGGTGATCCGCAGCGGCGGGTACTCCGGGTCGGGGGAGATCGGGTTGCACAGGTCGGCGCCGACGTCGAAGAGGTCGTTCTGGATCCTGGTCAGCAGCAGCACCAGGGAACTGTTCAGGTGGCCGGCCGCGATCGCGACGCCGATCGAGGAGTTCGCCTCGTCGACATCGCCGTACGCCACCACCCGTGGGTCGGTCTTCGATGCCTTGCTCATGTCGCCCAGGCGGGTCTCGCCGGCGTCTCCGGTCCGGGTATAGATCCGCGTCAAGTTCACAGCCATGTCACGGCACTCTACGCAAGCCTGCGACCCCGAGCAGATTTAGGACATGACGGGTCATTCTGCGCGTGCTGCGCGGCACCCGGTGGGCACCTGCTCGCGACTGCGCAGAATGACCCGTCATGTCCTACAGTCAGCGGGTGGAACGGTTTCGGATAGCAGGTGAGGCACGGCTCGAGGGCAGCGTCGAGGTGGCGGGCGCGAAGAACAGCGTGCTGAAGCTGATGGCGGCGGCACTGCTGGCGGAGGGGACGACGACGCTGCGGCAGGTGCCGAGCATTCTCGACGTCACCTTCATGGCCCAGCTGCTGGACACCCTCGGCTGCTCGGCGAAGATCGACGCGGACTCGGCCAGCGCGACCATCGCAGTACCGGCCGAGATCGGGTACCAGTGCGACTACGAGCTGGTACGCAAGCTCCGAGCCTCGATTTCGGTGCTCGGCCCGCTGCTGGGCCGTTGTGGCCGCGCCGAGGTGGCACTGCCGGGTGGCGACAACATCGGCTCCCGCGGGCTCAACATGCACGTCGCCGGACTCGAGTCGATGGGCGCGAAAGTCCATATCGAGCACGGTTTCGTGATCGCCGAGGCGCCGCAGGGCCTGCACGGCGCGGAGGTCTGGCTGGACTTCCCGAGCGTCGGCGCGACCGAGACGATCATGATGGCCGCGGTGCTCGCCAAGGGCACCACGGTGATCGAGAACGCCGCCCGCGAGCCGGAGATCCAGGACATCGCCGCGATGCTGGTCGAGATGGGCGCGGTGATCGACGGCGCCGGTACGCCGAGAATCGAGGTCACCGGCGTCGACGGCCTACTCAAGCCGGTCGATCACGTGACCGTGCCGGACCGGATCGTCTCCGGCAGCTGGGCCTTCGCCGCCGCCATCACCAAGGGTGACGTGACGATCTCGAACGGTCACGCCGAGCACCTCGAACTCCCGCTGGACAAGCTGCACAAGGCCGGCGCCGAGATCACCATCCTGAATCCGGGCTTCCGGGTCGTCATGCACGACCGCCCCAAGCCCGTCGACGTCGTCACGCTGCCCTACCCGGGGTTCGCGACCGACCTGCAGGCGTTCGTGATCGCGATGAACGCGCTCAGTGACGGTGCCGCGATGGTCACCGAGAACCTCTTCGAGGGGCGCTTCACCTTCGCCCAGGAGCTGACCCGGCTCGGCGCCCACATCCAGACGGACGGCCACCACGCCGTCGTACGGGGTGTGCCGCGACTGTCCGGTGCCCCCGTGGTCGCCAGCGACATCCGCGCCGGTGCCGCCCTCGTCATCGCGGGACTTGCTGCCGAAGGCGAGACATTGGTCTCAGCGGCCCACCACGTGCACCGCGGTTACACCGACTTCGCGGGCAATCTCCGCCGCCTGGGCGCCGACGTGACCGTAGAGCCGGACGACGCAGAGCTCTACTGGAACTAGATGCCTTAGGGTCGGTCGCATGACTGAGCGTGTGATCAAGCCCGTCGGCCGCGGTTTCCT
The DNA here is from genome assembly GCF_040681515.1 of Kribbella sp. NPDC051718. Lineage (NCBI taxonomy): Bacteria > Bacillati > Actinomycetota > Actinomycetes > Propionibacteriales > Kribbellaceae > Kribbella > Kribbella sp. NPDC051718. The sequence continues at coordinate 467,698 of NZ_JBFAYZ010000006.1, read as the reverse complement.
CTTCCTCGACTCGCACCCCGCCGGGTGCGAGCAGATCGTCCGGGATCTGACCGAGCAGGTCGAGGCGCGGACGCCGGCGACGCGTCCGGTCGCGCTCGTGATCGGTTCCAGCTCGGGCTACGGCCTGGCGACGACCGTCGCCGGTCTGGCCCGCTACGGCATCGACGGCATCGGCGTCTCCTTCGAGAAGGGGCCGGCCCGGCGTACGGCGACCGCGGGCTGGTACCGCACCGCCGCCACCGCCGCGTACGCCGAAACCGTCGGCAGCACGTTCCACTTCATCAACGCCGACGCCTTCGCCGACACGACCAAGGCAGACGTGCTCGATCTGCTGCAGGAGAAGTTCGGGGGAGTCGACTACCTGATCTACAGCGTCGCCGCGCCCCGCCGCGTCGACCCGCGCACCGACACGACGTACCAGTCGGCCATCAAGGCGATCGGTCAGGCCGCGGAGACCAAGAGCCTCGCGTACGACGACGGCCAGCCGGTGCTCCAGGAGGTCGGCATCGAGGTCGCCACCGACGAGGAGATCGCCGACACCGTCGCAGTCATGGGCGGCGAGGACTGGGCCCGCTGGGTCGACGCCCTCGAGGAGCGCAAGCTGCTCAAGGACGGCTTCAGCACCGTCGCCCTGACCTACATCGGCAGTGAGCTGACCGGGCCGATCTACCGCCAGGGCTCGATCGGCGCCGCCAAGGCCCACCTGGAAGCCACTGCGAGCGAGTTGCGCCAGCGGGACGGCGTAGAGGCCCGTACGTCGGTCAACGGCGCAGCAGTCACGCAGGCGTCGTCCGCGATCCCCGGCATCGGCCTGTACGTGAGCCTGCTGCACAAGGTGCTCGGCGACGACCTCCAGACCCCCATGCAGCAGTCCATCTCCCTCTGGGACCAGCTGACCGGCGAGAAGCCCCTGGACCTCGACGAGGACGGCCGCATCCGCCTGGACCGCTGGGAGCTGACCGAGGATGTCCAAGGTGCCGTAAAGAAGCAATGGGACGCAGCAACCCAGGACAACATCGCAGAGGTAGCCGACACCGTCTGGTTCTACGAGGAGGTCCGCCGCCTCTACGGCTTCGACGTAGCCGGCGTGGACTACGAAGCCCCCGCAGAGGTCGACGTGGAGTGGCCTGCAAAGGCCTGAAACTAGAGGGGCTTGAACGACACCATCTCCAGGACCAGGTCGCCTGCCTCGTCGGAGGCGGTCAGGTCGATGGTGGCGGTGATTCGCCAGTCGTGGTTGCCTTCTGGGTCGTCGATGATCTGCTGGACCTCCCAGTAGCCCGGGTGCTCCTCGACGATGAAGAGGGCCGGGCCTCGGGCGGCAGGGCCGGTCGGTAGGGAGTCGTGCTCGGCGTAGTACGCGGTACCGGCCTCTGCCCAGCGTCCGGCGTCCCAGCCGGAGTCGTTGTCGAGTTGGCCGAGCTCGGCCCAGCGGTGCAGCGAGACGAGCTCCACCCGGCGGAACATCGCGTTGCGGACCAGTACTCGGAAAGCCCTTGTGTTCAAGGTGATCCGGCGCGGGCCCTGGAGGACCGGTACGACGACCTCCTCGGTCGTCGGGTTGGTCAGCTCCTCCCACTCGTCGAGCAGGCTGGAGTCGGTCTGCCGGACGACCTCGCCGAGCCACTCGATCAGGTCCGTGAGGTCCTCGTTCACCTTGTCCGGTGGGACGGTCTGGCGGAGCGCCTTGTACGCGTCGCTGAGGTACCGCAGGACGATGCCCTCGGAGCGCGCCAGCGCGTAGTACTGGATGTACTCGCCGAACGTCATCGCCCGCTCGAACATGTCGCGGACGACGGCCTTCGGCGACAGCCCGGCCTCGGCGATCCACGGGTGGGTCTGCCGGTAGATCTCCAAAGTTGCCTCTAGCAACTCTTCGAGCGGCTTCGGCCAGCTGATCTCGTCGAGCAGCTCCATCCGCTCCTCGTACTCGATCCCGTCGGCCTTCATCCCCTGCACGGCCTCGCCCTTGGCGTGGTGCAGTTGCGCCATCAGGATCGCGCGCGGATCCTCCAGCGTCGCCTCGACCACCGACACCACGTCCAGCGCGTACAGCGGGTCCTCCGGGTCGAGCAGATCCAGCGCTGCCAGCGCGAAGGTGGACAGCGGCTGGTTCAACGAGAAGTCCTTCTGCAGATCGACCGTCAAGCGCAGCGTCCGGCCGTTCTCGTCGGGCTCGTCGAGTCGCTCGACGACGCCCGCGGTGAGCAGCGTGCGGTAGATCTGGATCGCCCGCCGGATCAGCCGGAGCTGCGCCTTGGAGTCCTCGTGGTTGTCCTGCAGCAGGTGCCGCATGCTCGCGAACGCGTCGCCGTCGCGGGCGATCACGTTCAGCAGCATCGCATGGCTGACCCGCATCCGCGACTGCAGCGGTTCGGGGTCGGCGGCGACGAGCCGGTCGAAGGTGTCCTCGCCCCAGGTGACGAAACCCTCCGGCGGCTTCTTGCGCTGGACCCGGCGCTGCTTCTTCGGGTCGTCACCGGCCTTCGCCATCAGCCGGACGTTCTCCACCACGTGATCCGGCGCCTGGACGACGACGGTGCCGGAGGTGTCGTAGCCGGCGCGGCCCGCGCGGCCGGCGATCTGGTGGAACTCGCGCGCCTTGAGGATGCGCTGCCGACGGCCGTCGTACTTGCTCAGCGCGGTCAGCAGCACGGTCCGGATCGGGACGTTGATGCCGACGCCGAGGGTGTCGGTGCCGCAGATGACCTTCAGCAACCCCGCCTGCGCGAGCTGCTCGACCAACCGCCGGTACTTCGGCAGCATGCCGGCGTGGTGGACGCCGATGCCGTGCATGATCAGTCGCTGCAGCGTCTTGCCGAAGCCCGGGCTGAACCGGAAGTGCCCGATCAGCTCCTTGATCTTGTCCTTCTCCTCCTTCGTGCAGACGTTGATGCTGGTCAGCGCCTGCGCGCGCTCCAGGGCCGACGCCTGGGTGAAGTGGACGACGTACACGGGGGACTGGTGGGTGACCAGGAGCTCGGCGAGCGTCTCGTGCAGCGGCGAGGTGACGTACTTGTAGACCAGCGGCACCGGTCGCTCGGCCGACGAGACGATCGCGGTCGGACGGCCGGTCCGCCGGTTGAGGTCGATCTTGAACCGCTCGACGTCGCCGAGGGTCGCCGACATCAGGATGAACTGGGCGTCGGGGAGCTCCAGCAGCGGTACCTGCCAGGCCCAGCCGCGATCGGGCTCGGAGTAGAAGTGGAACTCGTCCATCACCACCTGACCGACATCGGCGGCCCGGCCCTCGCGCAGCGCGACGTTGGCCAGTACTTCGGCGGTACAGCAGATGATCGGCGCACCCGCGTTGACGGAGGCGTCACCGGTCAGCATGCCGACCTTGTCCGCCCCGAACACGTCACACAACGCGAAGAACTTCTCCGACACCAGGGCCTTGATCGGCGCCGTGTAGAACGTCCGCTTCCCGTTGGCCAGCGCCGCGAAATGCGATCCGGTGGCCACCAGACTCTTCCCCGACCCGGTCGGCGTCGACAGGATCACGTTCGACCCCGTCATCACCTCGATCAACGCTTCTTCCTGCGCCGGATACAGCGAGATCCCCTGCTCACCCACCCAGGTGGCAAAGGCGTCGTACAGGGCATCGACTTCGGTGGTTCCCGGCAGCTTCTCGGTGAGCGTCATCCCCACCATTGTCCCGCATGGCTCAGAACAGCCCCGCCATCAGGTCAGCAGGATCCCTGGACGCCGGCCAATCACTGACCTGGCCGTCCCCCAGTTCGACGATCCGCCACTCGCCGTCGGTACGCCGGACCAGGTCGACCGTCACGAACGGCAGCGCCAGATCGCTCACCAGCGGCTCGACCTCGACCAGATCGAGTCCCCTGGGCAGCTCGTCCGGGGTGTCGGGGTGGGGCGTGATCAGTACGCAGCGGCCGCCGACCCACCAGGTCCGGGCCTCGGCGCCGGTGAAGTTCTCGAACCGCCGGAGCACGAGGCCGCCGGTGAACGAGTCACCCCGCAGCTCGAGGAACCGCTCCGCCACCCGGTGCACGGCGTCCCGATCGGCCAGTTCGGGGATGAAGGCGGCCTCGTCCCAGTAGTGCTTCATCGACTTCACATGATCACGCAGTACCGCCGGGCCTCGGCCGAGCCGGTCGCAGACGGCGTCGAGCCCGGCGAGATCCGGCCCGTCCGTCCAGGTCGACTCCGGGGTCAGTGGCAGCAGTGCGTCGTACCAGCCGGGCAGCTCGTGGGCGGTCTTGTACTCCTCGCCGTTGGTCCGCAACGTCACCCGGCGGGCGTCGAGCGCCTTGGCGAACCCGTCGTACTCGGCCGCCGTCATCATCCAGCCGCGGTAGACCGCGTCATCACCGGCCGGCACCCCGGCCACGGCCTCGTCCGGCCGCCCGAGTGCGTCGTGATCGATCCGCGCGACGGTGATGCCCGCATCGCGCGCCGCGGCAGCCTCCCGGGCGAAGTGTGGATCCACTCGCCGCGGATTCAACGGATCCCCCGGTACCAGCAGCATGGACTGAATTGTCCCTGGGCTGGTGGGGGATCGCCTGTTGGTTCCGCGTGGCTGGGGGAGGACTTGTGGCTGTAATCAGCGGAAACACTGCTGATCGATGGGGCTTGTAGCTTCGGCAGCGTGACAGTTCTGTCGTCCCGGCGCCGGGTCCGGCTGTGGTTCGGGCAACACCAGATCGGTGAGTACATCGGCGACGCGGCCTACGCCGAACGCTATGCGGCCGCCATGCGCCGCCGCTTCCCCGGCCTGGAGATCACCAACGAAGCCCTGGCGGCTCGGAGCCCCTCAGCCGCGAGCCGCCAGGTGTCAGGGGTGGACTACTTCAGCTCGTAGGCCCGTTTGATGGTCTGGGTGACTTTGTTGCCTGCGGCATCGATGGCGATGGCGCGGAGGGTGACGAAGCCGGTGGACGGTTGGGTGACGGCGGCCTGGAAGGTGTTCGTGCCGGTACGGCGTACCGACGCCGCGTGCCACGAGGTGCCGTCGTCGAAGGATGCGTCGAGTTGGAGCGAGACGATCGGCTTGGTGGGGGCGAGGAACGCGGTCTGGACGGTGACCGGGAACTCGAAGCGGCCACCGGGGGCTCGGTTGCGGTCGTCCAATGCGGGTGTGTAGCGGACGTTGAGGAGCGGTAGGGCGGTGTCGACGCCGTCAGGGGTGCGTTGGGACTTGAAGGTCCAGTCGGACGAGATCTCCGTCGACAGTTTGGTCCACACCTGCCCCGGCTTGACGACCTTCGAGAGGCGGTAGGTGGCAGGGGCAGCGGGTAGGGCGAAGGTTTGGATCGCGATGGAGTCCGTTGAGGCGATCTGCCGGCCGTTGCGGAAGAGGGTGGTCTGCTCGGAGGTGCTGCTGACGTCGCCGAGGCGGTTGGGGACGCCGTCGGAGAAGGTCGGGACGTACACGCTCAGGCTGTCGCCGTCGCGGGACACCCACGGCAGCTTCGGCCGTCCGGGGTTGCCGATGCGCGGGTCAGGCAGGCTCGGGCCGAAGACACCGCGTTGCCAGTCGAGCTTCCTGGTCTTCCCGGCCTCGAGGTTGTAGGCCTCCGACTCGACGACTGAGCGGTACACATAGCCGTTCTCCTCGTCGAAGCTGAAGACCTGGTTGCCGAAGCCCCATGCCACCCCCTTCGCCGAGTAGTACTCGTCCCGCCGGAACGGCAACGTCATGCTGATCGTCGGCGTGAACACGAACAACGGCAGCCGGGTACCGTCCGCAGCCGGCGTCGGATCGGTCGGATAGCCGTAGTTGTCGGCGTAGAAGCCCGGCTCGCCGGCGTACGACGCGTCGACGTGCGCATAGTCGCGGGGCTTGGTGATCACCGACGGGTGGGCGGGAATGCGGCCGGGCCAGACGGCCACGTCGTGGTACAGGTACGGGCTGTTCAGGAAGGAGCCGACGCCCGGGACCGGACCGTCCGGTGCCCCGGCCCACACCACGTGTGAGTAGGCCTTGAAGGTCGACTTGTCGCCGGTCTTGTTCGGCACGACGTACAGCTCGGGAACGATGTTCGGGGTGCCGTCACCGTCGATGCCCACGCCGCCGATGTACTGCCCGACGGGGAGCGTGCGGTTGATCCCGAGCCCACCGGTCGCCACGGTGGCGCCGGTGACCGGCGGGCGGTAGCCGACTTTCGCGGCCTTGCTGCCGTCCAGCACGACCGGGCCGGTCTTGCCGATCACGAGGTCGCCCTCGGTGAAGTACGTCAGGTTCTTCCAGCCGGGCGCATCCTCTCGACGCGTCGCGGCGTAGCCGTCGACCAGGTAGTGGCCGGCCGGCAGCGAGACGGTTTCGCCGGCCGAGACGACGTAGCCCTCCTGCCGCTCGACATTGATCAGGTACGTGCCGGCTGAATGCAGATCGTCGTTGGTCCCCGGCGCGCCGGAGAAGTCGGTCATCTCCACCTTGTGGGGATAGGTCGACACCTGCTTGCCGATGCCAACCGTCGTCCGGATCGCCGAACCGTTGCCGCTAGCAACAAGCCAGGCGGCGTAGGCGCCCTCGGCCTCGGGACCATCGGTGCGACCAGTGACATTCACCTGAGCGCTGCCGTTGGCCGGGATGGTGATCGAGGACCGGTCGAGGCGGAACACCTTGGCGCCGTCGAGCCGGAGCGTGAGGTGGACCGGGCGCGAGCTCTGGTTGACGTACGTCACGGGCTTCGTGACCGGCTTGTCGTCGTTGTGCGGGGCCGTCTGGAGGCCGAGGTTGAGGTTGCTCGGCATCGCCAGCACCTCTTGCTTGATCGCCTGCGCGAGGTCGACCCGGCCGGCGCCCTGCGTGTAGATCCCTTGGTCAGCGAGCCCGACCGACGAGCCCATCAACGCCGACTTCAGCTCCGGGGCTTTCCAGTCCGGGTGTTGCTGGGCGAGCAGGGCGGCGGCGCCGGCGACGTGGGGCGCGGCCATCGAGGTACCGGACAGATCGGCATACGAGTCGTTGATGGCGAACGGCGCCAGTGGCGTGTTGGCTGCGCGGGCGGCCACGATGTGGCTGCCGGGCGCGGAGATGTCGGGCTTCACCGACAGGTCGCCGACGCGCGGGCCCTGGCTGGAGAACTCGCTGTGCGTGTCGGATTTGGTGACCGAGGCAACTGCGAGGGCCGCGTCCGCGGCGGCCGGAGTGGACACGGTCTGCGCGGCGCCGAAGTTGCCCGCCGAGACGACGAACAGAGTGCCGGTACTAGCCGTCAGCTCGTTGATGGTCTCGGACAAGATGTCCGTACCGTCGCTCGGGCCGCCGCCGATGCTCATGTTGACGACCTTGGCGCCGGACGTCGCGGCCCACTGCATCCCGGCGATCATCGCGGACGACTCGCAGTTGCGGTCGCCGCAGACCTTGCCGATCATCAGGTCGGCACCGGGAGCGACGCCCTTGTACTTCCCTTGCGAAGCGGCTCCGGTACCAGCCACCGTCGAGGCGGTGTGGGTGCCGTGACCGACCCGATCGACGACGTCGTTCTCGTCGACGTTGCCATCCTGGTCGGCGGTGAATCCCTTGGTGGCGATCACCCGGTCCTTGAAGTCGGGGTGGGTCGCGTCGTAGCCGGAGTCGAGTACCGCGACCTTCACGCCCTTGCCGGTGAAGCCTGCCTTCCATGCGACCGGGGCGCCGATCTGCGGGATGCTGCGGTCGAGGTTCGGGGTGACGCCGCCGTCGAGCCAGAGCTTCTTGACGGTGCCGGCCAGGCCGGTCTTGCGCTTGGCCTGTGGGCTGTTGAGCCAGTTGAACCACAGGTCGCCGGCTTGCGATCGCTCTTGGCCGATCGCCACCGCGTCGATGATCGGCAGTTCGCGCTTGACGACCGTGCCCTCGGGGAGGGCGGATCGGACGGCTCGGGCGGCGCCGTTGGCGGCGTACTGGACCAGCAGGGGGAGGCGGGGCGACGACTTGTCGTCCAGGCCGAGGGTGGCGAGCAGGCTGACGTCGAAGAGTCGCTCGTCGACGACGCCGGCGGAGACGAGCGGGAAGGCGTCCAGCGGGACGACGAGTTCCTTGCCTTTGAAGGAGGACTTGTGGAAGGCCATGCCCTCGCGGCCGGGGCCGGGCTGGACGTTGGCGGCGCGGTAGCCGGTCGCGGTCTTCTGGACGGTCACCTTGTCGCCGGTGACGAGGGTGATGGTGAGGGGGTTGACGGTGGTCGCCAACCCAGCGCCGACTCCGTCAGTACCGGCGCTGGGTTGGATCTGGATACCGGCGGCAGGAGCCGCCAAAGAAGCGGCGGCCACGAGCGACACGACGGTCGCGACGGCCAGCTTTCGATATCGGGACAAAGGGTTTCACCTCACGAAATGGGCGTTTCCGGGGCAGGACGAAGTGCAACCGGGCAGGGCGAAGCGCGGCGGCGGCCGGGCGGGCCGTGGCCGGATCGGGGAGGGGCTCTGGTGGGAGAGCTGCGGGGTGGCGGGGAGCGGGTTAGCGGATCGCGGGGGAGGGCGGGGTGGGTTTTTCGTCGGTCCAGCCGGACTCGAGGACGACGTTGGCGCCGCGCTTGAAGCCGTCGTACTCCTGGCTCAGCAACCGGCCGGTAGCCGGGTCGACGATGAAGTTGGTTTTGCCGTCCCGGAGCATGGTCGGCCCACTCGACGGCTTGCCGGGCTTGGTCCAGTCCATGCTGATCTGGGTGCCCGTGCGGCCGATCGGGTCCTTGACGTTCTCCTTGATCCGCACGCCCGGCAGCATCGACAGCACCCGAAGCGCGGCACCCCGCAGCTTCGGCGGCGACGGCATCTCGAACAGCAACCGCCCGGCCGCGCTGAACACCTGGTAATTGATGTCGTCGGCCGTCATCCCGGGCTCAGGCTTCCCCGCGAGGACCGCGCGAAGCTGCTCGGGATCGGTCGGCAGCGCCTGGATCTGCTGGGCGGTGACCGGCTTCACGCCGCTCAGGGAGTAGCCGGGCGGCACCTCGTCGAAGGTCATCTTGTTGACCACCGGCTCGGTCGGCGCCATCGTCACCGGGCTCGTCTCGGTCATCGGCCACTCCGTCGGCGATCCCTGGGCCCGCCACTTCGCGGCGTCCGCGCGAGTCGCCGGATGCGCCCCGAGATCGACCCAGCCGAACCAGGACTCGACGCCCTGCTTCATCGGCATCCAGCTCTCGGTGATGCTCTTCTGCAAGATCTTGTACTTCGGTGAGCCGACCTCGATCGAGCCCCGGATCTGCAGGTTGCGGACCCGGAAGAACTTGCCCGAGACCTTCTCGTCGATCTCCTGCTTGATCGCGAGCTGGACCAGCACCTGGCTGGCCGTCATCAGCTTGGGGCTGGTCGGCGTGACCGTGCTCGGCACCGGTCCCGCGTCGCCGCTGCCGGAGCCCGGCGACAGGATGAGCGGAGTCGCGAGCGCGGCCAGCGCCACGGTGGCGGCTGTCGCGGTCAGCGCCATTCCGACCCGGCCGGACTTCGCAGCGGCGTACCAGCGATCCCGGCGACGGGCAGTCTCGGCCTCGCGGATCAGTTCCTGTACCTGCCGGCGCGCCTTGTTGGTCGTGTCGGCAGACGGGCCCGGCTGCTCGGGGAAGGCTTTGCGGATCTTGTCGAACTCGTTCATCTCAGGCCTCGTCACGCGTTGCGGTCGGGTCGGTGTGGCCGAGGTGTTCCCGGACCACCCGGCGGGCCCGGGACAGGCGGGAGGCCACCGTCCCGTTGGCGATGCCGAGCGCGGCGGCGACCTCGTCGTACGTGAGTTCGCCGAGCGCCACGAGCATGAGTACCTCGCGGTCCTTCGCGGAGGCCTTCGCCAGCGCGGCGGCGAGCTGGCGGCTGGCGCCCTGCGCGGTCACCTGGGCGGTGACGCGCTCCTCGTGCCCGCCGGTCGGTGTCGGCAGCGGCAGCTTCGCGGTCGCCCGCCAAGCCCGTACTTCGTCCCGCCGGTGCCGCCGGATCAGGTTGGTGGCGATCCCGTACAGCCAGGCCCGGACGACCCCGTTGCGCCCGTCGAACTTGGCCCGCTGCCGGAACGCGACCAGGAACGTCTCCGCGGCCAGGTCGTCGGCCAGGTCACTGCCCAGCCGGCGGGCGACGTAGGAGTGCACCTGAGGGAAGTACCGGTCGAAGATCAGCGTGAAGCGGTCGGGCTCTCGCGCGGACGCCTCGAGGATCCGGGCGTCCTCGTCCGGGACTAGCGCGGCCGCCCGGGTCGGCACCAGCGGCCGGCCGGGCAACGCGAGCGTCGCCAGGGCGAGGTCGGGCGTCATCGAACTCCTCATGCCGTCGGCGGGAGGTTCGCCGGGACCGATCGGCCCCGGGGCAGCGCTGGTGCTGCCGTCCGGCTCACCCTGTTCTTGTCCGATGTCCCCGATACCCTTCTCGACCCCGCCGACAGTCCGCGTTCATGACGCGCTGAGGGTCGATCCGGATGACAACGACCGGGGCGGTGGGGCGGGGAAAGCAGAAATTGAGTCAGAAAGAGTTCAGGAATCCTCGGGCGGCTTGCTCGTCGGCAGGCCAGACGTAGACGCTCCAGCCGTGCTTGGCGGTCTGTTCGGCGTCTTTGGTCCGCGCAGCGGTCGCCTTGATGCCGAAGTCCTTCAGCATCGCGACCTTCACCCTGGCCTCGTTGTACGTCTGGACGGTCTGGACGTCGATCAACAGTCCGAAACTGTCCTTTTCGGCCGGTGAGTAGTCAGTACGGCGCACCAAGGACCCGCCTTTGGCCTTCGAGAACGCCCAGCGGGTGAGCAGCACCATGCCGCCCGCGAACGCGATGGCCACCACGGGGAAGAGGAAATAGTGCTCAGCGAACACGGACACCATTGTCTCGCTAAATGAAAGGTCGCGAACCCTTGGCAACCTTCCGTGTCGCCAGGGAGTCTCTACCAATACAACGCTGCAAGCGCGGCCGATTCTCGGGGGCCGCCGGAAGAGCGGAGGGCACGGACATGCTCGCACCGACCCACGTGATCTACCTGACCGGACTGCTGGACGTCCGCTCGGTGGGCGACGTACGACAGCAACTCAACCACCTGATCGACAACTCCGAAGGCGACGTCATAGTCGACCTGGAGGCTCTGGACGCCCTGGATGCCACCGGCCTGGGCCTGCTGGTAGCCACCCACCGCCGCACCCAACTCCTGGGCCGGCAACTCGTACTACGCCACCCACTCCCCTCGGTGATCCGCATCCTCGCGGCCACCCGCCTCCACCGAATCCTCCACATAGAACGGACCCCGCTCCCGATCTCGGCCTAGCCGGCGGCAGAGAACAACGCGGCGTTGAGGAAATCGGCGCCGAACGTTTCGGCGGTGTCCACCCGGACCTCCCGCAGCTCGATGGCCTCCAGCGGCGAGAAGATCGCCCGGAGGTCGTCGAGCGTGAACGCCATGCCCCCGGCGGTGTCTCCCGTCAGGACGATCTGTTCGTCCGGTGGGGTCTCCATCCGCTCGGCGGCGAAGGCGACGATCCCGAATCGCCCTCCCGGGCGTACCGCAGGTAGGACGCGTTCGAGGTAGGTGAGCCGCCGGTGCGGAGCGATGTGGTGAAAACACCCCGAGTCGTACACGACGTCGAACTGTCCGGCGGGCAACGGCTCACGCAAGACGTCGAGCGCTGTGAGCGTCACCGACGCAGGCATCGTCGGCCGGAGCCTGTCCAGCAACGGCGCTGCCAGGTCGACGCCCTCCACCGTCGCGCCTTGGCCCGCGAACCAGTTGGTGTTGCGACCGCCGCCACACCCGATGTCCAGCACCCGAGCACCTGCCAGCTCCCCGAGCAGCCCACGCTGCTGCCAGTCGACGAGTGCCTCGTCCGGCAGTTGCGTCGCCAGCGGGTGCCCTGGCCTGGTCAGCATCTCGGTCCAGAACCCGGCGGCATCCTTCTGCGACCGATCTCCCCGGTCGCTGGCAGCCACCAGGTCGTCAAGCACCTCGAGCAGTTGATCGACGGTATGGATCCGGGTCCTGCTCTCGCCGTTCACCTCCTGATTTTACCGTCCGGCCCGGTTCAGGGGTGTGACCTAGTCCGCTTATGACACCAGTCACGAGGTGAGGACTCACAAGGGCACATAGTCCTACTCTCGGGTACATGACAGCCGAGAAGGATCGCCCGTGGGTGATGCGGACGTACGCCGGGCACTCGTCGGCGGCGGAGTCGAACGCGCTGTTCCGGCGCAACCTGGCCAAGGGGCAGACCGGGTTGTCGGTTGCCTTCGATCTGCCTACGCAGACGGGGTACGACGCCGATCATCCGTTGGCGAAGGGTGAGGTTGGCAAGGTCGGGGTGCCGGTGGCTCATCTGGGGGATGTGCGGGCGCTGTTCGATCAGATTCCGTTGGCGCAGATGAATACGTCGATGACGATCAATGCGACGGCGATGTGGTTGCTGGCGCTCTATCAGGTCGCGGCGCAGGAGCAGGGGGCGTTGCCGGACGAGCTGACCGGTACGACCCAGAACGACATCGTCAAGGAGTACCTGTCCCGCGGGACCTACGCCTTCCCGCCCGAGGCGTCGTTGCGGCTCAGTACTGATCTGATCGCCTACACGGTCTCCAACGTTCCGAAGTGGAATCCGATCAACATCTGCAGCTACCACCTGCAGGAGGCCGGCGCGACGCCCGTGCAGGAGTTGGCGTTCGCGTTGTCGACGGCGATCGCGGTGCTGGACCGGGTGCGCGACGGCGGTCAGGTACCGGCCGATCGGTTCGGGGATGTCGTCCAGCGGATCTCGTTCTTCGTCAACGCGGGTGTGCGGTTCATCGAGGAGACCTGCAAGATGCGCGCGTTCGTGCGTCTGTGGGACGACGTCTGCTTGAACCGGTACGGCGTCACCGACGCCAAGGCGCGGCGCCTCCGGTACGGCGTACAGGTGAACTCGCTCGGCCTGACCGAGGCCCAGCCGGAGAACAATGTGCAGCGGATCGTGCTCGAGATGCTCGGCGTGACGCTGTCCAAGAACGCGCGCGCCCGGGCCGTGCAGCTGCCCGCATGGAACGAGGCGCTCGGGTTGCCGCGGCCGTGGGATCAGCAGTGGTCGCTCCGGATGCAGCAGGTGCTGGCGTACGAGTCCGATCTGCTCGAGTACGAGGACATCTTCGACGGCTCGCACGTGATCGAGGCGAAGGTGGACGAGCTGGTCGCCGGGGCGCAGGAGGAGATCGACCGCGTTCAGGCGATGGGCGGCGCGGTCGTCGCGGTCGAGAGCGGGTACCTCAAGCAGGCGCTCGTGGCGTCGCATGCCGAGCGCCGCCAGCGGATCGAGTCGGGTGAGCAGGTCGTCGTCGGCGTCAACAAGTTCGAGAACACCGACCCGTCACCGCTCACCGCCGACCTCGACACCGCGATCCAGACGGCCGACCCGCAGGCCGAGGCGGCCGCGTTGAAGTCTTTGCAGCTCTGGCGCGAGCAGCGCGATGCCAAGGCGGTCGAGGACGCGCTCGCCCGGTTGCGCGAGGCCGCCAAGGGCACCGAGAACCTGATGCAAGCCACCCTCAGCTGCGTCCGCGCCGGCGCGACGACGGGGGAGTGGTCCGGCGTACTGCGCGAGATGTTCGGCGAGTACCGCGCCCCGACCGGCGTCTCCGGATCAGTCGGCGTGTCCGGCGGAGGCGAGGCGATCGCCGCCGTCCGTGCCAAGGTCAACCAGACCTCGGAGGAACTCGGCGGCCGCCTGCGCTTCCTGGTCGGCAAACCCGGCCTGGACGGCCACTCGAACGGCGCCGAGCAGGTCGCCGTACGCGCTCGGGATGTCGGCTTCGAGGTCATCTACCAGGGCATCCGCCTGACCCCCGAGCAGATCGTCGCCGCCGCCGTCGCCGAGGACGTGCACTGCGTCGGCCTCTCGATCCTCTCCGGCTCGCACATGGAACTCGTCCCCCAGGTAGTCGAAGGCCTCCGCGAAGCCGGCCTCGAGGACGTCCCCGTCGTAGTAGGCGGCATCGTCCCCGACGCCGACGCCCGAGCCCTCCAGTCCGCAGGTGTAGCCGCCGTCTACACCCCGAAGGACTACGACCTCACCGGGATGATGTCCAACGTGGTCGACGTCATCCGCCACGCCAACCACCTCTAACTTTGCTGCTTGGTCGCGATCAGGTCTTCGACGGCCTTGGGGATGGTGGTTTCGAAGTCGAGGAGTTTGGCCCAGGTCAGGGTGACGGTGATGACGACCATCTCGTCGTACAGGGCCTTCACGCCTTCGAGCCAGCCGTTGTACTGCTCCTCATCGGCCATCACCTTGCGGCCGGCGACCAGGTAGCCCTCGGGGATGCCCTGGATCAGCTCCACCTCGGCGGTGCCGCGGAGCAGCAGGACCTTCGGGGGGAAGGCGCCGGTGTCGATGGTCAGCGCGACCTTCGGGTTCTTGCGCAGTGCGGCGACCTTGGCCGCCTTCGGCACGGTGGCGATCTGGAGCTGGTCGCCCTCCATCCAGAAGCCGATCGGGACGACCCGCGGGTCGCCGTCGAGGCCGTCGTAGGCGAACCGGGCCGGCTCGGGGCCGTTCAGCAGAGCCTGGGAGTAGGGCTTGGCGAGGATTTCGGCGATCTCGGTCTTGTTCATGATGGTTTTCCTCTCGGGTGCTGGCTCTTACACCCCAGGGACGAAGCAGCGCCGGCGTTCTCTACATCGCTAGGTTGAAGAAATGCGAGAAACTTTTGCCTTCGGCAGCGGCCAGGTCGAGTTGACCCAGGACGGCGCGGTGGCGGCGGTGCTGCACCCGGTCCGCAAGCAGTCGATGCTGCTCGTCGACGGGCCCGTGCACGACCCGGCGCGTTACTGGGGCAAGGGCTTCGTGATCTCCAGCAGCGGCAGCCACCGGTTCGACGCGCCGGACTTCACCCGCTGGCGGCAGACGGGCATCGACCTCCTGTATCGCATGGGCAACCTCGAATTGCGGGTCGGCCGCCGGTTCGGCGAGCACTGGACCGAGACCTACGAAGTACGGAACATCGCCGACGAAGCCACCCAGATCGGGTCGCTCGGGATCAGTACTCCGTACCGCGACCTCTACACCTCATCCCGGGAGAGCCTCAACACCGCGGTCCACGCGCACATCTGGACGGGCGGCGCCGACTCCTGGGTCTGGGCGCAACCCATGGACGGCAGCGGCCCCGGCCTCGGGCTGCAACTCACCGAGGGCGAGCTCTGGGCGTACTCCGTCGAGTCCCGTGACGCCGACACCGGCAGCAACATCCGCGGCCATCTCTATCTCCACCCCACCGACCACGCCCGCGCGCCCCACGCGATGGGCGGCCAGCCCCAACTCGTCCTCCAACCCGGCGAATCCCATCGCTGGACCTGGCAACTCGCCTGGCACGAAACCCTCGAAGCCTTCCACGCCACCAGGCAGCCCCTCATCGACGCGCCAACCCTCGCTGCGGAGGTCGGCGAGTCGCTCACCATCCAGCTCGCCGATCGAGCAAAAGGCCCATCCACCATCACCTCAGAAACCCCCGGCACCCAGTACGTCGAAGCCACCGACGGCACGGTCACCTCCCGTATCAACGTGCTGTTCCACGACCCCCTCCGCACCATCGTCGAGCGCCGGGTCCGCTTCGTTCTCGACCACCAGCGCCCTGTCGAGCTGCCTGACAGCCGCCGCTTCTCCTTCGTCCCGTACGACACCGACACCGGCCTGCGCGTGCTCGCCGGCGCCTGGCGCGACTGGTCCGACGCTCGCGAACGCATCGGCACCGCTTTGTTGCTGCAGGCAACCAGAGGCAACGGCTGGGGCGATCGTGAAGAGCTCGACGAAGCCCTGGCCGGCTATCAGCAGTTCGTCTCGGAGTACCTGGTCTCCGAGGACGGCACCGTCGCCGACGACAGCCTCCACCCGAACGTCCGCCTCTACAACTTCCCCTGGTTCGCCCGCTTCTTCCTCAACCAGGGCGACTCCACGACAGCGATCCGCATCATCGACCGGTACTACGAACTAGGCGGAACCCACTTCCTGGCTTTCGACCTGGGCCCACTCCTGCGCGAACTCGCCAAGGTCGACCCCAGAATGCGCACCCACCTGGCCGAGCACGCACAGACCTTCCTCGACTACGGCGACGATCTCCCACCGCACGAGGTCAACTACGAGCAATCCATGGTCGCGCCGCTCCTCGAACTCCTGATAGCCGCCCACCAAGAGGCCCCCGACTCAATAGACCCCAACGAGCTCACCCGCCGCCTCCCGTGGCTGACAGCCTTCGCCGCCGACCAGCCCGACGTCCGCCTGCGCCACATCCCCATCCGTCACTGGGACGGCTACTGGTTCGGCCTGCTGCGTCAGTGGGGTGATGTCTACCCGCACTACTGGTCGATCCTCAGCGCCGCCGTCTACCTCACCTGGCCCCGCGACCTGGTCACCCAGGCCGAAGCCGACCAGCTCACGACAGCAGGCCGCGCGATCCTCCAGGCCAACCTCGTCAACTTCCACCAGGACGGCTCCGCCACCTGCGCCTTCGTCTATCCCAGCGCAGTCAACAACCGCCCGGCCCACCACGCGGACCCCTTGGCCAACGACCAGGACTGGGCTCTCGTCTACGCGCTCAGACTGGCCAACGCCGCCACAATGTAAGCAGTCTTTGGAAAGATCCTGACTGAAATCGATCTCCAATGGTAGTTTATTGGCCTCGGGGAACGCCGCCGCCGCGAGGCGGCCGACCGTGCTGGGGGAACGCCGTGGTTGCCAATGTGAGCTTGGGTCGCCGGCCAGAACTTTCCGAACACGAGAAACTCTTCCGCGAACTGCTGCCCGCACCGATCGCCGACGCCTACCTCGAACTGCTCGCCGCCGGGCAGCGGGCCTGGTCGGAGTGCGACGGGATCGGCCGGGAGCTGATCACCCGAAACCTCGCCTACTCGCATCGGTACCAGGGCACCGAGATCCTTCGCCCGGTCGATCCGTTGATCGCGACGACCGGCTTGCTCACGCAGGTCCAGCGTGAACTCGGCCGCCAGCAGGACCGGCTCGTCCAGGGGTACGTCGCCGCGGCCGAGCTGCACCACCAACGGCAGTTGCACGACAAGCAGGCGAGCGAGGTGCCGTCGCTGCTCGCGCAGCTGCTGACCGACCGCGACGAGATCGCCGAACGCTGGCTGACCTCGATCCACACGGTCCAATGCACGTACCGCTCGATCGCCGTCCACGATCCCGACCAGACCGCGCCGATCCTGCCGTCGCCGCTCGCTAGCCAGTGCGACTCGATGCACTTCCGCGAGCTCTGTACGCCGGAGTTCCTGGCCGACCCACGCGGAGCCGAAGCCGTCCGCGCGGCGACCGAAGCGGGG
Organism: Kribbella sp. NPDC051718; assembly: GCF_040681515.1. Taxonomy (NCBI): domain Bacteria; kingdom Bacillati; phylum Actinomycetota; class Actinomycetes; order Propionibacteriales; family Kribbellaceae; genus Kribbella; species Kribbella sp. NPDC051718. Next base: position 450,494 of record NZ_JBFAYZ010000006.1, on the reverse strand, counting down.
ATCGAGGTCCGTACCGTCCACAGCCTGCCGGTCCGGATGCTGATCGTCGACGACCACTTCGCCCTCGTCGGGCTGGTCCCGACAGGCACGACCGGCGCCCTGCTGGTCCGCTCAGCCGTCCTCATCGCCGCCCTCACCCAGTACTACGACCAGCTCTGGTCAGCCGCGACGCCGGTCGTACTGCCAGGTGCCACAAACTCCGGCCCGGCCTCCAACCAACTGGGCGCGACCGAGCGAGGCGTCCTGTCCCTGTTGGCGCCGGTCTGTCGATGGCGCGGAAGTCCTTCTGGGCCAAGTACAAGCGCCTGCCGCTCAAGGTCGGCCGCTGGGGCGCACAGGGCTGTGCGTTCGGCATCGTCAAGACCTACGTCTGGACGAAGATCAAGAAGTGGATCACCCCGACCGGTCCAGGACCGATCGGGCCGTCGAGCCGCGGCTGGCACTAGGCCGTGAGCTCATCCAGCTGAACCGTTGATCCGCCCGGGCGGCCCTGCACAGGGCCGCCCGGGTTTCTTGCCTTGAAAGGTGATCCGCATGTCCCCTGATTCCAGAGCGCGCTGGATCGGCGCAGTCCTCGGCCTGGCGCTGGTTGCGGGCCCGCTGCACGAACCGGCCGTCGCCCGACCCGTCGATCAACCCGCAGCTTCGCCGGACCGTTCCGGCGAAGCTGCAGCCCTCGCGACGGCGCGGAGTACCGGCAAGCCCGTGCTGATCACGAGCAAGACCACCGACACCACGGAGTACCGCGCGCTGCCGTCGGGTCAGCTCGAGGCGACGATCGCCGGTGGCCCGGTCCGGATGCGCGACGCGCACGGCGAATGGATCCCCGTCGACGTGTCGCTGGTCCGGCAGGCCGACGGTTCGGTCGCCGCCAAGGCCCACCCGTACGGGTTGAGGCTGTCCGGGCCGGCCGGGCCGGGTGATCACGAGCTGGTCGCAATAGGGGCCTCAGGCAACCGTTCGGCTCTTGGCTGGTCCGGTCCGCTGCCGGCGCCGGAGCTGGCGGGGGCCACGGCCACCTATCGGGAGGTGAAGCCGGGGGTCGATCTGGTCGTCGAGGCGACCAGGACCGGCTATCAGCAGTACCTGCTGGTGAAGAGCCGGCAGGCCGCAGTACAGGTTGGTCAGCTCAGGATGCCCTGGAAGGCGGGCGGCCGGGTCACGCCGGACGCAGTGATGTGGGACTCGACCGTCGATCGGGCGTCCGGTGAACACCTCAGGCGGGCACCGGTGCGGCTCGGTATCGGCAAGGACGCGTTGCTGCTGACTCCGGACGCGTCGTTCCTGACCGACCCGAAGACGGTCTATCCGGTCACCATCGACCCGTCGCAGAGCGCGGGCGCGAACTTCGACGCGTTCGTCCAGTCCAGCTACACCACCGACCAGTCGGCCGCGACCGAGTTGAAGATCGGCACGTACGACAGTGGCGCCAACAAGGCGAAGTCGTACTTGCGGTTCGACAACCAGGAATGGCTGTGGGACAAGCAGATCCAGGCCGCGACGCTGAGCCTGTGGGAACACCACTCGTACTCCTGCACGGCCAAGGGGTGGGTGGCCTACCGGGTGGCCGATGTGACGAACACGGCCCGCTGGACGAACCGGCCGGCGCAGTACGAGCAGGTCGGCACCTCGACGCAGACCAAGGGGTGGGGGAGCGGCTGTGCGGCCGGTTGGGTGACGATCCCGGTGACGGCTGCCTTCCAGTACACGGCGGCACATCAGCTGACCAAGACCAATATCGGCATCAGTGCGGCGAGCGAGACCGACAACTACGGCTGGAAACGGTTCGGCTCCCGGGAGGCCGCCAACCCGCCGTCGGTGACGATCACCTATCAGACCAGGATCGCAGTGGACGCTCTGGCGACCGCACCGGAGACCAACTGCGCCACCGGCGCGGACCGGCCGATCATGTCCAGCCTGACGCCCCAGTTGCGGGCGCAGATCAGCGACAACCTGGGTGGGCAGGTGTACGGCACCTTCGAATGGAAGGTGGTCGGCAGCAGCGTCAGCACCACCGTCACCGAAGGCCCCGGCGCCTCCGGCTCCTGGATGGGGACCACCATCCCCGACGAGGCGTTCACCGAAGGCAGCAGCTATGCCTGGCGAGTCCGAGGAACCGACGGAACGACACCGGGCGAGTGGTCCAACTGGTGCGAGTTCACCGTCACCACCTGGTAAGAACAAGAACAAGAGCAAGAACAAGAAAAACGAAGAAGATAAAGACAGGGAATAGAATTCTTCCTCAAGTTGGCAGGCAGCCTCAGGCGGGCGTGCGGTGAGTGCGCTACGCGGTCGCGGGTCCTGGGGGAGCCAAGGATGTTCTAGGACTGCCTGCGAGGCGAGGTGTCAGAGGAACAGATGTATGTACCTGTTCCTGGGTCATGCTGTTTGTAGACGTCATCGGCGACGAGCACGGTGACTCCCCACTGCGCAAGGTTGGTCATCGCGGTCTGCGCTGCGGGGGAGCTGATCTGTGCTCTGTTTGAGAACGGCATTGCTACTACGGCTGCTTCTATCGTGTTGGCTGGCGGCAGAGTGTCGGGAGCATCCGGCTCCTTGTGCGAGTTGCGCACTACGTGGCCTGTCTTGGCGGCCAGAGTGTCGCAATCGGTGAACCGCCGACCGCCGGGTGAGGTGATCACGCACACTCCCACCCATCGGCCTGGGCAAGACCAACCAGCTTGTCGATATCCCGGGCTGCTGGCGATCCCGTCACCAGGGTGTAGAGGACTGGTTGGCGGGTTGCGGTCATGAGCTCCGTACTCTCTCCCGAAACGAGTGAGAGAACTGGCAATGCCGGTCCCGTGACACGACCTCCTTGACTTGTATTTCCTCTTTCCCTTCTTTTCTCTGTTTGGGGTGGTTAGGGCAGCTTGGCGTAGGCGCGGACGGGGAAGGTGGCGAGGCCCTCGATCCGTGGTGGGGTGGCGGTGAACAGGGCGCCGGTGGGTGGGAGGTGTGCCAGGCTGGTCAGATGCTCGACGATCGGGAGGCCTGCGCCGAGCAGGAGGGTGTGGGCGGGGCGGGTACCGTCGGTCATGTCGTCGATGTTGGCGGCGTCGATGCCGACGAGTGCGGCGCCGTTGTCGATCAGCCACTGGGCGCCGTCGCGGGTGAGGAAGTGGGCGTTCTCGACGTACTGCGGAGTGCCGAACCGCGCGTCGTCGCCGGTCTGCAGCAGCACCGCCCTGCCTTGTACGTCGTACGTCGCCAGCGCCGCCGCGTCGATCCCGAGGCGGCCGCTGTCCTCGACCCGCACGGCAACCGCGGGCAGGTCGACCAGTTGCTCGAGGGCGTATCCGGTCAGATCGTGCCCGTCGGGATAACGGTGGTTCGGGCTGTCGAGATAGGTGCCGGTGTTCGCCACCATCGAGATCCGGCCGATCTCGAACTCCGTGCCCGGCGAGTAGATCTCCCGCGATGCCTCCCGCGTCAACTGCTTGGACAGCACCGGCCCAGGCAGGTTGGGCAACGTCACCATCCCGTCGTGGATGACATGACTGAGTTCCACGTACATCGGCCGATCGCCGCTCCGCCGACTGTCGGCGGACGGTCCGCCCCGGGTGCCCTTGTGAGCCGCCTCGACGATCTCCAGGTTGCTGAGCTCGACATCACCGGCCATCAGCAGCCCGAGCGAGTCGAGGAAGAGTTCGCCGACCTGCGCCGACGTCACCTCCGCGGACGGTACGTCGACGAGGAACCCCTGGACCTGCAGCCCGCCGCCGTTGGTGAAAGAGACGGTGGCGTCGAAGCGCGCGCGATAGCTAACCATGCCGGTCATCATCACCCATCCGTACGCCCCACGGCCCCGAATTTCGTCCCGTGATCACTCGTCGCAACCTCCTGCTCGCGGGCACTGCCGGTGTCGCCGGTGTTGCCGCGACCGTCGCCGCGGCCGGCCTTGCCCGTCGCGGCTCGGACAGGCCTCCCAAGCAACCCGCCGCCCAGTCGACGAAGGAACCGATGACGATCTCGTACGGCGATGACGAGTCCCAGGTCGCGGACCTCTACCTCCCCGAAGGCGATGGCAAGGTTCCGGTGGCGGTCGTGATCCACGGCGGCTTCTGGATGAGCAGCTACGGCCGCGAACTCTCCACCCCGCTGGCCGAGGACCTCGCCAAGCAAGGCATCGCCGGGTACGCGATCGAGTATCGCCGAGTCGGCAACGGCGGCGGCTGGCCCGCGACCTTCGAAGACGTCGCGGCCGCGATCGACAAGCTGGCCGACCAGCCGCGACTGGACCTCGGCAAGGTGGTCGCGGTCGGCCATTCAGCAGGTGGGCAGTTGGCGGTCTGGGCCGCGGGCCGGCCGGGTCTCCCGCAAGGCGCGCCGGGTGCGACGCCACGTGTGGTACTGGCTGGGGCTGTGTCGCAGGCCGGAGTACTGGACCTGGTGAACGCCTACGACGAGCAGTTGGGTGGCGATGCGGTGTCGGCCTTCCTCGGTACGACGCCTGCCAAGGATCGCAAGCGGTACCAGCTGGCGTCGCCGTACGAGCGGCTGCCGCTGAAGGTGCCGGTCGCGCTCGTGCACGGCACCCGAGACGGCCAGGTACCGATCGAGCAGAGCCGCCGCTACCGCGATGCCGCCCTGGCCAAAGGCGATCAGGTGAAGCTGACGGAACTCGAACACGTCGGTCACTTTGAGCTGATCGACCCGGACGACAAGGCCTGGCAGACCTGCCGGGCAGAGACCAAGCGCCTCCTCGAGACCTGATCAAAGCCCCGCTCGGCATCTAACATCGAGTATGGAGTGGCTGCTGATCGTCCTCGGCGGCGGTGGGGTCGCCGCGGCGGGCCGGTATGCCTGGGCGAAGCGAGCAGCACGCCGGCAGGCGGCCGCGGAGCTCGAGGGGATTCGCAGGAACGCCGATGAGGACGTCACCTACTTCGGTGAGCAGCTGAGTCGCCTCGGCGAGAGCCTGGCCGGCCGGGAACTGGATGCCGACACCCGGTACGACTACCAGGCGGCGCTGGATGCGTATGAGCAGGCGAAGCGGGCAGCACCTCGCCTGCATACCCGGGAGTCGATCAGTGCTGTCGTCGACCTGCTGACCGAGGGCCGCTACGCACTAGCTTGCGTCCAGGCCCGCGCTGCCGGCCGGCCTGTCCCGGAGCGGCGGGTGCCGTGCTACTTCAGTCCGCAGCACGGCCCGTCGTCGATGGAGGTCCTCTGGACGCCGTCGGCAGGTGGCACCAGGCGAGTGCCTGTCTGTGCGCAGGACGCGGCACGCATAGCGGCCGGTACGGAGCCAGAGGTGCACTACATCCGGTATGGCGAGTTGAACGTCCCGTATTGGGAGGTCGGCGATCCCAACGAGCCGTACCGTGGCCTGTTCTACAGCGGCGGTGCTCGCGCCGTCGCCATGCACCTGCGGTTGAAGCACCTCGGGCTCGACGTAGGCCGGGGTCGCAGAGACCCCGGCATGCTGCGCCGCAAGCGCCGCCCTTGATCAGAGCTCCGGCAGCAGCTCGCGCAGTACGTCGGTAGTGAAGTTGTGCAGGCTGGTGCCGTAGGAGATGCGAGTAGCGCCTAGGGCGATCAGGTCTGCCGCGGACGGGCCCTTCGGTGACGCGTGGGCGTTGAGCGGGCCGCCGATGTCAGTGGCGAGCTTCTGTAGTACGTCGAGCGGTGCTGCGATCGGGTAGATGCAGTCGGCCCCGGCGCGACGGTAGGCGCGGCCGCGGGCGATGGCTTCATCAACGCTCCCATGGCTGATGAAGATGTCGACCCTGGCGTTGATGACCAGGTCTGCGCCGGCAGCAGCCCGTACTGCGCTCAGGTAGTCGGCCTGCTGCTCTACATCGACCAGCTGGTCGTCCAGCGAGTCCTCCAAGTTGCACCCGACCGCACCTGTCTCCAGCAGCCGCTCGGCGAACTCCTTGGCGCCCAGCCCGTACCCGGCCTCCATGTCGGCCGTCACCGGTACGTCGACCGCCCGGGCGATCCGTGCGACCGCCTCGAACATCTCGGCGACAGGGGTGAGCTGGCCGTCGTCGTACCCGAGCACCCGGGCGACCGCACCACTGCTGGTGGCGATCGCCGGGTACCCGGCCTCTGCGATGGCCCTGGCGCTGACCGGATCCCAGGCGTTCGGCAGTACCAGGGGAGTGGACCCGTGATGCAACGCCCGGAAGGACTCGGCTGTGCTTGGGGTGGTCATCGGGTCAGCTCGGGTCGTAGTGGCCGGGCTCGATGCGGCAGGTGACGCCGACCCGGTTCCAGGCGTTGATCATGATGATCAGGCTGATCAGCTGGGCGAGCTCCTTCTCGTCGAAGGCGTTCGCGGCGATCTCGTAGACGTCGTCCGGCACGTGGTCGATGCTGATCAACGTGATCGCCTCGGTCAGCTCCAGCGCCGCCAGCTCCTGCTCGGTGTAGAACTTCCGCGCCTCCCGCCAGGTCGCCACCACGTTCACCCGCTGCGCGGTATCACCCTCGTGCAACGCATCCAGCGTGTGCATGTCGAGGCAGTAGGCGCACCCGTTCAACTGCGAAGCCCGGATCCGGACCAGATGCGCCAGCTTGGTGTCCAGCCCCAAAGCCGATACCTCGTCCAGCGCGATCAACGCCTGGTAGAACTCCGGCGCGTGGCTGGCCAACTTGACTCGACGACGTGTGTTTGTGCTCATGACGACAACGCTATGCCCCGATCGGCCCAGGTGTATGGTCCACTTCTATGGAGGATTCGAGGGCCAATTCCACCGCGGAGCCGAGCGGCGCCGACCTGCACCTAGACCTGGCCAACCGCCGCGGCCGCGCCGACCTGGTCAACGCCCTCCACGAATCAATCCGCACCGGCCGCCTAACCCCCGGCACCCGCCTCCCTTCCTCCCGCCAACTCGCCAAAGACCTAGGCATAGCCCGCAACACCGTCGCCGACGCCTTCGGCCAACTAGTAGCCGAAGGCTGGCTAACCGCCCGCCAAGGCTCAGGCACCGTAGTCGCAGACCGAGTCCTCCCAACCTCCACCACCGCCCCCGCTCACCCCACCTCCGTCCACTCCGGAATTTCCTTGCCGGAGGCAAGGAAATTCCGGTATGACCTGACCCCGGGATCGCCGGACGTGTCGACCTTCCCGCGGAGCGAGTGGCTGGCTGCCGCCCGAAAAGCTTTGCCGGCTGCGCCGAATGAGGCGTTCGGGTATGGGGATCCACGGGGGAGAGTCGAGCTGCGGAAGAACCTGGCCGACTACCTCGCGCGGGCGCGCGGCGTACGGGCTGATCCCGACCGCATCCTCATCTGCTCCGGCTATGTCCAAGCGCTCAACCTGCTGACCGACGTGCTGCGGCTGCAAGGCGCCCAGACCATGTCCGTCGAGGAGTTCGGCTACGACCTGCACTGGGACGTGATCCGCTCCAGAGGCGTCCAGCCCAAGCCCGTCCCGGTCGACGAGTACGGCGTCCGCGCAGACTTGCTCGAAGGCCGAGCCGCCCTCCTCACCCCGGCCCACCAGATGCCCACCGGCGTCCCGCTCGCGCCGGATCGGCGTACCAAAGCAGTGGAATGGGCCCGCGAGACCAACGCCATCCTGATCGAGGACGACTACGACGGCGAGTTCCGCTACGACCGCCAGCCAGTAGGCGCCCTGCAAGCCCTGGACCCCGAGCGAGTCGTCTACACCGGTACTGCGAGCAAGAGCCTCGCCCCAGCCCTCCGACTCGCCTGGATGGTCCTCCCCGAACACCTGATGGACCCAGTCCTAGAGGTGAAGCGCACCACCGACCTACTGACCGCCACCCTCGACCAGCTCGTACTAGCCGAGTTCATCGCCTCCGGCCACTACGACCGCCACGTACGCCGTACCCGTCAGCACTACCGCCGTAGACGCGACCACCTGGTCGAGCTGCTCGCCGTCCGGGCCCCAGGCGTCACGGTGGCCGGCATCTCGGCCGGCCTGCACGTCCTGCTCGACGTACCGGGCGAAGCGGCGGACATGGTCGCCCGAGCCAACCGCCAAGGCCTGCTGATCGCCTCCCTGGACCGGTACCGCTTCCCCCCGGACCCAGCTACCCGCCAAGCGCTCATCGTCGGCTACGGCACCCCACCCGACCACTCCTACAACGGCGCCCTGGACCTCCTTTGCCAGGTGCTAGCCGTCTAGCGTCGGAGCTTGCGAAGAATGCCGGCCAGCTCGCCCCGCTCCTCCTCGCTGAGGATGTTGAAGTAGGCCTCGGCCTCGGCGTCACGGGAGGCCCGGATCGCGTCCCCGACCCGCGTCCCCTCACCGGTAGGCGCTACTAGCGTCGCCCGCCGGTCGGCAGGGTCGGGACGCCGCTCCACCAGCCCACGATCCTGCAGTGCGTCGACCACCTCGGTTGTCGACCGCGCCGCGATCCGCAGCTGATCGGAGAGCTCATTGAGCCGCAGCGGCCCCTGCCGCAGCAGCACTCCGAGCGCCCGCGCCTGGGACGGCGCGATGTCCCAGGGAGCCAGCGTCTCCTTGCGCAGATGCCGCAGCTGATGAGCGACCGCCCAGAACGTCTCGGGCAGCGTCTCCTCGTCGTCATCGGCCATGGGAATACCGTACCAACCAATCCTGTTGTACCCTCATAGTGAGGTAACCTCAGTATATTCTTCCGACAGAACGGTGCCTGCCTTGGATTACCAGAACCAGAAACGTGGCCGCCCCGAAGGCGGCCGGAAGTCGGCCACAGCCGCCGAGAAAGCCCAGGCCCGCGAGGTATCGCTGGCCCGGATCGGCCGGCTCTTCAGCACCCACAAACTCTCCCTCGCCGTCGTCACGGCGATCATCGTCGCAGCGTCCGTGGTGGCGATGGCGTCACCCTTCCTGCTGCGCGCCGTGATCGACCAGGCGCTGCCCCAGCAGAACCTCGAACTCCTGATCTGGCTGGTGATCGGCATGGTCGCCGTCGCCGCCGTCACCTCGATCCTCGGCGTCATCCAGACCTGGATCAGCACCCGGGTCGGCCAGCAGATCATGCACCGGCTGCGGACCGACGTGTTCGCCCACCTGCAGCGCCAGTCGATCGCCTTCTTCACCCGGACCCGCACCGGCGAGGTGCAGTCCCGGATCACCAACGACATCGGCGGGATGGAGCCGGTCGTCACCTCGACGGCCACCTCGATCGCCGCCAACCTGACTACCGCGATCGCCACCGCCGTCGCCATGCTCGCGTTGTCGTGGCAGCTCTCGCTGATCTCGCTCGTCGTGATGCCGCCGGCCATCTACTTGACCCGCAAGGTCGCCCGAATGCGCCGGGAGATCACTGCGCAGCGTCAGCGCGAACTGGCCGATCTCAACGTCACGGTCGAGGAAGGCCTGTCGATCAGCGGGATCCAGCTCAGCAAGACGATGGGCACCGCCGCGACTCTGGTCCAGCGCTTCACCGAGTCGTCGACCCGGTTGATCGATCTGGAGCTCCGCTCGGAGCTGGCCGGCCGCTGGCGGATGGCCTCGATGAGCGTCATCTTCGCCGCCATCCCGGCGATCATCTACCTGAGCGCCGGCCTGCCGATGACCGCCGGAACGCTGTCCATCGGCACCCTGATCGCCTTCACCACCCTGCAGGCCGGCCTGTTCCGGCCGCTGATGGGGCTGCTCAACGTCGGCGTCGCACTGACCAGTTCGCTGGCCCTGTTCGCGCGGATCTTCGAGTACCTCGACCTGCCGATCGACGTGGACGACCCGGCCGACCCGGTCGCGATCGACCCGTCCCGGATCGAAGGCCATGTCCGCTTCGAGGACGTCACTTTCGTCTACCCAGGCAGCGAAACGGCCGCCGTGGCCGGCATCAGCCTGGACGTGCCGGCCGGTACGACGCTGGCGCTCGTCGGTGAGACCGGCTCGGGTAAGAGCACCCTCGCCTCGCTGGTCGCGCGACTCTACGACCCGACCAGCGGACGCGTCACCATCGACGGCATCGATCTGCGCGACCTCCGCCTGGCGGATCTCAGCGCAGTGGTCGGCGTCGTCAGCCAGGAGACCTACCTGCTGCACACGACTGTCCGTGAGAACCTCCGCTACGCCAAGCCCGAGGCCACCGACGAGGAGATCGAGGAGGCAGCCCGGGCCGCCCAGGTGCACGAGCTGATCGCCGGACTCCCGGACGGCTACGACACCATGGTCGGATCTCGCGGCCACCGCTTCTCCGGCGGCGAGAAGCAGCGGATCGCCATCGCCCGTACGCTCCTGCGCAACCCCCGCGTCCTCGTCCTGGACGAGGCCACCAGCGCACTCGATACCGAGACCGAGCGGGCAGTCCAGCAGGCCTTCGACCGGCTGGCCGAGGGACGTACCACTATCACCATCGCCCACCGCCTCTCGACCGTCCGCGACGCAGACCAGCTCGCCGTGGTCGACCACGGACGGGTGATCGAGTCCGGAACCCACACCAGCCTGGTCGAAAGCAACGGCCGCTACGCCCAGCTCGCGACCTAAGCCTGGATCAGCGAGAGCACCTCGTCGGCACAACCCCACGACAGCGTCATACCGGACCCGCCATGGCCGTAGCAGTGAATCACCTGGCGGTCGTCGGTACGGACGCTCTCGCACCGAACCGACGGGCGGGCGGGCCGCAACCCGACCCGGTGCTTGATGACTTTCGCCTTGCGCAGTTGAGGAACCAGCGCGGCCGCCCGTTCGAGAATCGACCCGGCGGTCTTGTCGTCGGGCGCGAGGTGCCAGTCGCCGGGTTGCGAGGTGCCGCCCACCACGACGTCGTTCGAGCGCGGCACGAGGTAGCAAAGCTCTTCCGGCCCGTTGTCGGCCATCAGCCACTCGGTCAGGCCGAACTGCTCGACGGTGAACACCTGCCCGCGTACCGGCGTGACGGTCGGGTCCTGCGCGGTCAGCCGCGCACCGAGACCCGTGCAGTTCACCACGATCGGCGCCGTGTTCGGCAAGGCCGAGAACGCGGCCCGGTTGAGCGTCCCGCCGGCGGCCTCGAGCCGTTTCACCAAGTACCGCAGGTAAAGCGGCATCTCCACGACCGGCGTCGTGAACGACCACCCGTCGCGGAACCCAGGCGGCGGCGACCCGACCCGCTCCAGATCGGTCAGCACGTCCGCCCACACCGGATCCGGCGTCGGCTCGAGCAGATACTCCTTGCCGTGCCGCAACCGCACCGACGGCTCGCTCTCCGCAAGCTCGACGAACTCCCGGTACGTCGTCCGCGCCCAGCCCGCGACCCGATCACCCGCCGACTGGAACGGATACCAGATCGCGGCGGAGACGGCCGACGTCGTCTCCAACGGCAGATCGCGAGCGAACACCGCCACGTCGTACCCGGACTCCGCCAGCCGAACAGCACAACTGAGCCCGATCACACCGGCTCCGACCACGATGACGCGCATTGACGCATTGTGTCGCCCTCCGGCCACTACCGCCACCTGTCCCGGGAGTGCCGATGCACAGGGCAACGAATTGCGGCTCCTCGCTGGCCATCCGCCGGACTCAGGTCGGGTCGCCGAAGAGGTTGTGGATTGCAACAAGCTGCAGAAACCGGAGATTTCGTTGACCAGTAAAAGGCCTGCTTGATTCACTCGCTGGCGGTCGGGCAGCGAGCGAAGGAGTGCCTCAGTTGGTCAGGGAGCCATTGTCATCCCGAGCAGGGGCGCCGGCGATCGATGGCCGGGTCGGACGGGCCGTCCTGGTCGAGAACACCGCGGAGCAGTTCACGCGATTCGCGAAGGAACGGGTGCAGCAGGTATCGCCGACCTACGCGGTCGTCGCTCAGCACGTCGCGGAGACGCCCTGGCTGCTCGAACTGGCTGCGGTACGACGGCTTTCGCGACTGCCGGAGCTGTTCCTGGCGTCCGTGCAGTTCCTCGCCCGACAGACCGACGACGCTCTGCGGCCCTTGTTCGAGAAGGGGATCACCGCCTATCGGTCGCCCGGCGCGGTCACCGCCGAGTTCGACCGATTCTGCCGGGGACGTGGACCGGAGATCGGTCGGCTGGTGGCGGAACGTGCTGTACAGACGAACGAACCCGCGCGATCGATCGGAGTCCTTCGCGGCCTGAACCGGGCGGCCCGGAAGTTGCCGGGCCGGCGGGTTCACTTGGTCGAGCTCGGCGCCAGCGCCGGTCTGCAGTTGCTTCCCGACTACTACTCATTCGAGTTGCGCCGCCCTGGCGGCCACCAGGTGGTGCCTCCGCAGCGCTTCCTGTCCGGTCTCTCCGCGCCGGTCTTCACAGCCGAGGTGATCGGTCCGGACGCCGGCAGCTGGATGCCTGGTCCGGTCCGGATCGCGTCTCGCCGGGGGATCGACCTCGATCCCCTCAACTGCAGGCTCGCCGCCGACCGGCTGTGGGTCGAGTCGTTCGTCTGGCCGGAACAGCTGCATCGGCGGACCATGCTCCGAAGGGCGATGGACCTTGCGGCAGAGCTACCCGTTGGCCTCCGGCGACTGGACGCGGTGGCCGCCCTCGAGCAGATCGCGCGGCAGGCCGACGACGTCCTGGTCGTCCTGCATTCCCACATGATCAAGCAATTGCCGCCCGGGTCTCGTGCGGAGCTGGAGGAGTTGTTCGGCCGGCTGGTCGCTGCGGGCAAGGTGATCCGGGTCGCGGTGGAGGCTTCCGCCGAGGGGAAGGAGCAGCCGGCCGTTGGATTGCGGTCCCGGTCTGCCGAGGTCAGCGTATGGACCACCGACGGAGTCGAGCGCGTCGCCCAGCTCGACTCGCATGGCACCTGGATCCGGCCGGTACTGTCCGAGGACGAGAAGCAGTGAGCCGCGGGCTGGGTGTGATCGTTCTCGCCGCCGGACATGGTCGCCGGCTGGGCAACCGGTGGCCAGGGTTGCCCAAACCGATGTTGCCGGTAGGCGGTGTTCCCATCGTGGCCCGTGTTCTCGCCCGGGTTCAGGAGCTCGGCGTCGAGCAGGTCACAGTGATCTGGGGGCCACCGGCCCAGGAGCCCGGGGTGAGCCGGGACGGTCAGCTTCTCGAGGAGTACCTACGCACCACCTTCGGGTCGAGCCTCGTTCTCGTACCTGGCGCTGGTACAGGTTCGGCCGACGACGGGTACCGCGGATTCGCGGCGACCGGCACCGACGACTGCCTGATCCTGCCGAGCGACCTGGCTTTCGATCTGGACCTGACTGCCTTGGTCGAGCGGCACCGCTCGGGTGAGTCGGGCGCCACGGTGGTGGTGACGACAAGCCCCCTGTGCCGTACCAGCGTCGGCTACGGCCTGGATGCCACCGGGGGAGTCGTCGCTCGCCGCAATGGCGACCAGGTCGCCTGGGGAGATCCCGGGCTCGCTCAGGAGTGGGCCACACCGACCGGCATCGGGATCGTCAGACGTGAAGAGATTCCGGTGGCGCCGCCGACCGCTGGAATCGGCTTGGGCGAACACCTGTACGACCGGATCGGAGCTCGCGGTGCGTTGACCGCACTGCACAACGGTTCCCGGCCGATGGTGGACATCGGCTCACGGACCTTCCTGGCCGGCCTCGAGCCGGGCACCGTCGCCGACATCGGTCCGCGGCTGGCCCAGCTTCTCGTACCCGAGATCTGGTGGGGGAAGCCTCGGCGAACTCACCGTGCGCAACATCAGCAAAAAGGAGAAGCGATGAGCACGATCATCAGAGACACCGTGGCTCGCGAATGGTGCCTGCTACTCGAGGTCGACGAGGTCCGCGACGGTGACAACTTCTTCGAGGCAGGCGGTGACTCCCTGACCGCGGTGGAGCTGGTCGAACGCCTGGAAACCGTGCTGCAGCGGAAGATCCCGGTCGACGCGCTCTTCATCGAGGGCACCTTCGGTGCGGTCCTGGCGAGCTGCGAGGGCGTCAGGTGAGCGGCCTGTGCCAGTGACCGAGTCAGCGCCGCTCACCCGCTCCCCGGGCGCGACGATCGCCGAGAAGATCATCGCCCGGCATGCCGAACGCGATCTGGTCAGGCCAGGAGAGTACGTCTGGGTGCGCACGGACGCGGCCGGCGGCCTGCCCTACCGGGAGCTGGATCGACTGGGCGTCGAATCGGTGCACGCTCCGGACCGCACCTTCGTGGTCGAGGATCATCTCGCCCCGCCACCCACCGTGGAGCGGGCCAACGAGATGGTCGCCCGCCGGGACGCCGTCCGGCGGTTCAAGATCGACAACTTCTTCGAGTACGGGCGGCACGGCATTCTGCACCAGTTGTTCGCCGAAGAGGGGATGTTCGCGCCCGGTGAACTGGTGGTCATGCGAGATTCCCACGCCACCAGCGGAGGCGTGTTCAATGCCTGCGTCACGAGCTCGACCACCGACAACGCCTTCGTCCACACGCTCGGTGTCACCTGGCTGCGGGTGCCCCGGACCCAGCTGATCACCCTGACCGGCTCCTGGCTCCGGGCGACCGAGCGACTCGTCATGGGCAAGGACGTGATCTTGAGCCTGGCCGGGTCGATGGGAACCGACGGCGCCATCTACGACGCCTTGGAGGTGGTCGGGCCGGCCGTCGAGCAGATGTCGCTGTCATCACGCTGGACCATCGCGAACATGGCGGTCGAACTCGGGGCCAAGTTCTGCCTGTTCGAGTACGACGCGACCACGGCGGAGTTCCTGCGTGACCGGGTCGGCCGGCCGTTCAGCCCGGTCTCCGCGGACCCCGACGCCGGCTACTCCGCGCGGGTGGAGCTGGACGTCGAGACGCTCGAGCCGATGGTCGCGCTGCCTCCTGATCCGGGGAACGTCGCCACCATCAGCGAGGTGGCTGCCCGGCGGATCCGGATCGACCAGGCCTTCATCGGCTCGTGTACCAACGGAAGGCTCGAGGACTACGTCATCGCCGCCCGGATCCTGAAGGGGCGGCGGATCGACCCGCGGGTCCGGCTGCTGTGCAACCCGGCGTCGCAGCGAGTCTGGCAGGAGGTCCTGCGGGCCGGTGCCTGGGAGGTGATCGCGGAGGCCGGCGGAAACATCGGGCACTCGACCTGTGGGCCGTGTATCGGCGGCCATGCCGGCGTCCTGGGTGACGGCGAGGTGTCCATCTCGTCGACCAACCGCAACTTCCAGGGCCGGCAGGGCAGTGCGGAAGCCGAGATCTACCTGGCGAACCCGGCCGTCGTGGCGGCGGCGGCGGTCGCGGGGTACATCGCGGACCCCCGGGAGATGCTGTGAACCGGCCTTGGACCGAAGCCTCTCTCGCCGTCGAGGGGCGGGCCTGGGTCTTCGGCGACAACATCAGCACCGACCTGATCATGCCCTCGCGGGGATTGCGAGCGTCGATCCCCGGGCGCTCGGCGGTGGACTGGTGCTTCCACGCCAATCGACCTGGCTGGGCAGCCGAGGTCAGCCCGGGGGACCTGGTCTTCGCGGGGCGGAACTTCGGCTGCGGGTCCGGACGGGCGGCGCCCGACGTACTGCGTGACTGCGGCATCTCCGGCATCGTCGCGGCCTCCGTCGCGCGCACGTTCTTTCGCAACGCGATCAGCATCGGACTGCCGGTGATGATCTGTCCGGCCGTCGTCGGCCAGGTCCGGGAGGGGCAGATCCTTCGGGTCGACTTCCACAACGGCCTGGTGACCGACTCCGACGGTCGCGAGTTCGTGGGAGAGGCGCTGCCTGCCGACAGTCCGCCGGCCCAGATCCTGGCCGCCGGAGGCTTCGAGCCGTTCCTGCGGACCGTCCTGACGATGAGCGCCGAGGAGCGATCCGTCCTGCTGGGCCTTGCTGTGACCACCGATTCACCGGAGGAACAATCATGATGTACGAACGCGAGCGCCGGCTCCTGGTCGAGACCGTGCGCGAACTCGAGAGCACGGACGTCCTCGAGGTGGGCGGCGGAGCGGTCGGGCTCCGGGTCAGCGACGACCATGCCCTCGTCACGCCCACCGGGATCCCGTACCGGCGCTGGGAGATCCCGGCCGGGGAACTCCTGGTCGCCGACATCCGGGACGGCTCGATCGTGGAGATGGGCACCCGCCTCGGCGCGGCTCCGACGCCCATGTTCCTCGCGCTGCTGTCCGCGTTTCCGGAGATCGGCGCGATCATCCATGGACATCCCGCGTGGTCCCTGGTCTATGCGGCCGCCGGCCGTGAGGTTCCCGCCGTGACGAATGCCTTCGACAAGATCTCGCCGGTGCCACTCATCCACTGCGACGACGCGACCCTCAAGCGCCAGTACCTGGAGACGCCGTGGCCGGTGTTCTATCCGGAGTCGATGCTGCGCCGTCCCGATGTCGCGGCGGTGGAGGCGTTCATGGTCGAGAAGGCCTCGGCGTACTTCGGCCCCCGCCGCGCCGAGTTGGCCGTCCACTCGCTGGCGTTCACCATGTACCGGCACGGAATTGTTGTCGCTGGCAACAGTTTGGAACGCGCCGCCGCCGACCTGGCCATCATCGAGGCGAACGCGAGGACCGCCTGGCACGTGGAGGCGATCCAGGGCAGGCTCGACGGTCAACCGCTAGGCGACCAGGCTGGTAGCGCACCGGTCGGGGTTGGTGCGTGATGACCTCTTCCGACCGATCCGATCCTGATCAGACCGCCCACCGGGCCGCTGGCGCCCCCGTTGTCTGGAGGTCGATCATCGGGGGCCTTCCGTCGTACTGCTTCGCGGGTGTGGTGATTCAGGACAGCGCCGACGCCGTCGTGATCCACCAGCCGACCGGCGCGCCGACAATGCGCCGGACGGGCGCTCGGGGCGGGCCACGGAACTCCATGCTGGCGGGCGGCTGGGACGGTGGCTATCAAGAGCGACCGTGGCGGGGCGAGCCGAGCGTGCGTGCGCATGAGCCAGGAAAGCCCTTCTCCGTGATCCGGGGCTGGGATCCGCAGCGCGAGGAGTTCGCCGGCTGGTACGTCAACCTCGAGCTCCCCTGGGCGGCCACCGAGGTCGGCTTCGACTCGCGCGATCTGATCTTGGACATCCTGGCCGATGACGACGGTGTCTTCGTCGGCTGGAAGGACGAGGAACAGCTCGCCTGGTCGGTCGAGACAGCCATCCTGAGCCAGGGACAGGCCGACTGGATCAGGACGACCGGTGAGTCCGTGCGGACCGCGATGGCGATCGGGACCGGGGTGTTCGCCCCGGAGAGCTGGAGGGCCTGGACTCCTGATCCTGGTGCCGTGCTGCCGGCTCTGCCGGCCGCGTGGGCCGATGGCCCGGCCGCCATGGAGATCCCCTCGGTCGATGACGTCGCCGCGCCGGAGGCCGAGACCGAATGACGACACGCAACACGACGGCGGCGGCGCTGTCCGCTGGTCAGCGGGCGCGGCTCGACCGGGACAGTCGCTGGCGCGCCCGTGGATTGACGGTCAACTACAACGTCACCGAGACGGTTGCGCTGTCACCGGCGGTCCGAAGCGACGCTGTCCGGCTCGCCGTTGGTGACGTCGTCTGGCGTCACCCCGCTCTGCGCACGGTCGTCAACCCGGACCTGGCCACCTGCACCGTGCTCGACGAAGCGGACATCGCGGTCGCCGTCGTCGAGGTGGGCGCGCTGGATGGACCGGAAGCCGAGGAGGTACTGCGTCAGGAGCGCGAGACCGCGATCGACGCCATCGCCGGACCGCCGTTTCGCGCGATTCTGCTGCGCTCCCCGGACGGGTCGGGAACCCTTGCCTACACCGTCGAGCACCTGTTCGCCGATGCCGCGTCGGTCCGGACCATCAACCGGGACTTCCTGCGCGCGTACCGTCACCGGCTGGCAGGCGGGTCGTCTCCGGTGTGGGACGAGCAAGCCCGCGGCTATCACGAGTACGCGAGCTGGGAGAGTGAGGTGCTGCAGAGTGACGAGGGTGAACGCCGGCTGCGCTTCTGGCGCGCCATGCTGGATCCCCAGCAGGCGTTGCCCGAGTTCCGGCTACCGGGCGCGGTGGTGCCCTCGTTGCGAGACAGGACCTCCGTCCGCAGTCAGCTGACGCTGGGCCGCTCCCCCCGGGAAGTGTTGGCGGCCGCGCAGTCCATGGGCGTCCAGCCTCAGACGATCCTCGCCACCGCGGTCATGCTGGCGATGCACCTGGTCAGCGGAACCCAGGTTCCCGGCATCGTCGGCCCGATCGACGCCCGGCGTGGGAAGTGGCGGACGACGGTGGGCTGGTTCAGCACCGTACTGCCGTTGCGTGCCGCGCTGGTCTCGGAGGATCCGTGCGTCGACCTGGTGCAGAAGGTGTCGGCGGCGCTGACCGGGAGTATCGCCAATCTCCTGCCGCCGGCTCACATCGTCGGAGAGCTGGACCCCCAGCGAGACCGGCGCCGGATCTGGCGGCCGCGGGTCTACCTCGATTCGGTGTACGCCGGCGCGGACCCGAGCTGGTCGTCACCCGAGGAAGCCCGGAACCGGCTGCTCAACGATGACTTCACGGTGAAGGACGGCCTGGTGTGCCTGGTGGCGTTCACCTCCCGGACGGTCGAACTCCTCGTCCTCGGCGAACGGGGATCGATCAGCCAGGCGCAGCTCGACGAGTTCTCGGCCCTGGTCGGCCGTTGCCTGGAGCAACTGTCGGCCGATGCATCGATCACCGTCGAGGAGCTCCGTGCCGCTGTGTCCGGACGGGAACCCGGATGACGGTTTCGCGGAGCCCCGCGGCCTATGACGCCATGCCGATGCACCATCTGGCCGTCGGCGCCGTGCTGCGGGACGCAGCTGGACGTCTTCTGCTCGTCCGTCAGTTCAGCGGTCTGTGGACGCTGACCGGTGGAGTGGTGGAGAGCACCGAGGATCCGGTGAGCGCCGTTCGGCGTGAGGTCGAGGAAGAGGTCGGTCTGACCGTGGTCCCCACACTGCGTGCCGTGGACTGGTTTCCGCCGGCTGGATCCCGGCGGCGGGGATTGGCGTACTACCTGTTCGAGGCGCCGATCCCGGTCGGCACCGGGATCGAGGCCGATCCCGCGGAGATCGCCGACTGGGAATTCGTCTCCGCCGACGAGGCCCTGCGGCGCTGCGACACCAACATCAGCCGTGTTCTCGGCTGCGTTCTGGAGTCCCCGCGGCCAGGGCCGGGCGGTGCCCGGACGGGCTCGAGGTTTCCGTGGCGATGGGAGGGCGAGCAATGAGGAGCTCGAAGGCGCTCAGCGCCGATCCGATCACCCCGCTGGTGGCAGGGGCGCGATCGGCGCTGGAGCGAGCAGCCGCCACGATCGGCCTCGATCTCGCCGATGCCGAGTTGGCGCATTGCGGGCACAACGTCGGATTCACCTTGCCCGGCGCCGGGCTCTTCGCCAGGGTCGGGCCGCCTGGTTCCCAGGACAAGGCGCGGAACGCGGTGGTCTGTTCGCGGTACTTCCACCAGCAGAACTTGCCCGTGGTTCCTCCGATAGAAGGACGCCACGCGTTGGCCAGTACGGCCTACGGGCCGGTGACGTTCTGGCCACTCCTGCACCCGGTCGACGCGCCCGTCGACTTCCGGTGGCTGGGCCGTACTCTGCGGCGACTCCACGACCTTCCGGGCCGCGGCATGCCGCCTGCCCAGCGCACGTCCCGTAGGGACCTCGGATCGAGAGTCGGCCGTTTTCTGCAGTCCAGACCGGATCCTTCCGTTCGCCGGAAGATCGAAGCCCTGGTCCGTGAACTCGACGAGTGCGCGCTGGTGCTGCCGACGCTCGCTGTGGGGCCTGTGCACGGCGATCCCTACCCCAGCAATGTGCTGGCCACCGCGGCCGGCTACCGGCTGCTGGACTACGACGGCTCCGGGATCGGCCATCAGCTACTGGATCTGGCACCGATCTTCGCCGCACACAAGCGATTCGGGCTGGGGCAGGCGGACCTGAAGGCCTTCGTCGACGGGTACGGGAGCGATCCACGGGCGTTGCCGGAGTTCGGCGCTGTTCTTCGCCTGCGCGAACTCGGTCTGGTCACCTGGTTGCTCAAGTTCGCGGGTCACCTCGAGGCGTACTACGACGAGCTGGAGTGGCGGCTGGCGACGCTGGACAGCACGGACGATTGGACGGATCTGGGCCACGGCGTCGTCGACGCGGCCGGGGCCACGGAAGGATCGGCATGCCGAATGTAGTGAGTACCTGGTACTCCAGCGCCAGTGGTGGCGCCGAGGTGTCGGGGAAGATGTTGAGCAGCCAGTTGAGGACCCTCCGAGGAGTGCGCTCGACGCACGTCGTCTGGAACGGCCGCCATGACGGTGACGACGACTCGGCGCAGTCCGGCGGCTGGGATCTGGCGACGTACCAGCGCACGGTCACGGGCCTCCTCGACCAGCCCGGCAGCGTCCTGATCAGCAACCATCGGACCGTCGCGGTCGATGCACCGCTGGCCGGCTCCCTGGGAGTGCCGATCATCGTCGTGATGAGAGGCATCGTCCTTCCTGACAAGGAGATCCGCGTCGTGCGTGACGACGGGACGTTTGCCCGGCACCGGCCGGCAGACCTCGGTTGGGGCCGGATCGCGGTCGATCGCTGGGTCGGGATCAGCCAGGCCAGCGCCCGGAGCTTGACGATCGCCGGAGTGAGCCGCGATCAGGTGACTGTCGTCCACAACGGAGTCGCGGTGAACCGGCCGGCGCCGGTTCCCGTTGCGGCCGGCGGGCGGATCCGCTTCGCCATGGCCGGCCGGGCCGCGGCCTGGAAGCAGTTCGGCCTCGGGATCGACGCGGCTGCCATCCTCCGCGACCGCGGCGCCGACATCAGCCTGACGTTGCTGGTCGCAGGCCCTGGCGAGGATCAGTTGCGAGCGCTGGTCGAGGAGCGGGGCCTGGAGCAGAACGTCCGGTTCGCCGGCTGGCGTGGAGACTTCGTCTCCTGGCTGAATCGCAACGTCGACTGCCTGATCCATCCGTGCTCGGTCGAGGGGTTCGGCCGGGTCGTCGCCGAGGCGGGATCCGTCGGCGTACCGGCGATCGTGGCCGATCGCGGCGGGCCGCGGGAGATCGTCCGGGACGGTGAGACCGGCTTGCATTTCCGCGCTGACGACGCCGGGGACCTGGCCGGCCGGATGGCGGAGTTCGCCGCCCTGCCGGTCGCCCGGCGGATCGCCATGGCCGCGGCGACCGTCGCCCGGACGAGGACCCTGTTCAGCGTCGAGATGATGGCGGATCGCTACCTGTCCCTGTGCCGATCCGTGCTGGGGGAGGCTGCCGCGTGACCGGTTGTGGTCATCATCCCGCGGGGGCCTGCGTCACCATCGAGTCGCAGATCCCGGTGGACGACTACGCGAGTGGTTGGGAGCTCGCCTTCGGCCGGTCACTGACCACCGAGCGGGACTGGTTGCTGCGTCGCTCCACGACGCTGATGGGTGCTGTCGATTGTCAGGGTGAACTGGTCGCGGGGCTCGGTTTCCGGCGGGCGGTCCTCGAGGACCGGCAGCGGATCAATGTGAGGCTGCTCCATGATCTCTGGGTCCATCCGGAGCACCGGCGCGGTGGAGTGTTCACCACTCTTGCCCGGGAGGCGTCCCGGCGACACCTCGCGGCCGGCGCGGACGCCGTCCTGGCGATTGCCAGCCGGGCGCGCGGCACCCGGCGTGGGTTCGAGTCGGCCGGGTTCGCCCATCTCGGTCCGGTAGAGACGATGCGCGGTCCGGTCACTCCTTTCCTGGACCTCGGCGAACCCCGCTCCAGCGTGGACCGGGTGATCGTGACCGCTTCGCTGGCCGAGTTCGGCTACGACCGGTGCGCGGGGTTGTTCGAACAGCGCGAACGGGTGGTGGGCCAGGTCGGATTGCGGCGTGACGCACAGTACTTCCGTGAGCGCTTCGACGAGGCGCCGCGTGCCTATCTGGCCGCCGGTGCGCTGAGCGGCACGGCGTCCGGACGACTTGACGCGCTCTGCATCGCAAAGGTCTGGGCCAAACGCTCCTGCCTGCAGGTTCTCGCTGCCGCCGGGACCGCGACTCCGTTGCTCGCGGCAACATCGGCCCTGGTGCGTCACGCCATCACCGATGCCGCCGTCACGACTGTGGACATCAGCGCGCCGGGCGCCGAAGCATTGGGGCCCGCGGTCGCAGGGCTCGGTCTGGTGCCGGCGCCGATCGAGCGAGATATCTTCGTCCGGGCCGCGCCGGGCGTCCGAATCAGGGGCTGGGAGGTGTTCCGTGATGAGATCAACTCGTTCTGAGCGCGCCGGAGACAGCAGTTCGGCGGTGCGACGCCTGCTCGCCGTCCAGGCGTTCCGCTACCAGTTCGTGGCCCGGGCGAGCTCGAACATCGGCACCTCGATCGCGCCGGTCGCGCTAACCCTCGGGATCCTCCAGCTGACGGGCTCGGCGGGCGCTCTGGCGCTGGTTCTGTCGGCCCATACGGTGGTGTTTCTCGCCGTTGTTCTGGTGGGTGGGGTCTGGGCCGACAGGCTGCCTCGTCACCGGATGATGCAGGTGGCCGACTCGGCCCGTTTTCTGACCCAGGGTGTCTTCGCCGGGCTGTTCTTCCTGGACTGCCGGGTGCTGTGGCCGTATATCGCCCTTCAGGCGGTCAACGGGTTCGCGACAGCGTTCTCGCAGCCCGCCGCGGCGGGACTGACCAGGCTGACCTCCCCACCAGACCTGCTCCGCCAGGCGAACGCCTTGCTGGCCTCGACCCGCAACGTGACCTCGATCGCGGGACCGCTGGTCGCGGGGGTGATCGTGGTCTTCGCCGGCCCCGGACCGGCCTTCGTCCTCGATGCGCTGACCTTCGCGATCAGCGCGGTCATGCTTGGCCGGCTCACCCTGCCGCCGATGACGCACGCTGGGGACCGGTCGGTGCGGGAGGACCTGGCTGCCGGCTGGCAACAAGTGCGCGCCCGGTCGTGGCTACTCATCAGCCTGTCGTTCTTCGGAGTCGAGAATGCACTGTTCTCGACCTTCCTGATCCTGGCGCCGCTGGCCCTTGGCGCCGCTTCAGGCGACACACACTGGGCCTATCTGGTGTCAGCGATGGCTGCCGGACAACTGGCCGGGAACGCGGTTGCGCTGCGGTGGCCGGTCGGTCGGCCGTTGCTGGTCGGCCGGCTGCTGTGCTTGCTCGTGCTGCCTCTGTTCGCCGCGGTGGCCGCCGGCCTTCCACTCTGGTCGCTCACGGTCCTAGCGGTCGTGACAGGGGCAGGTACCAGCGTTGCCGAGGTCTTGTGGATGACAACCATGCAGGCGCGCATCCCCAGTGAGGTTCTTGCCCGAGTGAGTTCGTACGACCTGCTTCTCAGCTTGTCGGCGCGCCCCATCGGCTACGCGGGCGCCGGACTGCTCGCCGCCTGGCTGGGCAGCCGTGAGGCCGTGACCTGGCTGGCTATCGCAGTACTGGTGACCATCGTCGGCGGCTTGTTGCCGCGGTCGATCCGGCGGGACGGGCTCGCTACCGAGCGACTGGCATCCAATCAGGTCGCACCATGAACGGCGCTGAACTCACCTCGGCCGCATTGCCTCACCTGATGGTCGTCTACGGGACCGGAGCCGCGTCCCCGACCGAGATCCTCACCGCCGCGGCCGGGCTGTGCCGGGTGACGTTCGCGATGCCGTCGGACGATCCGGTCGTCAACCAGGTCGAGCGAGTGGTGGGCACCAGGGCGGAGTTCATCCGGTTCGATGGTGAAGCCGAGCTGAAGCGGTACCTCACCGAGCTCGCCCCGACGCTGCTGACCACCTTTGCCGAGGATCTGCTGGAAGTGACCGCGGCGGCAGCCGCGGGTAGCGGACTCGCGATGGATTCGCCCGCGACCGTCGAGGCACTGCGGGACAAGGTCGAGCAGCGTCAGCTTCTCGCCCGCGCGGGATTGGCCGTGCCCTGGTTCAAGCGGATCAGGCGAGACGAAGTCGCTTCGGCCTACCTGGCGGCCCCCGTCCCTGCTCTGGTCCTCAAGCCTGCTGCGGGATCTGGCAGCCTGCACACCTACCGCGTCGCCGAGCCGCTGCCGGTGCCAGGGATGGACCTTACGCAGCTACCGGATGTCGATTACATCCTGGAGGAGGAGCTGGCCGGCGCCCCCACCGGTCACGAGAGCGTGGGGGACTACGGGTCGGTCGAAATGATCAGTGTCAGAGGCGAACACACACCTCTGGCGGTTGTCGGCCGCTTTCCGGTAGTGGCGCCCTTTCGCGAGCGCGGTGGCTTTCATCCGTCGGCCTGGTCGGGAGCTGAGAAGGCCGAGATGTCGCGACTGGCCGTCGAGGCGCTACGCGCGCTGGGGGTGTCCGACGGGCTGTCGCATGTCGAGATCAAGCGAGGACCGGACGGCCCGCGGATCATCGAGGTGAACGGCCGGCTGGGCGGCAACGTCGCAGCATTGCTGGCCCGGTCCGCCGGTACCGATCTGGTGCGCGAGTGGTTGAGCTGCGCCTTGTCCGCTGCTGTTGGCCGGACGAAGCGCCCGATGCCGGTCCGGGAGGATGCGGCCAGGCTGTGTTACCGCTGGTGCCTCTACGCAGACGGCGAACAGCCAGGAGTACTCCGGGAGATCCGGGGACTGCCGCAGTTGCGCGGACTGCCCCATGTGGAGCGGCTCTCGATCCTCAAACGCCGCGGCGAGGTGATCGACTGGCGGGCCGGGACGGCCAGTGCCGTCGTAGTCGTCGATGGCAGCGTCGGCGATTTCGACGAGCTCGATCACGTCCACCGGGAGCTGTCGGAGATCGGCAGCGTGGTCCTCGAACCTGTGAGTGGAGATCGCTGAGTGACATCCCAACTGGTGGAGCTGTACCGGTCCGCGGCCAGCCGTCACGGGGATCTGTTCGCGGTCGACAGTGCGGCGGGGAGCGTGACCTATCGAGAACTCTTTGCCGATGCCGGAAGGCTGGCATCGGAGCTGTCGGGTGCCGGGGTGGGTGCGGGACAGGTCGTCGGCGTGACCGCCCCGGCAGGCGCCGGCTTCTACCCGCTGATGATCGCGCTGCGGATGCTGAATTGCCCGATCGTCCCGGTACCGCCCGGACCCGCCGAGGATGCGCGCCTTGTCCGGCTCGGGGCAGCCTGGCGTGCCGACGAGTGCGGCCAGTGGCCGGCGGCACCGCGCCTGACCCGCCTGGATGGTGGAGGCGGTACCTCCGTAGTCCCTCCGGAGGTGGTCTATGTCATCGGGACATCCGGTTCCACCGGGCGATCGAAGGACGTTCCGGTGACCGAGGGCAACCTGGCTGCCTACACGCGGCAGATGGCCGCCCTCGACCGTTGCAGGCCGGGTGACCGGATCGCCCAGAACTACCAGCCGTATTTCGACGCCTTCTTCGACGTCGTCGTGCTGGCGGCGGTCGGCGCGGCGACCGTCGTGGTGCCCGCCGAGCGGGAGGGTTTGCTGGTCTCGTCCTTCTGCCGCAGGCAACGCATCACGATCTGGAACTCCGTGCCGTCACAGATTCGCTATGCCGCTCGCCTCGGCATGCTGGAGCCAGGGTCACTCCCCGATGTCCGCGTCGGCGAGTTCGGTGGTGAGCCGCTCACCGAGGACGTGGTCCGGCTGTGGCGGAGCGCGGCGCCGTCCTCGGTGATTGTGAATTCGTACGGTCCCACCGAGCTCACCATCGCTGTGGCGGAGTATGTGCTTCCCGAGGCCGTCGCCGAGCAGGACCCGGTCGGTGACGAGGGCGGCATTCCCATCGGTGAGATCTTTCCGCAGCTGGAGTGGATCCTGGCGCCGGCCGGCGATGGACGCACTGAGCTCTGTGTCCGGGGGGCTCAGCGTTTCGGCGGCTATCTGGATCCCCGGGACAATCTCGGGCGGTTCTACCGCGGCTCCGGCGAAATGCTCGGACCGGTTGAGCTGCCGCTGCGAGATGAAGACTGGTACCGGACCGGCGACCTGGTCACGCCATCTCCGGACGGGTTGCGCTACGTCGGCCGGATCGACGACGAGGCGAAGGTCCGCGGTCGCCGGATCGACCTGGACGAGGTACGCAGGCAGCTCGTCGCGGACCGACGGGTACTGGCCGCCTGGGTCACGGTCGTCGACGACCGGGTGGTCGCCGCAGTGGAGTCCGACAATCCGGACGGGATCGACCTGGCGAGCCTTGATCTGGCCGACCTGCGGGACTATGCCCGCCCGGTCCGTGTCGTCGTCGTTCGCCGATTTCCACTGCTCCCCAACGGGAAGGTCGACAACGTCGCACTCCGCAAGCTGACCTCGGACGGCTGACGGACCACCGCCGGCCAGACTGGATGTCCGGCCGGCGGCGGTTCCGTAGTCAGCTTGAGGACTACTCGACGGTGACCGACTTCGCCAGGTTGCGCGGCTTGTCGACGTCGTGGCCGAGGGCGACGGCGGCGTAGTACGCGATGATCTGCAGCGGGATGGTGAGCAGGATCGGGTCGAGTTCCGGCTCGTTCTTCGGGACCTCGATCACCGCGGCGGCGCCGTCCGGGACCTCGACGCCCGGGTGGGTGACGACGTACAGCGGCCCCGAGCGGGCGGCGATCTCGTGCAGGGCGCCGATGTTGCGGTCGAGCAGCTCGTCCTTCGGCACGATCGCGACGCTCGGCACGTCCGGCGAGATGAGCGCCAGCGGGCCGTGCTTCAGCTCGGAGGTCTGGTACGCCTCGGCGTGCCGGTAGGAGATCTCCTTCAACTTCTGCGCGCCTTCGCGGGCGACCGGGTAGCCGCGGGTGCGGCCGACGAAGAAGACGCTCTCGTGCTTGGAGAGGCGGCCGGCGATCTTGCCCAGCTCCTCCTCCTGGTCGACGATCGTCTGGATCTGCTCGGGGATCCGCTTCAGGCCCTCGATCAGCCGGCGGCCGTCGGCGGGGGAGACGTCGCGGATCCGGCCGAGGTGGATGCCGAGCATCGCGAACGCGACGGCCATGTTGGTGAGCGCCTTGGTCGACGCGACCGAGACCTCCGGGCCGGCGTGCAGGTAGACGCCGCCGTCGACCTCACGGGCGATGCTGGAGCCGACCGCGTTGACCAGGCCGATCACCCGGCCGCCCTTGCGCTTCAGCTCCTGCACCGCGACCAGGGTGTCGAGCGTCTCGCCGGACTGGCTGACCGCGACGTACAGGGTGTCGCGCTCGACCACCGGGTTGCGGTAGCGGAACTCCGAGGCCGGCTCGGCGTCGGCGGGGATCCGGGCCACCTCTTCGATGAACTGGGCGCCCATCTGGCCGGCGTAGTACGCCGAACCGCAACCGAGGATCTTGACCCGCTTGATCTCCCGGGCCTCCCGCGCGTCCATGTTCAGGCCGCCCAGGTGGACGGTGTGGAAGCGCTCGTCCAGGCGGCCGCGAAGCGCGCGCTGAACGGCCTCCGGCTGCTCGTGGATCTCCTTCATCATGAAGTGCTCGTGCAGGCCGCGCTCGTACTCGTCGGCGCTCCACTCGACCGTCTTGGCGGTCTTGGTGGTCGGCGACGCGTCCTGGGTGAAGGTGCGGTAGCCGTCGGCCTTGACGGTCGCCATCTCGCCGTCGTCCAGGTAGACGACCTGGCGGGTGTAGCGGATCAGCGCGGCGGCGTCGGAGGCGACGTGCATCTCGCCGTCGCCGATACCGAGGATCAGCGGGCTGCCGTTGCGGGCGACCACGATCCGGTCGGGGAAGTCCAGGTCGACGACGGCGATGCCGTAGGTGCCCTCGATCCGGCGCAGCGCGGCCATCACCTTCTCCTCGAGGGTGGCGCCGTCGGACTGCTCGATCAGGTGCGCGAGGACCTCGGTGTCGGTCTCGGAACGCAGCTTGACGCCGGCCTCCTCGAGCTGGCGGCGCAGTGCGCCGGCGTTGTCGAAGATGCCGTTGTGGACGACGGCGATCCGCTCGTTGCCGCTGGCGTGCGGGTGCGCGTTGTCCTTGCTCGGGCCGCCGTGGGTGGCCCAGCGGGTGTGCCCGATGCCGAGCTTGCCGCCGAACCGCTTGGGCAGCGAGGCCTCCAGCTCACGGACCCGGCCGGCGTCCTTGTGCACCTTCAGCTCACTGGACCCGACGACGGCGACGCCGGCCGAGTCGTACCCGCGGTACTCGAGCCGGGCCAGGCCGTCCACCAGGATCGGCGCGGCCGGTTTGGTGCCGACGTATCCGACGATTCCGCACATGGGGAGGGTGTTCCTTTCGTGGGGTTTCAGTTAGCCGAGCGACGTTTCAGCCGTAGACGATCCGGCGCAACTGGCGGGCGGACAGCTCGGGTGAGCGGACCGGCCAGTGCCGCAGCTCGCTGCCGAGCCGGGCGAAGATCTCGTCGTTGCGGGCACCGTAGGTCTGCAGCTCGCGGTGCCGGCGCCGGACGTACTGCTCGGTCGTCTCGGTGAAGTAGGCCAGGACGTCGGCGACCACCCGGCGGGCATCGTCCGGCGTCAGTCCGGTGGTGCGGCTGACCTGGTCAACGAGGTCTTCGCTGGGATCCGCCGCCTCACTCATCACCCGCTCACTCTGCAGTCAAATGAGGTCCATTGGCAAAGATCTGCCCGGAATCGGGCAGGCTTTACGTGGATCACACACTGTAGCTGAATCAGAACAAGCGTAGTACGTCGGATTCCATGCCTCGGAGGAGGTCGTAGTCGACGGTGACGCATTCGAGGCCGCGGTCGGTGGCCAGGAACTGGGCCTGCGGCTTGATCAGTTGCGCGGCGAAGATGCCGCGCACGGGGGCCAGCAGCGGGTCGCGGTTGAGCAGTTCGACGTACCGGGTGAGCTGCTCGACGCCGTCGATCTCGCCGCGGCGCTTGATCTCCACGGCGACGTGCTTGCCGTCCGCATCCCGGCAGAGCAGGTCGACCGGCCCGATCGCGGTCGGGTACTCCCGGCGTACCAGCGTGAACCCCTCGCCGAAGGTGTGCACATGCTCGGCCAGCAGCTCCTGCAGATGCGCCTCGACCCCGTCCTTGATCAACCCAGGGTCCAGCCCCAACTCGTAGGACGAGTCGCTCAGCACCTCCTCGAAGGTGATCCGCAACTCCTCGCCCGCCTTGTTGGTGACACTCCAGACGCCCTCTTCCTCCGTCAACTTGCACGGCGGCGACATCCAGTTCAACGGCTTGTACGACCCACCGTCGGCGTGGATCAGGACAGAACCGTCCGCCTTCACCATCAACAACCGGGGCGCCATCGGAAGATGGGCCGTCAACCGACCGGAATAATCCACTGAACAACGAGCAATCACCAGGCGCACGACAAAGCACCGTAGTCCAATCGCGCGCCCAACCCCATGTCGCCCTGCCGTGGCGGGTGAGAAGCTGACCTCATGAAGCCGAAGATCAGCCTGAAGACGCGGTTGGAGTATGACGCGGTCGCCAAGGGGCTCGCGGACGAGGGTGTGGTCGAGGGCAGCATGTTCGGCATGCCGTGCCTGAAGATCGAGAAGAAGATGCTGGCCGGGCTCTTCGGCGACGCGATGACCTTCAAGCTGCCCCCGGAGCCCCGCGAGGAGGCCCTCAAACTGAGCGGCGCAGAAGCCTTCGACCCCGGCATGGGTCGCCCGATGAAGGAATGGGTCGTAGTCCCCCTCGAACATGCAGACACCTGGCCCCACTACGCCGAACAAGCCCTGGCCTTCGTCCGCCCGTGAACCTGCCGCCCACCCACCCGAGCCACCGGCCGACCTCCCGCCCATGAACCGGATGTGCCCGACCGGCCTGATCCTCACGCCAGGCTCGCTGCCGTGAACCTGATGTGCCCCGCCCGGCTGATCCTCCTGCCGCCCGGCTCCCGCGAACGCCTGACCGGCGAGCGCATCGCCGCCGTCTACGCCACCCCAGCCGCGGCGGAGCAAGCCGCAGGGTTGGCGGAGGAGCTAGCGGTCAGTTTGACGCTCCTGCGCCCACACCATCCGGCCCAGGCAGACCCGGCCCACGCAAACGGCCGGCCGGTTGAGGCCGGCTTGGCAGACGAGCTGGGGATGGGGGCGACACTGCCGCGCGCACAGCATCCGGCCCAGGCGGACCCGGCCCAGGCTGACCGGTGGCCGGTTGAGGCGATCTTGCGGGAGATTGGGGATCAGCATCGGGGGGAGACGGTGGTGGTGGTTGCGCCGGAGCTCAGGCTGGGGTTGGAACTGCCGGTGGTGATTGAGCATGAGGGGGAAGGGTGGACCGTGCTGCCGACACCGAATGAGGTGACGTTGGCGACGTATGAGCGGGCGGCGGAGCGGTTTCGGGAGTCCATTCCGACCGGGGTGAATGAACAGTTGGTCGAGCTGTTCGACGAGATTGATGCGCGGCTGCCGGGCGGTGGGGATGTTCTCGAGTTGGGTAGCGGTACAGGCCGGGACGCGGTTGAGTTGGAGCGGCGTGGGCATCGCGTACGGCGTACCGACGCCGCCGGCTCCTTCGTCGAGATGATTCGTGCCGACGGCCACGACGCCGAGCACCTCAACGCGTTGAGCGACGACTTCGGCGGACCGTACGACCTCGTCTTCGCCGACGCCGTCTTCCTGCACTTCACCCCTGAGCAGCTCGCCACAGTCCTCCGCAAGGCCCACGCCGCGGCGACCCACCTCGCCTTCACCACCAGCGAAGGCGCCGGCGACGAATGGTCGAACCGCTTCCTCGACCTCCCGCGCCACTTCACCAAATGGCAGGAACAACCCCTCCGCGCCGTCCTCGCCGACACCGGCTGGACAGTCCTCACCTGGCAACAAGCCCAAGCAAGAACAAGCGGCTGGTACTACGTAATGGCCCGCCGCACATGATCCGCGCCGGCGTAGTCCTCCTCACCGCCACCGGCCTGGCCGCCATCGAACGCATCCGCGACGGCATCACCTACTACACCCTCCCGGGCGGGGGAGTGGAGGACGGCGAGACCCCGCAGGAGGCCGCGATCCGCGAGACGCACGAGGAACTCGGGCTGATCGTGCGGGTCGACGCGCTGGTGGCGGCGGTGAACTTCCGGGGGAGTACTCAGTACTACTACCGCGCCGAGGTGCTCGGCGGGGAGTTCGGCGCGGGAACCGGCGAGGAGCTGGCCAGCCCGGCGGACTCGAAGGCGGGCAGCTACAAAGCGGTCTGGATCGAGCCGCGGCAGCTCGCAGTACTGGATGTCAGGCCCGTCTCGATCGCCAAAGCCCTCGCCACCGCACCAGACTGCAACCGCCTGATCAACGACTGGTCCAGCACTCCACTCGTGGTCGACGAGGTGTGACCTTTTCAACGCCCGTGACACAGCTCATGTGCGGACCAGTGTGGCGACTGGCACACTTCGAGCCATGGCGCGCGAACTGAAGACGGTCGGAGTGGTCGGTCTCGGCACGATGGGAGCCGGTATCGCGGAGGTGTTCGCCCGGCACGGGCTGAGCGTCGTCGGCGTGGAGCGTGACGAGGACGCGGTCGAACGCGGCCGCGGGCACATCCAGCACTCGACCGACCGGGCGGTGAAGCGCGGCAAGCTGTCGCCCGAGGACCAGCAGGCGCTGTTCGACCGGGTCACCTTCGCCACCGAGATCGAGGCGCTGGCCGACTGCGACCTGGTGATCGAGGCCGTGATCGAGCGGCTCGAGCTCAAACGCGAGATCTTCTCCGCGCTCGACAAGGTGGTCCGCGAGGACGCCATCCTGGCCACCAACACCTCCAGCCTCTCGGTCACCGAGATCTCCGTCGCCACCCAGCGCCCGCGCCGCGTGGTCGGCATGCACTTCTTCAACCCCGCACCCGTGCAGGAGTTCGTCGAGGTGATCAAGACCGTCGTCACCGAGCCGGACGTGGTCGACGACGTGATCGCGCTCGCCCGCAAGCTGGAGAAGGTTCCGGTCGTCGCGGCCGACCGCGCGGGCTTCATCGCCAACGCGCTGCTGTTCGGGTACCTCAACCACGCGGTGTCGATGGTCGAGTCGCACTACGCCACCCGCGAGGACGTCGACGCGGCGATGCGGCTGGGCTGCGGGTACCCGATGGGTCCGCTGGCCCTGCTCGACCTGATCGGCCTCGATACGGCGTACGAGATTCTCGACACGATGTACAAGCAGGGCCGCAACCGGCTGCACGCGCCGGCCCCGATCCTCAAGCAGATGGTCACCGCCGGGCTGCTCGGCCGCAAGACGGGCCGCGGCTTCTACACCTACGAGTCGCCCGACTCCCCGGTCGTCGTCGAGGACGACCTGACGCCGTCGACCTCGGGCGGTGCGCCGGCGGTCCGCGCGGTCCAGCAGATCGGCGTCGTCGGCTCCGGCACGATGGCGGTCGGCATCATCGAGGTCTGCGCCAAGGCCGGGTACGACGTCCTGTACGTCGCCCGCGGCACCGAGAAGGTCGACCGGGTCCGCGCGGCACTCGAGCGCTCGCTGGAGAAGGGCGTCCAGCGCGGCAAGCTCTCCTCCGAGGAGCGCGACTCGGCCCTCACCCGGATCATCGGTACGGCGAAACTCGACGACCTCGCCCAGGCCGACCTGGTGATCGAGGCGGTCGTCGAGGAGCTCAGCGTCAAGCAGGCGCTGTTCGAGACGTTCGACGAGATCTGCAAGCCGGGCGCTGTCCTGGCGACGACCACTTCCAGCCTGCCGGTGATCGATCTGGCGATGGCGACCAAGCGCCCCGGAGACGTCGTCGGCCTGCACTTCTTCAACCCCGCGCCGGTGATGAAGCTGGTCGAGGTGGTCAGCACCGTGAGCACCTCGCCCGAGGTCGCCGACACGGTCGCCGCGGTAGCAGTTGCCGCAGGCAAGCACCCGGTACGGTGCGGCGACCGCGCCGGCTTCATCGTCAACGGCCTGCTCTTCCCGTACCTCAACGACTCGGTCAGGATGCTCGAAGCGCACTACGCCGGCGTCGACGACATCGACGCCGCCATGAAGCTCGGCTGCCGCCTCCCGATGGGACCGTTCGAGCTCCTGGACGTAGTCGGCCTGGACGTCTCCCTGGCCATCCAGCGCACCCTCTACCTGGAGTTCCGCGAACCAGGCTTCGCTCCGGCCCCGCTGCTCGAGCACCTGGTCACCGCCGGCTACCTCGGCCGCAAAACCGGCCGCGGCTTCCGCGACTACTCCAGCTGACGGTTACGGTTCTGCGTTCGCGTAGTCGCCGCACGGGCCGCCGCCGATGGCCTCGGAGATGACGGTGGTCCGGCGGTCGGGGCGTACGAGCGGGTTGTAGAAGGCGGCGATCTCCGTGCTCTCCGCTGAGATGTAGTGGAAGATCAACGACCGCCGGAAGCGATCCGTGCTGGTGTTCGGCCGCGAGCCGTGGACGACGCTGCCGTGGAAGAAGAGCACGTCGCCGGCCTTCATCCTTGTCTGCACCTTGCTCAGTCCGTCGGGAATCGGTACTTCGGCATTGGTGAACGACTCCGTCAGATCAGCCTCCTCCGGGCACAACAGCTCAACCTCGTGCGACCCCAGTACCACCGCCAGCCCACCGTTCTCGGCGTCCACGTCGTCGATCGCGATCCAAGCCGCCAGACAGGTCTCCGGATGCGCCCGCAGGAACGTGTTGTCCTGGTGCATCGCCTGCCCCCGCGCCCCCGGCGGCTTGAAGTAGAACATCGACTGAGCCCCCAGGGCCGGCCCGATCAGCGTCTCGACGACATCGAGGATCCGGTTGTCGAGCATCCACTCCAACGCCAGCCGCCCGGCCTCCACCTCGGTCCGCCGATGCGGATGAACGAACCGCGGATACTGCGCGAGCGGGTCCTCCGCAGGCACCCCGTCATCGATCGCCAGCGAGTGATCAACGGCGACCTGCTGCATATACGCAGCCTTGATCTGCTCGACTTCGGCCGGGCGGAGCACGCCGGGAACCTGTACGATCCCGTCCCGCGCGTACACCTCTGCAACTGTGCTGGTCATGTCTCCAGCATCCGCCGCCACGACCGGCCTGTGGATACCCTATCGAACTGTGAACCTTCGAGATCCTGCTACGCGGAAGCCGGACTCCTTCACCCCGGCCGTCCGCCGCCTGCTGGCCGGCGAGTTCGACGAAGGTCCGAGCTACGCCACCTACCGCCGCCGCGGCACCACGGACTGGCTCCTGATCCACACCCTCGACGGCCAAGGCAGCGTCGGCAGCGGCATCCAGGCCGGCCCAGGCGTCACCACCCTCATCCGTCCCGGCACCCTCCAGGACTACGGCACCGCAGGCGACCGCTGGCACTTCCTCTTCGCCCACTTCCACCCCCGCCCCGACTGGCTCCCTCTGCTCGACTGGCCATCAGTTGCCCCAGGCATCCTTCAACTCCACCCCAGCCCAGCCGCCGCGGACCGAATCACCCACGCCCTGTCCGACGCAGTCCGTCACCAAGACAGCGTCCTCACCCAAGGCGAAGTCCTGAGCGTCAACGCCCTGGAGGCGGCCATCATCTGGTGCGACGCCCAGAACCCCAAAGCCGCCCAGATCGACGACCGCCTACTCCGAGCCATCGAGTACATCGACCGCAACCTCCGCGCCGACCTCTCCGTCGCCGTCCTGGCCCGCGAAAGCACCCTCTCGGTCTCCCGCTTCGCCCATCTCTTCCGCACCCAACTAGCCACTACCCCTCAACAATTCGTGGAACGCCGCCGCCTCGACACCGCAGCCCGCCTCCTGGAACTGACCACCCGCCCAGTCGCCGCGATCGCCACCGAGGTCGGCTTCCCCGACCCCCTCTACTTCTCCACCCGCTTCCGCCGTCTCACCGGCCGCAGCCCCAGCCACTACCGGCAGCAGTTGGGCTCTACGCTGCTGCCATGACTGCTCGTTCAGCCCTGGCCGTCGGCGCCGCCCTCGCTGTCGTCGCGCTCACCGCCTGCGCTCCCGAAGAAGACTCCGCCGGTCCGGCGGCCCCGCCGTCCTCGGCCGATGCCTGTAGCAAGGACAAGCTGGCCCTGAAGACCGCGGGGACGTTCTCGGTCGGCACCGACAAACCGGCGTACGAGCCGTGGTTCTCGGGCGACGATCCGGCCAACGGCAAGGGGTACGAATCGGCCGTCACCTATGCGGTGGCCAAGAAGCTCGGCTTCGAGGCGAGCGAGGTGAAGTGGCAGACGGTCCAGTTCAACGCTGCCTTCGCGCCGGGACCGAAGAAGTTCGACCTGGACGTCAACCAGGTGTCGATCTCCGCCGACCGGGCCAAGGCCGTCGACTTCTCGACCGGGTACTACGACGTCCGGCAGACCGTGATCACCACGGCGGGGAGCAAGATCGCCGGGGTCACCTCGGTCGCCGGACTCGCCGACGCCAAGCTCGGCGCCCAGGTCGGGACGACGAGCTACACCTCACTGCGCGACGTGATCAGGCCGAAGCAGCAGCCGGCCGTGTTCGACTCGAACGACCTGGCCGTGCAGGCGCTGAAGAACAAGCAGATCGACGGCATCGTGGTCGACCTGCCGACCGGTTTCTACATGACCGCCGCGCAGCTCGACGACGGCAAGATCGTCGGCCAGCTCCCGGCCACGGACAAGCCCGAGCAGTTCGGCTTCGTCCTGGAGAAGGGCTCGAAGCTCACTGGCTGCGTCTCGCAGGCCGTCGACGCGCTGCGCGCCGACGGAACGCTGACCGCCCTGCAGAAGCAATGGCTGACCGCAGAAGGCGCACCGGAACTCTCGTGAGCGACTGGCAACCGTCGGCGCTTCAACAAGAAAGATCGAAGTATCGCCGGCAGCGAACTGTCCGTTCCGGCCTGATCGCCGGTGTGAGTACGTTTGGGCTGTTGGCGTTGGTGGTTTTCGGGGTGGGGTCGACGCCGGGGTGGCCGCGGGTGCGGGCGACCTTCTTCGACTTTCATCGTGGCTGGGAGGCATTGCCGGTCGTCGCCCAGGGGCTGTGGCTGAACGTGCGGGTGATGCTCGTTTGCGCGGTGCTGATCGTCGTCTTCGGACTCACGCTGGCGATCATGCGGACGCTGCGTGGCCCGATCTTCTTTCCGTTCCGGATCTTCGCGGCCGCCTACACCGACATCTTCCGCGGACTGCCTCTGCTGCTGGTGATCTTCCTGCTCGGCTTCGGCGTACCGGCGCTGCAGTTGCGCGGATTGCCCAACCAGGCGGTGATCTGGGGCGGAGCCGCGCTGGTCCTCACCTACTCGTCGTACGTAGCCGAGGTCTTCCGCGCCGGGATCGAGTCGATCCACCCGTCGCAGCGAGCCGCGGCCCGATCCCTCGGGCTGTCGCATCGGCAGACGCTGCGCTTCGTAGTACTGCCGCAAGCGGTCCGGCGAGTGCTGCCGCCGCTCCTCAACGACTTCGTCTCGCTGCAGAAGGACTCCGGCCTGATCGCTGTCCTCGGCGTCATCGACGCGATCCGCGCAGCGCAACTGGAGACAGCCGAGGACTTCAACTTCACCCCGTACGTCGTAGCGGGGCTGCTGTTCGTCGCGCTGACCATCCCGCTGACCCGGCTGACCGACTGGGTCGCCCGGCGGCAGGGCTGGTACGGCGCCGGCGGAGGTGTGGTGTGAGCCTGCTGTCAATCCGCAACGTGCGGAAATCCTTCGGCTCCAACCTCGTCCTCGACGACTTCACCCTCGACGTCGAGGCGGGGGAGTGCGTCGTCCTGATCGGCGCATCAGGCTCCGGCAAGTCCACCCTGCTGCGCTGCGTGAACCTGCTCGAGACAGTCGACGACGGCGTCATCGAGCTCGACGGCACCGACATCACCGACCCCCGGATCGACACCGACAAGGTCCGTTCCGGCATCGGCATCGTCTTCCAGTCCTACAACCTCTTCCCCCACCTGTCCGTACTGGACAACGTCACCCTGGCCCCGATCCGCGTCCACCGCGTACCGCGCGACCTCGCCCGCACCCAGGCCCTGCGAATGCTCGACCGGGTGGGTTTGGCCGACAAGGCATCAGCCAAACCCGACGAACTCTCCGGCGGTCAGCAACAACGCGCCGCCATCGCCCGTGCCCTGGTCAACTCGCCCAAACTCATGCTGCTCGACGAGGTCACCTCAGCCCTCGACCCCGAACTGGTCGGCGAGGTCCTGGACCTGCTGCGCGAACTCAGCGCCGAGGGCATCACGATGGTCCTCTGCACCCACGAGATGACCTTCGCCCGCTCAGTGGCCGACAAAGTCTGCTTCCTCGACCAGGGCCGCCTCCTGGAATCGGGCCCACCCGGCCAGATCCTCGAGCACCCGGCCGAACCGCGCACCCAGGAGTTCCTCCGCCGCATCCGGCTGTGAGCTCCGTCCCGACCGACAGGACATAGTCACCAGCCAACCCGCTCGGCACGCTCACCGAGGAGGTGGGCGCCGGCGATTCGAGCACTATGTCCTGTCGGTCGGGACAGGGCCTCTCGAACCACGTCGACCACCCACGCTGGTTCGAAGACGATCTGCTGGTAGGTGAACCGCAGCACCAGCCAGCCCGCCGCGACCAACTCGTCGTATCGCCGGCAATCGGCAGCGAAGGCGCTGCTCGTTCCGTGGTACTCGTACCCTTCGGCCTCCAGTGCGACCTGCGCCTGTCGATGGCCGAGATCCACTCGCGCCCGGAACCACCCTCTGGTGACCGTGACCTGCGGCTCGAACCCCTCGATGCCGTCCTGGATCAGCAGAGCCCGCAGCATCGACTCGAGAAAACTCTCGCTCGCCGCGGTCGCGGCGGTGCCCACCGCGCGCCCATTGATGCTGCCGGAGCCGCGCATCACAGTGGTCGCCGCGATCAGCTCCCGGCGGGTGAGCCCGAGACGCAAGCCGGCGTCGGCCACCGCGAGCGCCTCGCCGAAGGGGAGGATCCGGGCGCAGTCGGTCACCGTTCGGAGAATCGAGGTCAACCGTCTCGTGCGGTCCTCCGCGGACGTCGGCGCCCAGTGCAGAACGGCAGGCAACCCCGGGCGAGGACGACGCTTCTTCGGCACGGTGATGTGCGGCTTCTTGGGTCTGCTGAGCAGCGGCAGGTCCCAGGTGGCCGCCGCGCTCAGGTGTGACACGACCCCGTCATAGGCGATGGCGACGAGCTGATCGGCCGACTCGTTTCCGGGCAGTCCGTAGAGCCCACGCGCCAGCCGCTGGATGTCGCCCGCGCTCACAGCGGCCGCTACCTTCCGCTTCGAGGTGAGCTGGGTCAGCTCGGCGAAGGTGGCGCGACCACCCAGCCGCTTCAGCACCTCGGCCAGAGTTTCCACCCACGGGAGCCTGCCGGATAGTGCCTGACCGGGCTGAAAGTTATCCACATGCGTCCCGACCGACAGGACATAGTCAGCGGTCAGCCTTTGTCGCCAGGCTCACAGAGGTGGCTGAACAGGCCAGCCGAGGGACTATGTCCTGTCGGTCGGGACAGAGCCTCTAGCCCAGCGGGTTGAGCTCTTCGAAGTCGGCGGCTTCCATCACCCGGCGGACGCCGATCGGTTGCTGGATGGGGACGCCGCCGGGGCCGGGGACCTGGGAGACGAGAGCGGCGATCTCCAGGGCTCGTTCCAGCGATTCGACGTCGACCATCTGGAAGCCGGCCAGCATCTCCTTCGACTCGACGAACGGGCCGTCCGTGATCACCGGGGCGGCCTTGCCGTCGGAGATCACCGTCTTGGCCTCCTCGGGCCAGCTGAGCGCCAGGTGCTCCACCAGTTCGCCGCTGGCCAGCAGTTCGTTGTTCAGCGCTTCGTAGTACGCCATGTGCGCCTTGACGTCCTCGGGCGCCCACTCGGTCATCGGCGTGTCGATCACGCCGGGCTGGTAGTCGACGATCAGCAGGAACTTCGTCATCTCGAAACTCTCCCATTCAATCCGTACGCCGGTCGGCGCAACTACCCGTGGACGAAGCCATGGCCGGGTTCTCTACATCCTCACCGCAGCCTGATCGTGCATCTCTGCCGGGCTAACGGGACACCGGACGGGCAGTTCGTTGACCCCGCAGGTACCCGTCGCGTGCTGTGGACCCCAGTACACACAACACAGGGGGCATTGCTCGTGGGGGAGACATCGACGGCGACCAGGGCGCAGAGCCGGGTCGCCTGGGCGGACGTGGCCAAGGGCGTCTGCATTCTGCTGGTGGTGCTGTGGCACGTGATCATGAAGCACTACCTGCAGATCGACTGGCGTTCCGCAGGCCCGATCCCGGCCGCCTGGGGCAGCTTCAGCGAACAGTTGCTGCCGCTGCGCATGCCCCTCTTCTTCGCGATCTCCGGCTTCTTCGCCGTCAACGCAGTCCAGCGTCCCTGGCGAGTGGTGGCCCGCACCAGAGTGGCCAAGTTCTTCTACCTGTACGCCCTCTGGCTCTGCATCCACACCGCTGTCCTCGCCCTGGTACCCGATTTCCACACCGAGCGCGCGACCGGCCCGCGAGACCTCCTCGCCCAGCTGACGATCGCCCCGACAAACCTCTGGTACCTCTCCGCGCTGGCCCTCTACTTCGTCTTCGCCAAGCTGGTACGCCGCGTGCCGACCGCATTGGTCCTCGCAGCAGCCTTCGTGTTGTCGGCCATCACCGCGTCCGGCTTCCTCGACGTACCGGGCAATCGCGGCCCCGTGTACCAGAACCTCGTCTTCTTCCTCGCCGGCCTCTACGGCAAACCCCTGATGGAGCGACTCGCCGACCGAGCCAGCTGGCCACGCCTGGCAATGATCGGCGTCCCGTACGCCGTACTGCTCGTGGTGATCGCGGCCTTCGACGCCAAAACCTGGCTCGGCCTCTGGCCACTCGCCAGCGGAATCGCGATCGTCGCCGCCCTGATCCGCCCACTGTCGGCAGCCGACCCGCACATCCAGTTCCTCGTCGCAGTCGGCGAGCCGATCGTCCTACTAGTGACGGTCTGCCTGGCGCTACGCCGCTTCCTGCCAGTACTGCTGTTCGACCTGCCAACCCGCGCAGTGCCGGCAACAGCACCCCGCCACCGAGCCCAGGTCAGCGCGAGGACAGGTAGGTGAGCACCGCCATCACCCGGCGGTTGTCGTCCTCCGACGGCGGCAGGTCCAGCTTGGAGAAGATGTTGTTGGTGTGCTTCGACACAGCCTTCTCGGTGACGAACAACGCCGCCGCGATCGCCGCGTTGGACCGCCCCTCCGCCATCAGACCCAGTACTTCGGACTCGCGCGGCGTGAGTCGCCCGATCGGCTCGTCCCGGGTGTTGCGCGCCAGCAGCTGACCGATCACATCGGGGTCCATCGCCGTCCCGCCGCCTGCGACCCGGCGTACCGAGTCGAGGAATTCGGCCACGTTCGAGACCCGGTCCTTGAGTAGGTAGCCGACCGCGCCGCCGCCCCCGGTGAGGAGCTCGCGGGCGTAGAGCTGTTCGACGTACTGCGAGAGCACCAGGACGGGCAGCCCTGGTACCTGCCGGCGCGCCTCGATGGCAGCCTTCAGGCCCTCGTCGGTGAAGGTCGGCGGCAGCCGGACGTCGACGACGGCCACGTCCGGCCGGTGCTCGACGAGCGCCGGGACCAGCCGGGGGCCGTTGTCGACCGCCTCCAGTACTTCGAAGTCGTGGGCTTCCAGCAGCCGGATCAGGCCGTCCCGGAGGAGGGCGTGATCTTCAGCGATGACGACTCGCAAGGCAACTCCATGATCACGGTGGTCGGCCCGCCGGTCGGGCTGGCCACGGTCAACGTACCGTCGAAGGCGGCCAACCGCCGCTCGATCCCGTACAAACCGCCACCGGGTCGTACCGTCGCGCCACCCACGCCGTCGTCGCCGACCAGGATGTGCAGCCGCTCGCGCTCGTGGCTGATCTGCACCCAGGCCGTGGTCGCCGCCGCATGCTTGAGCGTGTTGGCGAGCGCCTCGGCGACAGCGAAGTACGCCGCGGACTCCACCGGCGCCGGCGGCCGGCCGGGCAGCTCGATCGTCACGTCGACCTTGAACGGCAGGCTCAGCGCGAGGGCCTTGACCGCGCCTTCGAGGCCCCGGTCGGCCAGGACCGGCGGGTGGATGCCACGGACCAGGTCGCGCAGCTCGGAGAGCGCAGTACTGGCGGACTCGCGCGCCTCGGTGAGCAGTGCGGCCGCCTGAGCGGGGTCGCGAGCGACCATCTCCTCGGCCATCCCCAGGTTCATGCTCAGCGCGGCGAGCCGGGCCTGCGCGCCGTCGTGCAGGTCGCGCTCGATCCGGCGCAGCTCGGCTGCCTGGGTGTCGACCGTCTCGGCGCGGGACTCGGACAGCTCGCGGACCCGGATCGCCAGTTGCGCGCTCTCGGTCGGGCCGAGCAGCGACTTGCCGATGTACGCGCTCGCCTTGAGCAGCCGCTCCCCGGAGCCGACCCAGATCAGGAATGCGATCAGGCCGACCGGGATCATCAGGAAGCTGGTCGCCACGTTGACCGTGAACAGCCCGCCGAAGGGCTCGGTGAAGACGCCGTCGGGCGTCACCCAGACCAGGAACGGGTAGATCAGGTAGAAGATCGAGGCCAGGAACAGGACGGCCGACAGCAGGTTCAGGGTGAAGCCGACCACCGCGTTCACCAGCAGCCAGGCGATGTCGCGCCAGGTCGCCGGGTCGCTCAGGGTCGTCCGCAGCCACATCAGCAAGCCCTTCATCGGGGGCTTCTTGTACGGCTTGGGGATCGGCTGGCCGATGATGCCGGCGTAGATCACCCGGTGGCAGTTCGCGAACCAGCGGGCGCACGGCACGAAGACCAGCAGCAGCGGGATACCGACCCAGACCGCGATCAGCGGCACCGCCACCACGTTGAGAACGAAGAACGCGATCCCGATCTCGGCCAGGATCGCCAGCCCGAGCGCGATGAAGGGCTGAGCGAGCGCGGGGAACCGGATCGGCACCCTCGGCGCCTGCTGTGTGATCGTCATACCGACCATCATGACCGAGAGTCAGGTCGGGCTCAGTGGTGCTAGCTCCACTGTCCTGTGGGCGGCAGCACCCCGGCGTAGTGACGTAGTAGCACTCATGCTTTCGGATGGTCCGGGGAACAGGCTGGTTGCACTACGCTGGCCCGCGGCTCAACGCCTAGGCCTCCCCACCGCTCTGAGATGAGGACACTCAATGGCTCAGCCCATTGCGCTTGCCCCTACCCGCGAACGACCGGCCACAAAGGGCAGCGATTTCGCGCCGTTGCTTCGCGAAGTGAGGGAAGCAGGGCTGCTGGAACGCCGTACTGCGTCCTACGTGATCGCGATCACCTTGAACGTGGCTCTGCTGGCCGCGACGTGGGCCGGGGTCGTCCTGCTCGGCAACTCTTGGCTGCAACTGCTGCTGACGATTCCGCTGGCGATCTTCACCACCCGCGCCGCGTTCTTCGGCCATGACGCCGGCCACCAGCAGGTCGGCAGCTCCCGCAAGTTGCACGACGTCCTCGGCATGCTGCACGGCAACTTCGTCTGTGGAATGTCGTACGGCTGGTGGAACGACAAGCACAACCGGCACCACGCCAACCCGAACCACACCGACAAGGACCCGGATGTCGGCGAGGGCGTACTCGTCTGGACGCTGGAGCAGGCCGAGGGCCGCACCGGCCTGTACGGCTGGCTGACCAGGCACCAGGCGAAGATCTTCTTCCCGCTGCTCACCCTCGAAGGCCTCAACCTCAAGGTGTCGAGCGTGCTGTTCCTCTGGAGCCGCCGCAACCGTCGGGAGGCGCGGATCGAGCTCGGCCTGATGGCCGCTCACCTGACCCTGTACTTCGGTGCGCTGTTCCTCATCATGTCGCCCGGCAAGGCGATCGCGTTCGCCGCGTTGCACCACGCGCTCTTCGGCCTGCACCTGGGCAGCGTCTTCGCCCCGAACCACAAGGGCATGGAGATGCCGGACGCCGACACGAACTGGGGCCACCTGGAGAAGCAGGTGCTGACGTCGCGCAACGTGAAGGGCGGCCTCGTCACCGACTGGCTGATGGGCGGTCTGAACTACCAGATCGAGCACCACCTGTTCCCGAGCATGCCGCGCGCCAACCTGCGCTTCGCCCAGCCGATCGTCGAGGCGTACTGCGCCAAGATCGGGATGCCGTACCTGAGCACGGGCGTCGTCGAGTCCTACCGGATGGGCCTCGGCCACATGCACGAGGTCGGCAGCGAACTCCGCGACCAGAACAAAGCAGCATAAGAGCACACTCCGCGTAGGCGAGCGGCCCCGAAGAGTATCGACTACGGTCGATCCTCTGAAGGGCCCTGAGTCGGCGATTGGTGCACATCTCCGGCGCCGACTCAGGACCCTCGGGCCGATCTCGTGAGGAGACCCTGTATGACCGAATCGACCGGTATGAGTCGTCGCGGCCTGCTAGGCGCCGTCGCCGGAGTTGCGGCCGCGGCCACCGCTGTCCCCGCTTGGGGTGTGGATGACCAGCGGCCAGGGGCGGTCCGGCCCCCGACACTGGATCGGGATGACCGGCACATCGTGGGGCGCCTCTCGTCGGAGCGGGCGCTGCGGCATCTCGAGGTGCTGTCCGAGGAGATCGGCTTGCGGATCGGCGGTACCGCGAGCGAGAAGCGCGCCGCCGACTACCTGGCCGGCCAGTTGCGCAGCTACGGGTACGAGACGCGGTACGAGCCGTTCCCGGTCGCGGACAAGTTCCTGGCGCAGATCGGCGACCCGCGCAACCTTCTGCCCGACGACATCTGCTGGCAGGCCGGCGCTGCTCCCGGCGGCAAGCTCGACGTCACCGTGACCGGCTCGGCCCGCGATGTGGGTTCTGCTACCGCGCCGGTTTGGCCTGCTGACGTTGCGGGTGCCGTGGTGCTGGCTGATGACACAGCGGCCGCTCGACCGGCGTTTGTGGCTGAGGCGGCCGCTCGCGGGGCGGTCGCCGTCGTACTGCTTCCGGCCGATCAGGTGTTTCCGCGCCGCGCATCAGCCTTCTCGCCGGCCGGGCTGACCGGTGCCTCGGTGCCGGTCGTCGGCGTTGCTCAGGTACAGAAGCGGTTGCTGCGCGAAGCTCTGGCCGTCGTCGCGTCGTTGCCTTTGACAATCAGTACGACGGCGCATCGCGGGCTGATCTCGAGCAACGTGGTCGGCGAGCGGGTCGGCAACGGCGCCAACTCGCCGATCGTGATGGTGAGCGGGCACTACGACTCGGTGATCGGCGCGCCCGGCGCCAACGACGACGGGTCGGGGACCGCATTGACGCTGGAGATCGCCCGGGTGCTGAGCAAGTACCCGACCGAGGCGACACTGCGATTCGCGTTCTGGGGTTCGGAGGAGCAGGGCATTCTCGGGTCGCGCTATCACGTGAAGCAGCTGACGCAGGATCAGCGCGACCGGTACCGGGCCGTCTTCCAGAACGACATGGTGGCGACCAGTTGGGATCCGGCCATCGTCTACTGGCTCCTCTCCTTCGACGGCCTCGCGAACGCCGCGACCACCGCAGTACGAGCCTCCGGCCAGCGCCTCGGCTACGACCCCAAACTGGTAGGCCCGGTACTCCGCGGCTCCAGCGACCACCAGTCGTTCCAGGAGGTAGGAATCGCCGCCGCTAACTTCTCCTGGCGAGGCGAACTGACCCCCGCCTCCCTCGAGCCGCCCTACCACTCCCCGGAGGACACCATCGCCAAAAACGTCTCCCTGGAACGCCTCCAGGTCTCCATGGAACTCATCGGCACCGCCGCCTACAAGCTCGCCACACCCCTCTAGAGGTCGACTACAACCTTGCCTGTTGCTTGGCCTTGCTCGACGAGGGCGTGGGCTTCGGCGATCGAGTCCAGCGTGAAGTCGCCGTCGTGCAGGCGCGGGCGCAGGAGGCCGCGCTCTGCCAGGGCGGCGGCCTCGCGCAGGATCTCGCCGTGGTGGGCGCGGTCTTCGCCGGTGAGCAGCGGATGGAGGGTGAAGACACCGGAGTAGGTGCCGGACCGGAAGGAGAGCGGTGCGAGGGAGTGGGTGCCCCACCCGAGCGCGCTCACCACATGCCCGTCGTACCGCTTGGCGGCCTTGAAGCTGTTGTCGAGTACCTCACCGCCGACGGTGTCGAAGACGATGCCGAACCCGGCACCGTCGGTGTACTTGCCGACGTACTCCTCGACGCTGCTCGTCGTGTAGTCGATCGCGGTCGCACCAAGCTCCTCGATGGCCTGCAAACTGCTGGTCGAGCCGGTCGCGAACACCTCGGCCCCAACAGCCTTGGCCAACTGAATCGCCACCTGCCCGATGCCACCCGCCCCACCGTGGATCAGAACTCTCTGCCCTTTGCGGATCTTCGCTTGATCCACCAGCGCTTCCCACGCCGTGACGAAG
Organism: Kribbella sp. NPDC051718; assembly: GCF_040681515.1. Lineage (NCBI taxonomy): Bacteria > Bacillati > Actinomycetota > Actinomycetes > Propionibacteriales > Kribbellaceae > Kribbella > Kribbella sp. NPDC051718. Next base: position 405,762 of record NZ_JBFAYZ010000006.1, on the reverse strand, counting down.
ACCAGCGGCACCGCCGCCGCCTCCCGAAAACTGAGTCCACCCGGCTTCCGCGCGAGCAACCGCGCATCCACCGCAACAAACTCAGCCAACGACCCCTGCTGCTCCCCAACCCCACCAACCAACCCGAACACCTCGTCCTCGACCGCAAAGGTGCTCACCTCGGGACCGACTGCTTCAACCACGCCGGCGGCGTCGAGGCCGAGGATTGCTGGGAGTTGGGTTTGGGCGTGGGCGGCTTTGCCGGCGTGGATCTTGGTGTCCAGCGGATTGACGCCGCTGGCGACGACCCGGACCAGCACCTCGCCGGGCCCGGGTGTGGGTTTGGCGACATCTCGTAGTACCAGGGGAGTGCCGAACTGCTCCAGCACCAATGCGCGCATATCATTTCTCCAAACGGACAGGTCTGTCTTATTTACAGGCGGCATCGACCAGCACCCGAGCGGCCGCCTTCGCCGCGGCCGGCATCGCCGAGTCCTGCTCAAGCCGCTCGGCGGCCAGTGCGCCGTCGATCAGCAGCGTGATCCTCATCGCGAGCCCGACCGGGTCATCTGCCCCCGCGGCCTCGGCCAGGAAGCGGACCCACTCCCGCACCGCCTTCTTGTGCTGCAGCGTCGCGGCGTGCGCCCGGCTGCCCGGCTCACTCTCCGCCGCCGCGTTGATGAACGGGCAGCCATACAGCTGGTGCCGCTTGTAGGCGTCATCCACAGCGTCGAAAAGCCCGACCAACTGCTCCTTGGGGTCGGTCCCGGCAGCGATCGCCGCCTGCCGCAGATAGCCGCGCCAGCGCTCGTCCGCCTTCACCAGATAGGCCTCGATCAGCTCGTCCTTCGACGGGAAGTGCGCATACAGCGTCGACTTCGCGACACCGGACTCGGCGATGATCCGATCGATCCCGACGCCGCGCAGGCCGTGCATCCGGAAGAGCTCGTCAGCCGTCGCCAGAATCCGCTCCCGGGTCGGCGGCCGCTTCTCCGTCACGTTGATGCTCATACTTAGAACGTACAGACAGGTCTGTCCGATTTCAAATCCGTTCACCCCGCTGGGCCAGTGTGCTGACCACTGGCGTCGGCCGATACCCTTGGCGTCGTCATGGTGTCCCGCAAGAAGAAGCCCTCGAAGCACACGCGACCGGTCAGCGACCGGCCGCTGCTGGGTGGGCACCAGACGCGGGAATCGCGCTCCGACGGCGACTGGATGGTCCGGCACGTGAGCGGCTCGGCAGCGGGCAAGTCCTACCGCTGCCCCGGCTGTGACCAGACGATCCTGCCGGCCACGCCGCACGTGGTCGTCTGGCCGGAGACCCCCAGCCTGCTCTCCGCGATCGGCGGCGGCCAATCCCTGGACGAACGCCGCCACTGGCACAAGGCCTGCTGGCAACGCCACCGCTGAGAGAGGTCTACATGTTGCTTCCGGTTACGGCGTACGGCGAGAGCGGGTCGCCCGTTGTCGTCATGCACGGGTTGTTCGGATCGGGACGGAACTGGATGACGGCCGGCCGGCGGCTGGCCTCGACGCACCGGGTCTACGCCTTCGATCTGCGCAACCACGGCAGCTCGCCGCATACCGGCACGATGAGCTATCCCGAGATGGCACAGGACGTGTTCGAGACGATCACCGACCTCGGTGTCGGCCCGGTCGGCCTGGTCGGTCACTCGATGGGCGGCAAGACCGCGATGCTCACCGCACTCCGGCACGCCGAGGTCGTCGACCGTTTGGTCGTGGTCGACGCGGCGCCGGTCACGTACCCGCCGGCCTTCGTCGAGTACGCCCGGGCGATGCGCAACGCCGACCTGTCCCACGTCCAGCGCCGCGCTGATGTCGACGCCCAACTGGTCGATGCCGTCGACTCACCCGGCACCCGGGCCTTCCTGCTGCAGAACCTGATCCTCGACGACCAGGGCGCCCGCTGGAAGCCGAACCTGCCCGTCATCGAGGCCGCCCTCCCCGCCATCTCCGGCTGGCCGGAGGACGAGGAGGGGGCGTACGACGGCCCGACGCTGTTCGTCTACGGCGGCAAGTCCGACTACGTCCAGCAGGACCACCGCGACACCATCAAGCGGTACTTCCCGCAGGTTCAGTACGCCGAGATCGCCGAGGCCGGGCACTGGGTGCATGCCGAACGCCTCGACGATTTCCTCGCCGCAGTGACTCCGTTCCTAGCCTGACGGTCAGTGGATCATCGGGGGCGGTGCACCCTCTTCGACCAGGTCTGATGCCGCGCGTTTGCGGGGGAGCATCAAGGCCGGGATCAAGGTGATGGTGACCAGCACCCAGGCGACCCAGTAGCTGTGCGCGAAGGCTGATGCGGCGTCGACCAGACCGCGAGCGATGGCGGCCGGGTCAACGTGGAGTGCGCCGAGAATGTCCGGTCGGGTGTTGGACAGGATCGCCGCCTGGGTCTCGCGCAGTCCGTCGCCCAGACCGGGCGCGCCCTGCGTACCGGGGATGATCGGCGAGTCGTTGAGCTGGTTGGTGAGCACGACCGACATCGTCGCGACGCCCACGGACGAAGCGATCTGCTGGCTGATGTTGAGCAGTGTCGAGCCGCGGGCGACCTGAGCCCCGGACAGTGTCCGCAGGGCCGTGGTGAACAGCGGCATCATCGTGCCGCCCATCCCGAAGCCCATCACGACCAGCATCGCGATGATCAGCCCGTACGACGTCGTGGCGGTGATCTGGGTCAGACCGAACATGCCCACGACGATCAGCGCCAGCCCGACCGGCACGATCCGGCCGACCGGGATCTTGTCGACCAGCCGCCCGGCGATCGGCATCGTCACCATCGCCCCGAGCCCCTGCGGCGCCACCAGCAGGCCGGCGTGCAGCGTGGACTCGCCACGGATCTGCTGGAAGTACGTCGGTACGAGCAGAAGGCCACCGAAGAACGCGGCGGCGAACAGGAACATCGTGATGATCGAGACGGTGAGGTTGCGGTCGCGGAACAGCCTCAGATCGAGCAGTGGATGCTCGGGCCGGAAGGAGTGCCAGACGAAGGCCAGCATCAACGCGATGCCGATCAGCATCGAGACCCAGACGCGCGGGGCACCGAAGTCACCGCCTTCGGCCGGCAGGGACGAGATGCCGAACAGGAACAGCGCGAGTCCGGGGGACATCAGCACCACACCGAGGATGTCGAGCGACTCCGACTTGTGGGCCACGTCCGGGGCCAGCGCCCGCCAGGCGTAGATCAGCGCGATCACGCCGAGCGGCACGTTGATCAGGAAGATCCAGTGCCAGCTCGCGACCTGGATCAGCCAGCCGCCGAGGATCGGCCCCAGGATCGGGCCGAGCAGCATCGGTACGCCGAGGATGGCCATCAACCGGCCCATCCGGTGCGGCCCCGCGGCCCTGGTCATGATGGTCATGCCGAGCGGCATCAGCATGCCGCCGCCCAGACCCTGCAGGACCCGGAAGCCGATCAGCATGTCGATGCTCGACGCCGTCGCGCAGAGCGCCGATCCGGCGGTGAAGAGGAAGATCGCGGTCATGTAGAGCCGCTTGGTGCCGAACCGGTCGGCGGCCCAGCCGGTCAGCGGGATCACGGTCGCGAGCGCGAGCGTGTACGCCGTGACGGTCCAGGCGACAGTTGAGTAGGAGACCGGACTGTCGGGCGAACCGAACTCGTCCTGGAAGGTCGGGAGCGCGACGTTGACCACGGTGATGTCGAGAATCGACATGATGGCTCCGAGCACCACGACGCCGGCGATCTTCAGGACCGCGGCGTCGATGTTGTCCGGGTACTCGGGTTGAACAGCAGACTCGGATTGACTCACGTTTTCCCCCTCGGCAGGAATCCCGTCGCAGAAGACACTACGCGTCCGGCGTCTTCGGGCACGAGCACATTCTTGAACTTTCATCGCATTTGAGACTTTACGAATACCTACGGAGGCGAAAGCTGGATAAGTCTCTACCGAATAGTTCAACGATAAGATTCAATGACATGAGCAAAGACATTCGAGACTTCGTACCACCGTCCTGCGAACTCCTGGGCCTCGGCGAGCCGACGCATCAGGAACCGGCCTTCGGGCTGCTCCGCAACGAGCTGTTCGCAGTACTGGTGGACGAGGGGTTCCGGTCCATCGCGCTGGAGTCGGATCGGGTCCGCGGGCTCATGGTGGACGACTTCGTCCAGGGTGGCGCGGGGGACCTCGACACCGTGATGACTGAGGGCTTCTCGCACCGGTTCGGGGAGCTGCCGGGCAACCGGCTACTGGTCGCCTGGATGCGGGAGTACAACGCGGGACGTCCGGCCGACGAGCGGGTCGCTTTTCACGGCTTCGATGCGTCGACTGAGAACACCAGCGCTGCCAGCCCGCGGATCTATCTGGAACATGCGCGCGACTACCTTGGCCTCGAGCTCGATCTCGCCGACCTGCTCGGTGACGACGAGCGATGGAGCCGCGACGAGGCGATCCTCGATCCGGCCCAATCGCTCGGGGACACCCCCAAGGCCTCGCAGCTGCGCGTGATCGCCGACGATCTGCTCACCACGCTCTACGCCCGCGCCCCGGAATGCATCGCGGCCACCTCGCGCGCTGACTGGTACCGGGCTCGCACCTATCTCACTACAGGTCTTGGCCTGCTGAGGTACCACAAGCAAGCCTCCCTACCGGGCTCGCAGGAGGTACGGATCGACCGGCTGATGGCTGCCCGCGACTCCCTCATGGCTCAGAACCTCCTCGACATCCGCAGCATCGAGGCGCAGCGCGGCCCGACGCTGGTCTTCGCGCACAACGCCCACGTGCAGCGCATGACCGGCACGAACCACGACTGGTACTCCGCCGGCGCGATCGTGGCCGAGCTGCTGGACCAGCGCTATGCCGTCATCGCCGGCAGCCTGGGGCGGAGCGAGACGCTCGGACTCATGGAGCCGGCGGCCGACACGTACGAGGGCAACCTTCAGCGCACATTCACCACCTGGGGCCTCACGCCTGCCGTTGCACTCCAGCCTGCCCAGACGCGCACTGACACCACGCCACGGCAGGGCTACTTCCCTCTCGACCAGCCATTGCTCGACCACGTCGACGCGGTCCTGCACATCGACGCGGGCCGCTGAGTCACCCGCTTCACTGCGTAGGGTGCGGCCATGAGTTTCCGGCTGGCGGCGTACGCGGTATGTATCGATGACGGGCGGGTGCTCCTCGCCCGCTACGTATCTCCGAAGGGCGAGGGGACCTGGTGGACGCTGCCCGGCGGCCGGGTCGAGCATGCAGAGGATCCGTACGACGCGGTGACCCGCGAGGTCGCTGAGGAGACCGGCTGCTCGTCCGTCGTCGAGCGCCTGCTGGGTGTCGATTCGCGACTGATCTCGGCGGCCGAGAGCACCAACGGGACGCTCCACCAGAACGTCGGCGTCTTCTACGCGGTCCGCATCACCGGCGGCTCGCTTCGTCCGGAGCCGAACGGGGAGACGGCGGAGTCGGTATGGAGCCCGCTGTCGGACATTGCCGGGCTGAGTCGGTCGGTGGTGATCGATGTCGGCGTCGGCCTGGCGATGGCGGCGCCTAGTACCGGGCACCTCGCGTCCGTGGCCGTTGGTGGGTTGGTTCGGCACTGAGTCGTCGCACCCATCCGGGTGTTGACCGGCTCCGAATCGCTGTGGACCCTTGGCGTTGAGTTGCGGAAGTGTACGTGCGGGGGATCACGTAGTACAGGGTGAAAGGCAGTGGGTGATGTTACCCCCTGGAAAGTAAGGTAGTACTTACCAGAGGTCAGACCGGCTGAAGGTGATCTGAGGCCTGGGGGTGGGTGAGAATCGTCATGAGAGGTTGCGAAAACAGCAGGACGCGGCAGGTGCGGACGACCAAGGTGGCCCGGCCATGAGCGCCGCGAGTACGTCGCCATGGCGTCGTCGCCCGCGGAAGCCGTTCTCGGTGGAGGCGCGGCTGGCCGAGCACGTCGACCGGCTGGCCGAGGAGCACCCGCCGATCCCGGTGGACAGCGCCGACTACACGATGGTCCGGCCGGAGTTGCTGGCCGAGCGATTCGGTCCGGTGCTCACGTACATGTCTCGGGTGGAGCTGGAAGTCGAGCGGAACGTACTGGAGCTCAACCTCCTGCTGCCCGACCCGCCACCCGTGGACAAACACTTCTACGCCGACGTGTGGCTGCCGCAGGAGACCCATCACGGCTACCTGCTGGACCGGTTGCAGCAGTTGGCCGGTCTGCCTCAATCGGAGCCCGACCTCACCTCGCTGGCATTCAGCTACAAAGTGCTCGGCGCACTCGGCCGCTGGAGCGCCGTCCAGGACGTGAGCCGGATGCTGTACTACCTGACCGGTGTGGCGACCGAACAGTCGGCCATCCTCGCGTACAACAAGCTCTACCAGGGCCTGCTGGACCTGGGCGAGAAGGCCGTCGCAATGACGGTCGTCGCCCCGATCCGCCGCCAGGAGCCCGGCCACTTCGCCTACTACAAGATCGCCGCCCAGGGCCTGTGGTCCGAGATGGCCGAGTGGCAGAAGTGGATCGTCCGCACGCTGCGCCGCCACACCTTCGAACCGGTCGGCGCCTACACCAAGAAGCAATGGGCCCAGTTCGGCGACGTCATGCACCACCTCGGCATCACCGTGTCAGCCACCGACGACGAACTGACCCGCTACGCCCAGCAAATAGGCCGCTTCGAACTAGAGATGCTGTGGGCCCACCGCAACGGCCTCAAGGTCCCCACCTACGTCCTCGACTCCCTCCACCGAGCAGCCCGCCTAGCCGCCAAACACCGCCCCACACCCGCCTAACCCCGGACTGTGGTTCCCCCACGCGTCCTGCTGCTGGCCCGCTCCCACGTCGCGTGCCACGCCGGCCGCTCCCACCCACCCGTGGACGCGTGCTGCGCCCGCTGAACGACGCGTGCTGCGCCCGCTTGCTTTGGCGTGCTGCGCCCGCTTAGTGGCAGGTGCTGCGCCCGCGTTCCCAGCGTGCTGCGCCTGCTTGCTTGGCGTGCTGCGCCCGCCTACCTGAGAACGCCCTGGTCCCGTCGCGGCGTAGCTGTTGATTTTCTCTCAACCCGGGCGCTGCGCTGGCGGCATACCCGCTCTCAAGGTCGTCCACCATCGCCCGCCGCCCGCGATATGACTTGCATGTCATATGACAGCCAGATCATACTGGCGAGGTGCAGGTTGACTGGCCGGTCGAGTTCGACGTGTGGCTCGCCGACCTCGAGCGGAAGGCCAAGGAAGGACGGCAGGATGCGAAGCGCTTGCTGGCGTTGGTCCTGGCTGAGCTGAAGTACCTTCAGGATCTCAAGGAGCCGCCCGCCCGCGACTCCGAGAGGGCCACTCTCAAGTGGGTGCGCCAGTCGGGACGCTACCCGCTCTGGCGGGTATCTCACCCGTACCGGAAAGGCATTGCAGTTCGCCTCATCTGCTGGTTTCCGCCTGGCGAGGACAGGGTGGTCGTCACTCTCTTCGCAGCGGACAAGGCCAGGATGGGAGATGTGTTCTACAACTCGGTGGCGGGCCGGGCGGACGGACTTATCGATCAGTGGAAGCGAGAGGTAGGGAGGCAGCCTTGAGTACTGAACCTGTGAAGAGGACCTTCGTTCGAGGTAACGAGCGGCTCAACCGGCTGCTGGCCGATCCGGAGATCGCTGCCGCGGTCGAGGAGATCGAAGCGGAATCGCGAGAGCTGGACCGAGCCTATGCGGAGAACCTTGCGAAGATTCGGCAGGCTGGCAAGCTCACCCAGGTCGATGTAGCCAAGAGGATGGGAGTCGGCCAAGCGGTGATATCGCGCCTTGAACACCGTGACGACATGCTGCTGTCCACTCTCGCCGACTATCTGCATGCGACGGGCGCCAGAAATGTGCGCATCGTCGCGACGCTCGGTGACCTTGAGGTCGAGCTCGACCTGGATCTGTTGCGGGGGCATCGGCGCCTGCCGCAGAACGAGAGGCACGTGGTGCGGAACGACGATGGCGGATGGGAGGTTCGCAAGCCTGGTGCCGATAGGGCAAGCGCAAAGCTGCCCACCCAGGCGGATGCGATCAGTCGCGCCAGAGAGATCGTCGCGAACTCGGGTGGCGGTGAGGTTGTGATCCACAACCGAGACGGCAGGATCCGGAAGGCGAAGGCGGTAACCCGAGACAGCAAGGCAGAAGACAAGAAGTTGGCGTGAGGCCTGCATCGGTTGAGTATCGGAGCCGAGCGTGGTGCTGGCGGGCGGAATTTGCTAGGCGGGATGGCGCCCAGGGGAGGCCGGTCGGCTCGGAGTCGTCCGAGTCGACGGGTTGTGACCGGTGACGGGTTGCTGTCGCCTAGCGGGCGACGTAGGAGCGAGCGTGGCGCCCGGCGTGGGGGAGTACCCCATGCTGAACGGCAACCAGCTCGCTCCTCCGGTGGGGCTACGAGGCGTCGGCTTTGCGGACCCAGACTTCTCGGACTATGAGGAGGATGGCGGCGGCGGTGGGGATTGCCATCAGGGCGCCGACGACGCCTAGGAGGGCGCCGCCGAAGAGGGCTGCGATTACTGTGACGGCGCCGGGGATGTTGACTGCGCGGCGCATGATGCGGGGCGCGATGAAGTAGTTCTCGACCTGCTGGTAGATGATGCCGTACGCCAGGCAGGCGACGCCGATCCAGAGGCCGTCGGTGAAGCCGATCAGGGCTACCAGGACGACGCCGATCAGGCCGCCGACCATCGGGATGAATGCGGTGAACATGACGCAGATCGCCAGAGCCACGGCGTACTGACCCAGGCCGACGATTTCCAGGAAGATGAACATGAAGCAGCCGGCGCAGAGGGCGACCAGGAACTGGCCGCTGACGTAGCCGCCGACCCGGCCGAGCACCTCGTCGCCGAGGATCGAGAACCGGCTCCGGCGGCTGGCCGGGACCAGGCTGTACGCCGCGCGCTTCACCGTCGGCAGTGAGGCGAGGAAGTACAGGGTCAGGATCAGGATCGTGAACGCGGAGAACAGCGCGTTCGCGACGACCTTGCCGACGCCGAGTACGCCGCCGAAGGCCTTCTGGGCCAGCGCCGGGTCCTGAATGTAGTCGGTGGCCTTCTGAATGAAGTGGTACTTGTCGTTGAGGCTGTTCAGCGTCTTGGACTTGGTCAGCAGGTCGAGCCAGTCCGGCGCGTTCTTGATCAGCCCGTCGATCTGGTCGGTCACCACCGGAACGATCGCGAAGCCGACGCCGGTGACCGCGAGGATCATCAACAAGAAGACGACGCCGACCGCGAGCCCGCGCTTGAGTCCGCGGCGCATGAACCACTCGACCAGCGGGTTCAGGCCAACCGCGATGAACATCGAGACGACGAGCAGGATCAGGACCGACTTGGCCTGACCGAGCGCGTGCCACAGTCCGTACGCGACCAGGCCGCCGAGGACTGCGAAGAATCCGAACACGAACGGGTTCGACCGGCGCAGCGGCGGGCCGGGCGCGCCCATGCCTTCCGACGGGTGCCGCTCGTCGATCAGTAGTTCACCCACGAGGCTCTGCTCGTCCTCACTGGCTGCCTTTGCTTCGGCGGCGGCCTTTTCGGCGTGTGCGGCTGCATCCTCCGACTGCTCGGCCGACGTTTCCGACTGCTCGGCGGACTGTTCAGCGTCGTCCGCCGCAGCTTCGGCCTCGGCTGCGGCGGCCTTCGCCTCGCGGGTGGCCTGCTCGATCTCCGTTACCTGGGTCTGGCCGTCCGTCTTGCCGTTCGCATCCTGGTCGCCGGCAGGCGTCACTTCGCATCCTTCGTGGCTTTGCCGTCTCCGGTCGCCTTGGCGTCGTCGGCCTTCGCCTCGGCAGCATCAGCGTCGGCGTCAGCGTCAGAGTCAGCAGAAGAAGTCAGGTCGGTGAGCCGGAACTCGTCGATCCGGGTCTCGTCGCGCAGCGGCTTCTTCTCGGCGGCCCGCAGGTCGTCGATGCTGCTCGCGTCCACCCGCAGGTTGCTGTCGATCCGGGTCTCGTCGACCCGCGCTCCACCAGCCTCCGACCCGACGAACGGGCTGCCACCGGCGAACGGGTTCCCGCCACGCCCGAGCTCTGCCTCTTCCGGCTCCAGCGCGGACGGCGCGGAGTCGGCCGAGTACGTCGCCGTCGGCTCTTCGGGACCGCCGACGTATGTCGCGGGCGTCTCGTCGTACGCCGGTGTGCCAAACGGACTGCCACTCGCAGGACCGGCGGAGGGCGCGGCGAACGAGCTCGACGAGCTGCTGGGCGCGTCATCGCCGGACGAGGACGGCGCCGAGAACGGACTCTCGGCGGGTGCAGGCGGTGCGGGGGAGGCGGGCGGGGCAGCGAACGGGTTGCTGTAAGGCGTCGCCGTCTCCGAATCCAACTCGGCAGCCTGCCGGGCGATGTTGCTGGCGATGTCGTTCAGCCCGGCGATCTGAGCCAGAATCCCATCGCGCCGCTTGGCGAGCCGCTCGGTTTCGCGGGCGACGATCGTGCGCGACCGCTCGGCCTCGTCTGCCGCGTTGGCCAACTCGGCCTCGGACCGGGTGCGAGCCGTGGTGAGCAGCTGCTCGGCCTCACGACGGGCACGGGACAGCGTGCGCTCGGCGGACTCGTCCGCCTCGGCGCGGATCTTGCGGGCCTGCTCGGTCGCCTCGGCAACCCGCCGCTCGGATGCTTCCGCGGCCTCGCGCATCTGGGTGGTCAGGTTCTCGGTGTCGGCGGCGATCTTGGAGTGCTTGTCGGCGAGTTCCTTGGCCTGCTGCTCGCGCTCGTCGGCGAGCCGGGCGCGCAGGGCGGCCGACTCGCGCTGGATCGCGGTGCGGATCTTCTCCGCCTCATGCAGCGCGCCGTTCTTCATCGTGCTCGACTCGGACTCGGCGGTCAGCTGCAGCGTCTCCGCCTTGCGCCGGGCAGCCGCGAGCACCTCCGCAGCCTCGGTGTCGGCGGTCCGGCGGATCTCGGCCGCGTCGCCTTCCGCGGTCCGGCGCATGCTGTCGGACTCGTTCAGCGCGACGGTCCGGATGTCCTGAGCCTCACGCTCACCGGTCGACCGGGTGGCCGCAGCCTCTTTGGCGGCAGTACTGCGCAGCTCGTCGGCCTCACGACGTGCCTCTTCTAGTGCCTCGGACGCCTGGTCCTGGGCGAGCCGCAGGATCTGCGCGGCCCGGTCGCCGAGTCCGGCGTACGACGGGTTGGCGCTGGCCTCGAGTTGCCGCTTGGCCTCGTCGAGCTGGCGTTGCAGGGGAGCCGAGTTGGCCTGCGACTCCTCCAGCCGGCCGCGGGCGTCGGCGAGCTGCATCTCCAGCGCGCGGACATAGTCGTCCACCGCCTGTTTGTCGTAGCCGCGACGTCCCACGGGGAAGCCACCCGCGGCGGTCGCAGTACGATCGAAAAACGGCAGGCTCGACTCGTCAGCCATCCCAAAGAGTCCCTTCTGGCGGCTCGGATAAATCCCCCTGTCAGCAGAGCCTGTCAGAACGTGGCCCCCCAGCGCCAACCGGGTGGACCAGGGCTGTGGACAACGGTCGGTCAGCGGTTGCGGAAGCGGTTGATCTTGGTTAGGTGCTGGTCGCGTAGTTCGGGGTTTTTGACGCCGAGGCCCTCGGACGGGGCGAGGGTGAGGACGCCGACCTTGCCCTGGTGCAGGTTCTGGTGGACGTCGTACGCCGCCTGGGCGGTCTCCTCGAGTGAGTAGGCGCGGCTCAGGGTCGGGTGGATCATGCCCTTGGCGATCAAGCGGTTCGCCTCCCACGCCTCGCGGTAGTTGGCGAAGTGGGAGCCGATGATGCTCTTCAGGTTCATCCACAGGTACCGGTTGTCGTACTCGTGCATGAAACCCGAGGTCGACGCGCAGGTGACGATCTTGCCGCCCTTGCGTGCGACGAAGACCGACGCGCCGAAGGTCTCCCGCCCCGGATGCTCGAAGACGATGTCCGGATCGTCGCCGCCGGTCAGCTCGCGGATGCGTGCGCCCAGCCGCTTCCATTCCTTCTGGTCCTGGGTGTGCTCATCCGACCAGAACTTGTACCCCTCGGCCGACCGGTCGATGATCAGCTCCGCGCCCATCGCCCGGCAGATCTCGGCCTTTTCCGGCGACGACACCACGCAGACCGGGATCGCCCCACCGTTCAGCGCGAACTGGGTTGCATAGGATCCGAGTCCGCCGGACGCGCCCCAGACCAGGACGACATCGCCCTGCTTCATGTTCGCGCCGTTCGACGACACCAGTTGCCGGTACGCCGTACTGTTCACCAGCCCCGGCGACGCGGCCTCTTCCCACGTCAGGTGCGCGGCCTTCGGCATCAACTGGTTCGACTTCACCAGCGCCAGCTCCGCCAGCCCGCCGAAGTTGGTCTCGAAACCCCAGATCCGCTGCTCCGAGTCGAGCATCGTGTCGTTGTGCCCGTCCGGCGACTCCAGCTCGACCGACAGGCAGTGCGCGACGACCTCGTCGCCCGGCTTCCACGCGTTCACGCCCGGCCCGGTCCGCAGGACGACGCCGGCCAGATCCGAGCCGACCACGTGGTACGGCAGATCGTGCCGCGCGGTCAGCGGCGAGAGCTTCCCGTACCGCTTGAGGAAGCTGAAGGTGGAGACCGGCTCGAAGATCGAGGTCCAGACCGTGTTGTAGTTGATCGCGCTCGCCATCACCGCGATCAGCGCCTCACCCGGCCCGAGCTCGGGCGTCGGTACGTCGTCCAGGTGCAGGCTCTTGCGCGGATCCTTCTCCTTCGACGGCAGCCCCTCGAACATCCCGGTCTCGTCGGCATGCACGGTGATCCCGCGATAGTGGTCCGGGACGGTCAGCCGCCCGAACTCCTCGGCCGGGGTGTCGCCGGCCAGGATCGCGTCGAGGATGTCCTTCACGTCGTACCTCCAGAGGGTGGAGCCGCTGTGAAAGCGAGAATCTACCGACGAGTATGCCTCTTCGACAGGGTTCTGTGAGGCACGTCGCAGCCGTTGAGACGACCGTCACTTTTCCAGTCCACTGTGTTTAGTGGTCTTAAGAAGCCGAGTGCTTTCGATGTCAATCGAGCCGGGCGTGCAACCGGACCTGCGTTCCGGTCTCGCCGGAGCGGATCTGGACCAGGTCGCAGAGCTGGTTCGCGAGCCAGACGCCACGCCCGCCGAGACCGTCGGCCGGCGGCAGTACCCGGCCGACCAGGAGGTCGCCGATCCGGCCGTCGTCGGCGATGTCGAGCACCAGCGAGCGGTCCTGCGTCCACAGGGACAACGTGCCGCGGCCGCCTCCGAAGCGCACGCTGTTCGTGCAGATCTCGTGCAACGCAAGCGCCAGGTCGTCGACCTGATCGACGGGCAGCCCGTACGACCGCGCCCAGCCGGCCGCCCAGCGGCGTACGCCGGTGAGCTCGGCCAGCCCGAACTCCCGCCGCTCGGCGTCGTCCGGTACGACCGGCAGCGGCGCCCCGAAGAGCGTGAGCGCGACGTCGTCCCAGTCCCGAGCGGGCTGGCAAGCCGAGTCCGGGTGGTTGGGCGCCGGGTCGAGCCCCAGCGACACGGAGTACGGGCAGCGCAGCCGGAACGGGCCGGAGTGCTGGAAGGCGATGTTGAGCAAGGCTTCGTGGAGCCTGGCTTCCGCGTACTCCGCCGCGCTCCGCCCCGGGTATGCCGGTTCGCCGAGCGCACGGATCGGGCGGCCGTCGTGCTCCCGCAGGATGTCGGCCCACAGCGGGATGATCCGCGCCGGGTTGCGGCCGGCCACCGTGATGTCGATGAAGGTGACCTCGTCCGCGAGGTCGCCGAGTTCCTTGCGCAGCAAGGCGATTCGCGCCTCGGGGAGTGCGGCGAGCACGACCTCGCCCGCCATCAGCCCGTCACGGAGGAACGGAGCTGCGCGGTGCACGAACTCGTCGTCGTCGGCGTAAACGAAGGCATCGTGCTGGAAACCGGCAGGACTACCGCTTGTTGCGTCAGGCTCTGGGGCGCTGTCGATCAGCACTCCAACAGACTAGTACCGAATCGGCCGTCCGGCGGCTCGAGGAGTCCTTCGTCACCTACGGTCCGCCGACGGTGACTCGGTGGCCCTCAGGAGGCCGGTTCGACGAGCTCGATCAGTACTCCGCCGGTGGAGCGCGGGTGCAGGAAGTTGACCCGCGATCCCGCGGTACCGCGGCGCGCTTCGTCGTACAGGAGGACGGCGCCGCGCTCGCGCAGGGTGGCCGAGACGGCGTCGATGTCGCGGACCCGGTACGCGAGCTGCTGGATGCCGGGGCCGCGCTGGGTCAGGAAGCGGGCGATCGGGGAGTCGGGCGTGATCGGCGCGAGCAACTGGATCGAGGAGCCGCTGTCGCCCACCGAGAGCATCGCCTCGCGGACACCCTGGTCCTCGTTGATCTCCTCGTGCGCGACCGTCATACCGAACGTCTCGGCGTAGAAGCGGACCGCCTGGTCGAAGTCCGCCACGGCGATGCCGACGTGGTCGATCGCCTCGAACAGGGTCTGCGTTCCGGTGACGTCCATGGGCCCAGATTGACCTAGTGGGGGCGCTGTTTCCAACCGAGTGTGACCCGATCGACAACCACGTACCAGTGCGCACGCAGGTATCGTGGAAAGCATGTCTGACACCACTCGCAGCCCGCAGAACACAACTGTCATTGTCGCCGGTGCGCGGACCCCGATCGGCAAGCTGCTGGGTGGCCTCAAGGGCTTCACCGGCGCCGAGCTCGGTGGCTTCGCGATCAAGGGTGCGCTGGCCAAGGCCGGCGTCGCGCCGGAGCAGGTCGAGTACGTGATCATGGGCCAGGTGCTGCAGGCCGGGGCCGGCCAGATCGCCGCGCGCCAGGCCGCGGTGGCCGGTGGCATCCCGATGACGGTGCCCGCGATCACGATCAACAAGGTCTGTCTGTCCGGCCTGAACGCGATCGCGATGGCCGACCAGCTGATCCGCGCGGGCGAGTACGACGTGGTGGTGGCCGGTGGGATGGAGTCGATGACGAACGCCCCGCACCTGCTGCCGAAGTCGCGCGAGGGCTTCAAGTACGGCGACACGACGCTGGTCGACTCGATGGCCTTCGATGGGCTGTGGGACGCGTTCACCGACCAGGCGATGGGTGCGCTGACCGATCAGGCGAACGAGTCCGGGCTGAAGCTGACCCGTGAGGAGCAGGACCAGTTCAGCGCGCGGTCGCATCAGCTGGCCGCTGAGAGCTGGAAGAACGGGGTGTTCGTCGACGAGGTGGTGCCGGTCGAGGTACCGCAGCGCAAGGGCGACCCGCTGGTTTTCGACACCGATGAAGGTGTGCGGGGCGATACGTCGGTCGAGACGCTCTCGCGGTTGCGGCCTGCCTTCGGTAAGGACGGCACGATCACCGCTGGGTCGGCGTCGCAGATCTCCGATGGTGGTTGCGCCGTCGTAGTGATGAGCAAGGCGAAGGCGGAAGAGCTCGGGCTGACTTGGCTCGCCGAGATCGGTGCGCACGGCTCGGTCGCCGGGCCGGACTCGTCGCTGCAGAGCCAGCCGGCGAACGCGATCGTGAAGGCCTGCTCGAAGGAAGGCATCGAGCCGGGTGCGCTGGACTTGATCGAGATCAACGAGGCGTTTGCCGCGGTCGGCATCGCCAGTGCTCGTGAGTTGAACGTCGACCTGGACAAGGTCAACGTCAACGGCGGGGCGATCGCTCTCGGTCACCCGATCGGGATGTCCGGCGCTCGCCTGGTACTCCACCTGGCGCTGGAGTTGCAGCGTCGTGGCGGCGGTACCGGCGCTGCTGCGCTGTGTGGTGGCGGTGGCCAGGGCGACGCCCTGATCGTCCGGGTTCCGCAGCAGAACTGAGGCAGGGACTAATCTCTGTCCTTTCACTCCCGATACCGAACTGACAGAGAGCCCATGTCCCGACGCACTGCACCGGTTGCCGAGTTGGTCGAGCGTGCTCGGGAGGGTGACTCCCGAGCGGTGGCACGGCTCATCTCGTTGGTGGAGGACGAGTCGCCGCTGTTGCGTGAGGTGATGGCGGCGCTTGCTCCGCATGCCGGGCAGGCGCACATCATCGGGATCACCGGGTCGCCGGGCGTCGGTAAGTCGACATCGACGTCGGCGCTCGTATCGGCGTACCGGGCGACGGGGAAGCGGGTCGGCGTACTGGCGGTTGATCCGTCGTCGCCGTTCTCCGGTGGTGCGCTGTTGGGCGACCGTGTGCGGATGCAGGACCATGCGACCGACTCCGGGGTCTTCATCCGCTCGATGGCGTCTCGTGGGCATCTGGGCGGGCTTGCGTGGACTACTCCGCAGGCGCTGCGGGTGCTTGATGCTGCTGGCTTCGATGTCGTGCTGGTGGAGACGGTCGGCGTTGGGCAGTCGGAGGTCGAGATCGCCGGTATGGCCGATACGACGATCATCTTGCTGGCGCCCGGGATGGGGGACGGCATCCAGGCGGCCAAGGCGGGCATCCTCGAGGTCGGCGACATCTATGTGGTCAACAAGGCCGACCGGGACGGCGTACAGAACGTCACCCGCGACCTGCGCGCGATGCTGGCGCTGGCCGAGCGCGCGCCGGACGCGTGGACCCCGCCGATCCTCAAAACAGTTGCCTCACGCAACGAAGGTGTCGACGAGGTGGTGATCGCGATCGAGGAACGGCTGACCTGGATGCGCGCCAACGGCGTCCTCACCGACCGCCGTCGCACCCGGGCCCGCGACGAGATCGAGGCGATCGCGATGACGGCGCTGCGCTCCCGGTTCGCCCACCTCCACGGCGACGCCCGCCTCGACGTACTGGCCGCCAAGGTCGCCGACGGCAACACCGACCCGTACTCCGCAGCCGACGAACTCCTCGACGCCCTCTAACCCGATCCCCCCACGCACCCTCCGACGCCTGCTCCCGCGTCGCATGCTCGTTCAGGCGCTCCCGCCCGCCCGGTGTTGGGCGCTCCTGCGTCGCGCGGTGCGACCACCTGGGCGGCTGGTCGGTTGGGTGGGGGTGAGGTGGTGGGGTTGGGCCCCCGGCCGGCTCTCAGCGTCCGCGGTGCGTGCAAGGGCCGCCAGCCGCCGGGCGGCTGCGTTGTGTGCTCGTTTGGGCGCTCCTGTCGGCTCGTGTTTCTCGGAGCTGTGCGCGGATGGGGCCGCGGGTGCCGACAGGCCCGGGTGGGGGGAGTGGGAGGCGGCGAGCTTGTTAGTACCTGGAACAGGGAATTTGTCGGGGAATTCGGGGGATCTGCTGAGAGCTGAATTCGTTGCCAGTGACACACTTGGCGACTCTCTGTCACATCCGAAAACGGGCAAGTAACCGGGAGAATCGCCTTTGTGGGGTTCGTTCGTCTCAAGGCGGCGCGCCGGTGGGTGCCGTGCACCCTGATCCGTTACAGAATGGATCTTGAAGCTGGTGAGCATTGTGCGGTGGGCTGTGTTCAGTCAGTGACAGTTGGTGACTATCCGTGATACAAACACAGTCGACCATGTTGGTTGCGAACGAGGAGTGGTGACATGCCGAAGAAGCTGCTGATCTGGCTGGTCATCGCCTTTGCGGCGTTCTATCTGTTCACTCAGCCCAGGGGTGCCGCAGATGCCGTGGGAGGTGCGTTCTCGGCCGTCGGCGATGCATTCGGGAGCGTGATCGTCTTTCTGTCCGCGCTGTTCAACTGATCCTTCAGCCTAGGTGTCCCGTATCGAGCATTCGTGCGGGACACTTAGCTGTAGCAGGACCGACAGCGGGGTGGACAGGGGAGTGAGTGGATGGCCGGCATAGGCCTGTTCCGGGCTTTTGATCCGAAGGTCCGGCGCCACCTCATCTCGGATGAGGGCGAGGTCGTCATCGACGAGGTGCGGCATCACTGGGTGGTGTTCACCGTGCCGATGCTCGAGATCGCGCTGGCGGTGATCCTGCTGTTCGTGATGCTCTGGAAGAACCTCGGCGACGCGGCCTTCGCGCTGCTGGTGATCGTGCTGGTCCTGCTCGGGCACGCCTTCTGGCAGTTCCTCACCCAGCACCGGGACCGGTTCGTCGTCACCAACATGCGGGTGATGCGGATCCGGGGCGTCTTCTCGCAGACCGTCGCGACGACGCCGATCGCCCGGATCCTCGACATCACGCTGCAGAAACCGATCATCGGCCGGATCCTCGGCTACGGCCATTTCGTCTTCGAGTCCGCTGCGCAGGACCAGGGCTTCCGCGAGATCAAGTACGTCAGCAGGCCCGACGACCGTGACCTGACGATCCAGCGCGTCATCCAGCGCACCGGCCTGCGAGCCTCCGCCAGCGTCGATGTCGTCCAGGGAGACGACGACGATTCCGACGACGACGGTACCGGCCCGATCGGGATGAACTCCGCGGCCGAGGTCACCACGACCACCACCACGGCGCCGACCCACCACACCACCTCGACCCGGGTCGCCGGCACCTCCAGCAAGTCGATCTTCAACTCCGAGCGCGGCAACTGGACCGACGACCCGGACCACGACTGACAAGCTGGTCAGGAATCGAGAAGCTTTGCGGATCGCGCGGATCTAGGTTTGTGGGCAAGGAAACAAGCCACTAGATCTGGAGTGATGATGAGCGAGACGCAGGGAATCAAGACCGTGCTGCACCCGGTGTCGGACCTGGCGAAGGCGACCGAGCTGTACGCCGCGCTGCTGGGGATCCGGCCGCAGGTGGAGTCGCCGTACTACGTGGGCTTCGAGACGGCCGGTCAGCAGATCGGCTTGGTGCCCCAGGGACCGCAGAGCCCCGACGGACAGCTGGCCTACTGGCACGTGGACGACATCGAGGCGAAGCTCGCCGAGGTGACGGCCGCCGGCGGGACCGTGAAGGACTCACCGCGCGATGTCGGCGGCGGCCGGCTGGTCGGCTCGTTCACGGATCAAGACGGCAACGTGCTCGGGCTAGTCCAGGACCAGTGATCCCTAGGATCTCGCCATGGGCGACCAAGGCGAGATCGATTCGGGGATCCAGCAGTACTACTCGAGTGTCTTCGATGAGGACGCACGTCTGACCACCCGCTCTGCGCAGAGCGCACTCGAGTTCGTCCGGGTTCAAGAACTCGTCGGTACCAGGATCGCGGCCGGATCCCGGGTGCTCGACATCGGCGGCGCGACCGGCATCCACGCCAAGCCGCTCGCCGCCGCCGGCCATCACGTCACGCTCGTCGATCCGGTCGAGGAGCAGGTCGTGAAGGCCCGACGGCACGGGACTTTCCAAGCAGAGGTCGGGGACGCCCGGCACCTGCGGTTCGCCGCCGACACCTTCGACGTCGCGTTGCTGTTCGGTCCGCTGTACCACCTAAGAAAAGCCGACGACCGTCTCCAAGCACTCAAAGAGGCGGCACGCGTCGTAGTACCGGGCGGCTGGATCTTCGCAGCCGCGATCCCACGCTTCATCCACCACGCGGCGGTCAGCCTCGGCAAGACTCCGCCAACGCCTTATCCACAAGCCTGGATCAACACCCTCGAATCCGGCACCCCAACCCCCGGCGGCCGCTTCCCCGCCGGCCACTTCCACACCGCGGAAGAACTGGAAGGCGAACTCCAAACAGCAGGCCTGACCGACATCGAACTGCACGCGATCGAGGGCTCAGCCGGTTTCGCGTTGGAGCGACTCCCGAACGACGAAGCCCTCCTCCAAGCAGCCCTCACCCTGGTACGCCGAACCGGCCACCTCCCAGGCATCCGCGACCTGACCAACCACCTGATGGCCATCGCCCGAACCCCAACCAACGCACCCCACTAACCGCCGCGCTCCAGCCCACCGCGCCCTCGACATCTCAGGGGTTAACCCCCGAGATGGTGGGTTGCCACCCCTGAATCTCGGGGGGCAACCCACAATCTGAGGGGTTAACCCCTCAAATGCTGCGGGGCCGACGGGAGTCGCGAGCGGCGGCGTGGGAGGTGGTGCGGGGTACAGCGTGGTCGCGGGTGCGGGGCGAGGGTTACTGGGTGCTCTCCGCAACCCGCAAGCGGAACTCCTGTACGGCGGTGTCGGCGCCGGCTGATTGCTCCATGTTCAGGTCGTGGCGGCCCCAGAGCCACAGGAAGATGTCGTCGGGGTTGCCGAAGACCTCGGCGTCGACCTCGCCTTCGGCGC
This sequence comes from Kribbella sp. NPDC051718, assembly GCF_040681515.1. Lineage (NCBI taxonomy): Bacteria > Bacillati > Actinomycetota > Actinomycetes > Propionibacteriales > Kribbellaceae > Kribbella > Kribbella sp. NPDC051718. The sequence goes on along the minus strand of NZ_JBFAYZ010000006.1, from coordinate 385,838 downwards.
CGGCGACAACCGAAGCGGTGGTTGCGTCGAGGCGGATGGTCCACGAGCGGCCCGCGGAGGTGATCCGGATGGTCGCGTCGACCGGGTGTTTCGTGTCGCCCTCTTCCCACCAAGGGCCGCCGAGCATCAGCGTCAGGATCTCGTCGATCCCGTCGAGCGCCAGTGCCCGATCGATCGGCGTGACCACGCCGTGCGCCAGCTCCGCGTCGACCCGGTGCACCGCGGTCTCGAGCGCCATCCGCCGGTACCAGAAGCCGGACGTCTTGTCCGTCGGCGAGAACGTCCAGGTCGGCAACTCGGTCCCGGCCTCGGTCAGCGCGACGACGATGGCCGCGCGCGCCTCGTCGAACAGGTCGACGGCATCCCGCAAATCCAACCCGGCAGGCGGCCACGGGTCAGGGCGGGTGGCGGTCCGGAGCGCCTCGATCTTGTGCAGGTAAACGGTCGCGACATGCCGCAGCACGGTCTCGACAGTCCAGCCCTCACAGCTCGGGACCTCCGCGGTAAGCCGCCGTCGGCCTACTTCGGCGAGGCGGGCGGAGTCGGCCTGGAGGCAGGCGAGATACAAGGCGGCACGTTCGGGCGGCAAAGACATGAAGAGAACGATCTCATCAACCACCGACAGTTTCGGCCGACACTCGGGGCGGACCGGTTAACGTAACGCCCATGGCGAGGAAGAAACCGTTGCCGTTCGACCCGATCGACGAGGCCTCGCGGCAGTGGGGACGCCGCTGGGGGGCCGTCGAGCAGATGCGTGCGGTCACGTCGCTGATGCGCGCCCAGCAGATCGTGATCGCCGAACTCGACGAGATCCTCAAGAAACACGGCCTGACGTTCGCCCGGTTCGAGGCGCTCGTGCTGCTCACCTTCTCCCGGCGCGGCTCGCTGCCGCTGGGCAAGATGGGCGAGCGTCTCCAGGTCCACCCGACCTCCGTCACGTCGATCGTCAGACGGCTCGAATCGGCCGGCCTGGTCACCCGGACGCCGCACCCCGACGACGGCCGCGCGATCCTCTGCGAGATCACCACCGAGGGCCGCGACCTGGTCGAGCGCGCCACCAAGGACCTGGTCGCCGCCGACTTCGCCCTCCGCGGCCTGACCGACGACCAGCTCAAAATGCTCTGGTCGGTGCTGCTCCCACTCCGGCAGACCGCCGGGGATTTCGCCGAGTAACCAGTGAACCTGTGCAAGACCTATGCACGAGGTGGTATTTAGTAGGACGTCCAAGTACTTTGGGGGGAGACCCGACCTCAGGAGGACGTGATGGACGCCGAGCAGATTGCCGCCGGACAGAGCCGATGGCAGCAGCGGTACGACGCGTCGCGACGCCGCGAGGCCGATTTCACCACCCTCTCGGGCACTGAGGTCGAGCCCGTCTACGGCCCGCCCGCGGGCTCCGACGACCCGCGGATGGAGCGGATCGGCTGGCCGGGCGAGTTCCCGTTCACCCGGGGCCTGCACGCCACCGGCTACCGCGGCCGCACCTGGACGATCCGCCAGTTCGCCGGTTTCGGCAACGCGGAGGACACCAACGCGCGGTACAAGATGATCCTCAACTCCGGCGGTGGCGGCCTGTCCGTCGCCTTCGACATGCCGACCCTGATGGGCCGCGACTCCGACGAGCCGAAGTCGCTCGGCGAGGTCGGTCACTGTGGCGTCGCGATCGACAGCGCGATCGACATGGAGCGGTTGTTCAAGGACATCCCGCTGCAGGACGTCACCACCTCGATGACGATCTCCGGGCCCGCCGTACCGGCCTTCGTGATGTACCTGGTCGCCGCCGAGCGGCAGGGCGCCGACATCACCAAGCTCAACGGCACCCTGCAGACCGACATCTTCAAGGAGTACATCGCGCAGAAGGAGTGGCTCTTCCCACCGGAGCCGCACCTCAGACTCATCGGCGACCTGATGGAGTACTGCGCCGCCAACATTCCGGCGTACAAGCCGCTGTCGGTCTCGGGCTATCACATCCGCGAGGCCGGCTCGACGGCCGCGCAGGAGCTGGCCTACACCCTGGCCGACGGCTTCGGCTATGTCGAGCTCGGCCTGAGCAGAGGCCTCGACATCGACAAGTTCGCCTCCGGCCTGTCGTTCTTCTTCGACTCCCACCTGGACTTCTTCGAGGAGATCGCCAAGTTCCGCGCCAGCCGCCGGATCTGGGCCCGCTGGATGCGCGACGTCTACGGCGCCAAGACCGACAAGGCGCAGTGGCTGCGATTCCACACCCAGACCGCGGGCGTCTCACTGACCGCCCAGCAGCCGACGCTGAACGTCGTCCGGACGGCGGTCGAGGCGCTCGCCGCCGTCCTCGGTGGCACCAACTCGCTGCACACCAACGCGCTCGACGAGACACTCGCGCTGCCGACCGACCAGTCGGCCGAGATCGCGCTGCGGACCCAGTCGGTGCTGATGGAGGAGATCGGCGTCACCAACGTCGCCGACCCGCTCGGCGGCTCCTGGTACGTCGAGGCGCTGACCGACAAGATCGAGGCCGAGGCCGAGGAGATCTTCCAGCGGATCAAGGAGATGAGCCCGGACGGCTCGATGACCGGCGGCATCCTGCGCGGGATCGAGGACGGCTGGTTCATGGCCGAGATCGCCGACGCCGCCTTCGAGTACCAGCAGAAGCTGGAGAAGGGCGAGAAGAAGATCGTCGGGGTGAACACCCAGACCGACACCGTGGCCGGCGAGCTGGAGATCCTCCGGGTCAGCCACGAGGTCGAGGTCGAGCAGTGCCGGGTGCTGGCGGCGCGCAAGACGCAACGCGACGAGGACCTGGTGCGTCGTACGCTAACGGCGCTGGTCGAGGCGTCCAGAGGGACCGGCAGTCTGATCGAACCCATGCTGGAGGCGGCGCGTGCGGAGGCCACGATGGGGGAGATCTGTCACGTTCTTCGGATCGAATGGGGCGAGTACCGAGAGCCCGCCCGCTTCTGAGGAGACCGCGGCAGACCCCGACGGTACGGCCGGCACAGGCGGCAAACCACCCCGCCGCTGGGGTGGTGGTGGCAACAACAACGGCAAGCAGCCGGAGGGCACCCCGCCGTCGGTCGACGACCGTGGCGTGGTCGTCATCGGCTCCGACCGGACCATGCTCCGGGTGGTCACCGAGCTGGTGAGCTCCGGCGAGCACGTGACCGCGATCGTCAACCCCGACTCCCGGCACTACGAGCGGATCGGTGAGCTCGGCGCCCAGGTGATGGGCGTCCGGGTGGTCAGCGAGTCCGTACTACGCCGCGCCGGCATCGACACCGCGGACGACTCGGCCCTCAGCGCGCGGGCCTTGGTACTCCTCGACGCCGACGATGTCCGCAATGTCCACACCGCACTGACCGCGCGCGACATGGACGCGAAGCTGCGCATCGTCATCCAGATGGTCAACCCACGCCTCGGCGGCCAGCTGCATGAGCTGCTCGGCGACTGCGTCGTCATCTCCGGCCCGTCGCTCGCGGCCCCCGCCTTCGTCGCCGACGCACTCGAGGACGACGAGCTGACCTGGGTCGAGCTGGGTGGCCGGCGCATGGTCGCCGGCCCCGCCGACCTGATCCGCGAACCCCACCTGACCAGGCTGGCCGACACCACCTCGTCAGCAACCCCTGAACTGCTGCCGACCGGCAGCTCCGACCCCGACGGCGACATCGTCCTCGGTACCGGCGTCAGGCCGGTCTGGCGGACCAGGGACGTCCGCCGGGCAGGCTGGCTGATGGCGACCCGCGACATCCTCGACCGACGGGTCCGAACCATCGCCGCCGTGATGGCCGGCCTGGTGATCGCCGGTACTGCGCTGACGCACTGGATCGCCAACGTCGAGTGGATCCGCGCGCTCTACCTCGCGGCCGGCGCGGTGACGTCGGCGGGAATCGAGGACAACACCTTCTCCAACGCCTCGCCCTGGGCCAAGATCGCCGCCGTCATCGTCCAGCTGACCGGCATCGTGCTGATGGCGCTGCTCACCGCCGTGATCGTCGACTCGCTGATCGGCGCGCGACTGTCCCGCGTGATCGGCGGGGTCCGCGGCCGGCCGCGCAACCATGTCGTCGTCTGCGGGCTCGGTACGGTCGGAGCCCGCGTGCTGGAGATTCTGGTCGAGCGTGGCGTTGCGGTGGTCGGCGTCGAGCAGGACGAGGACGCACCCGGCGTACAGACCGCCCATCGGTTGCGGATCCCGGTGATCATCGGGGACAGCAGCAACGAGGAGACGCTGCGGTCGGCCGGCGTACAGCGTTGCCAGTCGGTGCTTGCGATCACCAACGGCGACATCACCAACCTCGAATCGGCGATGGTCGTCCACGAGCTGAACCCGGACGCCCGGATCACGATGCGGATGTTCGACCACGACCTGGCCCAGCGGGTCGAGCGGCAGCTCGGCCTCGGTCACAGCCGCTCCGTGTCGATGCTGGTGGCCCCGGCCATCGCGGCCGCCGTGGCGAACCGTCGCAGCCAGACGACCGTCCCGGCCGGACGGCGCGTCGTGCTGCTCACCGAGGTCACCGTCGAGCGGGACTCGGTGGCGGTCGGCAAACGACTCGGCGAGCTGGACGAGACCGGCGGCCTGCGAGTCCTTGCCCGGCTGGAGGGCGGCACCCCCTGGGACTGGGCGCCGGCCTTCGACAAAGTGGTCCAACCGGGCACCCGGATCGCCGTCGCCGGCACCCGGAGCGGTCTGGCCCGACTGCTGCTGGCCACCCGCGCGCAGCACCGTTCGGGCGCGTCGGGGAGGATGGACCCATGAACGTAAGCAGTGAGCACGGAATGCGAGGACAGCGGTGAGCCAGCCGAACTTCTCCCGACCGGGAGCGATCGACCTGTCGTCCCTGCGCAAGCCGCCCGCGCGGCCCAGCGGCGCACCCGGAGCCCCTGGAGCTCCCGGGGCGCCAGGCGGAGCGCCGGGAGGCGGAGCCGGTGGCGCGTACGTGCTGAACGTGACCGAGCCGACCTTCCAGGCGGACGTGATCGAGCGCTCGCTCCAGGTCCCCGTGGTGGTCGAGTTCTGGTCGCCGCGCTCGGACCAGTCGGTCGCCCTCAGCCCGGTCCTGATCCAGCTGTCGACCGAGTACGCCGGCAAGTTCCTGCTGGCCCGGATCGACATCGACGCGAACCCGCAGCTGGCCCAGGCGGTCGGCGTCCAGACGGTGCCGCTCGTGATCGCCGTACTGCGTGGTCAGGTCGTCCCGCTGTTCCAGGGCGCGGTCGGCGAGCCGGAAGCCCGTCAGTACTTCGACCAGTTGCTGACCGTCGCCGTCGCCAACGGCATCACCGGCCGCACTGACCCGGTCGGCCCGGCCGGCCCCGCCGACGAGGCCGCCGAGCCGGAGCCGGACCCGCGGTACGAGGCTGCCGACAATGCGATGGCAGCCGGTGATCTGGACGGTGCGATCGCGGCGTACGAGGCGTTGCTTAAGGAGACTCCGGCCGACGCCGAGGCGAAGGCCGGGCTGTCCCGGGTCCAGCTGGTGAAGCGGACTCGCGACGTCCCGGCCGAGGTGCGGACTCGCGCCGCGGACAACCCTGAGGACATCGAGGCGCAGATGCTGGTCGCCGACGTGGACCTGATGGGTGGTCACGTCGACGACGCGTTCGCCCGGCTGATCAAGACGATTCAGGTGACGGCCGGCGACGACCGCAACGCCGTCCGTCTGCACCTGCTGGAGCTGTTCGAGGTGGTCGGCGCCGACGACGAGCGCGTGGTCAAGGCCCGTCGCCGCTTGATGGCCGCGCTGTTCTAGCGGATGCCTTCCGATCGCAGCAGCGTCGCGAGGCGCTGCACGTGGTCGCGGATGATCGCGGCCACCCGCTGCACCTCTTTGTCGGTGCAGCGGGCGATCGGGATCGAGCAACTGATCGCGTCGGTGGCCGGGATCCGATAAGGAACCGGTACGCCGACGCAGCCCAGGCCCATCACATTCTGTTCGCGCTCGATCGAGTAGCCCCGTCGCCGGGTCTCGGCCAGTTCCTCGGCCAGTGCTGCGTGGGTGCCGACGGTGTTGGCCGTCAACGCGGGCAGCGGGTCGGCCGGCAGCTCCAGCGAGACCTCCGTGGCGGTGAGCTCGGCCAGCAACGCCTTGCCGAGTGACGTCGCGTGGGCCGGCAACTGACGGCCGACCCGGCTGGTTGCCCGGGCCGGCGCGATCGCCTCGCGAGTGGCCAGGTAGATCACGCTGGCGCCGTCGAGTCGCGCGTAGTGGCAGGTGTAGCCGCTGTCCTCGCGGATCGCCTCCAGCGTGCGGATCGCGTGCGGCAAGGCCGGGTCGCGGTCGAGGTACGCAGTACCGACGAGCAGTGCGTGGGATCCTATGCCGACCATCGCGCCCTCGTTGGTGGACTCGATCCAGCCGGTCGCGATCATCGTGTGCAGCAGCTGGTGCAGGCTGGAGCGCGGGTACCCGGTCCGCTTGTGCAGCTCGGTCACCGACATCGGCCCGCGCGCGTCACCGAGCACCTCGAGTATGCGCAGGGTTCGCTCGGCCGACTTGACCAGCCGGATCTCTTCGGTCGTCACCAGGTGCCTCCCAGCGGATGGTTCGCATCGACGAACACCCCGGCCAGCAGGGCCTCGCGATCTTCTCGTACGTCGGTGTCAGGCCCGATCTGGCTCTCGGCGTCGTCGAGCGGATGGAATCCGATCGCCTTGCCTGCTTCGAGCGAGAACCAGCTACGGGTGTTGTCCGAGACCGCCCAGATCAGATGGTGCCCAGGCCGGTCGAGTTCAGACACGGTCTCGATCAGCCGGGCGAGATCGGCGGGGGAGACCCAGGTCGACAGGGTCCGGCCGCCGGTGCCGATCGTGTCCGCCACGGTACAGATCCTGGCCGACACCACGGTCATGCCGAAGCGGTCGGCGTACAGGCTGCCGAGGGCTTCGAGGGCGACCTTGCCGACTCCGTAGTACGTGTCCGGTCGCGGCTGGAGGACCGGCGCAGCGGCCGCATCCCGCGCGGCGACGTAGCCGGTGGCGTGTAGGGAACTGCCGAGGAGGACTCGCGGTACTCCGGCCCGATGGGCCGCTCCGAGTACGACGTACCCGCCGTTGATGTTGGTCTCGAGGATCTGCTCCCACGGACGCTCGGCCGAATGGCCGCCGAGGTGGATGACGAGCTCCGCTCCGGTGATCGCGATCAGCACTTTCGTCACTCCTTCGACCGTTGACAGATCCGTGAACAAACTAATACGCTTCAAACTGCTACGCCAGTATGAACAGCATTCACAAATGTGAATCAAAGAGATGGGGACTGACCATGTGCCGGTACGACCGCAGGCCTGGGGTGCATTGGTACCGGTCAGCGTCGATGAGGACGCCTTCAACCGTGCCGCTGCACAGCTCTCTCTGCCGGTGAAAGCCTGGGTCGTACTGACCCACGGACAGCTGGATCCAGCCGTCTGCGTCCGCAACGCCTTCGGTGACGTCTACGAGTACGCACTTTGCCCGTCCTTCGATGACGTACTGACGTACGCCCACGCGTTGGTGGGAGAGGTCGCCCGGCAGACCGGAGTCGAGGCGATGGTGCTCGAAGCCTGCGGGCCACTCGGATTCGGTCACCAGTCGACCCACGAGAAGACCGCCGGCGCCGACTGGTCCGCCGCCGACCAGGCGCTGCTCTCGATCTGCTTCTGCTCGGCCTGCGCTACGTCCTACAGCTTTGCAGGCTTGCAGGTTGAGCGGTTGGCCTCGTTGGTGCGGGCAGGTGTAGGAGTCGTCGCGTCGGTCGAGGAAGCGCTCGGACCGGAGGCGAAGGTGGTCCTCGAAGTGCGTCGCCGGGCTGTCCGGGATCTGCGGGACGCCGTCGTCGCGGAGGCGCGGGCGGCCGGGGTACGGGAGATCTCGTTGCATGCGGCCGTTTGTGACTGGGACACCGGACCGGCTGTGGCTGTGGACTCGGTTGCTGACGGCATCGACAGCTACATCGCCCCAGCTTGGGAGTTGACCGGTGCAGGAGTGGACCGGGTCGAGGCGCTGCGGCGGCTGGGGTGCGAGCGGGTCGGCGCGTATGTGACCGCGCTGCCGCCCGTACCGCCGGATGCCGACACGTTGGCCGCGCACTGGCAGTCGTTGCTTGCGGCGGGTGCGACCGATCTGCACATCTATCACGCCGGACTGGCGTCCGATCGTCGTCTCGCCGCTGTGCGGACGGCGCTGGCGTCGCTGCGGCCTTTGAAGGAGCAATGATGATTCAGCTGAGTGACGAGTTGTCGGACCGCCCGGTGGTCGCCGTACTGCGGGCCGCCGGCGCCGACCGGTTCCTGGAAGTGTCGGCGATGCTCGCCGATGCGGGGTTCGGGGCGGTGGAGTTCACTCTCACGACGCCGGGCGCGGTCTCGGCGATCGCTGCTGCGCGGGCCGCCTTGCCGGGCTTGCTGGTCGGGGCGGGAACTGTGCGGACGATGGAGCAGGTGCATCACGCGATCGATGCCGGGGCGTCCTTCTTGGTGAGCCAGGTGACTTCTGGCGTTTTGGTGGCCGCGGCGGCTGCTCGGGGTGTGCCTTTCATCCCGGGGGCACTGACACCGAACGAGATCGTGGCGGCCTGGGAGCTCGGGGTGCAGGCGGTGAAGGTTTCGCCGGTCGGGCCGGTGGGTGGGGTCGAGTACATCTCCGAGCTGGTCGGCCCGTTGCCGGACATCGCGTTGATGCCGACCGGGCTGGTCCGGATCGACGAGGCCGGTGACTATTTGTCCGCCGGTGCCGCGGTGGTCGGGATCAGCCGCGATCTGACCCGGGATGCGCTGTTGCCCGGCGGGGATCTGCAGGGTTTGGCCGAGCGGGCGGCGCGGGTGATCCGCTCGGTGGACGTTCAACGACAACTGAGCAGGAGTGAGCAGTGAGGATCGCCTTCGTCGGGCTCGGCATCATGGGGTTGCCGATGGCAACCAATCTGGTGCGCGCCGGGCATGACGTCTGGGCTTTCAACCGGAGTCCGCGGACCTTCGACGGAACGCTGGCGGATCGGTCGCCGAGGCGGTGACGGAGGCGGACGTGGTCATCACGATGCTGCCGGACTCGCCCGACGTCTCGGCGGTGGTACTCGGCGACGTGTTGCCGTCGGCTGGGCAAGGCGCGTTGCTGATCGACATGAGTTCGATCGCTCCGGCCACCGCTCGTACGGTCGCCGCCGCTGCCGGCGAGGCCGGCGTACGGGCTCTGGATGCACCGGTGAGTGGGGGAGAGCAAGGCGCGATCGACGGGACGCTGTCGATCATGGTCGGTGGGTCTGCGGAGGATTTCGAGGCTGCGTTGCCGGTGCTCGAGGTGCTGGGGAAGACCATCGTCCATGTCGGTCCGGCCGGGTCGGGTCAGACGGTGAAGGCGGCGAATCAGTTGATCGTCGCCGGCACGATCGGACTTGTTGCGGAGGCGCTGACCTTCCTGGCCGCCCACTCGGTAGATCTGGAGTCGGCTGTCGAGGTGCTCGCCGGCGGCCTGGCAGGCAATCGCATTCTCGACCGCAAAGCGGCCGGCATGATCGCCCACACCTTCGAACCAGGCTTCCGGATCGACCTCCACCACAAGGACCTGGGCATAGTCATCGACTCCGCCCGCGCGGTAGGCACAGCCATCCCGCTAGGCGCAGTCACCGCCCAGCTCATGGCGGCTGCCCGGGCCCAAGGCCACGGCTCCCTGGACCACTCAGCCCTCCTGCTGGTGATCGAGTCCCTCTCCCGAACGCCCGGCCAACCGACCCTCTGACCGACCCTCTGACCGACCCTCTGACCGACCCGACCCGACCCGACCCGACCCGACCCGACCGACCCGACCCGACCCGACCCGACCCGACCCGACCCGTCACGCACGCATAACCCTCGCGATCCGCCCCGGCACGCCGGGGTAAGCGCTTGCGGGCTGAGCTTTGTGCTTGCGTGGCCGACCGGTCAGCTGTTGAGGATCGGGTCGGTGGTGAGGGACTTGGAGACTCGGGCGAGGAGGGCTCGGAGGGTGTCTCGTTCGTCGGCGGTGAACTCGGCGGCGAGGCGGCGTTCGACGGCGGCGGCTCGTTCGTCGGCGGTGTCGAGGGCTTTGCGGCCGGCGGGCGTGGTGCGGGTCTCGATGACGTGCCGGTGGAGCGAATGTGGGGTGCGCTCGATCAGCGCGGCCGACTCCAGGTTGCGCAGGATGGTCGTCATGGTCTGCGGCGTCACGTGGCAGCGGCGGGCCAGCTCGGCGGCCGAGATGCCGGGCTGCTCGTCCAGTACGAACAACGCGGCGTACTGCGGAACCGTCAGCCCGGCCGGCCGGACGGCAGCCGTCTTGACGGTTTGCAGCTCCTGCTCGACCCGCTTGAGGTGACTACCGAGCCGCTCCTCGAATGACATCCGCATGACCCCATGGTAAGTACCGGCCGCCGATCAGCAGACCTTCCGCATCCTCGCGCCCACCAACTCGACGCCACCGGCGAACCTCGTCGGCACCCGTTCGACCAGGTGGTAGCCCATCGCCGCGCGGAACGCCTCGCTGGCCGGCGTGCACATCGCCTCGAACACCCGGAAGCCCGCGTTCCGCGCGATCGTCTCGGTGACGTGCGCGAGCAACGTCGCCAGCCCCTGCCTGCTCCAGTCCGGATCGATGTACGTCGCCCGCATGGTCGCCGTCGACGCGTCGGCCCTGACCCCGCTCTCGACGTGACCCGCCGGCCCGAACTCGCCGCCGTCGCTCCAGCCGCTGCCGCCGACCACCATCCCGTCGACCTCGACGGCGTAGTACCGGCCTGACTCGACCAGCTCCCGCTCGACCTTGTAGATCTCGGCGTCGCGCGCCGCGTTCAGTTGCTCGGCGCTGTAGTGCTCGCTGAGCAGCTTGAAGACGGCTCGCTCGGCGGTCTCGTGCAGCGCGCCGAGGTCGTCGACGGTCGCCGGCCGGATCGTCAGCCCCTGAGGCATTTCTGCTCCCCTCTCGGTGATGTCGGGCCCCTGTACGCCGGTGCCGAACGCTGCGGTTCTCGATATGTGCATTGACAACTATCAGAGGTCTGATTAATGTCTGTGTGCGTATCCAATCGAGGGAGGCATGATGTTTCGACGCATCGCGACGGTGGTTGCCGTGCTGGCGAGCGCGTTGGTGGTACCGGCTCCGGCACTTGCCGGGGTTGTCGGTGAGGCCGGCTGGCCTGATGCGATCACCGGGGTGACGGCGGATCGCTACCCCGAGGGCGTGACCTGGGATCCGACCCGTCAGGCGTTCCTGGTCGGCTCCATCGCCACCGGCCGGATCGACGTGGTGGACCGCGCCGGCCGGGCGCGGGTTCTGGTCGGGCAGGCACCGGGGGTCTCGACCTTCGGGCTGCATGTGGATGTCCGGCGCAACAGGTTGCTGGTCACGTATGCCGACATCGGCAACGGTGAGCGGTCGTCGCCGGCGACCGCTTCGATTCAGTCCGGTGTTGCGATCTACAACCTGCGGACCGGGCGGCTGCAGCGTCGGGTCGATCTCAACACTGCCGCGTTGAACCCGGCCGGTGGCCGGCATGGCGCCAACGACTTGGCCATCGACGGCGCTGGGAACGCGTACGTGACGGATCCGGCCGGGGATGCGATCTACCGGATCACGCCGGCCGGTCGTGCGTCGGTGCTGGTCCGCGACGCGCGTCTGCAGAGCGCGACGATCGGGATGAACGGCATCGTCTGGGATCCGGCGGGTTACCTGCTTTCGGTGAGGTACGACTCGGGGACGCTGTACCGGATCTCGCTGCGCGGTGGGCTCACCGAAGTACGGCTCGCGCAGCCGTTGGTTGGTGGCGACGGGCTGGCCTTCACAAAAGATCGCGAGCTGATCGCCGTCACCAACAAACTCGGTGCCGCCGGCAACGAAGCTGTCACCGTGCTGCGCAGTACGGACGGCTACCGCAAAGCCGACGTCATCACCAGCAAGGCCTGGCCGTTCGCCGGCCCGACCACGATGACGTTGACGCCGCACGGCCCGTACGTCCTGAGCGGCCGCATCGACGTGCTGCTCACCGGCCACAGCTCGAGCGAGTTCGAACTGCATCGTGTGAATTATTGACAGATGGCGGCGGTGATTCTGAGAATCATTCATGTGAGTGTTCCGGGATCGCCGCCGCCCAGTCTCGAAGCGCGGATCCACGGCCTGTTGCCGGCCCTGAGTCCGGCGCAGGTCCGGGTCGCCACCGAAGTACTGCGTGATCCGGCAGCCGTTTCGTCGTCGACGATCGGTGAGCTCGCGGCGCGTTGCGGGACCTCGCTGCCGAGTGTGACGAGGTTCTGCCTGGCGCTCGGACTCAGCGGGTACGCCGAACTGCGGCTGGCGCTCGCGGCCGAGGGTGGTCGCAGCAGTTCGAGTTGGGAGCGGGGAACGGGCGCCGCCGAGGTTGGCCCCGACGACGGTCTCGACCATGTACTCCGGACCCTCCTCCAAGCCGACGCGCGAGCACTGGAGGACACCGTTGCTGAGCTCAATGTCGACGCACTCGGCAAGGCGGTCCACGCGATCTCCGATGCCCGCCGCATCGACCTGTACGCCGTCGGCGGATCCGCCTGTGTCGCCGAGGATCTCCGGTTGCGCCTGCATCGCATCGGCCGAGGTGCCAGCAGTTGGAGCGATGTCCACAACGCGCTGACGAGTGCAGCATTGCTAGGTGCGGGCGACGTCGCCGTGGGCATCTCGCACAGCGGCGAAACTCTCGAAGTACTGGAACCGCTGCGGCGGGCGGGTCAGCAAGGCGCCCTGACCGTTGCCATCACCAACTATCCCCGCTCACCACTGTCCCGGGCGGCAGACCTGGTATTGATCACCGCAGCCTCCCGCGACGTCACCTTCCGAACCGGCGGTCTGTCCGGCCGCCACGCCCAACTACTCGTCCTGGACGCCCTGTTCATCGGCGTAGCCCAACGCGACTACACCCTTTCGGAACAGTCCTTCGACATCACCGCCGACGCAGTCTCGGCTCACAGGTCGCCGTCCCGTCCGGTGTAGACCCCCAACGCCCGGAATCGCAGGCCTGATTCGGCGTACTCCTCCAGTGCGTGGGCTGTCCAGCCGACGATTCGGGCGATGGCGAACAACGCCTCACCGGCATCGGGGTGGAAGTCGTAGGCGTGCATCATCGTGGCGATGGCCAGATCACTGTTCGGGAAGGCGGGGACTCTGCTGGTGATGGCGGTCAGCTGCTCGAGGATCGGCTCGCCGGACATCAGCTCGAACAGGATCTCCGCGCGGGGGTCGCGCTGCTGGTAGATCCGGTGTCCGAAGCCCGGTATCGACTCGCCTGATCGCAGCTGGTCGGACAAGACCTGGACCGGATCCTGGAAGGCTCGACCGAGGAACTGGTAGGCGAGCGTGGGAGCGGCACCGTGGTACTGCCCGTCCAGCGCGCCGAGCCCGGCCGACACCACGGAGTACAAGTTCGCACGGGCGCTGGCGGCGACTCGGGCCGCGATCGTGGAGACGGCGAGGCCGTGATCGGCCAGCAGGATCAGCGCGGCGTCGAGCAGTCCGGGTGCTACCGGTCGCGTCGAGAGCTTCGGCCACAACCGGTCGCCGACACTGCCCTCGCCGGTCGGCCCAGGCAGTGCCTCGATCAGTACGCCGAGCAGCCTGCGCGCTGCCGCGATCACTGATTCGCCAGCCAAATCGAACCGCAACGGATCAGCCGCGCCCAGCACTGCCACCGCGATCCGCAACTGATCCACCTTGCGGGCCGTTGCCGGAGCCACTGCGACACTTGCTCGCGCGAGGTCCACGAGGGCCGGATCCGCGACGAAGCCGGCTGCCTCCAACTGCCCGCTCCACAGCAGGTTGGCGACCGCCTCGACCGTCTGCGTCTCGACCAGGTCGCGCACCGAGTGGCCGCGGTAGTAGAGCTCGTCATCCCGCAGCAGTGTGATCTCGGTTTCGATCCGTTCGACGACCCCGGGGTGGTCGACGGAGCGGCTCGCCAGACGCTCGACCTCGGCGGCGGCGAACAGGCTGCCGCGCCGGCCGCGGGCCCGGACACTGGTGAGGTGACCGCGGCTCACGTACGAGTAGATCGTCTCCGGTTTCACCTGCAGCCGGCGGGCGACCTCGGCGGTGGTCAGGTAATTCTCGTCACCTTGCTGGGCCATCGCGCGCTCCCGGGCCGCTTGTGTTGACTGGATCAACATTGACAATAGTTGATTGCGCTTGAACGCTGAAATCATGTCAATCACAGTCGAAGGACCGATCGAAGTACCGCCTGGGCTGCGTAACGTCGTCGTCACCGAGACCCGGCTCGGCGATGTTCGTGGCGACGAAGGGTTCTATCACTATCGGGAGTACTCGGCGATCGAACTGTCCCGGGCCAAGACGGTCGAGGACGTCTGGTTCCTGATGTACGAGGGCCGGCTGCCGACCGCTGCCGAGCTTGCGACCTTCAGCGAGACGATCGCGCCCCTGCGCGTGCTGCCGGCCGAAGTACAGGCTGCTCTGCCGGCGATCGCCGCTGCTGGCTCAGCCTTCAACCCGCTCGCCGGACTCCGTACTGCGCTCTCCCTGCTCGCCGCTGCCCGCGAACTCCCACCCGTGTGGGATGCAGACCCGGTACGCCGCAAAGCCGACGCCATGCTCGTCTGCGCCGTCACCCCGACGATCCTCGCCGCCCTGTACCGCCTACGCGAAGGACTGGAGCCGCTCGAGCCGCGCGCCGACCTCTCCACCGCGGCGAACTGGCTCTACCTGGTGACGGGCCAGGAGCCGACGGAAGCCAAGGCGCGGGCGATCGAGCACTACCTGATCTCCACCATCGACCACGGGTTCAACGCGTCGACCTTCACCGCCCGCGTGATCGCGTCGACCGGTGCCGACGTCGTATCGGCCGTCGCCGGAGCCATCGGCGCCTTCTCCGGCCCCCTGCACGGCGGCGCCCCCGACCGCGCCCTCGCCAGCCTCGACGAGATCGGTACGCCGGATCGCATCGACGACTGGGTACGCGCGAAGGTGTCGGCCGGCGACCGCATCATGGGCTTCGGCCATGCCGTGTACCGGACCGAGGACCCGCGCTCCCTCATGCTCCGCGACATCGCCCGCGACCTCGGCGGCGACCTGGTCGACTTCACCACGACAGTCGAACAGCGCATCGTCGAAGTACTGGCCGAACTCAAACCCGGCCGCAACCTCTACGCCAACGTCGAGTTCTACGCCGGCGTAGTGATGTCCCTCTGCGACCTCCCCCGCGCCATGTTCACCCCAACCTTCGCCACCAGCCGAGTCATCGGCTGGACCGCCAACATCCTCGAACAGTCCGAAGACCCCAAGATCATCCGCCCAGCCGCCCGCTACGTCGGTCCGCCGCCACCGGTGGCTGTCCCGATCGACAGGACATAGTGCCGATTCGGCCGATCCTGATCGCAGTCCTGAGCGTGGCGGCGGCGTCCGTGAACGACTATGTCCTGTCGATCGGGACAGTGAGCAGCGCGGCGAGCCGGCCGTCGAGATCCTCAGGAGCCGTGTGGCCGAGGCCGGGGATGCGGATGATGTCGATGCCGAAGGTGGCGAGCTGATCCGCGGCACGGTCGACGCTGGATAGTGCATGGTCCTCGGTGCCGACCAGGATTGTTGCCGGTGACAACGGTCCTGCCGCTGTCACCGGAAGGTCCCCGAGCGAGGGAGCCAGCACGATGACGCCGCGGACCGCAGTCGGCTCGGCGGTGAGCGCCCACTCGAGGGCGGCACGACCCCCGCTGGAGAAGCCGGCTGCGATCACCGGTAGTCCGCTGAGCTCGTCGGGGAGGGCATCCAGGGCGGCGGCGATGTCCCGGACGACCAGGTCGCGCTCTAGCCAGGTACGGAATTGCGGGGAGATCAGCTGCGACGAGTCGACGCAGACCAGCGCGTAGCCGAGCTCGACCACCGCGGCCCAGACTTTGGCGGCCCGGGTCGCGCGCTGGCCGGTGCCGTGCAGCGCGACGACCACACCCAGCAGTGGCCGCTCGGCATCGGGGAGGTCGATCGTCCAAGCAGGCTGGTCATTCACCTTGCGCCCTTGGGAAAACTCGACCAACTGCTTGAACTCAGGTACCTCCCGGAGTGCGGCGAGGTCGTCGTCCTCGACCAGGAGCGAGTGATGCCACCATGCCCCGGCCGCACTCGCCCGCAGGAGAACCTCCAGCGCCGAGTCCGGATCACCGAGCGAGCCATGCATGCACGCCTCGAAGTGCGCAAGCTCGGCTGCCCACGGCGCGAGCTCTGGGTCCGGGGGATCGAGCAGCTTCAAAGCCTCACGCTGCTTGCCCTCGCGGTACAGACTCAGCAGGCGATCCGTCAGTTGTTCGTAGCGTGCAGCGGTCGTGTCCACCGGCCCATCCTGCGTGCCCTACCGGGTCACCTCAACTGGTTTGCGGGACGGCTTGAAGTGCATGGCGCCGTCGGCGAGCTGGCGGTAGCGGAGGGTCAGGAGGTCTCGGGGGTAGTTCTGGCGGAGGCGCCAGGGGCCGGTGGAGCCTTGGCGGGGGAGGATGTGGGCGGCACGGCGGATGTAGCCGGAGGTCAGGTCGACCACTGGGCGCGGCGGAGCGTCGTACTCGGCTGGGTCGATCTCTGGGACACAGATGGTGGTGCCGGTCGCGTCCAGGTGATTGAGGAGGCGGCAGACGTACTGCGAGGTCAGGTCGGAGCGCAGCGTCCAGGAGTTGTTCGTATAGCCGATGCACCAGGCCAGGTTGGGTACGCCGCTCAGCATCATGCCCTTGTAGACGAAGGTGTCGTGGACGTCTACGCGCTTGCCGTCGACGGTCAGCTCGATCTTGCCGAGAACCGCCATCTGCAGCCCGGTAGCGGTCACCACGACATCTGCGGTCAGCTCCTCGCCGGAGCTCAGCCGGATGCCATCTGGGGTGAAGGTGTCGATCTCATCCGTCACTACCGACGCAGTGCCGTCGCGCAGGGCTCGGAAGAGGTCTGCATCCGGTACTAGGCACAAACGCTGGTCCCACGGCTTGTACTGCGGGGTGAAGTGCGGGTCGGCCGGTATGGACGCGGGGAGCTGCTTGGCGGCGGTGCTGT
This sequence comes from Kribbella sp. NPDC051718, assembly GCF_040681515.1. Classification (NCBI taxonomy): domain Bacteria; kingdom Bacillati; phylum Actinomycetota; class Actinomycetes; order Propionibacteriales; family Kribbellaceae; genus Kribbella; species Kribbella sp. NPDC051718. The sequence goes on along the minus strand of NZ_JBFAYZ010000006.1, from coordinate 368,875 downwards.
TGAGCAGCCAGGCCGCATGGGCGGGCCAGCGGCGGATGGCGGCGTACACGACACTGCTGAAGACGACGTTCTTGCCGCGGATGACGTGGTGCGCCAGCTTCTCCGGCAGAACCGCGCGGAGCTTGTCGGAGAACGCGTCGGCGGCAGGACGTGAGGCGACATAGCTGGGGGAGCGCTGCAGCATTGTCACGTGCTCGGCCGTGGGTGCCATGGCTGGTACCAGGGTTACGGCGGTCGCGCCGCTGCCGATCACCACTACCCGCTTGCCGGCGTAGTCGAGGTCCTCAGGCCAGTGCTGCGGATGCACGACCTCGCCCTGGAAGTCCTTGAGGCCGGGGAAGTCCACGACGTAGCCACTGTCGTAGTTGTAGTAGCCGCTGCAGGCATAGAGGAACGAGCAGGTGTACGACTCCTTGGTCGTCTCCACTGTCCACAGTGCGTCCTCTGACGACCAAGACGCCCTGAGGACGTGCCGGCCGAAGCGGATGTGCTTGTCGATCCCGTACGTCGCTGCCGTCTCGTGCAGGTACTCCAGGATCGACGGACCGTCCGCGATCGCCTTCGCGGCCTTCCACGGGTGGAACGGGAAGCCGAGCGTGAACATGTCGCTGTCGGAGCGGACCCCGGGATACCGGAACAGGTCCCAGGTGCCGCCGAGGTCGTCGCGGCCTTCGAGGATGGCGTAGGAGTGGCTGGGAGCCTGCGTCTGGAGCCGATAGGCGGCGCCGATCCCGGACAGGCCGGCGCCGACGATCAGTACGTCCAGGTGCACCATGAGTTCCTCCTGGGGTCCTGTTGAGTACATAGTCAACAGTAGGCGAAAAAGTTCATCCTGGGTGTTGTCGATTCCTTCCGGGGTCGTTCGTCAGCAAGATGTCCAAGAGAACCCCGAGACAAGGGAGCCAGAGATGGCGCAGTACATGTTCCTGTTGTTCGACTCCGAAGAGTTCTACGACAACATCACGCCCGAGGGCTGGCAGGCGACGATGAAGCTGCACAACGCCTTCGGCGAGGCGGTCGAGGCGGCCGGCGCGAGCATCTTCGGCGGCGCGGCACTGGAACGCTCGACCACGGCGAGCACGGTCAAGCAGCAGGACGGCGGCGAGCCGATCGTCACCGACGGCCCGTTCATCGAGACCAAGGAGGCCCTCGGCGGCTTCTACCTGATCGAGTGCAAAGACCTCGACCAAGCCCTGGCCCTGGCCAAGATCTGCCCCTCCGGCAACGTTGAGGTCCGCCCGGTGATGGACACCTCCGAAGACTCGACCCCGCCGGTCTGATCACGCCACGGTCCGCCGCCGCGCCCTACGGGGTGTGGCGGCGCCGGGCCTGCGCGAGACGTAGTGGTGCGGGGCCTGCGCGGGATGTGGTGGTGCGGGGCCTGCGCGGGACGTGGTGGTGCGGGATGGTGGGCTGCGTGACGGGAGGAGGTGAGTGGGTGGAGGCGGGGGCGTCTACAGCGCGGGAGGTTGCTGAGCTGGTGGACCGCGCGCATCGGGCGTGCTGGTCGACGGTGCTTGCATCGACTGTGCGGCTGACGCGGGATCTGGATCTGGCCGAGGACTGCACGCAGGACGCGTTCGTGCAGGCGTTGCGGACGTGGCCTGATGGCGTGCCGGACAACCCGGCGGGCTGGTTGACGACGGTCGCGCGGCGGCTGGCGCTGGATCGGTTGCGGCGGGAGACGACGCTGCGGCGGAAGCTGCCGTTGCTGATCGAGGATCCGGTGGCGCCGGGTGACAGCGAGCGGCCGACGGATCCGTTGCGGCTGGTGTTCACCTGCTGCCACCCTGCCCTGGCACGTGATTCGCAGATCGCGCTGACCCTCCGGCTGATCTGCGGCCTCACCACCCGCGAGGTCGCCGCCGGTCTGCTGATCAGCGAGACGACGGCCGCTGCCCGGATCACCCGCGCGAAGAAGAAGATCGCCGCCGCCGGTATCCCGTACAGAATCCCCGCCGATGACGAGCTCGCCGAGCGCCTGGACGTCGTACTGACGGTGGTCCAACTCGTCTACACAGCCGGCCACGTGGCCACCGGCCCAGAGCTGACCCGCACCGATCTGACCGGCCGCGCCCTGGAGCTCGCTCACCTGCTGGTCCGCCTGATGCCAGCCGAACCAGAACCAGAAGCCCTCCTCGCCCTGCTCCAAATGACCCAGGCCCGAGGCGACGCCCGAGTCAGCGAAGACGGCGAACTGGTCCTCCTGGCCGATCAGGACCGCCACCGCTGGAACGTCAACCTCCTGGCCGAAGGCGTCTCCCGAGCCACCGCGTCCCTCCAGCGAGCCACCGTCAGTCCCCGAGGCGTCGGGCGGTTCGCGTTGCAGGCAGCTGTGGCTGGGCTACATGTGACCGCGCCGTCCTGGGAGGAGACCGACTGGCATCAGGTAGTGCGGATGTACGACGCCATGCTGCTCAGATGGCCCTCACCCATCGTCGCGCTCAACCGAGCCGCCGCCCACAGCTTCGTCCCCGGCGCCGATCTGAATGCGATCCTCGAAGAACTAGATGCCCTCAGCAACGACCCTGCCCTCAAGACCTACTCATACCTCCCCGCCACCCGAGCCGACATCCTGGCCCGCCTCAACCGCCCCACCGATGCCATCCAGGCGTACGACGAAGCCATCACCCTCACCGCCAACGACACCGAACGCCGCTTCCTCACCCGCCGCCGAGCTGCCCTCCACCCCTGAACCGATCGGAGCTACCCCGCATGCCCCGCCTGGGATGTCAGGGTTGGGGCTTGGTGCAGTTGATGGCGACGGTTACTGCTGGGTGGTACGCGTTGAGGTGGCTTGTGGTCCAGCAGGTGGAGCCGGCGGCTGCTTCGTCGGTGGCTAGGCGATCGTCGATGGCTGCACAGCCAGATGTTGGGTGCGCGCATGCTTGACTGAGGCATGGTTTTCTTGCCGGCGCCGCCCGTGATGCAGTACTTCGAGGCTCATGCGAGTGCTCCGGTAGTGCTTCTCGGCCAAGGAATGGAAGGCGCCGTCTACGACCTCGGCGAGGGGTTGGCCGGCAAGGTCTGGTTCGAGCGGGTGGCTGATGATGTCCTGCCTCTGCAAGCATTTCTCGCTGAGCTCGGCCGGCAGGAGCTGCCGTTTCTCACGCCGCACATCGTCGCCGTGGACACTGCAGCTGGCCGCGCTGTCAGCATCGAGCGGAGGCTGACCGGTACGCCGCTTCGCCAGGCGCTCGAGAGTGGCGTGATGAGCCAGCAGGAAGGGCTCGATCTCTTCGTGGAGGTGGTGGCCGCGTTGGGGAGGACGACTGCAGGCCCGGCGGCGCGGGCGCTTCCGTTGCTCGGTGGCATCGAGTTGGCACCCGGTGAGTGGGGTACGGCGTTGGCGGAGCTGGTGCGGCAGCGGGCGGTCGGGTCGAGCGAGTACTTGGCCAAGGACGTCGACGGATTCGATGAGTTGTTGGAGCGGGTGTTGGCCGGGCTGGCCGCAGTACAGGTAGACAAACCGCAGATTGTCCACGGCGACCTCTGCACTCCGAACATCCTGGTCAGCGACGGGCAGGCGGCTCTGCTCGACTGGGGGTTCTTCACGACGGCAGGCGACAACACCTTCGATGCCGCGACAGCTGCTGGGTTCTATGACATGTACGGACCAGAGGCTCGAGCTATCGACGACCTGTTGTTCGATCGGTTCGAAGGGCTTGGGCACTCGCGCGAGCGGATGCACCTCTATCGCGCCGCCTATGCCATCTGCACGGCCACCATCTACAGCTCGACCGGTGCCGACGGCCACTACACGTGGTGCGTCGAGAACCTCAGGCGGGAGGATCTTCGAGCTGCGCTGTGATCGGGTGGCCGTCGCGGAGGTTGTGGAGGATGTTCGGGGAGGCCAGTACCAGCGGTAGGCGCCGGCTGTTGAGCGGCGAGACGAGGTCGGCCAGGGCGGTGGGGGAGTACCAGTCGACGCCCAGGATCTCGAAGCCGTCGGGGGTCAGGGACTCCAGGAGGGACGGGTCGTGGACGCCGCCGTCGTAGAGGATTTCGATGGCGTCGCCCCAGCCTTGCCAGCGGGGGAGCCAGTCGATTGCCAGCACTCCGATGAGGGGGAGCTGGAAGCCTAGTTCTTCCTGCATCTCGCGGAGGGCGCCCGTCGCAGGATCCTCGTCCGGCTCGACCACGCCGCCAGGGAGTTCGAGATCGCGTTTGTAGCTGACCTTGCAGAGCAGCACCCGGCCGTCGGTGTCGCGGACCACGACATGGGCGATCACGCGCTTCTTCGGCAGTACGGAATCCATCAGGGCCGTCCAGCCAGACAAGGTATCGGCGCGCGGATCGTCCTGGCGCAGGCCGTAGACGGCGACATCCCGCCGCTCGCCCTGGAGGACCGCGCCGCCCCGCAACAACCCCTCGCGCCGGAAGCCGGAGCGGATCGCGATCCGGGCCGAAGCGCGATTCTCGGGGTCGACCTCGACCTGCAACCGATCCAGCCCGAGCTCACCGAAGGCATAGACAACCAGCAGCCGTACTGCGCGCTGCGCGACCCGCCGCCCCCGATACGGCTTGTAGGTGGTCCACGACACCCCACCCACACCAGGCGACAGTCGCCGAACTTCCACGGTCCCGACCGGCCCCGACTCGCCGGCCAGCTCGATGACGAAGTTCACCACCGACCGGTCGTCCGCGTGCTGCTCCCGCCACCGCTCGACCGCCTCCACCAAGCCGGAGCGCGACGGGGTCTCCGAGAACCAGCGCACCATCTCGTCGTCCGCCAGCCCGTGGGCGACGTCGATGTCCTCGTCCCGCCACGGCCGCAGGGTCAGTTCACCATCGGTCAACGTCGGCTGAGGAGGCACACCAGGGACAGCTGTCACCCCGTGAACGCTACCTGTTGTCGCGTACCCACCACCGAACCCCCGGCACGGCGAGACGCCCGCACCACCGAAACCCTGCCCTGCAAGGCGGATTTTTCACCGCTCGTGATCATCCGTGCACGCAGCTCGCACACCAGCAAGAAAACAGTCGCGATTCACAGGAAATTTTCAGCTAACCAGCTAACTTTTCCGGCATCTCGCGCGTCTATCACTATGAAGGCGGGTGAGGTCGCGTCGGGGCGGACGCAACCTCACCTGCTTTCTTTCTGCCCGGAGACGGCTCAGCCGTTATACCTGAGCCAGATCGTGCCCAGCGGCGGCACCGAGATCTCCGCGCTCGCCACCATCCCGTGCCAGCCCTCGCCGTCGGCCTCGAAGCCGCCGAAGTTACCGACCCCCGAACCGCCGTAGACCTCCGCGTCCGTGTTCACCAACTCCTGCCAGTGCCCAGCGAACGGCAGGCCGATCCGGTAGCCGTGGTGCGGCACCGCCGAGAAGTTCGCGACGCAGGCGAGCGTCGGCTGACCCTCGTCGCCGTACCGGACGAAGGAGAAGACGTTGTTGCCGGCGTCGTTCGCGTCGATCCAGGAGAACCGCTCGGGCACGTGGTCGTTGCCCCAGAGCGCCTTGGTGTCCTTGTAGTTCCCGTTCAGGTCCTTGACCAACTGCTGCAGACCACGGTGGTCGGCGTGATCCAGCAGCCACCAGTCGAGCTCGCCCTTCTCGGACCACTCCGACTCCTGGCCGAACTCGCACCCCATGAAGAGCAACTGCTTGCCCGGGTGTGCCCACTGCATCGCGAGGAAGGCGCGCACGTTGGCCAGCTGCTGCCACCGGTCGCCCGGCATCTTGCGCAGCAGCGATCCCTTGCCGTGGACGACCTCGTCATGGGAGATCGGCAGCACGAAGTTCTCGGAGTACGCGTACATCATCGAGAACGTCAGCTCGTGGTGGTGGTACTGGCGGTGGATCGGCTCGTGCTCGAGGTAGCTGAGCGAGTCGTTCATCCAGCCCATGTTCCACTTGAAGCCGAAGCCGAGACCGCCCAGGTGGGTAGCGCGGGTGACGCCCGGCCACGAGGTCGACTCCTCGGCGACGGTGATCACGCCGGGGACGCGCTTGTAGAGCGTCGCGTTCATCTCCTGCAGGAACGAGACCGCCTCGAGGTTCTCGCGGCCGCCGTACTGGTTCGGCACCCACTGACCTTCCTGGCGCGAGTAGTCCAGGTAGAGCATCGAGGCGACGGCGTCGACGCGCAGGCCGTCGATGTGGAACTCCTCGGCCCAGTAGACCGCGTTCGCGACCAGGAAGTTGCGCACCTGCGGCCGGCCGAAGTCGAAGACCAGCGTGCCCCAGTCGGGCTGCTCGCCGCGCCGCGGGTCGGGGTGCTCATAGAGGGGAGTGCCGTCGAACCGGGCCAGCGCCCAGGCGTCCTTCGGGAAGTGCGCCGGCACCCAGTCGACGATCACGCCGATGTTTGCCTGGTGCAACGAATCGACCAGGAAGCGGAAGTCGTCCGGGTCGCCGAAACGGGAGGTCGGGGCGAAGTACGAGGTGACCTGGTAGCCCCAGGAGCCGCCGAACGGGTGCTCCATCGGCGGCATCAGCTCGACATGGGTGAAGCCCATCTCGGTCACGTAGCCGACCAGTTCGTCGGCGAGATCCCGGTACGACTTGCCCTTGCGCCACGAGCCAAGGTGCACCTCGTACACACTCATCGGCTCCGCGTACGCCTGGGAGGCGGCGCGATGGTCGAGCCAGGCGGAGTCGTTCCACTCGTACGTCGAATCGTGCACGACCGACGCGTTCGCGGGCGGGACCTCGGCCAGGTTGGCCATCGGGTCGGCCTTCTGACGCCAGACGCCGTCCCGGCCGCAGATGTCGAACTTGTACCGCGTCCCCGGGCCGATGCCCGGCACGAACAGTTCCCAGACGCCGGACGAACCCATCGTGCGCATCGGATGCGCGCGGCCGTCCCAGAAGTTGAAGTCGGCAGTCAGCCGGATGCCTTGGGCGTTGGGCGCCCAGACGGCGAACGACGTACCGGTGACCGTGCCGGTCGGGCCGTCGTACCGGCGGACGTGGGCGCCGAGCACGGTCCACAGCTGCTCGTGCCGGCCCTCGCCGATCAGGTGCAGGTCCATCTCGCCGAGCGACGGCAGGTATCGGTAGGGATCGTCGACCTCGAGCGCTGGCCCGTCGGTGTACGTCACCTCGAGCCGGTAGTCGGGCACCTTGTCGACGTCGAGCACGCCGACCCAGACGCCTTCGAACTCGTGCTCCAGCTCGACACTGGCCTGGTCGAAGACAGCCGTCACACTCAAAGCGAACGGCCGGAGCACGCGCAGCGTGACCACCCCGTCGCCGAGATGCGGCCCGAGCACCTGGTGCGGATCGTGGTACGTCCCCGCGACCAGTCGCTCCAGCACGCCACGCTCCACCGGAACAGCCTTGTCCAAAAGGCTCCCCGGCACCGCGTCGTCAGCCGTCGACGAGCCCGGATAGGACCCCGGCATCCCGGCGGCCGCCACCGAATGGTCACCAGTCTCGACAACGGCTGGATCGGGCTCCGTCATCGCCTCGGAGATCGGCGTCGTCACCTGATCACTCTTGCTCGAATCCATAAACCCCATCCTGCCCGATGAAACCGCGAACTACTGCACCCCGTACCCGCCTGTCCAGCACGTACACAACTGCTACTCGGCGAGCTTCTTCCGGAGCTCTTCCAAGCGGGCGGTGTAGCGGGGCCAGGCGAAGCCGGAAGTGGTGTAAGCGGTGGTGGTTTCGGCGAGCAGCGCACGGGCCCGGGGGAGGTCGTCCTGGGCTGCGGCGAGGGCGGTGGCGGCGGCTCGGGCGGCCAGCCACGGAGTGCTGTTGGCCGGGGCCTCAGCGAAGACGGCGTCGAGGAGGTCGGACGCTTCTTCTAGTTCGCCTTGGAGGATCAGTACGTCGGCCAGGTCGATGTGGGCCATCGTGACGCCGCTGTTGTCGGCGACCGCGTACTCGACGGCCGACCGCAGGTACTTCTCCGCGTCCTCGATCGAGCCCTTCGCCAATGCCACCGAGCCGCGGATCACCTCGTTGAGCGGCAGGATCTGGCGGTCGTCGAGGCGCCGGGCGTAGTGGTCCGACTCGTTCGCCGCGTCGAGTGCCTCCGGTAGCCGGCCAAGCGCGACGAGTGCGCCGGCCAAGTTGCTGAGGCCACGGGACAAGCCGTGTTCGTCGCCGTAGATCCGGTCGGCGGCGATACAGACGTCGTACTGCTCGACGGCCTCGGCGGGCCGTCCGGTGTAGAGGTACAAGGTGCCCAGCGCGTCAGTGAACGCCGACAGCCGCCGCTCCTGGCTCGGTCTGGCCGCGGCCAGCTCCTGGCCGGCGAGCAAATGGGACAGCGCATCGCGCAGGTGGCCGCGTTCGATCTCCACGATGCCGCGGTAGTAGAGGACGGTCAGCGTGAGCGTGTCGTCATTCAACTCCTTGGCGAGTTGCTCCGCCTCGGTCAGCAAGGTCGCCGCCTGCTCGAACTGCCCGAGCATCGTCAGCACGAAAGCGTGGTTGCTCAGCGCGGTCACTCGCTCAGGCTGGGTCGCGCCCTCCGCACCGGACAACGCCTCGAAGTGCCGGGCAGCTTCGCCGTACCAACCTCTGACCAGCCATGGAGTGTGCAGCAGAAGGGCCAACCGCAGGCCGACGACCTCGCGATCGGTGCCGACCGCCTGGTCGAGAGTGTCGAGCAGATTCGGCCACTCGGAGAAGACCTCGGCGATCGACTCGGCGGTCGCGAAATCGTCGTTGTCCTGGCCGATCGTCTGGACCCGGTTGATCGCCCAGTCGAGCTCAGCACCGCGCGCGGCCTCGGTCTCACCGGCGTCCTCGAGCTTGGCCAGCGCATAGTCCCGTACGGTCTCCAGCAACCGGAATCGCCGCCCGTTCACGGCCTCCACCGTCAGCAGGCTCCGGTCGGCCAGCTCGGTCAACGCCGGCGCGACATCCCGCGGATCGAGTGCGACCTGCTCGGCCGCCTCCAGCGTGAACCCGCCGGCGAAGATCGCCACCCGACGCAGTACTGCGCGCTCCGCGTCACCAAGCAACTGATGACTCCAGTCCAGCGCCGCCACCAGGCTCGCGTGCCGGGCCTGCGCGTCTCGCGTGCCGGCCACCAGCAAACGCATCCGCTGCTCGAGCCGATCAGACAACTGTGGCACCGTCAGCGTGCGAGTGAGACCGGCCGCCAGCTCGATCCCCAGCGGCAACCGATCGACCGCCGAACAGATCGCCGCCACCTGCTCGGGATCCGCGCCCTGAGCATCAGCCGCACACCGCTCGGTGAAGAGCTGCGCCGCCGCGATCGCGTCCAACGGACCCATCGGGACGATGTCCTCGACGCCAAGTTGCAAAGGCCGTTGCGACGTCACCACCACGGTCAGCCCAGGCGCCCGCCGGAGCAGCCCGGAGACGATCTCCGCGACCGGCTCGACGACATGCTCGGCGTTGTCGAGCACCAGGACGGCCCCGTCCAGCGACACCGCGGCCGCGGCCAGCGGATCGTTGCCCCCGGCATCGTCTCCGGTGATGGCCTCGAGTACTGCGCTCTCCCTGTGCAGCGGGGCGAGCTCGACGAAGCGGACCGACCGGCCTGTGGTGGCGACCAACCGGGCAGCCTCGGCGGTGAGTCGCGACTTGCCGCTGCCCGGGCCGCCGGTCAGCGTGATGAGGCCGGGCGAGGCGATTCGGCGTACCAGGGAATTCAGCTCGCCTTGACGGCCGACGAAGCTCGTCAGGGGAGAGGGCAACTGGACCGGCGCCGGCAGCGTGGTCGGGGCGCCATGGACGACGGCGGGCTCGGGCGGCGCGATCAACAAGGTCGGATCCTGGCGGAGCAAGCGCAACTCCATCGCTGCGGTGTCCGGCGCCGGATCGACACCTAGCTCCTCCGACAACCTGGACCGGAGCTTGGCGAGCCGACTCAGCGCATCGGCTTGCCGACCTGTCCGGTACAACGCGAGCGCGAGCAGGCACCACAACCGCTCATGCAGCGGGTGCTCGGCCGCCAGGGCCTCCAGTTCGCGGCCCGCCTCAGCAGCGGCACCTAGCGCGAGGTCGGCGTCCAGCCGCTCGACCTGCAGGTCGACCCGCCACGAATCGAGCTGCTCACCTTCGAGTGCGGCGTACGGAATGCTCCTGAGATCGGCCAGGGACTGACCGCGCCATTGACTGAGCGCATCACCGGCGGCCGCACGCACCGCGTGATGATCACCGGCCCGTACTGCGACGTGCATCCGCTCCGCCGCGGCGCGGGCAGCGACAAGGTCGGTCAACTGCGCGGACAGCGCATAACCGCCGCTGGCGCGAGTGAGCGAGTCGGGGGAGTCGATTGCCGCACGCAACCGAGATGCAAGCACCCGCAGCCGCTCGGTCGGACGCGCAAGCTCGACGTCTCCCCACAGATCCGCCGCCAGCCGCAGATCCGGAACCGGCAACCCGTCGGCCAGCGCGAGCCGGACGAGCAAGGCCCGCTCCAACGGCCGATCCACCGACCGCGGCACGCCCCCGAGTCTGACGACAAGTGGTCCGAGCATGAGGATCTCAAGCTGCGGCTCTGAGGGCATACCGACAAGTATTACAGCGACAACTCACCCACGCTCTGTAATTTTTCGCGGGATGAGATTACTTGGCCAAATATTGGGTACTACGTGGCGCTCAGTTGCGCGGCAGCGGCCAGCGGGATCGGTAGCCAGGACGGTCGGTTGCGGGCTTCGTAGAGGGTTTCGTAGATGACCTTGTCGGCCAGGAACGCGCTCAGCAGCACGTTCTGGTCGCGGGGGTCGGTGCCGGAGATCTCGGCGTAGCCGTCGCAGAAAGCGCGGCGGTTGCGGTTGGCCCACTCGGCTGCGCGGTAGGCGATCTGTTGGTCGCCCTGGTGATCGGCGAGCAGCGAGCGGGCCGCGTAGTCGAACGACCGGAGCATGCCGGCGATGTCCTTGATCGGGGTGTCCAGCGCGCGCCGCTCGACCAGCGACTTGGCCGGCTCGCCCTCGAAGTCGATCAGCTTCCAGCCGTCGATGGTGCGCAGCACCTGGCCGAGGTGGAAGTCACCGTGGATTCGCTGCACGGTCACCGGTACGCCGGATGCCGCGAGCGCATCGAACGCCCGCGTCAGCCCGGGCCCGAACTCCGCGAGCTCGGGCACCGCCTTGATGGCCCTCTCGAGCCGGCGGCGCATTGCGTCCGCGTGCTCGACCATCTGGGCGGGCTCCCAGATGTCCGTGCCTAGCGCCTTCGCCAGCTCGGCGTGCACCTGCGCGGTGGCAGCGCCGAGTCGCTGGGACTCACCCGCGAAGTCGCCACCGACCTCTTCGGCGTGCAGGTCGGCCTCGGCGTACAGGTCCCGGACCGAGGTGGTCGCGTACGACCAGCCGTCGGTCGCGTTCTTCTGGAACGCCGTCATCATCGCCAGCTCACCGGAGTCGGTGCCGCCGCCGGCCCGCGGCCAGGAGCCGCGCGCCGACCCGAGCACCTCGGGCACCAGTTCGGAGCCGGCCTCGGTGAGCGCCGACTCGATCTCGACCCCGGGATTGCTCCCGGGCTCGAGCCGGCGGAACACCTTCAGCAGTGCGGTGTCGCCGAAGACCAGCGACGTGTTGCTCTGTTCGACCGTGAGGACGAGCGACTGCGCGTCCTCCGGTACGACGGTCGTCCGCTCCGGCGCGTGCACCGGGTGGAACTCCAGACCGGTCAGCTGCCGCCCATGGGTGAGGGCATCCAGCCAGTACGGCGTGGCCTCCTTGTCGTGCAGCGCGTCGTACACCCAGACCCTCGTGTCGTCGAGGTCCTGCTCCGCCCAGTCACCGATCAGGGCATGGCCGAGGTTGTCGACCGGTGCCCGGTGGTAGCTGAGCGGCAGCTGGTAAACCCGGATTGCGTTCTCCGCGCCGGGCGGGCCGGCGCAGTAGACGAACCCGATCCGGACCGCGGGCCAGACGCCCTCGTCCGACAGCCACGCGGAGGTGGCCATCGCATCGACGTGGACGTCGTGTCCCTTCTCACCGAACCATCGCTGGTTGGCGCAGAAGGACTGGACCTGGTCCAGATGGGAAGTCACGAAGAGCTCTCCTCACGATCAGCAGCCTTGTTGACCGGCAGACGGAACCAGTAGAAACCGTGCGCGCCCAACGTCAGCAGGTACGGCAGTTCACCGATGGTCGGGAAGTGCACCCCGCCCAGCAGCTCGACCGGCTCCACTCCCTGCCACTGCCGCAGATCCAGCTCGATCGGCTGCGGGAAGCGCGACAGGTTGTTCACGCAGAGCACCACATCGTCGCCGAACTCGCGGATGTAGGACAGCACGCTGGGGTTGGAACCGCCCAGGTCAGTGAAGGTACCCATCCCGAAACACGGGTGCTGCTTGCGGGTCTGGATCATCCGCCGGGTCCAGTGCAGCAGCGACGACGCGTTCTCCATCTCCGCCTCGACGTTCACCGCCTGGAAACCGTAGACCGGGTCCATGATGACCGGCAGGCTGAGCTTGCCCGGGGTGGCCGTCGAGAACGACGCGTTGCGGTCGGGGGACCACTGCATCGGAGTCCGGACACCGTCGCGGTCGCCGAGCCAGATGTTGTCGCCCATGCCGATCTCGTCGCCGTAGTACAGGATCGGCGAGCCGGGCAGCGACAACAGCATCGCGGTGAACAGCTCCATCCGGTTCACGTCGTTGTCGAGCAACGGCGCGAGCCGGCGGCGGATGCCGATGTTGGCCTTCATCCGCGGGTCCTGGGCGTACTCGCCCCACATGTAGTCGCGCTCTTCGTCCGTCACCATCTCGAGCGTCAGCTCGTCGTGGTTGCGCAGGAAGATGCCCCACTGACAGGTGTCGGGGATCTGCGGGGTCTGGGCCAGGATCTCCGAGATCGGGAACCGCGACTCGCGCCGGACCCCCATGAAGATCCGCGGCATCACCGGGAAGTGGAAGGCCATCTGGCACTCGTCGCCACCGGACTCGCGGTCGCCGAAGTACTCGACCACGTCACCAGGCCACTGGTTGGCTTCACAGAGCAGGACGCGGTCGGTGTAGTTCGCGTCCACCTCCTTGCGGACCCGGCGCAGGAAGTCGTGCGTCCTGGGCAGGTTCTCGCAGTTGGTGCCCTCTTCCTCGAACAGGTACGGCACCGCGTCCAGCCGGAAACCGTCGACACCGAGGTCGAGCCAGAACTTCAGCGCCTCGATCATCGCGTCGCCGACGGCCGGGTTCTCGAAGTTCAGGTCCGGCTGGTTGGAGTAGAACCGGTGCCAGAAGTACTGCTGGCGGACCGGATCCCAGGTCCAGTTGGAGGTCTCGGAGTCGACGAAGATGATCCGCGCGTCCGAGTAGGCCTCGTCGTTGTCGGACCATACGTAGAAGTCGCCGTACGGGCCGTCCGGGTTGTTGCGGGACTCCTGGAACCAGGGGTGCTGGTCCGAGGTGTGGTTCATCACGAAGTCGACGATCACGCGCATGCCGCGCGCGTGCGCCGCTTCCATGAACGCGGCGAAGTCGGCGATCGTGCCGACCTCAGGCATCACGTTCGTGTAGTCGGAGATGTCGTAGCCGCCGTCACGCAGAGGTGAGGGGTAGAACGGCGGTAACCACAGACAATCCACGCCGAGCCACTCGAGGTAGTCGAGTTTCTCGGTCAGGCCTTGCAAGTCGCCGATGCCGTCGGCGTTCGAGTCCTTGAAGGACCGCACCAGCACTTCGTAGAAGACGGCCCGCTTGAACCACAGCGGGTCACTCTTCGTCAGTCCGTGGTGCTGCTCCGGCAGCATGTCGGTCACGCTCACCTCCATCAGGTGTAATCCCCTCGGTCCGGACGGACACTGTCTGCCTGCATTGTTTTCCCTTACCCCGCTGGCGGGTTCTCAAAAGGAGACGGCAGGCCGTCGACGTGTCCGGTGGTGTGCAACGAAGCCAACGGATGGGCGGTCCGGGCCGACGTTCAGCTCAGTGTGACGGCCCTTTGCCAGTACAAGCAAATGGGGGCCGGATCGCCCTAATCCTGGATCGAACCGTGATCTGAACTGCGTTGCTTCCGGTGCCTTCGGTCGTTATTTTCACCGCTTGCGACCGGTCAGTCGGTGGGGCGCGCCGACTTGCGGGGTTTGCGAACGTATTTCGTGAAGCCGGCGCGTTCGGCGTCGGTCTCGGTGCGGAACCAGACCTCGGCCTTGGTGCGGCCGTAGTACGGGGAATCCGGCGTGTGGAAGAGCATCGACTGGGCATTGCCCTTGATGGTGAAGCCGTCCGGCGGCCCCTGATGAGCCACCGCGTCAGCCGACCCTTCGCCATACCTACCGGCCGCAACAGGCTCAGCCTTCGCCTGTACTTCGGTCTCCGGCTCGTCGTCATCCATCCGCATGGAGAACTGAAGTTGCTCCGGCGCGGGCAGGGGTTCTGGGTCGCGGCCGGACTCTTCCACGGGAGGTTCTTCGACATGCTGCGGTGGCGGGGCGGGCGCAGTACTGGGTGCTGCGGCTGCTACGCCTGCGGTGACGAGGGTCTTCTCCTCGATCGGTTCCTCTTGTTTGGCCGGCTCTTCCGTGGGCGGAGGTTGGCGGCGGTTGAGGAGGAACCAGGTGATTATTGCGCCGATCAGGAACGCCAGCAGGAGCCACAGCCAGTTGTGGCGGAACAGGTAAGCCATCAGCGTGCACCCTTCGGGCCGGCCGGTCGCAGGCGGTGGAGCAGCCAGGCGGCGGCGCTGCCGAGGACGAATGCGGCGAGCAGCAGGAACCAGACCTGCGCGATCAGCCAACTCATGGAAAATCCCCTAGGGAGCGTTAGAGAACTCGGATCTCGACCCTGCGGTTGGCGATCCGGCCGGCGGACGTGGTGTTGGAAGCCACCGGCCGGGTCTCCCCGTAACCGCGGCTGGTGATCCGCCCGGCGGGTACGCCGAGCTTGACGAGCGCTGTCTTGACGGCGTCCGCGCGCTGCTGTGACAGCGGCAGGCTGGTCGCCGGGTTGCCGAGGTTGTCGGTGTGACCGCTCACCTCGACGTCGAAGCTGGCACAGCTCAGCAGCAGCTTGGCTGCCTTGGTCACCGACGGGCGGGAGGCGTCGTTCACGGTGTCGGTGCCGGACAGGAAGACGAGCTTGTTCTCCGCGTTGAAGCGCGCGAGCCGGGCCTCGAAGGTCTGGCACGCCTCGCTCACCGGCGGCTTCGGCACGGTCGGTACCTGGAGTTCGTTGGCGATCACGGCACCCGGTACCGCCGCAGCGGCCGCGCGTGCCGCCGTCGCCTTGGTGGCCTGGTCGGCGACCTTGCCACTCAAGGTGACCTTGTCGCCGTCGTACTTGATCGCGGCATCGCCGGTCGCGGTCGACAGCGCGTGCAGCAGAGCCGACAACGCGGTCGGGTTCGGCAGCGCGGTCTTCTCGTCGATGCTGATCTGATCGGTGAAGTCGGTGCCCTCGGTCAGCAGCGCCTGCACCTCGGCGACGAGTTTGTCCTTCGTCTCCTGGTCCCGCACGACAGCATGGACGGTGATCGCCTGATCCGTCCGGCTGAGCTCGAACGGAGCAACCTCTGCTTCGGCCGGTGGGGTCGAGGGCACGGCTGACGTCGTACCGGTCGGCTCTTCCGCAGTACCGGTTGATGGTGCGCCGGTCGGGCTGGCAACGACTTGCTGGTTGCTGTGGGCGGTACGGACGCCGTCGACGGCCGCGACCACCTTCTGCGCTTCGGCCGCGTCAGCCCCGGCCGGTACGACGACTGTCGCGTCCCGCCCGGAGAAGTCGACCCGTACGCCGGTGATGCCACGGGCGTCGAGTGCGGCCAACGACCGTTGCCGAAGATCGTCCTCGGTCGGCCCGGCCTTGATCCCGATCACCACCGCGGTGAGCAGGACAGGAACGAGTACGGCCGCAAGCAGCCAAACAAAACCAGGCCGCCGCGCAGCAAGTCCGGGCACTGTTCCTCCGTCAAGAGCGGTCATAGGTGACCGTGCGCGAGGAGACTACTCCGTACCGCTCCAGGCGCGCATACCAGCCCGCCAAAGTTTTACCTGAACGGGCGGACACTTTTATTCAGGTTCCTCCTTTTATTAACTGCGAGTACTCGATAGAGTGCGCTGAGTCCCTCTTCCGCCCCCCTTGGAGGAACACATGAGAGTCCGCCCCCTGCCCACTCTGCTCGCCGTGCTGGCGCTGCTGACCGCTGGTGTCGTGCCGGCGGCCGCGTCCACTCCGATGCAGGACGGCACCGAAGTACAAGCCGGCACCAGAGTCGTTGCCGCAGGCAAGAAGGTTGTTGGCTACTTCACCGAGTGGGGTGTCTACGACCGCAACTACCACGTGAAGAACATCAAGACGAGCGGGTCGGCAGCCAAGCTGACCAACATCGTCTATGCCTTCGGCAACACCACCAACGGCCGCTGCACGATCGGTGACGCGTACGCCGCGAACGACAAGTTCTACGACGCGGCCAGCTCGGTGGACGGTGTCGCCGACACCTGGGACACCGGCGCGCTGCGCGGCAACTTCAACCAGTTGCGCAAGCTCAAGCGCGAGTTCCCGAACATCAAGGTGGTCTGGTCGTTCGGCGGCTGGACCTGGTCCGGCGGCTTCACCCAGGCCGCGCAGAACCCGACCGCGTTCGCGAACTCCTGCTACAGCCTGGTGAAGGACCCGCGCTGGGCCGACGTCTTCGACGGCATCGACATCGACTGGGAGTACCCGAACGCCTGCGGCCTGAGCTGCGACACCTCCGGCCCGAACGCGTTCAACAACATCATCACCGCACTGCGCAACCGGTTCGGCTCGTCCGCGCTCGTCACGGCGGCGATCACGGCCGACGGCACCAACGGCGGCAAGATCGATGCGACCAACTACGCCACCGCGGCGCAGAAGCTCGACTGGATCATGCCGATGACGTACGACTACTTCGGCGCGTTCGCGGCCCAGGGCCCGACGGCTCCGCACTCGCCGCTCACCTCGTACTCCGGGATCCCCACCGCCGGCTTCTACAGCGACGCGGCGATCCAGAAGCTGAAGACGAAGGGCATCCCGTCCTCGAAGATCCTGCTCGGCATCGGCTTCTACGGCCGCGGCTGGACGGGCGTCACGCAAGCCGCACCGGGTGGGCGTGCCACCGGGGCAGCGCCCGGCAAGTACGAGGCGGGGATCGAGGACTACAAGCTCATCTCGACCCGTTGCCCGTCCACCGGGACGGTTGGCGGTACGGCGTACGCGTTCTGCGGCGGGCAGTGGTGGGGCTACGACACCCCCGCGACGATCC
Organism: Kribbella sp. NPDC051718; assembly: GCF_040681515.1. Classification (NCBI taxonomy): domain Bacteria; kingdom Bacillati; phylum Actinomycetota; class Actinomycetes; order Propionibacteriales; family Kribbellaceae; genus Kribbella; species Kribbella sp. NPDC051718. The sequence goes on along the minus strand of NZ_JBFAYZ010000006.1, from coordinate 351,768 downwards.
GCAGCAAGATGCAGTACGCGAACACCCAAGGCCTCGGCGGCGCCTTCTTCTGGGAGCTGTCGGGCGACACCAGCAACGGCACTCTGATCACGGCGGTCAAGACCGTCGGCTGAACCTTCCGACCATCGCCTGATCCGGTAGGCGATTCCCGCGTCCGGGGTCCTCTGCACCGTCCTGCAGAGGCCCCGGACGCTTTGTATTGCTCGGTAATCCGATTTCGGGGCGGCGACTGTGAGCGACGGTGGAGAGGGTGTTTTGTGGCGCTGCGTACACCGTTCGAGGCTGTTCGTGGCCGGTGTCGGACAGGTCGCATTTGTGCCATCCGGGGACGCAGGGAATCCCTTGACTTAACCCTCGCTGTTCGCAGTACTGGTCCCTTGCATGACCCCCGGCAAGCGTTTGACAGGAGGGGCTCCATGGAGAGGCTGCCGGACTCGTCGTTGATCATCGGGGTGGCGACGTCCACCGCCGAGCGGGTGCAGCTCGCCCGGCTGCTCGGTGGTGCCGACGCGTTGTTGCTGGTGTCCAGTGCCGAGCAGGCGCGGGCATTCCTGGAGCTGACCGCCACGGCGGAGTCGGCGCCGGTGGTACTGACCCCTGCTGTCGTACCGGCGATGAGCATGCGTGGGGTGACTGCCCAGATCGAGGCAGCCGTGCCCATCTCGTCAGAACCGGTACGACCGCCGCTGACCGTGGCTCCCGCTGCCGAGGACAACGCGCTGGAGCTGGATGTGGATCGCCGGGTGGTGCGCTACAAGGACCGGGAAGCCCGGCTGACCCGGTTGGAGCACGACTTCCTGCACTGCCTGGTGGCGGAACCCGGCAAGGTCTGGACGTACCAGCGCCTGCACCACGCGGTCTGGGGCAACGAACACCTCGGCCACGGATCGCACATCCACTCGGTGGTCAAACGCCTCCGCCAGAAGCTCGCCGGCCTCGGCGCGAGCGTCACCATCCATGCCGTCCGCGGTGTCGGGTTCCACCTGCTGCCGGCGGTTTGACCCGACTTTGTGACCAATTGGCTTTCCGCGCGTTAGACGTATATGGCAGAGCCAATGGTGTCGGAAGTCGTGCGCGGGATCGCCGAGCGCCTTCAGGTCGACGAAGACACAGCCTCCCTGCTGATGGATCGCCCCTACAGCCACGTTGCGGAAGACCTCGAGCTCGAAACGGCTTGAGGCAGCAAAAGAACCGCCCCCACCCGGTGAACCGGGTGGGGGCGGTTTTCTTTACCTGACTACTACTTTGTCGCCTTCAGAGCGAAGTCCTCGACGACGGTCTCTCCGTTGACCAGCTTGGTCGTCCGAGTCTGCGGCTTGTAGCCGTCCTTGGCCGCGATCAGCGTCAGCGGGTTGTTGCGGCGGTCCAGCCAGTAGGCGTAGCCACCGTCCTTGTCGGTGATGAACGTGTACTCCGACGCCCATGAGTCGACCTCGACCGTGGCTCCGGGGAGCGGTGCGGTGGTACCAGAGGTCGCGACCCCGGTGACGGTACCGGCCAGCTTGCTCCACGTGGTCGGCGGCGTGACAGTGAGCTTCACGTCGACCGGGTCCACGCTGTACGGGGTGTTCTCGCCGATGGTGACCGCGGCCGTGTAGGTGCCCGGCTGGTCGACAGCGGCGTTCAGTGCCACCTTGACGGTGACCTTCTCACCCGGGGCCAGGCTGGCCTCGGTCTTGTCCAGGCTCAGCCACGGAACGTCGGCCGACGACTCGGAGCAGCTCTCGAGGCCGGGAAGAACCTCGCCCTCCACAGTCGGGTTGAACCCACCGGACGATCCACCGACCCGGTAGAAGCCACAAGCCGCACCACCCCGGTAGCGGGGCTGGTTGGCGTTCGGCAGCGCGGCCCAGGTACCGGCCGCCGGGTCGAAGGCGAACCCGGCGTTGGTGACGGCACCGGCCTGGACACCGCCGACGACGAGCAGCTTGCCACCGGCGACGGCGAAGGACGCCGCCCAGTGGTCGGCCGGGGAGTCGGCGATCGGGGACCAGGAGTTCGCACCCGGGTCGTAGACGTAGCTGGACTTCTGCGACGCCACGCCGTCGTTACCGCCGGAGCAGTAGATCTTGCCGTCGATCGCGCCGCAGGATGCGAACGCCACCGACTTCGGGTAGTTGGCCAGCGTGGCCCAGCTGTTCGACGCCGCGTCGTAGGCGACCACGGAGTTGGACATCGGGGTACACGCCGAGGTGGTGCAGCCACCGACGGCGTACAGCTTGCCGTCGAGGACAGCCTGCCCGGCAGCCGCACGCGGCGTCGGGTTGGCGGCCACCGCGGACCAGGCGTTGGCAGCCGGGTCGTACGACCAGGTCGCCGCGTCCGGACCACTCACACCCCAGCCGGAGCTGACGATGAGCTTGCCACCCACTGCGCCGACGGTGACGGCGTTGCGGGCGCCCGGCAGCGGCGCGATCGGCGTCCAGGCCAGGGTGGCCGGGTCGTAGACGTAGCTGTTGCCGGTGGAGGCGCTGCCGTCGCCACCCGCGATCGAGTAGATCTTGCCGTCCAGGTTGACCACCCGGTTGTCCATCACGACGTTCGGGAGGTTGGCGATGTTGGTCCACGGAGCCGCGAGCGGACCCGGTGCGGCCGGCTTGACCGCCATCTTGCCGGACAGCTTGTTCCCGAACGAGGTCGGGACCTGGAGCCGCTGCAGCGGGGCCCCGGTGCTGTTCAGCACCTGGGTCTTGGTGGTCGTGCTGCCGTTCGCGTTCTGCAGGGTGAAGCCGCCGTCGCGCTCGCCGAACTTCAGGTCGACGTTCGCGGTGCCGGTGTTGGTGACCACGAACTGCTTGGTCACCTTGCCGCCCGGAAGCCGCAGGGTGGCGGCGAGTGCCGTCGGAGCGACCGAGACGCGGCCGGCCTTCAGGCTGAAGTCGGCCTGGGTGACCCAGTCCGCCTCGACGTCGACGTTCGCCTGCGAGGCGGTGTAGTTGCTCGCCTTGGCGGTGTAGCCGTGCGTGCCGTCCTCCGCGGAGTACAGCCAGTAGAAGCCATCGGCCAGGCCGGTGTCCTCCGGGGTGGCGACACTGGTCGCGGTCTCGCTGGGCTTGTCGTCACGGGTGACGACGGCGCCGTTCACGTAACCGCCGGTGTTCGCGTCCTTGACGTTGCCGACGACCAGACCGCCGCCGGTCGGCTCGCAGGTGACGGTGGTGCCGATCAGCACGCTGTCGACCTCCCACCACCATTCGTACGAGGCGTCGTAGTAATGGAAGCGAACCTGTACGGCCGACTTGCCGGCCGCCTGCGGGATCGCGATCTCCTTGACGCCGCGGGCGTCGGCGGTGGCCTGCTGGAGCACGTTCGTCCAGGTGGCGCCGCCGTCGATCGAGAGGTCGACATCGGCCTTCTCGCCGCCGAGCCAGTTGAGGTCCTGGTTGAACTTGATCTTCGGCGCGGTGACCGCACTCAGGTCCACCACCGGGCTGACCAGTGAGGTGTCCTGCGAGTTGCCCGCGCCGTACTTGTCGCTGTCGATGATCGCGAAGCCGCCGGCCGCGCCGGTCAGGTTGCCGCGGTTGCCGACATCGGTGAACTTCCAGACCTGCCCGTTGCCCTTGTTGTCGACGACGGTCCAGCCGCTCGGCGCGACCTGGCCGTCGAAGGTCTCGTAGAGACCGTCGGAGCCGTTGCGGTAACCGGGAGCGGTCAGGCAGGCGTCGGAACGGACCGGGACGGCCACGTTCTTGGTCAGGTTGCCGGCGCCGACGGTGATCGGCACGCTGGTCGTCTGGTACCCGGGAATCTGGGACTCCACGGTCAGCGTGTAGGCCGCGCTGGCGGGCACCTTGAAGGAGTAACGGCCGTTGGTCGGGGTGGTGTAGTCGTACACGCCGCCCGGACCCTGGACACTGACCTTCGCGTACAGCGGCCAGCCATGGCCGGAGCCGTCCGTGACGGTACCGCCGACGCTGACCGTCGGAGCCGCCGTCAGGGCGAAGTTCTTCGTGGTGGTGGTGTTGACGGTGATGGTCGCCGTACCGGTCTGGCCGACGTAACCGAAGGCGGTCACGGCGAGCGAGTAGTCACCGGCGGGCAGCACGGCCGAGTAGGAGCCGTCGGCCGAGGTGGTGAGCACCTTGTCCGGCGTACCGGTCTGCTTGATGGTGAGGGAGGCGCCACCGATGCCTGCGCCACCGGTGCCGGTGACCTTGCCCGCCAGCGTGCCGGTGTCGCCGACGGGTGCCGCGTTCAGCAGGGCGAGCGCGTCGACGCGGCCCTGTCCGAACACGTTGTTGTTGGCGTCGGTACCGCCGCACTGCGCGTTCGGGGCGTCGATCGCGGTGCCGTTGAGCAGCGCGCGGGTGGCCGCGACGTCGCCCTTCAGGCTCGGTGCGCCCGACCACAGCAGCGCGACGACGCCCGCGAGGTGCGGGGTGGCCATCGAGGTGCCGTTGAACGCGCCGTAGGTGTTGCCGGGCAGGCTCGACCGGACGTTGACGCCCGGGGCCGAGATGTTCGGCTTGATCGTGCCGTTCTGGCCGGCACCACGGCCGGAGAACGAGGCGATGGTGTTGTTGACGTCGTAGGCGCCGACCGAGTAGTTGCTGGTCGAGCTGCCGGGGGAGCCGGAGGTGTTACACGCCGAGCCGCTGTTGCCGTTGGCGAAGACGCCGAAGATGCCGGACGCGGTCCACGCGAGCGTGACGTCCTCCATGAACGGGTCGTTCGACGGCAGCGTGCTGCCCCACGAGTTGTTGATGACGTTCGGCCGCTTGCTCGCGTCCGGGTTCGCCCCGGCGAGGTTGGTCGGCTCGAGCATCCACTGCCCGGAGCTGATCAGTGCCTCGTCGCTCGGGCAGCAGCCGTTGGCGGCGATCCACTTGACGCCCGGCGCGACGCCGATCTGGTTGCCGGCTCCGTCGTCGCCGGCCATCGTGCCCATCGTGTGGGTGCCGTGGCCGTTGTTGTCACACGGAGCGCCCGAGCAGCTGCCGGCCGCGTCGAACCAGTTGTAGTTGTGGTCGAAGGTGCCGTTGGCAAGCTTGCCGCGGTACTGGTTCACCAGCGCCGGGTGGTCGTACTGGACCCCGGTGTCGATGCTGGCCACCGTGATGCCGGCGCCCTTGTCGCCGTACTGCGCCCAGACCTGGTCGGCCTTGACGTTGGCGATGCCCCACTCGACCGCGTTGATCTCCATCTGCTGGGTGCCCTTGGTGACCGGGGGCACCTCGTACTTGACCGGGTTGTAGACGCCCTCGACCTCGGCGTGCCCGGCGATGCTCTGCGCCATCGAGAGCGAGCCGCCCTTGACGACGATCGCGTTGGTGGCCCAGTAGGTCTTGTAGGTCGCGTGCTGCGCGTCCAGCTCGGTCTTGACGCTCGCCTGGCTCTCCGCGGCGGTCTTCTTCAGCGCCGCGGCGACGGCGGTACCGCGCGGGTTCCAGTCGGTGATCTTGCTGGCAGCGGTCAGGTCGGCCTTGTCGCTGAACCGGACCCAGAAGTCGGTCGCCTCTTTGGCGTCCTTGCCCTCCAGCTTCGACAGCAGGTCAGGCTTGATCTTCGAGTCCGGCGCGGCAGTGGTGCCGCTCGGCTTGGTGGGTGGTGCGGCTTGGGCAAGGCCGGAAGCGGCCAGCCCGGTGGTGACGACCGCCACCGCCGCAAAGGCGCTCACCAGCGATCTGGCGAGCCCCTTCTTCCGTTGATGTGACATCTCTGCAGCCCCTCACTTGTACGACCCCGAGTCGACTCCCCCGAGTCATGGTGCAGAGGTGCAGGGCTTCGCAGGCGCCGTGGTTGGTGAACCGGTTCTGCGAACACTCCGTGCCCCCCAGGTCGCCACGTGTTACGCGGCGAGCCTGCCGAGGACCCTATGTGTCATTCCAACGTCAGAACAAGCACACCTGGTGAGCAAGATGTGACAGACGGTTGGCTGCTTCGAGGCAAGTTTCGCCATTATTTGTCAATGCGTTGACGATTAGAGGCAGAGGTTGACATCGTAATCGGATGGTCACCGCCCGTGTCCCCACCGCGAGCGACGGCGCCCCCGACTTGACCAGTTCCGCCACCGAGCCGTTTCCACTGCTGATCGCAGTGGCAGCCTCACTGGAGGAGCGAGTCCGGCTGGCGGAGCTCGTCGACGACGTCGCACCATTGCTGCTGGTCTCCAGCCTGGACGAGCTGCGCAAGTTGATCACGCCCGCGCAGCCGTCGTCACCGGTACCACCGGAGCACCCCGAACCGCCCGAGCCCGAGTCGGTGGCCGAGCCACCCGCGCGCCAGGTGCCTGGCCGGCGTACCGAACGAGACGGCCCGGAGGCCGACGTACTGACGATCGACTCGGCCCGATCGGTCGCAAAGTGGCGGGACCGGGAGGTGCCGCTGACCGATCTCGAGCACGACCTGCTCACCTGGTTGATGACGGAACCGCTGCGCGTCTGGACGTACGAGGGTCTGCATCAGGCGGTCTGGCGCAACCGGCATCTGCGCGGTACTGCGGACGTGCACTCGCTGGTGAAGCGGGTCCGCCGAAAACTGGATGAGCTGGGCACCACGGTCACCATCGACGCGGTCCGGGGTACCGGCTTCCGGCTCACCGACCACCAGAACCCGGCGATTACGGGGTTGCGTGCCGGGTAGCCTCTGAGGTCGTGCGCTTCTCCAGCTTGAGTCACCTCGAATGTCCTCAGTGCGGCCTGACCCACGACGCCGATCAGGTGATCGGACTGTGTACGTGTGGATCGCCGCTGCTTGCCCGGTACGACCTCGAGGAGGTGCGGGCCGGGTTGACCAAGGCCGACGTCTCGTCGCGGCCAGCTGACCTTTGGCGGTACCACGAACTGCTGCCGGTCCGGGCGGTGGAGAACGTGGTCAGCCTGGGGGAGGGGATGACGCCGTTGCTCCCATTGCCTGCTTATGGGCGGGAACTGGGCGTCGAGCGGCTGTTGATGAAGGACGAGGGGCTGATCCCGACCGGGACGTTCAAGGCGCGCGGGGCTGCCGTTGGGGTGTCGCGGGCTCTGGAGGTCGGTGTTCGGAAGATCGCTATGCCGACGAATGGGAACGCGGGGTCGGCTTGGGCGACCTATGCGGCTCGGGCCGGCATGGAGGCGCTGATCGCCATGCCGCTGGCGGCGCCGGAGATCTGCCGGCGTGAGGTGACGGTGGTCGGGGCGGAGCTGAAGCTGATCGATGGGCTGATCGGTGACGCGGGTGCTTGGATCCGGTCGGAGTTGGCCTCCCGGGACGGCTATCAGGATGTCTCGACGTTGAAGGAGCCCTACCGGATCGAGGGCAAGAAGACGATGGGGCTGGAGATCGCTGAGCAGCTCGGATGGAAGCTGCCGGACGTGATTCTCTATCCGACCGGTGGGGGAGTGGGGCTGATCGGGATCTGGAAGGCGCTCGCCGAGCTTCAGGCTCTGGGATGGGTCGAGGGGCCGATGCCGCGGCTGGTCGCAGTACAGGCGACCGGGTGCGCGCCGATCGTGCAGGCCTGGGAGAAGGGCCTGCCGTCGAGTGAGCCGTGGCCGAATGCTCATACGGTTGCTTTTGGCATCACGGTGCCCAAGGCGCTCGGCGATTTCCTCGTCCTGCAAGCGATCGCGGAGACCGACGGCTGCGCTGTCGCCGTCGACGACGCGGACATCCTCGCCGCTCAGCGTCGGGTCGCAACGTTGGAGGGGTCGTTCATCTGCCCCGAGGGCGCTGCCAACTTCGCCGCCGTCCGGCAGCTCCGCGAGTCCGGCTGGATCAAGGCCGGCGAGCAGGTGGTCGCCCTCAACACCGGTACCGGCCTGAAGTACCCGGAAACCGTCCCGCTCTAGTCGTCGCTCCGCAGTTGCTGCCAGCGGGTCATCAGCACGAGACCAGCGATCAGCCCGAGCGGGAACCAGAACCCGTTGTCCGGGCCGTGCCGGGTCAGGTCGCCGCCGGGGACCATGAAGATCACTGCCACCAGGATCGCCAGCGCGGCCGGGTAGGTGAGTCGCTGGGCGAGATCGCGCGGGCTGAACCACTGCCAGAGCACACCGGCGAGGACCCCGGCCGCCGCGAACAGGCCGGAGCTGAGTCGCTCCGACTGACTGATCGTCGTCTCCGCACCCCCCGGAAACAGACTCGTCAGGATGCACCCGGTGATCGCCGGGATCAGCCAGCCCGCCTTGCGCCGCACCTCGAGCGGCACCTTCTCCAGAACCGACATCATCGCCCCCACCTCACGTTGTGTGAGGACGATGATGTCAGGTGATCAGGCCTGGCCGCGGCGGACGGCGAGGATGTGGCAGGGGTCGCCGTTGGGGTCGAGTTTCACGTAGTTCTGCTGGCCCCAGCGCCAGGTGGCGCCGGTGATCTCGTCGTACACGGTGAAGGTGTCCTCGGGACGCATGCCGAGCGCGGCCATGTCGAGGTGGACGAGGGACTCGCGGACCGAGTGCGGGTCGGTGTTCACCACGACGATGACGGTGTCGCTGTGGCCGTCGGGGCCGGTGACGCGCTTGGAGAAGCACATGATCTGCTCGTCGTCGACCGTGTGCAGGCTGAGGTTGCGCAGCTGCTGCAGCGCCGGGTGGCGACGGCGGATGTTGTTGAGCAGGGTCAGGTACGGGGCGAGCGTGCGGTTCTCCGCCGCGGCCGCATCCCAGTCGCGCGGGCGGAGCTGGAACTTCTCGGTGTCGAGATACTCCTCGGAGCCCGGCCGCAGCGCGACGTGCTCATACAGTTCGAAGCCCGCGTATACACCCCAGGCCGGCGACGAGGTCGCCGCGATGGCCGAGCGGATCTTGAACGCGCCAGGGCCGCCGTACTGCAGGTAGGCCGTCAGGATGTCCGGGGTGTTGACGAAGAAGTTCGGCCGCAGGAAGTGGCCGGTCTCCTTGGTCAGCTCCTCCAGGTACTCCTCCAGCTCCCACTTCTCGTTTCGCCAGGTGAAGTACGTGTACGACTGGTGGAAGCCGACCTTGGCCAGCTCCTGCATCATCGGCCGCCGGGTGAACGCCTCGGACAGGAAGATCACGTCGGGGTCGGTCTTCCGGATCTCGCCGAGGATCCATTCCCAGAAGTTGACCGGCTTGGTGTGCGGGTTGTCGACCCGGAACACGGTCACGCCGTGTGAGATCCACAGCTTCAGGATCCGCAGTACCTCGGCGTAGATGCCTTCGGGATCGTTGTCGAAGTTGATCGGGTAGATGTCCTGGTACTTCTTCGGCGGGTTCTCGGCGTACGCGATCGAGCCGTCCGCGCGGACGTTGAACCACTTCGGGTGCTCGGTCACCCACGGGTGGTCCGGCGAGGCCTGCAGGGCGAAGTCGATGGCCACCTCGAGACCGAGCTCGCGGGCCCGGCCGACGAACGCGTCGAAGTCGTCGAAGGTGCCGAGCTCCGGGTGGATCGCGTCGTGCCCGCCCTCGGAGCTGCCGATCGCCCAGGGGGAGCCGGGGTCGCCCGGCTTCGGGTCGAGCGTGTTGTTCGGACCCTTGCGATACGACTTGCCGATCGGGTGGATCGGCGGCACGTAGAGCACGTCGAAGCCCATCGCGGCGACGGCGTCGAGGCGCTGGGTGGCGGTCTTGAAGTTGCCCGACACCCACTCCTGCTTCTCGTCGTCGTAGTAGGCGCCTTCGGAGCGGGGGAAGAACTCGTACCAGCTGCCGTACAACGCGAGCTGGCGATCCACCCACACCGGGTACGTCTCGGAGGAGGTGATCAGCTCGCGCACCGGATAGCGACCGAGCGCCGAGCGGACCTGCGGCGAAATCCCCGCGGCCAGTCGCGCCTCGGCCGGCAATGCGCCGTTCGCCAGCGCCTGGGCCGCATCGCTCAGGGTCGAACGATCCACCCGTACTGCGGGCGGTACGCCGGCAGCGGCCCGATCGAAGAAGGCTGCGCCCTCGGCGAACATCAGGTCGACGTCGATACCGGCCGGGATCTTGATCTCGGCGTTGTGCCGCCAGGTGCCGTACGGATCGCTCCAGCCCTCGACCGCGAACGTCCACGCGCCCTGCTCCTGCAGGGTGACGTCGACGGTCCAGCGGTCGGTGCCCTGCCCGACGGGCGTCATCAGCATCCGTCTGGTCTGTCCCGTCGGCGACGTCAGCACGACGTTCGCGTTCACCGCGTCGTGGCCTTCGCGGAACACGGTGGCCGCGATGGTGAAGGTCTCGCCCACCGACGACTTGGCCGGATACGCTCCGGCGTCGACGGTCGGGGTGACGTCGGTGATCGGGATGCGCCCAGTCATGGAGTTAACGAACCTTCGCTTTCCGCAGTAGCAGGAACAGGGAAGTACAACACTCACGCTATCGGTTCCCAGTACGTCGACGCGCCATGCGGGCATCACGGTTTGGGCCAAACTCTGGATTGGTTGCTCACAGGCTGATACGCAGTGATCCTCAGGGGTTAGTGGTCTGGTCTGCAAGTTCTTGCTCGCGTTGCAAGATCGATGCATCCCGAGGGTGCTGTCGGCGCTTCGGGCCGGTACGGTGTCCCGGTGCGAGCGATACGACGATTCTCCGTCCGCCCTGTCCTGCCCGAGCCGCTGACCGGTCTCGGCACCCTGGTGAACAACCTGCGCTGGGTCTGGCACCCGGAGACGCAAGACGTCTTCGAGGCCGTCGACCCGCTGTTGTGGCGCAGTACCGGTGGTGACCCGGTTCGGCTTCTCGGTGAGGTACCGGCGGCCCGGCTCGACGAGCTGGCGAACGACCACGCCTTCCTCCGCAGGCTGGAGCTGGCTGTTGCCGACCTGAACGGCTACGTGACCGACGATCGGTGGTTCCAGGCCGAGGCCGGTTCGCCGGTCAGCTCGGTGGCCTACTTCTCCCCGGAGTTCGGCATCACCCACGTGCTGCCGCAGTACTCGGGCGGTCTCGGCATCCTGGCCGGTGACCACCTGAAGGCCGCGAGCGACCTCGGCGTACCGCTGATCGGTGTCGGCCTGCTCTACCGGCACGGGTACTTCGGCCAGTCGCTGAACCGTGAAGGCTGGCAGCAGGAGCGGTACCCGCTGGTGGACCCCGACGGTCTGCCGATCAGCCTGCTGCGCGACGCCGACGATGCGCCGGCCACCATCAGCGTGAACCTGCCGGGCGAGCGCAAGCTGTGCGCGCAGATCTGGGTCGCCCAGGTCGGCCGGGTGCCGCTGCTGATGCTCGACGCCGACATGGAGGACAACGAGCCCGCCGAGCGCGAGGTCACCGACCGGCTGTACGGCGGTACGACCGAGCACCGGCTGCTGCAGGAGCTCCTGCTGGGTGTCGGTGGCGTCCGCGCCGTCCGCGAGTTCTGCCGGGTCACCGGCCACGCGGCGCCCGAGGTCTTCCACACCAACGAGGGTCACGCCGGCTTCCTCGGCGTCGAGCGGATCCGTGAGCTTGCCACCGACCAGTCGCTCGACTTCGACACTGCGCTCGAGGTGGCCCGCGGCGGCACTGTCTTCACCACCCACACGCCGGTCCCGGCCGGTATCGACCGGTTCCCGGTCGAGCTGATCCAGCAGCACTTCTCGCCGGACGTGTTCGGCGAGGGTGTGCCGATCGACCGGATCCTCGCGCTCGGCGCCGAGGACTTCGAGAACGGCGACCCGTCGGTCTTCAACATGGCGATCATGGGTCTGCGGCTGGCGCAGCGGGCCAATGGCGTCTCGAAGCTGCACGGTGTCGTCAGCCGGGGGATGTTCGCCGGTCTGTGGCCGAGCTTCGACCCGACCGACGTGCCGATCACCTCGATCACCAACGGTGTGCACGCGCCGACCTGGGTGGCACGCGAGATCCACCAGCTGACGTATGCCAACACGGACACGGCAGTTGACGGCGAGGGCATCTTCGAGGGCCTCGACAAGACCACCGACGCGCAGTTGTGGGAGACGAAGCGGATGCTGCGGCAGCGCTTCATCGACGACACCCGCGCCCGGGTCCGCGCGTCCTGGGTGAACCGGGGCGCTTCGGAGGCCGAGCTGGGGTGGGTGGACTCGATCCTGGACCCCGACGTGCTGACGATGGGGTTTGCCCGGCGCGTACCGTCGTACAAGCGGCTCACCTTGATGCTGCGTGACCCTGCGCGGCTGAAGGCTCTGCTGCTGCACCCGACGAAGCCGATCCAGATCGTCATCGCGGGCAAGGCGCACCCGGCTGACGAGGGTGGCAAGAAGCTGATCCAGGAGATGGTTCGCTTCGCCGACGACCCCGAGGTGCGGCACCGCATCGTCTTCGTGCCTGACTACGACATCGCGTTGGCGCAGCCGATGTACCCGGGTTGCGACGTGTGGCTGAACAACCCGCTGCGTCCGTACGAGGCGTGTGGCACGTCGGGTATGAAGGCTGCTCTGAACGGCGCGCTGAACCTCTCGATCCGCGACGGTTGGTGGGACGAGTGGTACGACGACGAGTTCGGCTGGGCGATCCCGTCGGCCGAGGGCATCGAGGACACGGATCGTCGCGATGACCTCGAGGCGCACGCTCTGTACGACCTGATCGAGAAGCAGGTCGCGCCGCGGTTCTATGACGGCGAGGTGCCGGGCCGCTGGATCGAGATGCTGCGGCACACGATCAAGGAGCTCGGCCCGAAGGTGCTGGCGACGAGGATGGTTCGCGACTACGTCCAGCAGCTTTACGTCCCGGCGGCCGAGTCTTCGCGTCGACTCAACTCGACGTACGAAGGTGCGCGCGCCCTGGCCGCGTGGAAGCGTCAGGTCCGGGCAGCCTGGCCGGCCATCCGCGTCGACCACGTCGAACTGCAGGGCCTGGGCGATGTGCCGCAGCTCGGCACGACCGTCGGCATCCGGGCGTTCGTGACGCTCGGCGATCTGACTCCCGCGGACATCGACGTAGAAGCCCTGCACGGCCGCGTGAACTCGGAAGACGAGATCACCGACCCGGTCCGGGTATCGCTGTCGCTGGCCGAAACGTACGAGGGCAACCGCCACCGCTACGAGGGCGAACTGAAGCTGGACCGCACCGGCCCCTTCGGCTACACGGTCCGCGTCCTCCCGAAGAACCCGATGCTGGCCAGCCCAGCAGAACTAGGCCTGGCAGCCGGCCCTTCCGACCCGGAAGACCCAGAAACCCCGGACCTCCCCGCAGGCTCCGAATTCTGACCAACTGAACGCGGGCCTCGCCTACCTCACTAGGCGAGGCCCGCGTTTTCCGTATTTGGCAATGTACTCACCAGGGCAGCGGTCGTCCGTCGCGGAAGAAGCCGCCGGTGGGGCCGTCGTCGGGGAGGTTGACGCCCCAGAGGACGCTTCGGGCTCCGTCGCGGACCGGGCGGCCGCCTTGGCCCATGTCCGTGTCGGTCCAGCCTGGGCAGATTGCGTTCACGAGGATGCGGTCGCGGCGCAGTTCTCCGGCGAGCAGTCGCGTCAACGCGTTGAGTGCTGCCTTGGAGACGTTGTACGCCGGCGCTCCGCCGGTCATCTCGCTGATCGCCCCGCCTTCGCTCGACACGTTGACGATCCGCGGATGGTCGCTCCGCCTCAGTAGCGGCAGGAACGCCTGACTCACCCGCCAGGCTCCGTACAGGTTGGTCTCCATCGCCCGATGAACCGACCCGAGATCAACGCTGATCGCGCGTTCGGCAGGGTCGTACAGAATCGCCGCATTGTTGATCACCGCATCGACCTGCCCGACCCGCTCCGCCGCCCACTCGGCAGCCGTCGCAGCATCGTCGGGATCGCTCACATCCAGCTTGACCGGCAGCAATCGCTCGCTGCTTGCGCTGATGGCCCGCGCGGTCTCCCGCCCTTTGCCGAGATCCCGTACGCCGAGCAGCACCGTCCACCCCTGCTCGTGGAGCTGCCTGGCAAGCTCAGCGCCGATTCCCCGATTGGCCCCGGTGATCAGTGCGACTCTGGTGGACACATTCCAGAGATATCACGCGGCCGTACCAACCCGAGAGCTGTTTGGGAGCAAGGCCAGAAGCTGCTGAGTGTGCCCTGGAAGCTCGGAGTCGACCAGGCCGTCGAGCAGTACCCGCAGCGGCAGCGGCTGGTTGACCTGAATGGTGTCGTGCGACACGAGCAGGGTCGGCACCGAGGTGTCCAGCTCGTCCGCACTCAAGCCGTCGTCGTAGAAGGTGCAGAGGGCCTTGCCCTGACGCCGGATACGCTCCTGAAGTCCGGTGATCCCGCCGGTCACCGCGATGACGTGATCGAGTGTCCAGGGGTCGTGCGCGATCCGGTTGTCGTACGCCGTAACGGTGCCCGCGGCAATCGACGCGGCGGCCGCGATGGTGGTGGCGTTGACGATCGCCACGTGTGCCAGGACCTGCTCCGCATTCCACTCGCCGGCGGCCGGGGTGATGACCGAATCGCCTGCCGCGGCGACAGTACCAGCCGCATCCAGCAGTGCCTGGAACGTTTCCTCAACCGTCGTGGTGTTCATGGTCTCTCCTCGTTGATGCAACATTTGGTTGCACATGAGCTTAGTCGGGGATTGACCTAATGCGCAACCATCTGTTGCTTATCGGTGTGATCGCAGGCTAAGGTGATCCGCAACCAAGGATTGCAGGAGGATGGCATGGAGTTCGGAACGCTCGAACGCGAGATCTACGTCGGCGCCTCACCTGAGATCGTCTTCGAGGTGGTGAGCAGTCCCGAGCACCTCAAGGAGTGGTGGCCGGACGACGCCCGGTACGAGCCGACGCCCGGCGCTGACGGGGTGATCTCCTTCGGCGACCCCGATGCCGGCGGCCAGGTCGTCCAGTTCACCGTCGTCGACGCTGCTCCGCCCCGGATGTTCTCGTTCCGCTGGACCCACCCGGTCGGCGACGTCGCGAAGGAGGGCAACTCGTTGCTCGTCACCTTCGACCTGATCCCGTCCGGTGAGGGCACGCTGGTCAAGATGACCGAGACCGGCTTCCGCGAGATGGGCTGGGAGGCCGCAGTACTGGAAGCGCAGTACAACGACCACGCCACCGGCTGGGACTACTTCCTGCCCCGCCTACCCGTGTACGTCGCAACGCTGGAGGCGCGCTCATGACCCCAACCGCTCCATCCGCCACCCCTGCGCCGACCACGGTCGACGACGACCTCTGGTCCGCCATCGGCGACCCAACCCGCCGCCGCATGCTGGACCTCCTCCTCACCACCGGCGAAGGCACCGCCACCACCCTCGGCCAACAACTCCCCGTCACCCGCCAGGCAGTAGCCAAACACCTCACCGTCCTGGACCGAGTAGGCCTGGTCCAATCCCGCTCAGCCGGCCGCGAAAAGCTCTACCACGTAAACGAAGCCCAACTAGCCCGAGCAGTAGCCCAACTAACCTCAGTAACCACAGCCTGGGACGCCCGCCTCCACCGCATCAAACGCCTAGCCGAATCAATCCAACACAAAGCCAAGCAGAGCAAGGGAAATGGGCGCGCCTAGCCGGTAGCCTTGGGATGACCGGTGCCTGCCCATCGGATCCAAACAATCTTCTTGGCCGGATCGACGACATACCAGATCCTTCCGCCGGCGGTCACCTCGTACTGCCATTGCTCGAGTCCGCCGATGGTGCCCAGTTCGCCTTTCAGACGATGGTTCCGGCTGGTCGTCGGGAACGGCGTGGGGTCTGTTCGGATCGCCTCGTACGCCGTCCAGAGGTTGGCCCCCGCCTGCCGAACCAGGTCCTCCCATTCTTTGGCTGCTTCGGTGGTACCAAATCTCAACAGCCAGCAACCGGGTTCGGCAGGCGGAGCGACCCGATCGTTCTTCTTGCCATGGGTCATGACTCGGGTGGGGGAGACGGGACCGCTCCGAGGTCGTCGATGACCTCCGACCGGAGGATCTCCAGAAGCTCGGGGTCGGCGTAGACCTGGGCCGTGTTCCTCCACTCGGCGATCAACTGCAGCACAGGTGCGGGCGAGTCGATGTCATTGCTCGCATCCATCACTGCGATGAGTTCGCGGACGAACTCGATCCGGTCACCGGATGGCAGGAATCGAAGCCAGGGAAAGACCTGTGGCACGAGATCCAGCAGATGACTGGATCGCACCACCGGATCGCTCATGATCGCCCGCAGCAGGCGCGTCGCAACCTCCACCAACTGATCGTCCTGAGCTGATCGCGAGGCGGTGGTCAGTACGAGGTCGTCTTCGGTGCCTCGCCGGTGCACGCGCAGAGCCCGCCGCCGGCTCGCCTTCAACTTGTCGATGGTTTCGGTCGGCCGTTGCAGCAGATCGGTGAACGTCACTTCCTGCATCTCACCCATACCTCAAAGGTAGATGCTAGGTCGACCCATCGCAACCTCGCCCCAAGCGATAGGGAGCTGATTGTCGATGTCGGGGATCGTTACTCGTATGGAGGGGGAGAGGGCGGAACGGCCGCGCTCGGGCAGCTGAGGGGATCGGTCATGGGTAGCTCGGTTCTGTATATGTCGATGTCGCTGGATGGGTTTATCGCTGGGCCGGGGGATGAGCCGGCGAATCCGGGTGGGGACGGGTTCATGCGGTTGCACGACTGGTTCATCGGGCCGGACGGGGAGTTCGGCAATGTCGAGGGTCCGGCGCGGGATGTGATTGAGGAGATGAGCAACTTCGGTGCGATCGTCGCCGGGCGCAACACCGTCGAGCAGGTCGATCACTGGGGTGGTGAGCGGAACGGCGTACAGATCTTCGTGCCCAGCCACCGCCCTCCGGCGCCGTCGGTCGCGAAGTACCCGAAGGTCACCTACGTCACCGATGGGATCGCCAGCGCGATGGCTCAGGCCAAGGAAGCGGCAGGCGACCGACGAGTGATGGTCCACGGCGCCTACACCGCCCAGACCGCCCTCGAAGCAGGCGTCCTGGACGAGCTCCAAATCCACCAAATCCCAGTCCTCTTCGGCAACGGCCGCCGCCTCTTCGACGTGCTCCCGGAGCGCATCGAACTCGACATCCTCCAAGTCGTAGACACCCCCGAAGCCACTCACATCCGCTACTGCGTACGACGGTGAGCGCGGTGGGGGCGTGGGAGGATCCGTGGGGTGAGGGTTCGGGAGATTCAGCAGTTGCCGATGGTCGGGTTGGCGGTGGTGGGTGGGGTTGGACTGGCGGTGCAGGCTCGGCTCAATGGTGGGTTGGGGGCGAGTCTCGGCGATGGGGTTGTCGCGTCGATGATCTCCACCGCTAGCGGCATCCTCGTCCTGCTTGCGATCGTCCCGACCTCGCGCGGCGGCCGGCGGGCGCTCCGTCAACTCCGTGAAGCGCTGCGAGTACAAGGCCTTCGCTGGTGGCAATGTCTCGGCGGGGTCGGTGGCGCTCTGTACGTCATCAGCCAAGGCGTCAGCGTCGCGTCGTTGGGAGTCGGCATCTTCGTGGTCGCCGTCGTCGGCGGTACGTCGGCCGGCAGCCTCGCCGTCGATCGCGCCGGACTCGGACCAGGCGGCCCGCGCGCGATCACCATGCCCCGGATCATCGGCGCAACCGCCGGTGTCGCCGCCGTAGCCGTTGCAGGTCACGATCAGCTGGCAGGGGACAGCAACCTCTGGCTTCTCGCCCTCCCGGTGATCGCAGGTCTGGCGCTCGCGCTGCAATCCGCACTCAACGGCCGCGTCGGCGCCATCGCCGGCTCACCCTGGGCTGCCGCACTCGTCAACTTCGTCGTCGCCGGTTGCACACTTTGCATCGCGCTACCGATCGAGTTCCTGTTCCGTGGACCCACACCCGGCGAACTCCCGACCAAACCCTGGCTGTACTGCGGCGGCTTCATCGGCGTATCCATCATCGCCATCGCAACCACCGTCGTCCGCCGAGTAGGAGTACTCGTCTTCGGCCTGGCCAGCGTCGTAGGCCAACTCCTCGGCGCCGTCCTACTCGACACCCTCGGCGCCCACCGCCCACCCGCCACCACCTGGCTCGCAATCGCCCTAACCCTCGCCGCCGTAGCAATCACCATGCTCCCCAAACCCCCACCCCCTCCCAAAACCCCACCTCTCCCCAAGAACCCACCGCCGCCTAAGGCACCACCACCCGGCGTTTGAGGTCGATCGTCACCGGGGGATCGCCGGCCGGTGAGAGTTGCAGGATCTGGTCACCGGGCTGCAGATCGGGATCTGCGGCGTACCGGGCAGCTAGTACTTCGGATGCCGCGTCGTCTCCATTGTCGGCGGCAATCAAAAGTGTGGCGATCTCGTCGGTCAGGTCGAGGTCGGCGCCGTCCAGTGAGGCGGTCATTGCGCCCCAGGTGTCCCAGAGGAGCAGCTCGTCGCCTTGGAGGTGGGCCAGTTGGTAGAAGACGTAGTTGCGGATGAACCACGCGCCCCGGATCGGCAACGACGGGTCCACTCCGAAGACGTCCGGATCCAGTTCGCCTGAGCGATAGCCCAGCCACACCTCGGCCGCCGACCGGAACCATCCCGGAACCATGTCCTGCGGGTCGAAGCTCCAGTGCGGTCCCGGCTCGAGTTGCGAGTCCACCATCACCCAGCGCTCGCCGTTCCAGTACTCCACGACGACGTGGTCATGGTTGAACCCCTGGGCGAAGTACGAGCTGAAGCCGACCCGGCTCCGGGCCGGGATCCCTTTGTGCCGCAAGGCGGACACCGTCATCAGGGTGTAGTCGCGGCAGCACCCGACCACCCGGTCGAACGGCTCCCGTGGCACAGCCAGCGCGGTGGCGTTGCGCCGTTGGTCGGTGGCCAGCATCGCCGACACCCAGCGATGGTTGATCTCCTGATACCGCTCACCGGTGAACTCGATCCCGCCACCGCGATAGTGGATCAGCAGATTGCGCACGACGGCCGTGAGCCCGGGAATGTCCGACGGCAGTGCGTCGAACAACCCCGCGTGCGCACCCGGGTCGCTGTAGGAAGTCTGTTCCGCGTAGTTCATCGAGCTCGTCCTTCGATCGGTTGGGCGATGTCAACAGTCAGGTCGGAACCGGCGGCGTGCTGGAATCCGGCGTGGTAGACCTCGCGGACCGGCCCGGTCGTCAGCCAGCCGGAGCGCCGGACCCAGGCGTCGACGAGGTCGTAGGCGATCATGATTCGCGGATAGCTGCACTCGTCCTTGGTGATCGTGCAGTACGCCTCCGAATGCGCCGGCTCGACCCGGATCGCGATCTGCCCGGCCGGGTCCACCAAGCCGGTGAACGGCACACACACCTCGACGGTTGCCTCGCTCTCCGGTGTCACCGGTCCGTGGAAGTTCACCGACCAGCCTCCGGGCACCTCAGCCCCGGCTTGCTCCAGATGCGCGTGGATCTCCATCATCGACGAGACCAGTACGCCGACGAGCGATTGCTGGTCCGAATCGGCGCGGATGCACGCCACCTTGGTGTCCGGCACGAACCGGGTCAGGACGGGGCGTGCCGACAATCCGGGGCTGGGCGCTCGGAGCAGCCGGTCCCGCAGATACTCCAGCGTTGCCTTGCGGGCCTCGTTGGTCGCCTGCTCGGCCGCCCACCAGCGGTCGAGCCGGATCAGCCCGTCCTCGTCGGACCCGGACAGCACCTCGGTGATCGTGGCCAGCGGCATGTCGAGCTGACGCATCACGCTGATCCGCCGGGCCCGCTCGAGTTGGCTCGTCGAGTAGAGCCGAGCTCCGGTCCCCGGCGCGATCCGGGCAGGGGCCAGCAGCCCCGATACGTCGTACAACCGCAATGCCTTGTGGGACAGCCCTGAGCGCCGGCCGAACTCGCCGATCGTCAGCTCGCCCTCGATCTCCCGTGCCTCTGCCATGCCCGTCAGTGAACACCCTGCCCCAGGGGCAGGAACAAGTTCGTCCACAGAGCTTGTGTTCATGACGGTAACGATATATCTTTAGTGTCATGAACAATATCGAGGAGGAACCAATGAACACCCCCAACACTGAAACCAGGGGCCGCCGAGGCGGCCACCGACACCCCCGCCGCGGTGGACCGCGGATGGGAGAAGGCATGCCGATGCACCGCGGACGCGGTGGCCGGGGCCCGGGACGTGGCTCAGGCCGCGGACGCGCCCCTCGCGGTGATGTCCGAACGGCCGTCCTGATCCTGCTCGGCGAGGAGCCGATGCACGGCTATCAGTTGATGCAGGCCGTCGCCGACCGTAGCGGCGGACGCTGGACTCCCAGCCCCGGCGCGATCTATCCGACCATCAACCAACTGGAGGACGAGGGTCTGGTGACCGTCACCGCGGACGCCGGCCGCAAGCTCGTCGCCCTGACCGACGCCGGCCGTCAGTACGTCGAGGAGCGGCGCGAGACGTCCGCCGATCCCTTCGCCGGGTTCGCGAACGCAGAGCCCGCCGACGACCTGCGCGGACTGCTCGAGGAACTGCACTCAGCCACTCGCCAGGTGGCCCGCAGCGGCTCGGACGAGCAGCGCACGGCGGCAGCCAAGATCCTCTCCGACGCCCGCCGGTCGCTGTACCTCTTGCTGGCCGACGGCCCGAAGACCCCCGAGGCCTGAAAAAAAACCTGCACCTCGCAGGGAACGTTTCGGCCGAACGGCTCCTCTTCCTCGATGTTCACACATCTGAGGAGGGGCCGAGATGGGGATCCGAAAGCTCGCCGCAGGCGCACACGTTCTGCTTGCGGCAGCCCATGTCTACTGGGCGACAGGCGCAACCTGGCCCGCGCCCGACCAACGATCACTCTCCCGAGCGGTCCTTGGTGGGGAGACGTCATTCGCCCCCCAACTAGTGCTGCCACTCGCGGCACTCCACCTGCTCCTGGCAGTCGCGGTGCTCCGGTCCGACCGGTCCACCCTGGCCAGACTCGTAGTCGCCGGCCTCGCAGCCGGCCTGGCCGCCCGAGCCACGCTTGGTGTGGTCTGGGCCTTCGTCGATGCTGACGCCGGTACTACGTTCTACTGGCTCAACTTGTTGCTCTACACACCGGCCTGCGTGGCTCTCCTGGCGATCGACGTCAGATTGCTCCAGGCCAAGTGGCTCAAGCGACTAGTCATTCCACTACCCGTTCTCGGTGTAGTACTAGTCAGCTTGCTGGCCTACGGCTATCAGCCAACGGCCCAGCCGAGCCCCCAGCCGTCGAAGGACTCCCGGTACGTCGATACGCCGCTGGCAAGGTTCCACTACTTGCAACGCGGCACCGGCACACCAGTCGTGCTCCTGTCGCCAGGTGCCTCGCCGGCCTCGGCCTGGCAGCCTGAACTGGACGCCCTGTCGAAGACCCATGCCGTGTACGTCGTGGACCTCCCCGGACAAGGGGAGACCCGACTACACGGCACCGGGTTCGCCTTCGACCTGGACGCCATGACCGGAGCACTGGGGGAGTTCCTGGACCAGCTCGACCTGCACCAGGTCGTCCTGGGTGGGAACTCCTGGAGCGGCGGCTGGGGGCTCGCCTATGCCCAGCAGCATCCCGAGCGGGTGTCCAAACTCCTCCTGCTGGCGCCTTCCGGGCTGGCCGAGCCGGACCCCGCGAGTTGGGAGGCTTTGAAGCTTCCGCTCGCCGGTGAGCTGCTCGCGAAGCTCGGTGCGAGTCGTACGGCCGTGCAAGCAGCGGTCCGGGATCTCTTTGTCCACAAGGACCTGGTGACTCCGGCGCTCGTCGACCAGATGTGGGTGCCAGGCACGTATCGTGACAACGTCCGGGCGATGTATGCGCTCGAGCGCGGCCTCGACTGGCGTGTCACTCAAGCGGCCTTGCCGCGCACCGGGCAACCTGTGCTGATCATCTGGGGTGAGGAGGACACCGTGCTGCCGGTCGAGCAGGCGCAGCGCTTCGCGGAGTTGTTGCCACATGCAACGGTTAGGACTTTGGCCGGCTGCGGGCACGCACTCACGCTGGACTGTGCGGACCGGGTCACGCCGTTGCTGAAAGAGTTCGTGCCGTGATCGAGGAACCCGACGAGCTGGTACGCGCGGCGCAGCGAGGTGACACGCTCGCCATGCACGACCTGCTCGATCAGCTGGCGCCGTACGTCGGGCGGATCTGCGCGCCGATCGCCTTGAGCAATGGGCAGGACGCGACCCAAGAGGCGCTCGTCGCGGTGTTCAAGTCGCTTGGCACGTTGCAGGAGCCGGCCGCGTTGTTCGGCTGGGTCCGGGCGATCGCGATCCGCGCCGCGATCCGGGTGGCGAAACAGGACGAGCGGCAGGTCGCCGCCGACCTCGCGGAGCTGCCGGCACGCGGTGACCCGCAACTGGCGGTCGACATCCGCGACACCTTGGCACGGTTGTCGCCTGAGCATCGGGCGCTACTGGTTCTGCGCGACCTCGAAGGACTGGACGAACGCGAAGCGGCGGCGCTGCTCGCAGTACCGCCAGGAACGGCGAAGTCCCGCCTCCATCGAGCCCGGGCAAGTTTCCGAAAGGCATGGGCATCATGACCGACGACTGGCCGGACGTTCAGTTGGACGCCGTGCGACGGTTGCGCGCGCTGGCTGCGGGCATCCCCGGCGCCACGGTGACCGAACGCGTGTACGACACCACGCCGGCCCACGCGTGGGATCTGATCTGGGGCGACGGCAGGACCTTCGTCGAGTTCCAGACCGACATGAAGAAGGTCGAGTGGATCGAACGTGACGGGGACCGGGTGCGGATGCAGGTCCGCAGCCACTACGGCATGAGGGCCCGTCTGCAGGGGACCATCCGTCCAGGGTGGTGCTGGCTGCAGAGTCGTTTCCTGCTGATGGGCATCGCGGTCGCCGAGGAACCGGGCGGCGGCACCAGAGTCGCCCTCACTGGCGGAGTCCGAGTGCCGGGCCGTGCCGCGATCATCCCGATCGGTGTACGCCGGGAGAGCACCAAATCCCTCAATCGCCTGGAGGCGATGCTTTAGGGCGGGGGCCTGGCCAGGACTGGCGGGGGCCTGGTGAGGACTGGCAGGGCCCGGCGGGGATCAGCGGGCGACGGTGGCGGGGATTGCGGCTAGGAGGGCGTTGGTGAGGGGCCGGTAGCCGAAGTCGTTCGGGTGGAAGAGGTCGGGGGCCAGCTTGCCGCGCCACGGTGGGCGGACGTGGCGGGAGAGTTCGGCGACGGGGAGCCCGCGTTCGGCTGCCGCGGCGTGGATCGTGCGGTTGATGCCGGCGACGTACGGGCTGCAGAGGCTGCCGATTCCCCAGAAGCGGTTGGGGAGGAGGAGGTCCATCACGACGGAGGGAGATGGCAGACGCTGGATGAGTTGGCGAAGGTTGCTGTGCACCAGTTTTGGTGCGGTACCGAGGATGTCGTTGCTGCCGATTCCGCAGGTCACCAGGTCCGGTTCGACGCCGAGCTTGTCGAGCATCGGGAGCTGGTCGTGCAGGACGTGAGCCGCCTGGGCGCCGGCGCGGGAGAGGTTGAGCACTCGCCACGGACGACGAGACGACTCGTTCAAGACGTTGACTGTCTGACCGACGTAGCCATGAAGCGGGGAGGTCGCACCAAGGCCCTGCGCGGTCGAGTCGCCGAGCACAACCCAGAGCGGGCCGTCGCCAAGGAGAGCTGTCTCGTTCTGGCGGGTCCAGTACTCCGCGTAGGTCCGCGCCTGCACGTCGACATAGGCAACCCCGTCGCACCACCGACGGAACGCGCGCCGCGCCGTCGTCCGGTCGGCGTCACCCCACCGCACCACCATCTGATGCAGCACGCCGATCGGCGTCGCGTGGTCGTGCTGACTGCGTTCGTAGTGCCTTTCGGCAGCACCTAGTAAAGCCATCTGGCCCCCCTCTGGTCATCACCTCGGCGCCGGAAACGCGAGGTGACCCGGAGGTGAACAGCTGGTGACCAGTGAAGGTACCTCACGAAGATGAACAACCCAGAGAACGCGATTCGGTGCGGTAGGCCGGGGGAGTCAGAGGGCGCGGAGCAGGACCAGGCAACGGGGGGCTAGCGGTACGACGGCGCCGGCGGCGACCTCGGTCGCGCCGCTGGAGCTGGTGTCGAGGACCACCTCGTAGGCGGGGGCCCAGGAGGCGTCGGGGACTACGACGTCGCGGGTTTCGGCGGTGGCGTTGAGGGCCAGGAGGAACGAGTTGTCCACCGGAACGTTGCCGTCGGCATCGGTTCCGCGGATGGCGTCGCCGGCCAGGAACATACCGATGGTGCGGAGGTTTCCGTCGTGCCAGTCGGCTTCGGTCATCTCTCCGCCGTGCGGGGCGATCCAGGAGAGGTCCTTGCGGCCGCCGGGTACGACGGGCTGGCCGGAGAAGTAGTGCCATTGGCGCAAGGTCGGGTGGGCGGCTCGCAAGGCGAGAAGCTTCTTCGTCAAAGCGAAATGATCCGACCACACGCCAGGCAGCGACCAGTCGAACCACGAGGTCTCGTTGTCTTGGCAGTACGGATTGTTGTTGCCGTGCTGCGTCCGCCCGCATTCGTCGCCGGCCGTGATCATCGGTACGCCGGTCGACAGCACCAGCGTCGCCATCAGGTTCGCCATCTGCCGCTTGCGCAACGCGACGACGCCGGGATCGTCCGTCTCGCCTTCGAAGCCACAGTTCCAGGACCGGTTGTCGTCGGTGCCGTCGCGGTTGTCCTCGCGGTTGAGCTCGTTGTGCTTGTGGTCGTACGAGACCAGATCGCGCAGGGTGAACCCGTCGTGCGCGGTGATGAAGTTGATCGACGCGTACGGGTACCGCCCGTCGTCGCCGTACAGATCGCTCGACCCCGACAGCCGGTACGCGAGGTCCTGTACACCGTACGACGAAGTGCGCCAGATGTCGCGCACACTGTCGCGGTACTTCCCGTTCCACTCCGACCAAGGCGTCCCGAAGTTGCCCACCTGATAGCCGAAGTTCCCGACATCCCAAGGCTCCGAGATCAGCTTGACCCGCCCGAGCACCGGATCCGCGGCGACCTCCGCCAGGAACGGATGCCCGACCGTGTCGACCTCGTGCCGCTCGTTGCGGATCAGCGTCACCGCCAGGTCGAACCGGAACCCGTCGACGCCCATCTCCTCGACCCAGTACCGCAGCGAGTCCATCACCAGCCGGCGGACCTGCGGGTGCGACGTGTCGACCGAGTTGCCCGTCCCGGTCACGTCGTACATCGTGCCGCCCTGCGTCAGCCGGTAGTACGCGCGATTGTCGAGCCCGCGGAAGCTCAGCGTCGGCCCGTCGAAGCCGCCCTCGGCCGTGTGGTTGTAGACGACGTCGAGGATCACCTCGATCCCCGCCGCATGGAACGCGGCGACCATTGCCTTGAACTCGGCAACCTGCTCACCAAGCGACCCCGATGACGAGAACGGAGCATGCGGCGCGAAGTAGTTGAGCGTGTTGTAGCCCCAGTAGTTGGGCAACCCGCGCGCCGCGATCGCCGGCTCGGTCAGGAAGTGATGAATGGGCAGCAACTCAACGGAGGTGACGCCGAGGTCCACCAGATAGGAGATCACCGACGGGTGCGCGAGTCCGGCGTACGTCCCGCGCTTGTGCTCCGGTACGTCGGGATGCAGCTTGGTGAACCCCTTGGTATGGAGCTCGTAGATCACCGTCTCGGTCCACGGAACCGGCCTGCTGATCGGCGGCGGCGGCTCCGACGAAGCGACGACGACTCCAACCGGTACATGCCCGGCGGAGTCGCCCTCCGAGGAGTCGTAGATCAGCGGCGAGGCGAAGTCGAGCACCCCGTCGACCGCACGCGCATACGGATCGAGCAGCAGCTTGGCCGGGTTGAACCGGAGCCCGTGCGTCGGGTCAAACGGCCCGTGCACCCGATACCCGTACCGCTGCCCGTGGCCGACACCCGCGACGAACCCGGTCCAGTACTCACCCGCGTGCGCGAGGTCCAGATTGCGCTGGCTCCCGTCGGCGGAGAGCAGCGTCAGCTCGACCCGCTCGGCGGCCGGCGCCCAGACGCTGAAGGTCGTGCCATCGGACTGGACCACCGCGCCCAGCCGGAGGTCCGGATCGGGCGATGGGCCGAGCGCATTCGGGGCGGCGGTGGCTTCGGTCACCGGCACATTGTGCCCATGACAGGTCAAACGTGCTCGGGCGCGTCACAACTTGAGCGCAATAGTGTTGATAATGCGCGGAGTTGGGTAGTTGCGAGCATGGACACGCAATGATACAAACGTAGACACCGTTACTAATTTACCTGGCACGATGCAGGTCGGGTAACAGGTTGCCGGAGGAGACATCATGCGAATTCCATCTGTCCTGGCCGGGCTCACCCTGGCAGCGCTCGCCCTGGCCGGCTGTGGAGGCAACTCCGGCAGCGCGGGCGACGCGAAGGTCCCCGACGATCCGGCGAAGGTGAAGGGCGACCTCACCTACGCGATCTGGGACGTCAACCAGCAGCCCGCGATGCAGCAGATCGTCAAGGCGTTCAACCAGAAGTACCCGGACGTGAAGGTGTCGATCTCGCTGGCCACCTTCGACCAGTACTTCACCAAGCTCAAGACGCAGGGCTCGTCGAACAACCTGCCCGACGTGTTCTGGATGAACGGACCCAACTTCCAGCTGTTCGCGGCCAACAAGCAGCTCGCGACCCTCGACGGCCTGATCGGGGCCAAGCAGGTCGACCCGGCCAACTACCCCAAGGCGCTCGACGACCTCTACACGCTCGACGGCAAGCAGTACGGCGTACCGAAGGATTTCGACACGATCGCGCTTTGGTACAACAAGAAGCTCTTCGCCGACGCCAAGGTCGCCGCGCCGACCGCGGACTGGACCTGGAACGACTACAAGGCCGCCGCGGTGAAGCTCAAGGCGGCGCTCGGCTCCAAGGGCATCTGGGCCACCGGTGACAACCTCGGCAACCAGGCCGACTTCTATCCGGCGATGCTGAGCAACGGCGGCTACGTGATCAAGGACGGCAAGTCCGGGTACGGCGATCCGAAGTCGATCGAGGCGCTGCAGTTCTGGTCGGACATGGTCAAGGGCGGCTACACCCCGACCGCCGCGCAGAACGCCGAGACCAAGAGCCAGGACCGGTTCTTCGACGGCAAGGCCGCGATGATGTGGAACGGCAACTGGGTCGTCTCCGCCGCGCTCAAGTCGCCGTACAAGAACGACTTCACCGTGGTGCCGTTGCCGAAGGCTCCGAGCGGCGGCCGCAAGACGGTGATCCACGGCATCGCCAACGTGATGAGCGCCAAGACGAAGAACCCGGAGGCGGCAGCGGCGTTCCTGGCGTTCCTCGGTGGCAAGGACGCGGCGCTGATCCAGGCCAAGGCGGGCGCCGCCAACCCGGCGTACACGGGAACGCAGACGGACTTCGTCGACAGCGCGCCGCAGTACAACCTGAAGACCTACATCGAGGCCGCCGAGCAGTACTCCGAGCCGTACCCGGTCTCGAAGGACACCGGCGTCTGGAACCAGCTCGAGACCGACGACCTGATCGCGGCCTTCGGCGGCAACAAGCCGATGTCCGAGGTCGGCCCCCAGGTCGCGACCAAGATGGACGAGGCTTTGGGCAAGGAGAAGTGAACAAGGCCGACGGCAAGTGGCCGTGGGTCTTCGTGCTGCCGACCTTTCTGGGCGTGCTGGTCTTCTACCTGTGGCCGCTGGTCAAGACGCTCTACGACAGCTTCACCGAGACCGGGCCGTTCGGTGGCGCGACCTGGGTGGGCATCGCCAACTACAGCCAGCTGGTCGGTGACTCCCAGGTCTACCGGGCGATCGTCAACACCGTCGTCTACACGGCGATCGTGCTGCTCGGGATCCCGATCGCGGTGCTGTTCGCGAGCCTGCTGAACCGGCCGGGGCTGAAGGGCGCGATGGTCTATCGCACGCTCTTCTTCCTCCCGTACGTCGCGATGCCGACGGCGATCTCACTCGTCTGGCGGATCATCTACAACGGCGAGTACGGCGTACTGAACCAGGCGCTCGGTGCATTCGGGATCGACGGCCCGTCGTGGATCACCGAGCCGTGGTTCGCGCTGATCGCGGTCGCCTTGCTCGGGCTGTGGATGTCGATCGGGTTCAACCTGATCGTCTTGTCAGCCGGGTTGAAGGGCATTCCGGGCGAGCTGTACGAGGCCGCGTCACTGGATGGCGCGGGCAGGGGCCAGCAGTTCCGGGCGATCACCGTGCCGTTGCTGACGCCGTCGATCTTCTTCCTGTCGGTGATCACCACGATCGCCGGGTTCCAGCTGTTCGACCAGCTGTTCGCGTTGCTCGGGCCGACCAATCCGGTGATGCCCAAGACGCAGTCGCTGGTCTTCCTGTTCTACGACGCGGCGTTCGTCGGCAACGAACGCGGGTACGCCGCGGCGGTCGCAGTATTGATCCTGGCGGTGGTCGGGCTGCTGACCCTGTTCCAGTTCCGGCTTCAGCGCAGGTGGGTGAGCTATGACTAAGCGTGCGGATCAGCAGCGGCTGGGCAGCAATCGGCTCGCACACGTGGTGCTCGTCATCGGCAGCCTGGTGATGATGTTCCCGTTCCTGTGGCAGCTCAAGCTGGCGTTCTCCAGCAACGCCGAGATCCAGGCGGTACCGCCGAACCTGCTGCCGAAGGGGCTGGAGTGGAGCAACTTCACCGAGGTGTTCCAGCGGCTGCCGTTCCTGGACCAGTTCTGGGTCTCGGTCGCGGTCACTGCCGGCCGTACGGTCGGGCAACTCGTGTTGTGCTCGATGGCCGGCTACGCGTTCGCGCGGATGTCGTTCCGGTTCAAGGGGCTGATGCTCGCGCTGATCCTGTCGATCCTGATGGTGCCGAGCCAGGTGTACCTGATCCCGCAGTACCAGATCATCCAGCGGCTCGGCTGGCTGGACACCGTCCAGGGCATCATCGCGCCGGGTGTGTTCAGCGCGTTCGGCACCTTCCTGATGATGCAGTTCTTCCGGTCGATCCCGGTCGAGCTGGAGGAGGCCGCGCGCCTGGACGGCTGCAACCCGTGGCAGACCTTCTGGAAGGTCGTCCTGCCGGTCGCCAAACCCG
The DNA here is from genome assembly GCF_040681515.1 of Kribbella sp. NPDC051718. NCBI lineage: Bacteria > Bacillati > Actinomycetota > Actinomycetes > Propionibacteriales > Kribbellaceae > Kribbella > Kribbella sp. NPDC051718. Next base: position 323,131 of record NZ_JBFAYZ010000006.1, on the reverse strand, counting down.
GGCTGATCTCGCTGGCGATCATCACCGTGCTGGCCTCGTGGGCCGATCTGCTCTGGCCGCTGGTGGTCACCTCGTCGCCAGATGAGATGCCTCTTGCCGTGGGCCTGGCCACCCTGGCTGGATATCAGGGCAGCATCTCGCCAGGCGTGATGATGGCGGCGGCCCTGATGGCGATGTTGCCGATCCTGATCCTCTTCGTCGTACTGCAGCGTCGCGTCGTCGAAGGCATTGCTTTCTCCGGACTCAAGTAGAGGACATCCATGTCTGTTTCTGACCTCACGGTCGGGCTGATCGGCGCGGGCAACATCGCGCACGTTCACGTCTCGGCCTGGCAGGCGCTCGGCGCGCGGGTGCTCGTGCACTCGGCCGCCGGCGCCGAGGAACTCGCCGCGCGCTACGGATTGGAGCACGCCCCGACGCTGGACGGGCTGCTCGCCGAGGTGGACTTCGTCGACATCGTCACGCCGTCGGCGACGCACAAGGAGATCGCGCTGGCCGCGATCAAGGCCGGCCGCGACGTCATCTGTGAGAAGCCGCTCGCCCTGCGGGCCAGTGACGCGCACGAGCTGTCCGAGGCGGCGGCCGCTGCCGGCGTACGGATCTACCCGGCGCACGTGGTGCGGTACTTCCCGGAGTACGTCGCTGCGCACGAAGCAGTCGTCCAGGGGCGGATCGGCAAGGTGGCCGTCGCGCGCTTCTTCCGGCAGGCGTCGTCACCGGCCGGCGCCGGCTGGTACCGCGATGTCGCCCGCTCCGGCGGCGTCATCATGGACCTGATGGTGCACGACCTCGACCAGGCCCGCTGGCTGTGCGGCGAGGTGACCAGCGTGTACGCCGTACAGAGCCCGCCGAACGTGGACGGGATCAGCCCGGTCAATGTGGCGGCCCACGTGACGCTGACCCACGAGGGCGGCGCGATCAGTCACCTGCGCGCGACCTGGGGTGCCACCGGCACGCCTTTCAAGACCGGCTTCTCGATAGCGGGTTCCTCCGGGGTGCTCGAGTACACCTCCGACAAGGAGACCGGGTACGCCGAGGAACTGCAGGGCGAGGCCGTCGGGGGAGACCTGCTGATCCCGTCGTCGACTCTCTTCGAGAGCCCGTACCTGACTCAACTGCGCGAGTTGTCCACTGCACTCAAGGACGGCTCCACCCCGCGAGTTTTAGCTGCTGATGGCGCGGCGGCCGTCTACCTGGCCGAGGCCGCTCGCGAGTCGATGGCAACAGGTCGCACTGTCGACATGACTACCTTCAACCCGGCAGGAGTCGCCTGATGACCTTGAAGGTAGCGATCGCGTCCTTCGCCCACACCCATGCCTCGTCCTACGCGCACTTGCTTGGCTCCTTGCCCGATGTCGAGGTGCTGTCGTCGGATCCCGACGGTGCTGCCGCGCCCGACGCCGGTCCCCGGGGTGCCGAGTTCGCAGCCAAGCTGGGCGTCGCATACGTCGACTCCTACGACGAGTTGTTTGCCTGGGGCCCCGACGCGGTCGTGGTGACCTCGGAGAACGTGCTGCACCGCGGACTGGTGGAGCGGGCCGCCGCAGTGGGCGCACATGTGCTCTGCGAGAAGCCGCTGGCGACCGAGGTGGCCGACGGCGAGGCCATGCTGGCGGCTTGCGAGGCGGCCGGGGTGATCCTCATGACTGCTTACCCGGTGCGCTTCGCGCCGTCGTACGGGCGGTTGCGGGCATCCGTGGAGGCCGGCCGGCTCGGCGACGTGTTTGCGGTAGCAGGGACGAACAACGGGAAGATCCCGTACGCCCAGCGGCAGTGGTTCACTGACGCCGCGCTGGCCGGCGGGGGAGCGATGGTCGACCACACCGTGCACTGCGCCGATCTCATCGACGGGCTGACGGGTGGCTCGGAGGCTGTGCGGGTGCATGCCGTGGCCAACCACGTGCTGCACCAGGACAAGGGTGTGGCGGTCGAGACCGGCGGTCTCGTCACCATTACCTACGACAACGGGCTGCTGGCAACCATTGACTGCTCCTGGAGCGTGCCGGACAACGGGCCGACCTGGGGTGGCGTGACGCTGCAGGTGACGGGTACGAACGGCTCGGTGGAGATCGCGCCGTTCCAGTCGCATGTCGGCGGTACGGACGCCTCTGGCGAGGTCTTCCTCGCAGTGGGTGGCGACCTCGACTCGATGATGCTTGGGGAGTTCCTGAGCGCAGTACGCGCGTCCGGCAAAGCAGTGCCCGGTACTGCGCCCGCCGTGGTCCCACAGCCGGACGGCGCAGTCGGACTGCGCACCCTCCGCATCGTGGATGCTGCCCGCCGATCTGTAGCCGCCGGGCAGCCCGTCGACGTCTAGCCAGGGCTCCCGGTAGTACGAGTATTCCCACTGGTCCGGTACCGTGCCCGAGGATGTGACCCGCGGGTAGTGCTGAGACTGAGGAGCTGTGATGGGCGAGTTCGTCAACCTGACCGTGGCCGACGGGGTCGGCACGATCCGGCTGGACCGGCCGAAGATGAACGCGCTCAACGTGCAGGTCCAGGACGAGATCCGCGACGCCGCGCTGGCGGCGGCCGCGGACGACGCGGTGCGGTCTGTCGTGATCTACGGCGGCGAGCGGGTCTTCGCGGCCGGCGCGGACATCAAGGAGATGGCCGACATGTCGTACGCCGACATGGTCAAGCGCTCCGGTCCGCTGCAGGCCGCGCTGTCCGCCGTCGCCGCGATCCCGAAGCCGACCGTCGCGGCGATCACCGGCTACGCGCTCGGCGGTGGCTGCGAGCTGGCCCTGTGCGCGGACTACCGGATCGCTGCGGATGACGCCAAGCTCGGCCAGCCCGAGGTCCTGCTCGGGGTCATCCCCGGCGCCGGTGGTACCCAGCGACTGTCGCGGCTGATCGGGCCGTCCAAGGCCAAGGACATCATCTTCAGCGGCCGGTTCGTGGACGCAGCCGAGTCGCTGCAGATCGGGTTGGTCGACAAGGTCGTACCGGCTGCTGAGGTGTATGACGCGGCCGTCGCCTGGGCGTCGCAGTTCTCCAAGGCAGCCTCGCTGGCATTGCGGGCGGCCAAGGAGGCGATCGACGCCGGGCTCGGGGTCGATCTGCACACCGGGCTGGAGATCGAGCGGCAGCAGTTCGCGGCGTTGTTCGCCACCGAGGACCGCACGATCGGGATGAAGTCTTTTGTCGAGAACGGCCCCGGCAAGGCCGAGTTCAAGGGAATCTGAATGACCACGTCTGCTTCTAAGCCCGCCGCCACTGCCGAAGAGGTCGAGGCCGCGTGGAACGACAACAAGCTTGCCCAGGTGCTCTACCACGACTGGGAAGCGTCGACCTATGACGAGAAGTGGTCGATCTCGTACGACGAACGCTGCGTCGACTACGCCCGGGACCGGTTCACCGACGTCGCCGGGTCCGACGGCTGGCCGTACGGCAAGTCGCTCGAGATCGGCGCGGGTACGGGCTTCTTCACGCTGAACCTGAAGCTGGCCGGCGTCCTGGCCGAGGCGCACGTCACCGACCTGTCGCCGGGCATGGTCGAGGCGGCCAAGCGCAACGCGGACACGCTCGGCTTCGCGATCGAGGGCAAGGTCGCGGACGCGGAGAAGTTGCCGTACGACGACGACACCTTCGACCTGGTGATCGGGCATGCGGTGATCCACCACATCCCGGATGTCGAGCTGGCGTTCCGCGAGATGCTGCGGGTGCTCAAGCCGGGCGGCCGCTTCGTCATCTGCGGCGAGCCCACCCGGTACGGCGACTTCGTGGCGCGGCGGCTGTCGCGGTTCACCTGGTGGGCGACCACGAAGGTGACCAAGCTGCCGGCGTTGTCGCACTGGCGCCGGCCGCAGTCGGAGCTGGACGAGTCGTCGCGGGCGGCTGCGTTGGAGGCCGTCGTCGATCTCCACACGTTCGACCCGGACACGCTGGCCCGGATGGCGTCGCGCGCCGGGGCTGTCGACGTACGGACGGTGACGGAGGAGTTGCTGGCGGCATGGGTCGGGTGGCCGATTCGGACGTTCGAGGCCGCAGTACCGGAGGAGAAGCTCGGGTTCGGGTGGCGGATGTTCGCGTACAAGTCCTGGCTGCAGCTGTCGAAAGTCGACAAGGTTCTGTCTCAGGTCGTACCCGATGAGCTCTACTACAACGTGTCCATCACGGGAGTCGCTCAGTAGCCGTGTACATACTGGACGGATGCGGTTGCTGACGGCGGCGAATCTGCGCTGGGTGGTGCGCCACCGGGCGTGGACGCCGTACTACCTGAAGCGCTACTGGCGCTTCGGCTGGTTCAAGCTGCGGCACCCGCACGTCGTCACCGAGGGATTCGTCTTCCTCGGCAAGAAACTCGAGATCGTCGCGCGGCCCGGGCATGGCCGGCTGATCCTCGGGCAATGGGTGCATCTGGGTGACGAGACGCGGCTGCGTGCCCATGAGGGCACGCTGCGGGTCGGCGACAAGGTGGTCTTCGCCCGCGACGTGACGGTCAACTGCTACCTGGACATCGAGATCGGCGCGTCGACGTTGATCGCCGACGGCACCTACATCTGCGACTTCGACCACAAGACCGAGGACCTCGACCTTCCGATCAAGGACCAGGGTCTGGTCAAGTCGCCGGTCCGGATCGGCCCCGACTGCTGGCTGGCCACCAAGGTCACCGTCACCCGCGGCGCCGATATCGGCCGCGGGGTGGTGATCGGCGCCAACAGTGTTGCCCGAGGCAACATTCCGGCGTACTCCGTGGCCGTCGGCGTGCCCGCTGTCGTGGTCCGCGACCGGGTGACCCGCTACGAAGCCGACACCACCCGCCGCGCCTATCTTGCCGACCTGGCCCGCTCCAACGCCGAAACCACCGCCCGCCTCCGGGCCGGCGAGTTGCCGACCGCCGCCGAGGCACCTCCGGCTGAAGAACCTCCGACCGAAGAAAAAGCAACCGGCGACACACCGATGGGTTACGAGCCGCGAACAACTGGTGATAAGGCAGATATGACCAGGGGGTTCTCAAGTTACTCGCCAGTCGTGCACTATGTCCCGGAAGTAGCCGAAGAGGAGACGCAGCGTGGCTGAGCAGGCGGACAAGGGGTCCATCCTGGACCAGGCGGCCGCCGACGGCTCGATCACCGACGCGCGGCACCGGGCGGTCGATCCGGTGCCGATCGTGGTGGCGGATGTGACGGACGGTGCGGATCTGGCTACGTTGGAGTCAGCGGACGGCGTGCCGTCCGCACCGATCTGGAGGGTGCGGCGCAAACTGTCGCCGCGCCCGGTACCGGGCAACCGACGCAGGAAACCGCCGGTCCCGGCACCGGTGACGGACGAGGAACCGATCCCGGCTGAGGAGATGGACGACGTGGGTACTCAACCCGACAAGGCGGCGAAGACCGCCGATGCCGAGAAGGCGGTGACACCGGACGTGAAGGCTGAGGAGACTCCCGCGGCGGTGCCGTCCGCCGAGGCGTCCACAGGTGGGCGCGGGGCGACCGCGACCGCGACGAAGCCCGCGAAACCGAAGACGGCGGCCGAGATCGTCGCCGAACAGAAGGCCCGCGAGAAGGCGGCGGCCGAGTCGCCTCAGGACGATACGGCGGTGACGAAGCCGGTCACCCGGCAACCTGCCGCGCCGAGCGCTGCCGCAGTACCGGGCACGACCACTCCCAAGACCGCTGCGAAGCCTGTTGCCGCGGCTGCCGCGAAGAAGACCGCATCGTCTTCCCCGGGCTCGGGCAAGGCCGCGTTGTCCGCGGTCGGTTCGGGCGTCAGGCGCTTCCGGAACCTGCTGGCCTCGCTGGTCTGGCTGATCGCCGTCATCGCGGCCGCAGTGCTTGCCCTGGGCGCGCTCTTCACCGCGCTCGACCAGGCCAACCAGAGCAACGAGATCGTGAAGTGGGTGCTGGAGCGCGGACACGACCTGGTGGGCCCGTTCAAGGACCTCTTCCGGCTCGAGACGGCGAAGAACACGCTGCTCGTCAACTGGGGGATCGCGGCGCTCGTCTACCTGATCATCGGCAAGATCGCCGAACGCTTCATCCGCCCTTAGCTGCTAGCTGGTCCGGGGCCGGGCGACGACGATGAGGTCGAGACTGTCGTCGAGGTCGCCCGCCCGGATCACAAAGTCCTCGTACCTTGTGTCCTTGACGAGTTGGGTCAGCTCGGCCGGCCACTGCGCGTGCTCCGACGCCAGTTGGGCATCGACGCAGGAGCCGTTGGCCTGCTCCCATGCGGTCAGCTTCTCGCCGTGCCAGAGGCCGAGCGTCTCGACGATCTCCAGGTCCGCTTCGACCAGCTCGACGAACTCCGGGCCGGTGAGTTCCCTGGTGTGGTACCAGTTGCCGCTCGGGAAGGTCAGCCGGTTCGGAGTACTCAGCACGATCGTGGCGCCGGGCGCGGTGATCCGCGCGCACTCGGTGATGAAGCGCGGCTGCTCCCACAGGTGCTCGATCGTCTGCAGCGACACGAGCAGTTCGAAGGCCGCGTCGGCGAAGGCCGTCCGGACGAGATTGCCCTGCACCAGATTGACTTGTGGATAAGCCTTCGCGACGTGGCGAAGCGTCGTACCTTCATAGTCGAGACCGAACACCTGCCTGGCGCCGGCCCGGTGCAGCAGATCCGCGCCGTACCCCTCGCCGCAGCCGGCGTCGAGGACGCGGCGGGTCTCGGAAGTCAGCCAATTCGCCGTGATCCAGCGATAGGCAGCCTCATGGCGCGCGAACCAGTAGTTCTCATGCCAGATCCCGGGGGCTGTTCTCTCACCGGTGAGCGGTAACGTCTCGGTCACCAGGTGACTGTAACTGTGATGGGACTCGCACGCGTCATATGTTTCTCGCGAGTAACATCCGTGGCAGGCTGGGAGAGACCGTTAACCAGAAGGGGTCCAACACGCTATGAAGATCGTCGTCTGCGCGAAGTTCGTGCCGGATGCCACTGCGGACCGCCGCTTCCGCTCCGAGGACAACACGGTGGATCGCGCCGGAGTCGACGGGCTGCTGTCCGAACTGGACGAGTACGCCGTCGAGACCGCGCTGACTGTGAAGGAAGCCGGGGATGGTGAGGTGACCATTCTCACGGTCGGGCCGGAGCAAGCCGCGGACGCCATCAAGAAGGGCCTCCAGATGGGCGCCGACGCCGGCGTCCACGTGAACGACGACGGCATCCACGGCTCCGACGCCGTGGCCACCTCGCTGATCCTGGCCAAGGCGCTGGGCAAGCTCGAGGCCGACCTGGTCGTCTTCGGGATGGCCTCCACCGACGGCTCGATGGGCGTCGTGCCGGCGATGGTGTCCGAGCGGCTCGGGCTGCCCGGCGTCACGCTCGGCTCCTCGGTCACCGTCGACGGTGACAAGGTGACGATCCGCCGGGACGGTGACACCGCCAGCGACACCATCGAGGGCACGCTGCCGCTCGTACTGTCCGTGTCGGACCAGTCCGGCGAGCCGCGGTACCCGTCGTTCAAGGGCATCATGGCCGCGAAGAAGAAGCCGGTCGAGACCTGGTCGCTGGCCGACCTGGAGATCTCGCCCGACCAGGTCGGCGCCTCCTCGGCGTGGACCGAGGTCACCGAGGTGACCGCCCGCCCGCCGCGTTCGGCCGGCACGATCGTCACCGACGAGGACGGCAGCGGCGCTGCCCAGCTCGTCGAGTTCCTGTCCACCAACAAGTTCCTCTGAGGGGCGAGCAATTCATGTCGAACGTACTCGTTCTCGTTGACCACACCGGTGGCAAGGTCCGCAAGACGACCGCTGAGCTGCTGACCATCGCGCGCCGGCTCGGCGAGCCGGTCGCCGTCTTCATCGGCGACAACGTGCAGGACGCACTGCCCGCGCTCGGCCAGTACGGCGCGACCAAGGTGATCGCGCTGACCGACCCCGAACTGACGCAGTACCTGGTGGCCCCGAAGGCCGAGGCGCTGCAGCAGGTCGCGGCCAAGATCGAGCCCAGCGCGATCCTGATCTCCTCGAACTCGGAGGGCAAGGAGATCGCCGCCCGGCTGGCGGTCAAGCTCGACTCCGGCCTGATCACCGACGCCGTCGACGTGCAGGAGGGCCCGGTCACCACGCAGTCGGTGTTCGCCGGCAACTACTCGGTCAAGGCCAAGGTCACCCACGGCACGCCGATCATCACGGTCAAGCCGAACGCGGCGACCCCTGAAGCGGCCGAGACCTCGCCGGAGGTGGAGGAGTTCGACGTCACGATCTCCGACGCCGCCAAGACGGCCCGCATCACCGACTCCAAGCCCCGCGAGGCCACTGGCCGCCCGGAGCTCACCGAGGCCGCCATCATCGTCTCCGGTGGCCGCGGCACCGGCGGTGACTTCAGCCCCATCGAAGCCTTCGCTGACTCGCTGGGCGCTGCAGTGGGTGCTTCCCGTGCGGCAGTCGACTCGGGTTGGTACCCGCACGCCTACCAGGTCGGCCAGACCGGCAAGACGGTTTCGCCGCAGCTCTACATCGCCGCGGGCATCTCCGGTGCCATCCAGCACCGGGCCGGCATGCAGACCTCGAAGACCATCGTCGCCATCAACAAGGACGAGGAAGCCCCCATCTTCGAGCTGGTCGACTTCGGCGTAGTAGGCGACCTCCACAAGGTCCTCCCCGCCACCACCGAAGAGGTCACCAAGCGCAAGTCCTGAACGATCTGAAGTAATTCCGACGCCCGGTCCGCTCCTGCCTGACCGGGCGTCGGTGCGTCTAGTGCAGGTCGGGCCGGCTAGTACGGGTCGGCCCGGCTAGTACAGGTCGGAGCGGGGTAGTGCGTGGGTGACCGAGCGGGTTAGCCAGTCGGTGTACTGGTCGGAGGACCAGTGGCGGTTCGGTTGTTGGGTTAGAGGCCGACGTCGGCTGGGTGGTAGGTGGGGATGCGGCGGGCTTGGGACTCTTGTTCGTAGGCGTGGGCCAGGCGGAGGAGTACTGGCTCCGACCAGGCTGGGCCGATGAAGGTGAGGCCGATGGGAAGGCCGAAGGCGAAGCCGGCTGGGACGCTGATGGCTGGGTAGCCGGCCAGGGCGGCGGGGGTTGAGCTGCCACCCAAGTAGTTGTCGCCGTTGATGAGGTCGATCTTGCCCGGGGGTGCGCTGGTCGGCATCACGAGGGCGTCGAGTCGGTGTTGGCGTAGTACGGCGTCGATGCCTTCGGTGCGGGACAGTCGATGGTTGGTGGCCAGAGCCGCGCGGTACTCCGCTTCGGAGAAGTCGAGTGCCTGGATGGCTTCCAGCCCGTCCTGGCGCACATAGAGCAGCTCGCGGTCGCTGTGCTCGCGGTTGAAGGCGATCAGCTCGGACAGGCTGCGCGGATGGTCGCCGGGAGTCGTGGACAGGTACCGGTTGAGTGCTCGCTTGGCCTCGTACGCCTGCACGACGATCGAGGTCTCGGTGTCCTCAAGCTGCCGCGCGGTCGGGACATCGGCCGGGTCGACCACTGTCGCCCCGGCCTTCCGCATCACCTCGATCGCCTGCTCGGCGATCTCGTCGGCATGACTGCTGTACCCGAAGTACACCTGACGCGGTACGCCGATTCGCGCGCCCCGCAGCCCGTCGGCGACGAGGAACCGTGTGTAGTCGAGGTGGAAGTGCCCGCGACTGGCCAAGGTAGCCGGATCCCGCTCGTCCACTCCGACCAACGTGCCGAGCACGATCGCGGCGTCGCGGACTGTCCGGGCGATCGGGCCGACGCTGTCCTGGCTCGGTACTCCCTGGATCATGCCCGCGCGGCTGATCAGCCCCACGGTCGGTTTCACGCCCACGACCGAGTTGGCCGCGGCCGGGTCGACGATCGAGCCGTTCGTCTCGGTACCGATCCCTACGACGCAAAGGTTTGCGGCGGCCGCTACCGCCGTACCGGAGCTGGATTCGCTCGGTGAGCGGTCGAGCTTGTATGGGTTGCGCGTCTGGCCGCCGCGGGCGCTCCAGCCAGGGTGATGGGTGATGGAGATGCCGCCGGCCCATTCGCTCAGGTTCGTCTTGCCGAGCAGCACCGCACCGGCCGCACGTAGCTTCGCCGCCAGGCTCGAGTCCACTGTCGGGCGCCCGCCTTCCAAGGCGAGAGAGCCAGCCGTGGTGTGCATCCGGTCCGCCGTGTCGAAGAGATCCTTCACCAGCACGGGCAATCCATGAAGGGGACCGCGAACCCCACGAGTACGCCGCTCAGCGTCCAGCCGCCGCGCTTCTCGCATCGCGTCCGGATTGACCTCGATGACCGCCCGCAGCCCTGGCCCACGCCGATCGATCCTGTCGATCCGTTCGAGGTAGTACCGAGTCAACTCCTCAGCAGAGACCAGCCGCGCCGCCATCTGGCGAGCAAGCTCGCTGACCTCCGGCCCATCCGCCTCCGCCGCCGCGCCCTGCATCGCCGGGCTCGGTGCCACCCCGCTCTGCGTCACCGCGCTGCCGGCTGCCGCGTTCGTTGCGGATGTCAGCCAGGGGGCCGTTGCGGCGGCCACGCCCATTGCCAGTACTCCGCGTCGCCCGGGCGTGCTTCGGTCATGCCTCATATCCCACCTCTGCAGGGTCGTCGAGATCCACTCCCACCAGCACATCGTCCGGCCGCGCGCTCGGACATCACCTGCCCACTACCGCCGAGGTAGAGCCGGCGCTACTTGGCGTTGGATGTGAGGTGAGTCACAAGAGTCGTGCGGGCCGGAGGCGGCCCGTGGTGGGGTCGAGGGAATGGTCGAACTCGGCGAAGGGGCGCGGGATGGCGAATGCGGATACGGGTGCTGGCGTGGAGTTGCCGGGGCAGGAAGCCCTTGAGTTGATCGAGTTTTGTGGAGTTGGTGCGCGGGATTGCGAGGAGATGCTGGCGGCTCGGCCGGATCCTGAGGCTGACCCGGAATGGTGGGCGGTGACGACTGCTCTGGCGGGGAGTGTCGAGCGGGAGATGGAGAAGCCGGTTCCGTCGACTGGGTTCGAGGCTTGGCCGGCGGTGCCGATGGAGTCGTCGGCGGTGGGGTTGTTTGCTGGTGCTTGGGCGTTGCTGGCCTGCGTTCCCCGGTTGGTTGAGGTGCATGCGCGGCGTGGGGTGCCGGAGGCGGTGACGAGGGCTACCGTGTCGGCGCTCGGCGGGGTGATGAGTACGCATCGGCAGATCTTCGGCCGGGCCGGAGTGGGGCTGATTCCGTTGTGGAGTCCGCCGTTGCGGTTCCGGGGGACGGATTTCGAGATCGGGCGGCATGCGTTCACGCGTGCTCAGTTGGGGATCGGCGACGGCGTTTCAGGGCACGTACTGATGATGCACATCCCGCCGACCGGGCGGCTCGATGCGCAAGCGTCCGAGGAGTCGGTTGCCGAGGCGACCCGGTTGTTCGAGCGGTGCTATCCCGAGGAGCCGGTCGCTGCGTTCGTCTGCCACTCGTGGCTTCTCGATCCGGATCTCGCGAAGTACCTGTCCGCGGACTCCAACATCATCCGATTCCAGCGACGCTTCGATCTGCTCCCGTTGCTGCCGATGAAGGACCCGAGCGAGGGCGACCGCGAGATGATGCGCCTCGGCCTGCATCTTTCGGTACCCGACGATGGTCCGCTCACGGATGACGACCTCGCTCGAGTGCCGCAGGAGACCTCGCTGCAGCGGGCGTTCGTGGCGCACCTACGGTCCGGCGAGCACTGGCAACTACGAACCGGCATCCTCCGCAAGGCGAGTTGACGCAGCTCCCCGGGAAGGGCGGGGTGGGTTGACGACGCGGAGTTGGAGCATTGCGGCGAAGCGGGCTTCGGGGTCGTCCAGGTCGAGGGCGCCGACTTCGGCGAGGCGGCGGAGGCGGTAGCGGAAGGTGTTGGGGTGGACGTAGACGGCGCCGGCCGCGGCGATCACGTCGCCGAAGGCGTCCAGCCAGGCTCGCAGGGTTTCGACGAGGTTGGTGTTGTGCTCGCGGTCATACGCGACGAGGCGAGCGATCGGTCCGGTCGGCTGGTCGCCGCGGGATTCGATGAGGTCTCGCAATTCGAGCAGGAGTGATTCGACGTGGACGTCGGCCAGCCGGGCGACACGTTGGGAGCCGCGGGCTGTTCGGAGTACACGCAGAGCTCGGTCGGCGCCGGCGCGGGCGTGGGGGAGACGGGCGGTTTCGCCGACGACCGGTCCGACCCCGATCGTCGCGGTGACGCGTTCGCCGATCCGGTCGAGGAAGTCCTTGGCGATCCGTACTGCGTTCTCCTCGCCATCCGAGCGATCGGCGCGGACCGGCATCAACCCATAGGCGATGTCGCCGACCAGCGCGGCGGCCGAACGTGGGTGGACGGCACCGAGATGCATCGCGAACGCATCAGCCAGACGCTGCCGCTCGGTCGTCAACCCGGCCTCCCCGACCAGCGAGTCGGAGACAGGTACAGCTAGGGCCAGTACTACGACAGGCTGGTCGGCCAGGCCCAGGCGGTCGAGCGCATCGCGGGCTCCGGCGCCGCCTTCGAGCGCAGTACTGACCAAGTCGGTGCGAAGCCGGCGCTCGACGTCCGCGCCGGCGCGGATGCGGAGCATGTGGAGGGCGACGAGCTTGGCCGCGTCGCAGAGTGCCTGCGTGCGTTCCTCACTCAGTGGGTCGCGGACGGCGGCCCAGATGGAGCCGAGGATCTCGTCACCGGCGCGGACGGCGACGGCGACGCGGGGGAGGGTGATTTCGCCTTTGGTGACAGGCATCGGGGGGATGTAGACCGGTTGATCGGTTCGGTACAGATCCCGGAAGACGCCTCGCTCGTTGAGGAGGCGGGAGTACCGCTGCGGGACCTGGCGGCCGAGGACGGTCTCGACCCGGGCGGGGTCGGCTTCGTCCTGCCGGTTGGAGAAGGCGAGGACGCGGGAGCTGCGGTCCTCGATGGTGATCGGCGCGTCGAGCAGGGCAGCGGCCGCGTTGGCGAGGGCGAAGAGGTCGCCGGAGGGCATACCGCCGAGGGTTTCCGGCTCGGCCACTCCGACGTCGCCCTCGGCGAGCAGGGATCTGAGGAGTACTGCGAGTTGGTCCCAGGAAGCGCCTCGGGTGAGGCCGAGCAAGGCGACGCCGGACTCGGTGACCGCGTTGGTGATCGTCTCGTCCGGGGTGATCGGAGCGCGGACGACGAGCCCGGCAGCTTGCTGGCGGCCGAGGTCGCGCAGTACCCAGGCGATGACCGAAGGCTCCTGGAGGCCGACGCCGAGCACGAGCGCATGCCGGGGGAGCATTGGTTCATCGAGCGGGTCGTGGATGACGACGCCACCGATCTCGGCCGGCTGGTCAGGATCGCCGTGGACGAGTTCGAGCAGGGTGGCGCCCAGGTCGTCGAGAACCCGCCCGAGACTCGCTCGCGGTCGATTCGTCACGGAAGGCAGCACCTTTCCGAACTTAGAAGCCGGAAACCCAGCCTAGTTCGTCCAGGCGCACAATTTCAGCCCCTGATTTAGTCCGATCCGACAACTTGCAGCGGGAGCCATTCGGTGGAGGTGGTAACGGCGGCCAGGTGGTCGGGGAGGGGGTCGATGCCGATGCCGGGCGTGGTGGGGACGGGGAGGTGGCCGTTGTCGAGGGTGAAGGGGGTGGTGATGTCGGTTTGGTAGTAGCGGCTGGAGGCTGAGGTATCGCCGGGGAGGGTGAAGCCGGGGAGGGCTGCCAGCGCGACATTGGCGGCTCGGCCGAGGCCGGTCTCCAGCATGCCGCCGCACCAGACAGGGATGCCGTGGGCTACGCAGACGTCGTGGATGCGGACGGACTCGAGGTAGCCGCCGACTCGGCCGGGCTTGATGTTGATGATCGAGCAGGCGCCGAGGGTGATCGCGGCGGCGGCCGCCCGGGCTGAGGTGATCGATTCGTCGAGGCAGACGGGGGTTTTGATCGAGCGGGCGAGTTCGGCGTGGCCGAGGATGTCCTCCTCGTCGAGGGGTTGCTCGATCAGGAGGAGGTTGAAGGGGTCGAGTCGGGCGAGATGGCGAGCGTCAGAGACTGAGTAGGCGGTGTTCGCGTCTACTTGCAGCAGGATGTCGTCGCCGAAGCGTTCGTGGACCGCAGCTACTGGGTCGATGTCCCAGCCGGGTTGGATCTTGAGTTTGATCCGCAGGTAGCCCTCGTCGAGATAGCCGCCGACGGCGTCGAGTAGTTCGGGGATCGAGTTCATGATGCCTACCGAGACGCCGCAGGGGACGCGGTCGTGGACCGCGCCGAGTTCGCGGGCCAGTGGGCGGCCTTCGGCTCGTAGTTCGGCGTCCAGTACTGCGGTCTCCAGGGCGGCCTTCGCCATCCGGTGGCCGTGGAACTTCGCCAACGCCGGCGCTACGTCGATGGCTGACAGGCGTTCGACGGCACCCAAGGCGGGTACGAAGAAGCGCCGCAGTACGTCGATCGCGCCGTCCACGTACTCCGAGGAGTACAGCGGTCCGCTCATCGCGACGCACTCGCCCCACCCCTCGGCCTCGGTGGATTCGACCCGGACCAGCAACGCGTCGCGCGTCGTCTCGGTCCCGAACGACGTCCGGAACGGTGACACCAACGGCAACGAGATCCGCCGCAACTCGACTCCGGTCAGCTTCATCACAGCAGCCCCTTCCCAGGACCTTCGACCACATACCAGCCGGCCCGATCGAACCCGGTCACCCGAGCCCCATCTGCCATCAACCCACCCAGCACCTCCCGCAACACCAACCGCCACTCCTTCGCCGCTCCCGGATCCGTCCTCCGCAATCCCTCGACATCAGCCGGTACGCCGACCAGCACCGTCCCTCCGGATCCGCTGGATCCACCAACCACCGGTCGCCCGTCGCCACCGACCTCCACCAAAACCGTTGCCTCCCGCAACATCTCCGCAATCTGCCCAGCAGGCGTGGAAAGGGTGGAGGAGCGGCCACCCCCACCGGCGCTCGACGCCGGGCCGGAGCGAGGGCTCAGGTGAGAGCCTGTTGCAGCCACACCGGAGCTCGACGCTGCGCCGGCGTCCGCTCCGCTGCCGGTGGCCGCGGATGCGGGTTGGCGGTGGGCGGCGGTTCTTACGGTGGTCGCGTCCAGTTGCCAGCGGACCAGGAGGCGGTCGGAGTCGTCGGCGTTGTTGATGCTGTCGGCCATCGGGCCGTAGAAGTTGGTGAGGTACTCGGTGGGGTGGGCGGCCAGTTTGGTCAGGTTGAAGTAGGCGTTGCGGCGGATCAGCGGGTCGAAGGTCCAGGAGATTGCCGTGACGCCGCGTTGTAGGGCCCAGGCTCGTTGGTGGAGTTTCAGGGCGAAGCCGACGTTGCGGCCTCGGGCGGCGGTCGACACACCGGCTACGTGACTGTGCATCGTGACCTCGGCGGGGGCGCCGAAGAAGCCTACGCAGGCACCGATGAGGGTGTTGCCGTCGTAGGCGCCGCCGACGTAGTTGCCTGCTTTGGTGAGGGCGCGGAGGAGTTCTGTGGTCACCGGCGGGTTTTTGGGGTCCGGGCGCCAGATCGAGTTGTACAGCCGGTAGACCTCGTCCAATTCCGCCAGTTCGTGGAGTTCACGAACCACGACCCCGGCAGAGGCGGCTGCCGCCAGACCATCGCGGGTGGCATCGGAGACGGGTAGTTCCAGGTTGGGAGCGCTCATGGTCTGGCCAGTAGGTCGGTGAGGAGGGCTGTCAGGAGAGCGGTTCGGGGGGCGATCTCGGCGACGACCACGTGCTCGTCGTCGGCGTGGGCGCCGCCTCCTACCGCGCCTAGGCCGTCGAGGGTCGGGATGCCTACGCCGGCCGTGAAGTTGCCGTCGGACCCGCCGCCTACGGAGATTTCGCGCAGCGGGGGGAGGCCGAGGGAGGCAGCTAGGTCTGAGGCTCGACGGTAGAGATCTTCGGACATTTTGCGCTCGAGCGGTGGCCGGTTCGGGCCGCCCAGGACCTCGAGTGTCGCCTCGGGAAGTACCGGCTTCAGGGCATGGAGCGCCGCATCCACTCGGAGCTGTTCGGCGACGGAACGGGCTCGTACGTCGATCAGGAAGCTGCCCACGGCGGGCACGGTGTTCCGCGTGGTGCCGGAGGTCAGCAGGGTGGGAGTGACGGTGGTGCCCAGTGAGGGGTCGCCGAGGTTGCTGACGGCAAGGATCTGATGGGCGACTTCGATGCTCGCGTTGACGCCGAGCTCAGGCTCGAGGCCGGCGTGCGACGCGCGTCCGACGATCCGGATCTCGTAGTTGGAGACGCCCTTGCGTTCCAGCTTCAGCGCACCCTCAGCAGATGCCTCCAACACGAGTGCGGCGACGCATCCGGCCGCCTCCTCCTCGATGAGCGCGCGAGACGACGGCGACCCCAGCTCCTCGTCACCAGTCACCAGCAACGTCACGCCGGCCGCCGAAGGCAGCGCGGCCAGCGCATGGAAGGCCATCACCAACCCGGTCTTCATGTCGAACGACCCAGGTCCCCGCAGCACCCCGTCCTCAACAACAAACGGATGCGTGGCAAGCGACCCGATAGGCCAGACCGTGTCGTGATGCGCCAGCACCAGCACGCGAGACGGCCCGTCGCCGAGGCGCCAGCGCAGATGGTTTACGTCGTCGACCACCACGTACTCCGGTGCGACGCCGAGCCGCTCCGTCCCGACCCGAGCCACCACTGAAGCGCTCGCGGCCACCGCGGCGAGATCCGAGGACGGCGACTCACAAGTCACCAACGTCTCCAGATCCGCGAGCATCGACGGCAGTGCGGCCTGCAGCTGATCAACCAGTGAAGTCATCCGCCCACCTTAGGAGTGGCTCGAACCCCGCAGTGCAGGTACTTCTCACCGGTCGGCAACGAGTAGAACGTCAGCGGAATCCAGGTCAGCGACCCCGGCTGCCGCAGTACGAACAGATCGCCGCTCTCGTCGACCGGCGTCATCACGAACTCGTGCGACGGCTCCGGCGTCAACGCTGCCAGCGGCCCCGTGAGCGTCATCCGCAGTACCGCCTCGCCGTCGCGCACGAACACCTCCTGCAGAGAACTGGCGCGCTCGTACCGACCGACATGCTTGCGGACATCGACAACCGGCGGCTCCGCCGGTGCGGACAGCTGCGACGGCATGGCCACGCCGGCCAGTTCGAGGAAGATCTCGCGGTAAAGCTCCTCATACAGATCCCGCGTGTTGCCGCCATTGGTCAGCAGCGTCACCGCCAGCCCCTCCGACGGCAGCACCCGGAGGAAGGCGGCCTGGCCGATCGTGTTGCCGTCGTGCCCGATCAGTCGGTGACCGTTCCAGTCGAACCGGATCCAGCCCAGCCCCCACGAGTCGCCGAGCGAGTACTTGTCCGGCAGCTCCGCGTGCTTCTCCGCCATCGCGGCCACCGACTCCGCGCTGAGCACCCGAGTGCCGTCCGGTGCGAGCCCGCCGGACAGGTGAAGCCGGGCGAAGCCCAACGCATCCGCGACAGTCGAGGTGACCAGCCCGGCCGGACCCAGCGACCGCGGCAAACCCCAGACCGGTGCGACCGAGGCCTCCTCGCCACCCTCGCTCTCGTGCCCGACTGCAGCGCGATGCATCAGCGCTTCCTCGGGCAGAGTGACGGTGTGGTCCAGCTTGAGCGGGGTCAAGATCCGCTCACGCAATGCCTGGTCCCAGGTCTTGCCGGTGAGCTTCTCGATCACGCGGCCCGCTAGTGAGAAGCCGGAGTTGCAGTACGACCAGGTGGCGCCCAGCGGATGGTTCTGACCGACCTCGGCCAGCCCGTCGACGTACTTCTCCAAGCAGTCGTCACCACGCCCGGTATCGGTGAACACGTCGCCGTCGATCCCGCTGGTGTGCGTGAGGAGCTGCCGCATCGTCACCTTCTTGGCGACATCGGGATCACCCAGCTGCAGCTCGGGCAGTACCTCGATGATCGGCGCGTCCAGGTCGAGCAACCCCTCGTCGACGAGCTGCAGCGCGAGCGTCGCCGTCCAGACCTTCGTCATCGACCCGATCTGGAACAGCGAATCGGTTGTCACCTCGACGCCGGTGTTCTTGTTCAGTACGCCGAAAGCGGCCTCCACCAGCTCGTCACCCCGCAGGATCCCCAGCGTGGCCCCCGGTACGCCGTGCTTCGCCGCCAAAGTACTCAGCCTGCGCTGCCAATGCGAAGCGTCGATCCGTGCCCGCCGCGGCCCGGCCGAGTCGCCGGCATACTGCTCGACCCAGTCGAGGATGCGGCGGTTGAAGTCGAGCCGGTGCGACGGACGCCCCTCCACGATGAACAGGTGGCTCGCCTCCGGGTAGAGCACCAGTTGCGTCGGCACCCCTTGCTCACGCAGCGCCGTGTGCCACTGCTGCGCCTGGCCGATCGGGCAGCGCACATCCCCATCACCGTGCAGGATCAGGGTCGGCGTCCTCACCTGGTCGACCTTGCTGAAGGGGGACATGGCACTCACATCACCCGTCGACTCCAGCTCGTAGACGCTGAGGAAGTGCCCGCTGTCGGAAGTACCGGCCATGCTGGTGAGGTCACTGACCACGCCACCGGTGACGGCTGCAGCGAAGCGGTGGTCGCGACTGGTGAGGTAGCAGGTCATGAAGCCGCCATAGCTATAGCCGGCTACGGCGAGCCGCTGCGGATCAGCGATGCCTTCGGCAACCAGTACATCGAGTGGCTCCAGGAAGTCTCGAGCATCCGACGTGCCCCAGCCGCCGACCACCCCGTTGTAGAACGCCTCGCCATAGCCGTCGCTGCCCCGCGGATTCACCAGCAGTACGGTCCAGCCGCGCGCAGCGAGCTCCTGGTGGTAAAGGTGCACCTCATCTGCCACCGCGTTCCACGCGTTGTGCGGACCGCCGTGGATGTCGAGCAGCAAAGGCTGCGCGCCGCTCGCAGCAGGATCGCGAATCAAGTAGGCCGGCACCACAGTCCCGTCCGAGACCGTGAACTCGCGCTCCACCCGCGCGAAGTGCTCCACTTCGGAGAACTTCTCCCCATAGGTCGTCCGCGGAGTCGCCTCGCCGCTCGCCAGGTCCAGCGTGACCACCTCGCCGTACGACGTCTCGGTGACCAGCACGACGGCCGCCACGTCGCCCGCGATGCTGAGTCCGGACACGTTCTGCCCCGGCTTGCCCAGCACGCGTAGCGGCGTACCGTCCGCGACGGGCACGGAGTACAGGTGACTGCAGCCGCGGTCCCGGATGCAGAAGAAAACGCTGCTGCCGTCAGAACTCAACGCAGGAAGGGCCCCCGGGTACGCCGGACCGCCCGGCATCACGTTTCGATCGAGACCGGCCGCCAGGTTCACCACCTCGCCACTGGCCAGCGTGAGCCGCAGCAACCCAGCATGTCCCACCGGCCCATTCGGGTTGCCAACGATCAGCAGTCCCGAGCCATCAGCCGTCCAGAGCACCGGACCGGCCAGGCCCTCGGCCAGTCCGACCTGCTGAGGCTGGGCCTTCTCATCCGTCGCGTCGAGCACGTAGGCCGGTGCTGTCGGGTTGAGGTCGGCGTCGGGAGCAGTGGCGGCTCCGAAGGCGACCTTGCTGCCGTCAGGCGACCAGGCGGGATCACCTGCATGCCAGTCGCCCTCAGTGGCCTGCCGGACCTTCTTCGAGCCGACCTCGAGCAGGTGGACGTGCTGGCGCATGGTGCGCAACCAGCCGGCTCCGTCTGCCTGGTAGTCGAGTCGCTCGCTGACGATCGGTGCATGGCCGCGGCGGCCGCGTGCCTCGTCGTCCTCGCCGGCAGCCGCGGCTATGTCGACCGGTGCGCTGAAGGCGATCCGGGTGCCGTCCGGACTCCACCGCGGTGCGCCTGCTCCCAGCGGAAGCGTGGTGAGCTGCTCCGGCTCGCCACCGCCTGCAGGTAGCACCCAGAGCTGCGCCGGGCCGTCCTTCGCTCGCAGGAACGCCAGCTGCGATCCATCCGGTGACCAGACGGGCGTGCTGTCGCCAGTACCTCGCGTGAGCTGCTGTGGCTCGCCACCGGACGCCTGCACTCGCCAGAGGCTCCGCAGCGTCTTGTCTTCCTTGAGGTCGGTGGTTCGCAGGACATAGGCGATCTGGGAGCCGTCCGGCGACAGGGCTGCCTGCTCCGGTACCGCGAACTCGGAAAGGTCGTCGATGCGCAGACGTCGGGTCACGAGGAAGTCCTCCTTGAGAGCGTGGGTAGCGAGGTCGTACCGCGGCGGGGTACGGCCGCGAGAAGTTCTCTGGTGTAGTCGTGTTGTGGATTGCCGAGGACCTCGTGGGCCGGTCCGAACTCCACGATCCGGCCGAGGTACATCACGGCGATCAGGTCGCTCACATAGCGGACGACCGCGAGGTTGTGCGAGATGAACAGCATCGACAGCCTCAGCTCTCGCTGCAGGGAGCGGACGAGGTTGAGCACCGTCCCTTGGATCGAGACGTCGAGCGCCGAGGTGATCTCGTCGGCGATGATCACGTCCGGTTGGCCGGCCAGCGCCCGGGCGATCGCCACCCGCTGCCGCTGCCCACCGGACAACGCCCCCGGATAAGCGTCCGCCCGCTCACCATCGAGCCCGACCAACTCCAGCAACCGCTCAACTTCTCGACGCCGGTCAGCAGCGGATCGAGAGGCGCCCTCGGCGACCGCGGACCCGCGGGATCGGGGTATGGCTTCGGCGATGGTGTTGCCGATGGTCATTCGCGGGTCGAGGGAGGAGTAGGGGTCCTGGAAGACCATCTGCAGTGGGCGGCGTTGGCCGGGGCGGTGGCGTAGTGGCACGCCGTCCAGCAGGATCCGGCCGGAAGACGGCGTGGTCAGGCCGACAGCGGCGCGGGCCAGGGTCGACTTGCCTGAACCTGACTCGCCGACCAGCCCGACCACCTGCCCCGACGGGACAGTCAGATCGACGCCGTCGACAGCGGTCACCGTGCGACTGCCCGTGCCGAAGCGGACCGTCACGCCATCGAATCGCAGTTCGCTCATCGCTGCCCCGTTCGGATGGACTTGATCGACTCACTGCCCAGATACCGAGCTTGCCAGGCCCCAGCACTCGTGGCGGCCGTCCCCTGCGGGTGCCAGCAAGCCACCTGATGCGCCGGCCCATGGCTGACCAGCGCCGGATCCTCAACCCGGCATCTGTCCTGGGCGAACTCACACCGAGCCGCAAACGCACACCCGGCCGGGAACGCCGACGGATCCACCGGTCGCCCCGGTATCACCGCCAACGGCTCGTCCAGCGGCGTCTCCAGATCCGGTACTGCGTCCAGCAACGCGCGCGTATACGGATGCCGAGCCCCAGTCGCCAACTCGGCAGCCGGCAAGTCCTCCACGATCCGACCCGCATACATCACCAGCACGCGAGCACAGACCTGCGCGACGACAGTGATGTCGTGGCTGATCAACAGCACCGCGACGTCGTCCTCGACCCGAATCGTCTCCAGCAGCTGAAGCACCTGCTGTTGCACGGTGACGTCGAGTGCAGTGGTCGGCTCATCGGCGACGATCAACGCCGGCGCCCCCATCAGCCCCATCCCGATCATCGCCCGCTGCCGCATCCCGCCCGAGAACTCATGCGGATACTGCCGCGCCCGGCGCTCAGCCTCCGGAATCCGAACCGCACGGAGCCGATCGACCGCCCGCGCCATCGCATTGCGCCGCGTCAGCCCTTGATGCTCACGAGCGCCCTCGGCCAACTGCGTCCCGATCCGCTTCGTCGGGTTGAACGACGTCATCGGGTCCTGGAACACCATCGCGAACGACGTCCCCAACAGCCGTCGCCGCGCGGCCGCCGTACTGCGAACCGCCAACCGTCCGAGCAACGGCGCCCCGAGAAAGGACAACTCGGCAGCCCGTACCTCCCCGGGCGGCTCGATCAACTGCGCGACAGCCAACGCGGTCAGGCTCTTGCCCGACCCGGACTCGCCCACCACCCCGACGATCTCGCCCCGGCTGATCGAGAAGCTGATGCCGCGCACCGGCGTCACCGGCCCCGCCACACCGGGAAAGCTCACGTGGAGGTCTTCGACAACCAGCACGGCATCATCGTCGACAGCCGCCGCGGGCCTGGTCTCCGGCAACCGCTCGAGCGCGCCCTTCACAACTGGCGCAAAACTCTTCAGCACCGGTACACCGAAGCCCTTCGCCACCGCCTCCCCGAACAGGTTGAACGCCAACCCAGCGATGACGACCGCCACTCCGGGAGCCAACGCCGCCGCCGGATGCACGTAGATGCTGTTGAGGCTCTCGCCCATCAACCGCCCCCAGTCGTAGGCCGGCGGCTGCACCCCCAAACCGAGGAACGACAACCCGGCGAAGGCCAGCAACGCACCGCCCGCGCCGATCGTCGCGTTCACCACCAGCGGTTCGGCGATGTTCGGCAGGATGTGCCGCAGCAGCATCCGAAACCGCCCGACCCCAGCGATCCGCGCGGCCGCCACGAAGTCCCGCTCGGCGATCCCGGCGACCAGCGTCTGTGTCAGTCGCGCAAAGGCCGGCGCTCCCGCAAAGCCGATCGCCAGCACCGCGCCCTTCGCGCCGACTCCGAAGATGACCGCGAAGAACAAGGCGAGCAGCAGACCGGGGAACGCGACCGCGATGTTCACCACGGCAGTCGTCAACCGGCCGGCCCGGCGCCCGAGCAGCACCGGCGCACAACCCAGCGCGAGACCGGTGACCACGGCGATCGAGATCGCTGCCAGCGCGAGCATGATCGACGTCCGCGAGGCGACCAGCACTCGGTAGAGAATGTCGCGCCCGAGATTGTCGGTGCCGAGCCAGTGCGCTGCGGATGACCCTTCCAGCAAGTGCTCGGTGTCGATCGCACTCGCCTGCTGGGACCAGATGATCGGAGCGAAGAGTGCCAGCAGGAGCACCGCGAGCAGCAGCACGCCGGCACCCAAGCCGACGGGCGTACGAAGTACCGCGATCCAGCGCGCTCTCATCAGCTCTCCCGGATGGTGGATCGGGGGTCCAGCAGAGCGAGGATCACGTCGACCACCAGGTTGACCAGCAGGACGCCCGCGCCGTAGACGAGCACCACGCCCTGCACGAGCGGGTAGTCCTTGGACAGGATCGACGACACGATCGTGCTGCCGAGTCCCGGCCAGCCGAAGACGTTCTCGACCAGCACAGTCCCGGCGACCATCCCACCCAGCAGCAATCCGCCCAGCGTGATGGTGGCCGTCACTGCATTGGGCAACGCGTGCCGCACGTAGACAGCAACTGCAGGGAGTCGCTTGGCTCGGGCGGTACGCAGGTAGTCCGTCTGTAGCACGGCCAGCAGCTCCACCCGGCAGATGCGTGCGAGCACGGCAGCCGGGCCGATCGCCAACGAGATCACCGGCAGCACGTACGACGACAAACCCCCACGCCCGGCCACCGGCAACCAGTGCAGCTTCACCGCGAACACGTACACGAGCCCGACCGCCAGCAGGAACTCAGGGATCGCAGCCAGGATGACCGTCGTCGACGTGAAGCTCAGCTCCGCCCGCGGCCGCCGTCCGGCCCGCGTGAGCACACCCATCGCCAGCCCGACCGGCAAGGCGATGAGCATCGCCACCACGAACGCGGCGAAGGCGAGCTGGACGGTGGCCGGCAGGCGGTCCCGGATCACGTCGGAGACGGGCAGACCGGTGGTGATCGAAGTACCGAGGTTGCCGGTGAACAGGTTCTGCAGGTAGTGGATGTACTGCAACCACAGCGGGTCGTTGAGGCCCAGCGACTCGCGCTGGGCATCAACCAGGCTCTGTGCAGCCGCCGGTCCGAGTGCTCCCCGGACCGGGTCGCCCGGGATCAGATGGATCATCAGGAAGGCCGCGCTGACCAGTACGAAGACGGAGCCGACCAGCCGCCCGAGCCGGCGAACCGCGAACCGCACCCAGGGATGGGTGGTGAAACCCACTCCCTGGACGCCGGCAACCACCGTCATCCGAGCATCCGGATTGTCTGCGGGGCGACGCCGTCGCTCAGCTCGAAGGTGGCGCCCTTGCCGAAGATCGGCACGGTCGAGTTCACGAACGGCACCACGTTGACCTCCTTGAGCAGAGCGCGTTCGCCCGTCGCCCAGTCGGCACAACCATCCGCGCCGGCGATCTTGGACGCCTTCGCGATCGCGGCGTCGTAGGCGGGGTTCTTGATCGAAGCGAAGTTGCCGCCGTCCGGCGGGCCCGTCCCGGACATGAAGCTGACCAGTTGGCTGGGCAGGTTCACCGTCAGCGGGATCAGCCCTGCGTGCCACGTCCCCTGGCCGGCCAGCACGACGGTGCTGATCTCTGCGGTGGACACGGCCTTGAGTGAGACGTCGACACCGAGCTCGCCCCAGGCCTTCTGCAGCAGCTCCGCACCGGACTGGATCGTCGGTCCGAGGTTGGTCAGGTAGTAGAAGACGAGCGACAGCTTGGTCCCGCCCTTCTCCCGGATCCCGCCCGCACCCGCCTTCCAGCCGGCCGCATCGAGAGCAGCCTTGGCCGCATCGAGGTCGTGGCCAGGAATGTTGCCGGTGACGGTGTCGTCGTTGCAGGGACCTGTGCCGGGTACGACGAAGCTGGTGGTCGGCTTGCCGGTGCCGCCGGTGATCACCTTGCCGAGCTGGGTCAGGTCGAGGGCTTGCGTCAGCGCCTTACGGACGGCGAGATCCGCGGTCGGCAGGCCGGGCTTCTGGTTGAACCAGAGCTCGCCCAGCGGAGTACCGGCGCTGCGGTTGAAGAGTTGCTGCGCCTGCAGCCGCTGCTTGTCCGGGCCCGAGATGGCGGCAATGTTGACCTGGCCGGAGATCAGCAGGTTGGCCGCGGTGGTCTCGTTGGCGACGACCTTGAGCACCACCTTGTCCGCCAGCCCGGGCTGGTCGGCTTTGAAGTCGCCCGGCCCCCACGCGTACTCCTTGCGCCGGGTCAGCGTGTAGTGGTCGCCGGGAACCGCCTCGGCGACCTTGTACATCCCGGTGCCGTCCGAGCCCTGCTTGAGCAGCTTGCGGTCCTTCATGCCCTTGTCGCACACGATGTGCAGTCCACCGACGTTGCGGACCAGGAACGCGTCCGGCGCAGCTGCCGTCACGGTTACCGTGCCGGCCGTGTCATCGCCGACAGCCTTGGCCCCCGGCGGGACGAATACGCCGATCCTGGTCGACTTGCTAGCCGGATTGCCGACGAAGGTGATGTTGGCCGCGACCGTGGTCGCGGTCAGCGGGCTGCCGTCCAGGCAGGTGACGCCCTTGCGCAGCGTGTACTTCGCTGTGGTCGTCGTGCCTTCCCACTTCTCCGCGAGGCCGGCCACTTGCTGCCCGTTCTGATCGAGGTTGATCAGCGAGTCGTACAGGAACGCGTCGACCTGCTTGGTGATCGAGAGCGAGGTGAACTGCGGGTCGAGGTTGCCGGGGTCGGAGCCGAGCGCCATGGTCAGCGTCTGCCCCTCGACCGGCTTGCCGCCGCCGGCGGTGGTCGGCTCGTCCGAACTGCAAGCAGACAAGGCCAATCCCACGACCAGCGAACCGGCGATGATTGCAGATCTCATGATGCCTCCGAAGGGGAAGGGCGGATCAGGCTGAGGCGCGGCGGATAGCCCGGCCGCTGTGGATGAAGAGGGCCGGACCGCCCGATTCGTTCCCTACGAACACATAAGAAATATGGACGCCGTTCTCCGCCTTGAGCGCGATCAGGCTTTCCTCGTTCCGCCCGACCAGTTCGACCGGATCCGGCGCGGGCCCGAGCTCAGCGAAAATCCCCTTGGGCGTCTGGTCCAGCCAGACCCTGCCGTCCTCGTCCTGCCGCACGGTCACATCTACGACCTCACAGCTGTAGGTGCCGAGGAACCGGTCCACGTCGACCGGCACGGGCGTGGCCGGGGGAGTGGGCAACGCGGGCAGGTCCAGCCCGGCCAGCTCCTTGACCACATGGCCGACGACGGTCTTGTAGAGCTCGATCGTGTCGCCGCCGTTGGTCAGTACGGTGACGGCCAACCCATGCTCCGGTACCACCCGCAGGAACGCGTTCTGTCCGATCGTGCCGCCGTCATGGCCGATCACCGTCGTACCGTCCCAGTCGAACAGCTCCCAGCCGAGCCCCCACGAGTCGCCCATCATCCCGAGCTTCGGCAGCTTGACCTGCTCTTCCTGCATCGCCTTGACGCTCGCGGGGCTCAGTACCGACGTACCGTCCGCGGCTGTGCCCGAGTCGAGGTGGAACTTGGCGAAGGCGAGCAGGTCGCGCGGCCGCATCGCGAGCATGGCTCCCGCGGGGGCCATCCCTCGCGTCATCGCCCACATCGGAGCGGGTACCGGTTCTGCGTCGGGAGCGGGCCGGATGTGGCCGACCGCGGCGCGGTACAGGATCGCTTCGTACGGGTCGGTCGCCGAGTGCGTCAGTCCGAGCGGCGTGAAGAGGTGCTCGCGCAGGACGGTGTCGAACGGCTTGCCGCGGAGTACCTCGATCAGCCGGCCGAGGACAGCGAAGGCGGCGTTGTTGTAGGAGAACATCTCGCCCGGCGCGAAGAGCTGGCTGACCTCGGCGATGCTGGCGACGAACTTCTCGATCGCGTCGTCGCCCTTGCCGGTCTCGTTGAAGATGTCACCCTCGAAACCGGACGTGTGGCTGAGCAGCTGACGAACGGTGATCACGGCCGCCGCCGCTTCGTCGCTGATCACGAACTCCGGGAGGTAGTCGCGCAGCGGTTTGTCGAGGTCGATCTTGCCCTCGTCGACCAGCTGCATGACCAGCGTCGTCGTCCAGACCTTCGTGATCGAGCCGATCTGGAACACCGTGTCAGGGGTGACCGGTACGTCGGTCGCCCGGCTCAGTACGCCGGCCGCGTGGTCGATCACCTCGCCGCCGAACAGCACGCCGACCGCCGTACCGGGGACCTGGTGCTCGGCGAGCAACGCCGGCAGCCGGTCTTGAAGCCACGTCTCGATTTCGCTCAGGGTCGCCATGCACCGACGCTAGGACCGCCCGCCGCGAGAGTATTCGTCGCAACCGACAACTGACCGGCCCGATTTCGTCCGGACCGACGAGGTGTCAGGATCGGACGATGGAGCAGAGGTACTGGTACGCCGACGGCCTGGACCCCGAGGAACTGTCCTTCCAGCGTCTGTACGGACCGGTGGAGGCTGCGACCCGGGACGAGGCGGTCGAGTTCTTCGGCGGACTCGGGCTGGACTGGTGGGTCGCGGGCGGCTGGGCAGTCGAGGCGTTCACCGGCGTCTCCCGGCCGCATGACGACCTGGATGTGTCGTTCTGGCGGCGTCACGTGCCGGAGCTGGTCAGGTACGCGGACGGCCGGTACCACGTATGGTCGGCCGGGAGCCGGAAGATCTCGCCGCTCTCACCCGAGCAGCCGGAGATGCCGGACGACGCGGACCAGGTGTGGCTGCGCGAACATGCGCTGGCGCCCTGGAAGTACGACGTGGTGCTCAACCCGGATCGCGACGGGCGGTGGGTGTTCCGCCGGGATCCGTCGCTGGACTTCGCGCTCGACGAGGTGACCTGGGTGGCCGACGACGGCATCCGCTACGTCAATCCCGAAATGGCGCTCGCCTACAAGGCCCAGGGGAACCGTCCGAAGGATCGAGCCGATCTGGCCGCCGCCCTGCCCTTGCTCGGAGTGGCCAGACGCACCTGGCTGGCTGACATGGTCCACCACCTGCACCCCGACCACGCCTGGCTGGAGCAGATCCGCGGCGGCTGAGCCAAATAATCGGGCTGATCGGGAATAAACGCGGATGAGTGGGAACATCTGGGGAGGACTTACTCTTGAGGGTGTTATGACCTCTTCAGGCCGTCGGACGGTCTATCTCGATCACGCCGCGACGACGCCCATGCTGCCCGCGGCGATCGAGGCGATGGCTGCCCACCTCGGGCGCACCGGCAACGCTTCCTCGTTGCACGGGTCCGGGCGGGCCGCGCGGCGGACGGTCGAGGAGTCGCGGGAGACGATCGCGGAGGCGCTGGGCGCCCAGCCGAGCGAAGTGGTGTTCACCTCGGGCGGTACGGAGGCGGACAACCTCGCCCTCAAGGGGCTGTGGTGGGCCCGGCTGGCCGAGGACCCGCGTCGTCGGCGGATCCTGCTGAGCGGGGTCGAGCATCACGCGGTACTGGATCCGGCGATCTGGCTCGCGGAGCACGAGGGTGCCGAGATCGAGTGGCTGCCGGTCGACGAGCTGGGCCGGGTGCGGCCCGAGGACGTCCAGCGGGCGATCGAGAAGGACCCCGAGTCCGTGTCCTTCGTCACGTTGATGATGGCCAACAACGAGGTCGGCACGCTGCAGCCGATCCGCGAGGTCGCCGCGCTCGCGAAGCCGTATGCGATCCCCGTGCACACCGACGCCGTCCAGGCGGTCGGGCAGGTGCCGGTGGACTTCGCCGAGCTGGGTGTCGACGCGATGACGGTGAGTGCGCACAAGGTCGGCGGCCCGTTCGGGATCGGCGCGCTGGTCGTCCACAAGGAGACCAAGCTGGCGCCGATCGTGCACGGCGGCGGGCAGGAGCGCGACGTCCGCTCAGGCACGCTGGACACCCCGGCGACGGCCGGGTTCGCGGCGGCGATCGAGCACTCCGTCAAGCACCAGGCCGAGCACGGCGCGCGGCTGACCGCCCTGCGCGACGCCCTGATCGAGGGCATCATCAGTACCGTCCCGGGCGCGATGCTGTCGGGCGATCCGGTGCACCGCTTGCCGGGTAACGCGCACTTGTCGTTCAAGGACTGTGAGGGCGACTCGCTGCTCCTGCTACTCGACGCGCGGGGCATCGAGGTCTCCACGGGGTCCGCATGCAACGCGGGCGTCGCCGAGCCCAGCCACGTGCTGCTGGCGATGGGGTACGACGACCAGCGCGCTCGTGGTTCGCTCAGGTTCACCTTGGGGCACACGTCCAGCCGGGCCGACGTGGACGCCGTACTGGACAACATCGGGCCCGTTGTCGACCGGGCGATGTCCGCCGGATTGCAGAACGTAGGAAGGAACCACTGATGCGGGTACTCGCAGCCATGTCCGGCGGGGTCGACTCCGCCGTCGCGGCCGCGCGGATGGCCGAGGCCGGGCACGACGTGGTCGGTGTGCACCTGGCGCTGAGCCGCAACCCGCAGTCGTACCGCAGTGGCGCACGCGGCTGCTGCACCATCGAGGACTCCCGCGACGCCCGCCGCGCCGCCGACGTGATCGGGATCCCGTTCTACGTCTGGGACCTGGCCGAGCGGTTCCACGCCGACGTGGTCGAGCCCTTCGTCGCGGAGTACGCGGCAGGCCGGACGCCGAACCCGTGCCTGCGCTGCAACGAGAAGGTCAAGTTCAGCGCGGTGCTGGAGCGGGCGCTGGCCCTGGACTTCGACGCCGTCGCCACCGGACACTACGCGCAGATCGTGGAGACCTCCGCCGGCCGTGAGCTGCACCGCGCGGTGGACCCGGCCAAGGACCAGTCCTACGTGCTCGGAGTACTGACCCAGGAGCAGCTCAAGCACGCGTTCTTCCCGCTCGGCGACACCCCGAAGACCGAGATCCGGCTCGAGGCCGAGCGCCGCGGGCTGTCGGTGGCGGCCAAGCCGGACAGCCACGACATCTGCTTCATTGCCGACGGCAACACTCCGGGCTTCCTGGCCAAGCAGCTGGGCGAGTCGCCCGGTGACATCGTCGACGCCCAGGGCAACAAGCTCGGCGAGCACAAGGGCACCCACGGCTTCACAGTCGGCCAGCGCAAGGGCCTCAAGATCGGTACGCCGGCGGCCGACGGCAAGCCGCGATTCGTGCTGGACATCTCCCCGGTCGAGCGGACCGTCACGGTCGGCTCGCGGGCGGAGCTGGCGGTCGAGAGCCTGACCGCGTCGAACCCGCGCTGGTGCGGCCCGGTCCCGACGTCGACGTTGCACGTGAAGGCCCAGTTGCGCGCGCACGGCGAGGAGATCGCCGTCACCGCGCGGCTCGAGGGCGACCAGGTGCTGGTCTCCTTCGACGAGCCGGCTGATGCGGTCGCTCCTGGCCAGGCAGTTGTCCTGTACGACGGCACCCGGGTGATCGGGTCCGCCACCATCGACTCGGTCGAGCGCGCAACCCAGAAGGTGTGATGCCCCGTGCTGCGGATGAAGGACACCTGCGAGCGCTGCGCCGCCCAGCTCGGTCCCACTGCCGACGCGGTGATCTGTAGCTACGAGTGCACCTTCTGCCCGGAGTGCTCCGAGGCGATGGCGCACGTCTGCCCGAACTGTGGCGGCGAGCTGGTCCGGCGGCCGACCCGTACCACCGGCGCTTCCGCTATCGCTTCTCGCACACCCGGCCGGATCACGCGATACCTCCAGAGGAACAGGAACACCACGTGAGCAGTCCCTTCGGTCCAGCGGCGACCACTGCGATGGGCTCGCTGCCCGGCGAGGACGTGCGCGAGTGGACGAAGTACGTGCTGGAAGGGGTGACCATCCCGTTCCTGCCGGAGCTGCCGGCCCGCCCGTACGCCGACATGGTGAGCCGGGCCGCTGGCGTGGTGACGTCGCTGGCTATGGATCTGCAGCCGGCGGGGTGGCGCTTGACGGGTGGCAACGACCCGCGGGCGAGTCTTGACCAGCGGCGGGCGCGGTCCTTGCTGCTGCAGGACCTGGATGTCCTGGAGGAGCTGGCGGATGGGTACACCGGGCCGCTGAAGCTCCAGCTGACCGGGCCGTGGACGCTCGCTGCGACGGTCGAGCTGCCTCGTGGAGACAAGGTGCTCGCGGATCACGGCGCTCGGCGCGACCTGGCTGAGGCATTGGCCTATGGGCTGCAGGACCACATTGCTGATCTTCGGCGACGGGTGCCGGGGGCGGAGTTGGTGGTGCAACTTGATGAGCCGGGGCTGCCCGCAGTACTGGCTGGGGCTGTTCCTACTGCCAGTGGGTGGGGCAAGCACCGGTCTGTCGACGGGCCGGGGTCTGTGGATCTACTGAGCCGGGTGATCGAGGCTGCGGCACCTGCGATCACAGTGGTGCACTGCTGCGCGGCACGGCCGCCTATCGAGGTGTTCCGGAAGGCAGGGGCCGGGGGAGTGGCGGTGGACGTGTCCCTGCTGACCGATGCCGCCTGGGAGCAGATTGCCTTCGCAGTGGAGGACGGGACGACGCTCTATGCGGGCGTAGTACCGACTACTGGGCCGGTGCTCAAGCCCGAGCAGGCAGCCGAGGTTCTGAATCGTCGCTGGCACCAGATCGGCCTCACTCAGAAGTCTCTGGTCGACGTCGTGATCACCCCTGCGTGCGGCCTCGCGGGCTCCCCGTCACCGTCGGATGCCCGCGCCAGGCTGGAACTTCTCGGTCGTACGGCACAAGTAGTGGGAGACGCGGCAGAGGCCTAGAAATGTCCCTGGCTGGCGGTAAGTTCGGTCTATGAGTACGGAGATCCCCGAGACCAGTGCCGCCGACCAGCCTGCCGCGCCGCCGGAGGTGCGGGAGCGGCATGCCGAGCTGAGCCGGGAGATCGAGGAGCACCGGTTCCGCTACTACATGGCGACCTCGACGATCTCCGACGAAGACTTCGACGCCCTGATGCACGAGCTGCAGGGGATCGAGGCGGAGTACTCCGAGCTGCAGACGCCGGACTCGCCGACGCAGAAGGTCGGCGTGCCGATCTCGACGCTGTTCACCGCGGTCGAGCACCCGCAACGGATGGAGAGCCTGGGCAACGCCTTCTCCGCCGAGCAGATGGAGGCCTGGGCCAAGCGGCTGGAGCGTGAGGTCACCGTCGCGCAGATCCACGAGAGCGGGTTTCTCTGCGAGCTCAAGGTGGACGGCCTGGCGCTCGACCTGGTCTACGAGAACGGCCGGCTGGTCAGCGGCGCCACCCGCGGCGACGGGCGGACCGGCGAGGACATCACGCTGAACGCGCGAACCATCGACTCGATCCCGAACGAGCTTCTCACCGACAACCCGCCGACGTTCCTGGAAGTACGGGGCGAGGTCTATTTCCGGGTCGAGGACTTCACCGAGCTGAACGCGCAACTCGTTGAGGCGGGCAAGGACCCGTTCTCAAACCCGCGCAACAGTGCGGCCGGATCGCTGCGCCAGAAGGACCCACGCGTCTCCGCGAGTCGCCCGCTGCGCTTCGTGGTCCACGGCCTCGGCAAGGTCGAGGGCTACCACGTGACCCGGCTGTCCGAGGCGTACGAGCAGCTCAAGGCCTGGGGGCTGCCGGTCAGCGACCGTGCCCGCCGGGTCACCACGCTGGACGAGGTCAACGAGTTCATCGCGTACTACGGGGAGAACCGGCACTCCGTCGACCACGAGATCGACGGGGTCGTGGTCAAGATCGACGAGATCGATCTGCAACGCGCGCTCGGCTCGACCTCGAGTGCTCCGCGCTGGGCGATCGCGTACAAGTACCCGCCCGAGGAGGTCACCACCAAGCTGCTCGACATCCAGGTCAACGTCGGGCGCACCGGCCGGGTCACTCCGTTCGGTGTGATGGAGCCGGTCCGGGTGGCGGGGTCGACGGTCGAGTTCGCGACTCTGCACAACGGCCAGGAGGTCGAGCGCAAGGGCGTCTGGATCGGCGACACCGTCGTACTGCGCAAGGCCGGCGACGTGATCCCGGAGATCCTCGGGCCGGTGATGGAGCTGCGGCCCAAGGATGCGTACCCGTTCCGGATGCCGACCGAGTGCCCGTCCTGCGGGACGACGCTGCGGCCGATGAAGGAAGGGGACATCGACATTCGGTGCCCCAACGCCCAATCGTGTCCGGCGCAGTTGCGGGAACGGCTGTTCCATCTGGCCGGCCGGTCCGCCTTCGACATCGAGGTGCTCGGCTTCAAGGCTGCGGATGCGTTGATCAGCAGCGAGTTGATCGCGGACGAAGGGGATCTGTTCTCGCTGACCGAGGAGGATCTGGCGAGCAGTTCGTTCTTCACCACCAAGGCGGGGGCGCTGTCGGCCAACGCCGTGAAGTTGCTGGCCAATCTGGAGCAGGCCAGGACTCAGCAGTTGTCGCGCGGGCTGGTCGCGTTGTCGATCCGGCACGTTGGGCCGACCGCGGCTGCAGCGTTGGCGGCGGCGTACGACGACATCGATGCGATCGAGGCGGCTTCGGAGGAGGAGCTGTCGCAGATCGAGGGGGTCGGGCCGACGATCGCGCATGCGGTGATCGAGTGGTTCGAGATCGACTGGCATCAGGAGATCGTCCGGAAGTGGAAGGAAGCCGGCGTCGAGCTGCGGCAGGTGCGCACCGGGCCGACCGTGGAGCAGACGCTGACTGGGCAGTCCGTCGTGGTGACGGGCACTGTTGAGGGGTACAGCCGCGACGAGGCGACTGAGGCGATCGTGTCGCGGGGCGGGAAGGTTGCCGGGTCGGTGTCGAAGAAGACTTCGTTCGTGGTGGTGGGGGATGCGCCGGGGTCGAAGTACGACAAAGCCGTGCAACTCGGGGTGCCGATTCTGGATGCTGCGGGCTTTGTCGTCCTGCTCACCGACGGGCCGGAGGCGGCCGCGGCGGTGGCGACGAATCGCGAGCCGGAAGAGGGCTGAGAACCGGACGGATCCAGGTGCTCCGCTGATCCGTCCGACTGTTAGTTTTCACCTTGAGTGTCCCGTAAGCGATGCGGCTTGACGCTATCGGCGCCCAGGCACGCACCTCGCGGCACTTGCCCAGCGCCCACGATGCTCCGCATCGAGGGCACTGCTCAAGCACCACGATGCACGCACCTGGACACCGCTATCGTTCAAGCCGCATCGCTTACGGGACACTAGACGTGGTTTTCTAAGGAGCAGATATGACGACGCCGCCACAGGGACCGTGGGGTCCTGGGCAGCCGGGCGGACAACAAGGAGGACGACCGCAAGATGGTCGTCCCGGGCAGGGGCAGCCGCCGCAGCGTGGTGGCGGATGGGGGCAGCAGCCGGGCCAACCTCCGCAGGGCGGACAGCCGCCGGCGCAGCAGTACCCACCGACCCAGCCTCCGCAGCAGGGTGGCGGATGGGGTCAGCAGCCTCAAGGTCAGCCTCAGCAGGGTGGGCAGCCGGGTGGCTGGGGGCAGCAGCCGCCGCAGCAGGGTCAGCCGCCGCAGTACGGGCAGCAGCCTCCTCAGCAGGGGCAGCCTCCGCAGGGGCCGCCTCCCGGGTATGGGCAGCAGCCGCCGTACGGGCAGCAAGCCGGTGGGTATCAGCAGCCGTGGGGGCAGCAGCAGCCGCAGGGTGGATGGCAGCAGGGGCAGCAGCCTTGGCAGGGTGGGCCTGGTGGTTCCGGCCGCAAGCGGGGCGGTATCTCCAAGGACAAGTTGCCGATGGTGGTCGGCGGTGGCTTGATCGGTCTGGTGGTGATCGCTCTGGTCGTGTTCCTCGGTATCCACTTTCTCGGCGGTGACGACAAGACGACGACCAACCCGCCGACTACGCAGCCGACCCAGTCGGTGGCGGGCGGGCAGGCGCAGGGTGCGACCGACAGGTTGCAGAACGCCGGGTTCCAGTGCAGCGACCTGTTCAACGGCGCGCAGGGTGCGCACCGCGGCTGCTTCAAGTTCGACGAGGTCAGCCAGGCCGAGGTGATCTTCCAGTTCCAGTCCGACGGCACGATCATCAGCACGCTGATCCGCTCGATGAACCGGGAGAACGTCAACAACGCCGCGGTCGCCTTCGACGCAGCGCTGCAGGCGATCGGCAACGACACCTTCGGCGGCAGTGACGTGGCGAAGATCCAGGCGGCGGTCAAGACCGGTCAGAAGGACGCCAAGGTCAACAGCACCTGGGGTGACTTCAACCTGTTCAACAACGGCGACTCGGTCCAGGTCTCCGGCAGCAAGTCCGGCATGGAGTCGTTCGACCTGCCCACCAAGGAATTCCAGACCACAGTGGAGCAGATGACCACGGCGCTGAAGGCGAAGCAGTACGCCTGCACGCTGGCCTGCCGCAAGGATCTCGGGCGGTCCGGTTCGCAGCGGATCTTCCCGCTCGGCGGCAGCAGCAAGGCGATCCGCTCACTCGACATCGAGGCCTCCGGCGACCCCGCCGAGGTCAAGGCGGCTCTGCCGGTCGCCGTTACCGATGCGATGAGTGTGCTCAAGGGTCCGGACGTGGACGCGATCAAGACCTTCCTCGCGGCACACACCGACGGGAAGCCGTACGCTGCTTATGTGGCCGGTTGGCGGATCGAGCAGACCGGCACGGGCAACGACGACTACTCGTCGCAGACGATCAGGATCAAGTACGAGTCGTACTACGTGTGAGGTGTGATGAAGTCCAACCCGGAGAAGCGGCCGGAGACCCAGGTGGCGAAGCCGCCGCCGGAGTCGGTGTACCGGGTGGACGGCGGCGGTCCGTGGGGGCCGACGCAGTTCGACCTGCCGGAGCGTAACGGCGACAACACCCAGACGGTGGTGATCGTCGCCGCGATCGGCGTGATCCTGCTGCTGTTGCTGGCCGGCGCCTGGACCCTCTGGTACTTCAAGTTCAACTGATTGATCCGAACCAACGAAGATGGGCCTCCCGATCGATCGGGAGGCCCTTCTTCGTTGCTGCTTCGGTCTATGCGGTGGCGCGGATGGTGACGGCGAGGTTGGCCAGGTAGCTCAGCCGGGCCACCTCGGAGCCGAGGAACTCGGGCCCGCCACGGCGCCCGATCACCAGCACCCGGCGGTTGGACTCCAGTGGCGCGGCCACCAGTACCGACTCGGCCAGGCCCTTGTGGTCCGGCGCGGTCAGCGTCGTCGCCTTCTCCAGCGGCAGCCACTGGTCACCCAGGTCGCCGAACTCAGGAGTCGCGCTCGTCTCCAGCGCGACCTTGATCTCACTGCCGGTACCGTCCAGCAAGGCGGCCCAGTCGGCGTGCAGCACCGCGGGTGCCTGCTCGACCAGGATGTCGACCGCTTCGGCCGGAGCAGACGTCATCTGCTCGACGGCTTCGAGGTCCATGTGCAGGCCGCCGCCCGCGCCGTACCGGGAGAACCAGATCACCTCGACGTCGGGGACGCCGTTGCAGGCGGAGACCAGCCGGTCGGGCAGCACGCCCGGCGGAAGGTCGACCACGATGTCGTCGACGGCGGTGCCGTTCTCGCGCCGGTGCTCCACGATCTCGATCGCGTGGATGTCGGCGGACACCTCGCCGAGTGCCGTTGCCACGGTGCCCAACGAACCGGGCCGGTCCGGGATGATCAATCGCAGCAGGAACACCGAACGATCATCTCCCAGCCGAATACCACGCAAGTTACGCCCTGTCGCGGCCAATGTTACAGAGCGGAACAAAGTGACACGCCGGGCCCTCTCATCTATTGAACAGAGGGCCTGTGGAAACCGGAAATACACATGTCATACCGGCCCACTAGGATGAGCGCGTCCGTAGAGGTAGGTGCGAGCCGCACGCTGCCGGCAACTCGTTGTAGACCATTGGAATCCTTCATGCCATCGATTACCCGCGAAGAGGTCGCGCATCTGGCGCGGCTGGCGCGGATCGAGCTCACCGAAGACGAGCTCGACCACCTCGCTCCGCAGCTCGAGCAGATCATCGGCCTGGTCGCCCAGGTCAGTGAAGTGGCTGCCGAGGACATCCCGCCGACGTCGCACGCCCTGCCGCTCACGAACGTGATGCGGCCCGACGTGAACGTCCCGTGCCTCACGCCGGAGCAGGCGCTGTCCGGCGCCCCGGCGGCCGAGGAGCAGCGTTTCCGGGTACCGCGGATCCTGACCGAGGAGGCATGAGATGAGTGACCTGACGCGGAAGACCGCGGTCGAACTCTCCGAGCTGATGAGCTCGGGCCAGGCGTCGTCGGTGGAGATCACCCAGGCGCATCTGGACCGGATCGGCGCGACCGATGCCGCCGTGCACGCGTTCCTGCACGTGGACACCGAGGGCGCGCTCGCCCAGGCGGCCGCTGTCGACGCTCGCCGGGCCGCGGGGGACGAGCTCGGTCCGCTCGCCGGAGTACCGCTGGCGTTGAAGGACGTGCTGACCCAGGACGGCATCCCGACGACGGCGGGCTCGAAGATCCTCGAGGGCTGGAAGCCGCCGTACGACTCGACGGTCGTGAAGCGGCTCAAGGCGGCCGGCATCGTCATCCTCGGCAAGACCAACATGGACGAGTTCGCGATGGGGTCGTCCACCGAAAACTCGGCCTACGGGACGACCCACAACCCGTGGGACCTCAACCGGATCCCGGGTGGTTCGGGTGGTGGCTCGTCGGCCGCGATCTCGGCGTACCAGGCGCCGCTGGCGATCGGCACCGACACCGGTGGCTCGATCCGTCAGCCCGCTGCCTTCACGGGCACGGTCGGCGTGAAGCCGACGTACGGCGGGACCTCGCGGTACGGGCTGATCGCGCTGGCCTCCAGCCTGGACACGCCTGGTCCGTGTGCGCGGACGACGCTCGACGCGGCGCTGCTGCACGAGGTGATCGCCGGGTACGACCCGATGGACTCCACCTCGATCAACCAGCCGGTGCCGGCCGTGGTCGACGCGGCTCGTCGCGGTGACGTGACCGGCCTGCGGATCGGTGTGGTCAAGGAGCTCGGCGGCGAGGGGTACCAGCCGGGGGTCGAGGCGCGCTTCCACGAGGCGGTCGAGCTACTCACCAAGCTCGGCGCCGAGGTGGTCGAGGTGTCCTGCCCGCACTTCCAGTACGCGCTGCCGGCGTACTACCTGATCCTGCCGAGCGAGGCCTCGTCCAACCTGGCCAAGTTCGACGCGATGCGGTTCGGCCTGCGGGTCGGCGACGACGGCGAGAACGACGCCGAGAAGGTGATGAGCCTGACCCGCGAGGCCGGTTTCGGTCCCGAGGTCAAGCGCCGGATCATGCTCGGCACGCACGCGCTGTCCAGCGGCTACTACGACGCGTACTACGGCCAGGCGCAGAAGGTGCGGACGCTGATCGCCCGCGACTTCACGGCGGCCTACGAACACGTCGACGTGCTGGTGTCGCCCTCGACGCCGACCACCGCGTTCGCGATCGGCGACCGGGTGAACGACCCGATCGCCATGTACAAGAACGACCTCTGCACGATCCCGTCGAACCTGGCCGGCAACGCGGCCGCGTCGTTCCCGGTCGGCCTTGCGGACGAGGACGGCCTGCCGGTCGGCTTCCACGTGATGGCGCCGGTGATGCGCGACGACCTGTGTTACCTGGTCGGTGCGGCGCTCGAGTCGGCGTACGCCGATCAGTGGGGTGGCGTGCTGATGTCGAAGGCTCCGGAGCTGGAGGTCACCCGATGACTGTGGTTGCTGATGTGCTGTCCATCGATGACGCTTTGGCGCAGTTCGACCCGGTGATGGGCCTCGAGGTCCACGTCGAGCTGAACACCAGGTCGAAGATGTTCTGTGGTTGCCCGACCGAGTTCGGCGCCCCGCCGAACACGCAGACCTGCCCGGTCTGCCTCGGCCTGCCGGGCGCGCTGCCGGTGGTGAACGCTCGGGCGGTCGAGTCCGCGATCAAGATCGGCCTCGCGCTGAACTGCGAGATCGCCGAGTGGTGCCGGTTCGCCCGAAAGAACTACTTCTACCCGGACATGCCGAAGAACTTCCAGACCTCGCAGTACGACGAGCCGATCGCCTTCAACGGGTGGACCGAGGTCGTCGTCGACGGGGAGACCTACCGGATCGAGATCGAGCGCGCGCACATGGAGGAGGACACCGGCAAGTCCACCCACGTGGGTGGCGCGACCGGTCGCATCCACGGTGCGTCGCACTCGCTGGTCGACTACAACCGGGCCGGCATCCCGCTGATCGAGATCGTCACCAAGACGATCGAGGTGCCGCCGGCCAAGGCTGCTGCCGTCGCTCGGGCGTACGTGAGCATGCTGCGCGATCTGCTGCTGGCGCTGGACGTTTCCGACGTCCGGATGGACCAGGGGTCGCTGCGGTGCGACGCCAACGTGTCGCTCAAGCCGTCGGGGTCGTCGGAGCTGGGCACCCGGACCGAGACCAAGAACGTGAACTCGTTCCGCTCGGTCGAGCGCGCGATCACCTACGAGATCACCCGGCAGGCCGCCGTACTGGTTGCCGGGGGCAAGATTCTCCAGGAGACCCGGCACTGGCACGAGGACACCGGGGTCACCACCTCGGGCCGGGAGAAGTCGGATGCCGACGACTACCGGTACTTCCCTGAGCCCGACCTGGTGCCGGTTGCTCCGGCGCGGGACTGGGTCGAGGAGATTCGGGCGACGCTACCCGAGGCGCCTCCGGTCAAGCGGCTGCGGTTGCAGACCGAGTGGGGCTTCACGGATCTGGAGATGCGGGACGTCGTCAACGGCGGCGTGCAGACGCTGATCGAGCAGACCGTCGCGCTGGGTGTCGCTCCTGCTGCCGCGAAGAAGTGGTGGCTGGGTGAGTTGGCTCGGGCGGCCAACGAGGCCGGCAAGGACGTGGATGCGCTCGGGGTCGGGCCGGCAGAGATTGCCAAAGTACAGAAGCTGGTCGAGGCCGGCGCTCTGAACGACAAGCTGGCCCGCGAGGTCTTCGACGGCCTGGTCAAGTCCGAAGGCACCGTCACCGAGATCATCTCCGCGCGCGGTCTTGCGCTGGTCTCCGACGACTCCGCCCTGCAGGAAGCCATCGACCGGGCCATCGCGGCCAACCCCGACGTCGTGGAGAAGGTCAACTCCGGCAAGCCTGCCGCCGCCGGTGCCCTGATCGGCGCCGTCATGAAGGACATGCGCGGCCAGGCCGACGCAGCCAAGGTCCGCGAGCTCCTGAACGCAACGCTCGGCATCTGAAGTACTTGCGCTGAGGTCCGGTAACTCGTACCGGACCTCAGCTCTGGCCTTATGCCGCCTTGCGGGTGGGCGTCGCCGGGCCGAGGCCGATCAACGTCCTGGCCACCGAAGCATCCGCCGCCGCGCAGCGCACCTCGTAGCACATCGGCACGAGCTCGGTCGCCTCGGCGTCCGGCCGGTTCTTGAACAGACCGCGGAACAAGCCGGCCAGCGCGCCCACGATCACGCCGTACACGGCACCCCACAGGATCACGACGAGTCCGGTCAGGCTCGTGTCCGCCACCAGCGTCACGAACACCGCGGCCAGCAACCCGATCCCGAGCCCGGTCGCGGCACTCCGCGCGGTCAGCGCTGGAGTCGACGGCCCGGCAGGTCTCTCGGCCAGTACCAGCCCCGCTCCCACGACGGCCAGACTGTCCCGTTCCAATCCCGAGGCTCGCAAAGTCCGCACAGTCTCCTGTGCCTCCGCGTACGTCGCCGTCGAGACGATCACCGTGTCGTGAACCAGAACCCGCGCACCAGACCGCAAACCCGTTCCCTTCCCTAGCCGGACACTCCACTAGTACCAGGTCCGGCCAACCGGAAACGTCTTCTGTTCAACGGGTGATCGTCACCCGCAGGATGCGATCGTCACCCGGCCTGGGATCCCCGCGGCCATCGGTGTTGGAGGTGGTGAGCCACAAGGAGCCGTCGCGGGCGGCTTCGACGGTGCGGAGGCGGCCGTACTTGCCGGTGAAGTACGCGACCGGCTCGCCCGTGCGCTTGCCGTCGGCAACGGGGATCGCCCACAGGCGTTCACCCCGGAGGCTCGCCATGAAGATGTGGCCCTGGGCGAAGGCGATCCCGCTGGGGGAGGCGTCCTTCGTCGGCCACTGGGCGATCGGATCGACCATGCCGTCCAGGTTGCTGACACCTTCGGCGGCCGGCCAGCCGTAGTTCGCGCCGGGTGTGATCTCGTTCAGTTCATCCCAGGTGTCCTGGCCGAACTCGGCGGCGTACAACTGCGATCCGCCGAACGCGAGTCCTTGCACATTGCGGTGCCCCTTGGAGATCCACAACCTGCCGTCCGGGTTGCCCGGCGCGGGTTTGCCGTCGGTGGTGATTCGGAGGATCTTGCCGCCGAGGGAGTCGTCGCTCTGCGAGTTCGGGCGATCCGCACCGTCGCCCGTACCGGCGTACAGGAACCCGTCCGGCCCGAACCGCAACCGCCCGCCGTTGTGAATCGCAGCCTGCGGAATCCCCTCCAGAATCACCGTCGGCTCACTGATCCCGCCGTTGCTGTACGTGAGCCGGGCGATCCGGTTGTCGTCCCCACTGGAGTAGTACACGTAGATGTAGGGCCGCTTCGGATACCCCGGATCCACCGCGATCCCCAGCAACCCACCCTCCGACGACGCATCGACCCCCTCGACCGTCCCCACCTCACTGACCTGCCCCGACCCCGTCACCCGCTTGATCCGCCCGGAATCCCGCTCAGTCACCAACGCACTGCTATCCGGCAGGAACGCCAGCCCCCAAGGCACCTCCACCCCAGTAGCCACCACCCCCACCACCGCCAACTTCACCGCCGCACCAGTCGCCGTCCCGCTCGGCTCATTGGGCGAAGAGGTCGACAGCGACGGCTGCGCATCCCCACCACCATCCCCGCACCCAGCAACCACCCCAGCCACCAACACCGCCACCACACCCCAGCGACCCTTACCCATGAGCACCATCCATCCCTAACCCATCCCCAGGCTCCCAAGGTATCGACCACTCCAACGCGACAAACCCCCGGACGTTATGCACACCGCGTCCTGGACTGAGATACACCGCCGGTCGGGGATCTGATCCAATAGACGTCCGAGCAGACCGACAGCGGAGGGTCATGTGAGTATCACCAGGCGTGCGTTGCTCGCCGGTACTGCGGCCCTGCCGCTGGCCGCAGCTACCCAGACAGCCTCAGGAGTTGGCCGCCCGCCTATGAACGACATCAAGGATCAGATCACGAAGCTGGTGGAGGAGCACCGTGACGGTGTCGCCCCGATCGTGTCTCTGGGGGATCCCGTACTACGCCAGGTCGCCGAGCCCTTCGACGGCCAGGTCGACGACAAGGTACTGACCGACTTCATCGCCCTGATGCGTCGCACCATGCTGGCGGCGCCCGGCGTAGGCCTGGCCGCCCCGCAGATCGGCGTATCGGTGCGCATCGCAGTACTGGAAGACCCCGCCACGGTCTCCGACGAGGTAGCCGAGGCCCGCCACCGCTACCCCTTGGAGTTCTTCGCCGCCATCAACCCCTCATACCTTGCCCACGGCCACAAACGCCGAGGCTTCTACGAAGGCTGCCTCAGCATGCCCGGCTACACCGGCGTAGTGAATCGCCCCTACGCCGTCAACGCCACCTACACGGACCCCGCCGGCACCACGCACCACAAACTCTTCGAAGGCTGGCAGGCACGCATCGTCCAACACGAAACCGACCACCTCCACGGCACCGTCTACATCGACAAACTGGAAACCCGCTCCGTCTCCACCACTGAGAACTACTTGGAACACTGGAACGACCCCGTCCCCACAAGGGCAGCCGCAACCTTGCGCTTCCGCCTCGACTAGCTGTTCAGCTGCCCCAGGTGGGGCGGAGCGGGAAGTGGGCGTTGGCCTGGTCGTCGAGCTTTACGGCCAGGACCTGGTGGAGTTGGGTGTTGTTGCGTTCGAAGCCGACTTGGCAGGCTGCCAGGTACAAGCCCCAGACCTTGGCTGTGGGGTAGCCGACTTCGGCGACCGCTTCGTCCCAGTGGGCTACCAGGTTGTTGGACCAGGCGTTGAGGGTCAGGGCGTAGTGCTCGCGGAGGTTTTCTTCGTGGCGGACTTCGAAGCCGGCGTCTTGGGCGTCGGCGATGATGCGGCCGGAGCCGATCAGTTCGCCGTCGGGGAAGATGTAGCGGTCGATGAAGGCGCCGGTGGGGCGGAAGCGGTTGTCCGGGCGGGTGATGGAGTGGTTCAGGAGGCGGCCGCCGGGCTTCAGGTGGTCCAGGAGGAAGCCGAAGTAGGACGGGTAGTTGCGGACGCCGATGTGTTCGGTGAGGCCGATCGAGGAGATGGCGTCGAAGTTGGTTTCGGTGACGTCTCGGTAGTCGGAGAAGCGGACTTCGGCCAGGTCTTCCAGGCCTTCTCGTTTGATGGCTGCCTGGGCCCACTCGGCTTGGGCGGCCGAGA
Source organism: Kribbella sp. NPDC051718 (assembly GCF_040681515.1). Taxonomy (NCBI): domain Bacteria; kingdom Bacillati; phylum Actinomycetota; class Actinomycetes; order Propionibacteriales; family Kribbellaceae; genus Kribbella; species Kribbella sp. NPDC051718. The sequence goes on along the minus strand of NZ_JBFAYZ010000006.1, from coordinate 280,561 downwards.
GGGTTACGCCTAGGGTTTTCACGCCGTACTCGCGGGCTGCGTGGCGGACCATGCCGCCCCAGCCGCAACCTACGTCCAGGAGGCGTTGGCCGGGCTTGAGGTCCAGCTTGCGAGCTACGAGGTCGTACTTCTCGTGCTGCGCCTCCTCCAGGGTTGCATCCAAAGACGGGTAGACGGCGCAGGTGTACGTCATCGACGGGCCGAGGATGTACTCGTAGAAGGTGTTCGAGACGTCGTAGTGGTGGTGGATCGCGGCCTTGTCGCGGCTCTTCGAGTGGCGGAGTCCTTCGAAGGTACGACGCCACTTGGGCAGGTGCTCCTGCGGCGGCGGGGGCGGCGGCTTGAGGTGGCTCCAGCCGAGGCCGCGGACGATGCGCAACGCCTCCGACGGGGTCGGGCGCTGGAAGTGGACCTGGTTGAGCATCATCTTCATCAGGCCGTACGGGTTGCCGGGATGGCTGCCCTCGATCTCCAGATCGCCTTGTACGTACGCGCGCACCATGCCCAGGTCGCCGGGGGCAGTGAGGATGTACGACAGGCCGCGCTCGGTGGCCAGGTGCATGTGGATCGGGGAGTCCTCGGGTCCGGTCGCGCTGCCGTCGTACGCGGTGAAGCGGAAGGGAAGTCCTTCGGGCGCCACCGCGGTGAGCGCTGCTGCGATCGAAATCTGCGTCGGGATCGTTGCCGTCATCGGCGCGTCACCGCCTTCTCGTAGAGCCCGGTGAGCCGGGCGTCGGGGTCGTAGCGTTCTTTCATCAGCGTGAGGGCCGGTACGTTGTAGAGCCGGTCGAAGGTCTCCCGGTCGTAGTACGCGTCGGAGTACAAGGACTTGTGCCCGTCGAAGTCGGCGACGGCCGCCTCGATCCGGCGGTTCATGTCGCCGTCGGCGGCGCCCGGGGCGATCGCGACCGTGCCCCAGAAGCCCACGTTCACATAGGTCTCGCCGGGCTCGAGTGGGTAAAGAGGCCACGCCGAAGACCCGCGCAGGCGCAGCGGGCAGAGCCAAACAGGCCGCATCCCGACCTCGGCGTCGAACCAGCGCAGGAAGCCGGCCAGCCGCGACGCCGGGATCTCGACGTCCTGAACGACCCGCTCGCGGTCCGGGTTGCCGCGCCGGCGATTGATGCGGGCGGCAACTTGATGACGGTTCTCCAGGCCGATGATCTTGTGGTAGACGTCGCTGCGCCGCAGCCGGCGCGGCCAGACCCGCCGGAGATAAGGGTTCTGCGCACCGAACGCCGCGGAGCACCAGAACCAGTCGGTGTCCCAGCGCCACAGATAGTCATGAGCGGTCAGCGCATCGGTCGACCGTTGCTGGATCGACCGGTAGAAGATCTGCTGGCCGGTGTAGTCACTGACCTGTACTGCGGTATCGCTGTTCCGCCCCAGCGTCAGGTACGCCTCGTCGGGGCTGAACGCGACGCCGTCGACGAAGTCCACCGGCTGACCGGCATACGTGCCGTCGGCAACGATCGACTCGATGGCCGGGCCGAGCTCGTCGAGGCCGAGCCGGACGTGGCGGAGGGCGACGTACGGGGAGATGCGGTCGAGCTCGATCCGCAGGCGCGTCGCGTACCCGAGGGAGCCGTACGAGTTGGGGAAGGTGCGGAACAGGTCGGCGTGCTCGCCGTCGGGCCGCGCGGTGACGATCTCACCGGCGCCGGTGAGGATGTCCATCTCGAGCACCGATTCGTGCGGGAGACCGGCCCGGTACGACGAGGACTCGATGCCGAGGCCGGTCACGGCGCCGCCGAGCGTGATCGTGCGCAACTGGGGGACGACCATCGGCACCAGGCCGTGCGGCAGGGTCGCGGCGACGAGGTCCTCGTATGTACACATGCCCTGGACGTCGGCGGTGCGGCCGACCGGATCGACCGAGATCACGCCGGTGAGACCGGAGACGTCGAGGCCTGGGCTCTCCAGCGTCGTTCTTGGCCGGAACAGGTTGGAGCTGCGCTTCGCGAGGCGGACCGGGGCTCCCGCCGGGATGCGCTGGTAGGACGACCGCAGCCGCCCTACGGCCTGATCGTGATCGAGAGTCGAGGCCAGATCCGATGTCGTAGGCACCTGTTCAGAGTACGACGCCAACTCGCCCTCGGCACGGAATTCTCCGTGCACTCGTATGACACCTGGAGTGCACTTTAGGACCACTCGGTCCAGTGGTCCTGTGGGCTGAGAGTGTGCTCGCTTCATCTTGTCCGAGGGGGCGAGTAGGTTGCGGGGCATGGGTGAATCAGTGAAGGCGTTGCTGCCGTGGGAGGACCCGGACGGGTTCCTCGGAGGCTTGCCTGCGGGCGTCGACACGCAGTACTACGCCGGTGGCGAGCGACCGGCGCTGGATGCTGTCGAGTTCTACGTGCCGAGCTATATGGGCGCGTCCGAGGTGGTCGAGGTCGTCGCGGAGATGCCCGCATTGAAGGTCATCCAGACCCAGACGGCGGGGTTCGAGAACTTGCTGCCGCTGCTGCGGGAGGGCGTCACCCTGTGCAACGCGCGGGGTGTGCACGACGCGTCGACGGCTGAGCTGGCGGTCGGGCTGATTCTGGCGTCGTACCGGCGGCTGGCGCGGGCCGTGCGGAACCAGGAGCACGGCGAGTGGCCGTCGTCGTACCAGGAGCTGGACGACTCGCTCGCTGACCGGACGGTACTGATCCTCGGGTACGGCTCGATCGGGGAGGCGTTGGAGCGCCGGCTGGACGGGTTCGAGTGCGACATCATCCGGGTCGCGCGGCGGGCACGTGAGGGTGTTCACCCGATCACGGACCTGCCCGATCTGCTGCCGCGCGCGGACGTCGTCGTGCTGCTGACGCCTGCGACGGCCGAGACGCGCGGGATGGTCGATGCCAAGTTCCTCGCGCAGCTCAAGGACGGCGCTCTGCTGGTCAACGTCGCGCGCGGCGTGGTGGTCGACACGGACGCGTTGCTCGCCGAGCTGACCACCGAGCGGATCAGCGCCGCCGTCGACGTGACCGACCCCGAGCCGCTGCCCGCCGGACACCCGCTCTGGTCGGCGCCGAACATTCTGATCAACCCTCATCGCGGGGGCGCTTCGACGGCCTTCGCGCCACGCGTCGCCCGGCTGGTGCGGGCCCAACTCGAGCGGTACGTCACCGGCGTACCGCTGATCAACGTCGTCGCGGGGCCGCCGCGCTGACCTGAACCGTTGCGCAACCGCGCAGACCGATGGAGATGGACGAGGATGTCCGAGACCGTATTGCTGATCGGTACCAAGAAGGGGCTCTGGATCGGCCGGAGCGACACCGAGCGCCGCGAGTGGACGCTCGACGGGCCGATGTTCGAGATGCAGGGGATCTACTCGGTCGGGATCGATACCCGCGGCGAGCGGCCGCGGCTGTTCGCGGGTGGCACCAGCGAGCACTGGGGGCCGGCGGTCTTCCACTCCGATGACCTCGGCCAGACCTGGGACGAGCCGCCGGAGGGTTCGATCGGCTTCAAGGCCGGTGACGACGCATCGCTGGAGCGCGTCTGGCAGATTCAGCCGGCGCCGGAGGATCAGCTGGGAGTCGTGTACGCCGGTGCGCAACCGTCCTCGCTCTGGCGGTCGACCGACGGGGGTGTCCGGTTCGAGTTGGTGCGCGGGCTTTGGGATCACCCACATCGCAAGGACTGGGGTGCTGGGTTCGGGGGTCAGGCGATCCATACCGTGCTGCCGCATCCGACTGATCCGCAACGGATGAGCGTCGCGATGTCGACCGGTGGGGTCTACCAGACCGCGGATGGCGGGGAGTCGTGGGAGCCGGCGAATCATGGGATCAAGGCGTATTTCATGCCTGACCCGGATCCGGAGTTCGGTCAATGCGTGCACAAGCTTGCCGGGCATCCCGACGTACCGGAGCGGTTGTTCGCACAGAACCATCATGGGGTCTATCGGTCGGACGACGGTGGCGCGATCTGGAAGTCGATCGCGGACGGGCTGCCGTCGGACTTCGGGTTCCCGATCGTGGTGCATCCGCAGGAGCCGGCGACCGTCTACGTCTTCCCGTTGATTGCTGATGGCAACCGGATCCCGACGGACGCGAAGTGCCGGGTCTATCGGTCGCGCGATGCCGGGGCGACGTGGGAGGCGCTCACGAATGGCCTGCCTGACGTTCCTTCCTACGCGCCGGTACTACGAGACGCGCTGTGCGTCGACCAGGCGGACCCTGCTGGCGTGTACGTCGGCACGCGCGACGGTTGCGTGTATGCGAGCGCCGATGCGGGCGACTCGTGGGTCGAGGTGGCGCGGCATCTCCCCGACGTACTGACTGTGCGCGCGGCGGTGGTCGGCTGATGTCCGTGGCGGTCAAACTCCCGACGGTGCTGAGACCGTTCGCCGGGGGAGTCGAGCAGGTGGAGGTGGATGTCTCCGGTGAAGCGACCGTCGCCTCGGTCTTCGCCGCGTTGGAGACGGAGCACCCGGCTCTACGCCGCCGCCTGACCGACGACCAGGGCGCCTTACGCCGCCACGTCAACGTCTTCCTCGGCAACGACAACATCCGAGACCTAAACGCCTTAGACACCACCCTCTCCGACGGCGACGAACTACTAATCCTCCCAAGCGTCGCAGGCGGCTGACCCGCCGCTGCCGGGCACGGCTGGTCCGGCGACCCCGCTCCGGGCCCGCTGGCGCGGTTGGTCCAGGGCCGGCGGGGGCGGCTGGTACACGGCCAGCGCGGGCGGGCAGGCGGGGCGGGTGATCCCAGGGCGGGTGGTCGGTGAAGGCTGGCCGCCCGCGCCGCGACTGGGCAGCGGTGCTCGCGCGGCGACGCTGATCCAGGGCGGGCGTTGGTGCGTACTGGGTTGCATGACGATGTGGCGGTTGTTTGCGGATGAGGGTGGCAAGGCGCGGTTCGAGGTGTGGGGGCCGGAGTTGGTGCCTGAGGTGCCGGGGGCTGGGGAGTTGAGTGCTTCGGCGCCGCTCGAGGCGTTGGCGGCGATGGTGGTGCGGGGGCCGGCGGGTGGGGGCCATCCGGAGCAGCCGGAGGCGGGGCGGCGGCTGGTCGTAGTACTGGCTGGGGAGTGTGAGGTGACCGTGTCCGGCGAGACGGTGGTCGGTCGGCCGGGAGACGTGTTGCTGGTGGAGGACACGACGGGGAGTGGCCACTCCAGCAGGTCTGCGACCGGCTTCGAGGCGTTGGTGATCGTTCTGGACTGATGGGAGCCATCCAGGCACGTTGGATGGCGACCAGGATGAACTACTGCGCGGCTACCCAGCCGTAGATGTTGCCGGGGCGCCCGGCGGCCTTGGCGTGGGTGGGGTCGAAGGGGCCGAACTTCCGTACTGCGTTGCTCGCGTTGCCCTCGACCGTGGTGATCTTGCCGTTGCCGACAGCAACTACTACGCCGGTATGCACGCTGGTGTTGGTGTTCTGCGGCCCGGTCCCGTAGAGCACGATGTCACCCGGTTGCATGCCGGTGTTGGTCGAGTGGGCCCGGCCCCTGCCCTGGCCCCAGGTGTAGATGTCACCGGTGAAGCCGTAGTTGGGGATGTTGATCCCGCCCTGCCGCCAGGTCCAGGTGGCGAAATGCGCGCACCAGGCCTCACACGGCCCGTACGGGTTGCAGTTGCTGCCAGGCGGCGTCTCGCCCTGCCCGACCTCACCGTTGGCGGCGTCGACGATCGCAGTACGAACGTCAGCGACAACAGGTGCGGTGACCGGTACGGCGGCCGCCGTGATCGAGCTTGCCGAGAGCAGCGCGCCGCCGAGCAACAGGGCGGGTGCGAGCTTCTTCCAGGGAGGGCGCATCGTAGGAACTCCTTCGGTAGGTGGTGGGAACACCAGCCACCTTGTTACATACCTACCAAGTTTGGCAACCCATAGTAATTATTTGACTACGGAATAGAGTGATCCCATGGTCGATATCAAGCCGAGAAGCCGGACTGTCACTGACGGGCTGGAGGCGACGGCCTCGCGGGGGATGTTGCGGGCCGTCGGGATGGGGGATGACGACTGGGTCAAGCCTCAGATCGGGGTCGCGTCCAGCTGGAACGAGATCACGCCGTGCAATCTGTCGCTCGACCGGCTCGCGAAGGCGGTCAAGGACGGGGTGCACGCGGCCAAGGGGTACCCGCTCGAGTTCGGGACGATCAGCGTGTCCGACGGGATCTCGATGGGCCACGTCGGCATGCACTATTCGCTGGTCAGCCGCGAGATCATCGCCGACTCGGTCGAGACCGTGATGGAGGCCGAGCGGCTCGACGGATCGGTACTGCTGGCGGGCTGTGACAAGTCGCTGCCGGGCATGCTGATGGCCGCCGCCAGGCTCGACCTGGCATCGGTTTTCCTGTACGCCGGATCGATCATGCCCGGCAAGCTCGGGGACAAGGACGTCACGATCATCGACGCCTTCGAGGCTGTCGGCGCGTGTGTGCGTGGGCTGATCAGCCGTGAGGAGGTCGACGCCGTCGAGCGTGCGATCTGCCCGGGCGAGGGCGCCTGCGGTGGCATGTACACCGCGAACACGATGGCGTCCGCAGCCGAGGCGCTCGGGATGTCGCTTCCCGGTTCGGCCGCACCGCCCGCGGTGGACAGAAGAAGAGATGGCTTCGCCCGCAAGTCCGGCGAGGCGGTCGTCAACCTGCTGCAGCAAGGGATCACGGCACGGCAGATCCTCACCAAGGAGGCGTTCGAGAACGCCATCGCCGTCGTGATGGCGCTCGGCGGCTCGACCAACGCCGTACTTCACCTGCTCGCGATCGCCCGCGAGGCCGAGGTCGATCTCACCCTGGACGACTTCAACCGGGTCGGCGACAAGGTCCCGCACCTGGGTGACCTGAAGCCGTTCGGCCGCTACGTGATGACGGATGTCGACCGCGTCGGCGGCATCCCGGTCGTCATGCGCGCGCTGCTCGACGCCGGTCTGCTGCACGGCGACTGCCTGACCGTGACCGGCAAGACGATGGCCGAGAACCTGGCCGACATCGCTCCGCCGGACGTCGACGGCACGATCATCCGCGCGCTGGACAAGCCGATCCACGGCACCGGCGGCATCACCATCCTCAAGGGCAGCCTCGCCCCGGACGGCGCGGTGGTGAAGAGCGCCGGCTTCGACGAGGACGTCTTCGAAGGGACTGCGCGCGTCTTCGACGGCGAGCGCGGCGCGATGGACGCGGTCGGCGAGTTGAAGCCGGGCGACGTCGTGGTGATCCGCTACGAGGGCCCGAAGGGCGGCCCGGGCATGCGCGAGATGCTCGCCGTCACCGGCGCGATCAAGGGCGCCGGCCTCGGCAAGGACGTGCTGCTGCTGACCGACGGACGGTTCTCCGGCGGTACGACGGGACTCTGCGTCGGCCACGTCGCGCCCGAGGCGGTCGACGGCGGCCCGATCGCGTTCGTCCGCGACGGCGACCGGATCACTCTCGACGTCAAGAACCGCACCCTCGACCTGCACGTCGACGCCGACGAACTGCAACGGCGAAGCGTTGGCTGGACCCCGAAAGAGCCCGCGATCACCAGGGGAGTGCTGGGCAAGTACCGGCGGCTGGTGACCTCCGCCTCTCAGGGCGCTGTCTGCATCTCCTAAACTGAGGCTAAACGTAAGACAGCCATCTCAATCCATGAGATGGACTCGTGCCAGGCTTGACCGGATCGAGAGGAGTCGGCGAAGGTGACTGCATGCGATCGATTCTTCTCGTACTTGTGCGGCGCGCCGACTGACGCGACCTTCGAGTCGAGCGCGCCCCCTCAGCCCACCCGGCGGAGGGGGCGCTTTCTTTTGTGTAGCAGCAGCAGTGACGACCAAGGGAAGGCACCATGAGTGAGCAGCTGACCGGAGCACAGGCTCTGATCCGCGCACTGGAACATGCCGGTGTGGACACCGTCTTCGGCATCCCGGGTGGCGCGATCCTCCCGGCGTACGACCCGATGCTCGACTCGACCCAGATCCGCCACATCCTGGTACGTCACGAGCAGGGCGCCGGCCACGCGGCCCAGGGCTACGCCTCGGCGACCGGCAAGACCGGCGTCTGCATGGCGACGTCCGGCCCGGGCGCGACCAACCTGGTGACGCCGATCGCCGACGCCTACATGGACTCGGTGCCGATGGTCGCGATCACCGGCCAGGTGGCCAGCGCCGCGATCGGCACGGACGCCTTCCAGGAGGCGGACATCCGCGGCATCACGATGCCGATCACCAAGCACAACTTCCTGGTCAACGATCCGAACGAGATCGCCAGTACGATCGCCGAGGCCTTCCACATCGCGAGCACCGGCCGCCCCGGCCCGGTCCTGGTCGACGTGACCAAGGACGCCATGCAGGCGATGGTCGACTTCCGCTGGCCGACCGAGCTCTCCTTGCCCGGGTACCGCCCGGTGACCCGCCCGCACCCCAAGCAGGTGCGTGAGGCGGCCCGCCTGATCGCCGCCGCGGAGAAGCCGGTCCTGTACGTCGGCGGAGGCGTGATCCGTGCCAAGGCGCACGCCGAGCTGAAGGAACTGGCCGAGCAGCACGGCATCCCCGTCGTCACCACGCTGATGGCCCGGGGAGCGCTGCCCGACACGCACGAGCTGCACTTCGGCATGCCGGGCATGCACGGCTCGGTCTCGGCCGTCGGCGCGCTGCAGAGGTCTGATCTGCTGATTTGTCTCGGTGCCCGGTTCGACGACCGGGTGACCGGCAAGCTCAGCTCGTTCGCGCCCGAGGCCAAGGTGATCCACGCGGACATCGACCCGGCCGAGATCGGCAAGAACCGCCATGCCGACGTACCGATCGTGGGTGACTGCAAGGAGGTCATCGTCGATCTGATCGCGGCGCTGAACAGCGAGATCGCGAGCAACGGCAAGAGCCCGGACTACTCCGCGTGGCGTGCCCAGCTCGAGGCGGTCCGGGCGAAGTACCCGGTCGGTTTCGACGAGCCGGAGGACGGCAGCCTGTCCCCGCAGTACGTGATCCAGCGGATCGGCCAGATCGCCGGACCGGACGCGATCTACACCAGCGGCGTCGGCCAGCACCAGATGTGGGCCGCGCACTACCTGCCGTTCGAGAAGCCGATGCACTGGCTGAATTCCGGCGGCCTCGGCACCATGGGGTACTCCGTGCCGGCGGCGATGGGCGCGAAGGTCGCCCGGCCGGACAAGACCGTCTGGGCGATCGACGGCGACGGCTGCTTCCAGATGACCAACCAGGAGCTCGTCACCTGCGCGCTGGAGGGCATCCCGATCAAGGTCGCGGTGATCAACAACCAGTCGCTGGGCATGGTCCGGCAGTGGCAGACGCTGTTCTACGACAAGCGGTACTCCAACACCGACCTGCACTCGGCCCGGATCCCGGACTTCGCCAAGCTGGCCGAAGCGATGGGCGGCGTCGGGCTGCGCTGCTCCGACAAGGAGTCGGTCGACGCCACCATCGACAAGGCGATGTCGGTCACCGACCAGCCGGTCGTCGTCGACTTCGTCGTGCACCGCGACGCGATGGTCTGGCCGATGGTGGCCGCCGGCAGCAGCAACGACGACATCCAGTTCGCACGCGACATGGCCCCGCAGTGGGATGGGGAGGAGCTGTAAATGTCCAAGCACACACTTTCGATCCTGGTGGAGAACAAGCACGGTGTGCTCGCCCGGGTGGCGGCACTCATCTCCCGGCGCGGATTCAACATCGACTCACTGGCCGTCGGCCCGACCGAGCACCCTGAGGTTTCCCGGATGACCATCGCGGTCAGCGTGGACGAGCAGCCTTTGGAGCAGATCACCAAGCAGCTGAACAAGCTGATCAACGTGATCAAGATCGTCGAACTCGAGCCGACCGCCACCGTGCAGCGTGAACTGCTGCTGGTGAAGGTCAAGGCGGACACCCTGAGCCGCGGGCAGGTGCTGGAGACCGTCCAGCTGTTCCGTGCGAAAGTGGTGGACGTCGCTCCGGACGCGATCACCATCGAGGCCACCGGTAACCCCGAGAAGCTCGAAGCCATGCTCCGGGTGCTGGAACCCTTCGGCGTCCGCGAGCTGGTCCAGTCCGGCATGGTCGCGATCGGCCGGGGCAGCCGCTCCATCTCCGACCGCACCCTGCGCCCGGTCCCGGTCCCGCCACCACACGTGGCGACCGGATCCCCGACGCTGCAGGCCCGCCCGGCCGGTACTGCGAACAGCACGCCGGCCTCGGCCAACCCGACCCACCCGGTGCCGCACCCGCCGCCCGGTCACCGTCCCGCTCCCGCCCGACAGGCCTGAGCTGTAATCCCTCAATACAAGAAATCAAGGAGACGAGCTCCAAGTGGCAGCAGAAATGTTCTATGACGACAACGCCGACCTGTCGGTGATCCAGGGCCGCAACGTGGCCGTGCTCGGCTTCGGCAGCCAGGGCCACGCCCACGCGCTGTCCCTGCGCGACTCCGGCGTCGACGTCCGGGTCGGCCTGCCGGAGGGCTCGAAGAGCCGCGCCAAGGCCGAGGCCCAGGGCCTGCGGGTGCTCACCCCGTTCGAGGCATGCGAAGAGGCCGACGTGATCGTCGTGCTCGCGCCGGACCCGGCCCAGCGGTCGCTGTACAAGGAGGCCATCGAGCCGAACCTGGTCGACGGCGACGCGCTCGTCTTCGGGCACGGCTTCAACATCCGGTTCGGCTACATCAAGCCCCCGGCCGGCGTCGACGTCTTCATGGTCGCGCCGAAGGGCCCCGGCCACCTGGTCCGTCGTGAGTTCTCCGAGGGTCGCGGCGTACCGGTGCTGGTCGCCGTCGAGCAGGACGCGTCCGGCAAGGCCTGGGACCTCGCGCTGTCCTACGCGAAGGGCATCGGCGGCCTCCGCGCCGGCGGTATCAAGACCACCTTCACCGAGGAGACCGAGACCGACCTGTTCGGTGAGCAGGCCGTCCTCTGCGGTGGCGTCTCGCAGCTGATCCAGTCCGGCTTCGAGGTGCTGACCGAGGCCGGCTACCAGCCCGAGGTCGCGTACTTCGAGTGCCTGCACGAGCTCAAGCTGATCGTCGACCTGATCTACGAAGGTGGCATCGCCAAGCAGCGCTGGTCGGTCTCCGACACCGCCGAGTACGGCGACTACGTCTCCGGCCCGCGGATCATCGACGCGTCGGTCAAGCAGCGGATGGTCGAGGTGCTCGGCGACATCACCGACGGCACCTTCGCGGCCCGCTTCATCGCCGACCAGGACGCCGGCGCGCCGGAGTTCGCCGAGTTCCGCAAGAAGAGCCAGGAGCACCCGATCGAGGCTGTCGGCAAGGAGCTCCGCGGTCTGATGGCGTGGGTCAAGTCGCACGACGACGACTACGTCGAGGGCAGCGCGGCCCGCTGACCCTTTGGCTCTTACGCCCGGCCACCGTTCCTGGGTGGCCGGGCGTTGCCTGTTTGTTTGGCACAATCAGTGACGCAACGGGCCGGAGCGGGTGATCAGGGGGTAGCCGATGGACAGCGGCAGGCGAGAGCTGCCGAAGCCACCCCGGCGCGTCCCCGCCGGAGTGCTGACTCCGCTGACGTCGATCGAGTCGTCGCCGCCGCGCCGCCCGGACGTGACCACCCAGCCGCCGTTGCCGCCGAAGTTCCGGCCGCGATTCGTGGTCCCGCTGATCGTCTTCGTACTAGTCCTCGGCGCCGGCGCCGGCTGGCTGATCCGCGAGGACAGCCTCACCCTGGACACGGCCGAGGTGCTCCGGAAGTCCGGTCCGAGTGTCGTCAAGATCCTCGCCACCACCTGCGAGGGCACCGGCATCGCCAGTGGCGTCCTGCTCGACGACGGGCTGGTGCTGACCGCGTCCTCGTCGATCAAGCAGCCGATGTCCGTCGCGCTGGTGACGTCCACCGGTGACGTACGCCGGGCCAACGTGCTCGGCAGCAGCACCGACGGCGTCGCCGTACTGCGAATGATCGGCCAGCTCCCCAACCCGACGGCTCAGCTGGCGTCCAAGGAGCCGCCGCGAGGTGCTGACCGGGCCGTGGTCGCGTACATCGCCAACGGGCTGCTGTCCGTCCTGCCGCTCGGTCCGGCGAAGAACCCCAGGCCGCTGACCTCGGTGCTCAACTCGACCAAACTCGGCGCGCCCGCCCTGGACCGGTCCGGCCGGGTGGTCGGCCTGATCACCGGCGACACGGTGCCCAAGGCCACGATCGTCCCGGTCGCGAAACTGCGCCAGTACGTCGGTACAGGGCAGCCCGGCATCACCCCCGAACCCGGTGGGACCTGCGTGCGCTCGCGTGGACCGCAGGCCGCGATCGTGCCCGAGCTGACCGTGGCCAACACGCCGCTCGCGGGTGAGGTCCAGACCCTGATCGGCAAGTACATGACCACCACGAACCGGCACGATTTCGTCGGTTTGCGGGCGCTCTACTCCGCGCGGCTCGCCAAGAGCCTCACCGAGGATGAGGACCGCGAGCACCACCAGACGTCGTTCCTGTTCGGTCCCCGGATCATCGAGGTGACCCAGGTGGGGGAGACGGTGAACGCCCGGGTGAACTACAGCGTGCTGTTCTCGCCGAACAGCGTCGGCGCGCTCGGCCAGAGCTGTAACCGGCTCGACAACCGGTACCAGCTGGTCCGGGAGAAGGGCCGGCTGCTGGTCGACCGGGCGGTCGCAGTACGGGATCCGCAGCCCTGCGACTGAGATGAGACCCTGCGGGCGGCCGGATCGGCGACCAGGTAGCATCGTGTTCAGCGGGCACAGCGCGGTGCTCTGACTCTTCGAGCCCCCAACCGCTTCTGCAGGAGACATCTCTCATGACTGACGCTCAACGGCCCGTCGTCCTGATCGCCGAAGAACTGTCCCCGGCCACCGTCGAGGCACTCGGCCCCGACTTCGAGATCCGGCACGCGAACGGCGCCGACCGCGCCGAGCTGATCCCGGCCATCGCCGACGTCGACGCCATCTTGATCCGGTCCGCCACCAAGGTGGACGCCGAGGCGCTCGCCGCCGCCAAGAAGCTCAAGGTGGTCGCCCGCGCCGGCGTCGGCCTCGACAACGTCGACGTGAAGGCCGCCACCCAGGCCGGCGTGATGGTCGTCAACGCGCCGACCTCCAACATCGTCAGCGCCGCCGAGCTGGCCGTCGCGCTGCTGCTCGCCGCGGCCCGCCGGGTGCCGGCCGCCGACCTCTCGCTGAAGAACGGCGAGTGGAAGCGGTCGAAGTTCTCCGGCGTCGAGCTGTTCGAGAAGACCGTCGGCATCGTCGGCCTGGGCAAGATCGGCGTCCTGGTCGCCCAGCGGCTGGCCGCCTTCGGCATGAACGTGATCGCGTACGACCCGTACGTGCAGGCCGGTCGCGCCGCCCAGATGGGCGTCCGGCTCGCGTCGCTGGACGAGCTGCTGGCCGCGTCCGACTTCATCTCCGTGCACCTGCCGAAGACGCCCGAGACGATCGGGCTGATCGGTGACGAGCAGCTGCACAAGGTCAAGCCCGAGGTCATCATCGTCAACGCCGCCCGCGGTGGCATCGTCGACGAGGCTGCTCTCTACAGCGCTTTGAAGGAAGGCCGGGTCGCGGCGGCCGGGCTGGACGTCTTCGCGAAGGAGCCGTGCACCGACTCGCCGCTGTTCGAGTTCGAGAACGTCGTCGCCACCCCGCACCTGGGCGCCTCCACCGAGGAAGCGCAGGAGAAGGCCGGTATCGCCGTCGCCAAGTCCGTGCGGCTGGCGCTGTCGGGTGAGCTCGTGCCGGACGCGGTCAACGTCCAGGGCGGGGTCATCGCCGAGGACGTCCGGCCGGGGATCGCGCTGACCGAGAAGCTGGGGCGGATCTTCACCGCTCTCGCCGGCGGCGTCGCACAGCAGTTGGACGTCGAGGTGCGCGGTGAGATTACGCAGTACGACGTCAAGGTGCTCGAGCTGGCGGCGCTGAAGGGCGTGTTCGCCGATGTCGTCGAGGACAACGTGTCGTACGTGAACGCCCCGCTGCTCGCGGCCGAGCGTGGGCTCGAGGTGCGGCTCGTCACCGACCACGACAGCCCGGAGCACCGCAACCTGATCACCCTGCGCGGCACGCTGGCCGACGGTGGCCAGGTGTCCGTGTCCGGCACGCTGGTCGGCGTCAAGCAGTCCGAGCGGCTGGTCGAGATCGACGGCTTCGACCTCGAGGTCGAGCTGGCGGCGCACCTCGCGTTCCTGAGCTACGAGGACCGTCCCGGCATCGTCGGCCAGGTCGGCGGCATCCTCGGCAAGTCCGAGATCAACATCGCCGGCATGCAGGTCAGCCGCGACCGCAAGGGCGGCAAGGCGCTGGTCGCGCTGAGCGTCGACTCCAGCATCCCGACGGCGGTCCTGGACGACATCGCCACCGCAGTACAGGCCGACACCGCTCGCACGGTCGACCTCGAGGTCTGACAAGTTAAAACACCCCTGGGGTCGCTCGCGCCCCCAGGGGTAGCGCAAACTGTTCAAACAGGTCCGGCCTGCCGCCCGCAGGCGCATGGCGGCCGGCCAGGGCCCGAGCCCTCCCACCGGGAGCGCGCTCGGGCCCACCTGCTTTTACTGGGTACTGCGATGTAGGTGCTCCTTCGACGGGTGGTACTCCGCCCACGCCGGCTCCTACGTCGCCTGCTGCCCACCCCCCAGCTCCGGGCTCCTCCGTCGTGGTGTCCCGGTCGACAGGAGGTAGTCGTTGTTTTGGCGGATTTGGGTTGCTGTTCAAGCGGGGCGAGCCCTTGCCGTACGCACTACGTCCTGTCGACCGGGACACCAGCCCTGGAGTAGAGCTAGGCCCGGCCGTCCCGCTGGCGCCGACGATCACGCAGGGCTGCTCCAAGCTTCGGCGACTTGCCCGGGTGGTATCTCTCAAAGGCAGCGGGAGGGGCGACGGAGGAGCCCCAGAGCTGGGGGGGTCGGGAGCAGGCGACGTAGGAGCCGGCGTGGGCGGCGAGGTTTCCTGGTTGGGGGAACCCCTTCGGCCGGCTATCCGGCCGCGGCTTTCAGGGCTTCCAGTATGGCTGTGACGGCTGGAGGGTCCGGGGGATCGCCGTAGGTGGCGGCGTGGAGTTGGCGGGTGTGGCCGGGGATCTTGGTGGCGTGAATGTCCGGGTGGCGGTGCGCCTGGAGGGCGAGGCCGGGCAGGGTGGTGACGCCGATGCCTGCGGCGACGAAGGCTTGGACGACGGTCATGTCGTCGCTGAGTGACCCGATCCGCGGGGTGAAGCCTGCTCGCCGGCAGACGGTGACGAGCTCCTCCTGGCATCGCTCGCAGCCGCCGATCCAGGCGGAGTCGCGATGGTTCTCGAGGCTGTCGTCCGGGTGCTGGCTGATCAGATAGACCGGGTCGTCGCCGATGTGGACCAGACGGAACCCTTCGTCCTCGGCCGGCGCGTCGGCGTACCGGAAGATGAGGGCGACGTCGATCTCGCCGTGGCGCAGCATCTGCAACGCTTCGACGGGATGGCGCTCGATCAGGCTCAGCTCGAGTCCCGGGTACGTCCGGGTCAGGATGCCGGCTGCTCTGGGCGCGACCGTGCTCACGACTGACGCGTTGCCCGCCAGCCGGACCTGGCCGGCCTGTAGCCCGACCTGAGCCGCTAGCTCGTTTGCCGCCGCGTCCATCCGTCCGATGATCTCGGCGGCCCGGTTGGCCAGCAGCCGTCCTTCCGGCGTCAGCCGGATCCCTCGACCGACCCGCTGCAGGAGCTTGACGCCGGTGGACGCTTCCAGGCGGGCCAGGTGGTGGCTCACCGTCGGCTGCGAGTAGTGCAGCTCTTTGGCCGCTTCGGTCACCGAGCCGTGGCGCGCTACCGAGGCCAGAATCTTGAGATGGACAGGGTTGAGCATTGATAGAGATTATCAATGTATTCCTCAAGATATTGGCATTAGACGGCATCTCTCCGCTGCTCCATGCTCGGACTCGGGACCACCTACCGAGGAGAAGCGATGAGCAAGCTCAGGTGTCATATCTCGATCTCGCTGGACGGTTTCGTCGCGGGGCCGAACCAGAGCGTGGAGAACCCGCTCGGCGAAGGCGGGGAGCGGCTCCACGACTGGGTGGTGCCGCTGGCCAGCTGGCGCGAGGGCCACGCCAAGGAAGGCGGCGAGGTGAACGCGAGCGACCGGGTCGTCGAGGAGGCCCGGGAGAATCTCGGCGCGGCGGTGATGGGCCGGAACATGTTCGGCCCGATCGGTGGTGGCCCGTGGGTGAACGAGGACTGGTTGGGTTGGTGGGGCGACAACCCGCCGTACCACTACCCCGTGTTCGTGGTGACCCATTACCCGCGTGAGCCGGTCGAGATGGCCGGGGGTACGACGTACCACTTCGTCACCGACGGGATCGAGTCGGCTCTCGATCAGGCGAAGGAGGCCGCCGGCGGGAAGGACGTGATGCTCTGGGGTGGCGGCGACATCATCGGGCAGTACCTGGCGGCCGGACTGCTGGACGAGCTCGAGCTGCACGTCGTGCCGATCCTGCTGGGCGACGGTGCTCGCATCTTCGGCACCCCGGGAGGTGTCCGGCTGGAACAGATCCGGTCCGTCGAGGCGCCCGGCGTCACCCACCTCAAGTACCGCGTCCTGAAATGAAGCGCGGCCTCCTGTACGGCGCCTCGACGTACGGGATCTGGGGACTGCTGCCGCTCTACTGGCGGCTCCTCGACGGCGCCGGTGCGATCGAAGTGCTGGCTCACCGGTTCGTCTGGACCCTCGCGTTCATCGCGTTGCTGCTGTGGTTGCGCCCGCGGCCCGGTTGGTGGCATGCGGTGAGGCAGCGCCCTGCCGCGCTGCGGTATCTGGCTGCTGCGGCGTTGGTGATCTCGTTCAACTGGTACCTCTACATCTGGGGCGTGAATCACGGGCGGGTGGTGGAGACCTCGCTCGGCTACTTCATCAGCCCGCTGATCACCGTCCTGTTCGGAGTGGTTCTGTTTCGCGAACGGCTCCGGCGAGGGCAATGGCTCGCGCTCGGCCTGGCGGCTGCCGGGGTCGGGTGGCTGGCGATCGACTACGGCCGCGTGCCCTGGGTGGCGGCCGGGCTGGCGCTCAGCTTCGCCGCGTACGGCGTATTGAAGAAGAAGGCGGCGACGCCCGCGGTCGAGGGCTTCGCGGTCGAGGCGACGGTCGTGCTGCCCTTCATGGTGGGGTATCTGGTCTGGCTCGGGTACGCCGGACGTGCAGAGTTCGGGCAGGGCTGGTCGACGTCGCTGCTCCTGGCGGCCGCCGGCCCGGCCACGGCGATTCCGCTGCTGTTCTTCGCCGGGGCCGTCCGCCGGATCCCGCTGACCTACCTGGGGCTGCTGCAGTACCTCACGCCGACCGTGCAGTTCCTGCTTGCCGTCTTCGCGTTCGGCGAACCGATGCCCGCCGAACGCTTGGCCGGATTCCTCCTGATCTGGACTGCCTTGTCGATCTTCATCGTCGGCAATGCCGGCCCGGTCAGGACCACCACTTCTGGCCGGGGGCCTTGGCGTCGGGGGTGTGGTTGGAGGTATCCAGGGCGTCCAGTGCTGTCATTGAGTCCTCGTCCAGTTCGAAGTCGAGGGCGATGAAGTTTTCCTGGATTCGGGAGGGGGTGGCGGACTTGGGGATTACTGAGACGCCTCGTTGGAGGGACCAGCGGATGAGGACCTGGGCGGGGGTGCGGCCGGTGGTGGAGGCGATTTTGGCTACGACCGGGTCGTCCAGGTGTTCGCCGGTACCTAGGGGGCTGTAGCCCTGGGGGACTACCCCGGCGGCTACGCAGGCCTCGACCAGGGCGCGGCGGTCGAGGAACGGGCTGTACTGGAATTGGTTGGCCGCAGGGGTGATCTCGGCGGACTTGGAGACCTCGGCCAGTTCGGTGGCGCTGAAGTTGGAGACGCCGATCGCCCGGGCCAGGCCGGCGGCTTGGGCTGCTTCCATGCCGGGCCAGGCGACCGTGGGGCCGCCCTGGGGCCAGTGGACGAGGTAGAGGTCGACGTAGTCGGTGTCGAGGCGTTCGAGGCTCTTTTCCATCTCGGCCAGGGGGTCGCGGCGGCTGGGGAGGAACTTTGTGGTCAGGAAGATCTCCTCCCGCGGTACGCCGCTGCTGCGGATCGCCCGGCCGACGCTCGACTCGTTGCCGTAGGCCTGAGCCGTGTCGATCAGCCGGTAGCCGGTCTCGAGGGCCGCGGCCACCGCGCCTTCGGTGACCGGGCCGTCCGGCACCTGCCAGACTCCCAGCCCGAGGGCGGGGATCTCGGCGCCGGTCGAAAGCTTCAGCAGCGGTTGCATGTCTTCTCCTAGTTCATCGGGAACCCGATGGGGAACTGAGTGGTGGATTTGTTGGTCAGCGGTGGGGCGAACTCGCTGAGTGATACCTGGCAGGTCGTCTTGGTGGCCGACTTGATCGCGCAGGTGAGCAGATCCAGCCGGGCCGTCTCCTCGGAGCGGAAGCCAACAGCGTAGAAGGTGTGTTCATCTTTCCACTGGGTCGGCGCGATCAGGAGGTAGCCGGGGATGGTGAGTACCGCGTTCTTGCCGCTCCGGACGTCGACCACGCCGACGGTGTCGGCCTTGTCGGTGAGCAAGTAGCGGGCCCCCGGTGAGAGGGTTCCGCGCCAGCCGCTGAAATGGGCCGGAGCAGCCGCGTTGACGTCGCTGCCGAGTGCCATGTCGACATCGTCGTCCACCGGGTTCTCCCAGACGAATTGCCCGGCTTCGGCGGCGACCAGGAAGGTCGGCTTCACCTTGGGCTTGATCAGTTCGCCGACACCTGTGGCGAGGTTCCACCGGCGCAGCCCGTCCATGGCGCCGAAGTACGCGATCCCGTCGTCGATCGCGGCGACCCGCAAAGAGGGGTTGGCCTGCGGGTTGTCGTACCTGTTGCCGGCCCCCGTCCGTACCACCTCCTGGTCAGCGACCAGGTTGTACACGACGAACTCGGGCACAAGCCGAGTCGCGTCGACCCAGCCGACCACCGAGTGGTCGGCATCCGCCGCTAGCCGGTGGTTCTTGCTGCCTTTCCCGATCTGGGTGGCCCCGTCGGCGCCGACACGATAGACGCCGCCGTCCTTGGTGGTGAAGACGAAGGCCTCGTTGGTCTGCACGAACGAGGCGATGGCGGCCGGCACCCGAATCACCTCGGCACCGAAGTGGATCTCCTTGCCGTCGGCCCAGGTCGGCCGTCGTTCGGCAAAAGGCCCGCTGTTCGAAACCTCGACCCCACGGTCGCTGCCGAAGTGCACGGCCGCGGTCAGCCCGCCGGCCACGACCACGGCGCTGGCGGCCACGGAGGTGAACACCTTCGCCAGCTTGCGCCGCTTGAGCCGGCGCTTGCCGGTGCGGACGATCGCGTCCAGATCGAGGTGCGGGTCACCGATCGCCTCGGCTTCCTCGGTGAACGTGTCCTTGAGCAACCCGGTCATGCGGTCACCACCTTCTCCATGATCAGGAGCGCCTCAGGACCGAGTCCCGCGCGCAGTTTCTTCAGGGCACGGGAGGTCTGGCTCTTCACCGTGCCTTCGCTGCAGCCGAGGATGCTTGCAGTCTCGGCCTGCGTGAGGTCCTCGTAGTACCGAAGCACCAGTACTGCGCGCTGTTGCGGCGGAAGCGTCCCGACCTCCGCCCACAACCAGACCCGGCCGGTCACGTCCTCGGACCTGGCCTCGAGCCCGGCCGGCATACTGCCATCCGGCCGTTCACCCCACGACTTGCGCCGGAACCAGCTGATCGCCGTGTTGGTCATCGTCCTGCGCGTGTAGGCTTCGGCGTTGGCCGAGTCGAGCAGCTTGTTCCAGCGGACGTAGGTCTTGGTGAGGGACTCCTGCAGCAGGTCCTCGGCCAGCCCCCGGTCGCCGACCAGCAGATAGGCATAGCGGAACAGCGCCCGCTGACTGCTGATCGCGAATTCCTCGAATTCACGCTCATTGGCCATCTGTGTCCTCTCCACACCCGGTGCCCTCCGCACCAGCTGCCCCCTAGACGCTTCGCGACCGCCGAACCGTTGGCGGGGTCACCTCGATGTCCATTGCACACGCGTCTGCCAAGGCAGCACATACTCGGCGGCGGTGAGGTGAGACCTCATGGCATCAACGAGTGGCTGCCGCTCCTCGTCTGGCAGGTTTGCGACCCAGCCCATGGAGCCGAAGTAAGCGATCAGCCCTTGCGCGTCGAGGGTCTGAGGATTCGCCAGCCGCACCTCGCGGATCTGGTCGAAGGTCCTTTCGGCGAAGGGCAGGTTCCATGCGGTGGGTGCCCAATCACCACTCATCATGTCGAGCGGGAACCCGAAGTCTCGAGGCCAGATTGGTGCGAGAAGCTCCTCGACAGCCGTGATGGACGGGACGGCCGGTCCGTTCGCCACGTTCCACATCACCACCAGGGCCCCGCCCGGTCGCAGGACGCGGGCGATCTCCACCAACGCGGCCTCGTTGTCGAACCAG
Organism: Kribbella sp. NPDC051718; assembly: GCF_040681515.1. Taxonomy (NCBI): domain Bacteria; kingdom Bacillati; phylum Actinomycetota; class Actinomycetes; order Propionibacteriales; family Kribbellaceae; genus Kribbella; species Kribbella sp. NPDC051718. Next base: position 260,318 of record NZ_JBFAYZ010000006.1, on the reverse strand, counting down.
TGGAAGGCCTGAGCCACGAAGACCGCGTCGACCGAGTCATCCACGAGCGGGATCCGCTCCGCAGTACCGTCGATCGCCTCAACACCTGGACAACCCGCAACAAGCGCACGACGCATGCCAGGGTCCGGCTCGACGGCCACCACATGCGCGAACCTCGAGACCAGCTGCCGGGTGAGCTTGCCCGTCCCGGCAGCAAGTTCGAGCGCCGTCGCCGACGACGAGAGCTCGGCGACATCGAGAACCTGAGCCGGGTAGCCGGGCCGCCCCCGCTCGTAGTCTTCGTACCAATGCCTGGGCATGCCGTCGGTCGCCATGGACCCATCCTGGCCGGGTTAGGTCGATATCCACAGCGGATGTCGACCTAAACCGCCACAGCTACCCGTCCCACACGCCAGACGCTGGCCGGCCCGCATTGTGCGCGCCTCACCCCCTTGGCAAGGCAGCGGAGTGGAGACGGAGGAGCCGGCGTGGGTGGGGTAGTGGCTAGCGTTTGGTGGCGAGGAGGACTGCGGCGTCGGTGGCGACCATGATTTCTACCGTGGTGAAGCGTTTGTCCTGGAGCCATTCCTGGCGCAGCGTGTCGACGCGGCCTTCGTACATGGGGGGCCAGACGGCGGACGGGGTGAAGTCGTCCAGTACTACGAAGCCGCCGGGCTCGACTGCCTCGGCGATCACGTCGCGGGCCGACAGCTTGGCCTCGCGGGCGTCGACGAAGAGCAGGGAGAACGGGCCGCGCTCGATCAGCGCGGTCCAGTCGGCCGAGAGGACCTCGATCCGGCCGTCGTCGGCGAAGAGCTCCTTGACCACCTGGGCCAGCTGCGGGTCGCTCTCGGCGGTGACGATCTTGGTGTCGTCGGTCGCGCCGTGCCGCAGCCAGGCCGAGCCGACGCCGCAGCCGGTGCCGACCTCGCCGAGGGTTCCGGTCCGGGAGGCCGCCAGAGTGGCGAGCAATCGGCCGGTCTCGTTGCGCGTCGCGCTGACGAATCCACGGCGTCCGGACAGGCTGAGGGCCGCTGAAACCAGCGGCGGCAGTTCTGGGGGAGCACTCACCGGTTGAGAGTTGCACAGCATTGGTCCAGTTGTGTCACTGGTATCTCAGATGTCGAGACAGGATGCCCGCATTGTGGCGAAATAGTCGGACGCCAGAGTATCTTCGGACCCATCATGCAGTTCGTGGTACGCCTTATTCGCTGCCGCGCCGGGGTCCGCTAAGGCCGACCTCCCCGGCGCGGGTTTCGGCGTACCTCCCGCCCGGTAGTGCCAGTCGTCGGCCGTTTGTGACAGCACCAGACCAAACGGGAGAGCAGCATGTACGACATGTATCCGGCCAACTGGAAGGTCGTCGACGGACGCGAGCGCAAGGCCGCCCGCCGTCGCCGTCCCGCCCCACGCCAGGCCGAGACCCAACCAGTCCAAGAGGCCATGAACCGCCGCGACAACGGGGGAGAACCCAAGAAGTGAGCACGCAAAAGTCGTTCAAGCTGGCTGTCGTAGGTGGCGACGGGATCGGTCCCGAGGTCACCGCCGAGGCGCTCAAGGTCCTCGACGCGGTCAGCGCGAACTACGGCGTCACGTTCGAGCGCACGGAGTACGACCTCGGCGCGAAGCGCTGGCACGAGACCGGCGAGACGCTGCCGGACGCCGAGCTCGAGGAGATCCGCGGCCACGACGCGATCCTGCTCGGCGCCGTCGGCGACCCGACCGTGCCGTCCGGTGTGCTCGAGCGTGGCCTGCTCCTCAAGCTCCGCTTCGCGCTGGACCACTACGTCAACCTGCGCCCGTCGAAGGTGTACCCGTCGGTCGGCTCGCCGCTGGCGAACCCGGGCGAGGTCGACTTCGTCGTCGTCCGCGAGGGCACCGAAGGGCCGTACACCGGCAACGGCGGCGCGCTCCGCGTCGGCACGCCGGCCGAGATCGCGACCGAGGTGTCGGTCAACACGGCGTACGGCGTGGAGCGGGTCGTCCGCGACGCCTTCGCCCGGGCGCAGGCGCGGCCGCGCAAGAAGCTCACCCTCGTGCACAAGAACAACGTGCTCGTCTACGCCGGTCACCTGTGGAAGCGGACCGTCGACGCCGTCGCCACCGAGTTCCCGGACATCTCCGTCGACTACCTGCACGTGGACGCGGCGACCATCTTCCTGGTCACCGACCCGGCCCGCTTCGACGTGATCGTCACCGACAACCTGTTCGGCGACATCATCACCGACCTGGCCGCCGCGATCAGCGGTGGCATCGGGCTGGCCGCGAGCGGCAACATCAACCCGGACAAGACCGCGCCGAGCATGTTCGAGCCGGTGCACGGCTCCGCTCCGGACATCGCCGGCCAGCAGAAGGCCGACCCGACGGCAGCGATCCTGTCCACGGCCCTGCTCTGTGACCACCTCGGCCTGACCGAGGCGGCGGCGGCGATCGAGGCGGCCGTGACAGCCGACATCGAGGAGCGTACGGGCGCCCCCCGGACGACCTCCGAGATCGGTGACGCCATCGCCAAGCGCGCTGCGGGCTGAAAGCTGAGGCTCGCATGACCACTTCCTCAACAGGTACGGTGCGCTTATGAGCGCGGATTTGCAGTTCACCGTTGAGCCAAACACCCAACCGGCCAGCGACGACCAGCGCGCCCAGATCCTGGCGAACCCAGGATTCGGGCAGTACTTCACCGACCACATGGCGATCGCCACCTGGACCCGGGACAACGGCTGGCACGACGCGAGGATCACCGCCTTCGGACCGCTGGAACTCTCTCCGGCGACCTCGGTGTTCCACTACGCCCAGACCATCTTCGAGGGGATGAAAGCCTACCGGCACCCCGACGACTCGATCCACATGTTCCGGCCCGAGGCGAACGCGGCGCGGTTCAACCGCTCCGCCCAGCGGCTCGCGCTGCCGGAGCTGCCGGAGGAGGCGTTCCTGGACTCGCTGCGTCAGCTGATCGAGCTGGACAAGGCCTGGGTTCCGACCGGTGGCGAGACCTCTCTGTACCTGCGGCCGTTCATGTTCGGCTCGGACCCATTCCTCGGCGTCCGGCCGTCGGCCCAGGTCACGTACTGCGCGATCGCCTCACCGGCCGGCTCGTACTTCGCCAAGGGCGTCAAACCGGTCCGGATCTGGCTCAGCGAGGAGTACACGCGGGCTGCTCCCGGTGGCACCGGCGCGGCGAAGACGGGTGGCAACTACGCCTCGTCGCTGCTCGCCCAGGCCGAGGCCATCGAGCAGGGTTGCGACCAGGTCGCCTTCCTCGACGCGGTCGAGAAGAAGTGGATCGAAGAGCTCGGCGGGATGAACCTGTACTTCGTCCTCGACGACAGCACCGTCGTCACGCCGGAACTGTCCGGCACCATCCTCGAGGGCATCACCAGGGACTCGATCCTGAAGCTGGTCACCGATCTCGGCTACACCGTCACCGAGCGCAAGATCTCGATCGACGAGTGGCGCGACGGGGCGGCGTCCGGCCGGATCCAGGAGGTGTTCGCCTGCGGGACCGCCGCGGTGATCACCCCGGTCGCCTCCCTGAAGTGGAACGGCGGCGAGGTCCAGGTGGCAGACGGCGAGGGTGGCAAGGTCACCGCAGCCGTCCGCTCGGCACTGCTCGACCTGCAGTACGGTCGCACCACCGACACGCACGGCTGGATGACCAAGGTCTGCTGACCCCCAGCGCAGAAAGGCTCCGGTGACCTCAGCGTCGCCGGAGCCTTGTGCTGGGTGGCTGCGCCCGGCGGCAGACGACGACCGCGACCAGCCAGATCGCCGCTTCCGCGTAGGGCGCCCACGTGGCTGAGACTCCGGTCATCCGCGGACCGCGATCGGCGAGGATCACACCGGTGGCGATCAGGCCGCCGACAGCCAGCACCATGGCGGCCTTGTCATCGGGTGGGATCACCAGCATCGCGATCGCGGCCACCACGCAGACCAGCACCATCAGCACGCCGACGCCTCCGGTCGGCGAATGGTCCTGACCGGGAATCACGCCGGTCAGGCCGAAGCCACTGGCCTTGTAGGCCTCGTGCCCCGGTGATCCGTCGAAGGTGAACCAGGCCGGCGCCAGCACCAGGAGTGCGGCGATGCCGCAGACGACGGCCACGGGCCGGAACTTAGTTGGCTTCATTCATAGGATCCTCTCAGCCGGACCGAGGGACCGGTGGATAGGGTCGAACCTATGAGCGGCTTACCGGACGAGGTTGAGGCGTACTACGCGGAGCTGGCCGATCAACGCGGCTGGCAGCCGGACACCGTGCGGGCCTATCGGGCCTCGGTGGAGCTGATCCGCGACCTCGACCGGGGGACCGGGGCCCGGACCTTCGGGGCGCGCGCGGACGAGTACGGGACGGACTGGCTGTTCGAGGCGGTCTGGCACGAGCGCGAGTGGGTGATCGTCCGGCAGTTGCAGGTCGGCGAGGACGGCACCGTACTGCGGTACTGGTGGCAGCGACTCGAGGACGAGGACGGCGCCCTCACCGAAGAGGGGCTGAATCGCGGCGAATGGGGTCTGCGGCCGCTCAGCCGGGAGGACTTCTATGCGGCCTGGGACGACCCGGGATGGTCGCTCACCGCGTAATTCAGTACTCCGGTGGACGACGTAGTACAGGCTGACGTACTGGATGTTCGCGTTTCGAGACAATCGGCCGCGCCGTGGAATTCCTATGGCAGACTGCCAAATGTCATGAAGACCTACGCGATCATTATTAACTAGGCGCGCTCAGCCAGCAGTACCTGAGCGCGCAGACCTCTCGCACCTTGCGGGAGGTTTTTTGTTTGTCTGAAGCCCCCATCGGAAGGCGATTCCGTGAGCACAACCGACGAGTTCCACGTCTACGACACCACCCTGCGCGACGGCGCGCAGCAGGAGGGTCTGGCGTTGTCAGTGGCCGACAAGATCGCCATCGCCCAGCACCTGGACGACCTGGGGGTTGGCTTCATCGAGGGTGGCTGGCCGGGCGCGGTGCCCAAGGACACCGAGTTCTTCCAGCGGGCCAGGACCGAGCTGCACCTGCGGCACGCGACCTTCGCCGCGTTCGGCGCGACCTGCAAGCCCGGTACGCCGGCAGCCGACGACCAGCAGGTCGCCGCGCTGCGTGAGTCCGGCGCGGCCGTCGTCACGTTGGTTGCCAAGAGCCACGATGCGCACGTCGAGCGGGCCTTGCGCACCACCCTCGACGAGAACCTGCGGATGATCGCCGACACCGTCCGGCACCTGCGTGAGCACGGCCAGCGGGTCTTCCTGGACACCGAGCACTTCTTCGACGGCTACCGCGCCAACCGTGCCTACGCGCTGGAGGTGGTCCGGGTATCGGCCGAGGCCGGCGCCGACGTGGTCGCGCTCTGCGACACCAACGGTGGAACGCTTCCGCGCGAGCTGCAGGACATCGTCCACGACGTACTCGACAACACCGGTGCCCGCCTCGGCATCCACGCCCACAACGACGGTGGCTGCGCGGTCGCCAACTCGATCGCCGCGGTCGAGGCCGGCTGTACCCACGTACAGGGCACGATCAACGGCTACGGCGAACGGACCGGCAACGCCGATCTGCTCGCGGTCGTGGCCAACCTCGAACTCAAGCGCGGGATGGAACTGCTCCCGCCCGGACGGCTCGCCGAGTCGTACCGGATCGCGCACGCGATCGCCGAAGTGACGAACGTGCCGCCGTCGACCCGGCAGCCGTACGTCGGTGTGTCAGCTTTCGCCCACAAGGCGGGACTGCATGCCAGTGCCATCAAGGTGGATCCCGATCTCTACCAGCACACGGATCCGGCCCTGGTGGGCAACGACATGAGGATGCTCGTCTCGGAGATGGCCGGCCGGGCGAGCGTCGAGCTGAAGGGCCGCGAGCTCGGCTTCGACCTCGGCAACGACCGCGATCTGGTCAGCCGGGTGACGGACCGGGTGAAGGAGATGGAGTCGCGCGGGTACACGTTCGAGGCCGCGGACGCGTCGTTCGAGCTGCTGCTGACCGAAGAGGTCGCAGGCGAACGGGTGAGCTTCTTCGACGTCGAGTCGTGGCGGGTGATCACCGAGTCGCGGGCCGACGGCGAAGCGGTCTCGGAGGCGACGGTCAAGCTCGTCGCCGGTGGCGATCGCGAGATCGTCACCGGCGAGGGCAACGGCCCGGTGAACGCGCTCGACCATGCTTTGCGGGCAGCGATCGAGCGCGCGTATCCGGTGGTCAACAAGTTCGACCTGGTCGACTACAAGGTCCGCATCCTCGACCAGGGTCACGGCACGGACGCGGTAATCAGAGTTCTGATCGAGACGGCCGACGGTGAGGGTTCGTGGCTCACCGTCGGGGTCGGCCACAACATCATCGAGGCTTCGTGGGAGGCGCTGGTCGACGGCGTCACCTACGGTCTGCTTCGCCACAAGGAGGTCGTGCGATGACCACGCTGGCAACCCTGGAACCGGTCGAATACGTAGTACCTGAACGGATCCTCACCACCTTCACCGCTCAGGTGGTGGAGACCCGCGGCCTGCTCGCCCGGATCGCGGTCCAGCTGAACCCGTACGACGTCCGCGAACTCAAGCTCTGCCTGGAGACCAGCACCCTCCGTATCGTTGTCGAAGGCAACGGCTTCGACGCCGGCCGGGTCGCCGCCCGGCTCGACAAGATCATCGGCGTCCTCGAGGTCAGCTACTGCTGAGGCTCTGGAAGAAGGTCGTGATATCGGCGGCTAATGCCTCAGGGACTTCCAATGCGGAGAAATGGCCGCCGTGCTCGAATTCGGTCCATTGCCGGACATCGAACAAGTACTCGACGTGAGCTCGGACGGCCAGCGTGATGTCGTGGGGCATTACCGCGACGGCGATGGGTGCCTTGCAGGTCGGTGGCGCGATGCCGGCGGTTTCCTTGGTGAGTCTGGCGGCTGAGCCGGCCGTACCGGTGAGCCAGTAGAGCGAGACGTTGGTCAGGATCTCGTCGCTCGAGATTCGGGCCTCCGGGTCGGTCCATTCGGTGTACTTCTCGGCGATCCAGGCGAGCTGGCCGACGGGCGAGTCGGTCAGGGCATACGAGATCGTCTGCGGCCGGGTCGCCTGCAGGGACTGGTACGCCGGGCGGTTGGCGATCAGCGCCTTGATCCGGCCCAGGCGCCGGGTGTCCTCCTCGTCGAGCTCGAACGTCACGCCGGGCGGCGGCGGACCGGGCAGGTAGGTGAGGTGCACGCCGACCACCTTGTCGGGCGCGACGGCCGCCAGCGCGCGGGAGATCCCGGACCCGAAGTCGCCGCCGTGGGCACCGTACCGGTCGTAGCCGAGCCGGCTCATCAGCTCCGCCCAGGCTTCGGCGACCCGAGGGACACCCCAGCCCTTCTCGTGCGTCGGTCCGGAGAATCCGAAGCCTGGGATGGACGGGATCACCAGGTGGAACTCTGCGGACAGCGGCTCGATCACCTGCAGAAACTCCAGGAAGGAGCCCGGCCAGCCGTGCGTGAGGATCAGAGGCAGTGCACCCTCGCGCTTCGACCGGATGTGAACGAAATGGATCCGCTGGCCGTCGATCTCGGTGGTGTAGTGCGGCAGCTCGTTGAGCCGGGCCTCGTGCTTGCGCCAGTCGAAGGTCGTCAGCCAGTAGTCCGCCAGCTCTTTGACTCTGGCGAGCGGGATTCCGTAGTCCCAGCCGACGTCCGGTAGCTCGTCGGGCCAGCGGGTGCGGGCGAGGCGGTCGGCCAGGTCGTCGAGGTCGGCCTGCGGTACGTCGATCGTGAACGGCTCGATCATCATCCACTCCTTTGTTGGTGCGACCAACGATACGTCAGATTTATTGGTCGCGCCAACAATAAAATAGACAGTCTGGACTGGACAGTTTGAACTGAAGGTTTATCGTGGAGGTATGGAGATCTCGGAGTCCGCCGCGCTCGCGGCCAGCGAGGTGCGGGTGACGTTCGGTCGCCTTCGGCGGCGGCTGAGGGCCTTGGCGGCGTCCGATGACCTGACGCCGTCGCAGGAGGCGGTGCTGAGCCGGCTCGACAAGCACGGCGTGGCGTCCGCCAGCGATCTCGCCGCGGCCGAGCGCGTCCGCCCGCAGTCGATGGCCGCCACGGTCGCGGTCCTGGTGGAGCTGGGCTTCGTCCAGCGGACCCCTGATCCCGACGACGGTCGCAAGCAGTTGATCTCGCTGACCAAGGCGGGGGTCGACCGCCTGCGAGGTGATCGGCAGGTTCGGCAGGAGTGGCTGGCCGCGACCTTGCAGGAGAAGTGCACCGAGGAGCAGCGGCAGACCATCATCCAAGCCCTCGCACTGTTGGATGAAGTGACCCAGGCGTGAGTTCCGCGGGTTTCGATCGCAAGCTGATCGCGCCGATGATGCTCGGCTCGATCCTCAACCCGATCAACTCGTCGATGCTGGCGGTGGCGCTGATCCCGATCGGCGCCGCGTTCGGCATCCCGCCGTCCCAGACGGCCTGGCTGGTCACGGGCCTGTACCTCGCCACGGCGGTCGGCCAGCCGGTGATGGGCAAGCTCGTCGACACGTACGGACCACGCCGGCTCTACCTGATCGGCACCGCGCTGGTCGGAGTCGCCGGCCTGATGGGTGCGCTGGCGCCGAGCCTCGGCTTCCTGATCGCTTCGCGGGTTCTGCTCGGCTTCGGTACTTCGGCCGCGTACCCGGCCTCGATGTCGCTGATCCGCAGCGAGGCCGACCGCACCGGCCAGGAGAGCCCGACCGGCGTGCTGAGCGCCCTGTCGATCGCCAACCAGGTGATCGCGGTGATCGGCCCGACGCTCGGCGGCGTGCTGATCGGGCTGGGTGGCTGGCATCTGATCTTCACGATCAACGTGCCGCTGTCGATCGCTTGCGTCCTGCTCGGCTGGTTCTGGCTGCCTCGGCGCGCGACCGGCGTACGGACCGGGCAGCGGTTGGACTATGCCGGGATCGTGTTGTTCGCGGCGATGCTGGTGTCGCTGATGGTCTTCCTGATGCTGCCTGCCGTGTCTCGGTTGTACCTGCCTGTGCTCGCGATCGCGTTCGGCGCGGCCTTTGCGCGGCGGGAGCTTCGGACGCTGGAACCGTTCATCGACCTGCGGGTGCTCGGTGGCAACGCGCCTTTGCTCGCGACGTATGCGCGGCAGGTGCTGTCGTTCGTCGTCAGCTACTCGTTCCTCTACGGGTTCGCCCAATGGCTGGAGGAGACGCGCTCGCTGAGTGCGTCCGCGGCCGGGCTGGTGCTACTGCCGATGTCAGGGGCCGCGATCGTGATCACCGCGATCACGGGCCGGCGGGCTCAGGTACGAGGCAAACTCGTTGCCGGGAGCATCGTCTTGCTGCTGGCCGTCGCCGGCCTTCAACTGGCCAACGCAGGAAGCGCTCTCTGGCTGCTAATCGCACTCGGCATCACCGCAGGCTTCCCCCAAGGCCTCAACGGCCTAGCCAATCAGAACGCCCTCTACCACCAAGCAGATCCCGCCCGCATGGGCTCCTCCGCCGGCCTGCTCCGAACAGGCACCTACCTAGGCGCCCTCATGGCAGCCGCCGCCAACGCCACCTTCTTCAAAACCGGCGCCACCACCACCGGCCTCCACCACCTGTCCCTCTTCCTCCTGCTCACCAGCTCCCTCCTACTGCTCCTCACCGCCCTGGACCGCTCGCTCCGCCGAATCGGCCGATCACCCGCTGGCCCAACCCACAGCTGAGCCAGATCCGGCGACCTTGAACACCAAACGGCGACCTTGAACAAGTTATTACCTGTTCAAGGTCGCCGGTGGGTGTTCTAGGTGACTACTTCAGTCCCAGCTGAGGCCGCCGCCGGACTGGTATTCGATGACTCGGGATTCGAAGAAGTTCTTTTCCTTCTTGAGGTCCATCATTTCGGACATCCAGCCGAACGGGTTGCGGGTCTCGCCGAAGATCGGGGCGATGCCGATCTGCTCGGCGCGCCGGTCGGTGACGAAGTGCATGTACTGCTCGCACAGGTCCGCCGTCAGGCCGAGCATGCCGTTGGGCATGGTGGCTCGGCCGTAGGCGACCTCCAGTTCGCACGCTTCGGTGAGCATCTGGCGGACCTCGGCCTGGAACTCCGGGGTCCACAGGTGCGGGTTCTCCTGCTTGATCTGGTTGATGCAGTCGATGCCGAAGTTCAGGTGGATCGACTCGTCGCGCAGGATGTACTGGTACTGCTCGGCGATGCCGACCATCTTGTTGCGCCGGCCGAGCGACAGGATCTGCGCGAACCCGGTGTAGAACCACATGCCCTCGAAGACCACGTAGAACGCGATCAGGTCGCGCAGGAAGTCCGTGTCCGATTCGGGCGTACCGGTCTTGAAGTCCGGGTCCTCCAGGTGCTGCGTGTACTTGAGCGCCCACGCGTCCTTGTCGGAGATCGACGGCACCTCGCGGTACATGTTGAACAGCTCGCCCTCGTCCAGCCCGAGCGACGTGCAGATGTACTGGAAGGTGTGCGTGTGCACGGCCTCCTCGAACGCCTGGCGCAGCAGGTACTGCCGGCACTCCGGGTTGGTCAGCTGCCGGTAGACCGCGAGCACGATGTTGTTCGCGACCAGCGACTCCGCGGTGGCGAAGAAGCCGAGGTTGCGCTTCAGCATCAGCCGCTCGTCCTCGGTCAACCCATCGCGAGACTTCCAGAGCGCGATGTCGGCCTGCATCGAGACCTCGGTCGGCATCCAGTGGTTGTTGCATCCGGCAAGGTACTTGTCCCAGGCCCACTGGTACTTCAGCGGCAGCAGCTGGTTCACGTCCGCCCGCGCGTTGATCATCGCCTTGTCGGTGACGTCGATCCGCGCCGCTCCGAGGGTGATCTCACCCAGTCCTGTGGTCGTCACTGGCAGGCCTCGCAGTCAGGGTCTTCGATTGAGCAGACGGCGCCCGTGGGTTCTGGTAGTGCAACTGGTACTGCGTTGAGCCGGCCGTCCGTGCCTTGCAGCGTGGACTTCTCGACGTGCGTGGCCGACTGGGAGCGTAGGTAGTACGTGGTCTTGAGGCCGTGGCGCCAGGCCGACCGGTACAGCTCGTCGAGCGCCTTGCCCGACGGCGCCGTCATGTAGAGGTTGAGCGACTGAGCCTGGTCGAGCCACTTCTGCCGGCGCGACGCCGCCTTGACCAGCCATAGCGGTTCCATCTCGAACGCGGTCGCGTACAACTCCTGCAGGTCGGCCGGTACGCGGTCGATCTGGGACAGGATGCCGTCGTGGTACTTGAGGTCGGAGACCATCACCTGGTCCCACAGCCCGCGCGCCTTGAGGTCGGCGACCAGGTACGGGTTGGCGACGGTGAACTCGCCGGACATGTTCGACTTCACGAACAGGTTGCGGTAGATCGGCTCGATCGACTGGCTGACCCCACAGATGTTGGAGATCGTCGCGGTCGGCGCGATCGCCAGGACGTTGGAGTTGCGCATGCCGTCGCGGAGTACCTTGCCGCGCAGCGCGTCCCAGTCGAGCTGCTTGCTCGTATCGACGGTCAGGTCGCCGTTGCGCGCCCGGCGCAGCAGCTCGAGCGAGTCGATCGGCAGGATGCCCTGGCTCCACAGCGAGCCCTCGTACGTCTGGTACCGGCCGCGCTCGGCGGCGAGATCGCTCGACGCCTCGATCGCGTGGTAGCTGATCTGCTCCATCGAGCTGTCGGCGAACGCGACGGCCGCGTCGGAGCTGTACGGGATGCGCAGCGCGAACAGCGCGTCCGCGAAGCCCATCAAGCCGAGGCCGACCGGGCGGTGACGCTGGTTCGCGCGCTCCGACTCGGGCGTGGTGTAGAAGTTCACGTCGATCACGTTGTCGAGCATCCGGATGGCCGTCTTGACGGTGCTCTTCAGAAGCTCGGCGTCCAGACCGGTGTCCGTCAGGTGCGCGACCAGGTTGACCGAGCCCAGGTTGCAGACCGCGGTCTCGTCGACGGTGGTGTTCAGGGTGATCTCGGTGCACAGGTTCGACGAGTGCACGACGCCGTCGTGCTGCTGCGGCGAACGCAGGTTGCACGCGTCCTTGAAGGTGATCCACGGGTGACCGGTCTCGAACAGCACGGTCAGCATCCGGCGCCAGAGATCGACGGCCTTGACCCGGCGGAACACCCGGATCTCACCACGGTCGGCGGCTGCCTCGTAGTTCTCGTACGCCGTCCGGAACGCGGCGCCGTACAGGTCGTGCAGGTCCGGCGCCTCGTCGGGCGAGAACAGCGTCCAGTCGCCGCCGGCCTCGACCCGCTGCAGGAACAGGTCGGGCACCCAGTTGGCCGTGTTCATGTCGTGCGTGCGGCGACGCTCGTCACCGGTGTTCTTGCGCAGGTCGAGGAACTCCTCGATGTCCATGTGCCAGGTCTCGAGGTACGCGCAGACCGCGCCCTTGCGCTTGCCGCCCTGGTTCACCGCGACGGCCGTGTCGTTGGCGATCTTGAGGAACGGTACGACGCCCTGCGACTCGCCGTTGGTGCCGCGGATCTTGGCGCCGATCCCGCGGACCGGGGTCCAGTCGTTGCCCAGACCACCCGAGTACTTCGCCAGCAGCGCGTTGTTCCGGATGCCCGCGAAGATGCCGGACAGGTCGTCGTCGACCGTGGTGAGGAAGCAGGAGCTGAGCTGCGGGCGCGTAGTACCGGAGTTGAAGAGGGTCGGCGTGCTCGACATGAACCGCATCGAGCTGAGCAACTCGTAGAACTCGATCGCGCGGTCCTCGCGGTTCTCCTCCTTCAGCGAGATGCCCATCGCCACCCGGAGGAAGAACGCCTGCGGGAGCTCGAACCGGATCTTGTCGATGTGCAGGAGATAGCGGTCGTACAGGGTCTGCAGGCCGAGGAAGGCGAAGTCCAGGTCACGCTCGGGCTTGATCGCCGCGGCCAGCTTGGCCAGGTCGAACGTGGCCAGCTCGGGGTCGAGCAGGCCTGCGTCGATACCGGTCTGGATGTACTGCGGGAAGTAGTCGACGTATGCCGTGGCCATGTCGGCCTGGCTCGCCTGCCGCGGCTCACCGTGCACCCGGCCGAGCGTCTCGCGACGGATCTGGTCGAGCAGCAGCCGGGCGGCCGCGTAGCTGTACTGCGGTTCCGTCTCGACGTACCCGCGCGCCGCCATCACCAGCGCGAGCTCGACCTCGTGCTGCGCGATGCCGTCGTAACAGGAGCCGAGCGTCTCGTTGAGGATCAGCTCGGCATCCACCGAGTCGAGGCCCGTCGCAGCCTCGGCGACGATGACGCGGAGCCGGTCGACGTCCAGCGGAGCGGTGCTGCCGTCGGCGGCTCGGACGGTGATCACCGGCTGGGTTTTGGTACTCAGCTCGGCCGCTGTGTCGGGGGTACGGGCCTTGGTGCGCTCTTCGCGGTACAGGACGTAGGCGCGAGCGACCTGGTGCTCGCCGGCCCGCATCAGCGCCAGCTCGACCTGGTCCTGGATGTCCTCGACCTGGACGCTGCGCCTCGCGTCGCCCCTGCTGGTGATCGCTTGGATGATTTTGGCGGTGAGGTCGGCGATCAGGTCGCGGACGCGGTGGCTGGCGCCGGCCTCGCTGCCCTCGACCGCGAGGAACGCCTTGCTGAGCGCGACCGAGATCTTGGTCGGGTCGAAGGCGGTGCTGTTGCCGTCCCGGCGGACGACGGTGAGCTGGTTCGGGGGTGCGGCCTGGTCTTTGGCTGACTGACCTGCTGAAACGATGGTCACAAGCGCTCTCTCCACGCGAGTCTCTTGGTGACCGAGACCCGGTTGAGCGCATGACGGGACGCGCGCGCAGATCGTCGAGGAGCCCAGACTCCACCCGTGGGCTGCCCGCGCGGTACTGCCACTGCTGGTGCGCGCCAACCCGACGGTCTGCTGCTGTCTCGCCCTGCGACCCGCCCTCGAGGTCTCGGACAGCGCGTGCCGGCGGCACGCGCGCCGGTCGCAGGTATTCGGGCTCACGGGACTGCTTCATCCGCTTACCGCTGCGGGGCAGCCCCGGATTCTCACCGGATTCCCCTGTCGACCAGTGCTGAGACCTTAACCCGCTGAACCCCACATCTAGTGCCTCGACTCGCCGCATGTCGCACATCTTGTGTGAAAAACGCATCTCGGGGCAATGTCAAGTTTGGCTCAGCGGCTCCGACCCGGTACTGAGAGTCGTCCAACGAGGAGCCGGTATGAGTGAGTTGTTGCAGGAGCAGATCCAGTCCGTCATCGACGGGCTGGTCGCGTCGGGTGCGGAGAACGGCGTACAGGCCGCTGTCTACCGTCGGGGTGAGTTGATCGTGGATGCGGTGGCGGGGATGGCCTCGGCTCGGAGGCCGGTCGCGTCGGACACGTTGTTCTATGCGGCGTCGGCGGTGAAGGGGGTGACGTCGACCGTTGTGCACGTGCTGGTGGAGGAGGGGGTGTTGTCGTACGACACGGTGGTGGCTTCGCTGTGGCCTGAGTTCGGGGCTCATGGCAAGGAGTCGGCGACTGTTCGACAGGTGTTGACGCATTCGGCCGGCGTACCGGCGGTGCCCGCGGATCTGACGTTGGCGCGGTTCTGCGATTGGGACGAGATGTGTGCGGTGATCGCCGGGCTGGAGCCGTGGTGGGTGCCGGGGTCGCGGGTCGGGTATCACGCGGTCACCTTCGGCTTCATCGTCGGCGAGGTCGTGCGACGGGTTTGCGGCGCGCCGATCTCCTCGGTGCTGGCTGATGGGATCGGTGCGCGGCTGGGGATCGCGGGGGAGTTGTACTTCGGCGTACCGGCGTCGGAGTTGGGGCGGGTGGCGCATTTCGAGGACGACCCGGCTGGGGCGGCTATGTTCGCTTCCTTGCCTCCGGACTTTCCGCTCTTCAAGTCGGGCCCGCGATCGCTGTTCCCCAACGCGGCCCTCGCCAACAACGTGGAGGTGACGATGGCGGACATCCCTGCCTGGGGGACCGTCACCGCTCGCGGCTTGGCCCGGATGTATGCCGCTCTGATGTCTGAGGTCGACGGCGTACGCCTGGTGCCGCCCTCCCGACTGCGCGAGATCACAGCCCTCTCCACCACCGGCCTCGACGAGATGACCGGCGGACCCGCGCAGTACGGCCTCGGCTACACAGTCGGCCAGGTCGGCATGCGCCCCGTGTCACCGACCGTCTTCGGCATGGTCGGCATCGGTGGCAGTGCCGCGTACGCCGACACCGCCACCGGCATCTCGGTAGCCGTCACCAAGAACCGCTTCAACCCCACCGAAATCAACGCTTTCGACCAGGTCTGGGACCTCGCCACCCGGGCCTGTTAGCGGGGTGGTCGGAGTACTGCGAAGGGGTCGGTGACGGTCAGTTCGCGGGCGGCGAATTTGTAGACGGTCGCGGGCCGGCCGCCGCTCTGGCCGGGGGAGGCTCGGCGCTCGGTCGGGTCGATGACGTGGCGTCGGGTCAGGACCCGGGTCAGGTTGGTGGCGCCGAGCTCATACCCCAGTGCGGCGCTGAACAGATCGCGCAGCTCGGCGATCGTGAACTCCAGGGGAGCCAGCGCGAAGCCGATGTTCGTGTAGGACAGCTTGGCGCGCAGCCGACCGACCGCGGCATCGATGAAGTAGTGATGGTCGAACGCGGTCGGTGGCAGGTCGTCGACCGGATGCCAGACCGTGTCGGACGGAAGCACCGGCTGTACGTCGGACGGAACCAGGCCGAGGTATGCCGTCGCCAGGACGCGGGCCCGCGGATCGCGATCGATCGCACTGTGGGTGGCCAGCTGTTCGAGGTGTGCGACGTCGCGGACGTCGACCTTGGTCGCCAGGTGCACGCTGATGGCTTCCCGGAGCCGCTGGGTGGGCTCGACCCCGCCGCCGGGCAGCGCCCAGCGGCCGCGATGCGGGTCTCGTGCGCGCTCCCACAGCAGGACGCACAGCCTGCCGTCCCGGACCGACAGGACCACTGACAGCACCTCGTGCGGGTAGCTGGGGAAGTTAACCGGATCACCTTTCTTGGCTGCGGGCACGACGCCGATGGTAGCGTGCAGCTAGTTATCGCCTCTGGAGCGAAAACCTCATGGAGGGCGGGCATGCTGTGCAACTCACAACGGAGACGGTCCGGACCGCGGTCGCGGCCGCGTTGGCCGAGGACCGGTCGGTGGACGACGTCACCACCAGATGGAGCGTCCCGGCCGAACTGCAGGTCGAGGCGACGGTGGTCGCCAAGCAGGCGGGTCGGGTGGCCGGTCTGCCGCTCCTGCAGGGCGTGTTCGCCGCGATCGATCCCACCGTCACGGTGCGGCCGGCTGTTGCCGACGGCGATCCGGTCCTGCCTGGACAGCGGCTCGCGTCGATCAGTGGTGCGGCGCACTCGATCATCACCGGCGAGCGGGTGGCGCTGAACTTCGTCCAGCGAATGTCCGGCATCGCAACCCTCACGGCAGCCTTCGTGGCCGCTATCGGAGCGCGCCCGGTCCGGCTCCTCGACACCCGCAAGACAACGCCCGGCCTCCGGGCCATGGACAAGTACGCCGTCAACTGCGGCGGCGGTACGAACCACAGGCTCGACCTGGCCGCCATGGTCCTGCTCAAGGAGAACCATCTCGCCGCGGCCGGCGGCATCCTCCCGGCCGTACGCCGGGTCCGGGACGGCATGACCGCGGAAGGCAGAGGTCTGGCGATCGAGGTCGAGGTCACCACCGCGGAGGAAGCCCTCGAGGCGCTGGGCTGTCAGGTCGAGTGGATCCTGCTGGACAACATGCCGCCTGAGGAGATGGCGCTGATCGTCAAGCAACGCAACGCCTCCGGGTCCTCCGCACAGCTCGAGGCCTCCGGCACCATCACGCTCGACACCGTCGCAGACGTCGCCGCCACCGGTGTCGACGCCGTCTCGGTCGGCGCCCTGACCCATTCCCCCACGGCACTCGACATCAGCCTGCTGGTCGCCCGCGATCACGGCGTCAACTGAGGAAGAAGGAACTGTTGTGACCACTGGTCAGAACACAGCGATCAGCTGGCAGGACGAGGTACGCCGCCTCGCCCAGGAGCGCGACGCGGTGATCCTCGCCCACAACTATCAGGAACCGGCGATCCAGGACGTCGCCGACCACGTCGGCGACTCACTCGCACTCTCGCGGATCGCTGCCGAGACCGACGCCTCAACCATCGTGTTCTGCGGCGTGCACTTCATGGCGGAGACCGCCAAGCTTCTCAGCCCGGACAAGACCGTGCTCATCCCCACTGCTCAGGCGGGTTGCTCGCTGGCCGACACCATCGACGCCGACCAGCTACGGGCCTGGAAGGCCCAGCACCCCGATGCCGCGGTCGTTGCCTATGTCAACACCACCGCGGCGGTGAAGGCCGAGGCCGACGTCTGCTGTACGTCGTCCAACGCGGTAGAGGTGGTGAACTCGATTCCGGCGGATCAGCCGATCCTGTTCCTGCCCGACCAGTTCCTCGGAGCACACGTCCGGCGGCAGACCGGCCGGGACAACATCGAGGTGTGGATGGGCGAGTGCCACGTGCATGCCGGCATCAGCGCGGCCGACCTGCGCGCTCAGGTGGCGGCCGATCCCGAGGCCGAGGTCCTGGTCCATCCCGAGTGCGGCTGCGCGTCGTCCGCCATCTGGCTCGCCGGCGTGGGTGATCTGCCGGCCGAGCGGACCCACATCCTGTCCACCGCCGGCATGCTGGAAACTGCCCGCGACCTGACCGCGAAGACGGCCCTGATCGCGACGGAGATCGGCATGCTCCATCAGCTTCGCAAGGTCAACCAGCGGACGAATTTCGTGCCGGTGAACCCGAAGGCCTCGTGCCGCTTCATGAAGATGATCACCCCGGAACTGCTGGTCCGATGCCTGCGGGAAGGCCGCGACGAGATCCAGCTACCGCCCGAGATCGTCGAGCGGGCCCGGCGTTCGGTCGAGCGGATGGTTGCCATCGGCAAGCCTGCGGGTGCTCGATGACGCGTGCCGTCGACGTGGTCGTGATCGGCTCCGGCGTGGCGGGCCTGTCGACCGCGCTCGGTCTCGCAGCGACCCGCGACGTCCTTCTGCTCAGCGCGGGCGACGGCAGCACGCCCTGGGCGCAGGGCGGCGTCTCGGCCGCGTACGGCGAGGACGATCCGCTCGACCACTGGCGTGACACCGACATCGCGGGCGCGGGATTCTGCGATCCCCGCAACGTTCGGGCGCTGGTCGAGGAAGGACCGCAGCGACTCGCCGAGCTCATCGCCCACGGGGCTCGTTTCGACCGCAACGCCGATGGATCGCTGTCGAGAACTCTGGAGGGCGGCCACAGCCGTCCCCGGATCGTGCACGCCGGCGGCGACGCGACCGGGGCGGAAGTGCATCGCGCGCTCCGTACCGCAGTGCAGCGAACCAGCGTCCGGACGATGACCGGACGGACCGTCGGCCTGGTCCAGTCGGACTCCGGAAGCATCGTCGGTGTGCTCGTCGAGAACGGCAACCAGCTCACGCAGATCGACGCGCGCGCCGTCGTAGTGGCCACCGGTGGTATCGGCAATGCCTACCTGGCGAGCACCAATCCGTCGTCGGTGCGCGGGGACGGCATCGCCCTGGCGTTGCGAGCCGGCGCATCACTGGTGGACATGGAGTTCGTCCAGTTCCACCCCACAGCACTGCGCACCGGTGAGACGAGTGGTCAGTTGCCTCTGGTCACCGAGGCCGTCCGGGGCGAAGGCGCCGTACTGCGCGACGCCCACGGTCGCAGGATCATGGACGGATTGCACCCGCGAGCCGATCTGGCCCCGCGGGACGTCGTCGCCCGGGCGATCGAGGCGACGATGCGCCGGGACGGATCCGACCACGTCTGGCTGGACGCGACAGGTGTCGCGCCGGACATCCTGCGGCGGCGATTCCCGACCGTACTGGCCTCCTGCGCACGCATCGGCGTCGACATGTTGTCCGAGCAGATCCCGGTCGCACCGGCCGAACACTTTCTGTGTGGCGGCGTTCGGACCGACCGCAACGGCGCAACCGACGTACCAGGTCTGTACGCCGTCGGCGAGGTCGCCGCGACCGGCGTCCATGGGGCCAACCGGCTCGCCTCCAACAGTCTGCTGGAGGGATTGGTCTTCGGCCGGCGTGTCGCCACGGCCCTGACCCTCGAGCTCCCCGCGGCGGACCACGGCAGCTCGCACGAGGTCACGCTGGGCGAGGATCGCGAACCGGAGCGGATCCGCACGATCCTGAGCAGGTACGCCGGCATCCGTCGCGACGGCGCTGGTCTGAACGCCGCCGCGGACGAGCTCGAGACCGCCGGCACCGGACCGCTCGCAACGGTGGCGCGGTCCGTCATCGTGGCAGCGACCGCACGTCAGGACAGCCGCGGTTGCCACTGGCGCTCCGACCATCCCCACTCCGACAGTCGCTGGGACGACCACATCGTCGTACGTCTCGACGAGGGAGGCCGACCGACGACCCGGCAACTTCAGCGTTCGCCGGCTTGAGGATCAATACAACAACACTGGAGGTTCCATGCCCAAGGGGTACTGGGTCAGCGTCTACCGCACCATTTCAGACCCTGAGAAGCTGGCTGCTTACAACAAGCTGGCCGCTCCGGCCGTCGAGGCCGCAGGCGGTCGGACCTTCGTCCGTGGCGGTCGGGTCGTCGCGCATGACGCCGGGATCGCCGAGCGCACCATCCTGGTCGAGTTCGACAGCTTCGAGCAGGCCGTCGCGGCGCGCGAGAGTACGGCCTACCAGGAGGCGCTGGTCGCCCTGTCCGACGGCGTCGAGCGCGACTTCCGCATCGTCGAAGGCATCGACTGACCCAGGCGGAGGAGGTGATGGAGTGGGGCCTGGCTGCCAAGGCGCTCTCCAGGGCGGCGGGTAGGAGGCATCTGCCTTGACAGCCAGGCGATCGGGGGAGGCCGACCGGTCGACCTGCTTGCCGTGATGGCGCGGTCCGACTCGTGAGCGGAGGACCTGTCCTTGGAGCGGCTGGCCAACCGGTGGTGTGGTGGGCCTGACCGCCGAGGCGCGCTCCGGTGCGGTGGATGGAGCGGCCTCCGCCTCGACGGCCAGGGATTGGGGGGCAGCGGTCAAGCAGCCAACGCGTGCAGGTCTTGGAGCGTCATGATCTCCGAGCCGTGGTGGATCAGTTCGCGGTTCAGCCGGAGGATCACGTGACCGAAGGGCTCAGCAGCGTCCAGCTCGGTCGCCTGGCTCAGCCCGACCGTCATCGCCTCCTCCTCGTCGAGATCGGCGATCGAGTCACGCCACGCGTCCACCCAGTGCGCCAGCCACGCGACGGCGTCCTGTGCGTTGCCGTGCAGCGTGATGTCCGCACGCCCCTGTTGGCTCGCACCGAAGGTCCACTCCCAGCGCTCGAAGAACGTCTCGGTCAGGTGCGCGATCAGCCAGGCGATCGTCCGCGGCCCGCGATGGTCCGGCTCGTCCGGCCACTGCGCCACCCACTCACCCGAGCCCAGTGACCTGAACCGTCCCGCGTACTGCCGCCGCACCACGGTCAGTGCCTCGCTGCTCGGCCGCCAGAAGTACTCCTCGTCGGTCAGCGCCGCCAACCGTCCCGACAACACCATCCAGCTGAAGCCGAGCTGCCCGCGCACCATCGCCATGGCGGACGGCCGCTGCAAGATCTCCCAGTCGAACGGCTCCGGCATCACAGATCCTCACACTCCCCGATTTGGTCCAGCTCTCGAACATGTGTTCGAATTGTTCATCGAGGAAGGGAGGAAAGTCAATCAGCTCAGCGTGTCGGTCGCGGCACTGACGGAACCGGTCTGCTAGGCGCCGCGACTCTGGTATCCGCCGCCGGACTGGCGAAGCGGCGTTCGAGAAGGGTGAAGGCATCGATCAACTCAGGAGCTTCATAGACGCGGTTGCGGCGACCGTCCGTGATCTCCCGCAGCACAGCGGCCTCGGTCAGGCGCGTCAACGCCTGGTTGGCAGCCTGCTGCGAGCGGCCGATGAGTTCGGCGGCGGCCGCGAGGGTGAGGACGGGTGCTGCGGGCAGGGTTTCGATCAGGAGGTCGACGGCTGAGCCGGTGCGCACCGGGGCGGCTCGTTCGCGCCAGACCGTCTTGAGATCGGCGGCGGTGCGTTCGAAGCGGGCGGCCTCGGCGGTCGCATGGCTGCAGGCGGTGGCGAACATGAGCAGCCACTCGTTGGCGGCGCTGCGGGCGCGGGCGTTCGTCGCCTTGCCGGTGTGACGGAAGGCGGTGAGCGCTTCGACGTACTGGGTCGCGTGGGTGGCGAGGGAGAGCGACACCGGTGGCACGCTGCGCTCGACGAGACCTTCGGCTCGTAGTACGAGGTGGATCAGTGCGCGTCCGGTGCGGCCGTTGCCGTCGGCAAATGGGTGGATCGTCTCGAACTGGGCGTGCGCGATGCCGGTCTTGGCCAGCACTGGTAGCGGTGACTCGCGGATGAAGGTCATCAGGTCCGCGAGTAGATCGGGGACCAGGTGCGCCGGCGGCGGTACGTAGTACGCCTCGGCGGGGGAGCGGCCGCCGATCCAGTTCTGCAGATAGCGGACTTCGCCTCCGAACTCCGGATTCGGCGAATGCGCCATCAAGCGCCGATGTGCCTCGAGTAGATGCTCGACCTCGAGTTTGTCGCCGATCTGTACCGACTCGGTCACCCACATCATCGCGTCGACCGATCCGAGCACCTCCTCGGCTGTCACGTCATGATGCCGCCCGCTGTCCCGCAACGCCTCGGCTTTGAGTAGTCGCCGGGCCCCCACCACCAGCCCCTCGATCTGCGACGATCCGACCGCCTCGGCCCGCAACAACAGCCGAGCCAACGCCTCACTGTTCGTCAGCACGGCAGCGGTCGCATCCAGTCGCGCCAGATCCCCAGCCGCATCCTCCAAGGCGGCCAGCACCTCAGAGCTGAGGTCGAAGTCCCGCCCAACCAGCGGATCCGGAAAGTACAGCTCATACGACCCGCCCAGCCGCTCAGCCCGGGTGAACCCATCCGGGTGCCCCGGCCACCGATGCAACTCAATCCTGGCCACACTCTTATTCAAGCTTATCTGGCAACCTTGAACAAGGGCTGGTACTAATCCTGGATGAGCTTGCTGACCGAGCTTCCAGTGGGGAAGGACAGCCTGCCGACCGGCACCACCCACTCCGCCCAGATCGCCAGGCTCTGCGGCAACGGTTGGCCGACGGTCGCGGCCCGACGGCCTACGACGTCCAGCGCGGTCAGTAAGTCGTTCCATTGCTGCGCCCGCGATGCGCTCATGCACCGCTCTGCGCGGTTCCCAAGGCCGGTACTCCGATCAGCCGGCCGCAACCCCTCCAGGTACTCGGACCAAGGCGTGCCCGGGTTGGCCAGCGCGGTCTGATGGAGGTCGGGGAAGAACGTCGGCCCCAGCATCGGGAAGCCGATCACCGCCGCAAGCAGCACCATTCCCGCCCGGTATGGCGGCGTCGCGCCCTCCAAGTCTTGCGCCGGCTCCACGTCGGCGCGCTGCCCGGTGGTGAGAGCGGACGGCGCACCAGTCGCGACCAGTAGCCCGTAGCTGTTGGCCAGCCGCTTGACCGAACGCGGTCCGGTCACGAGCGGCGGGCCGAGGAGGTTGATCAGTTCGTACTCCGCCGGCGTCAGTGCCAGCGGGTCCACCCGCTCCGTCACCACGGCGGTCAGGTCGATCGGCGCCCGCCACTTCGCCTCCGCCTCCTTCTCCTTGGCCGCGGCGGCCCTCACCTCCGCGTCCGCCCTGATCGCGGCAGCGCGGCTGATCGCATCGATCGACGGGGGACCGCCGGTCGGGATCGCACTGCTGGAAGCAAGATCTGCGGCCGCCCGCGCCAAGGCATTCGCCTTGGTAGCTGCTTCCGCAGCCGCGGCCTCGGACTCCGGATCGGAGTCGGTGCGGAGCCCGACCAGGTCGTCGATCATCTTCCGATAACCGTCCTGCTCCATCGGCGGCAGCGTCAGCACGATCTGGAAAATCTTCTCCAGGTACTGCGCCGGCGTCGCCGCCCACAGCTCGTCATCACCCTGTACCCCCTCGGCCGCAGCGAACAGCTCTCGATAGTGGCTGGTCAGCGACCGCAACAACCACCGCGGATCGACCGCCACCACGACGACGAACAACCGCACCGCAAGCAGCAGATGCACAGCCTCGAGCACATCGACCACCCGATCGGGCGGGCACCGGTCGAGATCGTCGATATAGATGACGATCCGGTCGATCGCCGGCAACTCGTCACCAGCCGCATCCTCGACCGGTACGTCGCTGCGCACCGCCTCATCCGGCCGCAGCAACTCCGCCATCCGCTCGAAGTCCTGCCGAATCTGCGTCATCAGGCCGAGCCGCTCCCGGTACGACGCCGCGCCCGCCCGTTCCTGGACGACCCCGGCAAGCTGCCCCGCGGAGGTCAGGTTCTGCAGCCGCTTCCTCAACTCCTCCACCTCGGCAGCAGCAACCGCCTCAGCCGTGTCGAGCCGCTGCTTCTGCTCGTCCCGAACGCGACGGACGGCCTGCCAGGCTGAGCCGATCGCCTCCCGAGCGGGTTGCGTGCTACTCCATCCCCGCACGGCGATACCGGCGACGGCGACCACTCCGGCCACCGCTGGCAGTGCGGCGATCCAGCGCGCGAGATCCGGCCCCCAGATGACGAGCGCGACGGTAGCGGCGACCCCGGCCTCGACCGCCAGCCAGCCACGCCAAGAGATTGCCTTGAGCAACCGCTTCACCGCTCGCGACGTGCGCCGGGAGGTCGACGAGGTGAGGGCCGCCTCGCGATAGAGACTCTCGGCCTCAGCTCCGAGCAGGTCCTGCAATCGAAGCCGCGCCGACGGCGTCAGACTCGCCCAGCCGCCGTCTTCGGTCGCGTCAGCCTGCCGGAGGTCGGCCAACCGCTCCTCGGCCGCAACGAGTTGCTCTCGCAGCCCGCGCGCCTGCACCAACTCACTGGCCAACCGCGACCGCTGCCGCTGCTCCCGCGCCGGATCCTCGCCGTCACTCAACTGGGCGAACAGCTCAGCAACCAAGCTCGCCCACAGATCGGCTTCCGCGTAATGCCAGGCGTTGAACCGTACCTGCCGGATGTTCCCGTGCGCGATCGGATCGTTGACCCCAGCAGTCCGAGCCCGCTCACTCACCTGCTCCTGCAACATCTCCAGGAACATGCTCTTCCCATCACCCCACTGCCCGAACAACCCCACAGCCAACGGCGGCTGAGCAGACCGCGCGGTAATCACATCGGCCAACGCCGCCGCATCCCCACGCCGCCCCAACAAATCAACAGCCCCACCACTATCCGACCGATAGTTAGGCACCCGCGGCACAACCCGCTCCCACACGAGGTCATACAGCCAAACCTCTCCAGTTGTGTCGCCAACGGCCAGTATCGGCTGGCCGTCCACCGACCCCCAGGACCCCCAATGCACCGGGTGACCGAGCATGACCGACTGGGCCGTGGGGCTGTCCGGATCGCAGAACCACACCTGCCCGTTCGGCCCGCCGGCCACAATCATCGGACGGCCGTTGAACGTTCCCCACGATCCCCAGGTCGTGGTGGCGCCCGACCTCGCGCCCCGGTCGAACTTGATCGAGGTGGACCTGTCGGTCGCTGGATCGTGGAGTTGCACGGCCGGTCTGTTCACGCCGCCGGACGCGAGCACAGACCGGCCGTCGACCGAACCCCATGCACCCCAGGTCGACTCGTACCCCGGTCGGAGGGATTTCGCCACGGATTCGACAAGCGCCGTCGAGCGCAGTGTGGCTCCCGTCAGGAACTGCAGAGTGGTGTCTCCGCCGATGGCGAGCACCGGCTCGCCGTCAACCTCGCCCCAAGCGCCCCAGCCGACCTTCCGCCCGTCATCTCCGGTACGGATCGACGCGCGCTCGTCCATCGCGATCGGATCCCAAAGCCGCACCCACCCGTCCTCACCACCAGTCGCCAGCACGGCCGCCCCGTCAACCTTCCCCCAGGCACCCCAGAGCAACCTGGCACTCGAAGCAGAGTCGAAGGGCACGATGTGGTCGTTCTCCAGCCAGAGGCAGAGTTCAGATACCGGCCCGAGGGCGAGGTTCTTGTCGAGATAGCGGTTGGAGCCGCTGAGCGCCAGTACACGCGAGCCGTTGACCCGGCCCCAGACGCCCCAGTCTGCGCGGCTCGGGAGGTTGACGTCGCCAAGGCGCGAGGTGAATATCCAAGTCTCCGGGTCAAGGCGCCGGAACAAGTGCGCAGTGATCCCTAGCGTCGCCATCGCGAGGGTCGGCTGATCGTCTCCTGGACGCCAGGCTCCCCAGGACCGGCTGCTTGCATGAATCGGCTGGTCAGACTCGAACTGCAGTTGGTCTCGAAGGACCAGGCGGGGGAGCTGCTGTGACATCCGTAGATGGTGACAGTTCTAGGAGCCTCTCGCACAGGGCTATCAGTTGGTGGCGGAGCGGGTGGGCGCGGTCGGCGAACGCGCGTTGGGCGGTGGCGTACTGCGCTTTGCCGGCCGGTGTCTCGATCGGGACGGGCTGATAGCCGAGCGTCGAGAAGTCGTACGGCGAAGCTCGCATGTCCAGGGTGCGGATGTCTCGGGCTAGTTCGAAGCAGTCCAGCAATAGAGAGCTGGGGGTGAAGGGCATTAGTTTGGTGGCCCATTTGTAGAGGTCCATGTTGGCGTGGAGGCAGCCGCCCTGTTCCAGGGCCGGTTGGGATTCGCGGGTGGGTTGCAGGAGGTTGAGGGGGCGGGCTGGGGTGGTGAAGAAGCGGAAGGCGTCGAAGTGGGAGCAGGCGATTTTGCTCGACTCGACTACCTGGTCAGTGGCTTCGGGGCCTAGGCGGAGGGGCCAGTCGTGGCGGATCTCGTCCGTGCGATAGACCATGGCCCACTCGTGCAGGCCGAAGCAGCCGAATTGGGGTTGTCTACCAGCGGTTGCCGATAGCAACTGCTTGATCCAGGTGATGGAGTCGGCGCGGCGTGAGATCTCGGCCGGGTCCAGGGTTGCCACGTCGTCGGCGTACAGGTAGCCGCGTTTGCCTTCGTAGGACCGGGCGCCGCGCAGGCCGACGCCTGGGCCGGGGTGCCAGAGGCGGAGTTGTTTGGGGCGGGTGGGGTAGTAGGTGAAGAGGAAGTCTTCGATGGGGTGCTTCTCGCCGCGGGCCTTGCGTTCCAGGTGACCTGCGAGGAGGGCGTCTACGCGAGCGGCATGGGCTGCTTGTAGAGGCTCCCAGTCAGACGGGTCCAGTGCGACGGTCATAGGTCCAGGGAGAAGGCGTACAGGTCGACACCGGGGCGGGGGGACCAGTCGCGTTCGGGGAGGCGGGTGAAGCCGAGGCGGCCGTACATGCGGTGGGCTGTGGCCATGTAGCTGGCGCTGGACAGTACGACGCGGCTGTAGCCGAGCTCCCGGCTGCGCTGGATGCAGTGCACCGACAGCGCCGTACCGATGCCGCGTCCACGAGCAGCCGCGGCGACGCCGAGCATCCGGAACTCGCCCTCACCGCCGCGCCCGATCTCGCCGTAGACCGAGCCAGGGACACAGAAAGTGACCGTGCCCAACAGTTCTGTACCGTCCACCGCCACCCACAACTCCGCCTTCGCGGCGCGGTCGGCCGCGTTGCGCAGGGTGAGTCCGTAGTCGGATCCCTCGGGGATGAAGCCGTCCGCGGCATAGGCGTCGACAGTCAGCGAACCCACGTCCTCGTACTCCGCGGGCCTGGCCGGCCGGATGTCAGTCGTCACCGTGTAACTGTCTCACCCTGGTACGACGGTAGGCTCGGGCCCGTGCGTATCGCCAGATTCTCCGTTGATGACGAGCCGAAGTACGGCATCGTCGAGACCGACGACCCCGAGGGGCTCACCGGTACCGTCGCAGTGCTCGACTCGGATCCGCTCTACCGGCCGGTGCAGTTCACCGGCGAGCAGCTGCAACTGGCCGACGTCCGGCTGCTGGCCCCGGTGATCCCGCGCAGCAAGGTGGTCTGCGTCGGGCGCAACTACCGTGCGCACGCGGAGGAGCTCGGCAACGAGGTCCCCAAGGAGCCGCTGATCTTCCTCAAGCCGAACACCAGCGTGGTCGGCCCGCGGGACGGCATCGTCTACCCCGAGCAGACCAACGACCTGCACTTCGAGGGTGAGCTGGCGATCGTGATCGGCCGGATCTGCCGCGACCTGCCCCGCGAGCGGGCCGAAGAGGTCATCTTCGGGTACACGATCGCCAACGACGTGACCGCCCGGGACCTGCAGAAGTCGGACGGCCAATGGGCGCGGGCGAAGGGGTACGACACGTTCTGTCCGCTCGGCCCGTGGATCAGCACCGACCTGGACGTGGCCGACCTCCGGGTCACCACCACCCTGAACGGCGAGCCGAAGCAGGACGGCCGGACCTCGCAGTTCATCTTCGACATCCCCGAGGTGCTGGCCTACATCACCTCGTTCACGACGCTGCTGCCCGGCGACGTCGTGCTCACCGGCACCCCCGCGGGTGTCGGCCCGATGCTGCCCGGCGACGAGGTCGCGGTCAGCGTCGAAGGACTCGGAACTCTGACGAACAAGGTGATCGTGCGTGACTGACAAGCCTGCCCCGACCGACGATGACGTCCTCGGCGGCTTGGAGCCCAACCAGGTGCGGGTCCGCTTCCCACCGAGCCCCACCGGTCTGCTCACGGTCGGCAACATCCGCAGCGCGCTGTTCAACTGGGCCTTCGCACGGCACTACGGCGGCAAGCTGATCCTGCGGATCGAGGACACCGACAAGTCCCGCAACACCCCTGAGGCGATGCAGTACACGCTGGACTCGCTCAGCTGGCTCAGCCTGAACTGGGACGAGGGCCCGGAGGTCGGCGGCGAGTTCGGCCCCTACCTGCAGTCCGAGCGGATGGACACGTACGCCGACGTGGTGGCGAAGCTGCTCGCCGCAGGCCGGGCGTACCACTGCTATTGCTCGCAGGAGGAGCTCGACCAGCGCCGCGAGGCCGCCCGGACCGCCGGCCAGCACAGCGGGTACGACGGTCACTGCCGCGCGTTGACCCCGGAGCAGGTGCAGGCGTACATCGAGGAGGGGCGGCGTCCCGTAGTACGGCTGCGGATGCCCGATCGCCCGATCACCTTCGACGACCTGGTGCGCGGCGAGATCACCTTCCTGCCGGAGAACCTGGGCGACTACGTGCTCGTCCGTGCGAACGGCTACCCGCTCTACCCGCTGGTGAACCCGGTCGACGACGCGCTGATGGAGATCACCCACGTACTGCGGGGCGAGGACCTGCTGCCGTCGACGCCGCGGCAGATCGCCCTGTACGAGGCACTGGCCGAGATCGGCATCGGCTCCGGCCGGACGCCGCGCTTCGGGCACCTGCCGTTCGTGATGGGCGAGGGCAACAAGAAGCTGTCCAAGCGCGACCCGGGTGCCGGCCTCGGCGAGTACATGGAGCGCGGCTTCCTGCCCGAGGGGCTGCTGAACTACCTGGCCCTGCTGGGCTGGTCGATCGCCGACGACCGCGACGTCTTCACCATGGACGAGATGATCAAGGCGTTCGACATCCGCAAGGTGAACGCCAACGCGGCCCGCTTCGACCCGAAGAAGTGCGAGGCCATCAACGCCTCGCACATGCGGTTGCTGGAGCCGGCCGACTGGGCCGGCCGCGCGGTGCCGTTCCTGGCGAAGGCGGGCGTGCTGCCTGCCGAGCCGTCGGCCGAGCAGCTCGCGCTGCTGAACGCGGCCGTCCCGCACGTCCAGGAGCGGATGAACACCTTCTCCGAGGCGCCGGAGATGCTCGGCTTCCTGTTCGTCTCCGACGAGCACTTCTCGATCGACCCGGATTCCGCCGCGAAGGTGCTGACCGGTGACGCCGGCACGGTGCTGGAGGCGACGGGCAAGGCGCTGGCCGGGGTCGGCGAGTGGAAGACCGAGCCGATCGAGGCCGCGTTGCGGGCCTCGCTGATCGATGGTCTGGGGCTGAAACCGAAGAACGCGTTCGGCCCGGTCCGGGTCGCGATCTCCGGCCGCCGGATCTCGCCGCCGTTGTTCGAGTCGCTGGAACTGCTCGGGCGGGAGAGTTCACTCCGCCGGATCGAGCAGGCCCGCGCGAGCCTCGCGACCGACTGATGGCGTACGCCGGTACGCCGGGCCCCGGGCTGTCGATCGACCCCCGGGACACCGGCCCGCAGCCGTACCACCGGCTGCTGCGCAACAACGTCACGCCGTCCGCGTTCGTGCTCCTCGGGGCACTGACCGTGCTGGTCGGCTGGATGTT
Organism: Kribbella sp. NPDC051718; assembly: GCF_040681515.1. Taxonomy (NCBI): domain Bacteria; kingdom Bacillati; phylum Actinomycetota; class Actinomycetes; order Propionibacteriales; family Kribbellaceae; genus Kribbella; species Kribbella sp. NPDC051718. The sequence goes on along the minus strand of NZ_JBFAYZ010000006.1, from coordinate 231,305 downwards.
CTGGAGCGTGCTGGTGCTGTCGATCCAGCAGTCGATCCGGACCGACCCCAAGGGCACCGTGTCGTGGCTCGGCCTGCTGGCGACGAACCTGTCGCTGATCGTGCTGATCCCGCTGACGATGCTGGTCGCGACCAAGCTGAACAAGCAGACGCCTGGCTTGCTCTCCTCGGTGACCGGCAAGCTGCGCTGGCGGCCGTTGGCGTTGTTCGGCGTCGCGGCCGTGCTGCTCGAGCTGGTCACGCTGGGCGTCATCGAGCTCGGCGGCGTCGATGTGCTGGGCAGCGGCTCCAATGGAGTGGCCTCCGACGCGGCCGGCGTGATCGCGGTGACGTTGCTGACGTCGACGTTCCAGGCGGCGGGGGAGGAGTACTTCTTCCGCGGTTACCTGTTGCAGGCGGTCGGCGCGTTGGTGCGCAGCTCGCTGATCGCAGTACTGGTGACGACCGTGCTGTTCACGATGGCGCACGGGGTCTGGCCGTGGGAGAGCCCGGCGCTGTTCCTCGACCGGTTCGCGTTCGGGCTGGTGGCGGGGTTGCTCGCGGTGCGTACCGGCGGGCTGGAGGCGCCGATCGCGGCGCACGCGGCGAACAACGTGATCACCTTCATCTACGCGGCTTTGACCAACACCGTTGGCGACAGCCTCGGTGCGTCGGACGCGCCCTGGTCGCTGGTCGCCGTCGACGTGGTGAAGTTCGCCGCCTTCGGGGCGATCGCGTTGCTGCTGGCCCGCAGGCAGGCAATGGCGACCCGCTGCGAACTTCCGCTGGCGAGTTCACTCGTCGCGGATCGCGGTCCGGGCCGGCGACTGCTGTGACGGGTTTGACGTCCTCCCCTCCCTGAGGGCGGGGATTTCAACTACTACGTGGAGTAGCGAGTTGGGGTTCACGCTTCGGTGAGACCCCTACCGGTGTCTCTCGGCGTGCGCTGACGGCTCGTCCAGCCGCGATATTGACTGCCGCGTTCACGTCCGCGTTCGCCTGGTGTCCGCAGGCAACGCACCGGAAGACCGCTTGGCTCTCGCGGTTGTCGGGTGCGCAGTGCCCGCAAGCGCTGCAGGTCTGCGACGTGTACGCAGGGTTCATTTTCTCGACCCGTCCTGCGGCCTTGTGCTGCAGACGCTGGACGAGCAGTCCCCAGCCGCTGGCAAGGATGCCGCGGTTGAGTCCGGCTTTCGCTCGGCGGCGGTTCGGCAGATACGCATCTGGTTGGCCGGGATCAGGCTTCGGCTTGGGCCGCCGGGTCATCGAAGAGACGCGCAGATCTTCCACGTGGATGACGTCGAACCGGCGGGCGAGATCGGTGCTGGTCTTCTCCACCCAATCCTTGCGACGGTCGCCGGTACGGGCATGCAACTTGGCGATCGCCGCCTTCACCCGCTGACGGCGGTTCGAGCCGCGGTGGCTGCGGACCAGGCGACGTTGCAGGCGCTTGAGTCGCCCCTGTTCACGTTCCGACAGACCAGGGCACGGCAGGAGCTCACCGGTGGACAGGGCGGCTGAGACTATGACGCCACGGTCCACACCGACGACTTCGCCCGTACCAGGTGTGGGAATCGGTGGCGGGATGACGGCGAACGCGAGGTGCCAACGCCCCACCCGGTCGCGCGTGATGCGGTACGACTTCGCGTCGGGAGCGGCACGGGACAACCGGAACCGTACCCAGCCGACCTTCGGGACGTTGGCCGCGGCCCATTTCTGATTCAGCTTCACTACCCGGGACGCCTGAGGACCGACGATGCGGAATCCCTCGTGTACCCCTGCTTTGCGCCAGGTCGGCCGCCGGTGAGTACCGGCGTAGAAGTTCTTGGTGGCCTGGTCGAAGTCCCGCAGAGCCTGCTGCTGGACGGTCTGCGATCCCGCCCGTAGCCAGCCGAACTCGGCTCGTGCTCCGGTCAGTTGCCGGCATTGCCCAGCAAAGGTCGGCGTCGTCGCAGCCTTGTCGCGGGTCCACATCGACCACTGCTCGAGGGCCAGATTCCACACGTACCGGGCGTGTCCGCACTGGTCCAGCAGCGCAGCCTGCTGCGTCGGTGTCGGGTACATCCGGAATCGGGACATGTACCTACCCAATCAGCCGGGACCGACATTCCTGGTTGACGAAGGGAGGCAGCAGCGGATTCCTCCAACCAGCCATGACTGGCCCTGCCTGTGTCAAACACAGGCGGCGCCCGCGGCGGGGCTCGTTTTGGTTTCTGGCGGCATGCTGCGATAGGCTCAGCGGGCCAGGTTGTGAGGGCGGAAACGCGCTCACAATCGCAGTAACAAGCTTTGGGGTATGGGGTAATTGGCAGCCCGACTGGTTCTGGTCCAGTTAGTCTAGGTTCGAGTCCTAGTACCCCAGCGATTGGACCGTATCGCTGGAAGTTAGGTACAGTTCATCCTCGTTGGTCGGCTCTCCGGAACCGGTCAGCAAGCGCTCTGGCCCCGTTGTGTAGCGGCCTAGCACGCCGCCCTCTCAAGGCGGTAGCGCGGGTTCGAATCCCGTCGGGGCTACCAGAGAAAGCGCCCCTCACCACCAGGTGAGGGGCGCTTGTTTTTTCTCTCTGTACTCGGGTGAGGCGAGCGTCACACCTTGGCTTCGGGACCACTCGCGACCAGCCGGCGCATCGACAGGCCGGCCACCAGGAACGTGGCGCCCCACAGCAGCGCGACCACGCCGAGGAAGACGGCGATCCCCACTGCGCCCTTGCCGGGGTTGGCGGCGAACAGGATGCCCAGCAGGATCGAGAACGCTGCTCCGAGGAGCAGGAACCATCTCGGCGTCACGTGATTGGTCGTGAACGCCCCGACCGCCTCGAAGACTCCCCGGACGATCAGCCAGATGCCGAGGATCCAGGTGAGCGTCACCGCCGTCACGGCTGGACTGAAGATGGCGAAGAAGGCCGCGACCAACGCGATCACACCGAGCACGATCAGCCACAGCCGACTGCCCCGCGCTTCGGGCCGGAGCGCCTGGGTCAGCGACCCGATCCCGTCCATCAGCGCCCAGAAGCCCCACAGCAACGCCAGCGCGATCGCCGTCGAGATCGGCCAGACGATCGCCAGGATCCCGAACACGATGCCGATCACCCCGCGGACGATCAGCATCTTCCAACCAACAGTCATCCAGTCCCGCACCATCGCAGTACCTCCCGAAGCGCTGTAACCCCCTGAGGTCATCGTGATCCCGCCGGTGAGACCGGGCAAGCACCTCGCCGGAGTGGAGGAGAAATGAGACGGAGAAAGGGAACAGCCCGCCGCGGGAGGCGACGGGCTGTTCGCAGTACGGGCTGGTGTTACTCGGAGGCTCGGCGGAGAGCTTCGGAGAGGCGCTCGGCGGCGGCCATCACGGCGGGGGCGTGCATCCGGCCGGGCTGGCGGGAGAGCCGCTCGATCGGGCCGGAGACCGACACGGCGGCGATCACCTTGCCGGAAGGGGAGCGGACCGGGGCCGAGACGGAGGCGACGCCTTGCTCTCGCTCGCCGACCGAGTGGGCCCAGCCACGGCGGCGTACGCCGGCCAGGGCGGCCGCGTTGAAGGTGGCGTTGTGGAGACCGCGGTGCATCCGCTCCGGGTCCTCCCAGGCAAGCAGTATTTGAGCGGCGGATCCAGCGGCCATCGTCAGCTGGCTGCCGACCGGCACGGTGTCGCGCAGACCGGACGGGCGCTCGGCGGCCGCGACGCAGACCCTGTACTCACCCTGGCGGCGGAACAACTGCGCGGACTCACCAGTGATGTCGCGCAGTCGGGCCAGCACGGGACCGGCTGTCGCCAGCAGTCGGTCCTCACCGGCAGCGGAGGCCAACTCGCTCAGCCGCGGCCCGAGCACGAAGCGGCCCTGCATGTCGCGACCCACCAACCGGTGGTGCTCCAGAGCGACAGCGAGCCTGTGTGCCGTCGGCCGGGCCAGTCCCGTCGCCGCCACGAGTCCGGCCAGGGTCGCCGGTCCGGACTCGAGTGCGGACAGAACGAGAGCTGCTTTGTCGAGAACGCCGACTCCGCTAGAGTTGTCCATGAGACGATATTGCCGTCTCGAATCGTGGAACGCAAGTCGCTTCTGCCGCCTATCTCGGCGCAGTGTGAGCGATAGAACACCACCACAAACCCCGTGCGGGGCGGTGGGGTGGGAAAAGAATCTATCTAGAGGAGTGTCTGATGGGTAGGACGTTGTCGGAAAAGGTCTGGGATGCGCATGTCGTGCGCCATGCCGACGGAGAGCCCGACCTCCTCTACATCGATCTCCATCTCGTGCACGAGGTGACGAGTCCGCAGGCCTTCGACGGCCTCCGGCTGGCGGGCCGGCAGGTGCGCCGCCCGGATCTGACGATCGCCACCGAGGACCACAACGTGCCGACGCTCGACGTCGACAAGCCGATCGCCGACCTGACGTCGCGGACCCAGGTGGACACGCTGCGCAAGAACGCGAAGGAGTTCGGCGTCCGGATCCACACCCTCGGCGACCCGGACCAGGGCGTCGTGCACGTGATCGGCCCGCAGCTCGGCCTGACCCAGCCCGGCATGACGGTGGTCTGCGGTGACAGCCACACCTCCACCCACGGCGCTTTCGGCGCGATTGCCTTCGGCATCGGTACCAGCGAGGTCGAGCACGTGCTGGCCACCCAGACGCTGATGCAGGCCCGCCCCAAGACGATGGCGGTCACCGTCGACGGCGTACTGCCCGACGGTGTCTCGGCCAAGGACCTGGTGCTCGCACTGATCACCCAGGTCGGCACCGGCGGCGGCCAGGGCTACATCGTCGAGTACCGCGGTGAAGCGATCCGCGCGCTGTCGATGGAAGCCCGGATGACGATCTGCAACATGTCGATCGAGTGGGGCGCCAAGGCCGGCATGATCGCGCCGGACGAGACGACGTACGCGTACCTGAAGGACAAGCCGCACGCGCCGCAGGGCCTCGACTGGGAAGCCGCGGTCGAGTACTGGAACAGCCTGGCCACCGACGAGGACGCGACCTTCGACAAGGAGATCGCGTTGCGCGCCGAGGACATCGCGCCGTTCGTCACCTGGGGCACCAACCCGGGGCAGGGCGCGCCGCTGTCGGCCAACGTGCCGTCGCCGGACGACTTCGACGAGCCCAACGACAAGATCGCCGCCGAGCGTGCCCTGGAGTACATGGGCCTCACCGCCGGTACGCCGCTGCGCGAGGTGCACGTCGACACCGTCTTCCTCGGCTCCTGCACCAACGGCCGGATCGAGGACCTGCGCGCGGCCGCCGGCGTACTGGCCGGGCGGAAGGTTGCCGACGGCACCCGGATGCTGGTCGTGCCGGGATCGGGCCGGGTGCTGCTGCAGGCCGAGGCCGAGGGGCTGGACGTGATCTTCAAGAACGCCGGTGCCGAGTGGCGTGGCGCGGGCTGCTCGATGTGCCTGGGGATGAACCCGGACCAACTGGCCCCGGGCGAGCGCAGCGCCTCGACCTCCAACCGGAACTTCGAAGGACGCCAGGGCAAGGGCGGCCGGACGCACCTGGTCTCGCCGCTGGTCGCCGCCGCCACCGCAGTCACGGGCACTCTCGCGGCGCCGGCCGACCTGCCGCCGCTCGAGATCGCCGTACCCGAGAACGTCTGAGGACAAAGGAATCATGGAAGCCTTCACCCAGCACATCGGCACCGCGGTTCCGCTGCGGCGCAGCAACGTCGACACCGACCAGATCATCCCGGCGGTCTACCTCAAGCGGGTCACCCGGACCGGCTTCGAGGACGGCCTGTTCGCTGCCTGGCGCAACGATCCCACCTTCGTCCTGAACCAGCCCGAGTACGAAGGGGTCTCGGTGCTCGTCGCCGGACCGGACTTCGGCACCGGCTCGTCGCGTGAGCACGCCGTCTGGGCCTTGATGGACTACGGGTTCCGCGTCGTCGTGGCATCGCGGTTCGGCGACATCTTCCGGGGGAACTCGGGCAAGGCCGGGTTGCTTGCGGCCCTCGTCGAGCAGGAGGTCGTCGACCAGCTCTGGGCCACGGTCGAGCAGGACCCCGGTACCAAGGTGACCGTCGACCTGGAGAACAAGACGATCTCGGCCGGGGACGTCTCCGCGCCGTTCGAGATCGACGACTACACCCGCTACCGGCTGCTGAACGGGCTCGACGACGTCGGCATCACCTTGTCCCACGAGGCCGACATCACGGCGTACGAGGCGACCCGGCCGGCCTTCAAGCCGGCCACCCTGCCGGCGAAGGCGTAACGCATCGCACAGTGATACCGATAACTCCGGTGTTATCCTTGCGAAGTTGTCAGCACAAGGCACGACGAGATCTTGGAGGTGGGGCGCCATGAGCAGCGAACCCTCCAGACATACGGATCTCGTCCGGCCTTGAGGCGCTGAATCCTCTTCTGACAGGTCAGGTCACCCCGTCGCGTTTCCGCGCGGGGTGACCTGCGGCGCGGGGCCGGGCGATGTGTTTCTTCCATCGATCCCACACCTCGCACCTGGAGGACTTGTCATGTCCGACATCCGCCTGCGCACCCTGCGTGCGTTCAGCCGCACCCCATCCCTGCGCGCCGCCGCCCGCCGGTACGCCGGTACGGCCGCCGAGCCCGCCGCCCTGGAGCAGAAGGCCACTCCGGCGGCCACCCCGAAGCCCAAGGGCCACAGCGTCGTCGACAGCGCGATCTACTGCGACGGCTCACGGGTCGCGTCGCCGGAGTCGCTGGCCGACACGTACCAGGTGCTGCACGAGTCGCCGAAAAGCCTTGCGTGGATCGGCCTGTACCGCCCTGACCGGCGCGAGCTGACCTCGCTGGCGCAGGAGTTCGACCTGCACGAGCTGGCGATCGAGGACGCCATCCAGGCCCATCAGCGGCCGAAGCTCGAGCGCTACGGCGACACGTTGTTCGTAGTACTGAAGGCCGCTCGTTACCGGGACGCGACCGAGGAGGTCGAGTTCGGCGAAGTGCATGTGTTCGTCGGCCCGGACTTCGTGGTGACGGTCCGGCATGCCGAGGCGCCGAACCTGGCCGCGGTCCGTCGCCGGGTGGAACGCGATCCCGAGTTGCTGCGGCGCGGTACCGAGGCTGTTCTCTACGCGATCATGGACAAGGTCGTCGACGGTTATGCGCCGGTGGTGGCCGGCCTCGAGAACGACATCGACGAGATCGAGACCGAGGTGTTCCGCGGCGACCCGAAGGTGTCGCGGCGCATCTACGAGTTGTCCCGTGAGGTGATCGAGTTCCAGCGCGCGACCCGGCCGCTGGTCGGCATGCTGGACTCGTTGCGTGCCGGTTTCGACAAGTACGGCGTCGACGAGGAACTGCAACGTTCCCTGCGGGACGTGGCCGATCACGTGACCCAGGTGGTCGAGCGGGTGGACGCGTTCCGCGAACTGCTGCGCGACATCCTGACGGTGAACGCGACCCTGGTCGCCCAGCAGCAGAACGAGGAGATGAAGAGCCTCACCGTCGCCAGCAACGACCAGAACGAAGAGGTGAAGCGGATCTCTGCATGGGCAGCGATCCTGTTCGCGCCGACCCTGATCGGCACCGTCTACGGGATGAACTTCGACGCGATGCCGGAGCTGCACTGGCAGTTCGGTTATCCCTTCGCGGTCGGCCTGATGGCGATGGTGTGTGGCGGTCTGCACCTGATCTTCAAGCGCCGCGGCTGGCTCTGACTCCGTTTGCCCGACGGGCACTGGTCTGTTCGACCGAACGACTGAGGAGGAGGCGGACACGATGTGGTTGTTCCTGCGGTGAAGGCTGATCATGTGGGTGGTGCTGGCGATCGCGGTGCCATTGCTGGACTGGTTGCTGGGCAAGGTCAGCGCGGAACTGAAGGCGCGCAAGGGCGAGAGCGCGGTGACCAAGGGGCTCGACACGGCCCGGTCGGCGGCTCACAGCCTCGCCGGAAAGCGGCGCTGAAAGCCCTTCCGGGGGCGCGATCGCGATTGTGGCCGAGGTCACCGTTGGTCGCCGGTTCGTTGCTCTGAAGGGATTCAGAAGCCGGGTGAGAGGCCGATCCGGGGAAAATTTTGCCCAAATCGCCTGAAACAAGGCCGAATTGCCGCGTTGGTGTTTGTGCACACGCCCAAGAGTCCATAACGTTCACGAAAGATCGAGCGCTGTGCTCGACGCAGGAGTTCACGGAGGGAAGACAGTGAACAAGAGCCAGTTGGTCGAAGCGCTCGCAGTGCACTTCGACGGAAATCGCCGTTCGGCCCAGCACGCCCTGGAGTCGGTCATCGACACCGTCCAGCGCGAGCTGACCAAGAAGGGCGGCAAGGTCGCCATCACCGGGTTCGGGGCCTTCGAGGCCATCGAGCGTGGTGCGCGCATGGTCCGCAACCCGCGGACCGGCGAGACCAAGCGCGCCAAGAAGACCGTGGTTCCGAAGTTCCGCGCCGGTGCGGAGCTGAAGGCCGTTGTCTCCGGCGCCAAGAAGCTGCCGAAGCTGGTTGCACCGAAGGCGGCCCCGGCCGTCAAGGCCGCGCCCGCCAAGACGGCTGCGCCGGCCAAGAAGGCCGCTCCGGTCAAGGCCGCCGCCAAGAAGGCCCCGGCCAAGGCCGTCGCCACCAAGACGGTTGCGAAGAAGGCCCCGGCCAAGAAGGCCCCGGCCAAGACCGTCGCCAAGAAGGCCCCGGTCGCGAAGAAGGCCCCGGCCAAGACCGTTGCCAAGAAGGCGCCGGCCAAGAAGGCCCCCGCCAAGAAGGCTCCGGCGAAGCGCGCTGCCGCCCGCTGACCCGTCAGCACCTCGTAGTACCGCTGTACTAGCGAAGGCCGGTCTCCCCACACCAGGGGCGACCGGCCTTCGCCGTTGCCGGCTCTTTTGCCTACGGCAAGGTGATGAAGTGGACCTCGGCGATCGCCAGGCCCGCGCCGGTGCCGGTGGTGGTCAGACGGACCCGCTGGCCGAGGCGGAGCAGGCGCACCGGAGTACCGGTGAGGGCTTCGGCGTCGAAGGGCAGCTCGATGCCGGTGTCGGTCAACACTGCGCCGGATGCCGTCGCGGCGTCGTAACGGCTGACTGTTGCTTGCATGCCCTTACGGTAGCGGCCTTTCAGCAGGCGAGGCCCTCGGTGCCTGTCGCAGCGCCCATCACGAGCGACATCACATCAGCGGTCCGAGGACCGACACCTAGTTGTACTGCGTGCGCCAGGTCCGCCGCTGTGTCCACGTCGCGCCGTACCGACTCGATGGTGGCCAACGCGATCGGCACTGCGCCTGAGCCTTCGTGGGCCTGCGCGGAGCCCACACCGAAGCGGGGATCCAGCGGAACGCCAGGGGCGGCGGCGAGCATCGTAGTACCGGTCCCTGGTTCGTCTATGACGAAGCAGCGGTCTGCTGTGCACGCTGCCAATGCAGCGGTCAGCTCGGAAGCTCTGAGAGCCGGTAGGTCGGCCGAGAGCGCCACCACTCCAGTCCCTGGGTATTCGGCCGCAGCGAACGCCGCACCGTGCGCCAGAGCCCCATTGAGCCCTGCACCCGCCAGGTCCGGTACTACGCGCGCGCCGATCGCAGTGACGTCCGCTGCGACCACTGGGTCATCCGTGACAACCAGTACGGCGCGGACCAGAGGAGACTCGAGTGCGGCCGCAGTAGTGTCGACTGCGAAGGCACGAGCGAACTCTGGACGATGCTGCGGGTAGGCGGAAGCAAGCCGGCTCTTAGCGATCGCCGTACGCTTCACCGGGATCACCAGGGTCCAGGGAGCGACCTGTAGGTCTGCCATCAGGCAGGATTCTCCCATGACCGAGGGCAACCACAGCCACCAGGAGGCAGTAGTGAACGGCCAGCGCACCACCGAGGGGCCCCGGCCACGCCGGGGGTTCTGGTTCGGCCTGGTGGTCGCCATCGTCAAACCCTTCATGCTGACCTGGACCAAACAGGACTTCCGCGGCCGCGAGAACGTGCCGCGGACCGGTGGCATGGTGTTCGTGACGAACCACATCTCGCACTTCGACCCGTTCGTGCTCGGGCTCTACATCTGGGAATGCCGGCGGATTCCGCGGCTGCTCGGCAAGGCGTCGCTGTTCAAGCTGCCGATCGCCGGGCGGATCATCACCAGTGCCGGGCAGATTCCGGTCTATCGCGATTCGGCCGAGGCCGCGGACGCATTCCGGGCCGCGGTCGCGGCGGTCGAGAAGGGCGAGTGCGTCGGCGTTTATCCCGAGGGCACGATCACGCGTGACCCGGACCATTGGCCGATGACCGGCAAGACCGGCGCCGCCCGGATCGCGTTGATGACCGGCTGTCCGGTGATCCCGATCGCGAACTGGGGAGCGCAGGAGGTGTTCGCGTCGTACGGCAGCCTGCGGGTGCGGCTGCTGCCGCGCAAGACGATGCGGGTGATCGCCGGGGAGCCGGTCGATCTGAGCGCGTTCCAGGGCAAGCCGATCACGAACGAGCTGTTGCACGAGGCAACCGAGGTGATCATGCAGCGGGTGGCCGGCGAGCTCGGCGTACTGCGCGGCGAGACGCCGCCGAAGGAGCTCTACGACTTGCGCAAGCACAAGTTCCGTGAGGATGGGGAGAGTCGATGACCAAGGTTGCGGTGTTCGGTGCGGGGTCCTGGGGGACTGCCTTCGCGATCGTCCTGGCCCAGGCCGGCAATCAGGTGTCCGTCTGGGGACGCCGCGAATCGCTCTGCGAGGCGATCAACACGCGGCACGAGAACCCTGACTACCTGCCCGGTCTGCGACTCCCGGACGCCATCACCGCAACGCATGACCCGGCGCAGGCTGCCGACGGAGCCGAGGCGATCGTGCTCGCCGTCCCGTCGCAGTCGTTGCGGGACAACCTGCGCGACTGGGCCGACGTGCTGCCGGCCGCCGTACCGCTGGTCTCGCTGATGAAGGGTGTCGAGGTCGGTACGACGAAGCGCATGAGCGAGGTGATCGCCGAGCTGACCGGCGCCGGCCCCGAGCGGATCGCCGTCGTCTCCGGCCCGAACCTCGCCCGCGAGATCGCGGAAGGTCAGCCGGCCGCAGCTGTTGTCGCGTGCGCCGACGAAGGCACCGCCGCCCGGCTGCAGAAGCTCTGCCACTCGCCGACCTTCCGTCCGTACACGAACAACGACGTCATCGGCTGCGAACTAGGCGGCGCCACCAAGAACGTCATCGCCCTAGCCGTCGGCATGGCCGTCGGCCTCGGCTTCGGCGACAACGCCCGCGCCTCCGTCATCACCCGCGGCCTAGTCGAAACCGCCCGCCTCGGTACTGCCCTGGGCGCCGACGAACACACCTTCTCCGGCCTAGCGGGCCTCGGCGACCTGGTCGCCACCTGCTCCTCACCCTTGTCCCGCAACCGAACCTTCGGCGAAAAACTAGGCCAGGGCATGACCGTCGCCGAAATCGCCGGCGCCACCCGCCAGGTCGCAGAGGGCGTCAAGTCCTGCGCCTCCATCACCGAGCTGGCCCACCACCACGACGTAGAAATGCCCATCGCCGAACACGTGACGAAGGTCGTCGCCGGCGAGATGACCCCCAAAGACATGCTCTTCAGCCTCGTCTCCCGCTCAGCCAAGTCAGAACGCTGGGGCTGACACTGTCGGATTCTGTTCCGCTCGACAGGAGGTACTCAGCCTTTCCTCCGGCGCCCCCGCTCAGCACCGGACCGCCGAGCCACCGAATCGGCAGTACCTCCTGTCGAGCGGGACACGATCAGCTGCCGGACCACTTCGATCACCCATTCGGACTCGAACAGCACCTGCTGGTAGGTGAACCTCAACACCAGCCAACCCGCCGCGACCAGTTCGTCGTAGCGGCGACAGTCCTCAGCGAATGTCTTACTCGATCCGTGAAACTCGTATCCCTCTGCCTCCAGTGCGATCTTGAGTTCTCGATGCCCCAGATCCACTCGTGCCCTGACCCATCCCCGTTCGACCACGACCTGAGTCTCGAAACCCTCGATGCGAGCCTGGATCAGCAACGCACGCAACATGGACTCGAGGAAGCTTTCGCCCCCAGCAGTGGCCAGGGCGGCGACCTTGCGTGCCCTTCCGGAGCCGGGGCCGCGCATCGCCGTGGTCGCGGCGAGCAGTTCGCGGCGGGTGATCCCCTTGCCCAGGCTCGAGTCGGCGACAGCGAGTGCCTCATCGAAGGGCAGGATCCGGAGGCAGTCGGTGACCGTCCGGAGCATGGATGTCAGCCGATTCGATCGGTCCTCGTCGGCGATCGAAGCCCAGTGCAGCACAGCCGGTGGTCCTGGCCGAGGGTGGCGCTTGGCCGGCAGGGTGATGTGCGGCTTCTCCGGTGCTTTCAGTAGCGGCAACTTCCACGCGAGTGCGGCGCTGGTGTGCGACACAACTCCGTCGTAGGCGACCGCGGCCTGCTCATCGGCCGGCTGTCCAGGCAAGCCGTAGATGCCCAGCGCCACCCGCCGGATGACACCCGATTCCACGCGAGCAGCCAGTTCGCGTTTAGGGACGAGCCGGGTCAACTCGGCGAAGGTTGCTTGCCCGCCGAGGCGGGCAAGCACCTCGGGCAGGGTTTCCACCGGAAGAGGGTGCCCCACGGCGGCGGATCCGTGCTGACGTTCATCCACAGGCTGTCCCGCTCGACAGGAGGTACTCGGCTCAGCCAGGAGTGTTGGGCGCTGCTTGAGCGTTGGGATCTGGGCGAAGCAGCGAGTACGTCCTGTCGAGCGGGACACAACGGCGAGGCTGCGGACGGCGGAGGCGTGGGGATTACAAGGCGAGGGTGTGCTGGAGGACCATGGCGGCGGCTCCGTGGAGGGCTGCTTGGTGGGCGGTGTGGGAGGGGGCTACCCGCAGGTGGGTTGTGGCTAGGGGCAACGATCTGGCGTAGATGGTTTCCCGGATGCCGGCCAGGAGGTGGTCGCCTGCTTGGGAGAGGGAGCCGCCGATCACCAGGACTGACGGGTTGATCAGGCTGACGCAGGCGGCCAGGACGGTGCCGATCTCGCGGCCGGCTTGGCGGACAGCTTGGGTGGCGATCGGGTTGCCGGCGCGGACCAGGTCTACTACCTGCTGGCTGGTTTTGGTTCGTAGGCCGGTGGCTCTGAGCTGGGTGGCGATGGCGGCGGCGGAGGCGACGGCTTCCAGGCAGCCGGTGTTGCCGCAGCGGCAGAGTTCGGTGTGGCCGGGGGCTTGGATGTGGCCGATGTCGCCCGCCGCGCCTTGGGCGCCACGATGGAGGCGGCCGCCGCTGATCACACCGGCGCCGATTCCGGTGGCTACCTTGACGAACAGTAGGTGTTCGACGTCGGCGTACTGATTGGTGTGCTCGCCGAGGGCCATCAGGTTGACGTCGTTGTCGACCAGGACAGGGCAGCCGAACTCTTTCGTGAGCCGTCCGACGACGTCGTACGAATCCCAGCCGGGCATGATCGGTGGGTGGTTCGGGCGGCCGGTGCTGTGCTCGACCGGGCCGGGCAATCCGATGCCGACGCCGGCCAGGTCGTTGACCGAGCGCTTGGCGCGCTTGAGTAGGGCGCGGCCGGTGGTGGCGAGGGCGGTGAGGACGGTCTCGGGGCCTTCGGCGATGTTGAGGGCCGAGGTGGTGCTGTCGAGGATCGCGCCGCTCAAGTCGGTCAGCGCGACCGAGAGATGGGTCGCGCCGACGTCGGCCGCGAGCACCAACCGTGCCGACGGGTTGAACGCGAACCGGGCCGGCGGCCGGCCACCACTCGACGCCGCCTCGCCGGACGGTACGACGAAGCCCGCCGCGACCAGCTCCTCGAGCCGGCCGGTGACCGTCGATCGCCCGAGTCCGCTCAGGTCGATCAGCTCGGCACGGGTCCGCGGCTGCCCGTCGAGCAGCAGCCGGAGGACATCGTGGGCTGGACTCATTGACCGTACTTTCGTCGCGGACCGCCAGGCTTTTGCTTGACGGGGAACAAAAGTTCAACATAGCGTCGCCGTCATGTCCACCACAGCGCGCAAGCTCAGGGTCGGGATCGTCGGTGGCGGCTTCATGGGCCGCGTGCACGGGCGGTCGGCGCTGGTCGCGGGCGCGCAGATTGTCGGCGCCGTCGGTTCCAGTCCGGAGCGGGCCGAGGCTGCGGCGGAGGCGTCCGGAGCCGAGCGCGGGTTCGCGACGCTCGACGAACTGCTTGCCGCCGACATCGATCTCGTCCACGTCTGTACGCCGAACAACACGCACCTGCCGGTCACCCTGCAGGCGCTCGAAGCGGGCAAGCACGTGATCTGCGAGAAGCCGCTGGCCACCTCGGCCAAGGATGCGACCGGCCTGCACGCGGCCGCGCTGGAGGCCGGCCGGGTCGCGACGGTGCCGTTCGTCTACCGGTACCACCCGATGGTGCGCGAGTTGCGGACCAGGATCGCCGAGGGCGAGGCCGGGCAGATCACCAGCCTGCACGGGAGTTATCTGCAGGACTGGCTAGCCGGTGAGAATGACCAGAACTGGCGCGTCGACGACACCGCTGGTGGTCCGTCGCGAGCCTTTGCCGACATCGGCTCGCACTGGTGCGATCTGACCGAGTTCGTGACCGGTGACCGGATTGCCGATGTGAGCGCGCAGACTCGGACGATTCGGGCGAATCGCGGCGGGGTCGAGGTACGGACCGAAGATCTGGCGACTGCGCAGTTCCGTACTGCGGCCGGGGTTGTCGGGACTGTCGTCGTGAGCCAGGTCGCAGCCGGTCGGAAGAACCGTTTGTATCTGGAGGTATCGGGGACCGAGTCGAGCTTCGGGTTCGACCAGGAGGATCCGGATCGGCTGTGGGTCGGGCGACGCGCGGCGAGTCAGTTGCTGACGCGCGATCCGGACACCCTCAGCCCGCCTGCCGCGCGGATCAACCGGCTGCCGGCCGGTCATGCGCAGGGCTACCAGGACGCCTTCGATTCCTTTGTCGCCGACACCTACGCGGCTGCGCTGGACGGCGGCCATCCCGATGGTCTGCCCGACTTCGCCGCCGGTGCCCGCTCTGCCCATCTTGTCGACGCCGTACTGCGGTCCGCTGCGGCGGACGGCGCCTGGACCACTGTCGAAAACTGAACTGAGGAGCCTGCACATGCCACGCCCGATCACCCTGTTCACCGGTCAGTGGGCCGACCTGCCCTTCGAGGAGGTCTGCAGCCTGGCGTCCTCCTGGGGATACGACGGTGTCGAGATCGCCTGCTCCGGTGACCACTTCGACGTCCAGCAGGCGATCGACGACCCGGACTACATCGCCGGCCGGCACGAGATCCTGAAGCGGCACGGGCTGCAGGTCTTCGCGATCTCCAACCACCTGGTCGGACAGGCGATCTGCGACGACCCGATCGACTTCCGGCACCAGGCGATCCTGCCGTCGCGGGTCTGGGGCGACGGCGACCCCGAGGGCGTGCGGCAGCGGGCGGCCGAGGACATGAAGAACACCGCTCGGGCCGCGGCGAAGCTCGGCGTGAAGACGGTGATCGGCTTCACCGGGTCGTCGATCTGGCAGTACGTCGCGATGTTCCCGCCGGTGCCGGCCGTGCGGATCGAAGCGGGGTACAAGGACTTCGCGGATCGGTGGAACCCGATTCTCGACGTGTTCGACGAGGTCGGCGTGCGGTTCGCGCACGAGGTGCACCCGTCGGAGATCGCGTACGACTACTGGACCACGACGCTGACGCTGGAGGCGATCGGGCACCGCGAGGCGTTCGGGCTGAACTGGGATCCGAGCCACATGGTCTGGCAGGACATCGACCCGGCCGCGTTCCTGTGGGACTTCAAGGACCGGATCTATCACGTCGACTGCAAGGACACCCGGATGCGGGTCGGCGGCGGGCGCAACGGCCGCCTCGGGTCGCACCTGCCGTGGGGTGATCCGCGCCGAGGCTGGGACTTCTACTCCACCGGCCACGGCGACGTGAACTGGGAAGACTGCTTCCGCGTCCTCAACTCGATCGGCTACGAAGGCCCGATCTCGGTCGAATGGGAGGACGCCGGAATGGAGCGCAAGGTCGGCGCCGCCGAAGCCGTCAACACCATCCGCGCCCTGGCCTTCGACAAGCCCGAAGGCTCCTTCGACGACGCCTTCGCCACCGACAAGTAGTTTCTTTCAGATCTCCAGCTGTACTTCGACGATCCAGTTGCTCTGGTCGTCGCCGGCGGCCTCGAGGTAGTACTCGCGCCAGGTGAGTGTCGTGGGGGTTCGCTCAGTGGATTCAGCCCACTGGGCGAGCTCTTGGTATGCGGTGGAGATGGTGCTCATCGGTCCGTGGTGGACGACCGCGGCTACCTCGGCGGCGGGAAGTAGGTGGTCGTGGAGGCCGGGCACCTCGTGGCCCGCGAGTGCGTAGCCGGCGATGACCTGGACGGTGCTGGCGTCTGAGGACGGCTGGTAGCGGGCGATCGGTGTCGTGCGGTCCGCGCCGGCGGTCTCCATCGCGTCGGTGACTTGCTCGAACAGTGCTTGGACGACGGCGCCCGTCTGTTGGCGGCTGGCGTCCGGGGCGTCGGCTGAGAGGGCGGCGAGGGTGATGGGTTCGAGGTGTTTGGTTTCGACGGTCATCTGAGTCTCCTGCTCGATCAGTCGGAGTCTCGCCTTCACCCGGTCCAGCGTGTGCCGCTGCTGGCGTACCTGACGTTCCAGCTCGGCCTCGCGGAGGCGGAGCATGCCGTGCAGTTCCGCTGGGTCGACACCCTCGGACAGCAGTGGGCCGATCTCGTCCAGGTGGAAGCCGAGGCCTTTGAGGGCCAGTAGGCGGTTCAGCGTCGGCAGTTGGGCGAGCTCGTACGAGCGGCGCGCGGTGTGCGGGTCGACGTGGGCGGGGACGAGCAGGCCCAGGGCGTCGTAGTGGCGGAGCATGCGGGTGGTGATGCCGCCGAGGCGGGCGAATTCTCCGATGTTCATCATGGCCCTTTCAGTCAACGGCTTCACACAGTGTCAACTGCAAGGTGGGTGCAAGGGGTGGTGGTCTACTGGGGCGGACAGGTCTTCGGGGTAGAGGGAGTGGGCTGTGGAGTTGGACTGGGGTATCGGGGAGTACGAACCTACGGGGGAGGCGTTGCTGCCGATTTCTGAGGTTGTGGTGGGGATGTCGGAGCCGCTGGTGGGTAAGCGGGTTGTTGATTTGGGGACCGGGACGGGGAATGCGGCGCTGCTGGCGGCCGAGCTTGGGGCGGTGGTGACTGGGGTTGATCCGGCCGCGCGGCTGGTGGAGGTGGCGCGGAAGCGGGCTGCTGAGCGTGGGTTGCAGGCTGAGTTCCTCGTGGGTGATGCGGCCTCGATCCCGGTGGCGGACGGTACAGCCGAGCTGCTGCTGTCGGTCTTCGCGGTGATCTTCGCGCCGGATGCCGATGCGGCGATCGCCGAGATGACGCGGGTGACGGCGCCGGACGGGCTGATCCGGTTGACCTCGTGGGTGCCGGGCGGATCGATGATGGCGATCAACAACACTGCCGGCAAGTTCATGGCCGAGGTGTTCGGTGGCCCCAAGCCGGCTGACCCTGATGCGCCCAAGCCGCTTGCCTGGCACGACGAGGACGCTCTGCGGGAGGCCTTCGGGAGGTACGGGTTCGGGGCGGAGGTCGAGGTGCGTTCGATGAACCTCACCGGGGTGTCGGCCGAGGAGTACCTGGAGAAGTCGGCACAGCACCCGATGGCCGTGAGCGCGGCGCAGGCGTTGGCCTCGCGGCCGGATGGCGCTGAGTTGCAGGCCGAGCTCGAGCGGCGGCTGCTGGTCGCAGTACGGGAGATCAACGAGGACCCGGCGGCCTTCAAGGTCTCCAACCAATACGCGATCGTGACGGCCCGGCGCGGTTGATGTCGAAACCCGGCCGCCCGCTTCGTACTAGAGGTATGACGAAGATTCTGGTGGACGGACTCGGGTACGGCGAATCGGCGCGGTGGCACGACGGGCGGTTGTGGCTCGCGAACTGGGGGACCGGTGAGGTGCTCGCAATCGACGCGGACGGTGAGCGCGAGGTGATCGTCCGCGTGCCGCCGGAGACGATCCCGTTCTCGATCGACTGGACGCCCGACGGCACCTTGCTGGTGATCGCCGGCGCGACGCTCCTCCAACACAAGGATGGCGAGCTGGTCCCGTACGCCGACCTGAGCGGGCTGGCCGACCTGTTCAACGAGATCGTCGTCGACAGTCGCGGCAATGTGTTCGTCAACGGCGGCTGGTTCGACTTCAGCAAGCCCGGTGTGGTCGTCGTCGTGAGGCCGGACGGACAGGCCAGGCAAGTTGCCGACGGCATCAGGTTCGGCAACGGGATGGCGATCACGGCTGACGACTCCACGCTGATCGTCGCCGAGTCGTACGCGTGCCAGCTGGCCGCCTTCGACATCGCGGCCGACGGCAGCCTGTCCAACCGTCGCGTCTGGGCCGACCTCCCCGACGGTCATCCCGACGGCATCTGCCTCGATGCGGAGGGTGCGGTCTGGTACGCCGATGTGCCCGCGCAGCGGTGCGTCCGGGTGCGGGAGGGCGGCGAGGTGCTCGAGACGGTCGACCTCGATCGGGGCGCGTTCTCCTGCATGCTCGGCGGGACGGACGGCACCACGCTGTACATGCTCAGCGCCCAGTGGCGTGGGTTCGAGCACATGCTGAGCCCGGAACGCACCGGCCTGGTCTCAACTGTCGAGGTGAGCGTCCCGCACGCCGGCAGGCCGTAGTACGGCGGAGAAGGCCGCGATGCCCGTGGCCAGCAGCGTCACCAGGATGAAGGAGACGGTGAGGTTGCTGGCCTGGGCAATGCCGCCGATGACCGATGGGGCGATCAGGCCCGCGGTGTAGGTGACAGTGGCGACTCCGGCGATCGCCTGGCTGGCGTTGGGTCCGGTACGACCGGCAGCGGCGAAGGCGAGCGGTACCACCACCGCTACGCCCAGTCCCAGCAGGCCGAAGCCGGCTATCGCGACCAGTGGGTGGCCGGCCAGCACCACTAGTACGCCGCCGAGCGTGGCGACGGCCCCGCTGATCCGTACCGTCCGTACCGCGCCCCAGCGGTCGACCACTGCATCCCCGGCGATCCGGGCTGCAGCCATCGTCAGCGCGAAGCCAGTAGTGGCTGCTGCGGCCACACCGGCCGAGGTGGTCAGTACATCGCGCAGGTAGACCGCAGACCAGTCCAGGCTCGCGCCCTCGGCGAAGACGGCACAGAAGCCCACCGCACCGATCAGCCAGGCGGACTTGGGCGGCAGGGCGAAGCGTGGAGGCGCTTCCTCTTCCTCGGTCGGCTGCAGGTCGAGCACCCAATGGCAGGCCGTAGTACCGACCACCGTCAGTACGACCGCAGCGATCGCGTGGTGCAGTTGGGCGCTCACGTCGAGGTGGGCAGCCACTGTGCCGATCCCGGAGCCGATCAGCGTCCCCACGCTCCATATGCCGTGCAGGCCGGACAGGATCGACCTGCCCATCCGCTGCTCGACCTCGACACCCAGGGCATTCATGGCGACGTCGGCCATGCCCGCCGTCGCGCCGTAGACGAACAGTGCTGCGCACAGAGCCACCAGGTTGGGCGCGAGCGAGGGGAGCACGAAGGTGAGCGTGAAGAGCGCGATCAGTCCGCGTAGAGCGGTCCGGCTGCCGTAGCGGTGACTGATCCGTGCGGCGAGTGGCATCGAGAGTGAGGCGCCGATCGCGGGGAAGGCGAGTGCCAGGCCGAGCTGGCCGGGGCTCGCCGACGCGTGGTCCTGGATCCAGGGCACCCGGGTCGCGAACGATCCCGCCACTGAGCCGTGCACGCAGAAGACCGCCGCGACGGCGTACCGGGCCTGGCGGAGCTCGCTCACTGGGCGCCAACCTCACATTGGGTTCCACCATTCAAACATTCTGGTTGTTTGAATGAACATGCGGATGATAGTTTTACTCTGGTGAAGAGTACGGAACGGCAGCGGGTCATCGTCGAGCGTCTCAGGGCCGGGAGCCGGGTCGGGGTCGCCGAACTGGTGGCGGTGACGGGCGCCTCGGACATGACGGTCCGGCGCGATCTCGACTACCTCGCGGCGCAGGGTGTGCTGAAGCGCGTCCACGGTGGTGCGATCGCGGCCATGCCGACTGGCGTCGAACCGCCCTTCGCGGCGCGGTCGACCGCCGGCCTGGGGTCGAAGCAGGCGATCGCGCGGGCTGCGGTCGAGCACCTGAAGGACGGCGACACGATCGTGCTGGACAGCGGTACGACGGCACTCGAGGTCGCCAAGTTGCTTCGCGATCGCGCTGTCACCGTGATGCCGCTGTCGCTGCATGTCGCGCAGGAGCTCATCGATGCTCCGCGGGTACGGCTGCTGATGCCTGGTGGTGAGCCGAGGCCGGGGGAGTTGGCGATGGTCGGGCCGCTCACGCTGGCGTCGCTGCGGGCGTTGCGGTTCGACGTTGCCGTGTTGAGTCCCTGTGCGTTCAGTCTCGATGCGGGGATGACCGCTTTCGATCTGGGCGATGCCGAGGTGAAGCAGCAGGCGATGGCGGTGGCCACGCGATCGATGGTGCTGGTCGACGGCGCCAAGTGGGATCGGGCCGCGCTCGCGTACATCTGCCCGGCCGACCGTCCCGAGCTGATCATCACCGATTCCACTGCACCCGAGGAGTCCCGCACTTTGCTCGCGCAGCGCGGAGTACTGGTCGAGGTCGCCCACCTGGCAATGATTCAGTCAACTTCGGAAGGGCTCTCTTGAGCGTCGACACCGGCACCGCCGCGCCACCACGTGCGGCCCGGGTGGCCACTTGGATCTACTTCGGCCTGAACGGCTTCTCGGTCGGGATGTGGGTCGTGCACATCCCGAACGTCGAGCACGCGACCGGGATCTCGCACAGCACGCTCGGGTTGTTGCTGCTGGTCCTGGGTGGCGCTGCGTTCATCGGGATGCAGGTCGCTGGGCCGCTGGCGGATCGGATCGGTCAACGTCGGCTGGTGCCGGCAGCCGGCGTACTGCTGGGCATCTCGTTGTTCGGGCCGGGGCTGGCGCACAGTTGGTGGACGTTGGGGTTGACGCTGCTCGCCGTCGGTTTCGGGAACGGGTCGATCGACGTCGCGATGAACTCGCAGGCGGTGGTCGTCGAGCGGGCTTATCCGCGGCCGATCATGGCCGCGTTCCATGCGATGTGGTCGATCGGTGGGGCGTTCGCGGCGCTGATCGGCGCGGCGGCGTTGAAGGCGGACGTACCGACCGCTGTTTCTTTGAGCGTGTCCGGGGTGGTCGTCATCGTCGTCTCGCTGGCGGCTGGGCGGTTCCTGATCGAGGCACCTGCTGAGCCGGAGGCGGCTGCCGATGAGCCCGAGCGGGTTGCACCGCCGAGCAAGCTGGTGTGGAAGCTTGGTGCGTTGGCTTTCGCGCTGATGCTCGCCGAGGGTGTTGCCAATGACTGGGCGGCGCTGCAGTTCCGCGACGTCCTCGGTACTTCGACCAGTACCGCGGCCTACGCGTACGGCGCCTTCGCTGTCGCGATGACAGTCGGCCGCTTCTGTACGGACCGAGTCGCCGCTGTCGTCGGCCCCGCAGCCATCGTCCGGTACGGCGCCCTGCTCGCCGCCATCGGCCTAACCATCGTCATCGTGGTCCCCTGGGTGCCGCTCGCCCTGGTCGGCTGGGCCCTCTTCGGGCTAGGCCTCTCCGGCGGCGTCCCCCAACTCTTCACCGCAGCCGGCAACCTGGACACCCGCGCATCGGGAGCCCTGATGGCGAAAGTCGTCGGCCTAGGCTACGTAGGCCTACTAGCCGGCCCAGCCCTAATCGGCGGCCTGGCTCACTGGATGCCCCTCAACATCGCCTTCATCCTCCCCGTCGCCCTCTGCGCCATCACCGTCGCCTCCGCCTCGGTGATGAAGCGCTAACACCAACTCCGTACCCAAGGACAGGAAGTAGTCGCCAATCGGCGCCGTGCGCCATGCGGTTTGAGCGCAACATCGGCCCAGTCAGCCGCGGACTTCCTGTTGTTGAGTACGGGTGGCTTGCTGGGGTTGTCGGGTGAGGGCGTGTTCTAGGTCGGTCCATAGGTCGGTGGGGTGTTCTATGCCTACTGAGAGGCGGATCAGGTCTTTGGGGATGGTGGGGGCCTCGGCGGGCCAGCGGTGGCGGCGTTCGAGCATGGATTCGACGCCGCCGAGGCTGGTGGCGTGGACCCAGAGGGTGGTGGATTCGCAGACCTTTTGGGCGTACTCCGCGTCGCCGCCGAGTTCGAAGGCGAGGATGGCGCCGAAGCCGGACATCTGGGTGGAGGCGAGGGCGTGGCCGGGGTCGTCGGGGAGGCCGGGGTAGCGGACTCGGCTTACGCGGGGGTGTTCGAGGAGGCGCTGGGCCAGGAAGGCTGCGTTGGATTGGGCTCGCTCCAGGCGCAGTGCCAGGGTGCGGAGGCCGCGGAGGGCGAGGAACGCTTCCATGGGACCGGGGATCGCGCCATAGCCTCGGCGACGCGACTCCAGAGCGGTCCAGAGGTCGGAGGATGCGGTGACGAGAGCACCCAGTACTACGTCAGAGTGCCCGGCGATGAACTTGGTCGCCGAGTGCATCACGATGTCGGCGCCAAGAGACAGCGGCTGCTGCAGCAGTGGCGTGGCGAACGTGTTGTCGACGACAACCGTTGCCCCCGCAGCGCGACCGGCAGCGGCCAGAACGGGGATGTCCGCGACCTCCATAGCCGGGTTGGTCGGCGACTCGATCCACAGCATGTCCGCCCCGACCACTGCAGCCGACACCGCCGCAGTGTCAGTGATCGACACCCGCGTGACAGTCAGCCGCCCAGTAGCGGCCTGTTGATCCAGCAGAGCCAGTACGCCGCTATAGGCGTGCTGCGGCGTAACTACCCGCCCACCAACCGGCACCAGGTCGCAAACAGTCGCAGCGGCCGCCATACCGGAGGCAAAGGTCAGCCCGCGCCCACCCTCGAGCGCCCCGAGCGTCTCCTCGAGAGCGGCCCACGCTGAGTTGTCGAACCGCCCATACCCGCGATCCCCGCCCGCGATGTAGGTAGAGCTGAAAACCGGTGACTCACCCAGCGGAGCATCCGGTACCCGGGCAGGGCGGCCGGCGTGGACGACAACGGTCGAGGGGTCCAGGTCAGGCGTCATGCCTGCACTGTAGGCAGCGGGATCCCGCCACCGCGGAGCAGGCCCATGGCTTCGTGCGCCAGGTCCTTGACCTCGGTACCGTCCGGGTTGTCCACCCAGGTCTGCACGACGACCTCGATGATGTTCATGACCGCACCAGCAGCCAGCGCAGCCGTGAACTCCACCGAGTCACCCGCGAGCCGTCCGGCCAGTTCCACGGTCAGCTCGTTGCGCCAGCGCCAAGTCACCTCGGCCAGATGTGCACTCACCGACGCCGTCTGCCCGGCCAGCTCATACACGGCCCGGACCCGGTCGGGATTGCGCTCCAACTGGTCGAGCACCAACTCGATGACGCTCTGCAGGCCGTCCGGCAGATCCAGCTCGGCGGGCTGTTCGCGGAACCAGTTCAGCGCCCCGAACATGCTGTCCTCGACGAACTCCAGGACCAGCGTCTCCTTGGTCGGGTAGTACCGGTACAGCGTGCTCGGCCCGACCTCCGCGGCCGCGGCGATCTGCTCGACCGTCGTCCGGCCGAAGCCGTGGTCGGTGAACAGTTCGAACGCCTTGTCCGAGATCAGCCGGCGGGTGCGTTCCCGCTTCAGCTCCCGAAGCCCCATAGCCGTGCCCCTTGCTAGTACGTGCGGGCAGCGTAACGGATACCAACACGCCGACAGCTGATTTCAAATGGCAAACACAGTCATATGGTAGTTACTACCAAATTTTCTCGACGTTCAAACCATAGACAGCGAGGATCCTGCCGATGACCGACTTCCCGGCCACCCGTCCGACCGGCTGCCCGTTCGACCCGGCGAGCGGCTTCAGCAAGCTACGCGAGGCCGACGGCCCGACGAAGGTCTCCACCCCGGCCGGTGTCGACGCCTGGCTCGTCAGCCGGTACGACGATGTGCGAGCGCTCCTGCCCGACTCACGGTTGAGCTCAAGGTCGGCACCTTCGGCTCACGTAGTACCGGGGGCGGACCTCAACAGGGAGGTCGAGTCGGGGTCGATCCTGCAGACCGACGGTGAGCGGCACGCGTACCTGCGCCGCCTGCTGACCAGCGAGTTCACCGTACGCCGGGTGCAGGCGCTGCGGCCGCGGATCGTCGAGCTGGTCGAGGAGCACATCGACGCGATGCTGGCCAGCGGGGGACCGGTCGACCTGGTGCAGGCGTTCGCGCTGCCGATCCCATCGCTGGTGATCTGCGAACTACTCGGCGTCCCGTACGCCGACCGCAGCGAGTTCCAGGCGCGGAGCGCGATCCTCGTCTCGGTCGACCTGCCCGAGGACGAGATCATGCAGCCAGCGACGAGATCAACGAATACATGGCCGGCCTGGTGATGGCCAAGCTCGAGAACCGCGAGGACGACCTGCTGTCCCGCCTGATCACCCGGGCCGAGGACCAGGGAAACCCGCTGACCGTGCCCGAACTCGTCACGCTCGCTATCACCCTGCTGATCGCCGGCCACGAGACCACCGCGAACATGATCGGCCTGAGCACCCTCGCCCTGCTCCGTGACCCGGAGCAGCTCGACGCCCTGCGCGCCGACCCCGGGCTTGCGCCAAGTGCCGTCGAGGAGATGCTGCGCTACCTGACCGTCATCCAGTTCGGCTTGTTCCGCCATGTCATGGAGGACATCGAGATCGGCGACGAGACGATCCAGGCAGGCGAGTACCTGATCGCAGCGATCCAGTCCGGCAACCGGGACGAGAAGGTCTTCCCCGACCCGGACCGGATCGACCTGGCCCGCAAGGCCTCCCGGCATCTCGCCTTCGGGTTCGGCGCTCATCAGTGCCTTGGGCAACAACTTGCCCGGGTCGAGCTGCAGGAGGTCTACACCCGCCTCTACCGCCGGATCCCGACGCTGCGACTGGCCGTGCCGTTCGAGGAGATCACGTACAAGCACAACACCCTCGTGTACGGCGTGACCGCCCTACCCGTCACCTGGGACCGCTGACCTGGCGCTATCGTCGAGTCGGTGAGTCAGTACTCGAACGAACGAAGCAAGCCCCGGATCGCCGTCGTCTTCGGCGGGCGGTCGAGCGAACACGCGATCTCCTGCATCACCGCGGCCAACGTGCTGCAGGTGATCGACCGGGACAAGTACGACGTCGTACCGGTCGGTATCACCGCCAGCGGCCACTGGGTGCTGGAGAGCGGCGACCCGGAGCATCTGTCGATCACCGACGGCAAGCTGCCCGAGGTCGACGTGACCGCGATGCCGGTCGTGTTCAGCGGGGATCGCGAACTGGTAGTCCACGAACCCGGCGAGGTGCCGAACACGCTCGGTGAGGTCGACGTCGTCTTCCCGCTGCTGCACGGCCCGTGGGGCGAGGACGGCACGATCCAGGGCCTGCTGGAGATGTCGGACATCCGGTACGTCGGTTCGGGCGTGCTGGCCAGTGCCGTCGGGATGGACAAGCACTACATGAAGGTCGTCTTCGCGGCCGCCGGACTCGAGGTCACGCCGTACGTCGTGATCCGCGACCGCGACTGGAGCCGCGACCCGGAGTCCTGCCGTGCGGCGGTCGACAAGCTCGGCTACCCGGTCTTCGTGAAGCCGGCCCGGGGCGGGTCCAGTCTCGGGATCAGCAAGGTGAACAGCCTGGACGAGCTGGACGGGGCAGTCGCCGAGGCGCGCGCGCACGACCCCAAGGTGCTCGTCGAGGCGGCCGCCAAGCACCCGCGGGAGATCGAGGTCGGGGTCCTGGGCGGGCTGAACGGCGCCCCCGCGACGGCGAGTGTCTGCGGTGAGATCGCGGTCTCGGGTGGCGGGCACGAGTTCTACGACTTCGAGACCAAGTACCTGCCGGAGGGCGACGAGTTCGCGGCGTTGTCGATCCCGGCCGACCTGCCCGACGAGATCGCGGCGGAGATCCGGGCGCAGGCGCTGACCGCGTTCGACGCGATCGAGGCCGAGGGGCTGGCGCGGGTCGACTTCTTCCTCGACGAGGACCAGCGGGTGATCATCAACGAGATCAACACCATGCCGGGCTTCACGCCGAAGAGCATGTTCCCGCAGGTGTGGGCCGCGTCGGGCGTCGACTACAAGGAACTCGTCGACCGGCTGCTCGCCCTTGCGCTGACCAGGCCCACCGGTCTGCGCTGAGAGCTGCCCTGAAGGGCACACCTCGGGTTGAGCGGCCGGACGTCGGCCAGGTGGTGGTTAGCCTTCGAAGATGAGGCCGCGGGGGCGAGGCACTGGGGTATTGGCTGTGGGGGCGGGCGTTCTGCTGCTCGTCGTGATCGCTTCGGCCGCTGGGAGTGTGCGGCCGTTCGACGGACGCAACAACCAGTGGAGCCTCGAGCCGCACCCGCCTCGCAACACCGTCGCCTCGGGCCCGAGTACCGGTGGTGACATCGAGTTGTGGTGGGGGCCGTTCTGGACGGCGTTGCTCTACCTCGTGGGCGCGCTGGTCGTGCTGGTGCTGATCCGGTTGATCTACCAGGTCGCCACCGCGCCGCGCTCGAAGAAGCGTCGCGCCGAGAAGCCGTCGCCGACGAAGTCCGAGCGGCTGGCCGAGGCGGTGGATCAGGGTCTCCGCGCTGTCGAGCGCGGTACGCCGACCGATGCCGTGATCGCCTGCTGGGTCGGGCTCGAGGACGCCGCCGAAGCAGCCGGAGTACCGCGGAACGAGGCCGAGACGCCCGCCGAGTTCACCGTCCGGGTGCTCGCCGTGGACGGCGTGTCGGCACCAGATCTTGCCGCGCTGGCTGAGCTCTACCGCGAGGCCCGGTACTCCGCGCACCCGTCGTCGGAGGCTGCGCGGGCCGAGGCGCGGGCCGCATTGACCCGCCTGCGCGCCGACCTGACCGTCAGCTCGAACTGGCTTGGGCAGCCTTCCCGTTGAGGTAACGCTGCTGCGGCAGGCTGGTGGTCAGCGTCGCCGCCAACTCGTACGCCGCCCGCGCGCCGCCCAGGTCGCCGGACATCTCCAGCAGATGGGCTCGCACGGCATGCAACCGGTGATCCTGAGCGATCCGTTGATCGACCTCGATCTCACCGAGCAACTCCAGTCCCCGCTCCGGACCTTGCGCCATCGCCACCGCGACGACATGGTTCAGCGCGACCATCGGGTTGTCGCTCAGTTGCAGCAGTACCTCGTACAGCGCGACGATCTGCGGCCAGTCGGTATCGCTCCAGGACGGTGCCTCGCCATGAACGGCAGCGATCGCCGCTTGTAACTGATACGCGCCGACCGGCCCTCGGGGCAGCGCTTCGGTGATCAGCTCGACACCTTCGTCAAGGCTGGCCCGGAGCCAGAGTGAGCGGTCCTGTTCGGCCATCGGGATCAGCTCACCGTTCACACCTGTCCGGCCGGGACGGCGAGCGTCGGTGAGCAACATCAGCGCGAGCAGACCGGCCACCTCACTGTCATCGGGCAGCAGCGTGTGCAGCATCCTGGCCAGCCGGATTCCTTCGGCCGCCAGCTCGACCCGCTGCAACTCCGGCCCGGCCGTACTGGCGTAGCCCTCGTTGAAGATCAGGTAGATGACCTTCAGCACGGCCTCCAGGCGTTCGCCGTGGTCCGATGGCAGCGAGAACCGGGCCCCGGCATCCCTCACGCTTTGCTTGGCCCGGGTGATCCGCCGGGTCATCGTCGCCTCGGGAACGAGGAAGGCACGGGCGATCTCGGTCGTGGTCAGGCCGCCGACCGCGCGCAGGGTGAGCGCGATCTGGGAGGCGGCAGACAGCGCTGGATGGCAACAAAGGAACAACAGGATCAAGGTGTCGTCGGACTCCTCGACCGGCTTGTCCGCAGCCGGTGCCAGCCATTCATCGGGCAGCACCCACTGCGAGACCGTGTCCTCCCGTCTGTGCTGTGCCTGCTCCCTGCGGAGCAGGTCGATCAGCCGCCGGGACGCGACGGTGATCAGCCAGGCACGCGGATCGTCCGGACGACCCTGCTCCGGCCACTGTCGCGTGGCCGTGAGCAGAGCCTCCTGGACAGCGTCCTCCGCGGTGTCGAAGTGCCCGTACCGCCGGACGAGCGCCCCCAGGACCTGCGGCGCCAGCTCCCGCAGCAGCTCCTCCGCCACCGGCTCGGCCGACAGCGGCTCGGCCGACACCGGCTTCTCCGACACCGGCTCGGTCATCAGCCGGCCAAGTCCTCCTGGCCTTCCGCGATCGGCCGGATATCGGCGTATGCGGTGGCCCGGACGAACTCCGGCGCGGGGGTGTCGGCCAGCCGAGCGGCGATCTCGGTGGCGCGGTCGAAGCTCTCGCACTCGACGATCCAGTAGCCGGCCAGGACTTCTTGCGTCTCGGCGTACGGACCATCCGTCACCACCGACGCGCCGTCCTTCGAGCCGAGCCGTCTGGTCAGCACGGGCGCGGCGAGGGCGCGCGTCTCGACGAGTTCGCCGGACTCGGCCAGGTCGGCGTTGAACTTCTCCATGAACGCGCCCATCGCGGCGAAGTCCTCGCCCGTCCAGGCTGGCTTGCCAGTGTCCTTGCCGCCCATGCCGTCGTAGTCCTGCTGCGAGGCGTAGGTGAGGATCATGTATTTCATCGGTGTCTCCCGTCTCCTGGCACCAACTCTGGTGCCTGTCACCAGTTACGTCGATGCCCTCAACCGGAACCGGACGTGCACTCGCACGGAACTTTCGCGCAGCTCAGGTGCAGGGAGTGATGAGGGTGTTGTGGGCCTTGACGGCGTCGGATACGTCGGTGAGGGCGTTGGCCTCGGGGGCGTACTTGCTCGGGACGGCCAGCTCCAGGTAGACCTTGCGGCCGATGGTCGTGAACAGATAGCCGTTGGTGACCTGTTGGGCGTACCAGCCGACGCCGTTCACCTCGAAGCACTGCGACTGGGCCTGCGCCATCCCCGCCGGCGGGGCGACGCCACAGGTCACCTCGATCGCCGGATCCCCGTACGCCGTGGTCAGCGCGCTGGCCGGCTCGGCCTTGCGGCGCTTGGCGTCGAGCACCTTCGCGGGCATGGCCCGGATGAGCGCAGTACAGGCGTCAGCGACCTCTGGAGCAGGTGACGGCACGGCGATCTCGACCGGCCCGGGAGAGCAGCCGGTCAAGGCCAGCCCGAGCATGACGACGGCCAGCGCGACTCGTGGGCGGACGCGCCGGCCGGGTACGGCGGCGATCGGGGTCAGATGTGGACGACGGGGCACGTCAGCGTGCGGGTGATACCGGGCACGTTCTGCACCTTGGCCACGACCAGCTTGCCCAGTTCGTCGACGTTGCGAGCCTCGGCGCGGACGATCACGTCGTACGGACCGGTCACGTCCTCGGCCAGGGTGACGCCCTGGACCTCGGCGATCTGCGCTGCGACGTCGGCCGCCTTGCCGACCTCGGTCTGGATCAGGATGTAGGCCTGGACCACCACGTCGTTCTCCACTCAGTCGTCCTCAGCTGGTCGGGACCACAGTACTGCGCAAGGGTCCGGCGTACTCGTCGTTGCCACGTCACCGTACCGCCTAGCGTCCTGAGCCGGTAGTCACGTCAGCACGGTGCGGCGTGACTACCGGCTCAGGACGCTTAGACTCGCCCCTGGCATATGGGAGGTCTGTTGACGTGACAGAGACGTTGGGAAGCACGGGTGAGTTCGGCTTCATCGAAGCCGCCACCAAGAGCCTTCCCCAAGGTGAGGACGTCCTGGTCGGACCGGGCGACGACGCGGCCGTGGTGGCCGTGCCGGACGGCCGGATGGTGATCACGACCGACCTGCTGGTGGAGGGCCGCCACTTCCGCCAGGACTGGTCGTCGGCGTACGACGTGGGCCGCAAGGCCGCCGCGCAGAATCTGGCCGACATCGTGGCGATGGGTGCGCGGCCGACCTCGATCGTGGTCGGCTTCGGCGGGCCGGCCGATCTGCCGACCGCCTGGGCGCTGGAGCTGCAGCAGGGGCTCGGCGACGAGTGCGAACTGCTCGGCGTGAGCATCGTCGGCGGCGACACGGTCCAGTCGGACAAGATCATCGTCTCGGTCACCGCCTTCGGTTCGCTGGACGGCCGTCCTCCGGTACTCCGCTCAGGCGCGCGCCCCGGCGACGAGGTGGCCGTCGCCGGCCGACTGGGCTGGGCCGAGGCAGGCTTCGCCGTCCTCAACCGTGGCTTCCGGTCGCCCCGAACCGTCGTCGAAGCACACCGCCGCCCCGCACCCCCGTACGCCGAGGGCGTGCGCGCCGCGCTGGCCGGAGCCTCCTCCATGTGCGACGTCAGCGACGGCCTGCTCGCTGACCTCACCCACATCGCCGTGGCCAGCGAGGTCCTGATCGATATCCGCTCAACCGCCCTGACCATCCCCGAGCCTCTCCAAGCAGTAGCCGCCGCCACCGGCGCCGACGCCCTCGCGTTCGTCCTGACCGGCGGCGAGGACCACGCCCTGGTAGCCACCTTCGAACCAGCCGACGTCCCCGACACCTGGACTGTCATCGGCACAGTTGCCGTCGGCAACGAGGACCACCCGTCCGGCACAGTCACCGTCGACGGCCAGCCGTATGCCGGCACCACCGGCCACGCCCACTTCCGGAGCTGAGGAGCTGTTATGAACGCCGCGCCGCCGCGGGTGCTCACCGTCGCCGGGTCCGACTCCGGTGGGGGTGCGGGGATTCAGGCTGATCTCAAGGCGATGTTGGCCACTGGGGTGCATGGGATGAGCGTGATCACGGCGATCACGGCGCAGAACAGTCTCGGGGTGGAGGGGGCTTGGGAATTGCCGGCCGAGCAGGTGGTGGCGCAGTTCCGGAGTGTGGTGGACGACATTGGGGTGGACGCGGTGAAGACGGGGACGTTGGTGTCCGCCGGGATGGTTCGGGTGGTGGCGGGATTGTTGCGGACGTTGCCTGCCGGCGTACCGGTGGTTGTTGATCCGGTGTCGGTGTCCAAGCACGGGGACGCATTGCTGGCGGAGGACGCGATGGTGGCGGTGCGGGAGGAGATCGTGCCGCTGGCTACTGTGCTTACGCCCAACCTGACGGAGCTCGGGCCGGTGGCTGGGGTTGAGTTGCGTAGTGTCGAGGACCGTGAGCCGGCGGCGAAGGTACTGCTTGATGCCGGCGCGTCCTGGGTGCTGGTGAAGGGTGGGCATGACAGCGGGTCGTCGGCTGTCGATGTGCTGCACGGGGACGGAGTACGGATGGAGTTCAGTGCGCCGCGTGCCGATAACCGGCACACGCACGGGACCGGGTGCACACTGGCGAGCACCATCGCGTCGTACCTGGCCCGCGGGTACGACGTACCGGCTGCTGTCGGCGCTGCGAAGGACTACATCAGTGGGGCGGTGGCTGCCGGTTTCGCGCTCGGTGGTGGGATCGGGCCGGTGGACCACGCGTGGGAGTTTCGAAACAGGAGTGATCAGTGACCAAGAGCCGCCCCCCGGTGGACGGACTGTGCGACGAATGCGGCTTCAACTACGACACGGGTGACCTGCAGGGCACGGTGACGACGCTGATCCGGCAGTCGGCCGAGAGCAGCATGGCGTTGACCAAGGCCGCTGCTGGTAAGGACCCGGGTGTGGTGCGGGTGCGGCCGGAGCCGGAGGTCTGGTCGGCGATCGAGTATGCGTGCCATGTGCGCGACGTACTGGAGACGCAGCGCTTCCGGATCGCGCAGTGCCTGGCGGAGGACCGGCCGGTGTATGCGCCGATGGATCGGACCGGGCGGGTGAAGCAGGAGAAGTACGAGGATCAGGACCCGATGGAGGTGGCGGCCGCGCTGATGCGGTTCGCCCGCGAGTTCGGTGCCGCGGCGCGGGTGCTGACGCCGCCGCAGCTGGGCAAGCTCGGCCTCTACAACTACCCGGTACGAGCGCCCCGCTCGCTCGGCTGGATCATCCGCCACACCGCCCACGAGATCCAGCACCACCGCCACGACATCATCAAAATCCTCGCCGTCCTCGAACCCCCGATCATCCCGGCCCCCAAGCCCGACCCAGCTGCCGAGGAGGGCGAGACCATAGAAGGTCAGTCCGAGGAGGTTGCAGAGGCCGAGGACCAGGCGGCCGGCGAGAGGGACTGAGCTCGGCCGAGGGTCCGCTTGAGCCAGGCGGTCCTGGTACGCCGTGCTTCGGTCGACAACCCGGCCTGTGGGAAGACGGCGTCGGAGCCGTGGAAGGCGCCGGACCAGATGTGTAGGTCGGCTTGGCCGCCGGCTGACCAGATGCGGGTGGCGTAGTCGACGTCCTCGTCGCGGAAGACTTCGGCGGTGCCGGCGTCGATGTACGTGGCGGGTAGGCCGGAGAGGTCGTCGGCCAGGGCGGGGGAGATGTAGGGCGAAGGGTCGGTACGGCCGCCTAGTACCGATTGCCAGGCGAACTCGTTCTTCTCGCGGGTCCAGATGCCGGGCTCACCGGCGTACTGGCGGCTGGAGACTGTGATGCCGCGGTGGTCGAGCATGGGGCAGATCAGGATCTGGGCGGCGATCGCTGGGCCGTGGTGGTCGCGGGCCATCAGGGTGATGCCTGCCGTCAGCCCGCCGCCCGCGCTGGTGCCGGCGACGATGATGCGGGCCGGGTCGATGCCCAGCTCGTCGGCGTGGGCGGCGATCCACTGCAGGCCGAGGTAGCAGTCGTCGACGAGTGTCGAGCCGTTGGCCTCGGGTGCCAGGCGGTAGTCGATCGACACGACGACGGCGCCGAACTCCTCCAACTACTCCAGCGGAATGTCGATCTGCGACAGCCGATCGCCCATCACCATCCCACCTCCGTGCATCCAGTAGATGCAGGGCGCCGCCGCGTCGGCGTCAGCTGGGGCGAAGATCGAGAGCGGGAGTTGAGCGCCGTCGGGCGTGGGGATGGTGAGCTCGCGGTGTTCGACGGTACGGCGGCCGTAGAAGGTCTCGGGCGGGGGCGATGGGTACTGCCGGATCTGGGCCAGCAGGTCGGGAGTGAGTGTGGTGGTGAGCGGCATCGTGGTGAGGAGGTCGCTCAGTTCTGGGTCGACTCCAGGGCGCGGCAAGGTCATCGGTCAGGTCCTTTGGCTTGGGGGGGAGGTCAGAGCGCGGCCTTGCCGCCGACTGGGATCTCGTCGGCGTACTCCGAGTCGGCGACGAGTTGCTGGATCCTGGCGGTGAAGGCCTTTGCCTGCTCGGAGTTGAAGAAGCGGCTGTGGGCTTCTTCGGTGCTCCAGCCCTCGGTCACGTGGACGACGTCGGGGTTGCTTGCCGAGCGGCCTACCAGGAAGACGATGCAGTCGTCATTGGGCAAGCTGGGGGCGGTCAGCAGGGCGGCGATGAGTTCGTCCGCCTTGCCGGGCTGGGCGGTCATGGTGGCGTGGAATCCGTGGGTGATCTTCATGACTGAAGTCTTTCGCCCCGACCCCTGCGGACGGTAGATCTATCCTCTTGACCTCTTGCCTGATCCGATCAGAATCAAGAGAATCGGTCACTCCAGTGAGCTAGCGCGCTCTCGCTGGTGATGTGGTCGAGGGCGACGGCGGCGGCGCCTCGGAGGGCGCCGGTCTGCTGGTGGGTCGAGTCGAGTACTGCGGGCGGGCTGGCGCGGTGGAAGGTCATCAAGCCGTCCGAGTAGGCGGTGCTGAAGACTGCCGGGGCAGCGGCTCGCAGGGGGACGGCTAGGCCGCCGAGGGTGACGACCTCGGGGTCGTGGGCGTTGACGAGCCCTGCGATGCCGGTGGCGAGCGCTGCGGTTACCTTGGCGACGGCCCGGCTGATTGGGCGTTCGTCGAGCCGCTGAAGCAGGGCCTCGGCGTAGCTGTAGGGGTCGTCGGGCTCGGGCTCATGGAGGTGCTCCGCTAGCGCCCGCCCGTCGATCTCCAGGTCCCAGCAGCCGCGGGCTCCGCACGGACAGGTGCGACGCCGGTCGCCGAACGGAATGTGGCCGTACTCGCCGCCGGCTCCAGTGGCCCCGCTGGCCGGGCTGCCGTCGATGATCAGGGTGCCGCCTATCCCTACCTCGACGATGAGGTGCAGGGCAGTACCTGCGCCCGCTGCTGCTCCGGTGCGCGCTTCGGCGACACCGCTGAGAGTTGCGTCGTTGCCGACGAGCAGGGGGAGTCCGGAGCCGGCTACCACTGGGCTCAGGTCGACGGTGTTCCATCCGAGCGTCGGGGCTTGCATGAGGTGGTCCTCGCGGACCGTGCCCGCTACGGCGAGGCTGACGGCTAGCAGGCGATCGCCGTACTGTTCCTTGGCCCTGTCGACTCCTGCCCGGAGTGCGGCCAGTACTGCGGCCAGTACTGCGTCCGGCCGCCGGCTGCGGTGCCGGGTGGACTGCTGGTCGAGCAGTACGCCGTCCAGGGTCGCGGCTGCGCTTCGCCAGCCTGCTTGGCGTAGTTCCATGGCGAGTACTACCGGGCCCCGCGGATGCGGGCGTAGTACGGTCGTCGGCCGGCCGCGGCCCTGGCTCGGGGCGGGGGTCTCGGTGAGTAGGTGGAGGTCGCGGAGGCGGGCGGTGACCTCGGTGGTCGAACTGGTGCTCAGGCGGAGCTCGCGGGCCGCGGCTGCCCGGGTGATACCTGGCTGGCGCGCGATGAGGCCGAGGACGTCGGTGGCTGTCTGCCACTGGCCGCGTCGGGCTGCCGGTTTCACGCCGCCTCTTGCCGTCATGGGACCTTCCTGGCTTATGCTCGGAGTACGAGTTTAATGGAGGCGTCGATGGAGTTGGGGCAACTGCGGGCCGTGTTGTTCGACATGGACGGCACTCTGGTCACCTCGGACGCGTCTGTCGAGCGCGCGTGGACGACCTGGGCGGCGGAGTACGGCGTGGACCCGGCGGAGGTTCTCTCGCAGGCGCACGGCGCGCCCGCCGAGTCGACCGCCGACCGAATGCTGCCGCACCTCGATCGGGCTGGCCGGTCGGCGGCAGCCCTCCGACAGATGGAACTCCAGTACGACGACCTCGCCGACGTGGCCGCCGCCCCCGGAGCCTTCGAGCTGCTCGCCTTACTTGACCGCCGCGGCCTCCCCTGGGCAGTAGTCACCAGCGCCGACCACCGTCTCGCCAAGGCCCGCCTCGGAGCCGCCGGCATCGAGCCGCCGCTCCTCGTCACCATCGAAGACATCACCCACGGCAAACCCAACCCCGAGGGCTACCTCCACGCCGCTGAGTTGTTAGGTGTCGATCCCCGCTACTGCCTGGTCGTAGAAGACGCCGAAGTCGGCCTAGCCGCCGGCCGCGCCGCCGGCGCGACGACCGCCGCCCTGAAGGGCCTGGACGGCGACCTCCACCTCGAAGACCTACACCAGCTAGCCGACTCCTTGAACCGGACGGGGGAGTGACCACCCGCCGAGAAGCAACAGCCGACGCAGCTGCGACCCCGGGAGAGGGGTCCGGGGGACCTGTCGGCCCGGACGAGCTAGCGCGGCTCGGCGGTCAGGTGGAGCCGGCCGGCTCTGGGCTGGCGGCAGCAGGCCGGGTTGGCGAGGGCGCAGCGACGGGTGGTGGGCAGGCGCTGGCCGGGAGCCCGGGAGCGGGCGGGTCGGGTGCGGCCAGTGGCGTGGGGGTGGGCAGGCCTGGCGATGGCGCCGTGCTGGGTGGGCGGCTGGTGGTTTCGGTTGGGGTTGAGATTGGGGTGGGGCTTTCGGCGTTGGGGTTTTTGTTGGCTGGGTCGGGTGCGTGTGTGGCGGTGTTGGGGCGGGATTTGGGGGTGTCGGCTGAGCGGTTGGGGGTGTTGTCGTCGGCGTTTGCGGTGGGGTTGCTGGTGGTCGCGGGGGTGGGGCCTTGGATGCTCAGAGTTGTTGCGATCGGGGTGGTGTTGCGGATCGGGGCGGTTGTTTGTGCGGCGGGTGGGGTGCTGATTGCGGTGGCGCCTAGTTATGGGCTGGCGATTGCGGGGGGACTGGGGGTCGGGCTGGGTGGGGCGTTGCTGATTTTGATTGCGCCGTTGTTGCTGAGTGGGCCGACCGCCGCTGCCCGGCTCACGAGGGTCAACGCGTTCTCGAGTGCTAGCGGGATCCTGGCTCCGCTGGCGATTGGGGCGGCGGACAAGGTGGTGTCCACGGGGCGGTTGGCGATGCTTGCGGCGGTACCTCCGTTGGTGCTCCTGGCCGTGATCGCCCGGCCGGGCGCGACTCACCAGCAAGCGGCCGCGGTGCCGCAGCGGTTGGAGCGGCGGGTGTGGGTGCAGGTGGGGCGCGGGTGGGCTCGAGTGGTGCTGGCGGTCGCGGTGGAGTTCTGCTTTGTGATCTGGGCGGTGGCTCGACTGTTGGATTCGGGGCTGACCATCGCCGGCGCCGCCTTGCTGGGCAGTGCGTTCCCGATCGGTATGGCGGTAGGGCGCGCAATCGGGCCGGTACATCTCCGCGGCTGGTCCCCGATCGTGCCGGGCGGTCTGCTGGCGATCGCCGGGACGATACTGGTCAGCTTGTTCGGTACTCCGGCAGTCGTCACAGCAGGCCTCGTCCTAGCAGGCATCGGCGTCGCCCCGCTCTACCCGGTCACCCTGGCAGCCCTAGTAGCCACCCCAGGACTCAGCTCAGCCCGCCTCGCCGCCCTAGGCGCCTCAGCATCCGGTGTAGCCATCCTGCTGGCGCCAGCCGTCCTCGCCGCACTAGCAGGCGTGGTCGACCTCCGGACAGCCTTCCTCATCACCCTGCCGCTACTTGCCGCCCTGTTCCTCGCCAGCCGCCCCTTGAGCAGCGGTCACGAAGACACTGTCAGCCCGTAGCGCCCCAGCAGAGAACGCAACACCTCAAGGCCTTCCGAGAGGTCGTACAGCTCAGCATGCAACCCAGCCTCCCGCGCACCGTCGATGTTGGGCTGGTTGTCGTCGATGAAGAGCGTGGTCGAGCCGGGCTGGTCCACCGCGGCCAGGATCGCCTTGAAGTAGGCGGGATCCGGCTTGGCCAGCCCGAGGTCGCAGGAGTAGAAGCTCTGGTCGAACCAGTCACCGTAGTGCCGCTCGTCGTTCATGATCGCGCGCCGGTACGACTGCTGGTTGGTCGCGAGATGGCAGCCGACCCCAGCCGCCCGCAGCTCCTGGATCCACCCGACCACCACCGGCTCGGCCTCGAACCGGTGCCACAGCTGAAGTACCTCGTCCACCGACGCGCTGGACGACCACCGCTCGAGCACCTCGGCGACTGCCTCCCGGAAGTCGCCCTTGCCGGCGATCGAAGGCCGCTCGGACACCATCAGGTCGAGCACGAACTCGTCGGCCGCCTCAGGCGGTACGAACCCGGACAGCGTCCCTCGCCAGTCGACGGTGGGGCGCTGGATCACTCCATCGGCGTCGAACAGAACTGTGTCGATCTCTGCAAGCGGCATGGCGTCCATCCTGTCAGCCGGCCGGTCGGCCGAGACTGATCGGGCCAAGGAGTGGGCGGGCCCAGGATGAGCCCTTGACCGGTTCAGTTGGTATGCGCTTACCTTAAGCATGTCCGAACATTTGTGGACAACTTCTGGCGAAAATGAACACGAGTACTCCCCAACCGGTCGGTGACGAAGGTGCAGGTGAGGCGGTTCATGACAGTGACACGCAGGCAGTTCCTGGTGCTCGGCGCCGGGGCGGGGGCCGCGGCGGCCGGGTTGACCGGTTGCGGATCACGAAGTTCGCTCGGGGCCGCCGACCAGCTGAGCATGTGGACCTGGGTCGGCTCCGTCAACGACTCGCTGATCAGCGAGGCCGAGAAGACCATCCCCGGGACCGGCAAGCAGCTCTCGATGACCCGGATCGGCGGTGACTACAAGACCAAGGTGCTGACCGCGCTGGCCGGCAAGTCGCTGGTCCCGGACATCATGGCGATCAACGACGACGTGGCGACGTACTTCCCCAACGCGGACCAGTTCCACGACCTCAACGAGCTCGGCGCGGACAAGCTCAAGGGCGACTTCCTCGACTGGAAGTGGAAGCTCGGCATCACGCCGCAGGGCAAGATGATGGCCTACCCGATGGACACCGGCCCGACCGCGCTGTTCTACCGCCGGGACATCTTCGAGAAGGCCGGTGTGCCCACCGAGCCCGCTGACGTGCAGGCCACGGCGCCCGACTGGGACGGCTTCATCCAGCTCGGCAAGAAGGTCAAGCAAGCCGTACCGGGGTCGTCGATCACCGACAACATCACCTCGGTCTTCGACTACGCGATCGCCCAGCTCACCAAGCGCTACATGACCGCCGACGGCCAGTACATCGGCGACGGCGACCACATCCGGCAGGCCTGGGACCTGTCCGTCCGGGTGGTCAAGGAAGGCTTGTCGGCCAACGCCCAGTCGGGCAGTACCGACGCCAACGCGGTCGTCACCAACGGCCAGCTCGTCGCGTACGTCGGTGCGGTCTGGTGGGCCCAGTTGGGGCCGAAGAACGCCGCCCCCAAGACGAAGGGGCAGTGGCGGGTGTGCGCGACCCCGGGCGGCGCCGGGAACCGTGGTGGATCGTTCCTCGCCATCACGAAGTACTGCAAGGATCCGGCGGCCGCGTTCGCCTTCATCAGCTGGCTGGAGTCGTCCAAGAACCAGGCCGAGGCGTTCAAGGACCCGGTACTGTTCCCGTCCACGCCCGCCAGCTACACCGACCCGCGACTGACCGCGCCCGATCCGTTCTTCGGCGGCCAGAGGATCGTCGACGTCTTCGCCGAGTCGGCCAAGAAGTACCCGGGTGCGTACTTCAGCCCGTACGACACGATCATCCGCGATCCCCTCGCGGCCGAACTCGTCAACGTCGAGGTCGGCGGCAAGTCGTCCGACCAGGCCTGGAAGGACGGACAGAAACAGGTCAAGCGCGAACTCACCCGGGCGGGGGCGATCTGAGATGGCCGTCAGCAACGCGATCAGCACCGCAGCGGTGTCCACCAAGGAGTCCGCGCCGGACCGGCCGCCGGGCAAGTACCGCAGAGCGCTTCCGCAGTACGCCGCGGTGTCCCCGTTCTTCATCCTCTTCGCGGTCTTCGGCGCGTTCCCGATCCTGTTCTCGATCTGGCTGTCGTTCCACTCGTGGGACGGCATCGGCCAGATGAAGTGGGTCGGGCTGGAGCAGTACAGCTATCTGCTCACCGATCCGAGCTTCTGGAAGTCCATCACCAACACCTTGATCATCTGGGTGATCTCGACCGTTCCGATGCTGCTGCTGGCCCTGGTGATCGCGAACGCGTTGCACAACGCGACGCGGTTCCGCAGCTTCTACCGGATCGCGTACTTCGTCCCGAACATCACCTCGGTGGTCGCCGTCACGATGGTCTTCGGCTCGGTCTTCAGCAACAACTTCGGCCTGCTGAACGCGTTCCTGCAGTCGGTCGGGCTGCAGAAGATCGAGTGGCTGAGCGCGCCGTGGGGGATCAAGGTGGCGATCGCGAGCATCGTCTTGTGGCGCTGGACCGGGTACAACGCGATCATCTTCCTGGCCGGGCTGCAGGCGATCTCGTCCGACGTCTACGAGGCGGCCAAGATGGACGGCGCCTCCCCACGGCAGACGTTCTGGCGGATCACGGTGCCGCTGCTGCGGCCGGTGATCCTGTTCACCGCGGTCACCAGCACCATCGGCGGCCTGCAGATCTTCACCGAGTCGCAGGTGCTGTTCGGCAGCAGCGGCGCGATCGGCGGTCCCGGTGACGGCGGCCTGACGATCGTCTCGTACCTGTACGACAGCGCGTTCGGCAAGCACCAGTTCGGCTACGGCGCCGCGATCGGCTGGGCGCTGTTCATCCTGATCGTCTTGTTCTCGATCATCAACTGGCGGCTGATCGGCGGCAACGACGACGAACGGATCACCAAACGGGCGGCCCGCCGGATCGACGCGAAGATCGCCCGCGAGAAGGCCGGGCAGAAGGAGCTGACCGATGCGCACTGAAAGAGTCCGTACCGTCGTCGGCCACGTCGTCTTGATGTTCGGCGTGCTGGTCTCGATCTTCCCGTTCTACTGGATGCTCGTGATGGCCTCGAACACCACCTCGGACATCTTCACCTACCCGCCGAAGCTGCTGGTCGGCTCGCACCTGTTCGAGAACATGGGCCATGTGCTGGACAACATCGACTTCTTCGGCTCGATGCTGATCACGCTGATCGCCAGCCTCGGCGTCACCGTTCTGGTGCTGTTCTTCGATTCGCTGGCCGCGTTCGCGTTCGCGAAGTACGAGTTCCCCGGCCGCAACCTGCTCTTCGGGCTGCTGCTCGCGACGTTCATGATCCCGTCCCAGCTGGCGCTGGTGCCGCAGTTCGTGACGCTGGCCGAGTTCGGCTGGATCGGGTCGCTGAAGGCGCTGATCATCCCTGGCGCGGCGAACGCGTTCGGCATCTTCTGGATGCGCCAGTACGCCAAGGGAGCGATCCCGGACGAGCTCATCTCGGCCGCGAAGGTCGACGGCGCCGGCTTCTTCCGGCAGTACCTGACCGTCGGGCTGCCGGTCCTGCGGCCCGGGCTGGCCTTCCTCGGAATCTTCACGTTCATCAACGTCTGGAACGATTATCTGTGGCCGTTGATCGTGATGACGGATCCGAACAAGCTCACCCTCCAGGTCGCGCTGCAGCAACTGAACGGCGTCTATGGCACCGATTACAGCATGGTCATGGCGGGTGCCCTGATGAGTGTGATTCCGTTGATCGGCGTCTTCCTGATCGGAGGCCGCCACTTCATCGCCGACATCGCCGCCGGCGCCATGAAGTTCTGACCCTATTGACCGCACCTCGATGAGGGGAACCTCTGTGCAGAACAGCAAACTCCGCTGGGGAATTCTGGGTACCGGAAACATCGCGTCCAGGTTTGCCAGCCAGATCCCTGCGTCCTCGACCGGCGAGCTGGCCGCGGTCGGCAGCCGTAGCCAGGCGTCGGCCGACGCGTTCGGCGACAAGTACGGCATCCCGCACCGGCATGCGTCGTACGACGAAGTGCTCGCCGACGACACCGTCGACGCCGTGTACATCGCCACCCTGCACCCGATGCACCCCGAGTGGGCGATCAAGGCCGCCGAGGCCGGCAAGCACGTGCTGTGCGAGAAGCCGCTCGCGATCAACCGGTCCTGGGCGGCGGCGATGATCGAGGCCGCGATCCGCAACGACGTCTTCCTGATGGAGGCGTACATGTACCGCTGCCTGCCGCAGACCAAGCTGGTCGCCCAACTGGTCCGCGACGGCGCGATCGGCAAGGTGCACCAGATCCAGGCGTCGTTCGGGTTCCAGGCGTCCTTCAACGCCGAGAGCCGGATCTTCGCCAACGAGCTGGCCGGCGGCGGCATCCTCGACGTCGGCGGCTACCCGGTCTCGTACGCGCGACTGATCGCGGGCGCCGCCATCGGAGCCCCGTACGCCGATCCGGCGGCGGTCACCGCGGTCGGTCAGGTCGGCGAGACCGGGGTGGACGAGTGGGCCGTCGCGACGCTGTTCTTCGACAGTGGGATGACTGCTCAGGTGAGCACCGGGGTCCGCCTCAACGACGAGAACCGGGTCCGGGTGCTCGGCAGCGAGGGGTACCTCGTGATCGAAGACCCGTGGTTCGGCGGTGACGGCAAGCCCACCCACGTGACGCTGCACAAGGTAGGGGAGGAGCCACGCGACATCTCCGCCGAGCCCGCGTTCATCTACACGGCCGAGGCCGATGCGGTCGCGGCGGCGATCGAGGCCAGGCAGGCGCCGGAGATGTCGTGGGCCGACACGCTGGGCAATCTCGAAGTACTGGACGAGTGGCGCAAGCTGATCGGGCAGCAGTACGCGAGTGAGCGCGACGACATCCTGATCCCGACGGTCACCGGGCGGCCGCTGGTACGGCGCGACGATGCGCCGATGACGTACGGCGAGGTGCCCGGCCTCGGCAAGCAGGTGTCGCGGCTGGTGATGGGCGTCGACAACCAGTTGACGCTGCCGCACGCGGCGACGATGTTCGACGACTTCATCGAGCGTGGTGGGACGACGTTCGACACCGCGTACATCTACGGCGGCGGCCGGGGCGAGAAGCTGCTCGGGCAGTGGATGAAGTCGCGGGCCAACCGGGACGACGTGGTGGTGATCGGGAAGGGCGCGCACACGCCGTTCTGCGATCCGGAGTCGATCACCCGGCAGCTGTTCGAGTCGCTGGAGCGGCTGCAGACCGATCACGTCGACCTCTACCTGATGCATCGGGACAACGAAGAGATCCCGGTGGGGGAGTTCGTCGACGTGCTGGACTCGCATTTCCAGGCCGGGCGGATCAAGGCGTTCGGTGGGTCCAACTGGACGACGGCTCGCTTCGACGAGGCCAACGCGTACGCGGCGGCGCACGGGAAGCAGCCCTTCACGTTGCTGAGCAATCACTTGAGTCTGGCGCGGGCGTACGACGTACCGTGGGCCGGCTGCCGTCATGTCAGCGACGACGAGTCGCAGGCATGGCTGCGGGAGCGGCAGGTTGCGCTGTTCCCGTGGTCGAGTCAGGCGCGCGGATTCTTCACCGGGCGGGCCAAGCCGGAGGACCGGACGGACGAGGAGCTGGTTCGCTGCTTCTACTCCGACGGCAACTTCGAGCGACTCCGGCGCGCGGAGGAGCTGGCCGACAAGTATGGTGTGGGTGCGACGGCGATCGCGCTGGCCTGGCTGCTCCATCAGCCGTACCCGGTGTTCCCGTTGATCGGACCGCGTCAGCTGAGCGAGACGCGGACCTCGTTGCCCGGCTTGTCGGTGGAGTTGTCGGCCCAGGATGTGACCTGGCTGACAGCCGCTGACCTGGGCTGATGCCGAATTGGTGGACGCATCAGCAGCTGTGTAACATGGTCTGTCGGTGTCTCGACCCTAATCACGGAGAATCATGTCTAAAGTTTGCGATATTTGCGACAAGAAGCCGATGTTCGGCAAGAGCGTTGCCCGGCTGGGCAAGGGCGCGATGATCCGTCGGGTCAAGGCGCGCACGAACCGTCGCTTCAACCCCAACATCCAGCCGATCCGTGCGGTCATCAAGGGCACGCCCGTGAAGCTGAAGGTCTGCACGTCCTGCATCAAGGCGGGCAAGGTTCAGCGCGTAGTCGGCTAGTACGACCGGCCTGACCAGGCCGTCCTCCGTGTAGGGCCCCAGAGGCGCCCGGGTTACCCCGGGCGCCTACTGCTGTATCCGGTCAGGGCAAAGGCGAGGGGTGCCCGAGCACAGCCACCGGGATGATGCGGCCGGCCTTCGCCTCGTACTTCGCGAAGAACGGCGCGCGGGCGAGCACGACGTCGCGCCACAGCCGGTCGCGGTCCGCGCCTTCGAAGACGTGGACATCGACGTCGTACCGGCGGTCGCCGATCTGGATCCGGGCCCGGGTGGCGGCTCGGAGGTTGCGGAACCACTGTGGGTCAGGTTTGGATCCACCCGCGGAGCCGGTGACGAGGTAGCCGCCGTCGGTCTCGAAGTAGGCGACCGGCACGGTGTACGGCGTACCGGTCCTGCGGCCGGCCACAGTGATCAGCAGCACGGGAAGGCCCTTGGCCGTACCGCCGATCCTCCCTCCAGACCGGCGATACAGCCCGGTGGCGAGCCGGTTGGCGATCCCGGCCACTGTCCGCAGGAACGGGCCGAGGGTTGCTGAGCCGCGGACGCGGGCGATATAGCGGCGGTAGCGCCGCCGGCCCAGCAGCCGCCACATCAGCTTGATCGGGAGCGGCAGCTCGCCGAGGAACCACTGCGCTTCCTCGGGGGTCGCAACCTCCTCGAGGGTGCCGGCGGCGATCAGCTTCTCCGGGTTCGTGAACTTCTCGAACGTCTCCTGGCCGAACCGCCGCCACTCCCCGGCGTCGATCCGGTCCCGCATCAGCGGGACCACATTGGCTTCCTCGTCGTCGAGATGCTCGACCAGCGCCTGGGTGAAGTCATCCAGAGCAGCCGCCAGCTCGTCGCCGTTCACGGGTGCGGCGCGCCAGCTTTCCAGCGCGGCGCGCACCCTTGACGACCTCTCGGCCACCACTTGGTGCTGCTTCTCCATCCGGTCGATCAGCTCGGCCTGCGGCGCGGCCCGCTCGAGGAGCCGGGGCCAGATGTTCTCGTCCTCGCCGCTGTGGTGGTTGTGCAGCCCGTTCAGGAGGAAGTCGAGATGCGCGGCGATCGCCTCGGCGCGCGCGGTGGCGGTCGGCGGAGTACGCCGTACCAGGCCGGCGACCTGCGGAAAGCCGCGCCGGAAGATCCGGTGGATGACGGCCATCTCCTCCACCCGGGCCTCGCGAGGATCCGACCCAACTGCGGTGCTCGTCATGCTGCGCCTCCTGTCGATGGGCGCTCGATTTGATCAGGTGGACCTGATAATCAGGTATACTTGATCAAGTGGCGATGGCACAAGACCCTCCCGAGCAGGCGCAGAACACGGTCTCGATGCTCGGGCAGGCCTACAGCCTGCTCGGGTTCCAGATCGTCGACGGCGTGGTCGGTGCGGGCTATCCGCAGAAGCCGTCCCACTCCGCGGTGTTCGCCCAGATCAGCCCGCGGGGGAGCCGCCTCAGCACGCTGGCCCGCGGGGCGAACATGTCACCGCAGGCGATGGGTGAGCTCGTCGACGAGCTGGAAGAGCTGGGCTACGTCGAGAGACGGCCGGATCCGTCCGACCGGCGCGCGAAGCTGATTATGCTGACCCCCCGCGGCCATGACTGCATCGCCGCAGGCATCGCAACCATCCAGGGCATCGAAACCCGGATCGACCAGATCCTCGGCCCCGAGGGCCACACCGAGTTACGCCGACTGCTGGCCGAACTCCTCGCCACCGGCTAGCGGCGACTCGTACCCGTCACTCTCCGCCATGGACGGCAACCACGGTTGTGGTCCAAGGTGGTGCCTTCACTTTTTCGCATGTGGGGGGAACCACAGTGGATCAGACCAAGGCGCCCGCGCCTGCCCAGAAACCAGCCGACGACCCGGCCAGGAAGCAGTACGCCTGGCACCGGCACCCGGCCCTGATCGCCACCATCCCGGTGATCGGCGCCCTGATCGGCTCGATACTCACCATCGTCGCCGGCCAGCACGGCGCCCTCCCGGAAAGCCTCAACCCAGCCCCACCGCCGACCACCGTGGTGGCGCACGAGACCACCACCGCCACGGTCACCGCGACCGAGACGGTCACCGAGTCCGTCACCCCGGCACCGACCGATGGTGCGTCGACACCAGAGCTTCCGACCTCGCCGACCGTCGAAGCGCCTGCGCCGGGGACGCTGGCGATCACCGTCTCGATGACCACCGGCGGCAAGATCGGGCCGAACGAGTACCGGGCCGGTTCGACGCCCCTCGCCTCTGCGGAGGTGGACGACGAGTCGGGTCGCCAACTGACCCGGGGCTGCT
Organism: Kribbella sp. NPDC051718; assembly: GCF_040681515.1. NCBI lineage: Bacteria > Bacillati > Actinomycetota > Actinomycetes > Propionibacteriales > Kribbellaceae > Kribbella > Kribbella sp. NPDC051718. Next base: position 186,332 of record NZ_JBFAYZ010000006.1, on the reverse strand, counting down.
ACCCCACCTGGATACTCAAGCGCGGTACCGCGATCGTGCAGAGCTTGCGCGGCGAGACCTGTACCAGCGGCCTTCCCTTCGCCAGGGACGTGCTGAAAACCCGCGGGCTGTACCACGTGACCGTCAACGTGGTGACCGATGCCGGGCCGAAGGGAACCAAGACGCTGGACTTCAAGGTGACGTAGCGGTCACCTGGCTCGGGCGATGACCGTCAGTTCGTTGCGGTTGTGGTGGAGTTGGCGGGCTGACTGGATGTCGTAGTTCTTGCGGAGGACGTCCATGCCTCGGCGGGCGGCGTCGAGCGGGTTCCGGGCGCCGCCCTTGAGGGTGACGACGGCGAGGGCGCCCCGGCGGAGGTGGGGGATCGCGTCGAGCATGACGCGGGCGCTCATCAGCTGGTCCATCCGCATGTCGTTGACCACGACGTCGAAGCGGAGTTGGTTGCGGCGGAAGAACTCGCCGGCCGTGGTGGCGACATGATGGACGCCACGGTCGGCGGCCACCCGGCGGTCCAGATCGCCGGGGTCGATCGACCAGACCTGTTGGTCGTACTGGCGCAGGATCCGCGTCCAGCCGCCGGGGCTGGCGCCTAGGTCGAGCGCCTTGCCGCCGTGGGGGAGTTGCAGGTCGAAGGTCTGGATGGCCTCTTCGAGCTTGAACTCCGAGCGGGAGACGCGATCGTCCGAGCGGGCAAGGCGCATCCGGCCGCCCGGCCAGTCCGAGAGGCTGTGCTCGAGGCGGTTGAGGCCGATCAGCACGTTCTTCTTCGAGGCGAAGCAGGAGACGACGAGCTCCTGGCCGGCCCGGCTGACCTCGATCCCGCGCTCGGCCAGCGCAGGCTCCAGGAGGTGGTAGTACGAGCCGCCGCTGCTAGGCCCATCCGTCCAGGTCTGTACTGCGAGCGCCCGCGGGTGGCGCGGCAGCTCGGCCAGGATCAGCTCCGCCAACTCCTGCCCCGTCGGCACCTCGCTGACGCCGAAGCCGGCGATCTCCGCGGTCAGGTGCCGGATGAAGACGATCCGCCCGTCGTTGCAGGCGGCGGCGAGCTCCTCGATCGGCGGGCCGTTCTCGGTGATCCGGCCGAGGTCCCCGCTGACCCGCTCGACCAACACCTGGGGGCCGAACTCGTCCCGGATCTCCCGGACCGCCAGGTCATAGCTGTCGGTAGCCACCGAGAAGAGCGAAGAGAGCACGCATCATGGTAATCGCCGGGACCGGTTAGCCTTCCGGGCGTGGATGTGCGTGGAGAGGTGCTGACGACGGCGGTACTGCGAGCTTGGGCCCGTACCGCGCTGTCCGAGCTCGGGCGCGCCCGGGTCGAGATCGACGAGCTCAACGTCTATCCGGTCCCCGACGGCGATACCGGCACCAACCTGTACCTGACCTGGGAAGCCGCCTGCGACGCCCTCCCGGCCGGCGACCTGACCTTCGCCGAAGCAGTCCAAGCCTTCGGCCGAGGCGCCCTCCTGGGCGCCCGCGGCAACTCCGGCGTCATCACCTCCCAGCTGGTCCGCGCCTGCGGCCTCCGCCTCGCCGAGAACCTCCCACCAGAGCAAGAGCCTTCGAATGGTGTGTTGGCGGATGCTCGGATGAGCGAGGCGGTGGCGTTCGCGGATGCGTTGGGGTTTGCGGCTGATGCTGCGTACAGCGCGGTTGCCCAGCCAGTTGAGGGCACCATGCTCACGGTCGCCCGGAAGGCTGCAGAGGCGGCGCTGGAGGCTGCTAATGCGGGGAAGAGCCTGGCTGAGGTGTGTTTGGCGGCCGTGGCGGCGGCTCGGATCGCGTTGACCAAGACGACTGAGCAGTTGGAGGTACTGCGGCGCGCGGGCGTGGTGGACGCGGGCGGGGCTGGGCTGGTGGTGATTCTGGGGGCTATGGAGTCAGTGCTGTCCGGGCGGGCTCCGGCAGCTACTAGTGGGGTGCCAGCTCGGGTGGCGCCGGTGGAGTCGGCTGGGACGGATCTGGATCCGGACGGACCGGCATACGAGGTGATGTATCTGCTGGAGGCGCCTGACGAGCAGATCGGCGACTTCCGGAAGGAGCTCGCGGGGCTGGGCGACTCTGTCGTCGTGGTCGGCGGGGACGAGCTCTGGAACGTTCACGTGCATACCGATGACGTCGGCGCGACCATCGAGCTGGGTATCGGGATCGGGCGGCCGTACCGGATCAGGGTGACCCACTTCGCGGACATGGCTCACCGGGAGCCGGTTACGAACCGGGCCGTGATCGCCGTGGCCGCAGGTGATGGGCTGGCGGACCTGTTCGAGGAAGCCGGAGCAGTGGTCGTTCGGGGCGGCCCCGGGCGCAGATGCTCGACTGGTGAGTTGCTGAGGGCTATCGAGCGTTCAGGGGCGCCTGAGATCGTCATACTGCCGAACGACAGCGACTCCATCGCAGTGGCCGAAGCAGCAGCCACCGCGGCGCGCCAGGACGGCATCCGGGTAGCAGTGATCCCGACCAGGGCGCAGGTTCAAGGACTGGCGGCGATCGCGGTCCACGACCCCGAGCGGAGCTTCGACGACGCTGTGGTTCAGCTGTCAGCGGCCGCCGGCCAGACCCGCCACGGCGCGGTGACGATCGCCGTGAAGGACGCGTGGACGATGGCCGGCACCTGCAGGATCGGCGACGCGCTCGGTGTCGTGGACGGCGACTTCAGCCTCATCACCGACGACCTGGAGACCGCCGCGACCGGCGTCGTCGACCGGCTGCTGGGCGGCGGAGGCGAGCTGATGACGGTGGTCACCGGCCGCGAGGTGGAGGCCGGGCTGGTCGATGCGGTGGTGCGGCACGTGCGGCGGATTCGCCGGGATGTCGATGTCGTGGTGTACGACGGAGGACAGGAAAGGTACCCGTTGCTGATCGGGGTGGAATGAAGACCGACATCGACCGCAAGCTCCGCGACTTCGTCGGGGCGAAGACGGCCAAGAGTTTCTCCGAGGTGCTCGGCATCGAGACCGTCGGGGAACTGCTGCGGCACTACCCGCGGCGGTACCTGAAGAAGGGCGAGCTGACCCCGTTCGACGAGCTGCAGGTCGGCGATCAGGCGACGGTCAGCGGGCGGGTCAAGAAGGTCACCGTCCGCTCGCTCGACTCCAAGCAGGAGATCCGCCCGGACGACGTGCAGAAGTTCCGCCGGCACAAGACGATCACCAAGGTGGTCGTCACCGACGGCCGCAACGACCTCGAGCTGGCCTTCTTCAACCAGCCCTGGCTGGCGAACAAGCTGGTGGCCGGCACCGCCGCGCTGTTCTGGGGCGAGGTGACGATGTTCCGCGAGACGATGCAGCTCAAGGGCCCGGGCACCGAGATCCTCGACGAGGAGGACCTGACCGAGGAGGAGATCGAGCGCAGGGCCAAGCCGTTCCGGCCGCTCTACCCGGCCAGCGCGAAGCTGCCGACGGCGACGATCGAGCGCAGCATCAAGATCGTGCTGGACAACCTCGAGGAGGTCGACGACCCGATTCCCGAGCTGATCCTGCGCAAGGAGCGGCTGATCGGTCTGCGCGAGGCGCTGCAGAAGGTGCACCTGCCGGAGACCGAGAAGGACATCGACATCGCCCAGAAGCGGTTCCGGTTCGAGGAAGCGCTGGTGATGCAGACGATCCTCGCCCAGCGCCGGGCCGTCACGGACGCGCTGAAGGCCGTGCCGCGAGTCAAGACGGCAGGCGGTCTGCTGGACGAGTTCGACAAGCGGCTGCCGTTCACGCTGACCGACGGGCAGACCGAGGTGTGCGACGAGATCTTCGCCGACATCGCCCGGCCGCACCCGATGCACCGGCTGTTGCAGGGTGAGGTCGGCTCCGGCAAGACAGTCGTGGCGCTGCGGGCGATGCTCTCGGTGGTCGACGCCGGCGGCCAGGCGGTACTGCTCGCCCCGACCGAGGTGCTCGCGACCCAGCACCACAAGACGCTGACCAAGATGCTCGGTGAGCTCGCCGAGCAGGGCATGCTCGGCGGGGCCGACCAGGCGACCCGGGTGGGGCTCCTGACCGGGTCGCTGAACGCGGCAGCGCGGCGTACGGCGATGTTGGACGCGGCCAGTGGCGCCGCGGGGATCGTGGTCGGGACGCACGCGCTGCTCGAGGACAAGGTGCAGTTCGCCGATCTCGGGCTGGTCGTGGTCGACGAGCAGCATCGGTTCGGCGTCGAGCAGCGGGCAGCGCTGAGCACGAAGTCGGGCGACGCGACTCCGCACACCCTGGTGATGACGGCGACCCCGATCCCGCGGACGGTCGCGATGACGGTGTTCGGCGACCTCGCGGTCTCCACGCTGACCGAACTGCCGGCCGGCCGGTCGCCGATCGCGAGCAACGTGGTGCCGGCGCTGCAGAAGCCGGACTGGCTGGAGCGCGCCTGGCAGCGGGTCCGTGAGGAGGTCGGCAAGGGCCATCAGGCGTACGTCGTCTGCCCGCGGATCGGCGACGACGTGAAGAACGCCGCCGACGAGGAAGGCGACTTCGCCCAAGGAGATCCAGCACCGGGCGACCTCAACGACGGCGACGACGGGCGCAACGAGTCCAAGGCCAAGACCCGGCCGGCGATCTCGGTGCTCCAGGTGGCAGAGGTGCTCGAGACGGCGCTGGACGGCCTCCGGGTCGAGATCCTGCACGGACGGCTGCCGGCCGACGAGAAGGACTCGGTGATGACCCGGTTCGCGGCCGGCGAGATCGACGTACTGATCGCGACCACCGTGATCGAGGTCGGCGTCGACGTGCCGAACGCGTCGACGATGGTGGTGATGGACGCTGACCGGTTCGGCATCTCCCAGTTGCATCAGCTCCGCGGGCGGGTCGGCCGGGGCAAGGTGCCGGGGCTCTGCCTGCTGGTCACCTACACCTGGCCGGGATCGGCATCAATGCAGCGGCTGGAGGCGGTCGCGGCGACGACGGACGGCTTCGAGCTGTCCCGGATCGACCTGGAGACCAGGCGCGAGGGTGACGTGCTCGGCGTCGCCCAGTCCGGCCGCCGGAGCAGTCTCAAGCTGCTCAGCGTACTGCGCGACGAGGAGATCATCCTGACCGCCCGGCACGTCGCGAACTCGCTGATCTCGGTCGACGCCGAGCTCGCGGAGTACCCCGTACTACGCTCCTTCGTGCGCAGCGCGCTGGAGTCGGAAGCCACTGACTACTTGGAGAAAACGTGACCAGGATCGTCGGGGGAGTGGCCGGCGGCCGCCGCATCGCGGTACCACCTGGCAACGGAACCAGACCGACCGCCGATCGGGTCCGGGAGGCGCTTTTCTCCTCCCTGGAGACGGAATTCGGCAGCTTCGACGGACTCCAGGTCCTCGACCTGTACTCCGGATCAGGCGCCGTCGGCCTGGAAGCGCTGTCACGTGGGGCCACCCGAGTCGTCCTGGTCGAGGCCGATCGCCAAGCGGCAGAGGTGATCTCGGCCAACATCAAGGCGGTCGGCCTGCCCGGTGCGACCCTGCTGACCAGGCCCGTCGAGAAGGTTGCCACCGGCACCAATTCGGGCGACCCGATCGACCTGGTCTTCGCCGACCCGCCGTACAAGCTGGAGACCGCCGAGCTGCAGGAAGTCCTGACCACGCTGGCGGCACGCGGCTGGCTGGCCGAGGACGCGGTGGTCGTGGTCGAGCGGGCCAAGCGCGAGCCGTGGGAGTGGCCGGAGGGGTTCGCCGCGCTGCGGGACCGCAAGTACGGCGAGGCCCGGCTTTGGTACGGTCACCGCCATGAGTAGGGCTGTGTTCCCCGGTACCTTCGACCCGCCCACCAACGGCCACCTGGACGTGATCGCCCGGGCGTCGGCCGCCTTCGACGAGGTGATCGTCGCGACCGGTGTGAACCAGTCCAAGCAGCGGCTGTTCGGCGTCGAGGAGCGGGTGGCGATGCTGACCGAGATCGCCGCGCCGTTCGGCAATGTCCGGGTCGGCACCTTCGACGGGCTGGTGGTCGACTACTGCCGGGCCGAGCACGCCGGGGTGATCGTCAAGGGGCTGCGGACCGGGTCCGACTACGACTACGAGCTGCCGATGGCCCAGATGAACCGCAGACTGTCCGGCGTCGACACCGTCTTCCTGCCGACCGCGCCGGAGAACGCTTTCATCTCCTCCAGCCTGGTCAAGGAGATTGCGAAACTCGGCGGTCCGGTAGACCAGTTCGTGCCCCCCAGCGTCCACGCGAGGCTGCTCGCCACGCTCTAGCGAGCCCCGGATTGGGTCAGACGGACTGAAGTTGGTAATGTTGTCCACTGGTCTTGTTGAGACCGAGATTCTGCCTGCCTACGCCTGAAAGGGATGTCCTGAGCGCCTTGGACCCGCGGTCCCCACTCGTGATCGATACCCACGAGCTGTCACGCCGCGCCGGGTCTCAGCGCGAAGTCTCCTTTACGGCACCGGCACCGGCCGACCTCGGTATCGACGTGATCGGCGTTCCCGAAGGCGACCCGATCCAGTTCGATCTGCGACTGGAAGCGGTGGTCGAGGGGGTGCTCGTGTCCGGTTCGGCCAGTGGCCGGCTGGTCGGGGAGTGCGCGCGGTGCCTGGTCGATGTCGAGGACGAGTTCCTCGCCGACGTCCAGGAGCTGTACGTCTACCCGGAGAGCGACGCCGAGCCGGACGAGGCCAGCCGGATGGAGGGCGATCTGATCGACCTCGAGCCGGCGTTGAGGGACCAGGTGGTGCTCGCGCTGCCGTTCCAGCCCTTGTGTTCGGACGACTGCCTTGGTCTGTGCCCCGAGTGTGGGGTGCGACTGGAGGACGAGCCCGGCCACAAGCACGAGGACGGTGCCGATCCCCGCTGGACCGCTCTGCAGGGCCTGCTCGGGCAGGATGAGAAGAAGTAGTACCAGCAGTTCCTGAAAGCTTTTCCCAAGTCACCAGCCAGCCGGCCGGGTCGCAAGCCCCCGGCCGAACCGAGGAGTCATAACCGTGGCCGTTCCGAAGCGGAAGATGTCGCGCAGCAACACCCGGAACCGCCGGGCCCAGTGGAAGGCCACCGCGCCTTCGCTGGTCACCTGCGTGAACCCCGCCTGCCGCGCGAAGCACCTGCAGCACACCGTGTGCCCCACCTGCGGCCAGTACGGCGCCAAGGGTGAGCGTCGCCAGGTCGTCGAGAGCTAAACGGCACCACCCAGTGAACTCTGCCAACGAATCGGGGCTCTACGCCGAGCTGAACCAGCGGCTCGGCGTATCGCTGGCTGACAATTTACTGGAGCACGCCTTCACCCACCGTTCGTTCGCGTACGAGAACGGTGGGTTGCCGACCAATGAGCGACTGGAGTTCCTCGGGGACTCCGTGCTCGGCGTCATCGTCACGGAGTCGTTGTTCCGCAACCATCCGGACCTCTCCGAGGGCCGGCTCGCCAAGCTGCGCGCCGCTGTGGTCAACATGCGCGCCCTGGCGGGTGTCGCTCGCGAGCTGAAGCTGGGTAAGTACCTTCGGCTCGGGCGTGGCGAGGAAGCCACCGGCGGGCGGGACAAGTCGTCGATCCTGGCCGACTGCGTCGAGGCACTGATCGGGGCGGTCTACCTCGATCGTGGGTTCGAGGTGGCCGGCGGGGTCGTGCACACGCTGTTCGACGAGCTGATGGAGTCGTCGGCGCGGCTGGGCGCGGGCCTGGACTGGAAGACCAGCCTGCAAGAGCTGGTGGCCCAGTTGGGTGTCGGCGTACCGGAGTACGTGATCGCCGAGTCCGGTCCCGACCACGCCAAGACGTTCGAGGCGCGGGTGCGGATCGGTTCGGACACCTACGGGCACGGCATCGGCCGGAGCAAGAAGGAAGCCGAGCAGCAAGCCGCCGAGACCGCCTGGAAGGCGCTCAGGGCAGCCCACCCCGACAGCATCGACCCGTCCACCCAGCCGTAAGTGCCTGAGCTACCCGAGGTAGAGGTCGTTCGCCGCGGACTCGCGGATTTCACCGCCGGGCGGACGATCGACGCCGTCGAAGTACTGCATCCACGTCCGGTCCGGCGGCATCTCGCCGGGCCGGACGATTTCGTCGCGCTGCTCAAGGGGCAGACGTTCGCGGCCCCGGCGCGGCGCGGGAAGTACCTGTGGCTGCCGCTGGAGTCCGGGGACGCCGTCCTGGCGCACCTGGGGATGAGCGGGCAGTTCCGGGTGCAGCCGGTCGGGGCGCCGGACGAGAAGCACCTGCGGATCCGTTTCCGGTTCGCCGACGACGGCGGAGAGGTCCGTTTTCTGGACCAGCGGATGTTCGGTGGTCTGTCGTACTCCGAGGGCGGCGCCGAACTGCCCGCGGAGATCGCGCACATCGCCCGGGATCCGTTCGATCCCTTGTTCGACGAGGCGCTTTTCGTCAGCTCCTTGCGCCGGAAGAAAACCGGCTTGAAACGGGCGTTGCTGGACCAGACCCTGGTCAGCGGTATCGGGAACATCTATGCCGACGAGGCTTTGTGGCGCGCGAAGCTGCATTACGCCAAGGCGACCGAGACGATGAAACCCTTACAGGCAAGGGAAATCCTCGGTCATGCCAAGGCGGTGATGGGTGAGGCGCTGGCTGTCGGCGGGACCAGCTTCGATGCCCTGTATGTCAACGTGAACGGGGAATCCGGCTATTTCGAGCGGGGTCTCGCGGTCTACGGCCAAGAGGATTCGCCTTGCCCGCGAGACGGCCGCCCGATCCGTCGCGAACCGTTCATGAACCGTTCCTCGTTCCGCTGCCCGAAGTGCCAGCCGGTACCGCGACACGCCCGGTGGTGAGCGGGAAATAGTTAATTCCAGTAGCCCAGGTTGACCCAACCGGATCCCGGTGTCACCCTGAAAGACGGCACACAATTCTGCGCTCCGCGGACCCCAGGGGCGCCAAACCTGCCAGAACCCTTCCGGAGGACAGCACAATGGCCAAGGCTCTTTTAGGGCACCTTGGAGGCACTGACCCGCGCATGCTCGAGCAGGTTCGTCTGCTCAACCGGCGTGTCGCCGATCTGGAGGCGCACGTGATGCGCCTGCAGGCTGAGAACGACCACCTGGTCGCAGCCGTACACGACGGACGTCTGCTCACGGTAGACGAGGCTCTGCGCGAGCCCGCTTCGGTCTGACCTAGCCGAAGCCGCACCACCTTTACCGACCGCACCACACACGGCGGCGGCCCCCGTCCGGGCCTCCGCCGCGTTTTGCTGCAGATTCAGCGCGTCCGCTCGAAGTACAGTGATGAGTGGAACTACTTCCCCCGGTAGCGGCAGCGTCACAGGGCGTCAAGTGACGCGATTGCGGTTATGACGGTTCCTTTCGGTATCGTCTGTCCTTTCACGGGTTGGGAGCAATCGCTTTGTACCTCAAGAGCATGACGCTCCGAGGCTTCAAGTCGTTCGCGTCGGCCACGACGATGAACTTCGAACCGGGGATCACCTGCATCGTCGGGCCCAACGGTTCCGGCAAGTCCAACGTCGTCGACGGTCTCGCCTGGGTGATGGGCGAGCAGGGCGTCAAGTCGCTGCGTGGCGGCAAGATGGAGGACGTCATCTTCGCCGGCACCTCCGGCCGCGCCCCGCTGGGCCGCGCCGAGGTCGTGCTGACCATCGACAACACCGACGGCGCGCTGCCGATCGACTACACCGAGGTCACCATCTCGCGGACGATGTTCCGCAACGGCGGCTCGGACTACCAGATCAACGGCCAGAACTGCCGGCTGCTGGACGTCCAGGAGCTGCTCAGCGACTCCGGTATCGGCCGTGAGATGCACGTCATCGTCGGCCAGGGCCAGCTCGACTCGATCCTGCGCGCCACCCCCGAGGGTCGCCGCGGCTTCGTCGAGGAGGCCGCCGGTGTCCTCAAGCACCGCAAGCGCAAGGAGAAGGCGCTCCGCAAGCTGGAGTCGACCGAGGGCAACGTGCACCGGCTCGGCGACCTGATCGCCGAGATCCGTCGCCAGCTGAAGCCGCTCGGGCGCCAGGCGGAGGTGGCTCGCCGGGCGGTGACGATCCAGGCCGAGGTCCGTGACGGCCGCTCCCGGCTGCTCGCCGACGACATCGTGCAGGCCCAGTCCGCGCTCGAGGCCGAGCTCAAGGACGAGGCGGCGCTGACCGAGAAGCGTGCCCAGATCGAGGCCGCCCTGCGCGAGGCGCGGGAGATGGAGGCCGAGCTGGAGGATGCGCTGCGGACCGACGCGCCGGCCCTGCAGGCCGCCCAGGACACCTGGTACTCGCTGTCCGGCTTCGGCGAGAAGATCAAGGGCACCGCCCGGATCGCCGCCGACCGGATCCGCTCGCTCAACGACGAGGCCGAGGAGTCCCGCAGCGGACGCGACCCCGAGGAGCTCGAGCTGGAGGCAGCCCGGGTCCGCGAGACCGAGGCGCAGATCGAGGCCGAGGTCGAGGCGCATTCCGAGCTCTTGCAGCAGGCGATCGAGCACCGGCAGCAGCTGGAAGCCCAGCACGCCGAGGAGGAGCGCCGGATCGCGGCGCTGATCCGGGCCGCCGCCGACCGTCGCGAGGGCCTGGCCCGGCTGACCGGCCAGGTGAACGCGCTGAAGAGTCGCGCGGCCGCCGCCGAGTCCGAGATCGGCCGGCTCGCCACCAACCAGCGGGAGGCCGAGGCACGGGCTGCCAAGGCGCAACACGACTTCACTGCTCTGGAGACCCAGGTCGCCGGCCTCGACGCCGGTGAGCGCGGTCTGGACGAGGAGTACGAGGCAGCCCAGAGCGTCCTGGACGAGCTGGATGAGCGCCTTACCAAGCTCCGCGCCGAGGAGCGCGACGCCGAGCGGGAGCGCGCCGGGCTGACCGCCCGCAAGGGCGCCCTGGAGATGGGCCTCAACCGCAAGGACGGCGCCGGCGCCCTGCTGGCCGCCTCTGAGCAGATCACCGGCCTGATGGGCTCCGTGGCGGCCCTGCTGAGCGTCCGCGCCGGCTATGAGACCGCTATCGCCGCAGCACTGGGCGAGGCGGCCGACGCTGTCGCAGTGACCCACACGCAGGCCGCTCTGAACGCTGTCGGGCACCTCAAGGAGCACGACCTCGGCCGTGCCGGGCTGCTCCTCGGAGACGCCCCGGCCGACGACTACTCCAGCTGGCCCTCTCTGCCGTACGGCGCGACGTACGCGGTCGACGTGGTCGACTGCCCCGAGACGCTGCGCCCGGCACTCCGCCGACTGCTCCGCAAGGTGGCTGTGGTCGAGGACGTACCGGCTGCGCGCTCGCTGGTGCAGCACCTGCCCGACGTCACCACGGCCACCCGCGCGGGCGACGTACTGGGTGCCCACTTCGCGTACGGCGGGTCTGACGCGGCGCCGAGCCTGATCGAGGTGCAGTCGGCCGTCGACGAGGCATCCGAGAAGCTGACCGAGGCCACTGCCCGGAGCGAGCGGCTGCGGTTCGAGCTGGCCGCGATGGAGCGTGAGCGGGGGAGCCAGAAGGAGTCCGTCGAGATCGCGCTGGCCCGGCTGCACGAGTCGGACGCGTCGATGGCCGCCGTGGCCGAGCAGCTGGCTCAGTTCGGATCGCTGGCGAAGGCGTCCCGCGGTGAGGCCCAGCGGATGGCTGAGGCGATCGCCGCGGCGGCTGAGGAGCGGGACAAGAACCTGTCCGGCCTCGCCGACCTGGAGAAGCGACTCAGCGACGTCGAGCAGTACGGCGACGAAGACGGCGACGAGCCCGACCCCACCGAGCGTGACCGGCTCGCCGAGGCGGCCAAGGCCGGCCGTGCGGGCGAAATGGAAGCCCGGCTCGCACTGCGGACCACTGAGGAGCGTGCGCGGGCCCTGTCCGGCCGAGCCGACTCACTGGAGCGTGCGGCTCGCCAGGAGCGGGAGGCCCGGGCTCGGGCGATCGCCAGAGCGACCCGGCGGGCACGGCAATCCCAGGCCGCGCAGGCGGTCCACCTGGCTGCCGGTCACGTGCTGGCTCGCCTGGAGAACTCACTGAAGCTTGCGGCGACCGAGCGGTCGGCCATCCAGGCTCAGCGGGCCGAGCGGGAGACGGCGCTGGCACAGGCGCGCTCCGCGACTCGCAACCTGAGCAGTGAGCTGGAGCAGCTCACCAACACCGTCCACCGCGATGCGCTGGCCCGGGCCGAGCAGAAGATGCGCTTGGAAGCCCTGTACGAGAAGGCGCTGAGCGAGCTGGGTACCGAGGTGGAGGCGCTGGTCGCGGAGTACGGACCGGATCAGCTGGTACCGCCGCTGGTGAAGGATGGCGACGAGAACACGCTCGAGCTCGAGGGTGAGCCGTTCGACCGGGTGAAGGTGCAGAAGCGGCTCAAGACGGCGGAGCGCGCGCTCGGCCAGCTGGGGCGGATCAACCCGCTCGCGCTGGAGGAGTTCGACGCGATGGAGGAGCGGCACCGCTTCCTCGCCGAGCAGCTCGAGGACCTGAAGAAGTCCCGCCGCGACCTGATGGACATCGTGAAAGAGGTCAACGACCGGGTCGAGCAGGTCTTCACCGAGGCCTACCGCGACGTCGAGGTCGCCTTCGAACACGTCTTCAGCCGGCTGTTCCCCGGCGGCGAGGGCCGGCTCGTGCTGACCGACCCCGACGACATGCTCAACACCGGTATCGACGTCGAGGCACGTCCGCCCGGCAAGAAGGTCAAGCGCCTCTCACTGCTGTCCGGTGGCGAGCGCTCGCTGGTGGCGGTCGCCTTCCTGGTCGCCCTCTTCAAGGCCCGGCCCTCGCCGTTCTACATCCTCGACGAGGTCGAAGCAGCCCTCGACGACACCAACCTCGGCCGCCTCCTGGAGATCTACGAAGAACTCCGCGAGAACAGCCAGCTCCTGGTCATCACCCACCAGAAGCGCACCATGGAGGTAGCCGACGCCCTCTACGGCGTCACCATGCGCGGCGACGGCGTCTCCGCGGTGATCAGCCAAAGAATCCGCGAACCCGAACCGGCGTAGCGCCGCGTGTCTCACGGGGCTACACTCGTCTCATGAAGATCATCACTCAACGCGAGTTCCGGAATCATTCCGCTGCGGTGATGGACTCCGTCGAGGCGGGGGAGACCTATCACATCACCCGGAACGGGACCGAGGTCGCGGAGTTGCGCCCGCTGGGTCGCCGGCGACGGTTGACGGCTGAAGAGCTGGTCGCACGGCATCGACGGTTGCCCCGGGTGGACTCCGAGCGGCTACGCCAGGAGGCTGATGAGTTCTTCGGCGGCGACGACCGGGTTGGTGACGATCCGGCGGGTGACCCTTGGATGCGCGACCGTGGCTGATTCGCTGGACACTGGCGTACTGGACACCTGCGCATACATCGATCTCGGCTTGTTGGACGCCAGCCGTCTCCCGGAGTACCCGGAGCTCACCGCTGTAACGCTGGCGGAGCTGCATCAAGGTGTCGCGATGGCCAAGGATTCGGCGACCAGGGCGGCTCGGACCGAGTTGCTCGGAGCGGCTGTGTCCGACTTCGACCCATTGCCATTCGATGGTGAGGCGGCTGCTCGCTACGGCACCCTGGTGGCCTTGGCGATTTCGGCCGGGCGAGACCCGCGGCCGCGGCGGATGGATCTGATGATCGGCGCCATCGCTTCGACCAGAGGTTTGCCGCTGTACACGCGCAATGCCAAGGACTTCAAGGGACTCGAGGATGTGTTGACCGTCGTGGCGATCTGATCGCCGGGCTGCGTCGGCAGGAGGGCGGCCTACTTGACAGTCTTAAGACGGGCGGTCATATTGGTGGCATGGCAAGGCGGAGTATGCGGGAAGAGATTGTCGAGGCGGCGCTGGCTCAGTTTCATGAGCGGGGGTTCAATGCGGCGGCGGTGAAGGACATCACGGATCGGGCCGGGGTTCCGAAGGGGTCGTTCTACAACCACTTCGAGAGTAAGGAAGCGCTCGCGATCGTGGCGCTGGAGCGGTACGGCGAGGGGCGGCGGCTGATGGATCTGGCCGACAAGTCGGTCGAGCCGGTGGCCAGGATTCGTCAGCACTTCGAGTTCCTGCGGGATGAAGTGATCAGCTTCGGGATCACTCGTGGATGCCTGCTGGGCAACTTCGGGACCGAGATCGTCGACCACAGTGAGCCGATCCGGGTGGGCGTACGGACCGGGCTGGAGTACTGGAGTGGGCTGCTCGCCGGTGCGATCACCGAGGGGCAGGAGGCCGGCAGTATCCGCAAGGAGCTCAATGCGGATCAGACGGCGCGCTACCTGCTCAGTGCCTGGGAAGGAACCCTGATCCAGGCGCGCGCCTTCAAGTCGACGGAACCCTTCGAGAGTTTCTTCAGCATCACCTTCGCCAGCCTGTTCAAGGGCTGACACCGAACCCCTCGAGTGCCGAGGGGTTCTCTTTTGACCAGTTCAAGATGACCGACCGTCTTAGGAGCGCAACCATGACCACCTATCGCGCGGTGCACGCCACCGAGGGCGTCTTCAGCCTGGCCGAGCGTGAACTCACCGACCCCGGACCGGGCCAGGTCCGGATCGCCGTCGAGGCCTGCGGCATCTGCCACAGCGACGTCGTCGGGGTCGAGAACCTCTACCACCACCACGAGGTCGGTACGCCGATCATCCCCGGCCACGAGGTGGTCGGCCGGGTCGACGCCCTCGGTGCCGGCGTCACCACCTGGAGCGTCGGCCAGCGGGTCGGCGTCGGGTACTTCGGCGGCCACTGCGGCGTCTGCGAGTCCTGCCGGCGGGGTGAGTTCGTCTACTGCACCGACCAGGCGATCCTCGGCGACTCGATCGACGGCGGCTACGCGGAGTACGTGACGACTCGGGCGACCGGGCTGGTCGCAGTACCGGACGAGTTCGACGCAGTCGAGGCCGCGCCGCTGCTGTGTGCCGGTATCACCGTCTACAACGCGCTGCGCAAGGCGAGCCTCTGGCCCGGCGACCTGGTCGCCATCCAGGGCATCGGCGGACTCGGCCACCTGGCCATCCAGTACGCCGCCAAGCTCGGCCTTCGCGTTGTCGCCATCGCCCGCGGCGAGGACAAGCGTGAACTGGCGCTGAAGCTCGGCGCCACCGAGTACATCGACAGCACCGCCGTCGACCAGGCCGCAGCCCTGCAAGCGCTCGGCGGAGCCAAGGTGATCATCCCGACGGCCTCCAGCGGCGCGTCGATGACGCCGCTGCTCGACGGGCTCGCCCGGGGCGGCAAGTTGATCGTCGTCGGTGCGGCGGCGGACCCGATCGAGGTCCCCACCGTGCAACTGCTGTTCGGCAACAAGAGCATCGAGGGGTCGCTCACCGGCACCCCGCTCGAGAACGAGGAGAACCTCGCGTTCAGCCTCGCCCACGACGTCCGGCCGATGGTCGAGCCGGTCGGACTCGAGGACGCCGCCGAGGCGTACGCCCGGATGATGTCCGGCGCCGCCCGCTTCCGCATGGTCCTCGACCTCAAGCGCTGACGAAATTCAAGAGGGGACAGAGATATGAGCAAGCTGATTCTGAACGCCATCGGTGACATCGACAAGGACATCGCGCTCGTCACCGATCCGGAGCTGACGATCGGCGCCGACCAGGTGCTGGTCGCGATCGAGGCCGCGGTGATCAACCCGGTCGACCTGATGATTGCCGCGGGCACCTATGGGTTCCAGGCCAAGCCGCCGTTCGCGCTCGGTACCGAGGGCGTCGGCCGGGTGACCGCCGCGGGGGCGTCGGTCGACCAGGCGCTGGTCGGCCGCCGGGTGGTCATCCTGCCGAACTACCAGCAGGGCACCTGGGCCGACCAGGTGGTGGTGGCCGCGAGCAACGTAGTACCGGTGACGGACGAGGGTGACCCCGCGCAGCTCGCGATGGTCGCCACCAATCCGTTGACCGCGCACCTCATGCTCACCCGATACGTCGACCTGCAGCCGGGGGACTGGATCGGCCAGAACCTGGGCAGCTCGACCGTCGGGCAGTACGTGCTCGGCCTTGCCAAGCAGGCTGGGCTGAAGGTACTCAGTGTCGTCCGCAGCGAGGCGGCGGCGGATCGCCTCCGGCGTCAGGGCGCCGGTCTAGTGGTTGTCGATGGCAACGATCTGGCGGAGCGGATCCAGGCCGAGCTCGGTGGGCAGCAGCTCAAGCTGGTGCTCGACGGTACCGGGGATGCCACCACCAGTGCGCTGGCGTCGGCGTTGGAGTTCGAGGGGACCGTCGTCAGCTACTCGTCCGTCACCGGGCAGCCGGTGCCGGTCGGGTTGGGCGACTCCATCTACCGGCAGGTCAAGCTGCGGGGGATCTGGATCGTCAACTGGCTGCAGAACTCCACGCCGGAGGAGATCGCCTCGACGTACGCCGAGCTGGCCGAACTGGTTGCCCAGGGCGTGCTCAGCGCCGAGGTCGAGGCCACCTACCCGGTGGCCGAGTACCGCAAGGCGCTCGACCACCACCGGCAGCCCGGCCGGACCGGGAAGATCGTCTTCAGGCCGTGATCGTCATCGACGCGATCTGATCGTCCTGTACGTCGAAAGTGAAGTGTGAGGGCCCGTTGAAGCCGTCGCCACCCACCTGGGTGGCGACGGTGACCGGGTTTCCGGGCGTGGACACCTCCGTGCCGGTGAAGGTGACGTTCTTACCGATGAACTCGCCGTCGCTCCAGGACCGGATCCGCTCCGGGCCGCGGAACTGCCGGCCCCAGTCGTCGACGAATCCGTCCGGTGCGAACGCCGCGACGAAGGCGTCCGCGTCGAGGGCGTCGACCGCGGCCAGTACGCGCCGGACAGCGGCCGGCAGATTCTCCTGAGTGCTCATAACGTAAAGATAACCAGGCATTGCGGCTTGAACCGGTTGGGCTACCTGTCCGTGTGGATGGTGTCGAACAGACACACAATCCAAGGGAGCAGGATCATGAAGCGCTTTGCCATCGTCGTCGGAACGACGGTCCTCGGACTGTCCGCCCTCACCGCGTGCGGTGGCGGCTACGACAAGCCCGCGGCGGCCCCGAACAACCCCGCCAGCGCAGGCGCCGCGGCCAAGCTGGCCACCGCGAACGTCGGCGACTTCGGCAAGGTCGTCGTCGACGGCACCGGCCGGACGCTGTACGTGTTCGACAACGACACCTCCGACCCGTCGAAGTCGAACTGCGACGGCGGCTGCGCGGCAATGTGGCCACCGGTGCTCGCCGGGTCAGGTACGCCGCAGGTCGACGGGGTGGACGCGTCCCTCGTCGGTACCGTCGCCCGCAGCGACGGCAGCAAGCAGGTCACGCTGGCCGGACACCCGGTGTACGAGTACGCCAAGGACTCCAAGGCCGGGGAGGCCAAGGGCCAGGCTGTCGGCGGTACCTGGTGGGTCGTCGGCGCGGACGGCAAGAAGATCACCACGGAGGCCTCGTCGGACTCCGGCGCGGGCTACGGCTACTGACCTCCACCGCGATGGCCACCGCCGACTGCTGCGTACTGCAGGGCCCCGCATGGGGTCCTGCGGCGCGATCCCCTATCGTACGATCGACCAAGTCGATCGAGCCTGGGAGGACAGCGGTGGGCGACACGGACCGCCGTCCGGAGACGGCCGAGGCGTTGATCCGCACGCTGTACGCCGAACACGGCCGCAGCCTGCTGGCCTACGCGACCCGGCTGACCGGTGATCGGGCAGCCGCGGAGGACGTCGTACAGGAGACTCTGGTCCGGGCGTGGAAGCACGCCGACGACCTGCTGGACGGCAAGGGGTCGGTGCGGGGCTGGTTGCTGACGGTCGCGCGCAACCTGGTCACCGACCGGGCCAGGGCGCGGGCCGTCCGGCCTGCCGAGGTGGCGGAGGTCGAGGACCGGCCGCCGGTGGAGGGTGATCACTCCGAGTCCGTGGTCAACACCATGGTGGTGATGGACGCACTCGACCAGGTGTCGCCCGAGCATCGCGAGGTACTGGTCCAGCTGTACTACCGCGGCCGGTCTGTGACGGAGGCCGCGAAGGAACTGGGCGTCCCGCCCGGTACCGTGAAATCGAGATCGTATTACGCCCTCCGAGCACTGCGCGCGGTGATGGCAGGACCGGAAGCGGAGGTGGCCCGATGAGCGAGCACGATCACTCGCGGCTCGGCGCCTACGTGCTGGGCGCGCTGGAGCCGGACGAGGTCCGCGAGGTCGACGAGCACCTGGCCGGCTGTGCCGAGGCGCGCGACGAGCTGGCCGGGTTCGAGGAGATGAAGGAGTTCCTCGGCGAGGTACCGCCTGAGGCGTTCCTGGACGGCGCGCCGGAGGACGGTGACCTGCTGCTGCAGCGCACGCTGCGCCAGGTCCGCGCTGAGGCTGAGCCTGTTGGACACCATGTTGCCGAGCATGCCGCTAGTGGCTCGCGCAAGCGGGGTCCGTGGCTACTGGTCGCTGCTGCGGTCGTAGTGGTGGCCGGAGCGCTGGTTGGCGGCGTACTGATCGGCCGCCAGACAGTGGACACCGACGTGGCCGGTACTACGCCTGCCGGCTCCAAGCAGGTCACGGTGACCGATGCGGCCACCAAGGTGAGGATGGCGACCACTGTGGAGCCCCGAGCGGGCTGGAGCTGGATCAACGTCAACCTGACGAACCTGAAGGCCGGTGACCAGTGCGAGATGCTGGTCACCGACAAGAGCGGCAAGACCTACGTGGCCGGCAGCTGGGTCATCTCGGAGAAGGCCGCCAAGGAAGGCAGCCGCTTCGGCGGCGGTGTGCTGGTGCCGATCGACCAGGTGAAGTCGGTGGAGATCAAGACCGTCCAGGGCGAGCACGTAGCCACCACACCGGTCTGAATTCGGTTGTCTCGTCCGAGAGGATGGATAGCGTGAACTACGCGACCACCGAAGCATCCGAGGATCTCCGAGCGCGGCGCAAGGCAGCGGCCGCCGAGTGCACCCGTTGGCTGTCCGGCCGCCGTGTCCCGCCGGCCGACGCGCTGCGGGCGCTCGCGGACGTGGCGACCTCCGACGAGCGGGATGGGTACGGCAACGGCGGTGAAGTCGAGTTGCTCGAGCAGGAAGTCGCCGAGCTGCTCGGTAAGCCTGCTGCAGTCTTCCTGCCCAGTGGGATCCTCGCCCAGCAGAGCGTGCTCCGGGTGTTCGCGGATCGGGCGGGGACGGGGCGTATCGCAGTACACGGGTTGTCCCATTTGCTGCTGCATGAGTTGAACGCGCTGGAGGAGGTACACCACCTCCGGATGGAGCGGATGACGTCTGAGCCGCGGCAGCCTCGGCCGGATGAGTTGGCCGCCATCCCCGGGAAGCTGGCTGCGGTGACGGTGGAGCTGCCGCTGCGCGACGGTGGGTTCGTACTGCCGACCTGGGACGAGCTGGTCGTGTTCGCTGCGGCTTGCGAGGAGCGTGGCGTTCCACTGCACCTGGATGGCGCTCGCCTGTGGGAGAGCACGCCGTACCTGGAGCACAGCCTGGCAGAGGTCGCTGCACTCGCCACTACGGTCTATGTCTCCTTCTACAAGGGACTGGGCGGCTTGAGTGGAGCGGCACTCGCCGGGCCCGAGGACGTGATCGCAGAGGTACGCCGCTGGCAGCGCCGGCTCGGCGGGAACGTCTACACCCTCTTCCCGTACGCCGTGTCCGCGCGCGACGGTCTGCGGACCGTGCTGCCGCAGATGGGTGAACTGCATCAGCGGGCCGTCGAGTTGGCGGAGGCCTTGCAGGGAACGGGATTCCGGGTTTTTCCTGAGCCGCCGCACACCAACTCGTTCCGGGTCTACGCGCCGCGGCCGGCTGGTGAGATGGAGCTGGCCGCAGTACTGCGGATGGAGGCGACTCGGGAGTCGTTGTCGTACACCTGGCAGGCGGCCGACGTCCCCGGATGGTCATGGGTTGAGCTCGTGGTGACGCCGGGAACTCTGCAGTGGCGAATTGATGAAGTCAGCAAGGGTTTCGGGGAACTTCTCGGCGGGTAGGGACGTCCACCTTTTGTGAGGGTTCGGGAAATGCAAGGCATCGGGGAGAAGTAGCAAGTGCTGACGTTCGTTTTGACCATGGTCATCCTGCTGGTCCTGTCAGGGCTCGTCCTGCTGGCAGTCGCTCGAGGTGAAGGCAAGAAGATCGGCCTCTAGATTGGCCTGATGAGACGACTCATCTTTCAGGAATTCGTCACGCTCGACGGGTACGCCGCCGGGCCCGGCGACTCGCTCGACTTCTTCACCTCCGTCACCGATCAGACCGACGACGACAACCTGGCGCTGCTCGAGAGCGTCGACACCATGCTGCTCGGTGCGACGACCTACCGGATCTTCGTCGATTATTGGCCGACGGCAACGGATCGGCTGGCGCCGCGGCTGAACGCGCTGCGCAAGGTGGTCGCTTCGACGACCCTTTCCAGCGCCCCTTGGGGCGAGTGGGAGGCGGGCGAGGTCATGCCTGATGCGGTGGCCGGGGTGCGGGCTATGAAGGCCGAGGAGGGCAAGGACATCGTGTTGTGGGGGAGCATCTCGCTCTTCCACAGCTTGCTGGCGGCGGGACTCGTCGACGAGGTTCAGTTGCGTGTCTGCCCGGTGGTGATCGGTGGCGGCAAGAGTGTGTTCCCCAGCGGGCAGTTCTCGCTGGACCTGATCGAGGCAACTCCCTGGGCGACCAACGGGGTCCTGCTTCGGTATGCGCCTAGCTGACTGCGTGGACGACTGCCTTCACGATCGGTGCTGCAACGGTGAAGGTGGGGACGACCAGTAGGAGTGCGGCGGCGGTGTAGGCGGTGACCGAGAGCAGAGTCGCGTTGGGCGCTGGGTCGGCCAGTCGCTGGACCCTGAGCACGGTGGAGGACTTAGCGGCGGCCAGGCCGGCCTCTGGTGCCGGGGAGCCTGCTAGCGCGACCAGTGCCCTGGCAAGTGGCAGCGGGCCGTTGCGGCGGCGGGCGTCGTCGTCTGCGAGCAGCTCGACCAGTGTGCGGGCCTGGTCGAGTGCTATGTCGCTCCGGACGAAGCGGGGGAAGGCCATGTGGAGTGCTGTGAAGGCCTCGAGCACCAGGTCGTGGCGCGCCCGCAGGTGTGCTTGCTCGTGGGCTAGTACCGCCCGAAGCTCACCGTCGTCGAGCCGGTCGAGTGCACCCACCGACACGATCACCCGGGCGCCGCGTAGCGCCGGCAGGCAGTAGGCCAGCGGTGTCTCCTCGGCCAGCACTCGCAGGCCTGGGATCAGCCCGTCCGGTGTCGCCAGCACGTCGACCAGGTCGCGGTGACGCTTCCTCCGCGCTCTGGTCCCGACGGCGACGCGTCCAACCGCCCAGAGCAGCCGGATGCCGACCAGGGCGGTTAGGCCGAGTACTAGGGCCGCAGCGAGGTCCCGTGGAGACGACGGGTCGAACCGTGGCTCACCCGGCTCGCCGGCCGTCGAGTACGACAATGCGATCCCAGCCCCAAAGGCAGCCAGTACTGCGGCCAGCGCGATCGCCTGCCACAGGGCGACTGCGGCCCGGGGGATCCGGTACGGCCAACTGGCGCGGGCCATGAACGCCGGAACCGGCCCGGTCAGCACCAGGGCCAGTGCAGCGAGCACGAATGGGGCGATCACCCCTCCCGCTCCTCCAGCCGGGCCAGCGCATCCCGGAGCAGCGCGGCCTCCTCGTCACTGACCTGTCCGACGAACCGGACCAGGGCCTCGCGCCTGTCGCCGGCCCGATCTAAGGCGTCCCGCATGAGGTCGGCGGCCAGCTCCTCCCGGGGCGCGGCCGCCTTGTAGCGCCAGGCCTTGCCGTCGCGCTCGCGCTCGGTCAGCCGCTTCTTCGCCAGCCGGTCCAGCACGGTCATCACGGTGGTGTAGGCGAGCTCGCGGGTACCGGACAGCCGCTCGTGCACCTCGCGCACGGTGAGCGCGCCGTCGGCGGCCCAGAGCTGCTCCATCACCAGCCGCTCGAGGTCTCCAAGGGGGCGGGGAGCCTTCTCGTCGGCGGACATGTGGCCAGTATAACTACGCGTTGTAGTAGATCTGCGCTAGCATCTACTACGTAACGTCGTAGATCGCCCGGGAGGGCTCCGATGGACACGCTCGACCTGGCTCGGTGGCAGTTCGCGATCACCACCGTCTACCACTTCTTCTTCGTCCCGGTGACGCTGTCGCTGGTCGCCGTCACGGCCGGCCTGCAGACCGCGTGGTACCGGACCGGCAAGGAGAAGTACCTGCGGCTGACCAAGTTCTACGGCAAGTTGTTCCTGATCAACATCGCGATGGGGGTCGTTACCGGCCTGGTCCAGGAGTTCCAGTTCGGGATGAACTGGAGCGACTACTCGCGGTTCGTCGGCGACGTCTTCGGGGCGCCGCTCGCGCTCGAGGGGCTGCTCGCGTTCTTCCTCGAGTCGACCTTCATCGGGTTGTGGATCTTCGGCTGGGACCGGTTGCCGAAGAAGGTGCACCTCGCGTGCATCTGGATGGTGGTGCTCGGCACGCAGTTGTCGGCGTACTTCATCCTGGCCGCCAACTCGTGGATGCAGAACCCGGTCGGCTTCCGGTACAACGCCGAGCGCGGCCGCGCCGAGCTGACCGACATCGGGGCGGTACTGACCAACAAGGTCGTGCTGGTCACGTACCCGCACACGATCTTCGCGGCCTTCATGGTCGGCGGCGCGTTCGTCGCGGCGGTGGCGCTCTGGCACCTGATCCGCCGGCCGGGGGTCGACACCGGCGCGTTCCGTACCGCTCTGCGGCTCGGCGCGGTGATGCTGATCGTGGCCGGTGCCGGGGTGGCTCTGAGCGGCGACCAGCAGGGCAAGGTGATGACCGAGGTGCAGCCGATGAAGATGGCGGCGGCCGAGGCGCTGTACGAGTCAGAGAAACCTGCCTCGTTCTCGATCTTTACCGTGGGAACTTTGGATGGCTCTCGCGAAATTTACTCGGTCAAGGTTCCCTACCTGCTCTCCTTCCTCGCCACCGGGCACTTCGACGGTGAGGTGAAGGGCATCAACAATCTGCAGGAGTCCTACGAGAAGCTCTACGGGCCGGGCTCGTACAAGCCGAACGTGCCGCTCACGTACTGGACCTTCCGGCTGATGATCGGGGTCGGGATGACCGCCGCCGGGCTGGCCGTCTTGTTGCTCTGGGCAACTCGCAAGGGCCGGGCGCCGCATCGGCTGCTGCTCTGGCTGGCGGTGCCGTTGCCGCTGCTGCCGCTGCTGGCGAACGTCTTCGGGTGGGTCTTCACCGAGACGGGACGGCAACCGTGGCTGGTGTTCGGACTGCTGCCGACGTCAGCCGGGGTGTCGCCGGGGACGACGATGTCGGAGGTGTTGATCTCGCTGATCGGGTTCACGCTGCTGTACGGCGTACTGGCTGTGGTCGAGGTCAAGCTGATGCTCAAGTCGATCCGGGCCGGGCTCGCTGGAACGTCGCCGGCGCCGGGCGATCCACCCGACGATTCGCCGGACGACGCCGCCAAGCCGCTCTCCTTCGCGTACTAGGGGATCTCGAATGGAACTCACAACTGTCTGGTTCCTGATCATCGCGGGGCTCTGGATCGGGTACTTCGTGCTCGAAGGCTTCGACTTCGGCGTGGGCATCCTGCTCCGGGTGCTCGGCCGCGACGAGCCGGAGCGGCGCGCGGTGATCACCACGATCGGCCCGGTCTGGGACGGCAACGAGGTCTGGCTGATCGTGGCCGGCGCGATGACGTTCGCGGCTTTCCCCGAGTGGTACGCCACCCTCTTCAGCGCCTTCTACCTGCCGCTGTTCGCGATCCTGGTGTCGTTGATCCTGCGTGGGGTGGCGTTGGAGTACCGCGGTAAGCGCGACGACCTCTTGTGGCGAAGCCGGATGGACACGCTCATCACCATCAGTTCCCTGTTGCTGCCATTGCTGTGGGGCGTCGCCTTCGCCAATCTCGTCCGGGGTCTGCCGCTGGATGCCTCGCACGAATTCGTCGGCAACCTGGGCACCGTGCTCAACCCGTTCGCCCTCCTGGGCGGTCTGGCCTTCACCGCGCTGTTCGTCGCGCACGGCGCCATCTTCCTGGCCCTGAAGACGACCGGCGACCTCCGGGAGCGAGCGAACCGGTTGGCGTCGGTGGCAGGCCTGGCAGCGGCGGTGTTGGTGGTGGGCTTCTTGGCGTGGGCCCACCTGCAGTATGGGAGCGGGGCTTCGCTGGTGGTTGCTGCTCTGGCGGCCGTGGCTCTGGTCGCCGGGCTGGTTGCCAATCGGATGGCGCGGGAGGGGTGGGCTTTCGTGGGGACAGCCCTTGCTGTCGCCCTGGGTGTGGTGTCGCTCTTCGTGGCGTTGTTCCCGAACGTGATGCCGTCGACGCTTGATCCGGCGTGGAGTCTGACGGTGACCAACGCCAGTTCTACGCCGTACACGTTGAAGGTGCTGACGGTGATCGCGGCGATCTTCACGCCGCTGGTGATGCTGTACCAGGGGTGGACCTACTGGGTGTTCCGGCAGCGGGTCGTGGTGTCGTGAAGCCGCTCGATCCGCGGTTGCTGCGGCGGGCGAAGGCGGCTCGGCTGTTCCTGGTCGGGTCGGTGGTGATCGGGGTGGCTACCGGGTTCCTGATCGTGGTGCAGGCGGTGTTGCTGGCTCAGGCGATCGCAGGGGTGGTGCTCCGGGGCGATGGGGTCGGGCGGGTCGCGTGGCTGCTGGTGGGGGTGGTGGTGGCGCGAGCGGTGTTGGTGTGGGTGCAGGAGGTGGTGGCTCAGCGGGCGGCGGCTGCGGTGAAGTCGACGTTGCGGCGGCAGGTGCTGGAGCACTCGCTGAAGCTGGGGCCGGCTTGGCTGAGCGGTGAGCGCAGTGGTGCGCTGACCACCTTGCTCACCAAGGGATTGGACGATCTGGATCCGTACTTCGCTCGCTACCTCCCGCAGTTGGTGCTTGCGGCGACTGTGCCGGCCGGTGTGGTCGGGTGGATGGCTACTGGTGACTTGATCGCGGCCGGGACTGTAGTGGTGACGTTGCCGCTCATCCCGGTGTTCATGGCGTTGGTCGGTTGGGCTACGCAGGCGCATAGCCGTCGGCGGCAGCATGCGCTCGCGGTACTGGCTCATCACTTCTCTGATGTCGTTGCGGGGTTGCCGACGCTGAAGCTGTTCGGGCGGGCGAAAGGCCAGGTTCGTGCTGTCCGGGAGGTGACGGACCGGCATCGGGTGGCGTCGATGAAGAGTCTGCGGCTGGCGTTCCTGTCGTCGTTCGTGCTCGAACTGCTCGCGAGCATCTCGGTGGCGCTCGTCGCGGTCGGTGTCGGGCTGCGGCTGATCGACGGCAAGCTCGGGCTGGAGACGGCGCTGCTGGTGCTGATCCTGGCGCCGGAGGCCTACCTGCCTTTGCGGCAGGTCGGTGCGCAGTTCCATGCGAGTGCGGATGGGGTTGCCGCGAGCGAAGAGGTGTTCCGGGTGTTGGAGACGCCGCTGCCAGAGAGGGGCGAGCGCACCGACGTACCGGATCTGCGGGTGACGCCACTGCACCTGCACGACCTCACCGTGCGCTACCCGGGCCGAGACGAGCCTGCTCTGGATGGCTTCGACCTGGATCTGTGGCCGGGTGAGGTAGTTGCACTAGCCGGGCCCAGCGGTGCTGGGAAGTCGACTGTCCTCGCCGCGGTGCTCGGCTTCGCACTACCCGAGCGCGGCGTGGTCATCGCAGGCGGAAGCGCCGCCGACGAGTTCACCCCCGAGGACTGGCGCCGGCAATTCGCCTGGGTGCCACAACGCCCTGGTCTCCGCGTGGGAACCATCGCAGACAATATCCGCCTAGCCCGACCCGAGGCCACCGACACCCAGGTACTACGCGCATTAGCCGACGCGGGCGCCTCCGAGCTGGCTCCAACCCAACAGGTAGGCGAGTCCGGCCAACTGCTGTCGGGCGGCCAGCGCAGACGGGTCGCCCTCGCCCGGGCGCTCGTCACAGAAGCCCCGGTCCTGCTGCTGGACGAGCCGACTGCAGGGCTCGACGCCGAAGCCGAGGCGGAGGTAGTTAGCCACCTACGCGACTCCGGCCGCACCGTCCTGCTAGTAGCCCACAGACCCGCCCTCCTCGCCGCCGCCGACCGGGTAGTAGAGGTCGGCCAGGTCCGGAAGTTGGTGCTGGCATGAGCAGCCTTGTGGACTTGGTGAGGCCGGAGCAAGGGGCTTGGTGGCGGCTGGGGTTGGCTGTGGGGGCGGGGGTGTTGGCGTCCGGTGCAGCAGTTGGGCTGTTGGCTACGTCTGCGTGGTTGATTACGGAGGCTGCGGCTCAGCCGCCGGTGCTGGTGTTGTTGGTGGCGATCGTGGCTGTGCGGGCGTTCGGGGTGGGGCGGGGGTTCTTCCGGTATGTCGAGCGGTTGGCGGCTCATGATGCTGCCTATCGGGTGTTGGGGGTGACCCGGGCGCGGATCACCGGGCGGTTGGAGGAGTTGGCGCCTGCGGGGGTTGGGACGCTGCGCCAGGGGGATCTGCTGGCTCGGTTGTTGCTTGATGTGGATGCGGTGCTGGACCTGTGGTTGCGGGTGGTGTTGCCGGTGCTGGTGGCGGCGGTTACCGCTACGGCGACGGTGGGGCTGCTGGTGGTGTTGCTGCCGGTAGCCGGGGCGGCCGTGGGTGTTGCGGTGGCGGTTGCTTGCTTGGTGGTGCCTTGGGTGACGGCTCGTAGTGCTCGGCGGGCCGAGCAGGCGATCGCGGGGGACAGGGGAGAGGTTGCGGCGGGTGCGACCGAGACGTTGTTGACGGCTGCGGATGTGGTGGCTTTCAACGCGACAGAGGCAGTGCTGGCTGAGTTCGAGGCAGCGGATGCGCGGCTGGCGGCTGCGGAGCGGCGGTCGGCCTGGAGCGCCGGGCTGGGGAATGCACTGCTGGTGCTGTGTGTCGGCGGGGCGAGCATCGCTGGGCTGGTGCTCGGTAGTCAGGCCGATATCTCCGGGCCGGTGTTCGCAGTGCTTGTACTGACTCCGCTGGCCCTTGCGGACGCACTTGGCGGCATCCCTGCGACGGCCCAGATCGCCACTCGGGTCAAGGCCTCCCTGACGAGAGTGCAGGACCTCCTGAGCACCCCCACGCCAGTCACCGAGCCCACCACGCCGACGGAGCTGCCAGTCGGCCGTGACCTCGTCATCAGCCACCTCGACGCGGGCTACGACAACAACCCCGTACTACGAGACGTCGCGCTCACCGTGGCCGCCGGGAGCCGAGTGGTGGTGACCGGCCCGAGCGGTTCCGGCAAGAGCACCCTGGCCGCCGTACTGCTGCGCTTCCTCGAACCGACCGCCGGTGAAGTCGCACTGGGCGGCGTGAGCCTCACCGACCTGAACGGCGACGAAGTGCGCTCAGCGATCGGCCTGCTGACCCAGGAGAGCCACGTGTTCGACACGAGCATCCGGGAGAACCTCCTGCTCGCCCAACCCGGCGCCAGCGACCTTCGACTCTGGAAGGCCCTCTACCAGGCCGGCCTGGGCGAATTCGTCGACAGCCTCCCCAACGGCCTAGACACGATGGTCGGCGAGCACGGAGCTCGGCTATCCGGTGGCGAGCGACAGCGACTCGCCTTCGCCCGGCTGATGCTCGCCGACCACGACGTACTGGTCCTGGACGAGCCGACCGAGCACCTGGACGAGGAGACGGCCCGCAGACTGCTCCACGACCTGTACGCCGCGGCAGGCCGACGTACCGTCATCTTGCTGACCCACCGTCCGGAACTGGCTCCTCACGCAACGCAACCTGCGCTGGCGCTCCCGTGATCGATCCGCGCGTCTGCGAAGATGGGTGATCGTGTCGACCCCTCAGCTAGTCACCCTGCTCACCGACCAGGCCCTGATCGCGATCATCGCCGTGATCGCCGTCGTCCTGGTCGCCGGTACTGCCGGTCTGGTCGTCTCCAGGCGCCGCCGGGCGGAACTGCCCGCCACACAGCCGACCCCGGAGCTGACCGAGCCCAAGGTCGGTGACGACGCCGAGGAGCCGCGGGACACGCCGACGCGGACGCTGGAGGACACCCAGCTCCCCGAGCCGGCCACCGCGAC
This sequence comes from Kribbella sp. NPDC051718, assembly GCF_040681515.1. Lineage (NCBI taxonomy): Bacteria > Bacillati > Actinomycetota > Actinomycetes > Propionibacteriales > Kribbellaceae > Kribbella > Kribbella sp. NPDC051718. Next base: position 158,623 of record NZ_JBFAYZ010000006.1, on the reverse strand, counting down.
GCTGGAGAAGCCCGAGTCCGCACAGGGCCGGCTGGTCCGGCTACGGGCCCGCCTGGCGCGCTCACAGGGGTCGCTCGGCAAGGGTCTGCTCGCGCTGCTGTCCCGCGACAAGCTGGACGACGAGGCGTGGGAGGACATCGAGACCACCCTCATCACCGCCGACGTCGGCGTCGCGCCGACCCAGGAGCTGGTCGAGAAGCTGCGCACCCGGGTCCGCGTGGAGGGCGTCACCGCCGACCAGGCCCGGACGATCCTGCGCGAGGAACTGATCGCGCTCGTCGACCCGACCCTCGACCGCTCACTCAAGGTCGACCGCACCGACGACCAGCCCGCCGTCGTCTTGATGGTCGGCGTCAACGGCACCGGCAAGACCACCACGGTCGGCCGGCTCGCGCGGGTGCTGATCGCCGAGGACAAGCACGTCGTCCTGGGCGCCGCTGACACCTTCCGGGCAGCGGCTGCCGACCAGCTGCAGACCTGGGGTGAGCGAGTCGGCGCCCGTACCGTCCGTGGACCCGAGGGCGGCGACCCGGCCAGCATCGCGTTCGACGCGGTCAAGCAGGGCATCGAGGAGCACGCCGACGTCGTCCTGATCGACACGGCCGGCCGGCTGCACACCAAGACCGGGCTGATGGACGAGCTGGGCAAGGTCAAGCGGGTGATCGAGAAGACCGCCGAGGTGGACGAGGTGCTGCTGGTCATCGACGCCACCACCGGGCAGAACGGCCTCACCCAGGCCCGGGTGTTCGCCGAGGTGATCAACGTGACCGGCCTGGTGCTGACCAAGCTGGACGGTACGGCGAAGGGCGGCATCGTGATCGCCGTCCAGCGCGAGCTCGGCGTCCCGGTCAAGCTGGTCGGTCTCGGCGAAGGTGCCGACGACCTGGCCCCCTTCGACGCCGAACAGTTCGTCGACGCCCTGCTCGACTAGAACCGGCTAGACCCGCTTGGCGAGGTACAGGATCGTCGCCATCTCCAGGGTGACCGGCTCGGGCAGAACCGCGCGCAGCCGGTCGAGCAGCTCGTCGCGCTCCTCGTCCTCCAGCATCAGGTACGCCGACTGGGTGCCCAGGTGCGCCAGGTAATCGGCCGTCGCCAACCTGCGCTCCCAGCGGTAGATCTCCTGCCGGAGCTCACCGAATTCGGCCAGCCCTGCCATCTCCGCGTACGGTTCCAGCTCATCCGACTCCGGCCACTCGCCCGGCCACTTCAGCTCGTACTCGCTCAGGATCGCCTCGACCTGCCGGCGCTCCTCGGAGTCGGCCAGCCGCTCCATGTTCCAGAAGAGCGCCAGCGAGCCGCCGGGGCGCAGCGCGGCCGCAGTACGGGTCCAGCGGGTCTCCGGGGCCGTCCAGTGGAACGCCTGAGCGCTGTAGACGAGATCGACCGGCTTCTCCGGCTCGTACGACTCCAGCGAACCCATGGCGATCGTCACCGGGAGCTCGGCCGCATGCTGCCGCAGCACGAGTGCCATGCCAGGGTCGGGCTCCAGGGCAACGACCTGTACTCCGCGAGCCGCGAACACGCGGGTCGTCTTGCCTGTCCCGGCCCCGATCTCCAGCGCGGTGGTCGGCGACGAGTAGCCGAGGATGTCCTCGAACAGCTGGGGTGGATAGCCGGGCCGCACCCGGTCGTACTCCTCAGCGACCTCGCCGAACGTCAAAGCGCGTACCTTGTCCCCAGCCATACCCGCGAGCATATCCGGAGTGAGATGACTGCCCAGGAGACCAGACTCGAGGACCTGTTGCGGGAGTTGACGCCGCAGGTGCTCGGCGCGGTGGTACGGCGTACCGGGGACTTCACTGCGGCCGAGGACGCCGTGCAGGAGGCGCTGATCGCAGCGGCCCGGACCTGGCCGGAGGACGGGGTGCCGGACAACCCACGCGGGTGGTTGATCCAGGCGGCGTCGCGGCGGTTCATCGACGAGATCCGGCAGGAGCAGGCGCGGCGCAAGCGCGAGGAGCTGGCGGCACATCGGGAGGTGCCGGCCGAGGAGGTCGAGGAGCACGACGACACACTGCGGTTGCTGTTCCTGTGCTGTCATCCGGCGCTCACCGCGGCCTCGGCGATCGCGCTGACGCTGCGCGCGGTCGGCGGGCTGACGACGGCGGAGATCGCGACCGCGTACTTGGTGCCTGAGGCAACGATGGCGCAGCGGATCAGCCGGGCCAAGCAGAAGCTCAAGGGATTGCCGTTCGAGTTGTCGCAGGACGAGGAACGCCTGGCGCAGGTGCTGCACGTGCTCTACCTGGTGTTCAACGAGGGCTACATGACCAGCAGCGGCGCCGACCTGCAGCGCACTGACCTGTCCGGCGAGGCGATCCGGCTCACCCGGATGGTGCGTCAGCTACTGCCCGACAGCGCCCAGGTGACCGGCCTGCTGGCGCTCATGCTGCTCAACGACGCCCGGCGGTTGGCCCGGACCGGCACGGCGGGTGAGCTGATCCCGTTGACCGAGCAGGACCGCACGTTGTGGAACAAGGAGTTCATCGACGAAGGGGTCGCGCTGGCGGTGGAGGCGTTCAAACAGCCGCCGCTGGGGGAGTACCAACTGCAGGCCGCGATCGCTGCCCTGCATGACGAGGCGGCCAAGCCGGAGGACACCGACTGGCCGCAGATCCTCGGGCTGTACGGACTACTCGAGGACCTGTCAGGCAATCCGATGGTGACGCTGAACCGCGCGATCGCCCAGGCGATGGTGTCCGGTCCGGAGGCGGGGCTGGAGTTGTTGCGACCGCTGGACGAGAAGCTGGACGGGCACTACCGGCTGGACGCAGTGCGGGGGCACCTGTACGAGATGCTCGGCGACTACGAGACCGCCGCGACCCACTTCACCGCGGCGGCCCGGCGGACCACCAGCACTCCGGAGCAGAACTACCTGACCACCAAGGCGGCCCAGGTCAGTGATGCTGCGCGAAAGCGCCGATGATCTCGTCTTGCCCCTCGCCTGTTGCCAGCAGCAACCGCAGCAGCACCCGTGCCTTGTAGGGATCGAGGAAACCGCCGTCGATGAGGCCGCGGGCCAGCAGGTCCGACTCGGAGCCGGGTGAGTTGTAGGTGTTGCGCAGTACGGACCCACCGCCGGTACGTGACGTCAGTACGACGGGGATGCGCTCAGCCAGCTCGCCGAGCACCGGCGCCAAGGCTGCTGGGACGTGACCGACGCCGTACGCCGCTACGACCAACCCCTGATGCGTGTCGGCCAGCCCCTTGAGCAGTACGCCGTCGTCGTCCAGCGTGACGGTATAGAGCGCCACCTGCGCCGCATCGAGATCCTCAGGCTCAGCACGACCCGGTACTCCGTCCTGTCGGCCGGGGCGCGTCAGGATGCGCACCTGCCCCTCGACGAGTTGGCCGATGGGTCCGGCGTTGGGGGACGCGAAGGTCGCAGTACTGGTGCTGTGAGTCTTGCGAACCCACCGTGCTGCGTGGATCTGATCGTTGAAGACGACCAGTGCTCCCAGGTCGCGGGCAGCGGGGGAGCAGGCCACCCGGGCAGCGGCCAGGAGGTTCGCCGGGCCGTCGGGGCCGGCCAGAGTCGGGTTGCGCATGGCACCGGTGAGCACGAACGGCTGCGAGTGCGGCCAGACCTGGTCGACCAGGAAAGCCGTCTCCTCCAAGGTGTCCGAGCCCTGGGTCACTACGACGCCGGTGGCGCCGTTGCTGATCGCCTTGGAGGCCGCGTCGACGACGTCGAGCATCTTGGCGAGGGTGAGGTTGGCGCTCGGTACCGCCTCGATGTCCTGGATCTCCAGTGGTACCGGCAGGCCGGCCAGACCGGGTACTGCCTCAGTCAGGTCGGCACCGGTCAGCCGGGCTACGCCATCAGGTGTCCGGCCCGCCATCGAGATGGTGCCACCGAGGGTGAACAACGCAACGCTCACAGCCGAGGTCCTCTCCTAGAGTCACGAGAGGGTACTACTACTTCGAGCGCGCGCGGACGTGCATCCGTTCGCCCTGGGGACCGTAGAGGCAGAGCATCTCGGCAGGGCCCGGTCCTGGGTTGCCGAACCAGTGCGGGACGCGGGTGTCGAACTCGGCCACCTCGCCTTCCCGCAGGACGAAGTCGTTGTCGCCGAGCACCAACCGGATCTGGCCCGACAGCACGTAAAGCCAGTCGTAGCCCTCGTGCACGCGCTGCTCCACCTCGGTGCCACCCCAGCCGGCCGGGACGATCTGCTTGAACGCCTGCAGGCCTCCCGGCCGACGGGTCAGCGGGATCATCGTCGCGCCGTTGCGCTTGAACGCCTTGGCGTGCACCCGCGGGTCGCCGGTCGGCGGTGCGTCGACCAACTCGTCCAGCTGGACCTGGTGGGCGCGGGCCAGCGGTAACAACAGCTCCAGCGTCGGGCGACGCTGGCCGGACTCCAGCCGGGACAGCGTGCTGACCGAGATGCCGGTGGTCTCGGACAGCTGGGTGAGCGTGGTGTCGCGCTCGATCCGGAGGGCGCGGAGGCGGGGACCGACTGCTTCGAGGACATCGCCGAGATCAGGTTCCATCTTGCCATTCTGGCAAAGAAGTTTGTCATTTTCGAGAAGGCGGCGGATGGTCGGAGCAGAAGCTCGAAGACGAAGGAGTAGATCGTGAAGCGGTACGACGTGGTAGTGATCGGCGGGGGAGCCGCTGGGCTGAGTGGCGCGCTGGCGCTGGTCCGGTCGCGTAGGTCGGTGCTGGTGGTCGACAACGGCACACCTCGCAACGCGCCGGCGGAGCACGTGCACAACTACTTGAGTCGGGATGGGGTGCCGCCTGCCGAGCTCTATTCGATCGGGCGCGCCGAGGTCGGCGGGTATGGCGGGGAGGTCGTGATCGACACCGTCACGGGCGTGCGGCGGGACGGTTCGGAGTACGGGTTCGTGGTGGAGCTGGCTGGGCGGGAGGCGGTGGAGGCCCGGCGGTTGCTGGTCACTACTGGGGTGGTCGACGTACTGCCCGAGGTGGCCGGGTTGGCTGAGCGGTTCGGGCGGGACGTGTTGCACTGCCCCTACTGCCACGGGTGGGAGGTGCGCGACCACGCGATCGGCGTACTGGCCACCAACCCGATGGCCGGGCATCAGACGTTGCTGTTCCGGCAGTTGAGTGACGACGTGACGCTGTTCCTCAATGACGTACTGGAGCCCAGTGAGGAGCAGTGGGAGGAGTTCGCTGCTCGCGGGATCTCTGTGGTGCAAGGGAAGGTCACCTCGCTCGAGGTGACCGACGACAAGCTCACCGGTGTTCGCCTGGAGGGTGGCAGGGTCATCCCGCGTCAAGCACTGGCCGTGCAGACCCGGTTGGAAGCACGTGCCGACTTCCTCACCGACCTAGGCCTCAAACCGGTCGTCCGAGAAGGCCGGGGAGTGGTGGTCGGTACTGCCATCGACTCGGACCCCACTGGAGCTACCGATGTCCCCGGCGTCTGGGTGGCCGGCAATGTCGCCGACCCGATGGGACAGGTCGTCACCTCAGCCGCCGCCGGCCTGATGGCCGGTGCCGCTATCAACGGCGACCTCATCGCAGACGACACCCGCAACGCTGTCGAGGCTTACCGCACCCGAGGCGCTATCTCTGTCTAGCCCGGTGGGCCGCTGCTTTGACGCGGCTCTGGCATTGAGGTGAGCAGAACCGCCGGGCGCTGTTGCGGGAGGCATCGACGAACACCCGGTCGCAGGCCGGCGCGGAGCAGACTCCGAGCCGGCCTGCCAGGTCGCTGCCGAGCGCCATGGCCAGGCCGGCCGCACAGCCGGCGGCCCAGCCGTTGGCCAGGGTGTCGTCGGCGCCGTGGAAGTGGAGGCTCCAACCGGGGGCGCCGGAGCGGTCCAGCTGAGGCCGGGCGTTGGTGTCGAGCAGCAGTGCGTTGACCTCCTTGGCGGCGCGATCGGTGTCGCCTCCATGCGAGGCCTCGAAGATGACTCGCATCCTGGTCGCCACTGCCGTCAGCTGCTCCGCGTCGGCGCTGGACACCGTCGGCCTGCGCCGGCCGTCGTCGCCGAGGGCGTCGGCCGTGGCTTCGGCGAGGTCTGCTGGGGCTGCGAAGGGCGCGCCGCCGGACTGGCCGGGCGTCAGCCGGTTGACCAGCGCCACGGCGGCGGTCAGCGTGTTGAGGATGTGACTATCGAAGTTCACTTGACCAGTCACTCCGGAGTTTCGTAGGGTCCGATGTCGTGACCAACCATACCCGTTTAGCCAGTCATCATCGTCTACCTGCCGCGGTCTGGGTGCTGGTGATCGCGCGGGGAGTCAATCGGCTCGGAGCCTTCACGCTGCCGTTCCTGGCGGTCGTGCTGACGGTGGAGCTCGGTGCGAGTCTCGCCCAGGCCGGGTTGGTGCTGACGGTCTTCGGGCTGGCGACCTTGCCGTCCCGGGTGTTCGGCGGGCACCTGGCTGATCGGCTCGGGCGACGGTGGACGATCGTCGTCGGGCTGATCGGGTGCGCGGTGGGGCAGGTGTGGATCGCGGCGTCGGGGAGCCTGTGGTCGGCGGTGCCGACGGTCGTGGTGCTGGGGTTGGCCTTCGAGATCTATGAGCCGCCCAGTCAGGCAATCATCGCGGACGTGACGGAGCCGGCGGATCGGCCGGCGGCGTACGGGTTGCTGGGTGCGGTGATGGCGGTGGCGGCTGTAGTGGCCGGATTGCTGGCTGCGTGGCTGGGGCAGTGGGATCTGCGGTGGCTGTTTGTCGCTGATGCGGTCAGCTGTCTGGCTTGTGCGGTGCTGGTCGCTGTGGCGTTGCCTGGTGGAAAGCAGGTGGCGCCGGCGGCTGCGGCGGTATGGCGGGATCGGCGGCTGCTGTGGGTGCTGGGCTCGGGCACTGTCTTCGCAGTACTCGCCATGGTGCTCGTGTTCGGGCTTCCTCTCACCCTTCTCGACCGGGGCGTCTCGGCATCGGGCGTCGGGATCGTCCTGGCGGTCTCTGCGATCGCGCAGGTCGCAGTACAGCCGGTACTCCGGTCCAGCCGACTGCAAGCGCTCGACGACTTCCAGGCGCTGACCCTGGGCTACGTCTTGCTAGGAGCCGGTCTCATCGCCAACGGCTTCTCCCACAGCCTCCCCGCGTTCCTGGCGGCTGCTGTCGTCTGGAGTCTCGGCGACCTGATACTGGTCGGCCGGGCCCTCTCAGTAGTCGCCGAGCTGGCTCCGGAGCACGCCCGCGGCCGCTACCTGGCTACCTACGGTCTGAGCTGGGGAATAGCCACCGCAGTCGCCCCACTGATCGGCACCCAACTCCTCTCAGTAGTGGGCCCGACCGGTTTATGGATCGGCTGTGGGGCCGCGGCCTGCATCCTGGCGATCCTCCAGCCAAAGCTCCGGCGGCTCGTGCGGTCACAACCCTCCCTTTTGGGTATTGAATGACCTAGGGAGGGTGGATGCGCGACACAGTCGACCCAGAGTTCGCCGCGTACGTCGATGCGCGGCAAGGTAGATGGTTACGTGCGGCGTACCTGGTGTACGGCGAGCTCGAGCGGGCCGAGGAGCAACTGCTGCATGCCTTCACCCGGCTGTCGTTGCGGTGGGGCAAGGTGGACGACCCGGATGCCTTCGTGCTCGGCCACCTCTACGACGCGGCCATGTCGCGGTGGTCCCGTAGCGTCAAGGCCTTCGAGGACGAGGAGGACGCGGTCAAGGTCGCATTGGCCGCTCTCACCCCGCAGCAGCGCGCAGTACTGGTGCTCCTGCATCTGGAGGAGCTCACCGAGTTCGAGGTGGCCGAAGTACTGAAGATGTCCAGCTCGGCCGTGCATGCGACCGGGATGACTTCTCTCAGCCGGTTCCGGCTGGAGCTCGGTACGCCGGACTGGCGCGACGTCACCGGCAGGGAGCCGCGGTGAAGCGCGAGGACGTGCCCTTCATGCTGCGGCAGGCCTCCGACCGGCTCCCCGAACCCGAGCTGGCCGACGCGGCCTGGGCAGCAGGATTCGCCCACCGCCGTCGCCAGCGACGCAGCATCATCGCCGGCCTGATCGCCTTGCTCTTAGTGGTTGTCGCGGGCGTGCTCGTGATGACACTGGGCGGCGGCAAGAGCGCCTTCACGCCACCAGACACCACGCCGACCCCGCCCGGCTATGTGCCGCCGGCGGGCCAGATCTCAGGCATCACCTACTGGAACGCGCCGCCCGCCGGCAGCGAGCGCTTCCTCGACCGGGTCACCACGCCGCTGGGCGAGCTCCTGCAACTGCCGAACGAAGCCGGAGATCTCAAGACCAACCCGGTGGACCGGATCGCGGCCGTGACACTGGCGGCACAGGGGAGCGGGTATGTGCCGCTCTTCCTCAGCGCCGAAGGGCACTGGGCCCGGGCCTCCCATGAGTTGCACCCGATCGTCAGCGGCTGGCCGCTCAGCTCCGGCTCGATCGCACCGAACGGCAAGCTGGTCGCCTTCCCGCAATCCAGCGGGGTGTACGTGATCGACGCCAGTACTTCGGACGCGCGGCAGATCGCCCTGCCGGCGGAGGACATCCGCAGCGTGTCCTGGCTGGCCAACAGCACCCGTCTACTGGTCAGCGGACCCGGTGCGGCGTACCAGCTCGACGTGGACCTGGAGACGACCAAGCAGCCCGTCGTCGGACGCGTTGCTGTCAGCAACGATGCCGAGGACGCGACCGCGCCGTACCGGCTGGACGGGGCGGCGGGGGCGGTGGCGCTGCGGCAGTACGCCGGGAACAACGGTTGGGTCGAGGTCAGCAGCCCGGGGCTGCCGGTGGAGCGGTGGATCGGTCAAACGTTTGCTGGAGGCAACTTGGTCGCGCGGATGTTCGTCGCGGCCCAGCTACCGCAGGTGCCGACGGTCGCCTCCGCTGCCCAGGTGCTCGCGGCGATCTCGACGCTGGAGCCGCGCGACGACCGGCTGCTCGTCCTTGGCGAGACGCCGGCCGCAACACCGACTCCCGGCCGGACCAGCCCGGACCGGATCCGTGAACCCGGCTGCTGCTTCCTGCTCGGCTGGTACGACAACCAGACGGCCTTGTTCCAGGTCACCGACTGGCTGCTGGCATGGAATCTGCAGACCGGCAAGGTCCGCCGGGTCACCGAACTGGACGTCGACGGCGTCGCCCTCGGACCAGGCATCCGAGGCTGACCCCGCGCACTAGCCGTCCACGATCGACCTCATCGTCATCTCCACCAGGAGGTCGGCCTGGTCGACGGCCGGCATCGGCTCGCCGGTCATCGCCCGCAGGATCAGGACGCCGGCCAGCCACTGCACCATCAGCACCGGATCGGCGCCGGGCCGGATCGGCTCACCACGCTGCCGGGCCCGCTCCAGCGCCGCCGCCGTCAAGGCGATCCGGCGCTGCAGGAAGCCGCGGTAGAACGCGGTGAACTGCTCGTCACGGTTCATCTCGGTGATGGCGAGCCGGATCAGCGCGACGCCCTCCTTGGTGTTCACGAACATCAAGGCGTCGCGGTAGACCTGGCGCAGGTCACCCGCGATCGACCCGGTGTCGGCGTCCGGGATCTCGATGTCGAACAGTTGGGCCATCGCGTCGTTGGCGAGGAGCTCCTTGCTCGCCCACCGCCGGTAGATCGTTGCCTTGCCGACGCCGGCCGCCTCGGCCACGTCGTCGACGGTCATCCCGTCGAATCCACGTTCGAGCAGCAGCTGCACGGCGTACCGGCGGATCCTCGGTTCGGCGTCCGGATCCCGCGGCCTGCCTCGACGTGGTCTCTCCCCGCTGTTGATCCCCATTTCGTACTTCCCCAGCTTCGGACGGTCGCAGTGGCGCGGCTGCGGGCCGTGTGGTCAGGCCAGAGTGCCACAAGACGGCCGATGTCACGCCGATGTCACTTGGGGAGCCGCTTTGTCACATGCCTGAAACATCAGGACCGATCGGCTGAAACGGCGCGCCGACACCGTTTGCGGTGTGGCCGTGCGCGGGCTTCCCGGCGTTGTGGAGCTCCCCCTGATGAGGACGCGGGCCACCCCCCAGATCGATGGAAGGGATGACGTTGATGGAGATCAACGCCGGCGATACCGCCTGGGTCTTGGCAAGTGCCGCGCTGGTGTTCTTGATGACACCGGGCCTGGCTTTCTTCTATGGCGGCATGGTGCGCGTGAAGAGCGTGCTGAACATGATGATGATGAGTGCCATCACCATCGCCGTCGTCACCATCTTGTGGGTGGTGGTCGGCTTCTCGCTGACCTTCACCGGTGACAACGGGCACGTGATCGGTGACTTCTCGGCGGTCGGCCTGAAGGGCCTGATCGCTCCCGACGCGGTCAGTGGCACGATTCCGACGCTCGCCTTCGTCGCCTTCCAGCTGATGTTCGCGATCATCACCCCGGCGCTGATCTCGGGTGCGATCGCCGACCGGGCCACCTTCCGTGGCTGGATCGTGTTCGTCGCGGGCTGGACCACCCTGGTGTACTTCCCGGTCGCGCACTCCGTCTGGTTCCTCGACGACGGCAACGGCGGCTGGATCGGCGACAAGCTGAAGGCGATCGACTTCGCCGGTGGTACGGCGGTGCACGTCAACGCCGGTGCGGCAGCACTCGCGCTGGCTCTGGTCCTCGGGCGCCGGGTGGGGTGGCGCAAGGACCCGATGCGTCCGCACAGCCTCCCGCTGGTCATCCTCGGCGCCGGCCTGCTGTGGTTCGGCTGGTTCGGCTTCAACGCGGGCTCCGCGCTGAGCGCCGGTACGACCGCCGCGGTGACCTTCGTCAACACGCAGGTCGCCACGGCCGCCGCCGTGATCGGCTGGCTGATCGTGGAACGGATCCGGCACGGCAAGGCGACCACTCTGGGGATGGCGTCCGGTGCTGTGGCAGGTCTGGTCGCGATCACCCCGTCCTGTGGTGCGGTCACTCCGGTCGGCGCGATCATCCTCGGCGTGCTCGCCGGTGCCATCTGCGCCTTCGCGGTCTCGCTGAAGTACAAGCTCGGCTTCGACGACTCGCTCGACGTGGTCGGCGTGCACCTGGTCGGCGGTCTGTTCGGTTCGCTGGCGATCGGCTTCCTGGGCAGCGCGGCCGCGCCGTCCGCGGTGGACGGCCTGTTCTACGGTGGTGGCGTGAGCCAGCTCGGCAAGCAGGCGCTGGCGAACGTGGTCGTGGGTGTCTACTCGTTCACGGTGGCGTTCATCCTCGGCAAGGTGATCGACAAGACGATCGGCTTCCGGCTCAGCGAGGACGACGAGGTCGCCGGTGTCGACCAGGTCGAGCACGCGGAGACGGCGTACGACTTCCTGGCCGCGGGTTCCGGGCTGCGGGGTCACAGCGCGATCGCCCGTCCGGCGGCCGCCGAGGTTGAGAGCGACACCGCTGAGAAGGAAGGTGCGAAGGTATGAAGCTGATCACCGCGGTGGTCAAGCCGCACAAGCTGGAAGACGTCCGGGCCGCGCTGGAGACGTTCGGGGTGACCGGCATGACGGTCACCGAGGCGAGCGGCTACGGCCGGCAGAAGGGCCACACCGAGGTCTACCGCGGCGCGGAGTACGAGGTGGACCTGGTCCCGAAGGTCCGGCTCGAGGTGGTCGTCGAGGACGGTGACGGCGCCGACGTGGTGGACGTGATCGTGAAGGCCGCGCAGACCGGCAAGATCGGTGACGGCAAGGTCTGGGTGACCCCGGTCGAGACGATCGTCCGGGTCCGTACCGGTGAGCTGGACGGGGACGCCCTCTAGATGGTGGATCGAGCAGCACAGCGGCGCGTGCGTGCCGAAGAGGCCGACGCGCTGCTGTACCTGCTCCTCTCCAAGGCATGCGACGCCCTCGGTACACCTACCGAGGGCGTCGCCCTGGTCGCGGTCGGCGGCTACGGCCGGGAGGAGCTCTCGCCCTACAGCGATCTCGACGTGATGCTCCTGCACACCGAGGGGTATCCGCGGATCGACGAACTGGCGGCCCAGATCTGGTACCCGTTGTGGGACTCGCGGACCAAGCTGGACCACAGCGTCCGGACCATCGCCGAGGCGTCATCGGCTGCAGCGGACGACGTACGAGTCGCGCTGGGACTGCTGGACGCCAGGCATGTCGCGGGCGACTCACACCTCACACTGCAACTCCGGTCGCTGCTGATGGCCGACTGGCGTCGTACTGCGAAGACGCGACTGCCCGCGCTGGCCGAGGCCTGCCGGGACCGGGCCAACACGGTGGGGGAGCTCGCCCACCTCGCGGAGCCTGACCTGAAGGAGGCGTACGGCGGGCTGCGGGACGCGGTCGTGTTGCGCGCATTGGTCGCGTCGTGGCTTATCGACGTACCGCATCCGGTGGTCGAGCGGGCCCGGTTGGACCTGCTGAACATCCGGGACGAGCTGCACACCGTCGCTGGCCGGGCAACCGACCGGGTGGTCGCCGACGTGGCCGGTGAGGTCGCTGCTGGGCTTGGACTGCCGGATCGGGACGCACTGTTGCGACACATCTATTCGACCGGCAGGACACTGGCTCACGTATGTGACGTGTCGTGGCGGCGGATCGAGAGCCTGATGGCCCGTCCGCCTCGCTCACGGCGGCGTAACCGCACGGGTGGACCGTTGCTGTTGGCACTGGACGAGGGAGTCGGACAGCACGAGGGCGAGGTCGTCCTGATGCCGGATGCCCGTCCTGAACGGGATGCGGCTCTTGGACTGCGTGCTGCGGCGGTGGCTGCGGACAGGGAGCTAGTGCTGTCCCCGGCCGTCTGTGCTCGGCTGGCGAGCACCGCTGCTCCGTTGCCGGAGCCCTGGCCCGCTGAAGCTCGGCGACTGCTCTGTGCACTGATTGGAGCCGGCCCGGGGCTCCTGGAGGTGTGGGAGGCGCTGGATCAGGCTGGCTACATCACGCGGATCCTTCCCGAGTGGGACCTGGTTCGCTTCCGGCCGCCGCAGTCGGCAGTGCATCGCTACACGGTCGACCGGCACTTGCTGGAGACCTGTGTCGAGGCTTCGAAGATGGTCCGGGACGTACGGCGCCCTGACCTGTTGCTGATCGCCGCCTTGGTCCATGACCTCGGCAAGGCGGTCGAGGGCGACCACAGCGTCACCGGGGCGGTCATTGCTACTACAGTCGCTCGCCGGTTGGGATTTGCCGAGGCGGACGTCGACACGATCACACTGCTTGTCCGGCAGCACTTGGTGCTGGCACAGGTGGCGACCAGGCGCGACCTGGACGACCCGATGACGGTGGAGCTCGTTGCCGGCATCGTGGGCGACACCGAGACGCTGGACCTGCTGGAAGCTCTCACCTATGCCGATGCGCGTGCTGCCGGCCCGGCGGCCGCCTCGCCGTGGCGGATGCGGCTGGTGGGCGAGTTGGCCCGGCGCGTGCGTGGTGAGTTGTCCGGGGGAGGGGCTGGGTTGTGGACCGACGCTCCGCCGATCCCGGTGCCCGAGTTGCACCAGGTGGTGGGTGTGGGGCGGCTGGGCGTGACGGTGTCGGAGCATCGGGGCGATGTTCGCGTCAACGTGGCCGTACCCGACCAGGTAGGGACCTTGACGACGGTGGCGGGGGTGCTTGCGGTGGAGCGTCTCGCAGTACGGTCGGCGGTTGTTACTTCTGTTGATGGCCTGGGGATCTCGCAGTGGTCCGTGGCCGGGGCGGCTCCCGACCCAGTGCGGCTGCGGGACCGGCTTGCGGTGGCACTGCGCGACGACAGCGATCTCGTACGCCGTTTGGCCGCGCGCGACGCATCGCGGGGCAAGAGCGCCGCGTCGCGAGTCGACTTGTTGCCAGGGGCATCCGAGACGGCGACTGTGCTGCAGGTGCGCGCGCATGACCGGCCGGGGCTGCTCTACGACGTCACTGCCGCGATTGCTGCGACCGGGGCGGACGTCAGGTCGGCCCACGTGAGCACGCTGGGTGCGGAGTGTGTGGACGTGTTCTACCTGACCGACCGGGACGGCTCGCCGTTGGAGGATGAGGACGCGCGAACCACCGCCAAGTCGGTGCTGGATCGCTTGAGCTTCTAATCTCGTCCAGGTGGACCTCGTAGCGAACTTCCAGCGCCAGATCGAGCAGTTCGAAGACCTCGGCTCGCCCATGTACGCGGACCTGCTCCGGCGGGTCGTGGACGACTATGAGCTCGGTGCCGTGTCCAGCCGGATCCTGGCCGGCTGTGAGGACCTGCCGCAGGACTACGTGGTCGCGCTGCCTCTGCTGGGCGCTGTGCATCGCATGGTGCTGGCAGGGGAGGCCCCGGAGCTTGCCGTGTTCTATCCGAGCGTCGGGGGCGAGTGGGATCCGGTGCTCGGCTGGGAGGCGTTCGAGCAGCTGCTGTCCGCCCGGGTGCCGGAGCTGCGCAGTCTGCTTTCGCAGGTGCCGCAGACCAACGAGGTGGGCCGGTCTATCGCTCTCTACGGTGGGCTGCTCCGGCTGCTCGAGGACGTGCAGTTGCCGGTGCGGCTGCTGGAGATCGGGTCCAGTGCTGGGCTCAACCTGCGGGCGGACCAGTACCGATACTTGGCGGATGGGGAGAGCTTCGGGCCGGCGGACAGTCCGGTGGTGTTCGAGGACGCCTGGTCGGGTCGGCCGGTGGTGGACGCACCGGGGTTACGGATCGCGGAGCGGGTCGGCAGCGACATCGCACCGGTCGACTCGCTGAGCGACGACGGTGCTCTCACCTTGACGTCGTACGTGTGGCCGGACCAGACCGCCCGGTTGGAGCGGCTGCGGGGTGCTTTGGCGATCGCCCGGTCGGTGCCGGCCGACGTACGGCGGGAGGACGCCGTGTCGTTCCTCCGCAACGTGGAGCTGTCCGAGGGGCACGTCACGGTCATCTGGCACTCGGTCATGTGGTTCTACCTGAAGCCGGACGAGCAGGTGGAGGCGCTAGGGCTGATCGACGCGCTGGGGGAGCGCGCGACTTCGACGACGCCGCTGGCGCATCTACGGTTCGAGCACGATCGGCGTACGCCGGAGTCGGACGTCGAGTTCCTGGTCGTCCTGGAGACCTGGCCGGGTGGGGTACGCCGGGTGATCGGCAGCGCAGGAGCGCACGGGCTACCGGTTCGCTGGGAGTGAGGCGACCAGGGTGTCGGTGAGCTCGGCGGCGTACCGGCCGTCGGGGTCGAGGTCCGGGTCGAAGATGCCGATGTCGAAGCCGACGCACCTGGGTGAGGCGAGGATGGGCTTCAGGAGCTCGCGCAAGTGCTCGTGCTGGAGGCCGCCGGGGTCCGGACTGTCCACCGCCGGCATCACCTCCGCGTCGAGGATGTCGACGTCGAGATGGACCCAGAAGCCGTCGAGATCGTCGCGCTCCAGGTGGCTGAGCACGCCGGCTGCAGCGGCGGCTGGGTCTTCGATGACGTCGAGCGCCGACCAGTGCGGAATCCCTGCCTCTCCGAGGGTTTCCAGGTAGGCCTCGTCCTCCCGGTAGCCGAGCATGACGGCATCGGTGTCGCGCACATAGGGCTTTCGCTGCTCCAGATCGGTGAGGTCGTCCTGACCGCGCCCGGTCACCAACGCGAGGGCCTCACCACCGGCCGCTCCGACGTACTCGTCGTTGTCGACGGTTCGCAGGTCCGAGTGCCCGTCGAGGTACACCACGCCGTACCGGCCAAGCCTCCTGAGCGCGAGCGCCGGCCCGAGCAGGTTGCTGCATTCGCCACCGAGGAGCACCACGAACCTGTCCTCAGCCAGCAACTTCTCGATCCGGTCGGCCAGCTTGGTCGTGTAGCCGGCCATGGCCGCTGCGTTGAAGACCCCGTCCCCGGGCTTCCAGTCCCCACGGTCGTACCGGGGCGCGGTCACGCAGCCCGCGTCCGCGGCCCCGATCCGCTCGAGGAACCGCTGATCCCGGACGGCCCCCGCCATCTTGTAGCACCCGGGCACAGTGCCAGGGGCCGGCGGCCGCAACCCCAAGTTCGACGGCCCATCCACCACAACCCTGTCCCGCCCCATGCCACTCTCCCTAACCACTGAACATGACCTTCCGGTTAGCTGACTCTACTCCCACGCCAGGTGCACAGGGACGAGTTAGATCAGGATCGAAGGCCTTTGGCCGGGCTGGCCGATTCGGTTTTGCTTTGGCTCCCAGGCCGCCCCGCCGACGGGCGCCCGAGCCGGAAGGCCCTACATGCGCACAGGAACAAGAACGGGTGCCAAGCGCACCGCTCTGCTACTTGCACCGTTGGTCGGCCTCGCTGGGATCCTCCTCCCGAGCCCAGCCGAAGCTGCCGGACCCCGTCCCGACTTTCACGCACCATGGAACTGCGGGGAGTCCCGTTCCTACTCGCACCACGCCACCGAGGTGCCGCAGGCACTCGACTTCATCGGCGCACCGGGCGGTGACCTGGGCTCGCCGGTACTCGCCACCGCCGCCGGTACGGTCGTCTCGGCCGGTGTCAACGGCGGCTACGGCAACGAGGTGGTGCTCTCCCATGGCAGCGGCTGGTCCAGCCGCGTGGCTCACCTCAGCGCGATCAACGTGTCGGTCGGACAACAGGTCGATGCCGGTCAGAACCTCGGCCTGGTTGGATCCACCGGGAACTCCACCGGACCACACCTGCACTACGAACAGTTGGCCGACGGCGTACAGGCGCCGATCGTGCTCGACGGTACGGCGCTGGAGTACCGGCCGACACCCACTACCCATGTCGGCCGCAACTGCCCCATCCAGCGGTTCGCATTCGCGAATGCGGCTGGTCAGGTGTTTGCCAAGGATGGCGCGTATTCGCCGTGGCCTGGTGCGTTGAACGGTGGTGGTGCGTCGAAGGTCGTCTTGAGCGGCGAGTGGATCGGGATCCTGGATGGCACCAATTTCTGGGCGAAGTCGGGGATCAACGGCGGCTGGAAGTTGATGGCCCAGGGCGCTGGGATGCGGGATATCGCGATCGATGGCGAGCGGTTCGCGTTTGTGAACTCCGCCGGTCAGGTCCTGGTCAAAGACGGTGCCGATTCACCGTGGTCGTCGCCGATCAATGGCGGGACCGCCACCAAGGTTGTGCTCGACAGTGGCTGGATCGGCGTGCTGCAGGGCGGCAGTTTCCTGGCGAAGTTCGGCATCTTCGGCTCCTGGAAGGCTCTGGCCGGCGGCGGTGACGTCATCGATGTGGCCCTGGACGGCGACCGTTTCGCCTTCGTGAACAGTGGTGGGTTCGCGTTCGCCAAGGACGGTGTGGATTCGCCGTGGCCGGGTGCGCTGAATGGTGGTGGTGCGACGCGGATCGAGCTGGAGAGTGGCTGGATCGGCGTGCTGCAAGGCGGCAGTTTCCTCGCGAAGTTCGACATCTTCGGCACTTGGAAGGTACTGGCCGACGGCGGCCAGGTCAGCGATATCGCCCTCGGCGGCAACGGCTGGTTCGGATTCATCGGCTCCGGCAGCTTCTTCGCCAAGCAGGGCGCCGACACCAACTGGCTGCCCATGGCAAGCGGTGGCCAGGTCCGCGACCTCGCCCTCGAAACCTGATTCCGATGAAGGAGCCCAAGTTGTCCAAGTTCAGCTCACTGCGACGCCTGCTCGCCCTGGTCGTGATGGCCGGTGCGCTCGTGGCTCTGCCCGCGATGTCCGCCCAGGCGGACTGCCCGAGCATTCCGCCCGACGGGGACCTGGCCGTCACCCAGATCGTCTACCAGGTAGGTACCGAACTCGCTGTCTCCGACAAAGTCATGCTCGCCGGTTTCGAGACCGGCTGGGTCGAGTCCCGGATGAACAACCTCGACTGCGGCGACCAGGACTCGCTCGGCGTCTTCCAGCAGCGCCCGTCACAGGGCTGGGGGACACCGGAACAGATCAGGGACGTCCGATTCGCATCGAACTCCTTCTTCACCCGGGCCAAGAACTCCGACGCCGCCCACCCCGGCTTCACCGCCGGCCAGATCGCCCAGGACGTGCAGCGGTCCGCTCACCCCGACCGGTACGACGCAGCCGAAGGCAAAGCCCGGTCGATGATGGCCGAGGTCGCGATCCAGCGGTTCGCGTTCGTGAATACGGCTGGTCAGGTGTTTGCCAAGGATGGCGCGTATTCGCCGTGGCCTGGTGCGTTGAACGGTGGTGGTGCGTCGAAGGCCGTGCTGAGTGGTCAGTGGATCGGGATCATGACCGGCGACACCTTCTGGGCGAAGTCGGGGATCAACGGCGGCTGGAAGTTGATGGCTCAGGGCGCTGGGATGCGGGATATCGCGATCGATGGTGAGCGGTTCGCGTTCGTGAACTCCGCTGGTCAGGTGCTGGTCAAAGACGGTGCTGATTCGCCCTGGTCGACGCCGATCAACGGCGGAGCGGCGACCAAGGTCGTGCTGGACGACGGCTGGATCGGTGTCTTGCAGGGCGGCGGGTTCTTGGCGAAGTTCGGCATCTTCGGTGGTTGGAAGACGCTGGCCGGCGGCGGTGATGTGGTCGACATCGCGATCGACGGCAACCGTTTCGCTTTTGTGAACAGTGGCGGTTTCGCGTTCGCGAAGGACGGTGCGGATTCGCCGTGGCCGGGTGCGCTCAACGGCGGTGGTGCGACGCGGATCGAGCTGGAGAGTGGCTGGATCGGTGTGCTGCAGGGCGGCAGTTTCCTGGCGAAGTTCGACATCTTCGGTACCTGGAAGGTGCTGGCCGACGGTGGCGGCGTCACCGATATCGCTTTGGGTCGCGGCGGCTGGTTCGGATTCATCGGCTCCGGCAGCTTCTTCGCCAAGCAAGGTACGGACACGAATTGGTTGCCCATGGCAAGCGGTGGCCAGGTCCGCGACCTCGCCCTCGAAACCTGATCTTTCACCAACAGTGAGGAGAACGACATGACATCTACCGGCCACACTTCCCGTGGCGTCGCCCGCCGTACCGTGCTCGCCGCCTTCCCTGCAATGGCAGCGGCGGTGGCGATCACCACCGCAGGCCCAGCCGCCGTTGCGTCAGCGGCAGCTGCCGTACCCGCCAAGCGGCCCCAGTGTCTCGCTGACCTGGTCGCCGCCCCCACAGCCGGAAAGGATCGCTGATGGCCTCCATTCCCTGGCTCGCCGACGTCCTGCGCGAAGCCGGTGTCAGCGTGGTCGAAGAGGGCAACTGGCAGGGCCGCGGTACCGGTGGCGCCTTCGACCCGATCGGCGTGCTGTGGCATCACACCGCCGGCAATCCCAGTCCCTCCAGCCCCAGCCCATCACTCGGTATCTGCATCAACGGCCGCTCCGACCTGGCCGGTCCGTTGTGCCACGCCCTGGTCGACTACAACGGCGTCTTCCACATCATCTCGGCCAACAGCGCCAACCACGCCGGCCCGTCCGGTGGCAGTGGGCCGATCCCGGCCGGCAACGGCAACGCCATGCTGATCGGCTGGGAGATCGAGTACAACGGCGTCAACGCGGCGATGACCCCGGCGCAGTACGGCGCATCGGTCACCGCCACGGCCGCCGTACTGCGGCGGCTCGGCAAGGACGCCTCCTACGCCCGCGGCCACCGCGAGACCGGCATCGAGGGCAAGCCCGACCCGGCCTTCGTCGACCTCGACCAGATGCGTGCGGACGTGGCAGCGCGGATGATCTCGCGGTTCGCCTTCGCCAACAGCAGCGGCCAGGTGATCGTGAAGGACGGGGCGTACTCGCCCTGGGAGAACCCGATCAACGGCGGTGGGGCGAGCAAGGTCGTCCTGAACGGCCAGTGGATCGGGATCATGACCGGCGACACCTTCTGGGCGAAGTCGGGCATCTTCGGCAACTGGCTGGGGATGGCCGCCGGCGCCGGCATGCAGGACATCGCGATCAGCGGTGACCGGTTCGCCTTCGTCAATGCCGCCGGCCAGGTCCTGGTCAAGGACGGGGTCAGCTCGCCGTGGCCGAGCCCGATCAACGGCGGTGGCGCGAGCAAGGTCGTGCTCAGCGGCGGCTGGATCGGGGTCAAGCAGGGCGACTCGTTCCTCGCCAAGTCCGGGATCATGGGGTCCTGGCGGACGATGGCCGACGTACCCGGGCTGAAGGACATCGCCATCGACAACAACCGGTTCGCCTTCGTCAACGGGGCCGGCCAGGTGTTCGTCAAGGACGGCGTCGACTCGGCCTGGCCGACCGCGATCAACCCTGGTGGAGCCAGCCGCGTCGTCCTCAAGGACGGCTGGATCGGGGTCCTCCAGGGCGGCGACTTTCTGGCCAAGTTCGACATCTTCGGTGGCTGGAAGACGATGGCGTCGGGTGGTCAGGTGCCGACATCGCCCTGGGCGGCAACGGCTGGTTCGGATGTGTCGGCTCCGGCAACTTCCTCGCCAAACAAGGCGCCGACAACGGCTGGCTGCAGATGGCCCCCACCGGCACCGTCCGCTCGATCGCACTGGAGACCTGATCCGGGGTCGTGTCAAGTCCGGTCCGCCGGGCTTGCCACGACTCCGCCGGGCTTGCCACGACTCGGCCGGGCTCGCCGCGACGACGGACCACAGCGCCGGAGGCGCCCCATGCTAAGGATCCACTTCTCCGCCACCGACATCGCCCGACTCCAGATCCGCGACACCCCGCACCCGCTCTGGGAGGCTCTGCTGAGCCTGCACGTCCTGCAGAGCACCGGCGGGCCCCACTTCACCGACTGGCGCCGCGACGCCGCGCGCAGGATGTACGGCGCCGAACCCCTGGTCGAGCTCGCCTGGCCCTGGGGATACTCGCCGGACTTCCTCACCCCTGACCTTCCCGGGGCCGGAATCGAGGAAGCCGTCGCCGTGCTCCTGCACACCCCGCGCGAGCGGATCGCCGCCGATGTGCGCGAGCTGGGCGCCATCCGGCGGCTCGGGGCGGCCAATCTCGCTGTCGCGGACGGCGACGAGCGCGCGCTTCGCTGGCTCGGCACCGCGGTGCGCGCGTACCACCACTCCGCCCTCGGGCCGGTATGGCCGGCGGTGGTCCGGCTCGTCGCGGAGGACGCCGAAGCCCGCCGCCGGATCCTCGACCTGGACGGCGTCGACCGCCTGCTGGCCACCCTGCACCCGATGGCCATCTGGCGTCGTCCGGTCCTGGAGATCGACTACCCCGTCGACCAGGACCTGCGCCTAGGCGGGCGCGGCCTGGAGCTGATCCCGTCGTACTTCTGCCAGGACATCCCGATCACCCTGAAGGACACCGGCCTGCCGCCGGTACTCGTCTATCCAGCCAACCGCCCAGCCCCGGTCGCCGACGCATCCCTGGCCGCCCTAGTCGGCAACACCCGCGCCGCCGTCCTCGAAGCGGTCGCGGTAGGCCGCACCACCACCGAACTGGCCCACGAACTGGGCGTGTCAGCCGCCAACATCAGCCACCACGTAGGCGTCCTCCGCAAAGCCGGCATGCTAACCACCCAACGCCAAGGCCCCAACGGCTTCCACCGCCTGACAGTCCTAGGCACAGCCGTCCTAGGCAGACGCCTCTGACACCCCCGACCCATCACCCCCGATCCAGCCCCCCACCCCGCCCCGGCCCCTCACGCCCCGAACCACCGCCCCGACCCCGCGCACCGTCCCCCAACGGTTGCCCCCGCCGCACCGCCCCCGCCGCCGGCGCCTGCCCCTCCAAGAACCGCATCTGCGCCCCCGCCTCACCCGACCGCTCCCACCCAGCCCGCCGCTCACCCGCCGGATTTGGATAACTCACCGGAAGCACATCCGCGCCCCCACCGCGATAATGCCGACGAATCTCCTCAACTTTCGAATTCAGCTTCTGCCGAATCTCCTCCGCGACAGTTACTCCGGTCTCGGTCGGCGAGTCCTTGAGCAGCGGCCAGGCCCGGTGCGCCATCGCCCCGATCAGCGCTGCACGGACCTGCCGTCGGTGCTCCTGATGGAACGGCACAACGTCGCTCAGCCGATTCCGTACTACGCCGTCCGCGAGCTGATCGAAATGCATCACACCAGGGCCGTGGGACGCCTCCTCGATGATGGCCAGGCGATCCTTGGCCGGGCCCGAGACTTGGTGCAGGAGATTCTGGGTCGCCGCGTAGGCTCCGGGATAGCTGGGCGTGGGCAGTTCCAGTCCTGGATACCCGGCGCGGCGTGCGAACGCGGCGAAGTCCTGCAGAGTGCGGACCTCGGCGAAACCTTCTATCAAGCCGAGTGAGTGCTCAGACCGTACGGCGTTCGGCTCGTCCGGTGCATCCGTCGCCATCCCAGCATGGGTTGCCTCATGCAGCACTGTGGCCAGCGCCTGTGATTGGTCCGCGGGGTCTGTCAGTGATGTCGAGCCCGTGAGATGGCGCAGCGTGCGGTCAGCTGACAGGCGGATGTCGCCGGTCTTGCCGGAGAACGCTCCCCAGCGCTCGGAGTCGGTGGCGTAAAGCGTCCCGCTCCAGCGATCGACCGAGGTGGGCCGCAGGCTGCGGGCGAGTCTGTAGAGCCGCGAGAATTCCTGATAGACGGCCGAATCGCGAGGGACGAGGCGGTCGGCCATCGCTCAGTCCGTTGGTGGCTGGTAGCCGTCCAGCGGAAAGGTCGGATCGCGCAATTCGTTCTCGATGTGCTCCAGCACTCGCGTCATCGCGCGAATGTGCGGCGCCTCGTCGGGTGCTGCTCGATCGGCGATGGCCCAGATTTTGCGGCGGGCTTCTTCGAGAGCTGCGATCTTTTCCTCGGTGGTGCCGTCGACGGGGTAGGAGTCGGCGTGGATCTGGCCCGCCTCGTGGTAAAGGGCGCTCCATTGGCGCGGTGGCGGCTCCGGCTTGGCCAGGTCCTCGGCCATTCCGAGCGCGAAGGCGAGGTCGTCCGCCGAGGCATCGTCGGGGACCAGAGCTCGTAATTTCTCCTGCTCTGCCGCGATGTCGGCGCCTTGCTCGCGAATCCTGTCGCGGGCACGCAGGAACGCGTTGTTGAAGGCGTGCAGGTCCAGGGGCATGGGGAAGACGATAGCTAGTGGGGGTGGGGTGTGGTGGGAGTTATCCACAGGGTTGGGGGGCCGGTAGACTCGGGGAGTTGCCTGGGGGTACTGGTGACGTTCTGCTCCACCGGAAGAAACGGACTGTGTTCTCGTGTTCGACACGCTTTCTGATCGCCTGTCCGCCGCCTTCAAGAATCTGCGCGGCAAGGGCAAGCTGACCGACGCCGACATCGACGCGACCGCCCGGGAGATCCGGATCGCGTTGCTGGAGGCCGATGTCGCGCTGCCGGTGGTGAAGGACTTCATCGCGGCGGTCAAGGAGCGGGCCAGCGGCGCCGACGTGCGCGGCGGGCTGAACCCGGCGCAGCAGGTGATCAAGATCGTGAACGAGGAGCTCGTCACGATCCTCGGTGGTGAGACGCGTGAGCTGCGGATGGCCAAGCGGCCGCCGACGGTGATCATGCTCGCGGGTCTGCAGGGCGCCGGTAAGACGACGCTGGCCGGCAAGCTCGCGAAGTGGCTGAAGGAGACCAAGCACCAGACCCCGATGCTGGTCGCCGCCGACCTCCAGCGCCCGAACGCGGTCACCCAGCTCCAGGTGGTCGGTGAGCGCGCCGGCGTACCGGTGTTCGCGCCCGAGCCTGGCAACGGCGTCGGTGACCCGGTCGAGGTCGCCCGGCAGGCGATGGCCGAGGCGAAGACCAAGCAGTACAGCGTCGTCATCGTCGACACGGCCGGCCGGCTGGGTGTCGACGAGGAGCTGATGAAGCAGGCCGCGGACATCCGCGACGCGGTCACCCCGGACGAGATCCTGTTCGTCGTCGACGCGATGATCGGCCAGGACGCGGTCACCACCGCGCAGGCCTTCCTCGACGGTGTCGGCTTCGACGGCGTGGTGCTGTCCAAGCTCGACGGTGACGCCCGTGGTGGTGCCGCGCTGTCGATCGCGCAGGTCACCGGCCGCCAGGTGATGTTCGCCAGCAACGGCGAGAAGCTCGAGGACTTCGACGTCTTCCACCCCGACCGGATGGCGTCCCGCATCCTCGGCATGGGCGACGTGATGAGCCTGATCGAGCAGGCGGAGAAGTCGTTCGACGCCGAGGAGGCGGCCAAGACCGCCGCCAAGCTGCAGAAGAAGGGTGGCAAGGAGTTCACCCTGGACGACTTCCTCGCCCAGATGCAGTCGGTCCGCAAGATGGGCCCGCTGACCAAGATCTTCGGCATGCTGCCCGGCGCGGCCCAGTTCAAGGACCAGCTGGAGAACTTCGACGAGCGCGAGATCGACCGGATCGAGGCGGTCATCCACTCGATGACGCCGGCTGAGCGGACCGATCCGAACATCATCAACGGCTCTCGCCGGCTCCGGATCGCGAACGGCTCCGGCACCGAGGTGGCCACCGTCAGCGGTCTGGTCGAGCGGTTCTTCGAGGCCCGCAAGATGATGTCCGCGATGGCGTCCGGCAAGGGAATGCCGGGGATGCCCGGTATGCCCGGCATGCCGGGAGCGGGCGCGGGCGGCCGTAAGGCGAAGCAGCAGGCCAAGAAGGGCAAGCCCAAGCGCGGTTCGGGCAACCCGGCCAAGCGCGCCAACCAGGGCTCCAGCGAGCCGGCGGCCCCCGCGGCCGGTCAGCTCCCGGCAGCCTTCGGCGGCGGTGGTACGGGCGAGAACTTCGAGCTCCCGGACGACCTCAAGAAGATGCTCGGCGGGAACTGATCGGGAGCGCCGGCCGCCACGCCAGGTAGTCGGCCGGTCCTATTACACGGATCGGTCACAGAGCGCAAGTCTCCCATCGGGCAGCAACACGGGCCCGATCGTCCACGGTTGCCCAGGCCCCACTGACGGCTAAGATCGTGACTACGCCCGAAGCACTCAGGTACTGCGGATTACGTCGTGAGGGACGGTCTGGATGAGGCAGCAGTTCAAGAACCTGGACACGTGGCGGGGCAAGCTGACCGCTGTCTGGGTCTGTATTGCGCCGCCGACGGCCCTGGTCGTCGTGTTCGTGGCCGGTGGGGTCACTTCGAACACGTTCATCGTCGACGCCCAGGCGCTGAGTCAGCCGCGCCAGGACCAGGTCTTCGACGAACTCGCCGGTGACCTCCCGTCCGGTCCCGGCGTCGACGGCAGCATCCCGACCGAGCAGAAGTCCCAGATCGAGGTCCCGGTCACCGGGGCGGTCGACAGCCCGCAGCAGCCGACTCCCGGTGTCAGCGGTGACGCGTCCGGCATCCCGGGCACGGTGCTCGCGGCGTACCAGAAGGCTGCGAACGACCTGGCCGTGGCACAGCCCAACTGTGGGATCACCTGGCCGCTGCTGGCCGGTATCGGCAAGGTCGAGTCCGCCCACGCGAGCGGCGGCCGGGTCGACGCGAACGGCGTCACCCGCGGCAAGATCCTCGGTCCGGTGCTCGACGGTGGCCCGGGGATGTCGGCGATCGCCGACACCGACCACGGTGTGTACGACGGCGACACCAAGTGGGACCGCGCGGTCGGCCCGATGCAGTTCATCCCGGGTACCTGGGCGTCCTTCGGCGCCGACGGCAACGGCGACGGCGTGAAGGACCCGCACAACATCTTCGACGCGGCCCGCGCGGCCGGCGACTACCTCTGCGCCGGCGGCGCGAACCTGAAGGATCCGGCGGGCCTGGTCCAGGCGGTACTGCGCTACAACCACTCGATGGACTACGTGTCCACGGTGCTGCGCTGGATGCAGACCTACAGCAACACCACGGTGACGATCCCGGACAGCACCGACCCGATCACCCCGCCGGACGACAACGGCAACGTGCAGAACGACCCGACCCCGCCGCCGAACACGCCGGTGACGACGCCGCCGACCACCCCGGCCACCACGCCGAGCAAGACCCCGACGCTGACGCCGAAGCCGACGCCGAGCAAGACGACCCAGCCGACCAAGGGCCCGAACGGCGGTACTCCGGGCAGGCCGACGACCGTGCCGACCAGGCCAGGGACGCCGACCTCCCCGACGACACCGACCACGCCACCCACCAAGCCGACGACGCCGCCGACGGAGACTCCGACGACGCCGCCGACGACCACCCCGACGCCGCCTCCGACGACGCCGACGCCGTGCAAGCCGGACGAGACACCGCCGCCGACCGCGCCACCCGCGCCGACCCCGAGCTGCACCGCGCCGCCGACCACCCCGGCCCCGCAGGAGACGGACACTCCGACCCCCGCGCCCCAGGAGACGGAAACCCCGACGCCGGCCGCCTCGCTGAGTTCCACCCCGGCCTGAACGGGCACCCTGGCCCGGCTTGACCGAGCACGGTGACTTAGCCTGGCTCACTGGCCCCACGCTGGCCTGAAACGGCCTACTGACCGGCCACTGAGACCCGGAATCGGGTCGTGAACGTTAAGATTTCCCATCGCCGGAGCTGATCCGACCGGTCCGGCAGGGCCCTGCTGAGCGTGCCGCCCAGCCGTTCGGCGCAAATCTCGGACCGCTGGGCTATCGGCTCAGGTAACTTTCCGTCGTTCCTCGGTAACTTTCTGGCGCGTGGGTCGTTGGGGGAACTATGCGCCTAACCCGTAGTGGTAACCGTCGGGTCAAAATAATCATCGCTTCACTGTGCACGGCCCCCCTGCTGGTAGGGGCGATCGTGACAGTCGCTTCGGGCGGAGCCGGTGCCTCCGGCCAGCTCGCGGCGGACAGTCCGGTCGCTCCTTCGCCTGGAGCCGGACTGAACAGCGGTGAATTCGACGAACTGACCATGATCGTCCCGCAGCGTCCAGGAGTGGACGGCCGGATCGGATCTGACAAGCCTGCCCGGGCCGACGTGCCCGTCCAGGGCGCCACCGACGGCCGGTCCGTGGTCCGGCCGGGACGACCCGGTGCCGTCAACGGCATCCCCCGCGGGGTCTTCCCCGCCTACCGTCGCGCCACCGCGAATCTCGCCGTGGTCCGCCCCAACTGTGGGCTCACCTGGCCGCTGCTGGCCGGGATCGGCAAGGTCGAGTCCGACCACGCCTCCGGTGGCAAGGTCGACGTGGCCGGCACCACCCGGGGCAAGCTGCTCGGCCCGGTGCTGAACGGCAAGGCCGGCACCGGCCGGATCAAGGACACCGACAAGGGCCGGTACGACGCCGACCTGGTCTGGGACCGCGCCGTCGGCCCGATGCAGATCGTGCCGGGCGTCTGGAACGAGTTCGGCGCCGACGGCAACGGCGACGGCTTCCGCAACCCGAACAACGTGTACGACGCCGTCACCACCGTCGCGGTCTACCTGTGCTCCGAGGGCGACGACCTGAAGCGCCCGCGCGATCTGGTCGCCTCGCTGCTGCGCTACCAGCACTCCAAGGACTTCGTCGCCACCGTCCTGCGCTGGATGCGCGTCTACAGCAAGAGCGCGGTCCTGGTGCCGAACCTCACCGGCAAACTGGCCACGCCCAAGACGACCGGCAACGTGGAGACCAACGTGGACCCGCGCGAGGTGCCGGAGGTACCGGACGACCCGACCACCGGTACCACGGTCCCGCCGACCGCGAAGCCGAGTGTGCCGACGTCGACCGACAGGCCGCCGACGATCCCGGACCCGATCGGCACGCCGACCGGTCGTCCGACGAGCCGTCCGACGCACACTCCGACCGGCAAGCCGACGCCGCCGCCGACCTCGGACACCCCGACGCCGACTCCGACGCCCACGCCGACACCGACCCCCACGCCCACCCCGACCGACACCCCGACGCCGACCGAGACCCCGTCCGGCTCCCCGTGCGCTGCCGAGACGAACCCCACGCCCTGCACCCAGGGCAGCGGCTCACACGGCTAGCGGCACTCGGCACGGCACCTCGTCTCACTGGGGCAAAGGCAACGATGGAAAGACATCGAGGCCTTCGCCCCAGCACGCCGAGCCACCGCACCGAGCACCGCTAGCTAGAGCGGGGTTACTCGCGGGGGTGCGGTTCCGGTTACGGTCGCCGTATGACCATCGAGACCGGGGTACTACGGCTCGCCGGGGTGGTTCTGCCGGCCGGGGAGCAGCAGGAGCTTCATCTCAGTGGCGGGCTGGTCGTCGACCGGCCCGCCACTGCGGACGTCACCACGATCCACACCGGCGGCTGGATCGTGCCCGGCCTGGTGGACGCGCACTGCCACATCGGGCTGGACACCCATGGCCCGGTCGACAGGGACGTACAGGAGCAGCAGGCGATCGTCGACCGTGACGCCGGGGCCCTGCTGGTCCGTGATGCCGGCTCGGCCTCCGACACCCGCTGGATCGACGAGCGGGAGGACCTGCCCAAGATCATCCGGGCCGGCCGGCACATCGCCCGCTCCAAGCGCTACATCCGCAACTACGGCTGGGAGATCGAGCCGGAGGAGCTGGTCGCGTACGTCGAGCAGGAGGCCCTCCGTGGCGACGGCTGGGTCAAGCTGGTGGGGGACTGGATCGACCGCGATGCGGGCGACCTGACCGCCTGCTGGCCGCTGGAGGCACTCACTGCCGCGATCACCCGAGCCCACGAGCTAAACGCCAGGGTGACCGCCCACGTCTTCGGCGAACACGCCCTGCCCGACCTACTGGCCGCCGGCATCGACTGCATCGAGCACGGCACCGGCCTACTGCCCGACATGCTCGACGACATGGCCGCCCGCGGCGTCGCAGTCGTCCCCACCCTCATCCAGCTCGAGAACTTCCCCCAGTACGCCGACCAGGCCGCCAGCAAGTTCCCCGTGTACTCCGACCACATGCGCGACCTGTACGCCCGTCGCCAAGCCACCCTGCGCTCCGCCGTAGAGGCAGGCGTCCCCGTCTACGCAGGCACCGACGCAGGCGGCGTACTCGGCCATGGCCTGGTCGCCCAGGAGATCCAGGCCCTCACCAGCATCGGCCTCACTGGCGAGCAGGCCCTGGCCGCTGGCTCCTGGTCGGCCCGTACCTGGCTAGGCGCCCCCGCCGACCTCAGCCCCGGCAATCCGGCCGACTTGGTCGTGTACGCCGAGGACCCCCGCGCCAACCCGGCCGTCCTCAGCCACCCCGAGTGCATCGTCCTGCGCGGCCGCGTCTACCGCCCCTGACCCTCGAAAGTGGCAGGATCACGGCGAAACAGCTGAGTGACCGAACAATTTCATGCTGCGACGGGAAAAATTCACGTAACTACTGGCCGAGGCGGAAGTTTTTGCCCTACCGTGAGTCGCACCCGCCGACGCCCCTCGGTGGGACGCCCGTCGCGGGAGGCGCGACGGACGTCGCAAGGGAAGGAACGAACCCCGATGGGTAAGACCGCCCGAGTGCCCAGACTGACCGCGCTGCTCGCCGCAGCCGCTGCCGGAGCCATCGCCCTCAGCGGCGCGCTCCCCAGCACCGCAGCGCCGGCGCCCGAACCAACAGGACCGCAAACCGGATCGGCTGTGCCAGGTGACCTGGCAACGGCCTTCGACGCAGCCGCCGCCAAATACGACGTACCGCGCGAGGTACTGGTCAGCATCGGTTATGCCGAGTCCCACCTGGACGGCCACAACGGCCTGCCCAGCCAGGACAACGGCTACGGCCTGATGCACCTCGCCAGCAACCCGCAGAACCGGACCCTGTCCGAGGCGGCCAAGCTGACCGGCCTGCCGGTCGAGCAGCTGTCCAAGAACTCGTCCGCCAACATCACCGGTGCCGCCGCCGTGCTCGACTCGTACGCCGACCAGACCGGCCTGAGCGGGGATGCCCGCACGGACCTGGCCAAGTGGTACACGGTCGTTGCCAAGTACTCGCATTCGGCGGACGCCCCGACCGGCCGGCTCTACACCGACGAGGTCTACCGGATCATGGGTGAGGGCGTCGGCGCGGTCGGCGCCGCACCGAAGAAGGTCACCCCGGACCGCGGTGCCTACGCCAAGGTCGCCCCGCTCGGCACCAAGAGCCCGGCGTCGATCCAGGCGGTCGACTACCCGGGCGCGATCTGGAACGCGGCCTGCACCTGTAACTACCGGGTCGGCCGGACCAAGGCGATCACCACAATCGTCATCCACGTCACCCAGGGCTCGTACGCCGGCACGATCAGCTGGTTCAAGAACTCAGCGGCCCAGGTGAGCGCGCACTACGTGATCCGGTCCAGCGACGGCCAGGTCACCCAGATGGTGGCCGAGAAGGACACCGCCTGGCACGTCGGCACCGAGAACCCGTACACGATCGGCATCGAGCACGAGGGCTTCGTGGACCAGCCGTCCTGGTTCACCGACGCCATGTACCGCTCGTCGGCGGCCGTCACCAGGAACATCGCCGAGCGCCGCGGCATCCCGAAGGACCGCGCGCACATCAAGGGCCACTCCGAGCTGCCCAACCAGACCCACACGGACCCCGGTCCGAACTGGAACTGGACCTACTACATGCAGCTCGTCAATGGCGGCGACCCGAACCCGCCGACGTACAACTTCACCACCTACGGCAGCGGGGTCCGGGTCCGCTCGGCGCCGAAGCTGACCGCCTCGATCATCACCGAGCTGCCCGGCCCGACGCAGGTCTTCGTGACGTGTCAGGTGCAGGGCGACACGGTCAACGCGGAGGGCACCACCAACAACTGGTGGGCCAAGCTGCGCGATCAGGGCGGCTACATGTCCAACATCTACATCCAGGACCCGAACCCGAAGCTCCCCGGCGTCCCGGTCTGCCCGTAGTGCACCTGTGCCCGGGGTCCATGCGGCCCCGGGCACCCCGGTGAACAGTAGAGCCTGCTGTACCGACGTGAGCCGCCCTGTTGCGTCAGGATCGATACTGACGACAACGGAAAGGCTCCTGTGATGATCTCGAAGATCCTGGCCCGCGGTGGCCCGGCCTGCGGCTACCTGTTCATCCGGTACCTGAAGGGCATCACACTGCTGGCCGCACTGCCGATCAGCCTGCTGCTGGGCTGGGTGATCCCCGGTGCCACTGCCGGGCTGGTCAAGCTGGCCAACAGCGAGCGGTACCGTGCGTCCCGCTACCTGAAGCTGCCGGAGGCCGTCCCGCTGCCGGACGCCCTGCCGCGGCAGCCTGGCGACGTGGTGACGCTGTTCAAGGACAAGTCGTTCGTACGGAGCCTGCGGCTGCTGTTGATGCCGCCGGTCGTCATCGTGGAGCTCTTCCTGGCGGTGTTCGCCATCGCCGCGGTCCCCTCGGCGGTCATCAGCATGGTGATCTGGCCGTTCGTTTCGGACACCAGCATTCTGGGCGTTCCGATCGATTCGTTGTGGAAGGCATCGGTCTTCGGCCCGCTCCAGATCCTCATCGGGATCGGTCTGCTCGGCTGGGTCGCCCCGGCGACCGCCCGCGGACATGCGAGAGCAGTACTCGGCCTGCTGGCCCCCAGCGCGCAGGAGCTGGAGACTGCCAGGCTCAACCAGCGGGTGGAGGAGCTGACCCGGACCAGGGCCGGTGCTGTCGACTCGCACGGTGCTGAGCTGCGCCGGATCGAGCGGGACCTCCACGACGGTACGCAGGCCCAGCTGGTCTCACTGGCCATGCGGATCGGCATTGCCAAGCAGACGATGGCAGATGACCCGGAGAAGGCGGCCAAGATCCTCGACGACGCCAGGGATGGGGCAGAGCAGGCGATGACGGAGCTGCGCGGCGTACTGCGGACCATGTACCCGCCTATCCTGGCCGACCGCGGCCTGGCCGGTGCTGTCTCGGCCCTGTCCGCCCGCAGCCCGATCCCGGTCGAGCTGCGCGTAGGCGACCTGGGGACGGTGCCGGCGCCAGTAGAGGCCGCTGCGTACTTCGTGGTCGCCGAGTCCCTCACCAACATCACCAAGCACTCCGCTGCCGGACACGTCGACATACTGCTCGAGCGGCGCGGCTCTGAGCTCTACCTGGCCGTCACCGACGACGGCATCGGTGGTGCCCGGATCAACGAGGAGAGCGACCTGCTGGGCCGGGGGAGCGGGCTCCGTGGCATGGTGCATCGCGTGGAAGCCATCGACGGTCAGATCGAACTGCAGAGCCCTATCGGCGGGCCGACGACGGTCGAGGTGATCCTGCCGTGCGCGTAGTGATCCTCGAGGACAACCCGATCCTCGCCGAGGGGCTCGGTCTGCTGCTGGGCAACTCCGGGTTCGAGGTGGCCGCGGTCGCCGGTGACGCGGACGAGTTCGCCAAGGCGGTCGCCGAGCACCAGCCGGACATCGCGGTGGTCGACGTCCGTCTGCCACCCACCTTCACCGACGAGGGCCTGCGGGCGGCGATCGAGGCACGCCGGCTGCGCCCGGGCTTCCCGGTGCTCGTCTTCTCGCAGTACGTCGAGGAGGTCTACGCCGCCGAGCTACTGGCTGCGGGGAGTGAGGGGGTCGGCTACCTGCTCAAGGACCGGGTTTCCCGGGTGGACGAGTTCATGGAGGCCGTACGTCGGGTCGCTGCCGGCGGCACCGTCCTCGACCCCGAGGTCGTCAGCCAGCTGATGGTGAAGCGCAGCGATCCACTGGAGCGCCTCACGCCCCGCGAACGCGAGGTGCTCGCCCTGATGGCCGAGGGGCTCGGCAACACCGCAATCGGGCAGAAGCTGGTGATCAGCGAGGGCGCCGTCCACAAGCACGTCGGCAATGTCTTCCTCAAGCTCGACCTGCCGCCGACCGACTCGGGCCACCGCCGCGTCCTCGCCGTCCTTGCCCACCTGGGACTCTGACCGCTTTCGGTCAACACCTTGACGACTGGTAGTCACTAGGACACTCTCGGTTTCGAGAGCGCTCTCACCGCACCGAACCGCCCCTAGGTGAGGAGAGTCCGATGAAGGTATTTGCTGTCGCCGTGCTTGTCGCGAGCGCGGTAGCCGTCCCAACCCAAGCGATGGCCGCATCGCCTGACCAGCCACTCGCAGTGCCTCAGCAGCAGGCTGCGATGCAGGCTGACCTCGGCCTGACCGCGCAGCAGGCCAAAGACCGTCTCAAGGCCGAGTCGGCAGCCACCAAGCTCGTCCCGATCGCCCAGCGCGCTGCCGGAGCCGCCTTCGGTGGTACCTGGTACGACGCCGCGCGGCAGCGACTGGTGGTCGGAGTGACCAGTTCGGCCGTAGCGGATGCAGTACGGGCCACTGGCGCTGACGTGGCTGTGGTACCGGCTACTGCGAAGCAACTCGACCAGCGCAAGGCTGCTGTCGACAAGTTGGCCGGGAAGGCAGTCCCGGCCGCAGTGAGCGGCTGGGCCGCTGACCCGCGGACAGGCAGTGTGGTCGTGAATGTCCAAGCAGGTAAGCGTTCCCAGGCCGTCAACGCCTTCGTGGCCAAGCTGGCCAAGGCTGGAGCGGTCACTGTCCAGGAGGTCGCGGCCCAAGCGCCGCGTACCTTCGCCGCCGGCACAGTCGGGGGAGACCCGTACTACACCGGCAACGTCCGCTGCTCGATCGGCTTCTCCGTGTACGGCGGATTCGTCTCGGCCGGCCACTGCTCGCCTGGTGTAGGTGCCAGGACGTGGGGCTGGGACGGGTCGAACCAGGGCTTCTTCCGGGGTGCTTCGTTCCCCGGCAACGACTACTCCTGGGTCCAGATCGACAGCGGCTGGTGGACCGTGCCGGCGGTGCTCGGCTGGGGACAGGTCAGCGACGCGCTGGTCCGCGGCTCCTGGGAAGCCCCGATCGGTACGTCGGTCTGCCGCAGCGGGTCGACCACTCACTGGCACTGCGGCACGGTCACCGGCAAGAACGAGACCGTCAACTACGGCAACGGCCAGCTCTTCTACGGTGCCACCAAGACCAACGTGTGCGCCGAGGGCGGCGACTCGGGTGGTTCCTTCATCACCGGTGACCAGGCCCAGGGTGTGACGTCCGGTGGCTGGGGCAACTGCAGCAGCGGTGGCGAGACCTGGTTCCAGCCGGTCAACGAGATCCTGAGCACGTACGGACTCACACTGCACACGGCATGACAGAAGGCCTGGCCCACCCCCAGGGTGTGGGCCAGGCCTCCTTCAACTCAACAGACCGGAACGCCTGGTAGTACTGCGTTCGGATCGTCGATGTAGATGTTGCTGACGAACCCGGCCGGGCTGGCCAGCTTGGCCCACCAGTTGTTGGTGTAGCCCTCCGCGTTCACGGTGTCGCCCTGCTTCTGGCAGAGCACCCGTACCGCGGTCGGCCCGCTCAGAGTGGCGACCACCGAGGAGCTCAGGTAGGCGTCGGAGCGAACCCGTACGCCGGAACCCCAGGTGTTGAAGGGCTTCCCGGGCTGGCTGCCACAGCCGTTGTCGCTGGTCAGATAGTACTGGTTGTACGAGCCCGGGTAGGCGAGGGCGGAACCGTTGATCACGATGTTCTGGCCGGTGCCGTTGTACAGCTGCTCGTAGTGGATGTGCGGGCCGGTCGTGTTGCCGGTGCTCCCGGTGACGCCGACCTGCTGGCCCTGGCTGACCTGTGCGCCGTTGCCCACCGAGAACGACGAGAGGTGGAAGTAGTAGGTCGTCCAGCCGCCACCGTGGTCGATGACGATGTAGTTGCCGGCGCCGCTGGGCTGCGAGTGCTGGGTGGCTGTACCGCCGGCGCTGGCCAGTACCGGGGTGCCGTTGGTGACGCCGCCGTCGGAACGGACGAAGTCGAGGGCGCGGCGGACCTCGGCGGAGTGATGCTGGTAGGTCCAGCGCTGACCGCACGGGAACGGGGCCTTGAAGTTCGGCGCGGCCATCGCCACGGTCGGTACCGCCACCAGGGTGGCGGCACCAACCACGAGCGAGGCCAGAACGGCGATTATTCGTCTGATGGGCACGGTGATCAGTCCTTCGGGGCGACCGGTCACGGATGGTGAGATCCGTGACGCTTGGAGTGATGTGCTCACAAGCTAGCGCAGCTTTCGTGACTTAGGAACTGATCACCTGAGTGAATCGTTAGTGATTAACCTGTGGTGGAAAGGCTTCCCTTCCAGGTCAGGCCGGGGTGTCGTCCGGCACTGCCTCCAGGGTCGGCGTCTTGCCGTTGCTGGACAGCGATTCGATCAGCTGCTTGGCCAGCGCGAAGCCCGAGCCGCCCATCGTGATCGTCTTGACCAGGGTGTCCTCGATGCCCTGGGCACCGTTCAGCACGACCATGCTGCCGACCTTCTCGAAGGACGACGCGGCCGCCCGGACGATCTCCGGGTACGCCTCGGCGAGCTGCTGGGCGACGACGGCATCGGTGTTCGTGGCAAGGGCCTCGGCCCGCGCCTTGATACCGGCCGCCTCGGCCATCGCCTTGGCCTGGACGGCGAGCGCCTCGGCCTTACCGTTCAGCTCGGTCGCCTTCGCCTGCGCCTCACCGCGCAGAGTGACCTCACGGGCCTGTGCCTCGGCGCCGGCGATCTGGGCGTCACGAGCGGCCGCGGCCAACGCACGCTGCCGGTACGCCTCGGCGTCGGCCGGCTTCAGTACCGACGACTCCAGCTGCTTCTCGGCCAGCGACGCGTTCAGCTTCGCGGTCTCCGTCTCGGCGACCACGACTTCCTGGCGAGCGAGTGCCTCGGCCAGCGGGCCGGACTGCGACGCCTTCGAGTTGGCTTGGTCGACCTCGGCCTGGTATCCGGCGCGGGCGATCGAGCTCTGCCGTACTGCGGCCGCCTTGGCCGCCTCGGCGACCTGCTCGCGCTCGGTGGCTTCACGGTCCCGCTCGGCCCAGGCGATCCGGGCTGCTGCCTCGACGGCGGCGGCCTGCGGACGGCCGAGGTTCTTGATGTAGCCGGACTCGTCGTCGATCTCCTGGATCTGCAGCGAGTCGACCACCAGGCCGAGCTTCTCCATGTCGCCGGCCAGCGAGCCGCGGATGTTCGTGGTCAGCGTCTCCCGGTCGTGCAGCATCTCCTCGACCGTGGTCGAACCGACGATCGCCCGCAGGTGACCGGCGAACAGCTCGTGGATCGTGCTCATCACCTGCTCGTCGCTCTGCTCCAGGAACCGCCGGGCCGCGTTCGCGATCGAGCCGTAGTCGTCACCGACCTTGTACGCCGTGACGCCCTTGATGTGCAGCGGAATGCCCTGACTCGAGACGCAGGTGACCGTCAGCGGCGTGGCCCGGATGTCGAGCGGCAACCGGCGGACGGTCTGGAAGCCGGGCAGTACGGCGGTACCGCGGCCGACGACGATCTTGAAGCCGAGCGTCTCGTTGATCTGCTCCTGGCTCGAGTGCGCGCCGAGACCGGAGATGATCAGCGCCTCGTTCGGCTCGGCCACCCGCCAGACCATCCGGAACAGGATCAGGAGGACCACCAGCGCGACGGCGCCGGTGACCAGGTACGTCCAGAGCATTTCCCCTCCAGGGAACACAGGGTTAATTCAGATGGCGCGGGCGACGTAGACCGTGCGTGGTGGGTCGTACTCGACCACGACGATCGGAGTGCCGACCTCGATCACTTCGTCGGCCGCTGGGTAAGCGTAGAAGGCCTCGGTGGCACCGCGGACCGGCAGCATCACCTCGCCGACGATTCCCGGTGCGATCCGGCCGATCACGCGTCCTCGCTTGCCAACCATGACGCCCCTCCGACGTTTCCCCTGCACCAAACGGTTCCCGCAGCTTAGTTCTCGGCGGGCCCGGCCTCGTCGTCGCCGGGCTGTGATTGCGGGTGCTGAGGTGAGGGTGCCGTGGTGCGCGGTCTCCGCAGCTACGCGGATCCCGCGGAGGAGTCTGGGCCGATGGGTCACCTTGGCAAGGCGGCTCGTGCGGCGGGGGCCGCGGTCGCCGGGGTGGCCGGGTTTGTTTGCCGAGGGCAATGGGCGGACCGTCAGCCCCTCAAAGCCCCCGGAGGGTGACGTCTGGCTGGGCGTGTCGGGGTGGTTTGCGGGGCATTTGATGGGCTGGCGGTCCGCCAGCGCACACCAAACCCAGTCGGCAAGCGCTTACCTCGGCGTGTCGGGGGTGGGCGCGGGAGTTGTGTATGCGTGCCGGTCCGGGCCGGGCTGCGCCGGGCGTTGGGGGTGGTCGTTCCATCGTGGCCGGTCTGGTCAGCGGCTCCGGCGACGCGATCCACAGTCCCTGAACCGCACGCCAACCCCGAATCCACAGAGCCAACCGCCACCCATCGCCCATCACGCGTCCCGATCGTGTCGGTGTGTAACGCCTTGTGGTCGGGGTGGCGGCGGCGCATGGTTGGGGTATCGGCCTGGGGGATGGGGAGGTTCGATGGGGGTCGAGGTGCGGGTCGGGGTTCTCGAGGACGGGGCGGACGAGGCTCGGCTGGAGGAGCTGGCGCTGTTGCTGCGCCAGGAGTTGCTGACGCTCGACGTCCGATCGGTCGAGCACGTACGCGATGGGGAGGCACCACCCGGTACGCGAGGTGGGCTGGCCGCGATCGCCGGGGTGCTGAGCGTTTCGCTTGCGCCTGGGCTGCAGGTGGTCGGCGCGGTGGTGGCGGTCGTCCGGGACTGGCTGCGTCGATCCGGTGGCGGGCACACGATCAAGTTGTCGATGGACGGCGACACGATCGAGCTGACCGGGGCGACCGACGAGGTACAGCAGCGGCTGGTCGACGCGTGGGTGCGCAAGCATTCGGGGACGGACGCGTGAGATGGCTGGGTCTCGGGACGCTCTCGTCATCGCCAACGCGGACTACGCCAACCCGGGGCTGAGCCGGCTGATGGCGCCGGCCCGCGACGCGGCGGCGCTGGCCGGCGTACTGGGTGATCCGGAGGTCGGCGGGTTCGACGTCACGGTGCTGGAGAACGAGTCGGCACAGACGATCCGGTTCGCTGTCGAGGACTTCTTCTCGGATCGGTCGCCGGAGGATCTGCTGTTACTGCATTTCTCCTGCCACGGTTTGAAGAACGCGGCCGGTGAACTGTTCCTCGCGGTCGCCGACACCCAGCCGACGCGGCTGGCGTCGACGGCGGTGCCCGCGGACTTCGTGAACCGGCAGATGGCGGACAGCCGGGCGCAGCGGATCGCGTTGTTCCTCGACTGTTGCTATGGCGGTGCTTTTCCGCGCGGGCTGGTCGTGCGGGCGGCCGGCGAGGCGCAGGTACGTGACGCCTTCGCCGGACAAGACGGGGTCGGTGGCGGGCGCGGGCGGGTGGTCGTCACCGCGTCGAGCGCGATGGAGTACGCCTTCGAGGACGGCCGATTGGCCTCCGGTACGCCGAAGCCGTCCGTCTTCACCAGCGCTGTCGTAGACGGCCTCAAATCCGGCGACGCCGACAAGGACGGCGACGGCTGGGTCGGCCTCACCGAATTGGTCAGCTACGTCACCGACCAGGTCCACCGCAAAACCCCCAACCAGAACCCTCAAATGTGGACCTTCGGCTCCCAAGGCGAACTCCTGATAGCCCGCTCCCACCGCCTAACCCCCAGCACCCTGGCCCCCGAACTCCTAGAAGCGATGACAAGCCCCCTGTCAGCCGCCCGCTTCGGCGTAGTCGACTACCTCCGCGACTGCCTAACCGGCCACGACCAACGCCTGGCCTTCGCCGCCTACGAAGCCCTGACCCAAATGACCGCCGACGACAGCCGCAAAGTCTCCCAAGCCGCCCAACAAGCCCTAGCTGAAACCCCACCCACCCTCCAACCCCTACTACAACCCCACCCAACTACCCCCAACCCGCCGGCACCCGAGCCTGCCAATCCCGAGCGTGCTGTCCCCGAGGCAGATGCACCGCAGCCAGCCACCCCCGAGCCGCCGGCACCCGAGCCGGCTGCGCCTCCGGAGGTAACACCAGCAGCACCGGCCGCTGCGCAGCATGAACTTGCGGCGCAGCGGCAAGAGCGCCTGAAGACCACGCCCCAAGCCCACCAAAAGCCGGAGCCCCCACACCCGACCGCAACCCCGCAGACAACCGCAGCGACCCCGACCTCCGAACCAGCGTCGCCACCGGCGACCGCAACCCCGCAGCCCACAACGCCCGCCCCGCAGCCCACCACGCGCGAAACCCGGCCGGCGGCGAAGCCGGCCTCTGCCAACCGGCCGGCGGCGATGCCGGCCTCCGCCAACCCGCCTGCGGCGGAACCCGCATCCGAACCCGCATCCGCGGAGACGCCGAGCCGCGAAGCGGCGCCCGGGGGAGCGTCCGCCCGGGCAGGAGCGTCCGGGCAAGCGTCCGCCTCGGGGTCCGAGCGAGCGTCCGCCTCGGGGTCCGAGCGAGCGTCCGCCTCGGCGGGGGTGTCTGGGGGAGAGCCTGACTCCGTGGGGGCATCGGCGGGGGTGGGTGGCTTGGTGGCTTGGTGGGTTGTGGGGGTGTTGGTGTTGGGGGGTGTGTTGCTGGTGGTGGTGAACTGGCCGGGGGTGGCTGAGTCTCGGCGGGTTTGGTCGGATGACTCAAATACGGGATGGCGGACGTTCCGGGGGTGGTCTGATCCGGAGATGGTGGCGTCGGTGGTGGCACTTGGGGTGGGGTTGGGTGTGCGGTGGGCGGGGCGGTGGAGCCTTGTTTTGTTGGGGATTGCGCTGGGGTGTGTGGGGGCGATCGGTGAGGATGGGGTGCTGATTCTTGCCGGTGGGCTGGCGGCTGAGGAGACGGCGGAGTGGTTGGTGGCCGGGCTGATCGTTTTTGTGATGACCATCGTCTTGTTGGTGGCGCTCAAGCTGCCGAGGCCGGTGCTGGGTCCGGTCCAGCTGCCGGCGGCGGCGTTGATCGTTGCTGGGGGCATCGTTTTGGTGATCAGCGCGACGATCAAGCACAGCGACGGGATCAGCTTCCTCACCGTCACCAAGCTGGCCTTGCTGGAGCCCGTCGTCATCGTCGCGCTCGGCTGGCTGACCATCGCCGCGACCGACGTAAGGACCAGGACCTGGCTGACGGCGACCACCATCACCTACGCGATCATCGGGATGATCGCTGTCGTCCCGGCGCTGACCGAGGGTGACTCCGTCCCCGTCCTGCTCACCGGCCTGCTCGGCGACCTGCTCGTCATCGCCGGCGTCGCCACCGCGGCCCGTCGACCACAGACTCTGCCGACGTAGAGTCCGATCTGGCACACTCCCTCCATGAGCGACCTGCCCCAGCTGATCAGGACCGAACGCCTGGCGCTGATCGAGTTCCTCGACACCCTCGGCCCGGCCGAGTGGGCGACGCCGTCGTTGTGCGGTGAATGGACCGTTCAAGAGGTTGCCGCGCACATCGCCTGGGCTCCGGTGATGGGGCCAGCCGCGATGATGGTCCCGCTGGCGAAGTCGGGATTCCGGATCAACAAAGCGAGCGCCGACATCGCCAAGCAGTACGCCCGCCGCGGCCCCGCCGAGATCCTCAGCCAACTCCGCGCCAACGCCGACTCCGGCGCCAAGCCGGCCGGCGTACCGCTCATCGCCGGTCTGGTCGACGCGGTGATCCACGCGATCGACATGCGGCGACCGCTCAACAGCTCCCGAGAGGTACCGCCCGCGGCCTTCGAGCCGGTCGCCACCTTCGGAGTCCAAGCGAAATGGCCGATGACCATCTCGGTCGGCGGCAGCGCGCGGAAGCGGCTCACCGGCGTACGGCTGATTGCCGACGGCTACAACTGGTCGTACGGGCAAGGCCCCGAAGTACATGCCGAAGGCGAGGCCGTACTGCGAATCCTCAACGGCAGGAAGACGTCCCGCGACGAGCTGACCGGCGAAGGCGCCGACCAGCTCGCCGCAAGGCTCAACCCCGGATAGCGCCCTCGGTCGCGCCCTTGATGAACTGCCGGGCGAAGATCACGAAGACGATGATCAGCGGCACCATCGCCATCAGCGCGCCCGTCATCACCATGCTGAAGTCGACGCCATGACTCCGGTTCAGCGACGACAACGCCACCTGCAGGGTCAGATGATCCGGATTCGTCAGCACGATCAACGGCCAGAAGTAGTCGTTCCACGACGCCACGAACGTGAAGATCCCGAGGAACGCCAACGCCGGCCGCGCCGACGGCAGCGCCACGTTCCGGTAGATCCCGAAGAAGCTGCACCCGTCCAGCGTCGCCGCTTCCACCAGCTCGTCGTGGATCGAGTTCTGGAAGTACTGCCGCAGCCAGAAGATCCCGAACGCGTTCGCCGACGCCGGAATGATCAGCGCCTTCAACGACCCGACCCACCCGAACGCCGCCATCGTCTGGAACTGCGGCACCGCCCCGAGCTGGGCCGGCAGCAGCATCGTCGCCAGCAGGATCACGAACAACGCGTTCCGCCCCGGGAACCGGAACTTCGCGAACGTGAACGCCGCCAGCGAGTCGAAGAACAGCACCAGCAGCGTCGTCGAGACCGCGACCGCCAGCGTGTTCGCCATCGACGAGAAGAAGGCCACGTTCTGCAGTACTTCGTGGATGTTGTCGTCGAGCTGCGACCCGAAGGTGAACTTGGGCGGGTACCGGTAGATGTCCGACGTCGTGTTGGTCGCCATCACCAGCGTCCAGTAGAACGGGAACAGGCACAGCAGCCCGGCCAGCGCCAGCACCACGTGCATGACCAGCCCAGGCCATCTGATCCGCGACTTCACTGGCGTCCCCTTCCGCCGAGCAGCTTCCAGTTGATCGCCGTGAAGAGCAGCACCAGCATGAAGATGCTCAGCGCGATCGCCCCGGCGTACCCGTAGTCGTTGTTGAAGAACGCCTGGTTGTAGAAGTACATGACCACCGTCATGCCGCTCTGTCCGGTACCACCGTTGTTGCCGACCATCACCTGGGGTTCCGTGAAGGTCTGCAACCCGCCGATCGTCGACATGATCACGGTGAACAGCACCACCGGCCGCAACTGCGGCAGCGTGATCAAGAAGAACGTCCGGAACGGCCCGGCGCCGTCGACCTTCGCCGCCTCGTACTGCTCGGTCGGGATCGCCTGCAGCCCGGCCAGGTAGATGATCGTGTTGTACCCGGCCCACTGCCACACGATCATCGTGGAGATCGCGATCTTGATCCCCCACGGCTGTCTGAGCCAGTCCTCGGTGGGCAGCCCGAGCGAGCGCAGCACGGAGTTGATCAGGCCGAAGTTGGTGCTGAAGACGGCGCCGAAGAAGATCGCCGCCGCCACCAGCGAGGTGATGTTGGGGATGAAGTACGCGATCCGGTACACGCCCTTGAACCGGACCGCCGAGTGCAGCATCACCGCGAGCGCCATCGCGATCACCAGCGTCGGCACGGTCGACATCACGAACAGCACGACCGTGTTCCACAGCGACAGCCAGAACGTGCTGTCCTCGGCCAGGAACTGGAAGTTCTGGAAGCCGACCATCGTCCGCGGCCCGAGCCCGTCCCACTTCTGGAACGCGAGCAGGATCGTCGACGCCACCGGGTACAGCCCGAAGACGAGGAAGATCACGTAGAACGGCGACAGCGCCAGATAGAACCGCCAGTACGACCGTACGCTGCGCCGGCGCGGCGGCTTCGTCGTACCGGCGGGTCTGCTGGGGGCGGTCGCGGTCAGTGTCACTGCACGCCCTGACGCTTGCCGATCTGCTTCGCCTTCGAGACAGCCTCCGCCCAAGCCGCGTCCGACGTCTTCTTGCCGGCCTGGACGAGCTTGACGGCATCGGTGAACGGTGCGGCGACCGCGCTGTCCAGCGGGGCCTCGTAGGCGATCGGGATCGCCTTGGCCGCCGGCCCGAAGACCTCGATCGGCACCTGGCCGCCGAAGAACGGGTCCGCCGCCTTGAGCTGCGGCTTGTCGTAGGCGGCCGGCGCGGACGGGAAGATCTGCGCGTCGGCGAACGCCTTGGCCTCGTTGTCGGGGCTGAGCATGTACTTGATCACCTCGAGCGCGGCGGCCGGATCCGCCGCGCTCTTGGTGATGGTGAGGAACGACCCGCCGAAGTTCGCCGGGCCGCTCGGCGTCGGCGCGACCCGCCACTTGCCGACGCTCGTCTTGCAGGCGGCCTTGATGTCCAGCGCGACCCAGGCCGCGCCGGTCACGGTCGGCACCGTGCCCTGGTCGAGACCGGCGTTCCAGTCCGGCGAACCGCCGAGCGTCCGGCCGTCGACCTTCTGGGTGATCGCCTTGACCGCGGTGTCCCAGGCCTTGCGGATGTGGTCCTGGTCGCCGATGAACTTGTTGTCCTTGTCGATGTAGCGCGCCGTGCCCTGGTTGACGATCGTGCCGTACATGTCGGTGGCGTCGGCGACGATGAACGCCTTCGGGTTCGACTTCTTCAGCTCGACACCGGCGGCGATGAAGTCGTCCCAGGTCTTCAGCTGCTCGGCCACCTTGGCCGGGTCGCCGGGCAGTCCGCCGGCGGTGAAGATGTCCTCGCGGTAGAACAGCGCGGTCGGGCCGATGTCGATCGGGATGCCGATCACCTTGCCGTCCAGCGTGGTGGCCTGCTTGACCTTCCACTCCAGGTAGTCGCCCAGGAACGAGTCGGCGCCGATCGTCTTGAGGTCGACGAACCGGTTGGCCTGCGGCAGCAGCGAGGCGATGTCCTCACCCTTGACGCCGGTGATGTCGGGGATCGACGTACCGCCGTTGAAGGTGGTGAGCAGCTTCTGCTTGAAGTCGCCGCCGACCTCGGAGTACTTGATGTGCTGGTCGGGGAAGTGCGCGATCGTGTCGTCCAGCACCGACTTGCCCAGGCCGCCCGGCCAGCACCACAGTGCGATGTTGCCGGTGGCGTTCTTCTTCGTCGATCCCGTGTCCATGCTCGACGAACAGCCGACGACTGTGCTGCCGAGCATGGCGGCGAAGCCTCCGGCGAGCACCGTCCGACGTGAGAGCTCCATGGTTCTACCTTCCTGACTGGTCGCGCAGCGGTGCGCTTCCGGAGTGTGCGCTGATCAGCGCCGCAAGGGATTGGTCTGCTGGGTGCTGCTGATGCCAGTCGGCCAGGTCGGCCCAGGTCGGCGCCGCGTCGGCACCGCCCAGCCGGGTCACCGAGATGGCTGCTGTGAGTGCCGCGAACCGCACGCGGTCGGCGAGTGGGAGCTCCCACAGCGTTGCTGCGATGAACCCGGCGGCGAACACATCACCCGCCCCGGTGGTGTCCGCCGCCGAGACCTGTACGGCCGGTACTGCGACCCGCTCGCCGGAGCCCGCGTCGAGCGCGAGTGCTCCGTTCGCGCCATCGGAGATGACGATCAGCGGGACCTTCCCGGCCAGCCGCTCGAGCGCCTCGTCCGGCGTACTCGTGCGGGTGTAGCTCATCGCCTCGCCGGCGTTCGGCAGGAACACGTCGCAGTGCTCCAGCTGGTCGAGGACGGCCGGATCCCACTGCTCGGTGGGATCCCAGCCGACGTCGGCGAAGACCACGCTGCCGGCCGCCCGGGCCTTGGCGAGCCACTCGTTCGGCCAGGGACCGATGTGAGCGGCGACGGCCCTGGCGGCCGGCGGCGTGGTGAGCAGCTCGTCGGCCGACAGTGGGGGAGGGGTACCCCTGGTGACCAGTGCCCGGTCGTTGTCGTAGGCAAGGGCCACCGTGAGGGGGGTCTGCCAGCCGTCGAGCTTGCGGGAGAGAGTCAGATCGATGCCTTCGCCCTGCGTCAGCCGGTCCCAGAGCCGGTCGCCGAGATCGTCGGCGCCGAAGGTCGCGGCCAGTCCGGTGCGCAGCCCGAGCCGGGCCAGCGCGACCGCGAAGTTGGCGATCCCGCCCGGGCTCTCGGCGGAGTCGTCCGCCCAGACCTCGGTCCCGGGGCGCGGCGCGGAGGGCAGGCCGAGCACCAGATCGTGGAAGACCAGGCCCGACACCACCACGTCGAGCTCACTCATTGGCAGCACACTCCTGCAGGGTCGCTCAAATTCGTGCAGCCAGTGTGGATCTTTTGAGCAAACTACGCAATACCCCTGCAAATTGATGCGCGACTATGACGGAGTTTGCGTGATACCGTCTCCGTGTGTTGCCACAGCAGCGGCAGGATCAGATCGTCCGTGCGCTTCGGGCC
Organism: Kribbella sp. NPDC051718; assembly: GCF_040681515.1. Classification (NCBI taxonomy): domain Bacteria; kingdom Bacillati; phylum Actinomycetota; class Actinomycetes; order Propionibacteriales; family Kribbellaceae; genus Kribbella; species Kribbella sp. NPDC051718. The sequence continues at coordinate 114,309 of NZ_JBFAYZ010000006.1, read as the reverse complement.
GATGGGGCCGGGGGCGTGAAGGTGCTGGCCGCCCAGCTCGGGGTCAGCGAGGCGACGATCCGGCGCGACCTCGAGCAGTTGCACGAGCAGGGCCGGCTGACCCGGGTGTACGGCGGCGCGCTCGCCGTCGACGGCGGTGACGAACCCTTCGACGAGGTCCGTGCGGTGCACGCCACCGAGAAGGACCGGATCGCCCGCCGCGCAGCCGCGCTGGTGACGGATGGGCAATCACTGCTGCTCGACATCGGTACGACGGCCCTGCGCGTCGCCCAGCAGTTGCACGGGCGCTCGCTGACCGTGGTGACGAGCAACCTCGCGGTCCTGGAGGAGCTGCAGAACGACGAGCAGATCGAGCTGATCATCCTGGGCGGCTTCGTCCGGCGCAGCTACCGCTCGCTGGTCGGCTACCTGACCGAGGAGTCGCTGCGCCAGATCCACGTCGACTGGCTCTTCCTCGGCACGAGCGGGGTGCGGCCGGACGGCCGGGTGATGGACAGCACGATGATCGAAGTACCGGTGAAGCGGGCGATGATCAAGGCCGCCGACAAGGTGGTGCTGCTGGCCGACGCGACCAAGTTCCCCGGCCACGGCGTCGCCAAGGTGTGCGAGCCGACCGAACTTTCCATGCTGGTGACCGAGCCCGCCGCCGACCAGGCGACCCGGGCTCAACTGACGGAAGCTGGGGTTGAGGTGGTTCTCGCGTGAGACTGACCATTCTCGGGGGCGGCGGGTTCCGGGTTCCGCTCGTCTATCAGGCGTTGCTGGGGGATCGGGGCGACGGGCGGATCACGTCGGTCGTGCTCTATGACACCGACAAGTCGCGGTTGGCGTCGATCGGTTCGGTACTTCGCCAGCAGGCCGCGCCGTACTCCGATGCGCCGGCGGTGACGGAGACGACCGATCTCGACGAGGCGCTGCGCGGCGCCGACTTCATCTTCTCGGCGATCCGGGTCGGCGGGCTCGAAGGGCGCACGATCGACGAGCGGGTCGCGCTCGATCTCGGCGTACTGGGTCAGGAGACCGTCGGTGCCGGCGGAATCGCCTATGCGCTGAGGACGTTGCCGGTCGCGACTGCCATCGCGCAGCGGATCGCGGCGCTGGCGCCGGAGGCCTGGGTCATCAACTTCACCAACCCGGCCGGGATGGTGACCGAGGCGATGATCCCGTACCTGGGTGATCGCGTGATCGGGATCTGCGACTCGCCGTCCGGGCTCGGGCGCCGGGCTGCGCTGTCTTTGGGGCTGGACCCGTCGGCGGTCTTCTACGACTACGCGGGGCTGAACCATCTTGGGTGGCTGCGTGGGCTGGAGTCGGGCGGGGTTGATCATCTGCCTGCGTTGCTGGCTGACCCGGCTGCGCTGGGGGACTTCGAGGAGGGACGGCTCTTCGGGGTCGAGTGGTTGCGGTCGCTGGGGTCGATCCCCAACGAGTACCTGCACTATTACTACTTCGCTCGCGAGACGCTGGCCGCGGTACAGGCGGTCGAGCAGACGCGGGGGACGTTCCTGCTGGAGCAGCAGTCGCGGTTCTATGCGGAGACGGCGCGGCAGCCCTCGAACGCGCTGGAGCTGTGGCAGAAGACGCGGGCCGAGCGCGAATCGACGTACATGGTGGAGAGCCGTGAGATCGCCGACGCGGGGGAGCGCGACGAGCGGGACATGTCCGCGGGTGGGTACGAGCAGGTCGCGCTGTCGCTGATGCGGGCGATCGCGCACAACGAGCGGGCGTCGCTGATCCTGAACGTGCGGAATCGCGGCACGCTGCACCATCTCGACGCGGATGCGGTCGTGGAGATCCCCTGTACGGTCGACGCCAACGGTGCCCGGCCGGTGGCGGTCTCGCAGTTCACCGACCACCAGGCCGGCTTGGTCTGCGCGGTGAAGGCGGTCGAGCGGTCGACGATCGAGGCGGCGGCCTCGGGGTCGCGGGCGGCGGCGATCCGGGCGCTGGCCTGGCACCCGCTGATCGACTCGGTCACGGCGGCCCACCAGCTCCTCGACGGCTACGTCGACCAGCTCCCGTCGCTGGCCGCGTTCCGCGCCTGAGCGCCCGTACCCCGCGCCCGGGCGTTTCGCGTCCGGGGCGGATTGGTGGCGGGGCGGTTGATCTGGCAGAATGATGGGCTGAGTCCGTCCGGATCACGTGCAGCCCTCTAACTCCACGTCCCGGTGCGGCCCATCCGAGTGGTCACCCGTTGTCCCCACGACGCCGGTGTGCCGCTCAACCAAGACATGAATCCCGAGGGAGACACCACAAACGTGGCAGTCAAGATCCGTTTGAAGCGCATCGGCAAGAAGCGTGCGCCGCACTACCGCATCGTCGTGATGGACGCCCGCACCAAGCGTGACGGCCGCGCCATCGAGGAGATCGGCAAGTACAACCCGAAGGCCGAGCCGTCGTTCATCCACGTCGAGTCGGACCGGGCGCAGTACTGGCTGGGCGTCGGCGCGCAGGCGACCGAGGCCGTCGAGGCGATCTTCAAGGCCAGCGGTGACTGGCAGAAGTTCAAGGGCCTGGACGCCCCGCCGCCGCTGCGGGTCAAGGAGCCGAAGCGCGACAAGCAGGAGATCTTCAACGAGGCCCTCGCCGAGGCGCACGGCACGCTGAAGACCGAGGCCGTCACCAAGAAGGCCACCGCCAAGAAGGCGGAGCCGAAGGCTGACAAGGCTGAGAAGAAGGACGACGCCGTCGAGGCCAAGGTGGAAGAGGCTGCTCCGGCTGCCGACGCCGCTGCCGCCGACGCGCCGGCCGACGACGCCAAGGCCTGACGATGATGGAGACCGAGGCGCTCGAGCACCTGGTCCGAGGCATCGTGGACAACCCTGACGAGGTCAGCGTCCGGTCGCGCAACCTGCGGCGTGGACGCACTCTCGAGGTGCACGTGCACCCCGACGACATCGGCAAGGTGATCGGCCGCAACGGCCGGACGGCGACCGCGATCCGCACCGTGGTCGGGGCGCTCAGCTCCGAGCAGTCGGTCCGGATCGACTTCGTCGACGAGTTCAACCGGCGCCCGCGCCGCTGATCTCAGGTCCACCGGAAAGGCCGCACCCCCTCGGGGGCGCGGCCTTTCCGTCGTTTCAGGACAGTTTCAGGACCAAGCACTCATCACATGCTTGAGGCGGGTGTAGTCCTCGAGGCCGAAGACCGAGAGGTCCTTGCCGGTGCCGGATTGCTTGAAGCCGCCGTGCGGCAACTCGGCCGGCAGCAGTTGGTGGCAGTTGATCCAGACCGTGCCGAAGTCCAGTTCGGCCGCCAGCCGGGTCGCGCGGCCGTGGTCGGTGGTCCAGACGCTCGATGCCAGTGCCAGGTCGACCCCGTTGGCGAGCTCGATCGCCTCGGCCTCGTCGGCGAACGGCTGCACGGTCAGTACCGGTCCGAAGATCTCGCGCTGCACCACATCGTCGTCCTTCCTCGCTCCCGCGATCACGGTCGCGTCGAGGAAGTAGCCCGGCCCGCGTCCGGTGCCACCGGCAACGACCTCGGTATGGTCCGGCAGCCCGGTCAGGAACTCCTCGACCCGGTTCTTCTGGTCCGCGCTGTTGAGCGGGCCGAACGTGATGTCGGGGTCGTCGGGGGCTCCGGCCCGGCTGGCGCGGGCGGCGGTCGCGAGCTCGGTCAGGAACTCGTCGTACGCCGACTGCTCGACCAGGACCCGGGTCGCCGCGGTGCAGTCCTGCCCGGCGTTGAAGAAGCCGGTGAACGCGATCTCCTCCGCCGTCTTGCGCAGATCCGTGTCGGCGAACACCAGCGCCGGCGCCTTGCCGCCTAGCTCCAAGTGGACATTCTTCAGCGTCGGCGCGGCCGCAGCCATCACCTCGGCGCCTGCGCGGGTGCTTCCGGTGATGGCGACCATGTCCGGCCGCTTGTGCGTCACCAGCAACCGGCCGGTGTCGCGGTCGCCGCAGACCACGTTGAGCACACCCGGCGGCAGCACCTCCTGCGCCAACTCGGCCAGCCTGACTGTGCTCCACGGGGTCGTGTCGGCCGGCTTCAGTACGACGGTGTTGCCGGCTGCGAGTGCGGGAGCGATCTTCCAGATGGCCATCATCAGCGGGTAGTTCCAGGGGGTGATCTGCGCGATCACGCCGACCGGCTCACGGCGTACGGACGACGTGAAACCGGCTTCGTACTCCGCCTGCGCGATCCCGGTGAGCACCCTCGCGGCCCCTGCGAAGAACCGGAGCTGGTCGACGCAGGGAATCAGCTCCAGCTCCCGCGTCGCCGCCCGAGGTTTGCCGGTGTTGCGCACCTCGCACTCGATCAGCTCCTCGGCGTTGTCCTCGACCAGCTCAGCCAACGCAAGAATCGCCTGCTGCCGCTGGGCCGGGGTAGTCCGCCGCCAACTCGCGAACGCCTCAGCTGCCGCTCCGACAGCCGCATCCACCTCCACACCCCGCGACCGGGGCGCCTCGCCGATCGGCTGGGCTGTGGCTGGATCGATGAACTCCATCGACTCGGCCGCAGCAGCAGCCTTGCCGCCGATGACATTGGTCAGTGTTGTCAAACCATGCTCCCGGTGAGGTGGGTTGGCCCTGTCCCGCTGGACAGGAGGTAGTCGCCCGGGCAGCCGATCGCCACGCTCACGGAGGCGGTGCCCGGGTCCGATATCAGCACTACCTCCTGTCGAGCGGGACGTGCTCCTGGTGTGATCAGGCGGTGTGGTCACGGGTGGGGATGGGGAGGAGGATGAGGGTTGGGCGGTCGGCGGTGAGTGCTTCGGCGGTGAGGGCGCCGAGGGTTTCGATGGTGGCTTCGACGCCGTACGCACCGATGGCGCGGGCGAGGGCGGGCAGATCTGGTTGGTACAGGTCGACCGCTTGGGGTGCGATCCCGCGATCGACCATCTGCTCGCGGATCTCCGCGTACCCACCGTTGTCCGCGACGACGATCGGCAGCGCGAGCTTGAGCTCAGTCGCGGTCACCAGCTCCTGGATGGTGAACATCGCCGCGCCATCCCCGAACAACCCGACCACCGCCCGCTCCGGCGCCGCAATCTTCGCCCCGATCGCCGCCGGCAACCCATACCCGAGCGTCGCGTACCCAGTCGGATACAGCAGCCTGTTCGCCGGCGTAAACGGCCAGTAGTGCACAGTCCCGTAGTACGTAACCTGCGAACTATCCCCAGCAACCACAGCGTCCGCCGGCAACACCCCAGCCAACACCCGCTGAACCTCCGCCCAAGCCCCAGCATCCTTGGCAGCCTCAGCCACAATCGCCCGCCGCCACCCCACCACGTGCTCGGCCGCCCCGGCTGCTTCGGCCTCCGGCCGACCGGCTGCCGCCGTCTCCCGCTCCCGCTCCGCGGTGAAGTGGCTGTTGGTGACGACTGCGTGGAGTATCTGTTGGGCGTCGCCGGTGATGGCCAGGTCAGCGCGCAGGTTTTTGTGGAGCTGACCGGGATCGAGGTCGATCCGGATCACTTGAGCCGACTCGAGGACGCCGCCCCAGAGGTCTGAGTCGCCGAGTTCGGTGCCGACGGCTATCACCAGGTCCGCTTCGGCGACCGCCTGGTGAGCTGCGGCAAGCCGGATCGATGCGCCTAGCGACAGAGGATCGGTCTCGTCGAGGATGCCTTTGCCGTTCACCGTTGTCAGGACCGGTACGCCGCGAGCAGCAAGCGCGCGGATCTCCTCGCCGGCACCCCGGGCGCCGCCGCCGGCGATCAGCAGGGGCCGGGTCGCCTGGCCGAGTGCGGTGATGAGGTTGCCTATGGCAACTGAGTCGAGGTCGGCGGGTAGGGCGGCAGGCGGGGGCGTGGCGGTCCGGCGTACCCACTCGCCTTCGAGGACGTCGACCGGGATCTCGAGGTGGACCGGGCGGGGACGGCGGGTGCGGAAGCCGGCGAAGATGTCGGCGATCGTCTCGGGGAGTTCGTCCGCGCTCTCCACCCGGATGCTGCGATCGCAGACCGCGTCGAGTGCGCCCTGCTGGTTCTTCAGCTCGTGGAGCCAGCCAACGTCCTTGCCGACCGTGCCACGCGGCGGGCCGGGGGAGATCGCGAGCGTCGGCACCGAATCGGCGTACGACGTCGCGAGCGCGGTGATCGCGTTGGTGATGCCCGGACCGGACGTGGTGATCAGCACGCCCGGTCCGCCGGTCACGCGCGCGTAGCCGTCGGCGGCGTACCCGGCGCCTTGCTCGTGCCGCGTGACGATGTGCCGGATCCCGGACGCAGGCAGATATCGGTAGAGCTCCAGATTGTGCGTCCCGGGAATCCCGAAGACATGCCGTACGCCGTTGGCAACCAAGCTGTCGATGACGGCCGCCCCGCCCGTGACGACCTCAGCCATCGGTCCGGGGCGCCATCGCGCTGATCAGCTCGTACGCCGCATGGGCGGCAGCGATGCCGGTGACCTCGGCGTGGTCGTACGCCGGAGCAACCTCCACGATGTCCGCGCCCACCAAGTTCAAGTCCGCGAACGCACGCAGCATCTGCAACAACTCCCGACTCGTCAGACCGCCGGCCTCGGGCGTCCCTGTGCCCGGCGCGAAAGCGGGATCGAGTACGTCGATGTCCAGCGACACATACGTCGGCCGATCGCCGACCCGCGCCTTGATCCGCTCGACCGCGCCCCGCCAGCCATGGTCGTCGAACTGGTGCGCGCCGATCACCTGGAAGCCGAGTACCTGGTCGTCGGTCAGATCCTCACGGGAGTACAACGATCCCCGGATCCCCACGTGCAGCGACCCGGTCTGGTCGATCAGCCCCTCCTCGGACGCCCGGCGGAACGGCGTACCGTGCGTGATCGGCGCACCGAAGTACGTGTCCCAGGTGTCCAGATGCGCATCGAAGTGCACCACCGCAATCGGCCCATGCGCCTCGTGCATCACCCGCAGCAAAGGCAGCGCAATGGTGTGATCGCCGCCGATCGTCAGCGGCTTCGCACCAGCGCTGAGGACCTCACGAACGCCCAAGTCGATCTGCTGGACCGCCTCGGCGATGTCGAACGGATTGCAAGCGATGTCACCCGCATCGGCGACCTGCTGCAGCGCGAACGGCTCGATGTCCTGCGCCGGGTTGTAAGGCCGCAACAACTTGGACGACGCACGAATATGCCCCGGCCCGAAGCGCGCCCCCGGTCGATAGCTGACACCCGAGTCGAACGGCACCCCGATCACCGCGACATCGGCCTGCGACACCTCGTCGATCCGCGGCAACCGCGCGAACGTCGCGGGACCGCCGTACCGGGGGACCTTGGTCGCGTCGACCGGGCCTTGGAAGTTTGTCATCTCACAACACTTTCGAGAGGAAGGACTGGGTCCGGGCATGGCGGGGGTTGCTGAGCACCTCGGCGGGTGGGCCGGCCTCGACGACGACGCCGCCGTCCATGAAGACCACCCGGTGGCAGACCTCCCGGGCGAAGCCGATCTCGTGGGTGACCACGATCATCGTCATCCCCTCGGTCGCCAGGCCTTTCATCACCTCGAGCACCTCGCCGACCAGCTCGGGATCGAGCGCGGAGGTCGGCTCGTCGAACAGCATCAGCGTCGGCTTCATCGCCAGTGCGCGGGCGATCGCGACCCGCTGCTGCTGACCACCGGACAACTGCGCCGGGTACGCCGCTGCCTTGTCAGCCAGGCCTACCCGGTCGAGCAGGCCAAGAGCCTGGGCCCGTGCGGCCGCCTTGGTCTCGCGCTTGACGAAGACCGGCGCCTCCATCACGTTCTCCACCGCGGTCCGGTGCGGGAACAGATTGAAGCGCTGGAAGACCATCCCGACGTGGCGTCTGGCCGCGGCCGTCTCGCGCGGTCGCAGTTCGTACTTGCGACCGCCGTGCCGCCGATAGCCGACCAGCTCGCCGTTCACGCTGATCTCGCCGCCGTCGAGCCGTTCCAAGTGGTTGATACAGCGCAGGAAGGTGCTCTTGCCCGAGCCGGACGGCCCCAGCAGCGAGATCACCTCGCCGGCCTCGACGGTGAGGTCGATGCCTTTCAGTACTTCGGTGGCGCCGAAGGATTTCCGCACGTTGATCGCCTGGACCATCATCAGCGGGCTCCTGCCTTCTGGCGCCGGGTGTTGGCGAGCACGCCGCGACTCATCCGGCGCTCGAGCCGGTTCTGCGCGACGGTCAGGATCGTGGTGAGGACGAGGTACCAGATGCTCGCGACGATCAGCAGCGGGATCTGCTGGAAGTTGCGGCCGTAGATCAGCTGGGCGGTGGTGGTGAGTTCGGGCAGCCCGATCACCAGTACCAGCGAGGTGAGCTTCAGCATCGAGATCGTCTGGTTCGCCGTCGGCGGCACGATCAGCCGGGCCGCCTGCGGCAGGATCACGCGGCGATAGGTGATCCACGGATTCATGCTGAGCGCCTCGGCCGCTTCGCGTTGCCCTTGGTCGACCGAGCCGATCCCGGCACGGACGATCTCGGCCATGTACGCCGCTTCGTTCAGCCCGAGTCCGAGGATGGCGGCGGTGAACTGGGTGATCACCGTGTTGGTCGGCCAGCTGACCAGGTCGGGTCCGCCGAACGGGAGTCCGATGCTGATCTGGGGGAGGACGGTGCCGAGGAAGAACCAGAACAGTAGCTGGACGAGGATCGGCGTACCGCGGAAGAGCCAGACGTAGCCGCCGGCGACGGCGCGTAGTACCGGGTTCTCGGACAGGCGCATCACGGCCAGCAGGGTGCCGAGGACGACGCCGACCAGCATCGCGATGATGGTCAGCTGGAGCGTCTTGAGCAGGCCGAGCATGATCGACTTCTCGAACAGGTAGCCGCCGACGAGGTCGAGCCGCAGCTTCGGCGCGGTGGCGACGAAGTGCACGAACACGGCCAGCAGGAACGCGATCACCGCGGCGGCCACCCAGCGGCCGGGATGCCGCAGCCGGACGATCGGCTCGTCGGCGGTGCTCATCTCACTTGCCCTGATTGATCGGAGCATCTTTCAGCGCCTGATCCGTGAGATTCCACTTGGCCAGCAGCGCGTCGTACGTACCGCTCTCGATGACCTTCTTCAAAGCAGCCTGTACTGCGTCGCGCAGCTTGGCATTGCTCTTGGGCACCGGGATGCCGACGGGCAAGGTGCCGAACGGCTTGCTCCCGATCTCGAACGCGTCCGGCGCCTGCTTCACGTTGTAGGCCAGCGTGAGGTCCAGCGCGAGCACTGCGTCCGCACGACCGGACTGCAACGCCTGTACCGCGCTCGCCTGGTCGGGGAACGGCAGCTTCTTGACCGCTGGCTTGCCGGCCGTCGCGCACTCCTTGGTGATGTCGTCCGCGGTCAGGTCGCCGGTCGCGCTCTTCTCCACGGCGGCGGTGCGGCCGCAGAGGTCGAGCTTCTCCTTCAGGTTGTTCTTGTTGCCTTTGACAACCATGAAGGTGACGCCGGAGTTGAGGTAGTCGACGAAGTCCGCTGTCCCTTGACGGGCCAACTTGTCGATCATGCTGGTCAGCGCCAGGTCGTACCGGCCCGCGTTCAGGCCGCCGATGATCCCGTCGAAGTTGGTGTTCTGGAACTCGAAGCTCACCCCGAGCACCTGCCCGAGCGCCGCGCCGAGATCCGCGTCGAAGCCGAGCACGGTCTTGTTGTCGGTGTCGAAGAACTCCATCGGCGGGAAGCTCACACCGGACGCGACCCGCACCTTGCCGGCCGTCCGGATCTCCTCGGGCAGCAGCGCGGCGGCGGCATCGTCCTTGGTCAGCTTGGGCGCAGTACTGGTCGAACCGTTACCGCCCGCGGGGCTCTCGGCCGCGTCGGGCGCCGCGCAGGAGGCGGTGACGAGCGTCGCCGACAGGGCGGCGGCGACGGCGAGGTGTGGAATCCGCATGGTGGGTATCTCCCGGACCTTTGATGGCGGTCTTGTTGCCCCAGGTTTCTGGAATGTTTCGTGTGAGGCAACAAAGGTTGTCGTATGAGCATCGGGGGCGGCATGATGGGTGTCAAGCGGTCATTCCGCTGTTTTCGTTTTTGTTCCGCCTAGTGGAAGGCCGCTGATGCGTCCGTTGCCGGTGTCGCCGTCGAACAACGAGATCCGGATCGGCTCCCGGCTCCGGGCCGCCCGTCAGGCGCACGGCTACACGCTCGACCAGCTCGCTTCCGCCGCCGGACTGACCAAGGGCTTCCTCAGCCGGGTGGAGCGGGATGAGACCTCGTTGAGCGTCGCGTCGCTGATCACCTTGTGCGAGGTGATGAGCCTGGACGTCGGCTCGCTGTTCACGGTGCCGGACGTCGCGCTGGTCCGGCTCGACAGCGCGCCGGCGATCAACCTGGGTGGGGCCGGGGTGGACGAGCGGCTGATGACGCCGCGCGGGCAGTCGCGGGTACAGGTCGTGCATACCGACGCCGAGCCGGGTGGTACGGGCGGTAAGGACTTCTACACGATCAACTGCGAATACGAGGTCGTGTATGTCCTGGCCGGGTCGATCGAGATGCTGTTCACCGATCGCCGGGTGGCACTGTCGGCAGGGGACGCCTTGACGTTCCCCGGTGGCGAGCCGCATACCTGGGTCAATGCCAGCGAGACGGAGCGGGCCGAGCTGGTCTGGGTGCTCACCCCTGCGCCGTGGAGCGGTAGCGCCTGAGACACTGTGGCGTTACGTCGGAGGTCAGCGAGAGGAACTGCGGTGCTGGTGATTGTCGGCCGGATCGGCCGGGCGCATGGGATCAAGGGCGAGGTCGGCATGATCGTCCGGACGGACGACCCCGATCTTCGGTTCGCTGACGGCGCGAAGCTCGTCACGGTCACCACGCCGCCGAGGACCCTGACCGTGGAGTCCAGCCGCTGGCACAGCGGGCGGCTGCTGGTGAAGTTCGCCGACTCGCCGGACCGTACGGCCGCGGAGAACCTGCGCAACCTGGAGGTCCAGGCCGAGATCGCCGAGGACGAGCGGCCGGAGGACCCGGAGGAGTACTACGACCGCGAGCTGATCGGCCTCAAGGTGCGGACCACTGACGGGGAGGAGGCCGGTGAGGTCATCGATGTGATCCACCTGCCGTCGCAGGACCTGCTGGAGATCCGCCGGCCGGCCGGCAACGCAGTACTGGTGCCGCTGGTCGAGGAGCTGGTCCCGTCCATCGACCTGGACTCTGGCTACGTCGTGGTGGCTGACCGGCCCGGGCTGCTGGACCCCGAGGGCGCTGAGGTGGTCCCGTCGGAGCCTGGAGACTCGGCCCGATGAGGCTGGACGTCTTCTCGATCTTCCCGGAGTACCTGGCGGCGCTGGACGTCTCGCTGGTGGGCAAGGCGGCCAAGAGCGGCCTGCTGGACGTCCGGGTGCACGACCTGCGCGACTGGACCCACGATCGGCACCGCACTGTCGACGACACTCCCTATGGCGGGGGTGCTGGCATGGTGATGAAGCCGGATCCGTGGGGCGAGGCTTTCGACACCGTCATGCCCGGTGATGGTGTGTCCCAGCCGCGGCTGATCGTGCCCACGCCCGCTGGTCGGCCCTTCAGCCATGACCTGGCCTACGAGCTTGCTGCCGAGCCGTGGCTGGCCTTCGCCTGCGGACGGTACGAGGGGATCGACGCGCGAGTCGCTGCACACGCGGCCGAGCGGATGCAGGTCACCGAGGTCTCCATCGGCGACTACGTGCTGAACGGCGGGGAGGTCGCAGTACTGGTCATGGTGGAGGCGATTGCCCGCCTCCTGCCCGGTGTGATCGGCAACCCGGAGTCCCTGGCCGAGGAGTCGCACTCAGGACATGGGCTGCTCGAGTACCCGGTCTACACGAAGCCACCGGCTTGGCGCGGGCACGAGGTGCCGGAGGTACTCCTGTCCGGCAACCACAAGCTGATCGCCTCCTGGCGCCACGAGGAGTCCGTACGCCGTACTGCCGAGCGCAGGCCCGACCTGCTGGCCGCCTGGGGCAGCTCCTTGGCGGCAGAGGACGACGCTGCCTCGCAGGTGCCGGTGCTGCCGGCGACCGAGGCTGATGCGGGGGAGTTGCTCACGCTGCAGCGGGCCACCTTCCTCACTGAGGGGCAGGCGCACGACGACCTCGGCATTCCGCCGCTGACCGAGTCACTGGCGGAGTGCGTGGCCCGGGTCGGCCAGGGGTTCGTCTGGAAGGCCGTGGTGGGTGCCCGGATCGTGGGGTCGGTCCAGCTGACTGTCACCGGCTCCGTGGGTTACATCGCCCGTCTGATGGTGGCTCCCGACTGGCAGGGCCAAGGCATCGCCACCAAGCTCCTCCGGGTGGCCGAGCGGGCCGCGCCCGCGGAGGTCACGTCGTACGAGCTGAACACGGGCGCCGCCAGCGAGCGCAATCTCCAGCTCTACCGCAACGCCGGCTATCGCGAGACCAGGCGGGAACAGCAGACCGACAAGGTCGAACTCGTCCACCTCGCCAAACGGCGCAAACGTCGCTGACCCGGGCGCCCGCGGGGGTGCCGGGAGCATGCGATTTCGTGGCGGCTCACGCAGTGTGGCAAACTTGGTCGCTGTTGCCATTCGGTGCTCCTGCCACAGGGGGTGACCACCGCATGACAGCATCTTCGACTCTCACATACGAGCATTCGTGGGTGACCTGTGGCACGCGCGAGGAAGAGACACCTGATGAGCAACATCCTGAACGAGCTCGACAACGCGAGTAAGCGTGACGACATCCCCTCCTTCCGCGCCGGCGACACGGTCAACGTGCACGTCAAGGTCGTCGAAGGAAACCGCAGCCGCGTACAGGTGTTCAAGGGCGTCGTGATCCGTCGCCACGGTGGTGGCCTGCACGAGACCTTCACGGTCCGCAAGGTCAGCTTCGGCGTCGGCGTCGAGCGGACCTTCCCGCTGCACACCCCGATCGTCGAGAAGGTCGAGGTCGTCACCCGCGGCGACGTGCGCCGCGCCAAGCTGTACTACCTGCGCGAACTGCGCGGCAAGGCAGCCAAGATCAAGGAGAAGCGGGACAACGTCCCGGCCTCCTGATCGTCTACTGACGACGGTCAGGAATGGCGCCGAGCACCGCGACGCGCGCTCGCCCGCCAGCCAGGAGGGCTCGTCGCAGTAAAGGACGACACCGCAGGCTCAAACAGCGCAATCCGCTGATGAGCCTGCTGCTGGAGATGACCACCGTGACGGTGCTCGCGTTGGTCATCACCGTCGTGCTGCGACTCTTCGTCGCCGAGGCCTTCTACGTGCCCTCGGAGTCGATGTACGACACCCTCACCACGAACGACCGGATCCTGGCCGAGAAGGTCAGCTATCTGCACCGCGACGTGGACCGGGGCGACATCATCGTCTTCAAGGACCCCGGCCACTGGCTGAACGAGGAGCAGAAGGAGCCCGGCACGCTGCGCCGGGTCGGCGAGTTCGTCGGCATCCTGCCGCGCAGCGGTGAGGGTCACCTGGTCAAGCGGGTGATCGGCGTGGCCGGCGACAAGGTGGTCTGCTGCGACAAGGCGGGCCGGATCACGGTCAACGGGATCCCGCTGGACGAGCGTGAGTACCTGCTCAAGGACGCCAAACCGTCCACCACGACGTTCAGCGTCGTTGTGCCGCCTGGTTCACTGTGGGTCATGGGTGACAACCGGGCCGAATCCGCGGACTCCCGTGCCCATATGGGCGGGCCCGGCGGCGGCTTCGTCCCGGTCGACAACGTGGTTGGCCGTGCCTGTTGCGTAATCTGGCCGTCTGACCGGATGACGATGCTGCGTCCTCCGGAAACCTTCAAGAAGCCGGGGCTGAAGAAGTGACTGAGACACCGACCGCGACGAAAGAGAAACCCGCCCACCGCTCTGGCCTCGCGGCAGCTGCCCGCGAGTTCGTGCTGATCGTGGTCGGTGCTCTGATCGTCTCGTCGATCCTGCGGGCCTTCGTCGGCCAGATGTTCATCATCCCGAGCGAGTCGATGCAGAACACGCTGCTCGTCGGCGACCGCGTCGTGGTCGAGAAGCTGACCGACGTCAAGCGTGGCGACGTCGTCGTCTTCGAGGATCCGGGCGGCTGGCTGGGCGACGAGGAGAGCGGTCAGAAGCGCGGTTCGATCGGCCGGTTCTTCGAGGTCGTCGGTCTGCTGCCGGACTCCAGCCACGGTCACCTGATCAAGCGCCTGATCGGCATGCCGGGGGACAAGGTCGCCTGCTGCGACTCCAAGGGCCGGCTGATGGTGAACGGCCAGCCGCTCGACGAGGGCACCTACCTGTATCCGGGTGATGCGCCGTCGGCGATGGAGTTCCAGGTCACCGTGCCGGCCGGACGGGTCTTCGTGATGGGCGACCACCGGTCCGAGTCGGGTGACTCCCGGGTGCACCTGAGCGACACCGGTCCCGATGGTGGCAATCCGGGGGACGCTGCGTTCGTACCGATGGACAAGATCACCGGGCGGGCGATCCTGGTGGTTTGGCCGGCCAACCGGTTCGACAAACTCGAAGTACCGGATACCTTCAAGTCGATACCGGCCGCGGGTCCGGCCCCCGACAAACCCTCGATCTCCCTCACACCACCTCCCAAGTGAGCTATCCGCCTCGCCGGTGAGCCTCTCGCCGGCGACCGCCTCCCGAGTGAGTTGATGGATGAGCGCTCTTCCGCGCGGCAGCACGATCCGGCGTGACGCCGGGCTCTACGGGTACGAACGCGCCCTGCGCCGGGTCGGTCTCGACCCGATCGCGGGCGTCGACGAGGCCGGCCGCGGACCGTGCGCCGGCCCGCTGGTCGCGGCCGCGGTGATCCTGCCGGACGGCAAGCGCGGCCAGATCCCCGAGCTCGCCGACTCGAAGTTGCTGACGGCGAAGGCACGTGACCGCTGCTACGAGCAGATCCGCGAGCGGGCGCTGGCCTGGTCGGTGGTCTCGATCGAGGCGGCCGAGTGCGACCGGCTGGGCATGCACGTCGCCAACGTGGAGGCGCTCCGCCGGGCGATCTTCCTGCTCGACCTGCGCCCGCAGTACGTGCTGACCGACGGTTTCGGGGTGGACGGGCTCGGCGTACCGGGCCTCGCTGTGTGGAAGGGTGACCGGGTGGCAGCCTGCATCGCGGCGGCCTCGGTGATCGCCAAGGTGACCCGGGACCGGATCATGCAGCACTGGCACGAGCAGTACCCGCAGTACGATTTCGCGGTTCACAAGGGGTACTGCACCCCTGAACACCAGGCGGCACTGGACGAATACGGCCCGTGTCCACAACATCGACGGCGGTTCGAGAATGTCCGCCGCAGTATGCGGCCCGATATGGGACAGAATGTGTCCAGTCCCACCGGAGCGGAGAGCCGATGAGTGCAGACGACCTCGAGAAGTACGAGACCGATATGGAGCTACAGCTCTATCGGGAGTACAAGGACGTCGTCGGGATCTTCAAGTACGTCGTGGAGACCGAACGGCGCTTCTACCTGTGCAACGCCGTGGACCTCAAAGTCCGCACCGAAGGCGGCGACGTCTATTTCGAAGTCACCATGGCCGACGCCTGGGTCTGGGACGTCTACCGCTCAGCCCGCTTCGTGAAGAACGCCAAGGTAGTCACCTTCCGAGACGTCAACATCGAAGAACTGGCCAAATCCGACCTAGAAGTCCCCAAAGACAGCGACTTCGGCCGCTAACCGCTACCCCTAGCCCCAGCCGCCCACAACCCCGGCTGGGGCTGCTTCATGTGGGTACCCTCGGCTGGTGCTGCCATCGAGGGACTGACTCTCCGGTGCTGTTGCCAAGTGCTGCTCCGCCGGCACTGGCTGCCGGCTTGCCACCACCACGCACCTAGCCCCGAGTCGCCCACCCGTCCAGTGCCACCACCCCGCTGCTGGCACTGGGTACGGCCAGCAGGCGCCGACCGCCGCCATCGGGGTGCTGCTATCCCAGGTACTACCGCCGGGTGCTGCCACCCCGGTCCCGCCGAGTGGTGCTGTCAGCGGGAGCGCCGTTAGCCGGTACTGCCGCCTGCTGCTGCCAGCGGGGTGCTGCAACGTGGTGCTGCCATTGAGGTGCTGCCTCCGGCGGCGTTGACTGCTGGCTTGCCGCCAGCCACCCAGCCCCGAGCCGCCCACCAGTCTCAAGACGCTACCCGGCTGTCAGGTGGAGGGCGGGGTGGGGCTGAGGGCGGGGGTTAGAGGGATTGGCGGTGGGTGGGGGAGAGGCGCCAGCCGGTGGGGGTGTATTCGATGAGGTTGGAGTCGGCGAGGGTTTCTAGGCATTCCTGGGTGGTGTCTAGGTCTAGGCCTGCCGTGGTGGCTATGCGGGTGGCGTTGGCGGGGCGGAGTACCGGGACTGCATCGAGGGTGCGGCTTAGGTCGTGGTCCAGGTGGTCGGTGAGGGTGGTGGGGGCGTGAGGGTAGGAGGTGGTGTGGGTGCCGATGGGGGAGATTGCTTCGAGGATGTCGGCAACGTTGGTGGCGACGGCGGCGTTGCGTTCGCGGATGAGGAGGTGGGCGCCTTCGGACATTCGGGAGGTGATGGGGCCGGGGACGGCTAGTACTTGGCGGCCGCATTGTTCGGCCCAGCCCGCGCTGTTGAGGGCGCCGCTGCGGATGGCTGCCTCGACTACGACGGTGCCGAGGGTGGTCGCGGCGATGAGTCTGTTGCGGGCGAGGAAACGCAGTTTTGTGGGGGAGCAGCGGGGTGGTAGTTCGCTGATCAGCAAGCCTGTTTCGGCGATTCGGTCGAAGAGAGCGGTGTTGCTCTTCGGGTAGCTGACATCGACTCCGCAGGCGAGCACAGCGACGGTCGGACCGCCGCTTGCGAGAGCTCCGCGGTGGGCGGCGGCATCGATGCCATAGGCGCCGCCGGAGACCACGGTAACGCCCTCGTCGGCAAGTCCCGCAGCCAGCTCGCTGGCGGCATTTTCGCCGTACGCCGAACAGGCACGCGCACCCACCACGGCGACAGACTTGGCCAACGTCTCCCGCAGTTGCGCCGGACCACGAACCCAAAGCCCGAACGGCACCCCGCCCCGACGACTCTGCAGACCGGCGTCGGCCAGCACCTCCACCTGCTCGGGCCATTCGTCGTCTCCCGGGATGACGAACCGGGCCCCGGCCGCCGCCGCACGCTCCAGATCGACCTCCGGCCGCGCCTCTGCCATCCGGGCAGACCATCGCTCGAACATCGGCCGCTTCTCCTGCAACGCCTCCCACAGTTCTTGGGCCTCCATCCCCTCGAACGCGGTAATCGCCGCTGGATCCCCCGGCTCCACCACCCGAACCAACCCAGCCCGAGCCAACCGCTCCGCATCGACGTCACTTGCTCCCGCACCAGCTAGAGGCGCGGACGCCTGCTCATAGGCCGGGGCCGGTTGGTTAGGAGGCATGCGCTCCGCCGAGGCCGGGTGGGCAGGCGGACCGCCGCGTGTGAAGGCGGGCTCGTGGGCGGGCGGACGATCGCGCGTCGAGGTGGGCTCGCGGACGAGGTTGTGCTCGTCGATGGCGGCCGGCTGCTGGGGAGAGCGGCTGTCGGGGGCGGGAGTGGAGGTCGAGGGTGGCGTGGCTTCTGTGGGTGGCGGGGTGGTCGTGGGTGCGGTGGTGGGTGGCGGGGTGGTGGGGCACGGGGGTGAGGTGGTCATGAGGCAGACCTTCTAAGGGGGCGTTCGTCGGTTAGTGGGGTTAGGGGGACGCCGGTGCGGAGTTGGAAGGCTGTGTGGGTGAGGGGGACGGTGGGGATGGGGGCGCCGGCCAGGTCCGCGAGGGTCCAGGCGAGGCGGGAGACTCGGTCGAAGCCTCGGGCGGTGAGGCGGCCGTGGGCGTAGAGGTCTTCCAGGAGGTGTTGGCTCGGTTCGTCGATCGGGTATTCGCGACGGAGGACCGGGCCCGGGAGTTCGCTGTTCAGGGCCCAGCCGGTGCCTTGGTAGCGGTGAGCTTGGCGTTCGCGGGCCAGTCGGACCCGGGCGGCCACCTCGGCGGTGGATTCTGGGCTGTCGGCTTCGCCTTCGCCTCGGGCGGCGGGGAGGATCTGGCGCTGGATGTCGATCCGGTCCTTGATCGGGCCGCTGATCCGCTGGCGGTAGCGGTTCAGGTTCTGTGGAGTGCAGCTGCAGACCTTGTTCGGTATGCCGGCGAGGCCGCAGGGGCACGGGTTGGCGGCTAGGACCAGCAGGAAGCGGGCAGGGAACTTGGCGACCGCCGCGGCGCGGTGAACCTCGACGAACCCCGACTCGAGCGGCTGCCGCAGCGTGTCGAGCGTCAGGGGGTGCATCTCGGGTGCCTCGTCGATGAAGAGGATCCCGCGGTGGGCACAGCTGATCGCGCCGGGACGGGGCATGCCGGAGCCGCCGCCGATCAGGCTGGGCAGGGACGCGGTGTGATGTGGGGCGATGAAGGGCGGCCGGACGACCAGCTCGGCGTCGTTGGTGAGCAGGCCGGCCAGCGAATGGACTGCGGACACCTCGAGAGAGGCGTCGGTGCTGAGGTCCGGCAACAGGCCGGCCAGGCGCTCGGCGAGCATCGTCTTGCCCGAACCCGGCGGGCCGTGCAGGAAGATGTGGTGACCACCGGCGGCGCTCGCCTCGATCGCCTTGCGCCCCTCGCGCTGGCCGAGGACGTCATGCAGGTCGACCTCCGGCACCCGGGTGAGTGACTCGGAGATGAGCCGGGGCTCCGCTCGTGGTGGGTCCTCGTCGGGCATCTCGGTCTGGCGTAGCAGCGCGAGCACCTGACGCAGGGACCGCATCCCGTAGACCTCGATCCCGGGCACCAGCCGTGCCTCGCCCGCGTTCAGTTCAGGGACGATGACGCGTTCGAAGCCGGAGCGGGAGGCGGCCAGGGTCATCGCGAGCGCGCCGCGGACCTCCCGCATCCGCCCGTCCAGGCCGAGCTCGCCGATGATCGCCACGTGCCGGAGGCGTTCGTTGTCGACCACACCGGCGGCCGCGAGGAGCGCGCAGGCGATGCTGACGTCGTAGTGCGAGCCCGTCTTCGGCAGAGTCGCGGGGGAGAGGCCGATGGTCACCTTGCGGTCGGGGAACTTCTCGCCGCTGTTGACGACGGCGGCCCGGACCCGGTCGCGGGCCTCGGACAGCGAGGCGTCGGGCAGGCCGATCAGGGTCGTCTTCGGCAGGCCCTGCGCGATGTCGGCCTCGATCTCGACGAGGTGGCCCTCCAGGCCGACGAGGGCGACCGACCAGGCCTGGGCGAGCGCCATCAGGCCACCCCCCTGACGTGGTCGACGCTCGGCGCGCCGCGGTACGGCAGGAGCACGGCGACGATGTCGATCCGGACCTCACCGGGTCGCACCTCGTGCTCCCGCAGCCAGTGGCCGACCAGTTGGCGCAGCTTGCTGAGCTTGCGGTACGTGATCGACTCGAGCGGGCTGCCGTAGCCCAGCCCGCGCCGGGTCTTCACCTCGCAGACGACGAGGGTCCGGTCCTCCCGGGCGACGATGTCGATCTCGCCCTGGCCACACCGCCAGTTCCGCTCCAGGATCGTGAAGCCGTGCTCCGCGAGATACCTGGCGGCGAGATCTTCGCCGTACTTCCCGACCGCGTCCGTGGTTCGCATCGATGACCACCTCCGGCTGAAGAACATGCCGAGGTTTCGCCGATTGCGGATGCGACTTCGGGGCCTGTGGAAAACAGGCCCCGAAGTCGTCAGTTACGCATGTGCTTGCCGCGCGTCGACTGCTTGGACGGTGGTGGCGTCCGGACCGCGCGCAGCTCGCCGGTGTCGTGCTCGCTCCGGATCGCCTGCAGGCCGCCCGTGCCCGGGTCGGTGTCGCCGATGTCGAAGTCCCAGCTGTCCTCGTTCGCCAGCCGGCTGTGCCAGCGGCCGTAGAGGCCGTAGATCGCCAGGCCGACCGCCATCCAGATCGCGAACTTCGTCCAGGTGCTGGTCCGCAGGTTGAGCATCAGCCACAGTGTCGCGGCCAGCGACAGCAGCGGGATCAGCGGCACCATCGGAACCCGGAAACCGCGCTCCAGGTTCGGCTCGGTACGCCGCAGGGTCAGCACCCCGACGGCACAGAACGCGAAGCAGAACAACGCGCCGATGACGAGCAGTTCCTCGAGGTCGAGCACCTTCGGGTACAGCGTCAGCGCGATCGCCGCCGCACCGGCCGCGGTGGCGGCGCGGGCGGGCGAGGAGTAGACCCGGCTGACCCGGCCCAGGCTCTTCGGCAGCAGACCGTCCCGGCCCATGTTGAAGAGCACCCGGCTCTGCGCGATCAACACGACCATGATCACCGTCATCAAGGCGAGCAAGGCCCCGAGATTGACCACGTTCGCCGCCCAGCCCTCGCCGACGGCCGACATCGCCTCCGACACCGGCGCGGCGCCGCCCAGCTGACTGGACGGGCGCATCCCGACCAGTACGACCGCCATCGCGACGTACAGGATCGTGACCGCGCCGACGCCGAGCAGCATGCCCTGCGGGACGGTCTTGCGCGGGCTGCGGGCGTCCTCGGAGGCGGTCGCGATCAGGTCGAAGCCGATGAAGGCGAAGACGATCGAGCTGGCCGCGGTGAAGATGCCCATCAGGCCGAACGAGCCGAACGACGAGTCCAGGATCCAGCTGAGCAGGGTCGGACTGGCCGTCGCCGGTGCGGGCCGCGCGTCCGGCACGAACGGCTTGTAGTTGTCGAAGTTGATGTGCGTGGCGCCGACGATGACGACCAGCAGGATCACGGCCACCTTCGCCAGTACGACGACGGTGAGCACGCGGGACGACAACTTGGTGCCGGTGACGATCAGCGCGGTCAGCACCAGCAGCAGCAGCGGTGCGACCAGGTTCAGCTTGGCGTCGGGGCCGAAGAACTGAGCCACGCCGGCGGGCAGGCTGACGCCGAATCCGTCCAGGGTCGCGAGGAAGTACGCCGACCAGACGCGCGCCACGATGGCCGCGGCGGTCACCAGCTCGAGCACCAGCGCCCAGCCGACCAGCCAGGCCCACATCTCGCCGAAGGTCACATAGCTGAAGGTGTAGGCGCTACCTGAGACGGGGATCGTCGACGACAGTTCGGCGTAACAGGCCGCAGCCAGTACGCAAACCACCGCCGCGATCAGGAACGACACAATCACAGCGGGGCCGGCCACGTGCGCCGCCTGCTTACCGCTGAGACTGAAAATGCCGGACCCGATCATCACACCTAGTCCGAGAACGACTAGGTCGCGACGACCGAACAAGCGCGGCAGACGGTGCCGCGCATCCTCGACTCGAGTGAACGCCGACTCGACCGGCAGGCGCCGGCCTACGGTCTGTCCGTTCGCTGAGGGGGCCATGGTCAGGGGTGCCTCCGTTGCTACTAGGGCAATCGGGCCGAACAGTAGTCGACCAGTGGGGATTCGGGCCAGACCTCCTCAGGTATCCGCCGCGCGGTGGCTTGCGATGCCGCTGCCACTCCCGCATGGTCAGCACATGGTGCCGGACGAGATCAGCACAACGCCTTCCAGGGCGGAAGATTTCGCTGTGTTACTGGCTGACTACGAACGGCATCTGAAGGCGGAAAGAGACCTCAGCAAACATTCTGTCCGAGCCTACATGGGCGATGTGCTGGATTTAATCGAGCATTTGACTCGGCTTGGTCACGATGACCTGAGCGGGCTCGACATCCGTGGTCTGCGGTCCTGGCTGGCCAAGCAGCAGAGTCTCGGCAAGTCGCGCAGCACGATGGCGCGGCGCGCGACCGCCGCCCGGGTCTTCACCGCCTGGGCGCAGCGGACCGGGCGGATCGAGACCGATCCGGGCGCGCTGCTGGCCAGTCCGAAGCCGCACAAATCGTTACCCGGCGTGCTGGGGCAGGCGGACACGCGGGCGGTGCTCGACGCCGCGGCGGTCGCCGCGGACGACGGAAGCCCCGTCGGGCTTCGCGATCTGG
Organism: Kribbella sp. NPDC051718; assembly: GCF_040681515.1. Taxonomy (NCBI): domain Bacteria; kingdom Bacillati; phylum Actinomycetota; class Actinomycetes; order Propionibacteriales; family Kribbellaceae; genus Kribbella; species Kribbella sp. NPDC051718. The sequence goes on along the minus strand of NZ_JBFAYZ010000006.1, from coordinate 92,646 downwards.
CGATCATGGAGTTGCTCTACGCAACGGGTATCCGGGTCGGCGAGCTCTGCGCCATCGACGTCGACGACGTCGACGCGGGCCGGCGGGTGATCCGGGTCTTCGGCAAGGGGCGCAAGGAACGCTCGGTGCCGTACGGCGTACCGGCCGGGGTTGCTCTGGATGGGTGGCTGGACGGGGCGCGGCCGAAGTTGTTCCGGCCGGGGAGCGGGCCGGCGTTGTTCCTCGGGGCCCGGGGGGCGCGGATCGATCAGCGGACCGTACGGCGGCTCGTGCACGCCCGGATGGAGGCGGTCGACGCGCCGGACCTGTCGCCGCACGGGATGCGGCACACGGCGGCGACGCACCTGCTCGAAGGCGGGGCAGATCTGCGCAGCGTGCAGGAGTTGCTCGGTCACGCTTCGTTGGCGACGACGCAGATCTACACGCACGTGTCGGGGGATCGGCTGCGACGCGCCTACGAACAAGCGCATCCGCGCGCCTGACCTGGGGCCTGGATACGGCAGACTGCGGAGTATGCGGGTTTCGGCGAAGTCTGACTATGCGTTGCGGGCGCTGATCGAGATCACCCAGCGATGGGTGGCGAACGATCCCTCGGTGGTGTCGGCCGAGGAGCTCAGCCGTGCGCAGGGGATCCCGCATGGGTTCCTGCAGGGGATCCTCGCCGACCTGCGCCGGGCCGGTGTGCTGTCGAGCCAGCGTGGTCAGTCGGGTGGGTGGAAGCTCGCCGTCGACCCGAACGAGGTGTCGGTGGCCGACGTCATGCGGGCGGTGGACGGGCCGATCGTGAGCATCTCCGGGGTCCGGCCCGAGAGCGTCGCGTACAACGAGCGGGCGGTCGTGCTGCAGCGGGTGTGGATCGCGGCGCGGGCTAGCCTGCGGGACGTGCTGGAGCACACGACGCTGACGGATCTGGCCAAGGGCAAGTTGCCGGCTGGCGTCGAGCGTCGGTCGAAGGACGAAGACGCCTGGCAGGCGCGAGTCCCGGGGAGCTGATCCGGGGTCGGTTCGGCTGCTGATCGGGCTGGGCATCAGTGTCGCCGGATCAGGAGGCTGCCGATGAGGGTGCCTATGGCAGCCAGACCGACCACCACGCTGGAGGCGAGGCTGCTTCTGGGTGGGGCCGGCGGCTCCAGGTGGCTGGGGTCGGGTGATGGCGCTGCGCCGTGCGAGAGCTGAGTGCCGCTCGCCTGAGTGTTGGCGCGGTGGGGTTGTGGGGTGTTCGGGAGCAGGCGGACCGGGCGGTGGGGGAGTAGGGATAGCGGGTTCAGGTAGGTGGTGGACTGGAGTAGGCCCCAGTGGAGGCAGGTTGCGGGGGTGCAGTGGGAGGCGGCTGCTGAGAGATGGCCTAGTGGGGTGCCTGGGGTGACGAAGGTGCCTGTGCGGACTGTGGGGATGACCGGTTCGTAGGTGGTGCGGAGTGGGCCGGTGGCGATGACGATGACGCCGCGACCGGCGAGGGGGCCCGCGTACGTGACTGTGCCGGAGGTGGCCGAGCGGACCTGCTGGCCGGGGGAGCCGCGTAGGTCGAGGCCGCGGTGGCCGGGGAGCCAGGGCTTGGGTGGAGGCTCGAAACCGCGGACGACCTCGGGTCTTGGAGTGAGCGGCCAGACCGCCCCCGGCTGCACCGGAGCGGCGGTGGTTGTGGGGGTGGTTGGGGCTAGGAGGGCGGCGGTGGCCAGGAGGGTGGGGGTCATACAGGGAATGTGCCGTTGGAAGTGGGGAGTGGGGGTGGGGAATCTGTGGGGTGTGGACAAGTGGGGCCGGTTAGGTTTGGGTGGCGGGTTTCCCGTAGACTTTTGGTGGCGTCCCACGTGAGTGGGGCGACTTCGCACGCCCGCATGCCCCGAGACTGACTCCAGGAACCCTGGTGGCGGTGGGGGCGCACCACTCGGTCCCGGTTCTCCGGGGTCGGTGCGCGCGGGTGTCAGGCGCAACGGACCAAACCCGGTCCGCTGCGGGACAACCGAGACTGTGCCGTCCGAGTGTGCAACGCCGGGCCGGCACGACAGGAGGAACACCTCATGGCCGTCGTGACCATGAAGCAGCTGCTCGAGAGCGGCGTCCACTTCGGGCACCAGACCCGTCGCTGGAACCCGAAGATGAAGCGATTCATCTTCACCGAGCGCAACGGCATCTACATCATCGACCTGCAGCAGTCGCTGTCGTACATCGACCGCGCCTACGAGTTCGTCCGGAGCACCGTCGCCTCCGGCGGCGCGATCCTGTTCGTCGGCACCAAGAAGCAGGCCCAGGAAGCGATCGCCGAGCAGGCGACCCGGGTCGGCATGCCCTACGTGAACCAGCGCTGGCTGGGCGGCATGCTCACCAACTTCCAGACCGTCAACAAGCGGCTCCAGCGCCTCAAGGAGCTCGAGCTGCTCGACTTCGACGACGTCGCCGCCTCCGGTGTGACGAAGAAGGAGCTGCTGCAGAAGCGTCGCGAGCACGACAAGCTGCTCAAGACCCTCGGCGGCATCCGGGACATGGGCCGGGTTCCGGCCGCCGTCTGGATCGTCGACACCAAGAAGGAGCACCTCGCCGTCGACGAGGCGCGCAAGCTCAAGCTGCCGATCATCGGCATCCTGGACACCAACTGCGACCCGGACGAGGTCGACTTCCCGATCCCGGGCAACGACGACGCGATTCGTTCGGTCGGCCTGCTGACCCGCGTAGTCGCCGACGCCGTCGCCGACGGCCTGATGTCGCGCGGTGGCCAGGGTGCGGCCGCGGCCGGCGAGGAGCTGGGCGCCGAGGAGCCGCTGGCTGCCTGGGAGCGGGAGCTGCTGGAGAGCCAGAACGGCGCCACCACGGAAGCGAAGGCCGACGAGGCCCCCGTCGCTGAGGCCGCCGCTGTCGTGACCCCGGCCGCCGAGGCCGCAGTCCAGGCCCCTGCAGTCGAGGCCCCCGCTGCCGAGGCTCCGGTTGCCGAAGAGGCTCCGGCCGCTGAGGCTCCGGCTGCCGACGAGGCGCCGAAGACCGAGGCCTGATCGGCCTGTAGTCGTCCGACGCCGCTGCCGCCTTCCGTACTACGGGAGCCGGCAGCGGCCCAGGACGGCGAACAAGCCGCCGGCCACCCGCGGTACGGCGAGAGATCGCCAGGCGGCGGGATACGGCGAGCAGTCATCGGCCTCCGGGCCGGTGGCGAATCCCATCAGCTGACGCACCACACAAGACTGAGAGATCGAGGAATGGCGAACTACACCGCCGCTGACGTGAAGCGGCTCCGCGACGCCACCGGCGCGGGCATGATGGACGCGAAGAAGGCGCTCGAGACCACCGACGGTGACTTCGACAAGGCGATCGAGGAGCTGCGCATCCACGGCGCCGCCAAGGCCGCCAAGCGTGGCGCCGAGCGCTCCGCCACCAACGGCCTGGTCGCCGCCGCGGAGAACGCGATGGTCCAGTTCAACTGCGAGACCGACTTCGTCGCCAAGAACGAGCAGTTCCAGCAGCTCGCGGCCGACATCGTCGCGCACGCGTCGGCCAGCAAGGTCGGCGACGTCGAGGGCCTGCTCGGCGAGAAGCTGGCCGACGGCAAGAGCGTCGCGGAGAACATCGAGGCGCTGGCCGCGGTGATCGGTGAGAAGCTCGAGCTCGGCAAGGTCGCCGTCTTCGACGGCAAGGTCGCGGCGTACATGCACAAGCGTGCCGCCGACCTCCCGGCCCAGGTGGGCGTGCTCGTCGAGTTCGAGGGCGACAACGCCGAAGCCGCGCGGGGCGCCGCCATGCAGGCCGCCGCGATGCGCCCGCTCTACACCACTCGCGAAGAGGTCCCGGCCGAGACGGTCGAGAGCGAGAAGCGGATCGCCGAGGCGACCGCCCGCGAGGAAGGCAAGCCCGAGCAGGCGCTGCCGAAGATCATCGAGGGCCGGGTGAACGGCTTCTTCAAGGAGGTCGTGCTGCTCGAGCAGTCCTCGGTCCAGGAGAACAAGAAGACCGTGAAGGCGGTCCTCGACGAGGCCGGCGTGACCGTCAAGCGGTTCGCTCGCTTCGAGGTCGGAGCCTGACGGTTCCCCGACCACACCAAGAAGAAGCAGTCGACGAGGAGGCCGGAGTCGTGACGGAAACCCTGGGTACCGAGACGAATCCGGCCTCTGAGCCGTTCGACCCGGCCTATCGGCGGGTACTGCTGAAGTTGTCGGGTGAGGTGTTCGGCGGCGGCAAGCTCGGCGTCGACCCCGACGTGGTGAACTCGATCGCCAAGCAGATCGCCGAGGTGGTGCGCTCCGGCGTACAGGTCGCCGTGGTGGTCGGTGGCGGTAACTTCTTCCGCGGCGCGGAGCTGCAGCAGCGCGGGATGGAGCGCAATCGCGCCGACTACATGGGCATGCTCGGCACGGTGATGAACTGCCTGGCGCTGCAGGACTTCCTGGAGAAGCTGGGTGTCGAGACCCGGGTCCAGACCGCCATCACGATGGGCCAGGTCGCCGAGCCGTACATCCCGCGCAAGGCCGACCGGCACCTGTCCAAGGGCCGCGTGGTGATCTTCGGCGCGGGCTCCGGGATGCCGTACTTCTCCACCGACACGGTCGCTGCCCAGCGTGCGCTGGAGATCGGCGCCGAGACGCTGCTGATGGGCAAGCAGGGTGTCGACGGGGTCTACGACTCCGACCCCAAGAAGAACCCCGACGCGGTCAAGTTCGACCAGCTGTCGTACGACGACTTCCTGGCCCGCGGGCTGCGGGTGGCCGACGCCACCGCGATCAGCCTGGCCCGGGACAACGCGTTGCCGATCGTGATCTTCGGACTCGAGGAGGGCAACATCGCCCGCGTCGTCCGGGGTGAGAAGATCGGCACGGTCGTCTCACCAGGTCAGTAGCGCACCTACTAAGATCACGGCCAACACACGGGCTCAGGTCCGGCGTGGAGTAAACCAGCGTTCGTAGGGTTGGATCAGGCCGCACCGACGCGGCCCCGAGGAAGCGAGGAATGTCGTGATCGACGAAGCACTCCGCGAAGCCGAGCAGAAGATGGCGAAGGCCGTGGAGGTCGCCAAGGACGATTTCGCCGCGATCCGCACCGGCCGCGCGCACCCGTCGATGTTCTCGAACATCGTGGCGGACTACTACGGTTCGCCGACGCCGCTGCAGCAGCTGGCCGGGTTCCAGGTGCCGGACCCGCGTACCGTCCTCATCTCGCCGTACGACAAGGGCGCGATGGCGGCGATCGAGAAGGCGATCCGCGACTCCGACCTGGGCGTCAACCCGGGCAACGACGGCTCGGTGATCCGGGTGACGATGCCGCAGCTCACCGAGGACCGCCGCAAGGAGTACATCAAGGTCGCCAAGACCAAGGGCGAGGACGCCAAGATCTCGGTCCGCAGCATCCGCCGGCACGCGATGGACTCGATCGGCAAGTCGGTCAAGGACGGCGAGGCGGGCGAGGACGAGGGCAAGAGTGCTGAGAAGCGGTTGGACGGGATGACGAAGAAGTACGTCGACTCGATCGACCAGCTGCTCAAGCACAAGGAAGCCGAACTGCTCGAGGTGTGATGGGCGTCGACCAGAGCACCCCCGCGCCGAGCCGCGCCGGGCGGAACCTGCCCGCGGCGATCGGTGTCGGGGTCGGTCTCGGTGCGGTCATCATCGGTTCGCTCTTCTGGTACAAGGCTCTGTTCGTGCTCGTCGTGCTGGCCGCGGTGATCGCGGCCGTCGACGAGCTGGTCCGCGTGTTCCACGCCAGCGGCGCCAAGCTGTCCAGGATCCCGCTGTTCGCCGGCACGACGGCGATGCTGGTCGCCGCGTACTACGGCGGCCCGCTCTCGTTGCTGATCACGATGGCGCTGGCGGTGCTGGCGACGATCTTCTGGCGGATGCCGGGCGGCTCGATCGGCTTCGTCCGCGACGTCACCACCAACGTCTTCCTGATCGGCTACGTGCCGCTGCTGGCCGGGTTCGCGATCCTGCTCGTCCAGCCGGACGACGACGGGCCGCAGCGGGTGGTGACGTTCTTCCTGGTGGTGGTGGCCAGCGACATCGGCGGCTATGTGGCCGGCGTGTTGTTCGGCAAGCACCCGATGGCGCCGACGATCAGCCCGAAGAAGTCCTGGGAAGGTTTCACCGGCTCCACGCTGGCTTGTATCGGCGCCGGCATCGGCGCCGTGGTCTGGCTGCTCGACGGCCCCTGGTGGGTCGGCGCGATCATCGGCGCGATCGCGGTACTGACCGCGACGGTCGGCGATCTGGCCGAGTCGATGATCAAGCGCGACCTCGGGATCAAGGACATGTCGAACCTGCTGCCGGGCCACGGCGGCGTGATGGACCGGCTGGATTCCTTGCTGGCAACGGCTCCCGCGGTCTGGCTGTTGCTGCATCTACTCGTTTGACGTGGGCGGCGCCGCCGGGTTCGATGACTGTATGACCATCGCACCCGACGGCCGCTCCCTGCACGGTGACATCGTCCGGCTGGACCGGCTCGTTGCCTCCGACATCGATTCCCTGTACGCCGCGATCGCCAGCGAGCAGGTCTACGCCGGGGGATTCGGCGGCGGGCCGGCCGCAATACCGGCCGACGTCGGCCACATGCGCGAGACCTGGATCCCCGCGGCCGCCAATCGCGTCGCGTACGTCGTCCGCCTGGCCGCCGACAGTGAATTGGGTGCCGAGGGCACTGTCGTCGGGACGTCGAGCCTGGCCGACGTCGACCTGCACAACGAGCGCACCCACCTCGGCTTCACCGGCTATGCGCCGGCCGTGTGGGGCACGAAGGTCAACCCCGCGGCGAAGCTCCTGCTGCTCCAGCACGCCTTCGAGGACTGCGGTTTCGGCCGGGTGAAGATCCAGACCGGCCTCGCCAACACCCGGTCGCAGGCTGCGATCGCCAAGCTCGGCGCGACTCGCGAGGGCGTTCTCCGCCGGCACATGAAGCTGGCCGACGGCTCCTGGCGCGACACCGTCGTCTTCTCGATCCTGGCCGACGAGTGGCCGGACGTCCGCAAGAAGCTCCAGGACAGGATCAGCGGCTAGTCAGGCTCCTGAGCCCAGCCAGCTCACCGAGCAGCCGATAGGACTCCAGCAGATCGGCGCGGTCGTACGTGTTCGTGGTGATCAGTACTTCGTCCGCGCCCGTCCGCTGCACCAATCCACCCAGCACGGCGTCCACCTCCGCAGGCGTTCCGTAGATCTGCCCACTGAGCGACTGCTCGAAGAACCCGCGCTCCTTCTCGGTCATGTCGAGCTCCAGCACCGTGGAGATCGACTGCAGCGGCGGGAAGACACCACGGGTCCGGGAGTAGGCACTGGACCAGGCCTCGGGCAGCAGTAGCCGCCTGGCCGCCTCGGACGTCTCCGCGACGGCCACTGTCGCCGCCAACACGACGTACGGACCAGGAGCCCAGGCAGAAGGCTGGAAGTCGGTGCGGTAGCGGTCGATGAGGCTCAACAGCTCCTGCTCGCCCTTGACCCCGGCAATCACCAAGGGCAGGCCGAGCGAGGCTGCGAGCACAGCACCTTCGCCGATCGCCAGCACGAAGGGTGGGATGGTCAAGCCTTCACCAGGACGCGCATGGACCTGGTTCTGGTGAGTCCCGGCGAAGTACCCGAGCAGCTCCCGCACCTGGTCACTGAAGTCCTCCGCCGCGTCCTTCTCGACGCCCAGCGCCCGCCGGATCCCGTTGGTGAAGCCGACCGACCGCCCAAGCCCCATGTCGATCCGCCCAGGAAACAGCGACTCCAGTACGCCGAACTGCTCCGCCACAACCAATGGCTGGTGATTGGGGAGCATCACTCCACCAGTGCCAACGCGGATGCGTGACGTGGAAGCCGCCACCGCCGCCGCCAGCACAGTAGGGGCCGACCCGACCACCCCCGGCACGCTGTGATGCTCGGACACCCAGAACCGGTGGTAGCCGAGCTCCTCGACCTGCCGAGCGAGCTGAACGGTTCCGCGAAGCGTCTCAGCCTCTGTCTCTCCCGCACGAGTCCGCGACCGATCCAGGATCGACAGCGGAATCCCTGCGAGCGCAGTACCGGCGAGTGAGTCCATGCAGAGTCCAACTGACCCGCCCGGAGGCCCATTCCCCGGCCGGTTTCGATCTGCGTCGAAATCGGCAGTGAAATTTTCACGGCTCCCAGAGGGCGATGGAAATCTGATGACAACGCGCTGACCTGCGAAAACACCCCGATGTCAGTCGCTGAGCGTGCCCAGGCATGCCCGGAGAGTAGGTTTACAAGCCTGGCCGGAAGGAATCCACTGACATGTGCGACGGCCACGGAGGCCGCCGCGTCGAGGGCTTGAGGAGCTCACATGAACAGTGCTCTGTTCCAGCCGCCCGTGAGGCTCGGGAGGCGTACGACCACGAAGTTGAAGGCCGTGGCATGCGGTCTCGCCCTGATAGCCGGCGTGTCGATCCCGATGGCCGCGTCGGCCTCGGTGCAACCGGTGGTCACCACCCAGTCCGGCGCCGCCAAGGTCAGTACCGGGTTGTCGAGCGCCAAGCTCGCCGCCAACCAGGCCGCCGCGGCCAAGAAGGTGCCGACGCTCGGCCACTCGACCCAGACGCTGCGGTCGCTGAGCATCCAGTTCCAGTACCAGCAAACCGGCTACTGGTGCGGCCCGGCCGCGACCCGGATGGCCCTGTCGGCGCGGATGTCGTCGCCGCCGAGTCAGCAGGAGCTGGCCAACCAGCTGCCCACCACGACCAACGGCACCGACTGGATCGGCCAGGTCACCCGCGTCCTCAACAACCGGCTCAACACCGGGTACTACGAGACCAAGGAGATGCCGAACGACCCGCCGACCCAGGCGCAGCGCAACCTGCTCTGGTACGACATCCAGTACGACATCGACCGCGGCTACGCGATCGTCGCGAACATCGTTGCCCCGGCCAACAACCACCCGCCGGGTTACCCGAACTACACGATCTGGCACTACTTCACGGTGATCGGCTACGACACCAGCGACTCGACCGTGCTGATCGCGGACCCGGCCGGCTTCGGCCCGGCGACGTACTGGCTGACCTTCAACCAGCTCGCCACCCTGATCCCGCCGAAGGGCTACTCCGCCTGACCTGAGCCGATGCGGCGACTCCGGTCGCCGCGTCGACCGGCTCGCAGCGCCGGGTAGTTTGAGGCCGTGAGCACAGAGCCTCGGTTGGAGATCCAGTACTGCACGCAGTGCCGGTGGTTGATGCGGGCCGCGTGGACCGCGCAGGAGTTGCTGACCACCTTCCCGAAGGAGCTGGGGGAGGTGGCGCTGGTACCGGGGACCGGTGGGATCTTCGACATCTCCCTGCAGGGCGAGCTGCTCTGGTCGCGCAAGGCCGAGGGCGGGTTCATCGAGTTGCCGCTGCTGAAGCAAATGGTCCGGGACCGGATCGCGCCGGACCGGCAGCTCGGCCACTCCGACCGCAAGGCCGACGCGACCGAGCTGTGATCCCCGGCACGTCGGGGATGTGAATTTGTGAATCGCCTACCGCCCGCGCGACAATGGGCTGCGATGACTACCTCCCTCCCGCTCGTTTTCGATGAGCCGCGCCGTGCCAAGAAGCCGCCGCGGCACCTGGCCGACCTCAGTGGGGAGGAGCGGCGCGCCGCGGTGACGGCGCTCGGCGAGCCCGCGTTCCGGGCCAAGCAGTTGTCGAACCACTACTTCTCCCGGCTGACCGACGACCCGGCCGACATGACCGATTTGCCCGCCGCAACCCGCGAGAAGCTGGTCGGCGAGCTGATGCCGCCGCTGCTGACCAAGGTCCGCGATCTGGAGTGCGACAACGGCACCACGCGGAAGTCGCTCTGGAAGCTGCTGGACGGCTCGCTGGTCGAGTCGGTGCTGATGCGCTACAAGGACCGCACCACGATGTGCGTGTCGTCGCAGGCCGGTTGTGGCATGGCCTGCCCGTTCTGCGCGACCGGCCAGGCGGGTCTGACCCGCAACATGAGCACCGCGGAGATCGTCGAGCAGGTCGTCGACGGCGCCCGCGCGCTGGCCCGCGGCGAGATCGCCGGCGGCCCCGGCCGGGTCAACAACATCGTCTTCATGGGCATGGGCGAGCCGATGGCCAACTACAAGGCCGTGATTGGCGCCGTCCGCCGGTTCACCGAGCCCTCACCCGATGGCCTGGGCATCTCGGCGCGTGGCGTGACCGTGTCGACCGTCGGCCTGGTGCCGCGGATCAACCAGCTCTCCACCGAAGGCATCCCGGTCACCCTGGCATTGTCGCTGCACGCGCCGGACGACGAGCTGCGCGACGAGCTGGTCCCGATCAACAACCGGTGGAAGGTCGACGAGGTCCTCGACGCCGCCTGGGGGTACGCCGAGAAGACCAAGCGCCGGGTCTCGATCGAGTACGCGATGATCCGCGACATCAACGACCACGCCTGGCGGGCCGACCTGCTCGCCGAGAAGCTGGCCGCCCGTGGCGACTGGGGCTGGGTGCACGTCAACCTGATCCCGCTGAACCCGACGCCCGGCTCCAAGTGGACCGCCTCCGACCCGGCCGACGAGCGCGAGTTCGTCCGTCGCCTGCAGGCCGGCGGCATCCCGACCACGGTCCGCGACACCCGCGGCCAGGAGATCGACGGCGCCTGCGGCCAGCTCGCCGCCGCCAACAAGGACTGACCGGGTGCTCCGCCCGGAGTTCGCGGTCAAGCGGCTGGGGGAGCGGTACGACCGGGCCGAGGTCGACGAGTTCGTCGAGCGGATCCTGGCGACGGCGAACCGTACGACGACGCCGTCGGTAACTGTCGAGGACCTGCGCAGCGCTGCTTTCCGTACTCCGTTGCTCGGCCCGGGCTACTCCGCCCGGGAGGTCGACGACTTCCTGACCGACGCCGAGAACTGGCTGCCGGACCGCCCGGTCGTGCGCCAGGGGCCCACCGGGCAGCGCCGCGAGCCGCCGCTGTTCACGCCGGTCCGGCTGCGCGAGGGCTACTCCTTCGAGGACGTCGACGAGTTCGTCGAACGGGTGATGGCGACGGTGAACGGCGAGCCCGTGAAACGGCCGGTCACGGTGCGCGAGCTGCGCAAGGTGCAGTTCACGCCGGTCCGCCTCGCCGAGGGGTACGACGTCGAAGAAGTCGACGACTGGCTGGACGAAGCCGAGCGCTGGCTCACCGGCCAGGACTGAGATGGGATGATCGAGGGGTGAAGATCCTCTCGATCCAGTCCGCGGTCGCCTATGGGCACGTGGGCAACTCGGCAGCCGTTTTCCCGCTCCAGCGCATCGGGGTGGAGGTGCTGCCGGTCTATACGGTGAACTTCTCGAACCACACCGGCTACGGCGCGTGGCGCGGGCCGCTGATCAGTCCGGACGACGTCCGCGAGGTCGTGCTGGGTATCGAGGAGCGGGGAGTCTTTCCGCAGATCGACGCGGTGCTGTCGGGCTACCAGGGCGGTGAGGGGATCGCCGACGTCATCCTCGAGACCGTCGAGCGGGTCAAGAAGGCCAACCCCGCGGCGGTCTACTCCTGCGACCCGGTGATGGGCAACGCGAAGTCCGGCTGCTTCGTCGCCCCGGCCATCCCGGTGCTGCTGCGCGATCGGGTTGTCCCGGCCGCCGACATCATCACGCCGAACCAGTTCGAGCTGGGCTTCCTGACCAACACGGAGCCCGACACCCTGGAATCCACATTGGCCTCGGTCGAGCTCGTCCGCGCGACCGGACCGCGCACGGTGCTCGTCACCAGCGTCGAGCGGCCTGACCGCGAGGACGGCACGATCGAGATGCTCGCCGTCGACGACAGCGGCGCGTGGCTAGTCCAGACGCCGTACATCCCGATGAAGGCGAACGGCTCGGGCGACGTCACCGCCGCGCTCTTCACCGCCCACTACGGCCGTACCGGCGATCTGAAGGATGCACTCGCCCGCGCAACGTCGAGCGTCTTCGACCTGCTCACCCGCACCCACGAGTCAGGCGAGCGGGAACTGCAACTCATCGAGTCGCAGGACGCCTACGCGAACCCCCGCATGCAATTCACCCCGACCCGCGTCGCCTGAGGGAGGTGGCCTTGCCGGCGAACTGGCCGAGAAAGCGTCTGACGCGCGGCTCGAACATCGTCCTGGCCGTTCTTCATCTCGCCGGTGGCAGTAGATTCGCCGACGCGGCCAGGGAGCTGCGCGATGGCAGGCCGGCGGCTTCCGGTGACTTCTCCGAGCTGCCGGCCGAGCTGGCCGTCAAGGTTCTGAACCAGGCAGGCCATGAGTTCAGGCAGGCCGCCGAGGGGGATCTGGGATCGGCAGAGCTGGCGCTCGAGGAGCTGCTCGCCGCCGCGCCGAAACGCGAGACCCTCGGCCGTGCGCTGCGCGACGCGGAGTCGCTGCGGACGTACCTGCTCAACCATGGCGGGCGGGAGCGCCGGGCCGGTCTGCTGTCGGACGACGCGCAGCGGTACTTCGACCGCCTCCTGGATCTGTCCTGCGAGTTCATCTCCCGGACGGTCCACGAGACCGATCTCGGCGGCCGGGCAGAGCGAGCCGGGATCGCGGAGCTGCTGACCAAGGTCGACCTCTGGCGCCAGGAGACGGCTGACCTGCTCGAGCGAAGAGCGGACGGCAAGGCGTGGAGCGGGGACGCCTCGGCCGTACTGCGGGTGGCCGGTGCCCAGGCCAGGCGGAGTACCCAGCCGGAGATCCTGCCGGGAATGGACCGGCTCGCGGCTCTCGAAAGCGCTGTCGGCGGGCTCTCGAAGTCGCTGGCGATCATCGGTGCGGGTGGGCTCGGCAAGAGTGTCCTCGCCGGCCAGCTCTTCGACCGGTTCGAGGCAGCAGGCGATACCGCGACCATCTTCGTTCCGTGCACCCGGATCCCCGCCTCGGCCGAACTGACCGGTTCGGACGCGGTCGATCTGGCCTTCGGGCAGGCGGCCGCCGGTGACCGGGAGGCCGGTGCCCTGACGGCGATACTGGCCGGGCTCCCGGCGAGCGAGCAGACCGTCGTCATCTTCGACACCCTCGACCTCATCCTGACCGAGCAGAACGCCGACGACGTCTGCTACGTGCTTCGGCAGGTCGCGCGGACTGGCTTGTTGTTCCTGACGTGCCGGGACCAGGAGTGGCACAACTACCTGGAGTCGGAGCGCGACCTGGTGGACGCGCTCTATCGCGTGCCGAGCCTGACGTCCGACGAGATCGGCGAATGGGCGGAAGCGTATGTGCGAGCGAGTGCGATCCCGCAGGACCGGCGGGAGACCTTTGCGGCGAGTCTGAAGCCGTTCAGTGAGGTCTTCTCCTCACCGTTGCGGCTCGCCATCGCTTGCGACATCTACGCTGCCGCAGGTCGTGTCCCGGCCGGCCTCACAGTCACGCGCCTGTACCAGGCTTACTGGGATAGCCGGGTGGCGACGGATCGGCGGGGCCGACGAGCTGACCGGGCCGCGAACCAGGTCCGGACCGCCGAGGCGCTGGCGGCCGCGGTCTGGGAGGCCAGCGGCAGCCGGTTCGTTGAGTATGTACCGGCGAGCGAGGCGATGACCGCCGTCGGCCTCAACGACCTGCTCAGCGAAGGAACCGTCCAGGTGCTCGGCGGGCGGTACGCGTTCTTCCACCAGACCTACGCGGAGTACGCCGTCGCCCGGCACCTCGCCATCCGTGCCACCCCAGTCGACCTGGACCGGCTGGAGGGCGGATTGCGTGCCGGAGCGCCCGGCTACTGGGCGGTCGCCAAGCACCTGCTGATGCTGGAGATCGCTCCGGACCGGCTGCTCGAGCTGGCTGCGCACGTACCGCGGGACTCGGTCGAGGGGATCCGGCTTCATTTCCAAAGTGCGCTGGCACAGGGCGATGCGGCGTTGGTCGAGCGCCTTGCCGCTGAGCTGAAGGAAGATCGTCCGGCGCTCCTCATCGCCAGTATCGGGGTGCTGGAGCCGGCCGCCGGAGACTGTGTCGGCCCTGCGCTCGAGATCGCTTCGTGGTGCCTGAGCAACGCCGATGAGTCGAGCTTCCCCAGGGTTGCCATGACGCTCGGGCCGTTGATCCCCGCCGCCGAACCGGCACAACAGGCCGCGGCTTTGGAACGAGCCCTAGAGATCTGCCTGAAGCGGATGGCAGTCGACCGGCGGAGACACATCGGCCCGGTCATCCGGAAGCTGCTCGAAGACGCGGTGACACCCGATGCGACCGGTATCGACCTCCGGATCCTCGTCGACCGCTACGGCCAACTGCCAGAACCCGCCAGGGCCTGGGCACTGGCCGCGTTCCGGCACCGGGGAGCCGATTCAGAGCTGGCGACCCAGTTGATCCTGCGGGCGCTCCGCCTGAAGTGCCCGACCGGAGCGGCGGACGATGCCGCCGGATTGTTGATCGGTGTCTGGCAGGAGCCCGAGGTCCGTGCGGCCGCAGGTTGGTCGGACTGGCGGTCGATGCTCGGTGCGGCTCTGCCGGAGCGCTGGAACGCCTGCCAGTTGCGACTGATGCGCCACCTGTGCGCGGACCGGACGACAGCGCTGGAGTTGCTGGCGGCGGTTTTCGATCCAGACGCTTCCATCGAGCGGACGCAGTACACGAACGCCGTCCTCAACCTGGCCGAGGACGATCCTGATCTGGTTGCTCAGGCTGTCATCCGGACACCGAGGACGACCTCGAACGGCGTGCTGGGCACCTTGGCCACCGTGACGAGCCGCCTTGCCGGGAGGGTGGACGCTCAGAGCCAGTTCGAGCTCGCCGCTTCCCTGGAGGCTTACCTAGCCGATCACCCGCAGGTGATCTGGCCGGTCCTCCTCAAGCTCGCCTGCGACAACCCCAGCAGGCTGCGGGAGTACCTCGAGCGGTTGACCCGCTTCTCGGTCGAGGACGCCAACGGACTGATGCACGGACGGTCGGCGGTACGCCGCTCCGTCGCCGTCGTCCTGTCCACCGCCGAGCCGGCCGTCGTCCGCGAGTTCGAGACGGAGCTCAGGGCGCTGTGTCCCTCCGAGGACCCGGCCGATCTCGAGCAGATCGCCCGCCTGCAGGGCCGATTGACACCCGTCTCGGCCGCCGCTCGCGGGTGGGTCTCGGAGCAGCTGCTGGAAGGCACCCGGCCGAAGATTGCGAAGGCCGCAGCCCAGGCGACGGCCGACTCGTTGGACGACTGGGATCGAGAAGAACTCAAGGGGCCAGGTCTGGCCTGGCTGCTCGGACTGCTGGCCTCGGAGCAATCAAACGCGGTCCGGGCCGTGGTTGCCGCGGTCGACCTTCAGACCACCACCCTCCAGCTCCCGGAGACCTGGACGCCCGTCGTCGTCGACCGGTTGGTGTGCTCGCTCGCCGGCGGCGAGAACGAGCAGGTCCAGACCGCGCTGATCCGGCTGGTCAGGTCGATCGACCAGGCGACCGGAATCAGCACGGCCGATGCAGTGCTGATCATCGACGCGCATCTCGAGGCAGCCCGAGTAGCCCTCGAACGAGCGTCGTCAGCAGACTCCCGGGCCAGGTCGGGGGCCTACGCCCGGCTGCTGGCCGCCGTGACCACGCTGGGCACGACTCACCTCGGACTTCAAGAGTTGGGTGACCTTGCCGTGCGGGTGCTCACCACGATCGACTCGGCTGCTGTCGTCTGGCGGGAAAGACCCGGTCCGGACAAGTCCGGGCAGCCGCGCAAGAACCTGGCGCGCATGCTGATCCGGGTCGTCACCGAGCAACCCCTTGCGATGCCGCGACTTGAGGATGCTTGGCCGAGGTGCTCGGCCTCCAACAAGTTGGCGATCGCTGAGTGCGTCGCACTGGTGGAGGCCGGGAGCCGCGGCGTCGTCAGTCTCAGGCTGGCTCGCCGGGCGGACTGCCCGCCGGACATCGCCAACCTGCTACACGCCCGCTTCGGCGGATAGTCAGGTCAGACGACTGGAGGCCGCTTCGGCGGTTGGTCAGGTCAGAAGACTCGAACGGCTACCTCCGCGGGGGCGGCGAGTAGGGCGGTGATCTCGTCGTCTAGTTTGACGAGGGTGACCGAGGCGCCGGCCATGTCGAGGGAGGTGCAGTACTCGCCGACGTAGCTGCGGCCGACGGTGATGCCGCGCCCGGCCAGTTGGTCGTGCGCACGCCCGTACAGGAGGTAGAGCTCGCTGATCGGGGTGCCGCCCAGGCCGTTGATCATCAGTGCGACGTTGTCGCCGCGCTCGTAGGGCAGGTCGGTCACGACGGCTTCGAGGAGTTCGTCGATGATCGTGTTGGCGTCGGCGAGCTTCTCCCGGCGGCGGCCGGGCTCGCCGTGGATGCCGACGCCGATCTCCATCTCGTCGTCGCCGAGCTCGAACAGCGGGCTGCCCTTGGCCGGCGGCGTGCACGACGTCAGCGCCATCCCCATCGTGCGGGTCACCGAGTTGACCTTCTCGCCGATCCGGACCAGCTCGTCCAGGTCCGCGCCGGACTCCGAGGCCGCGCCGACCGCCTTGATCACGAAGAAGTTGCCGGCCACCCCGCGCCGCCCGACCGTGTACGTCGAGTCGGCCACCGCGACGTCGTCGTCCACCATCAGCGTCTTGATCGTGACGCCGTCGGCCTCGGCCATCTCGCGGCCCATGTCGAAGGCCATCCGGTCACCGGTGTAGTTGTTGACCAGATGCAGCACGCCCTTCGGCGAGGCGAGCAGTTTGCTGGTCTCGAGCACGTAGTCCATCGGCGGCGCGGCGAACACGTCACCCGGACAGGCGGCGTCCAGCATGCCCTTGCCGACGACCATCACGTGGGCCGGTTCGTGGCCGGAGCCCGACCCCTGGACGATCGAGACCTTGTCCGGGCTCGGCGCGTCGGTGCGCATGATCAGGTTGTACTCCGGGACGTACTTGAGGGTGTCCGGATTGGCGAGCGCGATGCCCTTGAGCATCTCCGGCACAAAGTTCTTGGGATCGTTGACGAACTTCTTCACGAGGGGCCTCCTTGCCACTCTTGCACCAATGCCTCGAACATGACGGCGACCGCGGTCGCGCCGGCGTCGACGCTGCCGATGCTTCGTTCGCCGGTGTAGGCGGCCCGCCCGCGACGGGCCTGCAGCTTCGCCGTGTCGTCGGCCGTGGTCCGGGCGACGGCCGCGGCAGCGCGCAGTACGGTGAGCATGTCGTTGCCTTGGGCAACTTGACTCTCGATCTCGTCGGTCGCGGGGACGAGTGAGTCGAGCAGGGTCTTCTCGCCGAGGCTGGCGCCGCCGCGCGCCATGATGCCCTCGGCCGCGCTGCGCAGCATGGCCACCACGGTCGGCCCGTCCAGCTCTGTCCTGCCGGCCGCGGCGGTGGCGGCGCGCAGGAAGCCCGTGCCCCAGATCGGACCGGACGTACCGCCGATGCGGCTGGTGATGACGACGGCGATCTTCTTCAGGAAGGTCGAGCTGTCGGTCCGGTCGAAGCCGTCCCAGTCGGTCAGCACGATCTCGAAGCCACGCGCGAGCGAGTAGCCGAAGTCGCCGTCGCCGACGACCGCGTCGAGATCGCCGAAGTACTTCTCGTTGGCGACCGCCGTCCGGGCGATCGTCTTGACCACCCGCTCGACCTCGGGAAGCGAATCAGCCATGGTCGGTGCCTCCAGTGGATGACGGCAGTACGGCGGCCAGGTCGGCCAAGGTGACGTAGGCGCCGGGGGAGGCGGCGCTGTGGTTGGCCAGCACCGTGACCGGCTCCAACCCCGGGTCGCCGAGCGAGTCGACGACGAAGGCCGCTTCGGCGAACTCCTCGTGCGCGGTGTAGCCGTTGACTGTTACCACGCAGGCAATGCCCGCCGCATGAGCCGCTGCCAGCCCGGGTGCTGAGTCCTCGATCGCGACCGCGCTACGACCGGGTAGGCCGAGGCGCTCCAGAGCCAGCAGGTAGACGTCGGGCGCAGGCTTCTTCCGCGGTACGACATCGCCGGCCAGGACGGTGAAGTCAGCAGCCCGGGTGGTGCCGACGACGTGCTCCAGCACCGCACGGACGGACGGCTCGGCGGAGGTCGACGCGACGGCGAGTTGCCAGCCGGCGGCGTACGCCTCCTCGACGATCCGCACGATCCCCGGCCGGGCGGGCAGTGCGCCGTCAGCGACCCTGGCCGTGTAGAGCTCGGTCTTGCGCCGGTGCCACCGGGCCACCACCTTCGACTGTGCCTCCCACTCCTCGGGCAATCCGGATTCGGCGACGAACGACGGGGTGAGCAGGCTGGCCATCCGCTCCTTGCCACCACCGATCCGGAGCTTCTCGCCGTACTCGTCCTCGGACCAGTGCACGGGCAGCCCGAACTCGGCGAAGGTCTGGTTGAAGGCCGGCAGATGACCGTCGCGCTCGGTGTCGGCCAGCGTGCCGTCGACGTCGAAGATGAGGGCGCTCACCATGCCTTCCCCGCACTCCCGAAGCGGTCGGCCAGGCCTTCCACCAGCGTGACCACGTCGGCGCGGACGTGCCGGAACAGCGACGGCGGATCCCACGAGTCCCGTACTTCGGCGTCGCGCAGATACTCGAGATTCGCCTTCATGTAGGCGATCTTGAGCGCCGTGGAGATGTTGACCTTCGCGCAGCCGCGGGCGATCAGGTCCTGGAACTGTGCGTCCGTCATCCCGCTGCCGCCGTGCAGCGCGATCGGGATGCCGGTCGCCTCGACGAGATCGGTGACCCGTTGTCCGTCGAGCTCCGGCGCGCTCGAGTAGATGCCGTGCGCATTGCCGATCGAGGGCGCGAAGACGTCGACCCCGGTCTCCTTGATGAAGGTCAGCGACACCTCGAGGGTCTGCCGCTTGGCCTCCGCGTCGGAACCGATGTCGTCCTCGACCCCGGTGATCGACTCGATCTCACCCTCGACATGGGCGCCGACCGCATGCGCCTCGCGGACCACCTCGACGGTCTGCCGCTGGTTCTCCTCGACCGGCAGCGCGGAGGCGTCGAAGAGCACCGAGTTCCAGCCTTTGGCCAGGCAGTCGCTGATCACCGAGCGATCCGGACAGTGGTCCAGATGCAGGGTCACCGGTACTTCGATGCCCGCCGTCAACCCGCGCCACATCGCCATCAACACGTCGGCGCCGATCGCCCGGACGGTCTTGACCGAGGTCTGCACGATCATCGGCGAGCGACGGTCGACCGCTGTCGCCAGCACGGCTTCGAGGGTCAGGTCGTTGACGATGTTGATCGCCGGTACGCCGTACCGCTCGGCCAGCGCTCGATCGACGATCTCCTTCAGCGGGACAACCGCCATGGCAGCACCTCCTCTGCCGCAACGCTAGAAGAGGCGAAACCCGGTGTCAGCGAGGAAATCCCCCGTCTTCACTGGGGGAAATCCCTACCCCGGGCCGTCAGCGAGGCAGACGCGACCCGGCGATCAGCTCCGAGCGACTGCGCGCGCCGGTCTTCCGCAGTACGGCGCTGACGTGCTTCTCCACCGTCTTGACCGAGATCACCAACTGCTCGCCGATCGCCCGATCGCCCAACCCCTGCTGAATGAGGGCCTTCACCTCTCGCTCGCGGGCAGTAA
Organism: Kribbella sp. NPDC051718; assembly: GCF_040681515.1. Taxonomy (NCBI): domain Bacteria; kingdom Bacillati; phylum Actinomycetota; class Actinomycetes; order Propionibacteriales; family Kribbellaceae; genus Kribbella; species Kribbella sp. NPDC051718. The sequence continues at coordinate 73,311 of NZ_JBFAYZ010000006.1, read as the reverse complement.
GCCCGTCCACGTTGGTAAGCCGCCCCTCCCAGACCTCACCGTGCGGCACGATCGACTCTCCACGAGCCGCCGCCGCAACTGCACCCGCCAACGCGGCACCATCGGCCGAAGTCTCTACACATCCGTGCACACCGGCCAGTAGGAGATCGACGACCGCCTGGTCATCACCTGGCCGGCAGACTGCGATCACCGCGGGCGCATGCTCCGCCTGCACCAGCGCTCGGATCAACCCCAGCGACTCCTCGTCGACAGCAACAACAGCCACTGCCGGCCGCAGCCGCCTAGCTGCCTCAAGCGCCTCTGCTGTCGAAGCGGCTTCGCCTACGACGGAGAACGGCGGCTCAGACCAAGCAAGCAGCCGCGACAACCCAGCCCGCAGCATCGGCTGAGCCGCAACGACCAGTACGTCCACCCGTACGTCGCTAGCCACCGCCGCACGTTGATACGGGAACACTGCCCGGATACTCGTTCCCCAGCCCGGCATGGAGTCCAGCGAGAGCGAACCACCGGCCCCTTGAGCCAACTCGACCATCCGGCGCAGCCCGAGGCCAGTACGGAACTCATCCGGCTCCCGCAACCCCTGCCCGGCCGTGAAGCCCTGGCCGTCGTCCTGCACCAGCAGCGAGAGCGACGCGGACTCATAGGCCAGCCCGACCCGCACCGTCTTGGCACGCGAGTGCTGCACGATGTTGGTGATCGCCTCCTGGGCAACACTCAACACGCGCTGTGCGAGGGCACGGTCGAGTGCTACCGGCGTACCGGCGACCACCAAGCGGGCGTCGACGCCTCTGGCTCGTGCTGCCCAGGCGAGTTCGGTGCGTAGTACGTCGTCGAGGCTATGGCCCTCCAACGGCGAGCTGCCCGCGCCGAGCAGCGCACGGCGGATTGAGGCGACCGTGTCCCGCGCCGACTCTTGAGCCTGCCTGAGCTCACCGGCCAGCTCTCCACCAGCGAGCTGTTCAGCGCGTTCGAGCCCAGACAGCATCCCGACGAGTCCCTGAGCCAGGAGATCGTGGACCTCGTCGAGGAGCCGTCCACGCTCAGCCGAGGCGGCCTGGAGCCGGGCTCGCTCCTCGGCGGCCTCGTAGGAGTTGGCGTTCACCAGCGCGATGGTCGCGTGCTTGGCGAACACCCGGAGCAGATCGGCATCGGCACGGTCGAACCTGCGGCCCGCGTCCCTGGAGAAGACGACGCAGGCGCCGATGATCCGGCCGCGCCACTCCAGTGGTACGCCGATCACGCTCTTGAGGGTCGCCCGGTCCTCAACGCTGATGTGTCCGCCGACGACATCGTCGTACCGGTCGAACCAGACAGGTCCGCGGCGGCGGACCACCTCGCCGGTCATCCCCTCGCCGAGCGGGAACACCCGGCCTGACTGGCAGCGGATGCCGATGTCGGCCTGCTTGCGGTACGTGCCCGCGGTCTCGTCGACGCTGGAGATCGAGCCTGCGTCGCAGCCCATCAGCTCGGTACAGCGCTGCAGGATCCGCTCCAGCAACGGCTGCAACTGCAGCTCACCGGCGAGGTCCTCGGCCACTGCGTTCAGCGCCTCGGCGCGCGCGGCCGGTGACGACGCAGGTCTGTCGTGGACAGTCACCGCCGGCTCCCTTCGGCCACGTCCTGTGTAGCACAGGCCGTGGAGCCCCAGGAGGGCTTAGCGAACGCAGATCAGCTCTACTGCTTCCTCGATGGAGTCGACCAGGTGTATTGAGGACTGCATGGGTCGGCCGGAGGCCAGGCGGTTCAGGACATCCCAAACCGGGACTGTGCGCGACCAGTGCTCGACGTCTACCAGGATCATCGGGATCTGCATCACCTGGTCGCCGTAGTAGTTGGGGGTGACGGCCTGGAAGATCTCCTGGACGGTGCCGGCCGCCCCGGGGAGGTAGATGATGCCGCCGCGGGCTCTGCTGAGCAGTACGTCCTCGCGGAGGGCGTTGGAGAAGTACTTGGCGATGGAGCTGGCGAAGACGTTCGGCGGCTCGTGGCCGTAGAACCAGGTCGGGATGGAGACGCCGCCGTCGCCGGGGAAGGCCTGGCGGACTGCTAGGCCGCTCAGGGCCCAGTCGGCGATCGACGGGCGGAAGGACGGCGTACCGGCGAGCATTGCCAGGGCTGAGGAGACCGCTGCGTCGTCGTACTCCGAAAGGCTAGACCCCAGGTTGGCAGCCTCCATCGCGCCGGGTCCACCGCCCGTTGCGACGGTCAGGCCGGCCCGGGCGAGCGTGCGCCCGAGCAGGACGGCCGACCGGTACGTCGGGTCGGTACGCGCGATCCCATGTCCGCCCATCACGCCGATCCACGGCCTGCCGTCAGGCAACTCGTGCAGCGAGTCGGCGATCGAGTGATCGTGCAGCGCGGCCGCCAGCGTCCGGCTGGTGTCGCCGCGCTCGTCGTACTGCCGAGACCACGCGTAGATCCGCGCATCCGGGGTCGCCTCGTACCCGTCCGCCAGACCGGCATACAGCTCGTCGGCGTCGTACAGGCGACCGCGGTACGGGTCGAAGGGCAGCTCCGGGATGGTGGGGAAGATCAGCCCGCCGCCGTCGCGCACCCAGTCCGCGGCGGCTTCCTCCATCGCGCAGCCCAGGAACAGCGACCCCATCGGCGACAGCTTGAGCAGTACCGCCGTCCGCCCGGTCAGATCCACCGACTGCACCCGCCAGCCGCCCATCGAGCTGGCCCCGGCCGCGATCACCTCGTCGAAATGCCGCAGCGACTCGATGTCAAGGTGAGGAATGCTCGGCGTTGTCACGAAGAGCACCCTAAGTGACGGCCGGGGCGTGATAGCGGATGGCTCTTGGATGAGGTAGTGATAAGTCATGACACATGCGGAGCTGTGGGAGCGTCACAAGGCCGTCATGCCGGATTGGCTCGCGCTGTACTACGAGCAGCCGATCGAGATCGTCAAGGGATCCGGCCGCCGGGTCACCGACGGTGAGGGCAAGGAGTATCTCGACTTCTTCGCCGGCATCCTGACCAACGCGATCGGGTACGACATCGCGGAGATCTCCGACGCGGTCCGCGAGCAACTGGCCACCGGGGTCGCGCACACCTCGACGGTCTACCTGATCCGCCGGCAGATCGAGCTGGCCGAGAAGATCGCGGAGCTGTCCGGCATCCCGGACGCCAAGGTGTTCTTCACCAACTCCGGCACCGAGGCGAACGAGGCGGCGATGCTGTTCGCCACCCAGAAGCGCCGCTCGAACCAGGTACTGGCGATGCGCAACTCGTACCACGGCCGCGGCTTCGGCACGGTCGCCATCACCGGCAACCGCGGCTGGTCGGCGAGCAGCCTCTCGCCGGTCAACGTGCAGTACGTGCAGGGCGCTTACCGCTACCGCAGCCCGTTCAAGGACCTGCCGGACGCGGAGTACATCAAGGTCTGTGTGGACGACCTCCGTGAGGTGATCAACACCGGTACTGCGGGCGACGTCGCCTGCATGATCGTCGAGCCGATCCAGGGCGTGGGCGGTTTCTCGTCCCCGCCCGACGGCCTGTACGCCGCGTTCAAGGAGGTGCTCGACGAGTACGGGATCCTCTTCATCTCCGACGAGGTGCAGACCGGCTGGGGCCGGACCGGCGACCACTTCTGGGGGATCCAGGCGCACGACGTCGTACCGGACGCGATGACGTTCGCGAAGGGGCTCGGCAACGGGTTCGCGATCGGCGGTGTGGTCGCGAAGCCCGAACTGGTGGACAGCCTCAGCGCGAACAGCCTGTCCACCTTCGGCGGCAACCCGATCTCCACCAGCGCGGCCAAGGCGACGATCGAGTACCTCGTCGACAACGACCTGCAGGCCAACGCCGCCAAGCGCGGCGCCCAGCTGATGGACGGACTGCGTGGCATCTCGGACGAGTTCCCCGAGATCGGCGACGTCCGTGGCAAGGGCCTGATGCTCGCCACCGAGCTGATCAACCCCGCCGACGGCAAGCCCGACGCTGCCGTCACGGTCAAGCTCCAGCAGGAGGCCATGGAGCGCGGCCTGCTGCTCGGCAAGGGCGGCCTCTACGGCAACGTGCTGCGGATGGCCCCGCCGATGACCCTGACCGAAGAGGAGACCACCGAGGCCCTGGAGATCATCCGGGACTCCTTCAACACCCTGCGCTGACACCGTTGCCGCGCTTGTACGTCGCCCTGCGCGAGGGCGACGCCGTCGAGGCGACCTCGTCACCGTTCGGTGCCGAGGTCGCCTTCGCGATGGACAGGTTCGCCACTGCCGACGACCGGTGGCAACAGCTCGACGGAGCCATGGTCGCCTGCACGGTCGAGGTCGCCGGTACTACGAGCATCGGCGAGCTGACCCAGCTAGCGCTGACCGCTGCGAGGGCGGCCGGCCAGGCGTCGAGCGTCGACGGCATCCGGACCTGGCTGGCCGATCCGGCCACCGGTGAAGAGTTCACAGCGGACGACACCGTCGATGCGGCCGGATTGCTGGACGGGGATCTGGTGGTGCTCTGCGTCGAGCATCCGCTGAAGGGGACCTACGACTTCCTGCCGGCCGCCGGTCCGGCCGATGTCTTCGCGCAGTTGCAGTACTCGGACCGGGCCAGGCGCCGGGCTCGCAAGATCCGCGGGGTGCTGCTCTACACCGACGCGGATGTCGAGTTGGCGACCTTCGTACGGACGCATTTCGACGAGCTCAACGCGTTGTCCGGTGAGCTGTTCCAGATCTCGGTCTTCGAGCGGCCGCAGAGTTGGCGGACGGCCAAGCAGTACTGGAAGGACCGGTTGAGCCCGGAGCTGTACCGGATGCTGAGTGCGCTGCGGTGGTTGAAGTGGACGCCGTACGACAAGCTCGGCGCCTACGAGGTGGCGCGCGAACTCGGCGTACCGGGGAGTGAGTTGCCGTGTCTCGTGCTGCTTCCGTACGGCCGCGACAAGTATGTCTTCCCGATCGGGGACACCTCGATGGCAGCGTTCCGCAAGCTGTTCAGAGAGCTCTCGGAGACGATCGAGGACGAGTCTGCCGACGGTTCTATCCTGCGGCGGCTGGCAAGAGCGGAGCAGCGGTTGCGGGCGGAGCTGGTGCCTACCGCCAGAGGGTATGAGTTCAAGGGCGCGACAGTCGTCATTCACACCGGAGGACAGGCAATGACCGAGAACTTCAACTTCCACGGCCAGACGACCTTCATCAACCGCCCGGTCGACACCGTCGTCACCGACTTCCAGAACTCCCACGCCATCACCCCCACCGACCTCGGCACCCTGCTACGCCTCGTCCTGACCAGCGACCAGCTGACCGACGACCAACGCGAACAAGTCGCCCAGCTGATCGACGACGTGGCCGGCCAGCTGAACGCCGAGACCCCGGACGCCGCCAAGACCCGCACCCAGCTGGAGCGGATCAAAACCACTGTGAGCAAGGCGGCCGACATCGCCACCCCTGCGCTGAGCATCGTCGCGAAGGTTCTCGAACTACTGCCGTGACGGGCTCCCGCCCGAAGGCGAGAGCCCGTCGAACCCGCTAGCGCACGGTGAGGTTGTAGGTGGTGGTACCGGTCTTGCCGTCGGTCGAACGCGCCGAGATCTTGATGGCGTAGGTGCCGCGCGGCGTCTGGAAGCTGGTGAAGAACCAGACGTTGCTGGTGCCGTTCTGGGCGATGGTGGTCGGGTTGAAGAAGGTCTGGGTGCCGGCCGGGACGCCGGAGGCGGTGAGCGTGAGGTTGCCGGTGCCGCCGGAGGCCTTCACGACTGTCTGAGCCAGCTGACCCTGGGTGACCGAGCCGCTGGACGGGGTGGCGGTGACCTGTACGTCCCCAGTCGGCGGTTGATCGCCCTCGACTGTGAGGGTGACGGTCGCGGTGGCGGTCTTGCCGGCCGCGTTGGTGCCGGTGACCGTGATGGTGTGGTTGCCGGCCGGTGTGGAGGAACCGGCTTCGAAGGTCAGCTTGGCAGTGCCGCCCGAAGCGATCGACTCAGGCTGGAACGTCGCCTTCGCGCCGGTGGGCAGGCCGGACGCGGTGAGTGTCAGGTTCTCCGCACCACTCGTGCCGGCGGTGCTGGTCACCGTGGTCGAGATGTACTTGCCAGAGGCAACTTTCACCGCGGACGGCGAGACGCCGACGGCGAAGTCGCCGGTGGGCGGTGCGTCGCCGACCTGGGTCTTGACCCAGTCGCCCATGTCGTTGGTGAGCCGGCCGTAGACGCTGTACCACTTGAAGTCCGAGCGGCTCCAGGAGGCGACGCCGATCACCTTGCCCTGGACGATCAGCGGACCGCCGCTGTCCCCGGGCAGGATGGTCACCCGGCCGTCGGCGTACCCGGCGCAGATCATCGTCGCGGGCTTGAAGCCGGCGCCGACGCCGTTGCAGACCTGCGAGCCGTCGACGATCGGCAGCGACGCCTTGTCCAGCGTGACGTCGCGGGCGGTGTCGTCGAAGTCCTTCTTGCCGTAGCCGAAGCCCTGCGCCGTCACGCCGGGCTTCTCCATCCCGGCGTCGGCAGAGGTCGCGTACGACGCGTACTTGCCGCCCGGCACCGGGATGTCCGCGTCCGTGGTGACCACCGCGACGTCGTACCCCTGGTCGAAGTTCACGTACTTGGGATGCTTGATGTACGAGACCACGCCGACCCGCGTGCCGCCGCTGGCGTTGAGGTCGTCAAGGCCGTAGAGGAAGCTCTTGGCGCCGACCGCGTCCGCACAGTGCGCCGCGATCAGGATCTTGCGCGGCGCGATCGCCGTACCGGTGCAGGTCTGCCCCTGCGGCCGGGTACCGCCGGCCCGCAGTCCGGCGATGATCGAGGGGAACTCGCTGACGGTCGCGTCCTGTCCACCGGCGAAGTTGGCGCCAGGGGTAGCGGACTTGACCGGGACCGTGTCGCCCTCGTAGTTGGCGGCCGACGGCGTGAAGTTGAGCGACCAGCCGTCGATGGTGCCGGTGTCGAAGCGGTAGGCGTCCTTCACCTGCAGCTTCCAGGTGCCGTTGCGGGTCTCGCTCGAGGTGTTGGCGGTGAAGGTCTGGTGGAGTCCGTCGGGGGAGCCGACGCCACCGGCCTTGCGCAGGTTGATGACAGCGCCGGACGGTCCGACCAGGTCGACCTGGAGGTCGCCGGTGTAGGTGTGGTTGATATCCACCTTCACGCTGGTGTTCGACGTACCGTTCCCGTCGCAACCGCTGATCGTGGCCGAGGTGGAGACCGCGGCGCCTGCGTCGGGGATGGCTGCGTCCTCGGTCGAGGAACCGCCCGCACACGTCGGCGGCTCGGGGTCGCCGCCGCCGATGAAGCCGGTGTAGAGCAGCTTGTTCGGCGAGCCGGTGCCCGCGTTCTTGACCACTCCGGCGCTGGCGTTGCTGGTCAGCGCCGAGGCGACTGCAGCCGGTGTGGCGGACGGGTTGCCCGCCAGGTAGAGCGCCGCGGCACCAGCGACGTGCGGCGCCGCCATCGACGTACCGCTGATGCTGTTGGTACCACCGTTGTTCCAGGTCGAGGTGATGCCCGATCCCGGCGCGAAGATGTCCAGGCAGGACCCGATGTTGGAGAAGCTGGACCGGTTGTCCTGGTTGTCGGTGGCGCCGACGGTGATCGCCTCCGACGTCCGGGCCGGGCTGTAGCTGCAGGCGTTCGCGCCGTTGTTGTTGCCGCCCGCAATGGAGAAGGTGACGCCCGAGGCGATCGCCTTCTTTACCGCGTCGTCGACCGAGGAGTTGGTCTCGCCCGACAGGCTCATGTTGGCGACGGCCGGCTTCTTCGCGTTCTGGGCGACCCAGTCGATCCCGCCGATCACCTGGGACCACTCGCCGTTGCCCTGGCAGTCCAGCACCCGGACGCCGACCAGCGCGACGCCCTTCGCGACCCCGTACGTCGTACTGCCGACGGTACCGGCGACATGTGTGCCGTGCCCGTTGCAGTCGTTGGCGATCGCGTCGTTGTCGATGAAGTCGTAGCCGTCGGTCGCCCGGCCGCCGAAGTCGGAGTGCGTCTTGTAGATACCGGTGTCGACGATGTACGCCGTGACACCGGGCGCCTTGGTCGCGTACGTGTAGCCCTGGTCGAGTGGCAGCGCCTTCTGGTCGATCCGGTCGAGACCCCAGGTCGGGTTGGCCTGGCGGTCAGTGGCGTGGGCCTTGCCGTCCTGCTCGACGTACTTGACCTCTGGGTCCGCAGCCAGCCGCAGTGCCTCCGTCTCGGTCAAGGAGGCGGAGAAGCCGCGCAGTGCGGTGGTGTAGGTCAGCTTGACCTTGCCGCCGTACTTGGAGGCCAGGGTGGAGGCCGTTGCGCGAGCACCGTCCTTCAGCACGACGATGTAGCTGCCTGGAATGGTGCCGGGGGCACCAGCACCCCGGATGGTGGGGCTGGGCGCCGGTGGTGGGGCGGCCGCCTGGGCAGGTGGGGTCAGTAGTGCGAGTGACAGACACACGATGGCGCCATAGGCGCCCGAGCGTGGGAGGTTCATCAGCTCTCCGTTCGGTCCCCGGCCACCCAGGGCGGAGGGGGTGGGGCAGCCGGTCCGATCACTGTCGGGGCGGGCCCGGACGGGAACAATCCGGGCAGCAGTAGGTAGGGGTACCTGACTATTGGTGCCGAGACCCTCACAGAAATGGGTTTCCCCACGTAGGCTCGCCCCCACATCCACGGGAGCGCAGATGACTGGAGCACCGATCAACAGGACCAGTTCGCCAGTGCTGGTCGGCCGCGGCGATGAGCTGCGCCTGCTGGCTGCTACAGCGGGACAGTCCGGCGTTGCACTGGTCGAGGGTGAGGCCGGCATCGGCAAGAGCCGTCTGATCAGCGAGCTGCTCCGTGGGCCTGACGTACGCGACAGGCATCTCATGATCGGCTTCTGCCAGCCCTTGCGTGAGCCCTTCCCGTACGGCGCTGTCGTAGAGGCGCTCAGGAGCTACCCACGACACTCCGGTACTCCGCTGGGCCCGTTGACCTCAGTACTGCGCCCCCTCCTGCCCGAGCTCGCAGACCGCTTCCCCGACGCGCACTGGCCTGCGGCCGACCCGGCGACCGAGCGGCATCAGGTGTTCCGTGCGATCCGCGAACTGCTGGCGGCTGCTGGTCCGGCGCTGCTGGTGGTGGAGGACCTGCACTGGGCGGACGACGGGTCTCGCCAGCTGCTGCGCTTCCTGATGACGGACCCGCCGGAGAACTTGTCGATCCTGGTCACCTACCGGCGGGAGGACCTGACGACGGGACCACCGCTAGGAGCGGAGTACCGGCCGCCTGTCTGGTTGCCGAGCGCGGTAGTCGCCTTGCAGCCGCTGGATCTGGCTGGGGTCCGGTCGTTGTCGGCCGGGATCCTGGGGGTGGAGGCGATCGCGGCCGACCTGGCCGAGCTCCTGTACGACCGGACAGCCGGCATCCCGGCAGTGATCGAGGAGGCTGTCCGGACGTTGCCGCTCCCGGTCGACGGGAGTACTGCGCGGCGGGCGCTCGAGCAGGTCGAAGTACCGGCTCTGCTGCGGGATGCGATGGCTGAGCGGCTCTCCGGGCTGGAGCAGGAGGCTAGAGAGGTCAGCTACGCCACAGCAGCCCTGGGGATTCCGGCGGCGAGCGAGTTGCTCGGGCGGGTGACTGGTCTGGCCGAAGGGGCCGTCGACGCTGCACTCACCTCGGCGTTGGCAGCCGGAGTACTAAGAGACTCAGGCGACGGCCGCTACGACTTCCGCCATGCGCTGGGACGGCAAGCGGTCTATGACAGCCTGCCGAGTCCGCAGCGGCAAGCACTGCACCGGCGGATCGCCGAGACTCTCGCAGAGACCAGTCCGCAGCCGCTGCTCCAGTTGGCCGAGCACAGTCGGCTCGCGGGGCGTATGCAGGAGTGGCGGCAGTTCGGAGAGGCCGCGGCTGACAGGGCTGGCGAGATCGGTGACGCCTCGACCGCTACCCGCCTGCTGCAACGTCTACTGGCTGAGCCCGACCAGTCAGTCGAAGCACTGGACCGCCTCGCCTCGAAGCTCGGGTCGGTCGCCTACACAGGCCTGGACCAGCGAGACCCGATGGACACGCTCCAGCGCCTGCTGACCGACCACCGGCTCTCGCCTGGCGTCCGCGGCGAGGTGCGGCTCTATGCGGGCCTGCTGATGATCCGGGCGGCAGGCAGCATCGCGGCCGGCCGGGCTGAGATCGAGCGAGCCCTTGCAGACCTAGGCGACCGACCGGACCTCGAGGCGCGAGCTATCTCCGTCCTGGCTCAGTGCTGGCTGGGCGCGGCCACACTCGATGAGACCGGTCTGTGGGCCCAGCGGGCTGACGAGCGCTTTCACCGGGCCACCGATCCGGTGCTGATCACCTCGTTGCGGGCGAACCTGCTGGCCTCGCGACTACACGCCGGTGATCCCTTCGTCCTGTCCGAGGTCGCCGAGCTGACGTCTGACGGAGCCAGCGCGGCCGAGCTGCGACACCTGGCCAGGGCGCACTGCAATCTCGCCGACGCGTGCATGTCGATCGGCTACTACGGCAAGGCCACCGACTTCCTCCATAGCGGGCTCCAGTTCGCCACCGACTGCGGAGCGCCATTCGTCGTCAGTACTGCGCGCGCGACCCAGGCACGAGTCGACTGGTTCACCGGCGAGTGGGCCGGGCTCGACGAGCGCGCCGGCCAACTACTGGACGAGTACCGCGACCTGTTCCCGCTCACCAGCGAACTGTCGCTGGTACTGGCCTTTCTGGCCGTCGCACGTGGTGAATGGGCTGAGGCCGAGGCCTACTTGGCTGCCACCGGGATCGACGAGCCGGCCAACGCCATCGCCCCGATCGCCTTGGGCAGCTTCGGTCTGCTCGCGTGGATGCAGCTGTCCCGCAACAACCTTGATGCTGCGGTCACGGCGGTGAACGACGGCCTGGAGCTGCTGCGGCGCAAGCAGGTGTGGTCGTGGGCAGGGGAGTTGGTACCGACTGCGGTAGCCGTACTGCTCGCCGATGGACGTGACGATGAAGTACGGAAGCTGTTGGGGGAGTTGGACGACTGCATCAGCGGTCTGGAGGCGCCGCTGGCACGGGTGGCGTTGCATTGTGGGTGGGCGCAGCTCACGGAGTACGAAGGCGACTACAGACGAGCGGTTGAGCTCTATAGAGAGGTAGAGATCCAGTACGAGGCACTACCGGCACCGTACTTCGCGGCACTGGTCGCCGAGCGAGCAGCGCATTGCGGGCTGGCACTCAAGGAGCCGGCCGACGCTTTCGCGAAGCTAGCGGAGACCTTCGATCGCCTGGGAGCGCTCAGAGACGCAGCCCGTTGCCGCCACGAGCTGAGGAACCACGGCGTCACAGCCCCTTCCCGCAGAGGCCGCCGCGGCTACGGGGCCGAGCTGTCTCCACGCGAGCAGGACGTGGCCCGCCTGCTCGGCCGCGGCCACACCAACCGCGAGATCGCCGACGTCCTGTTCCTCTCACCCCGCACGGTCGAGCAACACGTCGCCAAGGTCCTCCGCAAGCTCAATGCGGCCTCCCGCGCAGACCTGGTCAACTCAGACTGAGTCGGCCAGCACCTGCTCGACGACACGCAGATCTTCCGTGATCAGGGCCTTCCACAACGCCCACCCACGAGCCCGCGCCCAGGTCCCCGCATCCTGCGAGACCGTACGCCGGAACGCCTCGCGACTCTCCCCCGAGAAGAGAGTCCACGCGATCACCAGATCGCAAGCCGGGTCGCCGACTCCCGACGTGCCGAAGTCGATGACGGCCGACAGCTTTCCGTCGACAACCAGCAGGTTCCCGTGCGCGATATCCCCGTGGAACCATACCGGCGGCCCGTCGAAGGACGAGTTGATCGCCGCTTCCCAGATCTCGGTACAGGCTGCGACGTCCACCTGCCCGGCTAGCTCGACCAGCGCGCGTCGAGTCTCCCCGTCGTAGTGCACTGGCGGCGCGCCCCGGAAGAAGCTGTGTTCCGCGCCCACCGGTCCGTCCGTCGCGTCGCACCGCTGCAGTGCGCGGATGAATGAGGCTACAGAGACAGCAAAGCCAGGCAGGTCGTCGATACGGTCCAGCGAAGCAGTAGAGCCGTCCAGCCAGCGCCGGACCGACCAGTTGAACGCATAGCCCTCGCCCGGCACCCCCTTGCCCACAGGCTCCGGCACTGCGACCGGTAGCTGCGGGGCGAGCCGTGGCAGCCAGAGGTCCTCCTTGTCGACCGCCGGCGCGTAGCCGGCAGCCGTTGGGAGCCGGACCGTCAAGGAGTCCCCGAGGCGATAGGTCCGGTTGTCCCACCCGTCGACCTTGACCGGCGTGATCGGCAGGTCGCTCCACTGCGGGAACTGGGCTTTGATCAGGCGCCGGACCAGGCCCACGTCGATTCCGGCACGACCGTCTGGAGCGTTGTTGTCACTCATCCCGGCCAAGTCTCCAGTGCAGCCGGGAGTCGGGGCAAAGCGTTTTCAGATCGTCAGGTTGATGCCGTAGTCGCGGATCTTGCGGTAGATCGTGGCCCGGGACATGCCCAGGTCGCTGGCAGCCTTGTCCTTGTTGCCGCGGTGGATGACAAGCGCCTTGACGACGGCGTCGCGCTCCAGGGACTCCAGCTGTGTGAGTCGCCGCCGGGTAGTGGCTCGGCACTCGCCGGGCAGGTCGTCCAGGTCGATCGTGCCGGAGCGGCGTTGCTGGGCGATGCGGAGGAGGACGCGGCGAAGCTGCTCGACGTTGCCGAGCCAGGGGAGTCGCATCAGCTGAGCCAGTGCGCTGGGGGAGATGCTGAGGTTGTTGCCCCGGTTGAGGCGGCTCAGCAGGTGAGGTACCAGCTTGTGCATGTCTTCCAGGTGATGCCGCAGTGGCGGTACCTGCACTGTGTGCGAGAAGTGCGGCAGCAGTTGGGCATCCACCTCGGGGTTGCGTGGCTCGCTCCGCATCGTCAGGGCGACCCACATCTCGCTCCGCTGGTCGGCGTGCTCGAGCAGTAGCGCCGACAGTCCACTCACCGAGTCACTGTCGAGCAGATGTGCCCTCCGGATGACCAGTGATCCCGCCCCGGCCGACAACTCCTCAGCAACCGTGTCCAGCCAACCAGGACCGCACTCGGACGCATCCATGACCCGGAAGTGCCCGCTGCCGTTCCGTAGCTGGTTCACCGAGCGCAGCAACGCGATCTTGCCGACACCTGCCTCGCCCTCCAGCACTACCCACGAGCTGTTGCGCCGACTGGTGTCCACCGCCTCGAACACCCGCTGCCAAGTAGCACTGCTCCCAGCAAGCCCAGGCATCACCGGTACTACGCTGCGCACCGCCCCAGTGGTCGAGTCCAGACCCGACTGCACCTGGATCTTCAACACCCCACCAGCGAACTCCGAACCAGCGAACGCCGGCCGATAGTCCAACCGAGCCACCAACCCACTAGGTAGATCAGCGACCAGCGTCACCTGCTCGGGGGAACCCGCAGCGTCGCGCGACCGTGCTAGGAGCGCAGTCTGATCGGCTGGGTCGAACCGCTGCTGCGCCTGGCTGTTCATCATGACCAGGTCCCCGCTCAGCGCGATCACCCCACTGCTGGAGTGCTGGCAAGCGGCCAGGTAGTCGCGGAAGAGCGCCAGCTCCTTGGCACCGGACCGGGCCAGCAACTGCTGCTCGATCTTCTGCGCCGTCGACCGCGCGCAGAACATCAATAAAGCGTTCGAATGAGACACCGACGAGGTCAGGTCCAGCACCCCGAGCAGCGAGCCGGTGACGGGATGGTGGATCGGCGCACCCGCGCAGGCGAAGCCACCGAGCGGCCCGGTGAAGTGTTCGCTCCCCGTGACCATCGTGGGGACGCCGGCCTCCAAGGTGGTCCCGATGCCGTTCGTACCGACCTGCTCCTCCGCGTAGCTGAAGCCTGGCGACAGGGACGCCCGGTCGAGCTGCCTGATCAGCGACGGGTCAGGGCAGGTCCGCTGAAGTACGAGGCCGTGCTGGTCGGTCAGGATGATGCTCACCGACTCGTTCGCCAGCTCGTCGGCCAGGGCGCTCAGCACCGGCGCGGCCGACAGCGCGAGCGGCGTCGGGCCTTCCAGACCCAGGAAGCTGGGATCGACGTTGTCGGTGTCCACCCGCAGCCGGGAAGACCGCAGCCACGACGCCTGGATCGACTCTCGCACCAGCTCGGGGTCCAGATCCCCGGACGACAAGAAGGTATCCCTGGCCTGCTGCAGCAGCCGGCCAGTCCGAGGTGCGTCGATCCAGTGCGCTCGTTCCACAGAGGCCTCCCTGCCATCACTCTAGGTGCGTCCGCCTTCCCACTGTGTCTCAGATTGAGACAAGCGCAAGGCCTGACCCGGGGTGAGATCGGTCCACTTGAAACCCCGAGGAGGCAGACCGTGAGCAGGCAGAGTCTGAGCAAGGCCCACGCCAAGATCACCGAACTGTCCTGGGAGCCGACCTTCGCGACTCCCGCGACACGCTTCGGAACCGACTACACCTTCGACAAGGCCCCCAAGAAGGACCCGCTGAAGCAGATCATGCGGTCCTACTTCCCGATGGAGGAGGAGAAGGACAACCGCGTCTTCGGCGCGATGGACGGCGCGATCCGCGGCAACATGTTCCGCCAGGTCCAGCAGCGCTGGATGGAGTGGCAGAAGCTGTTCCTCTCGATCATCCCGTTCCCGGAGATCTCCGCCGCCCGGGCGATGCCGATGGCGATCGACGCGGTGCCGAACCCGGAGATCCACAACGGGCTGGCGGTGCAGATGATCGACGAGGTCCGGCACTCGACGATCCAGATGAACCTGAAGAAGCTGTACATGAACCACTACATCGACCCGGCCGGGTTCGACATCACCGAGAAGGCGTTCGCGAACAACTACGCGGGCACCATCGGCCGGCAGTTCGGCGAGGGGTTCATCACCGGCGACGCGATCACCGCGGCCAACATCTACCTCACGGTGGTGGCCGAGACCGCGTTCACCAACACGCTGTTCGTCGCGATGCCCGACGAGGCGGCCGCGAACGGCGACTACCTGCTGCCGACCGTGTTCCACTCGGTCCAGTCCGACGAGTCGCGGCACATCAGCAACGGCTACAGCATCCTGCTGATGGCGCTGGCCGACGAGGACAACCGGCAGTTGCTCGAGCGCGACCTGCGCTACGCCTGGTGGAACAACCACTGCGTCGTCGACGCCGCGATCGGCACGTTCATCGAGTACGGCACCAAGGACCGCCGCAAGGACCGCGACTCGTACGCCGAGATGTGGCGCCGGTGGATCTACGACGACTACTACCGCAGCTACCTGATCCCGCTGGAGAAGTACGGCCTGAAGATCCCGCACGACCTGGTCGAGGAGGCCTGGAACCGGATCTACAACAAGGGCTACGTGCACGAGGTGGCGCAGTTCTTCGCCACCGGCTGGCCGGTCAACTACTGGCGGATCGACCCGATGACGGACGAGGACTTCGAGTGGTTCGAGTTCAAGTACCCGGGCTGGTACAACAAGTACGGCAAGTGGTGGGAGAACTACAACCGCCTGCGGTACCCGGGCAAGAACAAGCCGATCGCCTTCGAGGACGTCGACTACCAGTACCCGCACCGCTGCTGGACCTGCATGGTGCCGGCCCTGATCCGCGAGGACATGGTCACCGAGAAGGTCGACGGCCAGTGGCGCACGTACTGCTCCGAGACCTGCGCCTGGACCGACATCAAGGCGTTCCGGCCGGAGTACGAGGGCCGGCCGACGCCGAACATGGGCCGGCTGACCGGGCACCGCGAGTGGGAGACCCTGCACCACAACCGCGACCTGGCCGACATCATCTCCGACCTCGGGTACGTCCGTGACGACGGCAAGACGCTGATCCCGCAGCCGCACCTGGACCTGGACGACCAGAAGAAGCTCTGGACGCTCGACGACGTGCGCGGCATCAACTTCGCCAGCCCGAACATCCTGCTCAACGAGATGTCCGACGCTGACCGCGAGGCGCATCTCGCGGCGTACAAGGCCGGCGGTCCCGCCGGCCGGCCGGCGCCGGCGGTGGCCTGACCCCAGCAAGCAGATCGGTGGCGGCGGACCCTGGCGACATCCCGCCGCCACCGGTCGCCCAATCGTCAGAGGAGCAGGTTGATGGGTGACAAACACGTGGTCAGGTTCGAGCCCGTCGATCTCGAGATGGAGGTCGACGAGAGCGAGACGGTGCTGAACGCCGCCTTCCGGCAGGGCATCGCGCTGATGCACGGCTGCAAGGAGGGCCAGTGCGCCGCCTGCAAGTCGTTCCTGATCGACGGCGACGTCCAGATGGACCGGTACTCGACGTTCGCGCTGGCCGAGTACGAGAGCGACGAGGGCTACATCCTGCTCTGCAAGTCGCACGCGTACTCCGACCTGACCGTCGAGCTGATCAACTACGACGAGGAGGAACTGCGCAACGCGGTCCCGCTGCAGCACCTGCGGACCCGGATCGCCGCGATCGAGCCGGTCACCCGCGACATCGTGTCGCTGCGACTGGACCTGGTCGAGCCGGACAAGTTCACCTTCAAACCCGGCCAGTACGCCGATATCGCGATCCCGGGGCACGACGCGCACCGGTCGTTCTCGATGGCGACGCTGCCCGGCGACCCGCTGGAGTTCCTGATCAAGAAGTACCCCGGCGGGCACTTCTCCGGCCTGCTCGACGGCGCGCTGTTGGTCGGCGACGAGCTCGAGCTGGACGGACCGTACGGCACCTTCACGCTGAAGAAGTCGTCCGACCGGCCGATCCTGTGCATCGGCGGGGGAGCCGGGCTGGCGCCGATCCTGTCGCTGCTGAGGCACCTGGTTGCTGATGGCATCGAACGGCCGGTGCGGTTCTACTACGGCGCCCGAACCCACGACGACCTGTTCTACCTCGACCAGATCGAGGAGCTGGGGGCCGAGTTGCCCGACTTCAAGTTCTTCGGCGTGCTGTCGGAGAGCTGGCCGGACGACTGGGAGCACACCGGGTTCGTGACGGAGGCGGTGCAGCGGCTGGAGCCAGGGCTGGCCGAATGCGAGGCCTACCTGTGCGGGCCGCCCCCGATGGTCGACGCGGCGATCGGGTTGCTGGAGCTGGCCGGCGTACCGCGCGAGCACATCCACTACGACAAGTTCACCACTTCGGTGGCGGAGTAGGAGATCGAGATGGCAGACACGAAAGAACGGAGCTTCCCGCACCCGGAGTTCACCGACTCCGAGGCCGGCGCGCTCACGTTCCCGAGCTCCACGAGTCGCAGTTACAACTACTACCAGCCGGCCAAGGCGCGGGCGACGACGTACGAGGACGTCACCTTCGACGTCCAGCCGGTCCCCGACCGGCACCTGTCGCAGGGCTGGATCTACGGCTTCGCGAACTCGCCCGGCGGGTATCCGAAGGACTGGATCCGGTTGCAGTCTGCGGACTGGCACCGGTTCCGTGACCCGAACGAGGAGTGGGAGAAGACGATCTACCGCAATAACGCGGCGGTCGTCCGGCAGATCGGGCTGAGCCTGGAGAACGCCAAGCGGGCCAAGGCGTACTCGCACTGGAACCCGGCCTGGACCAAGTTCATCCAGCGCAACCTCGGCGCCTGGATGCATGCCGAGAACGGGCTGGGCATGCACGTCTTCACCGCCGCCCAGCGGTCGGCGCCGACGAACATGATCAACAACGCGATCTGCGTCAACGCGGCCCACAAGCTGCGCTTCGCCCAGGACCTGGCGCTGTTCAACCTCGACCTGGCCGAGTCCGACATCGACTTCGACGGCCAGGTGCACCGGGAGGTCTGGCAGTCCGACCCGGTCTGGCAGGGCGTCCGGGAGAACGTCGAGCGGCTGACCGCGATCGGCGACTGGGCCGAGGCGCTGTTCGCGACGAACATCGTCTTCGAGTCGCTGGTCGGCGTGCTGTTCCGGTCCGACCTGCTGATGCAGGTGTCGGCCCGCAACGGCGACTACATCACGCCGACCATCGTCGGGGCCGGCGAGAACGACTACAGCCGCGACCTCGGCTACACCCGGGCGTTGTTCTCGCTGCTCACCCGGGACTCCGAGCACGGTACGGAGAACAAGGCCGTACTGGGTGAATGGCTCGCCACCTGGGTGCCGCAGAGCCTGCGGGCGGCCCACGAGCTGCAGCCGATCTGGTCGCAGCCGAACGAGAAGGTCGTCACCTTCGCCGACTCGCTGGCCGCCGCCAAGGACGGTCTGCGCAGCGTGCTGGCCGACCTCGATCTCGACGTACCGAAGGAGCTGGACCAATGACGGAGACCAAGGCGTTCGGCGCGGCGACCGCACCTTCTCGAACATGTGCGGCGTGACCTTGATGAACAACCAGAACGGTCACGTGGTGGCCCAGATCATGGGCGCCAAGGACAACGTGGAGATCACCGAGTACCCGTCGATGATCCGGGTCGACGGGGTCGGCAAGCTCACCTTCGACTTCGCCGAGATCTCCGACGCGCTCGGCGCGGACTTCGACCAGTCCGACTTCGAGGAGATCATGTCCACCCACTACGGGCGGATGGTCCATTTCGACGACAAGACGATGCTCTTCTCCAGCCCGGAGGAGGCCGCGGAGTACATCGACTTCGATCTGGTCGAGGTCGACGACGATGTATGAGAGCAACGGCGAGAAGTACTACATCGTCGACAGTCACGTGCACTTCTGGAACGGCCGGCCGGAGAACAACAGGAACCGGTACGGCGAGGGCTTCACCAACTGCTTCTACGACTACCACCGCAACCTGTCGCCCGCGGAGTACGTCTGGACGGCGGAGAAGTTCGGTGCGTACTCCGAGGCCGACCTGCTGCACGACCTGTTCGAGATCGGCTACGTGGACAAGGCGATCTTCCAGCCGACGTACCTGACCGACTTCTACGTCGACGGGTTCAACACGACCGAGCGCGACGGCGCCGTGATGGAGAACAACCCGGGCAAGTTCATCACCAACGGCGCCTGGGATCCGCGCGACGGCGCGGCCGGACTGGACAAGCTGGAGGAACTCCATGCCCGCTGGAACCTGCAGGGCGTCAAGCTCTACACGGCCGAGTGGAAGGGCGACTCGAAGGGCTGGAAGCTGTCCGACCCGGAGGCCGAGCCGTACCTGCGCAAGTGCGTCGAGCTCGGCATCAAGAACATCCATGTGCACAAGGGCCCCACGATCTACCCACTGAACCGGGACGCCTTCGACGTCCAGGACGTCGACTACGCGGCCTCGATCTTCCCCGAGCTCAACTTCATCGTCGAACATGTCGGACTGCCGCGGCTGGAGGACTTCTGCTGGATCGCCACCCAGGAGCCCAACGTGTACGGCGGCCTGGCGGTCGCGATGCCGTTCATCCACAGCCGGCCCCGGTACTTCGCCCAGATCATCGGCGAGCTCCTGTACTGGATCGGCGAGGACCGGATCATCTTCGCCAGCGACTACGCGATCTGGCAGCCGAAGTGGCTGGTGGAGAAGTTCGTCGACTTCCAGATCCCCGAGGACATGCAGTCGGAGTACGGCGTACTGACGCCGGACATCAAGCGCAAGATCCTCGGCCTCAACGCGGCCAAGCTCTACAACCTCGACGTACCCGCCGAGCTCCAGCTCCAGCTCACCTGATTCGAAGGGAACAGACCGATGGCCAAGGATCTTCGTTTCAGCAACGATGCCCGGCAACTGCTCGAGCAAGGGGTCAACGCCCTGGCCGACGCGGTCAAGGTGACGCTCGGGCCGAAGGGACGCAACGCGGTACTGGAGAAGCTGACCGGGCCGCCGACCATCACCAACGACGGCGTGACGATCGCGCGGGAGATCCAGCTGCGCAACCCGTTCGCCAACATGGGCGCGCAACTGGTCAAGGAAGTCGCGATGAAGACGAACGGGGTGGCCGGCGACGGTACGACCACCGCGACCGTGCTGGCGCAGGCGCTGGTGCGTGAAGGATTGCGCGCGGTCGACGAGGGCGCGAACCCGATGCAGTTGCGGCGGGGGATCGAGGAAGCGGTCGCGGCGATCGTTCGGACGCTGCATGAGCGGACCGCGGAGGTGGGCGGGCAGACGGATCTGTTGTTCGTGGCAACTTTGTCGGCGAATGATGATCCGGAGATCGGGTCGGTGATCTCGGAGGCGATGGCGCGGGTCGGGAAGACCGGTGTCGTGACGGTCGAGGAGTCGCCGGCGTACGGGCTGTCGCTGAATGTCGTGGACGGGATCGAGTTCGACCACGGGTTCATCTCGCCGTACATGGTGACCGACAAGGACCGGATGGAGACCGTCTTCGACGATCCGTACATCCTGCTGACGAACAAGAAGATCAGCCAACTGCAGGAGCTGATGCCGACTTTGGAGCTGGTGACGCGGTCGGGCCGGCCCTTGGTGATCCTGGCCGAGAACGTCGACGGCCCGGCCCTGCAGATGTGCTGGTCAGCAACAACGTGCACGACACGTTCCGCTCGGTTGTCGTGCGGGCGCCCGGGTTTGGGCACCGGCGGGTGGCGGAGCTGGAGGATCTGGCGGCGGTACTGGGTGGTCGCGTAGTTAGTGAGGACTCGGGCGTCAACCTGCACTCGCTGACGGCCGACGACCTGGGCTCGTGTCACCGGATCACGATCACGGAGAACGGTACGACGATGGTCGGCGGCGCGGGCAACCCCGCCTCCGTGGAAGCGCGCCTCCACCAACTCGAGAAGGAACTGGAGCGCGCCACCAACGACCACGACGAGGACAACCTCAAACTCCGAATCGCCCGCCTGGCCGGCCGAGTCGCCGTAATCCACGTAGGCGCCGCCACCGGCGTAGAACTCAAGGAAAAGCAACACCGAGTAGAAGACTCCTTGTCGGCGACCCGCGCTGCTTTGGAGGAAGGCGTAATCGCCGGCGGCGGCTCAGCCCTCACCCAAGCCCGCGACACCCTCGACCGCCTGGAACTAACCGGCGACGCCCTCATCGGCCGGGAAATCGTCCGCCAATCCCTCGCCGAACCCCTCCGCTGGATAGCCATCAACGCCGGCTACGACGGCGACGAGGTAGTCAAAACAGTCTCCGAACTCCCGCTCGGCCAAGGCTTCAACGCCCTCACCGGCCAGTACGGCGACATGTTCGACTTCGGCGTGATGGACCCCGTCAAAATCACCCGCTCGGCCCTGGAAAGCGCCGCCTCCATCGCCGCCCTCCTGATCACCACCGAAACCGCCGTAGTAGAAGAAGTCATCGGCAACCCCGGCGCCATCATCGCCCCCGACTTCGGCGACCTGGCCGAAGGCATGGTCCGCCCCTCCAACATCTACTAGATGCAAGTCCTCCAACTGGCCCGCCCGCCCCCATCCCTCCCGGGGGCGGGCACCCGTGTCGCGGCGGAGTGCCCACACCACAGGGCCAACAGGCAAGAGCAACAGACAGTCCCGCGCGAGATGTCCTGGTCGGCAGGGGGATCGAGGTTCTGCAGGAAGTTGCAATACAGATGTCTTCCGTCCGCTGGCACGTCCTCTTAGCCTGAAGCCGGGTGGTGAGTACATGTCTGGACCAAGCAGGTCTTCGTTAGCTGGGCAGCCGATGTGACGGACGAACGAAATGGGTGACGAGGGCGCGGCCACGTGCCGCTGGAAACTGCAACGCGAGCTGGTGACCATCACCGCGGCGAAGAGTCCGGCCCGCACGCTCGGCCGTGATGCGCAGGCCAGGCGGGTGTTCAGCGTGACCTGAAAGCGCCCGGCTCGGCTCGGCCAGCAACACCCCACAAGTAGTGCCGGTCCGGTTGCAGGACGTCCAGGTAGCGGATGAACCCTGCAATAGTGTGACGCGATCCAACAGCTTGACCTGCGGAGCAAGGATTCGGAAGTCGGCGACAGATTCAGCCAGAAGCGCCAGTGAGGAGCATTCTTGTGATCGTAGACACAGATTCAATTGACTTTCCTCCGCTCTGCGAGGACCTTGTCACGCCTGGCGTCCGCCGGAGAATACTGCTCAGTGAAGTGGACGTGCTTCTGGATGGTGGGGCGAACTCTGGCCTCTATGGGATCTGGGCTAGACAGTGTGGATTTCGCGGCAGGATCGTATCGTTCGAACCTGCCGTAGAAGTATTTCAGGCCCTCTCGTCCGTTGCCGCCGCCGACGGTAATTGGGAATGCTACAACGTCGCGCTCGGAATGGATGACGGAGAGGGTACGCTTCATTTGTCGACGAGCACCTTGGGGACTTCGCTGTTCGAGCCGTCTCCGGACCATCTCCGCGCGTGGCCAGACGACGTTTCAGCCGGATCGGAGCGTGTCTCGATTCGATCATTGAAGTCTCTTTGGCCGGATCTGGATTGTGACGGTAGCGGCATCTATCTGAAGCTCGATATAGAAGGGGCGGAGCTCGCTGCGCTTAAAGGGGCAGGGCCGATACTTGATGAAATCGCATTCGTCGAAGCCGAGATGGCGTTGGTCGACCTGTACCGAGGCGGTGCCGGTTTCGGGGAGATCTTCGACTTTCTCCGCCGACGGAAATTCGCGGTCGTGGCATTAGAGCAAAAAGGCGGGGACGATCAATTGACCGGGCAAATGCTACAGATCGATGGAATTTTTCGTTCCTCAACCGCACACCGGTCGCCCGGGTCGGGCACCTGAGAGCCTTCATGGTGATGTAGTGGATCCGGTGGTTGCCGACGCTCGTGCTGTCGTACTGGGTGTCGCAGACGGCGAACTTCTGGCCACCGCTCTCGTCGACCGCGAGCGCGCGCGGCGGCGAAGTGGCGGTGGGCGGGCGTGGGTGCCGGCCTGGTCGGTGGAGGTGTCGTCGCCTGGACGATCGGGTTGGAGCGCGGGCTGCTGTTGGCGGCGCCGGTGTTCAGTTTGGGTGTTGTGGTCGGAGTGGTGCTCGGGGAGTTGCGGACACCTCGTCCTGCAGGGCCGGTACGCCGGGCAGCAGTAGAAACCCGCTCGGTAAGGGACTACCTCCCGCGCCGCCTAGCCGGGTCCGTGGCCATCGCGGGAGTGGTGGAGCTGGCGTTGTTGTGCTGGACGACGTCGGTGGCGTCCGCCGATGATCTGGGTCGCGCCGGCCGAGCCCTGTCCCGTACTTGCGGTGACCTGACCACCGTCAAGACCCCCTGGCCAGGATCCTTCTACTCCGTCCCACTCGGCATCGCGGTCCTGCTGGGACTGTACTGATCACCGTTCCATTGCTTGGAACAGCGTTCGTCACCGTCGTGACGATGCCGTGTGACGCCACCTCGTGGAAGCCGATCGGCTGGGCTCTCCTGGTGCCGGCTGCCGGTGGGATCACGTTGCTGGTCTGGAGTGCCATCGCGGTCCTGCAGCCGGCGAGCCAGCCGCATGTGCAGCGGAGTGCCGTGTGACCACGCTTGTTGTGTCGACGTCGGATCCGACACCGCCGTACGAGCAGCTTCGGAAGCAGTTGACGGACCTGATCCATTCCGGCGTACTGGCTCCCGGTGACCGCCTCCCGCCGCTGCGCCAGCTGGCCCGCGACCTCGGTCTCGCAGTCGGCACGGTCGCGCGTACGTACCGGGAGCTCGAAGCGGATGGCCTGCTGACCTCTCGCCGCGGCGGCGGCACCCGGGTGGCCGACAATCCGCCGCGACTCCCGGAAGCTGAGCGCCGGCAGCGGCTCGACGAACTGGCCACCAATTATCTCCACCACACGCGCCAGCTCGGCATCGACGATCAGGCAGCGCTCGAGGCAGTACGCCGCGCCGGCCGCTGAAACGACAAGAGCCCTGCACGCGATCGTGCAGGGCTCTTGAAGGAGGTGGGTCAGGCGGTGCCGTCGGCCACTGGGGCTGCGGTGGGGAGGTCGGTGCCGGGGGCGATTTTGCGGCTTCGGCGGGTGCGGCCTTCCAGATAGCGGGCGAGGACCGAGAGGAGGGAGCAGAGGCCGATGTAGACGACTGCGACCACCATGTACGTCGGGATGTACGGGAAGCCGAACTCGAGCCGGCCGCCCATCTGCTTGGCGACGTACAGGAGCTCGTTGTACGTGATGATGAAGCCGAGCGCGGTGTCCTTCAGCAGGACGACGAGCTGGCTGACGATGGCGGGCAGCATCGCCCGGATCGCCTGCGGGAGCAGGATCAGCCGGACGACCTGGTTCTTGCGCAGGCCGGTCGCGTACGCCGCTTCGCGCTGGCCCTTCGGGACCGCGCTGATGCCGGCCCGGAAGATCTCCGCCAGGACTGAGCCGTTGTAGAGGGTGAGGCCGAAGACGACCGCCCAGAACGGGCCGAGGCCCAGATGGAACTCGAGGTTCCCGTAGTAGAAGAAGAACATCAGGATCAGCACCGGGATCGCGCGGAACAGCTCGACCACGAAGGTCGCCGGAACCCTGACCCACTTGTGGTCGCTGATCCGGGCGGCCGCGAACACAGCGGCGAACAGGAAGGCCAGGACCGCGGCCAGGCCGGCGGCCTTCAGCGTGTTCAGCAGACCGGTGAGCAGCTGCTCCTGGATCGACTTGTACTGGAACTGCGCCCAGCGCCGGCTCTGGAACTGACCGGTGTCGTTCAGCCGGTAGACCACCCAGGCAACCGCGCCCAGCACGACCAGCACGACGACGACGTTGAGGATCATGTTGCGGGCCCGCGCGCGGGGGCCCGGTACGTCGTACAGAACGGCACTCATGCCGATACCGCCGTCCGTCGTTCGGCCCACCGCTGCAGGAAGACCAGGGGGATGATCAGGATCAGGAAGCCGATGGTGATCCAGACCAGGGTCAGCATCTGGTTCTCACCGCGTTCGGCGATCGCCGCCGGGATGGCGCCCGCTTCGAGCACCGAGAAACCGGCCGCGATGGTGGTGTTCTTCAGCAGCGCGATCATCACGCTCATCAGCGGCGGCTGGATCGCCCGGAAGGCCTGCGGCAGTACGACGATGCCGAGCACCTGCAGGAACGACATCCCGACCGCGCGGGCTGCTTCGGACTGGCCCGGCGAGACGGTGTTGATACCCGACCGGACCACCTCGCAGACGAAGGCGGAGGTGTAGACGGTCAGCGCGACGATCGCCGACCAGAAGTACGACGGCAGCTCGATCCCCATCTTCGGCGCGCCGAAGACCAGGAACGCGAAGACCAGGGTCAGCGGCGTGTTCCGCAGGATGTTGACGTAGCCGGTGCCGATGGCCCGCAGCGCCGGTACCGGCGAGACCCGGAACCCGGCCAGCACGGTCCCGAGGACCAGACTCAGCAGACCCGCCACCACGAACAGCTTGATCGTGGTCCAGAAGCCGTCTCTGAACAGTTCCCAGTTGTCGGTGAGGACCGAGAGCATCGCGACCTTCCAAGGGTTGGAGACAGTCAGGGCGACCCCGCGACGCGCGGGGTCGCCCTGAGCTGAGGGTGGATCAGTACTTCTCG
The DNA here is from genome assembly GCF_040681515.1 of Kribbella sp. NPDC051718. Taxonomy (NCBI): domain Bacteria; kingdom Bacillati; phylum Actinomycetota; class Actinomycetes; order Propionibacteriales; family Kribbellaceae; genus Kribbella; species Kribbella sp. NPDC051718. Next base: position 48,133 of record NZ_JBFAYZ010000006.1, on the reverse strand, counting down.
ACCGGGGGCTGGGTGCCGGCCGAACCGGACTTGCCCAGCGTCTCGTCGTAGATCGACTTCCAGGTACCGTCGGTGCCGGCGGTCTCGAGGCCCGCGTTGATCTTGTCGCGCAGCGCCTTGTCGGCCAGCGGCACGCCGATGCCGTACTTCTCCGTGCTGAACGTCTTGCCGACCACCCGCAGGTCGTCGGGCGCGTTCGCCGCGTAGCCCTTGAGGATCGCGTCGTCGGTGGTGACCGCGTCGACCTTCTTGTCCAGCAGCTGCGAGACGCACTCGGAGTAGGTCTTGAACTCCGAGATGTTGCTGGCCTCGGTCAGGTTCTCGTCCTTGACCTTCTGGATCGGCGTCGAGCCGGTCACCGAGCAGACCTTCTTGCCCTTCAGCGAGTCCTTGCCACCGTCCATCGAGGTGTCGGACTTGCGGACCAGCAGGTCCTGGCCGGCGATGAAGTACGGGCCGGCGAAGCCGACCAGCTTCTTGCGCTTGTCGGTGATCGAGTAGGTACCGACGTAGTAGTCGATCTCGCCACCGGCGATCGCCGTCTCGCGGTTCGCGGACGGGATCTCCTTGTACTCGATCTGGGTCGGGTCGAAGCCGAGCTGGGCCGACACCATCTGGGCGATCTCGATGTCGAAACCGCAGCGCTTGCCGTTGGCATCCTTGTAGCCGAGGTTCGGCTGGTCGGCCTTGACCCCGACGACCGCGTGCCCGCGGGTCTTGATCTTGGCGTAGGTCGGGCTGCCGGCCACGTCCGCGGCCGGGGCCACGGTGAACTTGTGCGGCTCGCCGCAGCTACCGGTGGTGCTGCCACCGCCGCCACCTGCGGCGGTGTCGTCCTTGCCACAGGCGCCGACGCTCAGCGCGAGCGCAGCGACGCCGAGAGTGGCGACCACGTTGCGCATTCTCATGGGATCCCCTTCGTGTGTTTTTACTGCAGTTGCGGCCGGCCCGAAGGCCCGCCGGGCGTCTCGTCAGTGCTTGAGGATCTTCCCGAGGAAGTCCTGGGCACGGCGCGAGGTCGGGTTGGTGAAGAAGGACTCGGGGCTGGCCTCTTCGACGATCTCGCCGTCGGCCATGAAGACGACCCGGTTGGCCGCGCTGCGCGCGAAACCCATCTCGTGGGTGACCACGACCATCGTCATGCTCTGCTTGGCCAGGTCGATCATCACCTCGAGGACCTCCTGGATCATCTCCGGGTCGAGGGCCGAGGTCGGCTCGTCGAACAGGATGACCTTCGGATCCATCGCCAGCGCCCGGGCGATCGCGACCCGCTGCTGCTGGCCACCGGACAGCTGGGCGGGGTACTTGGCCGCCTGGTTCGCGACGCCGACCCGCTCGAGCAGCTCCATCGCGCGCTTCTCGGCGACCTTCGGGTCGTTCTTGCGGACCTTCAGCGGGCCGAGGGTGACGTTCTGCAGGATCGTCTTGTGCGCGAACAGGTTGAACGACTGGAACACCATGCCGACGTCGGCGCGCAGCCTGGCCAGCGCCTTGCCCTCGCTGGGCAGCGGCTGGCCGTCCAGCGTGATGGTGCCCGAGTCGATCGGCTCGAGCCGGTTGATCGCCCGGCACAGGGTGGACTTGCCGGACCCGGACGGGCCGATCACCACCACCACCTCGCCACGGTTGATGGACAGGTTGATGTCCTTCAGCACGTGCAGGTCGCCGAAATGCTTGTTGACGTCTGTCAGGGCGACGAGACCTGTGGTCGTCACTGTGTCGACGGCGGAGGAATCGCTCATGGCGAGAACTTAGCGGAGCCGGAGGGTGACCCGCACGGATCCCCGGTCCCACGGTGGTAACGATCTGCAATAACTGAGCGCTGGCTGTGACGGGGTCGTCACAGCCAGCACGGGTCTGGGCGTTAGTGTCCGGGACGGCCGTTTCCGCAACAACCACCTGCAGCCAGTGCGGCTCCGGCGGGTGGGGTCTTGACGGCAGCCTCGACGTCGGCCAGCATGCGGGCCCGGTCGGCCGGGGAGATGATCCGGCCGCGGGTGACGACGGTGTGGATCCGCCGGGTGTTGCGGATGTCCATCAGCGGGTCGGCGTCCAGGACGACCAGGTCGGCGAGCTTGCGCGGGGCAACGGACCCGAGGTCGGCGGCCATGCCCAGGAATTTGGCTGGTTCTACCGTTGCGGCGTACAGGGCCTGTCGGGTGGTGGCGCCGGCGCCGACCAGCAGTTCGAGCTCGTCGTGCAGGGCGAAGCCGGGGACCATGTACGGCGTACCGGTGTCGGTGCCGGCCAGTACGGGGACGTCGTGGGCGAACAGCTCGCGGACGAAACGTTGCCGGTACTCCCACATCTGCCGCTGGTGGGAGATCTCCTCGGCGCTCCGGTTGGCCTTGTAGAGGTTCTCGATCACGTAGTCGTAGGTGCCGATCGAGTCCTCGCTCAGGTACTTCCGGGTCGCCGGGTCCGGCCCGGTGAAGTCGGGCATGTCCAGCACCTTGTGCATGGTCAGTGTCGGGGTGACCCGGGTCCGGTTGCGTCGCAACGTACCGAAGACGTCGGCCGCGCGAGCCTGGCTGAAGGTGTTTGCCGCGATCCACTCGATCGGGTGCATCTGGCGGAACCAGCCGTTGTAGTCGCCGGTCTTGATCGCGATCGCCTGCTGCATCCGGCGTACCTCGGTCTCGCGGCTCGACACCGACAGGCCCAGCGAGTGGATGTGCTCGATACCGCGCTGACCGGCGTCGCTGACCTGCTTGATCGGGACCTGGTCGGGCGCGTGACCGTGCACGGTCAGCCCTTCCCGCCGAGCCTCGTCCAGGATCGCCCGGTGCGCCGATGAGCTCAGCCGCGAGTAGACCTTGACGAAGTCGGCCCCCTCCTCCTTCACCTGCCGTACCGCCGCACGTGCGCCGGCCTCGTCATCCACGACCAGCACGTGAAGCAGACCGGGATCCCACAAGGTCGGATCGCCGTCGATGATCTGGCTGGCCACGATCATCCGCGGGCCGAGCAGCGTGCCCGCCTCGATCCGGTCGCGCCAGTCGTAGACGACCGGGTCGGGCGCGGCCATCTCGCGGACGGTGGTGAGCCCGTTGGCCAGGTAGAGCGGTGGCGAGACGTGCTCGTCGCCGAGCGAGTGGACGTGCATGTCGGCCAGGCCGGGGATGACGAACTTGCCGCTGAGGTTGATCTCGGTGGCGCCGCGGGGGATCGGCAGGTGGCGGCCGACCCCGATGATGCGGTCGCCGCTGATCAGTACGGTCTGGTGCCGGTCGCGCCGCCCTGTTGTCGGGTCGATCACGGTGACGTCGGTGAGCGCGGTGATCCGGTTGGTACGTGCGGTGGCGGACGGCCAGCTGAGGGCGACCGCGTGGTCGGCGGTGAAGGCGCTGCCGGCAACCACGGCGGCTCCGGCGGCGGTACGGGCGAGGAACTGACGACGGGAACTGTTCATACCCTCCACTGTTGTTTGTCCGGCCTCTGCGGTCAGGGGTCCTGACAGCCCTATCCCAGGTAGGGGAAAGTCCACCTGGCGACGTACTCTTGGTGGCTGTTATGCGTACATACGAGGTCCGCACCCATGGGTGCCAAATGAACGTGCATGACTCCGAGCGCCTTCGTGGCCTGCTGGAGGATGCCGGTTATGTCCGCGCGCCCGAGGGTGATCAGGCCGACGTGGTCGTCTTCAACACCTGCGCGGTCCGGGAGAACGCCGACAACAAGCTGTACGGCAACCTCGGCCAGCTCGCGCCGGCGAAGGCGAAGAACCCGGGGATGCAGATCGCCGTCGGCGGCTGCCTGGCGCAGAAGGATCGCGCGACGATCACCAAGAAGGCGCCCTGGGTGGATGTCGTCTTCGGCACCCACAACATCGGCTCGTTGCCGGTGCTGCTGGAGCGGGCCCGGATCGCCGAGGAGTCGCAGGTCGAGATCCTCGAGTCGCTCGACGTCTTCCCGTCCACGCTGCCGACCCGGCGCGAGTCCCCGTACTCCGCCTGGGTGTCGGTCAGCGTCGGCTGCAACAACACCTGCACGTTCTGCATCGTCCCGGCGCTGCGCGGCCGCGAGAAGGATCGCCGCCCGGGCGACGTGCTCGCCGAGGTCGAGGCGCTGGTCGCCGAGGGCGTGCTCGAGGTGACGCTGCTCGGGCAGAACGTCAACTCGTACGGCGTCGAGTTCGGCGATCGGTACGCGTTCTCGAAGCTGCTGCGTGCGTGCGGCTCGATCGACGGGCTGGAGCGGGTCCGGTTCACCTCGCCGCATCCGCGCGACTTCACCGCGGACGTGATCGAGGCGATGGCCGAGACGCCGAACGTGATGCCGTCGCTGCACATGCCGCTGCAGTCGGGATCGGACCAGATCCTCAAGACGATGCGCCGGTCGTACCGGCGGGATCGCTACCTCAAGATCATCTCCGACGTCCGGGCGGCGATGCCGGACGCGGCGATCACCACCGACATCATCGTCGGCTTCCCGGGGGAGACCGAGGAAGACTTCCAGGGCACGCTCGACGTCGTCCGCGAGGCGCGGTTCGCCGGCGCCTTCACCTTCCAGTACTCCAAGCGCCCCGGTACTCCGGCCGAGTCGATGGCCGACCAGGTGCCGCACGAGGTCGTCCAGGAGCGCTACCTCCGTCTGGTCGAACTGCAAGACGAGATGGCCTGGGACGAGAACAAGAAGATCGTCGGCCGCTCCGTCGAGGTCCTGATCGCCGAAGGCGAGGGCCGCAAGGACGCCGCCACCCACCGACTGTCGGGCCGCGCTCGGGACAACCGCCTAGTCCACTTCACCCTCCCCGAAGGCGTCGAGAAGCCCCGCCCCGGCGACATGGCAACAGTCGAAGTCACCTACGCCGCCCCGCACCACCTAGTCGCGGATGTCTTCGGATCAGTACGCCGCACCCGCGCCGGCGACGCCTGGCAACGAGCCCAAGACACCCCACCCTCCACCCCCGGCGTAATGCTCGGCATGCCCCCCATCGGTGCCCCCGCCCCACTAGAGCACGCCACCGGCGGCTGCGCGGTCAACTGACTTGACCGACCCCCCGGAGCCGAGCGGCGCTGCGCCTGCCCCCGAGCCGAGCGGCGCTGCGCCTGCCCCCGAGCCGAGCGGCGCTGCGCCCGCCCCCGAGTTGAGCGGGGCTGCGCCCGCCCCGGGGTCGAGCGGGGCTGCGCCCGGGCCAGGCAGGTCTGCCGCCGCTGGCGGGTTGACCCCCAACAACGCCGAGTCGGGCGAGGCTGCGTCCGCCCCGGAGTCGGGCGAGGCTGTGCCCGCGGGCGGCCTCGGGGGGTGGTTGCCGGAAGGGGCTGAGCCGTTTGCTGCTGGGCGGGATGCTGATGTGTACGCCATCGACGACGAGTGGGTGCTGCGGCGGTATCGCAACGGGTATCCGGTGCGGGACGAAGCGGAGTACATGACCTGGGTGGCGAAGTACGACTACCCCGTACCGGCCGTGCGGCAGGTCGACGGGCCGGACATGGTGATCGAGCGACTCACCGGGCCGACCCTCGCCGACGCCGCGATCGCGGGTGACCTCTCACCGGCGGAGCTCGGCCGCATGCACGCCGACCTGCACCGCCGCCTGCACGCGATCCCGCCCCCGAGCCGGCCTCGACGCGCCCGGGTAAGCGATGGCCGACCGGGTTTGGTGTGCGCTGGCGGACCGCCAGCCCATCAAACGCCCCGCCAGCCATCCGACACGCCGAGTCAGACGTTTGCTCCCTGTGCCTTTGATGCCGGGGCGGTCCGTCCGTTGCCCTCGGCAACCAAATCCGAACACTCCCGTAGCGGAGACCGCGAACCCACAGTCCCTTACCGCGAGCACCCCGCAACCACAGCACCCTCAGGCGTTGAGGAACTCTTTCAGCGACAGCGCGCGATCCACGATCCGCAGCTCGCCGATGTGGCCGGCGAAGGCCTGTTCGATCTTGTTGGCGTAGTGGTTGGCGCCCAGGAGCCAGGCGGCTCCGGTGGTGGCGAGGCCGTTGGAGCGGGTCGACGGGTTGCGCAGCAGCTCCGAGGAGTCGATGTACAGCGTGGTGTGCCGGCCGTCGTTGACCACCGCGAGGTGGAACCAGCGACCGGCCGGCGTCTCGTGTCCCCAGTTTGTGAACGTGTCGTTCTTGTCCAGCGGGTAGACCGCCCACTGCAGCTCCCGCCCACCCGAGAAGGCGAGGTTGACGACCGGCTCGGACGGGTCGCTACCGATCTTCCCCGCGTCGGTGCCAGTACCGAGCCGGCTCAGCAGCCCTTCCCACGAGTGGTCGGCACCATCATCGGAGAGCTTCACGAAGGCCTCGATCGTGTACCCGCCCTTGAACGTCAGCCGGTTCAGCGGCGCGTTGTCCGCAGTACGAAGGTACCCACCCCGTCCCGGGTTCTTCCCGCCACCGAACACCCAGCTCGCATGCCCCGGCTGATCCGGGTGGAACTCAGTCGACGCCTTCAGACTGTCCGCGGGGCTACCCGGCAACAGCACCGACGTCAGATCGTTGCCCCGACCTGAGTGATCCACGACCCGCGACCCGACCGGCCCATCGAGCCGCCAGTACGCAACCGTCCCTGGGATCACCAGCTGAGCGGCCGGCCGCGCAGGCCGTATCGGCGAAGGCGCGAACGCGGCGAAGCGGGCCGCGAAGTCGATCGGCAGACTGAAGCGGTTGACGTCGCTGGTCAGCTCGACCTCCTCCTCGGCCAGCAGCGAACGGCGGGACGGCTTCTGCGCCAGGATCCACGGGTTGATCGTCTCGACGTCGATCGTGTTCCGGACCAGGTCGAAGTGGTAGAGGCGGATCATCGCGCCACCGCCGTAGTACCGGTCCTGGTAGTTGGTGATGTGCAGGTGCACCTCGTTCCCGGCGGCGTTCTTGCGGATCGTCCGGCCGGGCGGCCAGTAGTGGCCGTTCATGGTCAGGAAGATCTGGTCGTTGCCGTCGACGAGCTGATCCCAGACGCGGTTGCCGTGGTCGGAGAAGTAGGCGACACCGCCGTCGTCGTTGGCGTACACGAGCTCGTGCGTCGTCAGGATCACCGGCAGCGTCGGGTGTTCGGCGATCACCTTGCGGGCCCACGCGAAGCCGGCGTCCGACGGCCGCCAGTCCATTGCCAGCAGCAACCATTGCCGGCCGCCCGCGCGGAACACGTGGTACGAGTTGTAGCCGTCCGGCGTCGAGCCGCCGTAGGTGCTCATCCGCTTGAACCGCTGCGGCCCGAACACATGCAGGTACGGCGAGTCGCCGCGCTGGTCGTCCTTGCTGCCGTCGATGTCGTGGTTGCCCGCGAGCACGCTGTACGGCATCCGGGCCCGGTCCATCACCGCGAACACCGGGTCGGCCTGCGCGAACTCCCGCGCTTGCGCGTTCTGCGTGACGTCCCCCAGGTGCGCGGTGAAGACGATGTTGTCCACGCCGCGCTGGTCGATCAGGTACTCGAAGGTCGCGGTCAGCGGCGCCGAGTCACCCCGGTCCTCGTCGAACATGTACTGCGTGTCCGGTACCACCGCCAGCGTGAACCGCGGGTCCTCCACGTCAGGCCGACTGGACGAAGCTGCAACACCAGCCGCCGAAGCCGTCGGTACTCCGCTCACCGCGCCGCCGACGACCGCCGCGCCCGCACCCAGCGCACCGGCCTGGAGAATCCGCCGCCTGCTGGTCCCATCGAACTGCTCGCCCATCGGTGCCTCCGGCCTAGAAGCCGGTGCCTCACGCCCCGGCGCATCGCTGGCACTCTAGAACGCCTTTGTCCTAACCAATGTGAACGCGAGAAGAACTACTCGAAACCTTGAACCACGACCGCAGGCAGACCGCCGCCACGCAGGCCGGCCAGGACGCGCGCCTCGTGCGGTACGACCGGATCGGGCAGCTTGGAGAGGGAGAACCAGTCGAGGCCGGCTGCCTTGCCCGGCTCCATCAGTCGTGGCTCGCCGGTCCAGCGGGTGGTGGTGAAGAAGAAGTCGACCCGCTCGTCGATCGGCAGCCCGTTGCCGCCGGTCCGGTGCATCGCCGTGACGGGCAGCAGGTCGGCCGGGTCGATCTCCACCCCGACCTCTTCGCGGACTTCGCGGATCGCTGCCGTCAGTACCGACTCGCCCTGCTCGACATGCCCGGCGGGTGTCGCCCAGAAGCCGTCCATGTAGCCGGTGTTGGCCCTGAGCAACAACAGCACCTCGTCGCCCCGTCGCAACACCACATAGGCCGCGGGAATCACCTGGAACCGATCCATGACCGCCACCCTAGGTGGCCGGCCGGACAGAAAATGACCGAGGGCCGCAAGGGGGGATCCCCTTGCGGCCCTCGGCGAGAAGCTCAGGCCTTGTCGGCGATGTCGTCGTTCTGGCCGTCCAGCCCGTCGAGGCCGTCCTTGGCCTTGTCGACGCCCTGGTCGATCTTGTCGCCGTACTTGCCACCGGTCTTCTCGTCAACGAAGTCGCCGGCCTTGTCGAGACCGCCGCCGACCTTGTCGCCGTGCTCGTCGACGAGCTCGGTCGCCTTCTCTTTCAGGTCCTCGGCCTTGCCCTTGAACTTGTCGAAGATGCCCATCTCGGGGGCTCCCATTCCTAGCGTAGTGAACTACTTACAGACAGCTAGCGGTGATCTTCCCACCAACAGGGCCCCAGGTGTGGGAGGTGGGTCAGGCGAGATCGCGGGGTTCGGACTCGACGTCGCCGCCGGAGTCCGTGCCCTCCTCGTCGCCGAACTCGACGTCGCCGCCGCTGAACTCGACGTCACCGCCGCTCTGGTTCGGTCCGACCTCGACGTCGCCGCCGCTGCGCTTGAGGGCGTCGACCTGGTCGGCGCCCTCCTCGACCGCGTCCTTGGCCGCTTCGGCTTCTTCTTCGAACGGATTGCTCACGAATGTTCCTCCCGAGTCAGGTGCTGCGATGTGTTTCGGCCCCCCGAATCGCCGATGCGGTCCGGACCGTAACTCTTGCCCTTGTTCCTACCGAACACAGGGGGTCACCCACAAGCCCGGTGACCGTTCCTTGTCCCAGAGTTCACGCCGGTCGCCAGGCCCGGCGACCGGCACTGTCACACTAAGCAGATGGTCGAGTCACTCGTCGTCGCCGTCGTGGGCCCCACGGCGGCCGGAAAATCCGACCTGTCGGTTGCCCTGTGCAAACAGTTACCGGGTGAAGTGGTGAACGCCGATGCCATGCAGGTCTACCGCGGCATGGACGTCGGGACGGCGAAGATCACGGCGGCGGAGCGGTCCGGCGTACCGCATCACCTGCTCGACATCCTGGACGTGACCCAGACCGCGACGGTGGCCGAGTTCCAGCAACTGGCCCGGGCCGCGATCGACGACTGCCTGCGCCGTCAGGTGGTTCCGGTGCTGGCCGGTGGGTCCGCGCTTTACGTCAGGGCGATCCTCGACGACTTCGAGTTCCCCGGTACCGATCCGGTACTCCGTGAGCGGCTCGAGGCCGAGTTGGAGGCGCACGGCTCCGGCGTCCTGCACCAGCGGCTGGCCGAGGTCGACCCGGCCGCGGCCGAGCAGATCCTGCCGAGCAACGGCCGCCGGATCGTGCGCGCCCTCGAGGTCATCGAGATCACCGGCGGCCCGTACGTGGCCACGCTGCCCGAGCACACCTACGTCTACCCGGCCACCGTCCAACTCGGACTCGACGTCCCGCGCGAGGTGCTCGTCGAGCGGATCGACCGCCGGGTGGACCGGATGTTCGACAACGGCTTCGTCGATGAGGTGAAAGGCCTGCTGGGCAAGGGCTTGCTGGACGGCCGTACCGCGAACCGCGCGCTCGGTTACTCGCAGGTGATCGCGTTGCTGCGCGGCGAACTGTCCGAGACCGAAGCCCGCGAACGTACCGCCCAGGCGACCCGGCGCTTCGCCCGCCGGCAGGACTCGTGGTTCCGCAAGGACCCCCGGATCACCTGGCTGCCTTGGGATGCGCCCGACCTGGTGGACCAAGCATTGCGAGTTATCCGAGGCAACCATCCGGCCCCCGCCGACGTAGAGAACATGGAAGAAGGCGCACGGCATGTCTGATCGCTTCGTGCGTGCTGCGCGTCACCCGGTACGGCACCTCGGCGCACTGGAGCAAAGGCCACGATGGAAAAACATCGAGGCCTTCACTCCAGCACGCCGAGCTACCGCACCGGGCAACTGCTCGCGACTGCACGAAGCGATCAGACATGCCGTAGGGGCTGTCGATGCGAGGGGGTGACCGTGAGGCCGAGTTCCGCGAGTACGTCGTCGCGGATCGCAGCAGACTGATGAGAACGGCGATGTTGCTCACCGCGGGGGATGTGCACACCGCCGAGGATCTGGTCCAGACCGCCTGCACGCGGGTGTATGTGCACTGGCACCGGATCCGGCACGAAGGCGCCGGGCCGTATGCACACCGCATCCTGGTCAACGCCTTCCTGGACGAGCGTCGCCGGGCCGGCCGCCACCCCGAGGTGGTGACCGCCGAGACGTTCGAGCCGAGGCTGTCGGAGCAGACGGACCCGGTGGACACACTGGCCGTCCGCAAGGCGCTGCTGGACCTGGCGCCCAGGCAACGGGCGGTCCTGGTGCTCAGGTACTTCGAGGATCTCGACGTGTCCAGCTGCGCCCGGATCCTGGAGTGCACCGAAGGCACCGTGAAGAGTCAGACCGCGAAAGCTTTGAAACGACTGAAGGACCTGATGGCCGACGACCCGGCCACGGATCCCACGACGGGGAGTACCGACAAGTGGACGACGTGAAGAAGCTGCTGGCGGGGTTCGCCGACCATGCGGTCGACGGGCTGCCGGCAGCTGACGTGGACGCGGACGTGGCGCGTGGCCGCCGCGCGCTGCGCCGGATCAGGGCGCGCCGCCGCGTCACCGGCGTACTGTGCATCGCTGCCGCGACGACTGCTGTGCTCGCCGTCGGCAACCAGGTCAAGTGGTGGGGTGCAGGCCAGTCGGAGGTCGCGGGCGGTCCCGATGAGCCCGCGTCGGCGGCCGGCGCCGAGACCGGCAGTTCGCTGGCGAAGCCCGCCCAGAGCCCGGGAGCCGACGAGGGCACGATGTCGACCTTCGGCGCCGCGGGCGTCACGCTGGTCGCCAACCGGGAAGCCTGGAACAACATCAGCTGCTCGCTGGCACCGGAGGGCTGGGCGCTGAGAGCACCGTCCGACGCCAACCACGTCCAGCTCGCCCCGCCGACCATGCGGACCGCGGACCTCGGCTCCAACGGTGGGCTGGACGTCCAGACGATCGACGCGGCCCGGAGCCTGCAGGGCATCCGGGTGTCCGAGTCCGCCGGCAAGGTCTTCCACCTCGGTACCAGCGACGGCCGCGAGTCGGGCCAGGTGCTGCTCGGCGAGCGCTGGCTGCTGGTCCAGCTCCCGGCCGGCAACAAGGACTGGAACGACGATCTCCTCCGCCGCTTCATGGCCTCCTGCACGGTCAACTGACCTGCCGGACTCGCTAAGAGTGGCGGACTAGCTCCAGAGCGGGTAGGCAGGGCCCTGTCCCTGTACGCCGAACCCGCGGAGGACCCGTGACCCCGAAACGCCTGGCCGCCACCCTGACAGCGGGTGCGCTCGTCCTGGGTGGCCTGACTGCGAGCGGCGCAGCAGCCGCCCTCACCGGCTCCACCTCCAGCGGCGCCGCCACCGCCCAGACCGACCACAGCGCGCAGCCCACGCAGAAGTACGCCACCGCGATCGGCTTCGGCGGCGCCGTCGCCTCGGTTGACGCCGACGCGACCAACATCGGTGTCTCCGTGCTACGTCGCGGCGGCAACGCCGTCGATGCGGCCGTCGCCACCGCAGCCGCGCTCGGCGTCACTGAGCCGTACTCCGCGGGCGTCGGCGGAGGTGGCTACTTCGTCTACTACAGCGCGAAGGACCGCAAGGTCTACACGATCGACGGCCGCGAGACAGCACCCGCGACGATGCCACCCGACGCCTTCCTCAACCCGGCGACGCCCGGGAAGCCGTACACGTTCTTCCCCGACCTGGTGACGTCCGGCGTCTCGGTCGGCATCCCCGGCACGCTCGCGACCTGGGACTCCGCGCTGCACTCGTGGGGCTCGCTGTCGCTGGGCAAGGCACTCAAGCCGGCCGCCGACCTGGCCGATCGCGGGTTCGTGATCGACCAGACGTTCCGCAACCAGACGCTCGACAACAAGGCCCGCTTCTCGGCGATCACGCCGACGGCCGCGCTCTATCTGCCGAACGGGGATGCGCCTGTCGTCGGGTCGGTGTTCAAGAACAAGGACCTCGCCAAGACGTACGAACTGCTTGGCAAGAAGGGCCCGTCAGCCTTCTACGGCGGAGCGTTGGCGCAGGAGATCGCGACGACAGTCCAGACGCCGCCGAAGGCTCCGGGCGCGACGCTTCCGGTGATGCCCGGACACCTGACCACGACCGACCTGGCGAAGTACAAGGTGATCAAGCGGGAGCCGACGAAGGTCAGCTACGACGGCCTGGATGTCTACGGGATGGCGCCGTCATCGTCCGGCGGTACGACGGTCGGCGAGGCACTCAACATCCTTGCCCCGTTGAAGTTGTCGAAGCAGTCGACTCCGCAGGCGTTGCACTCGTACCTCGAGGCGTCGGCGCTCGCGTTCGCGGATCGGGGCAAGTACGTCGGCGACCCGGCGTTCGTCGACGTACCGACGAAGGAGCTGCTCTCCAAGGGCTTCGGCGCCGAGCGGTCCTGCCTGATCGACCCGGCCAAGGCCTCGATCAAGCCGCTGCAGCCCGGTTCACCGGATGGCTCGTACTCCGGTTGCCCGGCCGGTATCGCGCACGAGGACAAGGCCGACACCGAAGGCCTGTCGACGACGCACCTGGTCGCGGCCGACAAGTGGGGCAACATCGTCTCGTACACGCTGACGATCGAGCAGACCGGCGGCTCCGGCATCCTCGTCCCCGGCCGTGGTTTCCTGCTGAACAACGAGCTGACCGACTTCACGGCGATTCCCGACCCCGCGGACCCGAACCGGATCCAGCCGAACAAGCGGCCGCGGTCCTCGATGTCGCCGACGATCGTGCTGAAGAACGGCAAGCCGTTCCTCGCGCTCGGCTCGCCGGGTGGATCGACGATCATCACGACCGTGCTGCAGACGCTGACCAACCGGCTGGACCGGGGGATGACCCTGCCCGACGCGATCGCCGCGCCGCGCGCGTCCCAGCGCAACACGGCGAACGTGACGGCCGAGCCGCCGTTCATCGACGCCTACGGAACCGTGCTCAAGCCCTACGGCCACACGTTGGTACCGGCGGGTGACGCTCTCACGTCGGCTGCCGAGATCGGTGCGGTCGCGGCTCTCGAAGTACTGCCGCACGGTGGATATCTCGCTGCGGCCGAGCCCAAGCGTCGCGGTGGCGGTGCGGCCGGAACGGTCGACCAGCTCTGGCCGAACTAGCCCCTCTTCAACCTCTTAGGAGCAGTAGGCAACGGCGGTGGCTCGACGGGCGGCGGTGCTCCGGCATCACCCGCGTCGAGCCACCCGTCGTACTGCGTGACCAACGGCTCGACCACAGCCAGATCAGCATCACCCGGCACGAGGACCATCCACGGATGGTCCTCGTCGTCGTCTTCCCCCTGAAACCGGTCCCGCCGCACGACAGCCTCAAGCTGTCCGGCCACCGCATCCGCGTCCTCGCGCTCCCAGAAGTACGCGACCACCTGCTCACCCATGCCGGAACGGTACGCCCGTAGGATCTTGCTATGAGCACTTTCCCTTGGTTGAAGGGGCATGGCACGGAGAACGACTTCGTGTTGCTGCCCGACCCCGACGGGACCGTGCATGGGGATCTGGATGCGAGTTTGGTCCGGTTTCTGTGCGATCGGCACGCGGGGCTCGGCGCGGACGGCGTGCTGCGGGTGATCGAGGGGTCGAAGCAGGCGTACGTCGAGGACGGCGGCGACTGGTTCATGGACTACCGGAATGCCGATGGGTCGATCGCGGAGATGTGCGGCAACGGCGTCCGCGTCTTCGTCCGGTACCTGGCCGAGGCCGGCCTGGTCGGCGAGAAGCCCGTCCGGGTGGGAACCCGCGCTGGCGTGAAGGAGGTCATGCTCAACGACGACGGCACGATCACCGTCGACATGGGCGAACCGACTCTCCCCGGACCGGCAGGCATCGTCGTGGAGGCGAACGGCCATCAGTGGCCCGCCCTGCACGTCGACATGGGAAACCCGCACGCGGTGGCCTTCGTCGACTCGCTCGACGAGCCGGGCAATCTCTGCGACCAGCCTGGTTGGTCCCCGGCAAACGCGTTCCCGCATGGCGTCAACATCGAGTTCGTGGTCCGGAAGGGTCCGAACGAGGTGGCGATGCGGGTGCACGAGCGAGGTGCGGGGGAGACCCGCTCCTGTGGGACGGGCACCTGCGCCGTCGCCGTGGCGGCCGCCCGCGCCGCTCGCCAGGCCACGCCGGTCACGTACCGCGTCGTAGTACCGGGTGGAGCTGTCACCGTGAACTGGCGCGAAGACAACCATCTGGAGCTCACCGGCCCGGCCGTGATCCACGCCCGCGGCGAGTTCGACCGCTCCTGGCTGCCCGCCTGAACGGGAATTCGGCACGCCGCTGGGTCGTTGGAACTGAAATCGGGTCGCCTGTGTGGGTGAGCCGTGCCACGATGGAAGGTATATGACGACCCATTCGAACGCATACGAAGAGACCGACGTCGACCTCGACCTGCTCCAGGACGACGTGCTCGACGACGAGGATTCTTCGTCGGGTTACCAGAACGACTACTCCGCTGAGGAGAACACCGAAGGCCTAGAGCTGGAGGAACGCCAGGCGCTGCGGCGCGTGGTGGGGATGTCGACCGAGCTGACGGACATCAGCGAGGTCGAGTACCGCAAGCTGCTGCTGGAGCGCGTGCTGCTGGTCGGCGTGTGGACCGACGGCAGCGCCGAGGACGCCGAGAACTCGCTGGCCGAGCTGAAGCTGCTCGCCGAGACGGCTGGTTCCGAGGTGCTCGACGGCGTGATCCAGCGGCGCAAGAAGCCGGACCCCGCCACCTACATCGGTAGCGGCAAGGTGGCCGACCTGCGCAACCTGGTCGCCGCGCTCGGCGCCGACACGGTGATCGCGGACGGCGAGCTCGCGCCCGCCCAGCTGCGCAACCTCGAAGACAAGCTGAAGGTCAAGGTGGTCGACCGGACCGCGCTGATCCTCGACATCTTCGCGCAGCACGCGAAGAGCAAGGAAGGCAAGGCCCAGGTCGAGCTGGCCCAGCTGCAGTACATGAAGCAGCGGCTGCGTGGTTGGGGTGGAAACCTCTCCCGCCAGGCCGGTGGCCGGGTCGGTGCGGCCGGTGGCGGTATCGGTGGTCGTGGTCCTGGTGAAACCAAGATCGAGACCGACCGGCGCCGGATCAACACCAAGATCGCCAAGCTGCGCCGTGAGCTGAAGGACCTGAAGAGCACCCGTTCGACGATGCGGCAGGAGCGTCGCCGGCACTCGATCCCGTCGGTGGCGATCGCCGGGTACACGAACGCGGGCAAGTCGTCGCTGCTCAACAGCATGACGAACGCCGGCGTACTGGTCGAGAACGCGCTGTTCGCGACCCTGGACCCGACGACGCGGCGTACGACGACGTCCGACGGCCGGGTCTACACCTTCACCGACACCGTCGGGTTCGTCCGGCACCTGCCGCACGACATCGTCGAGGCGTTCCGCTCGACGCTGGAGGAAGTCGCCGACGCGGACCTGCTGCTGCACGTGGTGGACGGCTCGCACCCGGACCCGATCGCCCAGATCAACGCGGTGCGCGAAGTGCTCACCGAGATCGGCGCCTCGGACGTCCAGGAGATCATCGTGATCAACAAGGGCGACCTGGCCGACCCGATGGCGCTCGCGCCGATCCTGCACCGGGAGACCGGCGCGATCGTGGTGTCGGCGCGCACCGGCGAGGGCATCGACAAGCTCCGCGCCCTGGTCGAGGCAGCTCTGCCGAGCCCGGACGTGGCGGTCGACCTGCTGCTCCCGTACGACCGGGGTGACCTGGTCTCGCGGATCCACTCGGAGGGCGCTGTGGATCAGCTGGAGCACACCGGCGACGGCACGAGGGTGACGGCCCGGGTCCACGCGGATCTGGCCGGCGACCTGGCGAAGTACGCGTTCGTCGTCTGACCTGTACCACGAAAGACCAGCGGCCCCCGGGAGAGATCCCGGGGGCCGCTGGCTTGTGGTGCTGTGATCAGGTGATCAGCTCCGGGGGTAGATCCTGACCTTGAGCGAGGTGTTGTCGCGCGAGGTCACCCGGATGTTGACGCCGTTGTTCGGCACCTTGACGCTGTTCTGCGGCTGCGTGGCGTCCCAGTAGGACAGGCTGTCGTTGAACAGCGGCTGAGCTGCCTGGCCGCGGATGTAGCTGGCCTGGCCGTTCAGGTGCAGCGTGAACGAGTCGGCCTTTGTCAGTCCGAACGGCGCGTCGTAGCCGCTGACCCGCGGACGCCAGATGCCACCGTCGAGACGGTTGATCGGGGTCGGGTGCGAGTCGATCGGGAGGATTTCGCCCTCACCGGGGTGGACGTTGACGTTGTTGTCGCCCTGCGAGGTGTCCCAGTAGGAGATCAGCAGACCCTCCTGCATCGGGAAGTGCTCGACCTTGTCCGGCAACGAGTTGGCCCAACCGAAGTTGTACGGGCCGGTCTTGAGGTTCTCGTCGTAGGAGACGTAGTTGCGGTGCGAGGCGATGTAGTAGTTGTCGTACGGCGTGGTCAGCGTCGACCCGACCGAGCTGAAGCCGTTCAGCGTCCAGCCCTCCGGCGTCGCCTCCGCACCCGAGCTGAGCACGGTGGTGGCGCCGTTGGTCACCTTGATGTCGTCGACGTGGAGGCCGAAGCCACCGGTGTTCGCGTCGGTGGTGTAGCGGAACTGCAGGCCGACCGTCTTGCCCGCGTAGGCGGACAGGTCGAACGTGGCCGGCTTCCAGCCGTTGCTGTCACCGTCGATGCCGTTGCCTTCACCCGGGTGGGTGATGTTGCCGGCGATCGGCTTGTAGCCGGAGCCGTCGTTGACCTCGACGTAGGCGTAGTCACAGGCGGTGTCCGGGCCACAGTCCTCGATCGACCAGTTGGCCTGGAACGTCAGCGACGTGGTACCGGCAGGCACTGCGACCTGACGGTTCATCGTGTGGGTGAAGTTGTCACCGCGACCGCTCCACCAGGACTTCGCACCGACGGCCGGCGGCTGCAGCGGCGACGTCACCAGCTTCTTCGGCAGCGTGACCACCACGGCCTGCGGGTTGGTCGAGTTGTACTCGTGCGGGCCGAGCTCCAGCTTGCGCTCCTGGCCGGCCTTGACGATCTCGTAGTCCAGCCAGCCGAGCTGCAGCTTCTCCCAGGCGCCGAAGTCGGCAGCCTGCTCGCCGATGCCGCCGTCGGTGGGCTTGCTGACCCGGCTCTGCGCCATGATCGACCACCAGTTGACGCCGTTCTCGACCGCGGCACCGGAGGTGTCGTAGAGGTCCGGCAGACCGAGGTCGTGGCCGAACTCGTGGGCGAAGACGCTGATCCCGCCGTTCTCCGGCTGGATGGTGTAGTCGCCGACCCACAGGCCGGTGTCACCGATCTGCGCGCCGCCGGCCGGGTTGTTGGCCGGGCCGCCCGCGACACCGACGTACCAGCGGTGCGACCAGATGGCGTCCTCACCCTGCTGCGGGTCGCCATCGGCCTGGTCGCCACCGGAGTGGACGATCTGGAAGTGGTCGATGTAACCGTCGGGCTCGTTGAAGTTGCCGTCACCGTCGTAGTCGTAACGGTCCCACTGGTCGAACGTCGCCAGGTCGGCCTTGATCTGGGCCGTGGTGCGGCCGGCCGCCTTCTGGTCGGCGACCCACTGGTTCACCGCGTCCGCGACGAGTGCCCAGGTGTTGTTGCAGACGTTGCCGGTGCAGCCGGTCGGGTTGTTCGAGCGGCCGTAGCGGGCCTCGTTGTACCTGACCTTGACCCAGTTGGTCACCTCGCCGTCGACGCTGTAGCGACCCGAGGACTGCTTCTCGTAGTACTTCTTGACGGAGTTGCCGTTGCCGAAGTACAGCTGCTGGTAGTGCGCCTGGTCATAGTTGGCCTGCCAGACGGTGGAGTTGTCCACCGAACGGTCGGGCGCGGGGATCGCGTTGTGCAGCGGCCCCTCGAAGGTGGCCGGACCGGGGATCGCGGCGTTGGTGTCCTTGTCGGGGTAGTTCGGGTGCCGCTCGTTGCCGAACTCGGCGAGCACGACGAAGATCTTGTCGGTCTTCTCCCGGCTCAGCTCGACGTACTCGTCGACCTTCGCCTTGGCCGCGCTGGCGGTCTTGCCGGCGGTCAGGCTGCCCTTGACGCCCTTGTCCTTCTTGCCGAGCTTGACGACGGTGCTGGCGCCGCGCTTCTCGGCCTTGGCGGTGCCGTTCAGCACCTTCGTGAGGGCTTCCTCACGCAGTTCCCGGCGCTTGTCCTCGGCCGGGTTCGGTAGCTCGTCCGAAACGGCTGTGGGCTCGCTCGCCGCCGGTGCGGCGGCGGCCCCGGCCGGCAGCTGGGCGGCGTTACCGGCTGAGGCCAGGCTCAAGCCGAACGTCGCCGCCAGAGCCAGGCTGAACAGCCCGGCAGATACTTTGCGCACGATTCCCTCCCTGTACAGAAAAAGCACGCCGCGCTTGTGACGCAACGTGTTCATGGCTCCCCCGAGCGTGTACTTCTGCGCGACAGTACGGGGAAAATCGGCGTTGCTGAAGTGGTTTGGCAGAATTTTCCGGCCAACAGCGGGGAATCATTCGCGCACGCAATGAGTAAGACCACTCAACACACTGGAGTAGGGCAACGCAGCGTCGCGAAGCCCGCGATTGGCACACTGTCCGCTATGGATGTGTCCCTGGGCGGCCTGCGCGCCGACGCCACCCGCTCGGACGGCGAGGTGGTCGACCTGATGCTGCCGCTGTGGCGGGCGCTGGTGGTGTTCCGGGTGATCACCTGGGGATTCGCCTGTTTCGGCGTCTGGAGCCGCTGGGACGGAATTGCCCGGCCGTCCGGCGCGGTCATTCAACTGGCAGGGATGGGGCTTTGGACGGTCATTGCGTCCATTGGTTACAGTCGGCATTGGGGCCGTCGCAATACGCGACTGGCATTCGCTGACCTGATTGTCACGGCCGGCTGTATGTACCTGACCTTGCTGGCCCAGCCGCTGGTCGACATCCGCGGCGGCGCATCGGTCCTCACCTCGGTCTGGGCGGCCGGTCCGGTGCTCGCGCTGGCCATCTCACGTGGCCGCGACGGCGGTCTGCTCGGCGCCGCGACGATCAGCCTGGCCCTGCTCTCACTGCGCGGCGTGGACAACGCGGCCAGGATCCTCAGCAACGTCCAGCTGCTGCTCGTCGCCGGCCTGGTAGTCGGGTACGCCGCCAGCACGATGCGCCGGGCCACCACGAGACTGCGCGACGCGATCGCCACCGAGAGCGCGACCGCCGAGCGGCTCCGGCTCAGCCGGTCGATCCACGACGGCGTACTCCAGGTGCTCGCCCAGGTGCAGCGCCGGGGCAATGCGATCGGCGGCGAGGCAGTCGAGTTGGCTGCTCTCGCCGCGGAGCAGGAGGTTGCGCTGCGCACTCTGATGGCGACGCGGGCCGCCACCGGTGATCGCGGCCGGATCGACCTCTGCATGTTGCTGTTGCCGCTGGCAACGCCTCGGGTGGACGTCGTCGTACCGGCTGGTCAGGTGCTGGTGGCGACGGCGCGGGCGACCGAGCTGGTGGCCGTGGTCAAGGAGGCGTTGAGCAACGTCAGCAAGCACGCCGGCCCGGAGGCGCAGGCGTGGGTGGTGGTCGAGGACCTGGGTACCGAGGTGTTGTTGTCGATCCGCGACGATGGAGTCGGGACGACCGCGGACCGGCTCGAGGCCGCCGGGCACCTCGGCGTGAGTCAGTCGATCCGCGGCCGGATCGCCGATCTGGGCGGCAGCGTCACGGTCCGGACCGCCCCGGGCGAAGGTACCGAGTGGGAGATGAAGGTGAGCAAGGCATGACGCGAGTCATGATCGTCGACGATCACCCGATGTGGCGTGAAGGCGTCGCGCGGGATCTGGGCAGTCGTGGGTACGACGTCTGCGCGACGGCCTCGGCGGTGGCGGGGGCGGTCAAGATCGCCCTGGCGACCAGGCCCGACGTGGTAGTGATGGACTTACAGCTGGGCGATGGCTCCGGCGTCGACGCGACCCGGGAGATCACGGCTGCGCTACCGGACACTCGGGTGCTGGTCCTGTCGGCCAGCGCTGAGCAGGCCGACGTACTGGCTGCTGTGAAGAACGGTGCCTCGGGGTATCTGGTCAAGTCGGCATCGCTGGACGAGTTCGACGACGCGGTACGGCGTACTGCCGACGGCGACGCTGTCTTCAGCGCGGGACTGGCCGGGTTGCTGCTGGGGGAGTACCGGCGGCTAGGGGCTGGGCCGGAGGTACCGCAGCTGACCGAACGAGAGACAGAGGTGCTGCGGCTGGTGGCGCGCGGGCTGACCGCCCGGCAGATCGCTACCAGGCTGGTGTTGTCGCATCGGACGGTCGAGAACCACGTGCAGAACACCCTGCGCAAGCTGCAGCTCCACAACCGTGCAGAGCTGGTCCGCTACGCGATAGAGAACGGCATCGACGAGTAGTACGCCGTACCGGTCGGGGCGGAGCCGGTACGGCGTACCCGACTCAGAGGCCGTTCGAGAAGAGCAGGCGGTTTACGGTGCCACCGGTCGCGCCGCCGGAGACGACGTTCGGGGTGGCGTTGGTCTCGATGTAGGACTTGACCGTGGCCGGGGTGGCCGACGGGCTGGTCTGCAGGTAGAGAGCGGCGACGCCCGCGACGTGCGGCGTGGCCATCGAGGTGCCGTTGTACGAGCCGGTGGTGTTACCGGGCAGCGTGGAGATGATGGCCGAGCCCGGCGCGTAGACGTCCACGCAGGACCCGGTGCTCGAGTAGGACGCCCGGGCGTCGTTGCGCTCGGACGCCGCGGTGACCAGGGCGGTCTCGATCTTGCGCGGCAGCAGGTTGCAGGAGTTGGCCCCGGTGTTGCCGGCCGAGGTGGCCAGGAACACGCCGGACCGGATCATGTTGCGCAGCGAGGTCTCCAGCGTCGCGTTGGCTGGGAAGTTCCAGGACGTGTTCGCCACGGCCGGCTTCACCGCGTGGGCGGTGACCCAGTCGACGGCGGCGATCGCACCGGACGCCGTACCGCTGCCAGAGCAGTTCAGCCACTTCACTCCGTGCAGGCGGACAGCCTTGGCGACGCCGTACGAGGTGGAGCCGATGGTGCCCGCGACGTGCGTGCCGTGGCCGAGGCAGTCGGTGTTGTTGGAGTCGATCGCGTTGAAGTCGAAGGTGGCGCGGCCGCCGAAGTTCGGGTGGCTCGCGTCGATGCCGGAGTCGATGATGTAGGCGTTCACGCCGCTACCGGTGCGGGTGTAGGTGAACGAGTTCGACAGCGGCAGGTTGCGCTGGTCGATCCGGTCGATACCCCACGACGGCGGGTTGGTCTGGGTGGTGTCGATCGCCTTGTAGGAAACGTCCTGCGAGATGGCGACGACGTCCGGGCTCTTCTGCAGAGCGGCCAGCTGGGCGGCGGTGAGCTTGGCGCTGAAGCCGTTCACCGCGGTGCTGAACTGGCGTTGCGGGGTGAAGCCGAGCTTCATCTTGGCGAGCTGGCTGCCCTGCTTGAGTTCGACGATGTACGTGTCCTTGACCGGGGTGACACCGGGGTCGGCGGACGCCGGCTGGATCAGGATGATCCGGCCGCTGGGCTCGGGCGCGGGAGCGGCGCTGGCGCTGCTCAGAGCGGTGGTCACGGCGATCGCCGGCACGATGGCGGCGGCCAGGGTCAGACGGATGCTTCGACGCACGGGTTCCTCCTTGGGAACTCAAAATCACCCACCGGGGCGGAGGGGTGATCACACTCGGTCCACGAGGGACTACGGAGTGAGTGCGTGTGAAGTTAGGGCTTCCTCACCTGACACGTCAATCAATTCACCAGCGCACTACTGCCACGGCACTGCGGTGACAGCCTTGTGTGCGTTCGTACACTGTGCCTTCCACACCCCAGTGGTTAGCTCTGTGTCACGACACCTGCACTCAGGGTGCCCACACTCTGCGGAGGCTCCAAGTGAAGTCGTCCCTGGTTCGCGCTCTGTTCGCGTTCCTCGTTCTCGCGGCGTCGACCTACGTCGTGCTGACGGCCAAGCCCGAACTGGGCCTCGACCTGCGGGGAGGAACGCAGATCGTCCTGGAGGCGAGCGACTCGCCGACGGTGAAGGCGAACAAGGAGACCACCGACAAGTCGCTCGAGGTGCTGCGGCGCCGGATCGACGCGCTCGGCGTCAGTGAGCCGAGCGTGAGCCGGCAGGGTGAGAAGCGGATCATCGTCGAGCTGCCGGGTGTGCAGGACCCGCGCGAGGCGGCCAAGGTGATCGGCAAGACCGCCCAGCTGACCTTCCACGAGGTGCTCGACATCGTCGAGACCAAGGCTGCCAAGCCCGCGGCCGGCGAGCTGTACCTGCCCAGCGACAACGGCCCCGGCTTCCTCCGGCTGGCCAAGCCCGCGATGACCGGCGAGAAGATCAGCGGCGCGGACGGCCTGGTCGATCCGCAGCAGGTCGCGCAGGGCTGGTTCGTCCAGATGAACTTCAAGGACGACGGCGGCAAGATCTGGGCGAACATCACCGGCAAGGCGGCCTGTGAGCCGGTCAACACCCCGAAGCGCCAGGTCGCGATCGTCCTCGACAACGAGGTGATCAGCGCTCCGCAGGTCGATCCGAGCGGCGGCAGTCAGCTCTGCAACATCGGCATCGGCGGTGGTACCAGTACGATCACCGGCAGCTTCACCGAGGAAGAAGCCAAGGACCTGGCCGCGCTGATCGAGGGCGGCTCGCTGCCGGTCCCGGTCAAGGTGATCGACCAGCGCGTCGTCGGCCCGTCGCTCGGCAAGGACGCGATCCAGGCCAGCGCCCTGGTCGGCCTGATCGGTGTCGCGCTGACCGCTCTGTTCATCACCGTCGTCTATCGCCTGGTCGGTTTGATGGCCGTCTTCGGCCTGATCGCCTACGCCGGTCTCTCGTACGCCGCCCTCACCCTGATGGGCGCGACCCTGACCCTGCCCGGCCTCGCGGGCTTCGTGCTCGCGATCGGCATGGCCGTCGACGCCAACGTGCTCGTCTTCGAGCGAGCACGAGAGGACTACATCGGGGGCCGGACCGACGGGCTGAGGAGATCTCTGCGCAGCGGCTTCGAGAACGCGCTGTCCGCGATCGCCGACTCCAACATCACCACCCTGCTCGCGGCCGGACTGCTGTTCTTCCTGGCCGCCGGACCGGTCCGCGGCTTCGGCGTCACGCTGAGCATCGGTGTGATCGCCTCCATGCTGTCCGCGCTCGTCATCACCCGGGTGCTGGCCGAGTTCGTCGTCTCCCGCAAGTTCATCCTGGACCGGCCGGCGGTCAGCGGTATCGCCGGCCACGGCCGGGTGCGGACCTGGCTGGAGGCGAAGAAGCCGCCGCTGATGAAGCACAGCCGGCGCTGGCTGGTGATCACCGCGATCGCGATCATCGTCAGCGTGGCCGGCGTCGGCATCCGCGGGCTGAACCTCGGCATCGAGTTCACCGGCGGGCGGCTGCTCGAGGTGAGTACGGCCCAGCAGATCAGCCCGGACCAGGCCCGGGTCGCGGTGGCCGAGGCGGGGTATCCGAACGCGATCATCCAGTCCTCGGGGACGGATGACATCACCGTTCGTACCGGCACGATCAGCGATGACGAGGCCGAGAAGATCCGCGGCGCGATCTCCGAGATCGGCGGCGGTACGACCCTGATCCGCAACGAGAGCATCGGCCCGTCGCTCGGCAGCGAACTGCGCGACAAGGCGCTGATCGCGCTCGGCGTCGCATTGCTGGCGCAGCTTGCGTATCTCGCCATCCGCTTCCGGTGGACCTTCGGCGCCGGCGCGGTGCTGGCGTTGCTGCAGAACGTCGCGGTCGTCGTCGGCGTCTTCGCCTGGACCGGCAAACCGGTCGACGGGATCTTCCTGGCCGCGATGCTGACGATCATCGGTTACACGGTCAACGACTCGGTCGTCGTCTTCGACCGGATCAGGGAGACGCGCAACGCGCGCTCGACCGAGAACCTCGGCCCGGTCGTCGACACCGCGATCATCAACGTGCTGCCCCGAACGATCAACACCGGTATCAGCACGCTGTTCATCCTCACCGCGCTGCTCTTTCTGGGTGGGGAGTCCTTGGGCGACTTCGCGCTCGCGTTGTTGCTCGGCATCCTGGTCGGCACGTACTCCTCCAACCTGACCGCGGCCCCGCTGCTGGTCGAGCTGGAGAAGCGCTACCCTGCACCGCCGCCCCGCCCCAAGGTCAAACAACGCGACCGCGACGCCGAACCAGACCGCGGCGCCGTCGTCTGACCACCTAGCACCGACGCGCTCACCGACTCCCCCCGCTTTCCCTAGACCTGCGCCTGCCTGCCCACCTGGTTGTCCACAGGCCTCGCGATCCAGCTTCGGAGAATGTCGTTGGTGGCGGCTAGGGTGATGCGGTGGGTGTAGATGTGCGGGAACTTCTGGAGGCTGCGGTCTCCGCGATCGGCGGGCAGACGCGCCCGGGCCAGGTCGAGATGGCCGAAGCGGTGAACGGATCGATGCACGACGGATCGCATCTGCTGGTCCAGGCCGGGACCGGGACGGGCAAGTCGCTCGGCTATCTGGTGCCGGCCCTGATCCATGCGGTGGAGGACCGGCGAGTGGTCGTCTCGACGGCGACGCTGACGCTGCAGTCGCAGCTGGTCGACCGGGATGTGCCGGCCTTGCTCGACGCCACCGAGAAGCTGCTCCCGCGCCGCCCGTCGTACGCGATCCAGAAGGGCCGCAACAACTACGCCTGCCTGCACCGCATCCGCGAAGGCGCCCCCGACGACGACGGCATGCTGATCGACCTGCCGCCCGCGGGACCGGTCGGCCAGCAGGTGCTCGAGCTGCGCGACTGGGCCGAGCAGCAGTTGATCGACGGCGAGGCCGGCGATCGCGATCACGCGCCCTCGCATCAGTACCAGGCGTGGCAGCAGGTGGCGATCGCCGCCCGTGAGTGTCTCGGCGCGCAGAAGTGCCCGTACGGCGAGGAGTGTTTCGCCGAGAAGGCCAAGGAGCAGGCGCGCAAGGCCGACATCGTGATCACCAACCATGCGCTGCTGTCGATCGACGCGTTCGAGAACCGCACCGTGCTGCCCGAGCACGACGTGGTGATCGTCGACGAGGCACACGAGCTGCCGGCCCGGGTCACCGGCGCGGCCGGCGACGAGCTGTCCCCGCAGATGGTCGAGCGGGCCGCCAAGCGCGCCCGCCGGTTCATCGACGACGACAAGGCCGACGACCTGATCGACGCCTCGGACGCGCTCCGGGCGGCGCTCGACGAGACCCGCGAGGGCCGGATCGAGGCGGCCAACGGCGTAGTACTGGAGGCCGCCGCGCTGGTCCGCGATGCTGCCCGCTCGGTCTACTCCGATCTGAACAAGAAGTCCGACGACAAGGACGACGACCCCGACGGCGCGAAGCGGCAGTCCAAGGGCGCGGTCAAGGAGATCTTCGACGTCGCCGAGCGGGTCGCGGCGTTGAGTGACATGGATGTCGTCTGGATGGTCGATCGGGACCGATTCGGCCGACAGTTGCAGATCGCCCCACTCACGGTGGCGGGTCTGCTGCGCGAGCTGGTGCTGAAGGACCGGACCGTCGTGCTGACGTCGGCGACGCTCACCCTCGGCGGCGACTTCGACGCGATCGCCCGGCAGGTGGGGCTGCGGCCTTCGGACAAGCTCGCTGACGATGACGAGATACCGTCGGTGGACACGGACTCGGAGACCGGGCCGCTGCCGTGGCGCGGGCTCGATGTCGGCTCGCCCTTCGAGTACGAGAAGCAAGGCATCTTGTATGTCGCCAAGCACCTGCCGCCGCCGCATCGCGACGGGTTGGGCAAGAAGCAGTTCGAGGAGATCATCGACCTGATCACGGCCGCGGGTGGGCGCACGCTCGGGCTGTTCTCTTCCCGGCGGGCGGCCGAGGCGGCGACTGCTGCCGTCCGCGAGGCGACCGACCTGAAGGTGCTCTGCCAGGGCGACGCGCAGCTGGGGGAGTTGTCGCGGGAGTTCGTGGACGACCCGGAGACGTCGCTGTTCGGCACGCTGTCGCTGTGGCAGGGCATCGACGTACCGGGATCGACCTGCAACCTGGTGATCATCGACCGGGTGCCGTTCCCGCGACCTGACGAGCCGCTGATGGCGGCCCGGCAACGCGCTGTCGACGAGGCTGGCGGCAACGGCTTCATGGCGGTCGCCGCGACGCACGCCGCCCTGCTGCTAGCGCAGGGGACCGGCCGGTTGATCCGCCGAACGTCCGATCGGGGCGTGGTCGCGATTCTCGATCCGCGCATCGTTACCGCTCGATACGGCGGCTACCTGCGCGCCTCCTTGCCCCCGATGTGGCCCACCGCCGATCGTGAGAAGGTGCTCGCTGCCTTGAAGAGACTCCAGGACTGAGCGTGTCTGCGCCCCCGGTGCTGCCGATGATGGCGTCGCTCGGCACGATGCCGTCCGGGGCGGGGTGGTCGTACGAGATGAAGTGGGACGGCATCCGGGTGATCGCCGAGGTCGACGAGACCGGCTGCCGGTTGTGGTCGCGCAACAGCCGCGACGTGTCAGGCGGGTACCCGGAACTGCTCGGGCTCGCGCAGGCGCCGGGGTTGGAGCTGCCCGCAGTACTGGATGGTGAGATCGTCACGCTCGACGAGTCGGGGGCGCCATCGTTCGGGTTGCTGCAACGGCGGATGCATGTCCGCGATCCGCGTCATCTGGCCCAGTTGATCAACCAGGTGCCGGTGTCCGTCCGCGTCTTCGACGTACTCCGGTACGCGGGCGAGTCGTTGCTAGAGGCAACCTACGACGAGCGGCGCGGGCTGCTCGACTCGCTCGACCTCGGCGACCCGTTCTGGGAGATCCCACCGGCGTACGACGATCCGGACGAGGCGCTGGACCTGTCCGCCTCGCAAGGGCTGGAGGGCGTGGTCGCCAAGCGGCGCAAGTCGCGGTACCTGCCCGGCAAACGCAGCTCCGACTGGATCAAGATCAAGCCCGTGCTCACCCGCGACGTCATCCTCTGCGGCTGGCATCCCGGCGAAGGCAATCGCCAGGGCAGGATCGGCTCCTTGTACTGCGGCGCCTACGACGCACCGGGCGGTGAGCTCGTACTGATCGGCAAGGTCGGCTCCGGCCTCGACTTCGCAATGCTGGAGGTGCTGGGTGCCGAACTCGCCGCCCTAGAAATCGACACCCCACCCTTCGACACCTCCACCATCCCCACCGCCGACCGCCGAGCCGCCCATTGGCTAGACCCCCTCTTGGTAGCCGAAGTCACCTACTCCGGCTGGGCCGGAGACGGCCGCCTCCGCCACCCCGTCTGGCGAGGCCTCCGCCTCGACATCAACCCCGACTCAGTCGTCCGCTAACCCCGACGTGTTAGCGGCCGACGTTTGAGTGGTTGGCGGCTGTGAGGATGTCGTAGCCCTCGGCGTAGGTGATCGAGCCGGCTTGCAGCAGTTGCGTGGCCTTGCTGCCGACCGCAGTGACGTATGCCTTGTGGCTCGGCCAGTTGGCTTCGGCATCCGGCAACTCATCGGTGAGGGTGCAGCCGTAGCGTAGGTTGCGGTTGACGACCTCGCTGTCGATGTTGCCGGTCCACACGGTCGGCCTCAGATCCGAATGCGGACATGGATCCGCGGGCGGCGTGTAGGACGCCAGGTTCGTCTGGTTCGTGTAGCCGTCCGGCCGAAGCAACATGTAGTAGATGCCAGTCGGTGCCTGGGTCAGCCGGTACAGCCCACGGTCGCGGACGACGGTTGCGGCGCCGCTCAGGCTGTCCACGACGAACAGCCGGCTTCCCGTTACGGCGTACAGGTAGCCGTCACGCCACGACATCGCCCCGTCCGCCGATCCGGTCCTGCCGTTGAACACAGGAATCCGCCGGATGACCTCACCCGTCGTCGGATCGGCGACGAAGACCGTGCCGTCCGCCAGACCCCAGATGTTGCCGTCCGGACCGACGCTCAGCTCGGTAATGCTTGCCGCACCCGCCACCGGTACGACGTCCACGCTCACCGCGCCGCTCGTCGGGTCGACCTTGACCAGATGCGCCTCGGTGGTCCGTGGGTCGGTCCCTTGCCCGCTGTCGATGCTCGAACCAGCCCAGACGGCGGCGCCGAGCGGTAGTACCGACGCGATCGTCTCGTCGTGGACGACATTGCGGAAGACAGAGAGGTGACCGGTCGAGATGGTGTAGACGGAGAGCGCGCCGCCGTACTCGCCGTACCCGGGAGTGGTGCCGAGGTAGACGCGATCGCCGGACGGCACGACCGCGACCGGTCGGTTCTGCAGATCGCTGTCGACCAGTTGGAAGAGCACCCGTGGATTGGTCGAGCTCTCCGGAGCATTCGGATTCCAGATCGACAATTGGCCGTAGGGGTAGACGCCGACGTACAGGTTCTTGGTCGAGTCCCAGTTCCAGCCCTCGACCTGTCCCTGCCGTGCGGTCAGCGTCGCCCGGCCAGTCTTCGGGTCATAGCTGGTCGTCGAACCGTTGAGGAACGCGTTGACCAGGATCTTGCCGGTGACCGGATCCGCGATCGTGTGCATCAACGGCGCGCCGACGTACTGGAACGGCGACGTCCACTGATCCAGTACTCCGGTCTGCGGGTCGTAGCGCCACGTCCCGCCGGAGTAGTTCCCGCCCAGACCGTAAAGCATCGGCTTCCCATTATCGGTGAACCAGCCGTAGCCGATCGCTGCACCGCGGGCGAGTTGGACGCCGGAGGGGACTCGCCCAACGGTGTTGGTCGCCGTGTCGTAGTGGATGAGCGCCATGTTGTTGGTGAAGTAGACGCCGCCGGGGCCGACGTTCGAGACGCCGCGGGCGCCGATCGGGTAGTCGGTCACCTGGCTGCCAGTGGCGGCGTCGGTGAAGGTGATCTGCTGCTGGGTGGCTGCGTCGATGACGATCAAGCGATTGCTGGCGTTGCCGAAGACCTTGCCGTTCGCGTAGTCGAGGTCCTGGAAGTCCTTCGCCACCAGGTTCGGGGGAGTGACGTCCTGTTTGGTGCCGGTGTTCAGATCGATGCGGATCAGCTTGGCGACCGGGGTCATCAGGCCGGCATACAGAGCGTTGTGGTCAGGGTCGTAGACGGCGGCCCGGACGTACTGCTGGACCGGGTCGAGCGAGCCGTAGTCGGTGACTCGATTGGTGGCCGGGTCGTACTTGAAGGCGTGGGCGTTCGGGTACGTCCCGGCGTAGACCGCGCCGTCGCGACCGGAGGTGAGGCCGTAGATGGACGACTCGCCGCGGATCGGCTGGCCGAGGTCGGTGACCGTGTGCGTGTCGGGGCGGTACCGGTAGAGGTGCGCATTGGTGTAGCTGCCGACGTACACGCTGCCGTCGGTCGCGACGGTGATCGCCCACGCGCCGGCCGCGCCAGGCAGTGGGATCGCCCGGAGCAGTTCACGACTGTGGATATCGACGACATTGAGCGCCGCGTTCTCACCGGCCGGTACGGCGTACACGACGTCGCGACCGTCGGGCTCGTGGCCGAAGGCGCCCTCCATCACGGTCAGCGAGCTGAGCGGGGCACCGAGGTCCTTGACGGGATCCGGTGGCGCTGTCTGTATCGCTTCGGCCGCCTGGGCGGTGAGCGGGAGGGCGGCGGTACTGAGGATGGCGAGTGTTGCGAACAGTTCGAGGGCGCGCTGAAGCGGGCGGCGGCGCGGAATCATGGCGGTTCTCCCTGCGACGGTTCCATCGACCATAAAGCGGTCTTGACCGGAACGTCTACAGGCTGACGCCGCCTATTTCGGACATGACCGTAAGGCTGCCCGAAGGGTCAGTGAGCGAGGACTCAGGTCCCCGCAATCAGCTTTTGTGCCTCAGCTTCTGGTTTGCAGTGCGACGGGGGATGACTCACTGTCGCAGACAAAAGAACGGCATCGATTCCAGACCTGGTCCGGAATCGATGCCAGCTACCGCCGGTGAATCAGTCGCCTGATTCGCGCCGGCTCGGAGCCGGCACCGCGAGCGCAGCCTCGATCTTGTCCGTCAGTTTCTCCGGCGTGGCGGTCGGCGCGTAGCGCGCGATCACCCCACCGTCGCGGCCGATCAGGAACTTGGTGAAGCTCCACTTGATCCGGCCCCCGAGAAGTCCGCCCTGCTCGCGCTTCAACCAGTTGTACAGCTCCGGGGTCTTGGAGCCGTTCACGTCGATCTTGGCGAACATCGGGAACGTGACGTGGTAGATCGTGGACACGAAGTTCGCGATCTCGTTCTCGTCGCCGGGCTCCTGGTGACCGAACTGGTCACAGGGAAATCCCAGCACCGAGAACCCTTGTCTGCGGTAGGTCCTGTAGAGCTTCTGGAGACCGGTGTACTGCGGCGTCTGGCTGCTTTGCGACGCCGTGTTCACCACCAGGAGCACCTGGTCGCGGAAGTCGGAAAGAGACTGTTCATTGCCTTCGATCCGGGTGGCGCTGAAGTCATAGACAGTCGTCATAACTCAATCCTGACATGACACGCGCGAGTCCGCGCGCCGTCTGAGATGTCAGACACGCCGCAGAACTGTTACGACCTTTCCGAGGATGACCGCGTCCTTGCCGTCGATCGGCTCGAACGCCGGGTTGTGCGGCAGCAGCAGGATCTCGGTCGCGGTCTTCTTGAACGTCTTCACGGTCGCCTCGCCGTCGATCATGGCGGCGACGATGTCACCGTTCTCCGCGGTCTGCTCCTGCCGGACGACCACCCAGTCGCCGTCGCAGATGGCCGCCTCGATCATCGACTCACCCTTGACCTTCAGCATGAACAAGGTGCCCTCGCCAACCATTGCCCTGGGCAACGGGAAGACCTCCTCGATGTCTTGCTCGGCGAGGATCGGGTTACCGGCGGCGATCTGGCCGACCACCGGCACGTAGACCGCGTCCGGGTGCGCGTCGCCGGCGCCGGTCTCGTCGTACGACGTCTGCCGGACGGCGCCGACCGAGCCGCGGCGGGCCACGTCGGCCACCTCGTTGGGGTAGCGGACCTCGATCGCGCGCGGCCGGTTCGGGTCGCGGCGCAGCAGGCCCTTCTGCTCGAGCACCTTCAGCTGGTGGGAGACCGAGGATGAGCTGGTCAGACCGACCTTCTCGCCGATCTCGCGCATCGACGGCGGGTAACCGCGGCTGTCGACCGAATCGCGGATCACGTCCAGCACCCGGCGTTGGCGAGGCGTCAGACCGGTGGCGTCGGCGGGGCCGTCGGGCAGCTCGGAGACCGTCTTGGCGGCTGCTCCCGCGACAGGTCGATCGTCCTTGCTGGAACCGCTCGGCGTCCTGGCCATGGTCAGGCTTCTCCTCGGGTCGGGCCGGCGGTCGGGCACCGGCCAGGCTTTGTCGATTGAGAAGACCGTAGACCGAATCCTGAGATTCTTCAAACATCTGTTCGAAGGCGTGTCGGTTCGCACGTTTGTTCGCGTGTCAGGTTATAGGGCATCGGTGACCGGGATTTCTCCGGCGTGTCCTGGTTGGAAATAGTTGCGTACCGCGGGTGGTTCGGTTAATCATTCGTACAGGCGTTCGATCGAACAGGTGTTCGGGTTGATCGAACGGAGCGGTCCACCGGGCCGCTCGGCGAAAACTGTCGGCGGCGGCCGGTAGACAGAGATCGACAGCAGGACACGAGGTCTGAACGAGGGTCTGGAGGATCCGATGAGCACTGCGGCACTGGCGTCAGGAGCCCTGACAACAGAGGTGACGACGCCTGAGGTGACCCAGGCGCCCGGCGAACCCCGCAGGCGCCGCCGGATCCCCGGCACCACCACCGACCACCTACCCCTCCCCGGCCCCCTCCCGGTCCGCGCCTGCTCCGGCCCCGACCTCCTCCGCGAGGCCCGCCCGGCAACCCGCACCACCCGCCGGACCACCTGGTCAGAAGACATCGAGCCGTCAGCTCTGCAACTGACCCGCCGAGGCAAACTCCTCCTGACCACCCTCTCGGTCCTGATCTTCGGCGCCGCAGTAGCAGTCCTAGGCCTCCGAGTAGCCGGCGTCCTAGACCCCCAACCCCAGTTCGACCACACCATCCAGGTCCAGGTAGGCGCCGGCCAGTCCCTCTGGTCCATAGCCCAAGAAACCAACCCCACCGAAAACCCGGCCGTAGTAGTAGAAAAGATCGCCGACCTCAACAACCTCCAGAACCCCACCGACGTAATCCCAGGCCAAACCCTCCAAATCCCAGTCCGCTGACCCTGGCGCTGAGCTACTGGCAGAGGGCGGCGTTTACTACGTCTTCTACGGCGGTGGCTGTTGCGAGGGTGGTGGGGAGGGTGGTTACTGCGACGGTTGCTTGGCGGCCGTCGGGGGTGATGGCGTTGCGGGTTTCGTAGCCGGGGGCGTCGCCGCCGTGGCTCCAGGCGAAGCCGCCGCAGGTCAGTTTGAAGGTCTGGATGCCCAGGCCGTAGCGGGATGCGCCGCGCGGGCCGGCGTCGGGTGCCTCGACTGTGGTCAGCATCTGGTCGAGCTGCGCGGGCGCGAGGAGCTTGCCGCCGATCAGTGCGGCGAAGAAGCGGTTGAGGTCGCTCGGGGTGGAGATCAGCGCGCCGGCGGCCCAGGCCATCGACGGCTCCTGCTCGGTGACGTCGACCAGCGGCTTGCCGGGCTCAGTCATCCAATAGCCCTTGGGGTGGCGTTCGCGGATCGTCTGATCCCCAGTGGCCGGCCAGTACGTGTGCCGCAGCCCGATCCGGTCGATCACGCGCTTGGTGATCTCCTCGCCGAGCGGTCGTCCGGTGACCTTCTGCACCATCAGGCCCAAGATGATGTAGTTGGTGTTGCTGTAGCTCCACTCGGTACCAGGTGCTGAGGCAGCCCCATGGGCCAGCGCCAGATCGAGGAGCTGTCGCGGCTCGAAGTACGTGTGCTGCTGAGGTAGATAGTCGCCGGCGACATCCTGGTCGTAGTCGGGCAGACCGCTGGTGTGCTGCAGCAACTGCCGCACAGTGATGTTGTGACCGTCGATGCCCTTGCCGCGAACCA
The DNA here is from genome assembly GCF_040681515.1 of Kribbella sp. NPDC051718. Taxonomy (NCBI): domain Bacteria; kingdom Bacillati; phylum Actinomycetota; class Actinomycetes; order Propionibacteriales; family Kribbellaceae; genus Kribbella; species Kribbella sp. NPDC051718. The sequence continues at coordinate 15,129 of NZ_JBFAYZ010000006.1, read as the reverse complement.
GGCCGGGCAGGTATTTCTCGATCGGCTGGTCGAGCTCGACTTTGCCTTCACCGACCAGCTGCAACACGACGGTGGCGACGAAGGTCTTGGTGTTGCTGGCGATCCTGACCTGGCCGTCGACCGGCACCTTCGCCTGGGTCTTCAGGTCCCCGACCCCGGCGGTGTAGTTGCGCGTCCGGCCGTCGCGATCCCGGACGGCGGCCAGCGCACCCGGGAACTTGTCGTCCTTGACCAATCGGTTCAGACCCTGCTGGACGACGTCGCCGGGACGGCTCGCGACAAGATTGCTATCGGCAACAGCCGGCGGAGTAGCGGACACCACGGCGGCCGCGACCAGGCTGGCTGTGACCGCGGCCGTGGCGAGCGCGGTACGTCGGCGCAGCCGCGGAGTACGGGTGGATGTGGTGCGGGTGAAAGACATGGTGACTCTCTCTGTTGGGCGGGATCTGCTTGCCCCAACAGCTTGGTCACCGTGAGCGGCCCGAACGATCCCGCAGCCTGCACGATGAGAGGTAGAGCAGGCTGCACCAATCAGCCGAGCAGCGACGACACCTGCACCACCTGGCCGGTTTCAAAGGATTGATTGGCGGCCAGGCCGATGAGGAGTGAGCGGGCGCCGTCCTGGTGGTCCGCGCCGCGGCCGAGCGGATCTTCAGCCGGATCGCCGAAGAGCGATTCAAGGAGACGCGCGTCGCCACCGCCGTGCCCTTGGCCGAGTTCGCCGTGCAGCAATGTCTGCGGCGGCTCCCACAAAGGATGCAGCGTCAGCAACGCCTCGGTCTCGCCGGGCTTCGCGTCGCCATGCTGTACCGCGGTCGCATACTGCTGCCCCTCCGGCGGAGTCGCGAAAGTGTTCTCCCGGACCAGCAACTCCAACCGCCCCGCACTCCCGTTGAACCCGATCCGGTAGCCCTCCCACGGCGAATAAGCCGTCAGGTGATAGCTCAACGAGGCGCCGGTCGAGTACCTGACCAGCACCGCCATATCGTCCTCGATCGTGATCCCTGGCGCGAAAACATTCTGATCGCGGTGATAGCCGTCCTCGTGCTCGGCCTCCAGGTAAAGCTCCCGCAACTGCGCCGAATCGGCCAGCTTGATCGCAAACGGATCATCCGCCGCGGCCGCCGCCCCAGCGGCCCGCTCGTAATCCCGGGCCAGCCCCCGCTTCTTGCCGTTCACATCCCCGTAGAAGAACAGCTTCCCGTCAGCGAACACCGTTACCGGCTCCGCGCCGATCCACCAGTTCACCAGGTCGAAGTGATGCGTCGCCTTGTGCACCATCAATCCACCGGCGTTCGCCTTGTCGCGATGCCAGCGCCGGAAGTAGTCGGCCCCGTGCCGCACATCCAGCAGCCATTCGAAATGGACCGACCCGATCTCCCCGATCGCCCCCGACGCGAGCACCTCGCGGACCTTCTCGTGCACCGGGTTGTAGCGATAGTTGAACGCCACCCGGACGGATCCCGGCGCTTTCTCCGCCGCCGCGAGAATCCGCCGGCAGCGTTCCGGATCCATCGTCATCGGTTTCTCGGTGATCACGTCCAGCCCCGCCTCGAGGGCGGTCACGATGTAATCGTCATGAGTCCGATCCATCGACGTCACGACCACCACGTCGACCCGCTGCTCGACCAGCATCCGCGCGAAATCACCGGCCTCGTACTGCGGTACCGCAGCCGCACCGAACTTCTCCGCCAGCCACCGGTTGTGCACCGCCATCCGGGTCTGGTTCACATCGCAGAACCCGACCAATTGAGCGCGATCGGCGTACGGCCCGGCCAGCGCGTTCACGAAGGTCTGCGCCCGGGCCCCCAATCCGACCACGGCGTAACGACGACGTTCCTCGGACAAGGCAGGCTCCTCACCACGACGGTACGGCAAACGCTTGCCATGCAATCACGATCAGCGCACGGCCGCCAGCCAGAGGTCCGCATAGCGTCGCCCGTCCACCGCGGTGGCGACCTGTACCACCGGTGGCGCCGCCCCGAACGGGTCAGTGGTCAAATCACCCGACCAATCCCGCGTATCCACGATCGTGCGCCCACGGGACCAACTCCCCGAAAGCTCCACCCGCAGCGGAAATGCCTGTGTCGTCAGCCCATCGGGATCGATCACCGCGCAAACCGCACCGCCGTCGCCGATACTCGCGCCGTCCGACTTGTACAACTCGCTCCGCTTCTCGATCAGCCGGCGCGCGAGCTCCGCCGATTGCGACCCGCTGAGCGCCTTCGCCTCGTCCAGCGGAATTACCACGTCGTAAAAGACATCCAGCCCGTACATCGTCACGGGAATGCCCAGCTCGCCGGCAGCGGCCAGCGTGATCGCCGCCGCCTCGGGGTCGGTCCAGATGTTGAACTCCGCCGACGCCGTCGCATTGCCGATCCCGGCCGCGCCACCCATGAAGACGATCTCGCGCAATCCCGCGGCGGCTTCCGGATAGGTCCGCAGCAGCAGGGCGATATTCGTCATCGGCGCCAGCGGAATCAAGGTCACCAATTCACCCGTCCGCGCGGCGTCCAGCAGCGCGTCGCGAAGCAACTCCACGGCGTGCCGCGCGTCCGGAGTACGGGTAGAGCGAGGCCAGTCGAGGTCGCCCAGGCCGTCGGCGCCGTGGACGTGCGGTGCCGTCCGGACGGGTTGAAGCAAGGGGAGTGCGGCTCCACGGCCGACCGGGACGTCCGGGCGGCCGGCCGCCTCGAGCACCGTCAGCGTGTTGACGACGACCTGGTCGAGCCCGACGTTGCCACCGACGCAGGTCACCGCCTTGAGGTCGAGCTCCGGATGCCGGGCGGCGAGGAGAAGGGCACAGGCGTCGTCCAGCCCGGTGTCGACATCGAGGATGACGGGTCTCATGCGCTCCATCCTCGCTGATCGCACCGGCCGGGTCGCAGCCGGTCCGGGCGGCGCATTTTGCTCCTCGAAAGGGTCTCCGCGGCGGCGCCACGCGGGAGTACACAGGCCCGTGCGGGTGTTGGAACAGGGAGACGCGCGCGAGATTCGGACGTTCTTGCAAACTGTCGGAGGCCGGACGTAGCATCCCTAGATGTAGTAGTTACACCCCTGTAAGTCATCCACAGGTAGTGGTTAGTTACTCACAGGTCATGCACAAGTTGTCCCCAGCTGATCCACAGATTCATCCCCAGGCAGGGGGTGGACGCTCACGGGAGGAGTGGTTCGCCATGCATTGTCCCTACTGCCGGCACGTGGACTCCCGGGTGGTCGACAGCCGGGTCGCCGAGGACGGCGGAGCGATCCGCCGCCGGCGGCAGTGCCCGGTCTGCGAGAAGCGGTTCACCACCGTCGAGCAGATGCAGCTCACGGTCGTGAAGCGCTCCGGCGCCACCGAACCGTTCAGCCGGGAGAAAGTGATCAGAGGAGTCGGCAAGGCCTGCAAGGGCCGGCCCGTCACCGTGGACGCCCTGGCCCGGCTGGGCCAGCAGGTCGAGGACACGTTGAAGGGCAGCGGCTCGCCGGAGGTGCCGGCCAACGAGGTCGGGCTGGCCATCCTCGGACCGCTGCGAGAGCTCGACGAGGTCGCGTACCTGCGCTTCGCCAGCGTCTACCGGCAGTTCGAGTCCGCCGACGACTTCGAGACGGAGATCGCGTTGCTACGGGCCGAGAAGGAGCCCGAGGGCACCGAGCCGTCGATACAGACATAAATCGGGGAATCAGCAGTATCAGCAGTCCAGCGACACCAGCGGGTAGCAGAGCACCATCAACGGGGCGGTCCCGACAGACCGCGACATTGAACAGGCGAGGAGCCAACATGACAGAGACGGTGACCGGCCATTCGGGGTCGACCAAGAGGTCGACGGCCGGGTTCCGCAGGGCCAAGAACGCGCCCGCGGGACTCACCATCGATCGCATCTTCACCACCGAGGGTGTGCACCCGTACGACGAGGTGACGTGGGAGCGCCGCGACGTCGTACAGCAGAACTGGAAGACCGGCGAGACCGTTTTCGAGCAGCGCGGGGTCGAGTTCCCCGACTACTGGAGCGTGAACGCCTCCACCATCGTCACCACCAAGTACTTCCGCGGCGCCGTCGGCCACGACAACCGCGAGTGGAGCCTCAAGCAGCTGCTCGACCGGGTCGTGAAGACCTACCGCAAGGCCGGTGAGGAGCACGGCTACTTCGCCACCCCGGCCGACGCCGAGGTGTTCGAGCACGAGCTCACCTGGATGCTGCTGCACCAGTACTTCAGCTTCAACTCGCCGGTCTGGTTCAACGTCGGGACCACGTCCCCGCAGCAGGTGTCGGCCTGCTTCATCCTCGCCGTCGACGACTCGATGGACTCGATCCTGAACTGGTACAAGGAAGAGGGCCTGATCTTCAAGGGCGGCTCCGGTGCCGGCCTGAACCTGTCCCGGATCCGCTCGTCGAAGGAGCTGCTCCAGTCCTCCGGCGGGACCGCCTCCGGCCCGGTCAGCTTCATGCGCGGCGCGGACGCGTCGGCAGGGACGATCAAGTCCGGTGGCGCCACCCGCCGCGCGGCCAAGATGGTCGTGCTGGACGTCGACCACCCCGACATCGAGGAGTTCGTCGAGACCAAGATGCGCGAGGAGGACAAGATCCGCGTCCTCCGCGACGCCGGCTACGACATGGACCTCGGCGGCCGGGACATCACCTCGGTGCAGTACCAGAACGCGAACAACTCGGTCCGGGTGACGGATGAGTTCATGCGCGCGGTCGAGGAGAAGGGCGAGTTCGGCCTGCGGGCACGGATCGACAACTCGATCATCGAGACCGTCGACGCGCGCGAGCTGTTCGACAAGATCAGCCACGCCGCCTGGGCCTGCGCCGACCCGGGCATCCAGTACGACGACACCATCAACGACTGGCACACCACTCCCGAGACGGGCCGGATCACCGCGTCCAACCCCTGCTCGGAGTACATGCACCTGGACAACTCGTCCTGCAACCTGGCGTCGCTGAACCTGATGAAGTTCCTCAAGGACGACGACACCTTCGACTCGGTCAACTTCGTCAAGGCCGTCGAGCTGATCATCACCGCGATGGACATCTCGATCTGCTTCGCCGACTTCCCGACCGAGGCGATCGGCGACACCACCCGCGCGTACCGGCAGCTGGGCATCGGGTATGCGAACCTCGGCGCGCTGCTGATGGCGACCGGGCACGCCTACGACTCCGACGGTGGTCGCGCGCTGGCGGGCGCTATCACCTCGCTGATGACGGGCACGTCGTACAAGCGCTCCGCCGAGCTGGCCGGCATCGTCGGCCCGTACGACGGCTTCGAGCGCAACAAGGACGCGCACACCCGGGTGATGCGCAAGCACGCCGCGGCCAACGACGCGATCCGTACCGTGCACGAGATCGACGCCGACGTGCACAAGCACGCCACGGCCGCCTGGGAGGGCGTGCTGAAGGTCGGCACCCGCAACGGCTGGCGCAACGCGCAGGCCTCGGTGCTCGCGCCGACCGGCACGATCGGCTTCATGATGGACTGCGACACGACTGGCATCGAGCCGGACTTCTCGCTGGTCAAGTTCAAGAAGCTGGTCGGTGGCGGCTCGATGCAGATCGTCAACCAGACGGTGCCGCGGGCGCTGCGTCAGTACGGCTACACCGAGGAGACGATCGAGGCGATCGTCGAGTACATCTCGGAGAACGGTCACGTCGTCGACGCGCCCGGCCTGAAGACCGAGCACTACTCGATCTTCGACACCGCGATGGGCGAGCGGGCGATCAAGCCGATGGGGCACGTGCGGATGATGGCGGCGGCCCAGCCGTTCCTGTCCGGCGCGATCTCGAAGACGGTCAACCTGCCGGAGACGGCGACGGTCGAGGAGATCGCCGACGTCTACTTCCAGGGCTGGAAGCTCGGCCTGAAGGCGCTGGCCGTCTACCGCGACAACTGCAAGGTCGGCCAGCCGCTGTCGGACTCCAAGTCCGCCAAGGCCACCGCCGACGCTGCCGCGGCCGAGCCGGTCGTCGAGAAGATCGTCGAATACCGGCCGATCCGCAAGCGTCTGCCGAAGTCGCGTCCGTCGCGCACGACGTCCTTCAGCGTCGGTGGCGCCGAGGGCTACATGACGGCCGGCTCGTACCCCGACGACGGTCTGGGCGAGGTCTTCCTGAAGATGGGCAAGCAGGGCTCGACGCTTGCCGGTGTGATGGACGCCTTCTCGATCGCGATCTCGATCGCCCTGCAGCACGGGGTGCCGCTGGAGACGTACGTCCAGAAGTTCACCAACCTGAAGTTCGAGCCGGCCGGTCTGACCGACGACCCGGACGTCCGGATGGCGCAGTCGATCATGGACTACATCTTCCGCCGGCTGGCGCTGGACCACCTGTCCTTCGACGACCGCTCGGCCCTCGGCATCTACTCCGCCGAGGAGCGCTCCCGCCAGCTCGACACCGGCTCCTACGAGCCGACCCCGGTCGAGGTGTCGGAGCCCGAGTCGCTGAAGTCCGTCGAGCCGCTGGCAGAGGTCGAGGCCTCCACCGAAAAGGTCGAGCTCCACGACGCCTCGATCGACGCCGCAGCAGCCAAGCCCGCCTCCTCCGAGGTCCGCACGACTGCCGAGATGTTCGAACTCATCACCGGCACCTCGGTGGACGCGCCCTTGTGCTTCACCTGCGGCACCAAGATGCGCCCCTCCGGCTCCTGCTACGTCTGCGAAGGCTGCGGCAGCACCTCCGGCTGCAGCTAACCCCCAAGTCAGCCTCCAGCTGACCCCACGTTGATAGCGCCACGGCCCCCGGGAACTTCCCACTTCCCCCGGGGGCCGCAGCGCGTCGGGTGGCAGGTAGTGAACAGGTTCCGGTTCTGGCCAGCGGAATCTGATCGTTCGGTGCTTGTGGATGCCTAGGATCGCCTTCGATCCAGACCGTCGTCCTCAGGAGCCGCCCCGATGTCCACAACCCTTCGACGTACGTCGGCTGCGCTCGCCGCTGCTGGTGTGCTGGTCGCAGCAGCGCTCACCGCAGCGCCGGCGTACGCCAACACGATGGCGAATTGCTACGCCCACCCGTCCAAGGAGCTGGTGAATTCGCGGCTCAGCGGCGCGATCTACTGCACCGACGGCGAGTGGCTCGGCGTGCATGACGACCAGGCCGACGGCTACAGCGCACGCGCGGCCATTCAGCTCTACCAGAGCCAGGTCGGCTTCTGGTACGACGCCCACGAGTGCTTCGACGACGTCTCGGTCGCCGACTACCAGGGCTGGTCCTTCTGCAACTTCTCCGTCCCCGACGGCACCCTGGTCCGCATCCGCCTCTGGTCCTCCAAGAACGGCGTCGAGTCGTATCCAGTCGTCACCGGGTCCTTCACCACCTGAGCCGGCCGCAGCGCGTCTAGAGCTCGTCCGGTTACGCAGGCATCACACGAACTGTTCGTCGGTGCCCGATCCCCACAACGTGTCCAGCAGTTCCCGTCCACGCTCGTCGATCAACGATGCCGGAACGGTTCGGCCCGTCCACAGTGTGAAGCTACCGGTGGCAGTGCGAGTCGTTACCCGGGTTGAATTTCCAGCCTGAATCTCGACGAGGCACTTGATGTAGGGCGCCCAAGTGCCCAGCAGCTTGGCGGACAGCTCAAGTCTTGGAGCTACTTCCTCGCCGATGCTGCCGGCGTCCGCCGCCCGGGTTCCTCGCTGAAGAGTTGTGGAGACGTAGTCGATCGACAGTTCATCGTGAGTGCGGATCTCCGGATCGACCAACTCTGCGAACTCGATTGTTCCGCGGAGCGCATCGAGGCTCATGAGGACGTGCTTGTGTGAGTCGCGGAGGCCGGCGACACCTTGGTAGGTGATGTCCTGACCGAGACGCCCGAGAGCCAACTGGAGAAGGTGGCAGACATCGATGGCGTCCTCGACGGAATCAGGCAGAGGAACCGTGTACTCGTGCTCGACGATGTTTCGCTGAACATTGAGCTTCCCGAAAAGCTTCAGTGAGATCAGGCCGACGCTGTCCAGCAGCGCGAGCTTCTGGGGGAAGGTCGTGTGCTTGTTGTTCCAGGCCAGGAGACCGTAGTTCTGAAGCAGCGTGTCGATCATCAGATGAAGCGCACGCTTCGTGTTTCCCAGTGCGTTGATCATGCCCCGTTCGGTGCCGGTGACGAAGTCGTCCCGGGCGTAGGCAAGGTACTGCTCCGCCGAAACACTAGTCACCACCGGTACTCCGGAAGCCTGCAGCACCGGTGAGAGGTAAGTCAGTGGACCGTCGGTGTAGAGGTGGGTCACCCCCATGAGGCCTGTCCTTCGTCAACCAGTGGCATTGGCCGATCTTACGAGCGCCAGCGGCCTGACGAAGCATGTATTTCAGCCGCCTGGACGATCCCGATGCGGCTACCACGAGGGCAGGGTGCGGCCTCAGTGGCCGAACTGGTCGCTGTCGGCTGCGGTGCGGCCGGTGCCGTCCAGGGCTGACAAGGCGGCCAGTTCGTCGTTCGTGAGTTCGAAGTCGAAGACAGCGAGGTTTTGCTCGAGGCGTTCGCGGTTGGCGGACTTGGGGATCGGTACTACGTTCTGCTGGGTTTCCCAGCGGAGTACGACCTGGCCTGGCGTCTTGTCGTGGGCCTTGGCGGCTGCTGTGACGGTGGGGTGGTCCAGGAGGTCGGTGCCCTTGCCGAGTGGGCTCCAGGCTTCGGTGACGATGTTGTGACTCGCGTGGAACTCCCGCTCGGCCTGTTTGGTCCACATCGGGCTCAGTTGGATCTGGTTGACCTCGGGGGCGACGCCGGTCTCGTCGATCAGTCGCTGCAGGTGGGTCGGCTTGAAGTTCGACGTACCGATGGCTCGGACCAGGCCGGCCTCACGCAACTCGATCAGCCCGCGCCAGGCATCGACGTACTGGTCCTGGTCCGGGTTGGGCCAGTGGATCAGCAGTAGGTCGAGGTACTCGAGGCCGAGCTTCTCCGCACTCGCCTCGAACGCGGTCCGCGCGCCCTCCACGCTGTGCCACCGCTTGTTGAACTTGGAGGTGACGAAGAGTTCCTCTCGCGCCAGCCCGGACGACTTCAGCGCCCGTCCGACACCGACCTCGTTGCGGTAGTTCTCCGCGGTGTCGATGAGCCGGTACCCGACCTCGAGAGCCTGTACTACGGCGCGTTCCGCGTCGGCGTCGTTCATCGGGGAGGTCCCCAGCCCGAGCCGCGGCAGCACCGCTCCGTTGCTCAGAGTGACGGTCGGAACGCTGATCATCGATCCTCCTGACAAGCCTCGGAAATCTCGTGGACACCGTATCCAACGTCGCCAGCAACCCCTTTCCCAGGCCCGGATCCGGGCAGTTCAGGCGGGCGAGACTGAGAGCCGAGACGCGGGCAGCGGATTGTCGGTGGGCTGGGTCATCATGGGGTTCGGCGGGACCGGAAAGCATGTGAGGGGTGGGCGATGAAGAACAGACTGATCACGCTGGTGGACCTCGGCCTGGACAGTTCCTTCGACGCCTCGATGACGTTCGTCCAGGGCATCACCAGCAATATCAACGCCGGCTGGAACAGTCCGGTGATCGACGTGAACTTCGTCCGCACCCGCGATCACGAGACGGCCTTCTCGGCGCTCACCACCCCGTCGACGGTGCTGCACGTGATGGCACACGGTGACCACAGCGACGAACCGTCGTTCCTGTCCACCGACGGCCAGACCCAGGTCTCGCTGACCGCGCTGGCGGACTGGTTCCTGGACCGCTCCTGGGGCATCGCCAGCGGCGTCGTCATCGCCGACGGCTGCAAAACCGGCATCGGCAAGTGGCAACGCGCCATCCGCGACTGCCTCCAGGACGACATCACCTATATCGGCACCAGCACGGTCATCGGGTGGTACGAAGCCACCGTCTTCTGCTCCGCCTTCTACGGCGCCCTGATCCGCAACCGAGGCCTGGGCAAAAGCCCCGCCGAGCAAGGCTGGGACGCCGCCAACCGAGCCATCAGCGCCTACGAAACCCTCACCGACGCCCGCTGCCCCTACAAACCAGTCCTCCTAACCCCCAGCCGCCGAGCCCTCCGCTCCCTAGCCGGCTGAGAACCGCCCGCGCTGTCAGTGCGGCTCGGATCGGCGGTGGGCGACACGCTTTGCGTGGCTACGGTGTGTGATGCGTGGCAGACTCTTTGTGGCTCTGGTGATGTGAGGTGATCAGCGCGGGGGTGAAAGGCGCGTAGCCGTGGCGAGACTCGGGCACCTGCGGCAGTTCGGTCAAGGTAATCCGCTCAAGCAAGGCGATCCTCGATGACGTCTACTCAGCGTGCTCTGCTGACAGCGGCTGCTGTGGTCGCTGTTTCCTCCCTCCTGGCGATGATTCTCGACCTGCCGGCCTGGCTGGCCGCGCTGGTTTCCACGGTGGTGCTGGTCGTCTTGGCGATGGTGTGGAAAGAGAAGAAGCCGGCACCTGTGGCGGCCCCCGCTCCACCCGCCCCGAAACCGGTGGATCGCGAACCTGTCTTCACCGCGCCGCCCACGCGCACCATCGCCGGAGTTCGGCTTCCGTCGACGTCTCCCGACTACCACTTCCACTTCTCCGCGATCGTCCAGTGGTCGCCGGTGATCACCGGACTGCGGCATGCGGACCTCGGCAGTGTGGCTGTCGATGCCTTGCTCAGCAGGGCGAAGGCGTTGACGGCGAGCCAGCAGCCGTCCGAGGAGGCGTTGAACCAGCACCGCCTCGCGTCGCTGCTCGGCGAACCGGATATCGACGAGAAGGGCCAGGTCCGCACCTGGGCCACCGAAGTACGGCTCAAGCTGCCGGACGCGGACTTCAAGCACCTCCAGAACATCACCGCGCTTCAGCGCCGTGCGCAGACCCTGCTGCTGGAACGTCAACTGGAGCAAGACAAACGCGCCTATCTCCGCGACGACGTCCTGGCCACGCCGGGCTCGGCCGTCGTCTGGTGGCTGGCGAACAATCCCGGCGAGGTCGCCCAGTGTGTGGACCTGCTCGGCACGCTCACCCGGCTGTCCGCGGCAGCCAACGACGTCCCGATCGAGACGCTCGAGCGTCGGTGGGACAGCGAGCACGGCCCGCTGGCGCTCGTAGTACCGGAACTGCCCGGGCTCAGCGACAAGGCGACCGAGCAGGGCGAGGATCAGGGCGATCAGCCTTCTGGCCAAGGCTGAGGCTGAGCCGTCTGGTCGGTAGGACCGGCGCCAGTACAGGGGAGACGCCGGCCCTACCGAGCTCATCAGTCGTCCATCCATCGGATCTCCGTCGCTCCGTCGTGCCCGTGAATGGTCAGCAGGGCGTCGACTCCGTCCTGCCAGACGGTGGTGGTCGGATAGCGGCCTCCCCAGTGCAGGGTGACGGTGCCGTCGGACCACTCCACGCCCTCGGCGACGACGCCGGTACCGCTCACACCTGAGACGTCGCGGTGCCGGAACAGGTGGAACCGTCGCGGCCCGGCCGCCGCCGCGACCTTCAGGTGCCTTCGCGGTGGCACTGGCGGCGGCGGTGGCCGGAGCATCGTCGCGGGTCTGCCGCTGATCTCGTCCATGGCCACAGTCAACGCTTCCGCTCAGCGCCCGACCATGAACTGAGCCTGTATCCACAGGTCACCGAACGTGCACCCACGAGCTCACTCAACCGACGTAATCTGGTTGCACAGAGTGATCGAACAACAGCTGGGAGGAGCGGGCCGATGACAGTCATCGACCAGTGGACGGGTCGGCACGCACGCGCCCTGCAAGCGGCGATGCGACTGACCGGCGAGGCCTTCGCCGAGCACCTCGGCATCTCGCCACGCACGGTCGCCAAGTGGCGAAGGCGCCCGGACATGGTCCCGAGCGCTCAACTCCAGGAGGCGCTGGACACGTCGCTGCGGCTTGCCACGCCAGAAGCCCAGACGAGATTCGCGGCCAGCGTCGGCGTACCGCAAACTGAGCAAGCTGCCCTGGACGACTCGATGGTCGACCAGTTGAATGCCGCCGTTGGGGAGTTGTCGCGCATACTCGCGACGCTGCAGACAGCGGAGAAGGGACAGAGTGGATGAGGCGTCGGGCGGTGACCTCGGCGAGCGTGAAGTCGGTGGGGTACGACCTGTCCAGCGGCACGCTCGAGCTGGAGTATGTGAACGGCAGCATCTACCAGTACTACGAAGTGCCGCAGCCGACGTATGCCGGCCTACTCGCCGCCCCCAGCATCGGCAACTACGTCAACACCCAGATCAAGCCCTACTACGAGTTCGCCGAGGTCTGACCCGGCTACATCGGCAGGATCTCGAAGATCTCGACCGCGAACCGTCCCTTGCCCTCGGTCAGGAACGGGTGCCCGTCGAGCAACGACCGAGCAGCATCCAAGCTGTCGGCCTCGACGATCGAGTAGCCGTTCTGGTCACTCGGTTCGGCAGCCGAGCCGTCGTCCCGCACGGATGCCCGAGGGGCCAGCGGATTGCCCTGGTCGACGATCGCCGAGGCGGCCTTGCCCATCCATTCGGTCCACAACTTCATCTGCTCCTCGCCCTGCTCCGGGGTGAAGTCCTCCATCGGCGTGGCCGGACCGCGGTACAGGTACAGGTACTTGCTCATGGTGCTTCCCTTCTCTCCCGCGGCACTGCCGTGCCGGCGGAACGCCCGTGCTGAGCGTGTATCTGACTGACGAGCGACCCGAGCCGGAATCGACAGCACCCGCCCACGTTTTCGCTGTGTCACCGAAGGGCACCAGAGGGTGGATCCACGGGGGTGTGCTCTTGCCAGGAGGTGGACATGCGCACTCGTAGAGCCTCTACGACTGGTTCTCGCGTCATCACGATCTTTGTGATCGTGTGGTTGTTGATCGGTCTCGCCGCGGCCGCTCAGCGAAGTTATTTCAAGAACGACAACGCCAGTTGCGCGAAGGTCGGCACGATCGTCGTCACGATCCTTGCCGGCCCGCTGAACTACATCGGTGCCAATCCGAAGATCGACTGCGACGCACCGCAGCCGTCTCGCTGACCATCGCTGCGGCTGCGGATGCTCCGGCATCCGCAGCCGCACTGCGTGCGCCTCGTCCGGCTAGGCTCCGAAGCAACCGACTGGGGAGGCGACGGCGTTGGCAGACGTGCTGCGGGACGAGATCGAGAAAGACCTGGAAGAGTTCAAGGTTCCAGGCGTCAGCTGGACGGTGATCGACAAAGGCGAGATCGTCGACCAGGGTGCTGCCGGCGTCCGTGAGGCCGGTCGGGACGATCCCATCACCGGCGACACGTTGTTCCAGGCGTGTTCGATCAGCAAACCGGTCGCCGTCTTCGCGCTGCTCCGGCTGGTCGATCGCGGTCTTCTCGATCTCGACCAGGACGTCAACCAGCGCCTGACGTCATGGCAGATTCCCCCGACGGGCGAGTGGCGGCCGATCGTCACCTTGCGGCAGCTGGCGAGCCACAGCGCCGGTCTGACGGTGCCCGGCTTCCCTGGGTACCGCCAAGGCGTCGAGCTGCCGACGCCGGTACAGATCCTGGACGGTGTACGCCCGTCGAACACCTTCGGCGTCCACGTGGACCTCGTTCCCGGCACCCAGTTCCGGTACTCCGGCGGCGGGACCGTCGTCCTGCAGCAACTACTCGAAGACGTCACCGGTACGCCGTTCCGCCAGCTCCTGCGCGAACTCGTCCTGGAACCGCTGGGCATGTCGAGTAGCGACTATGCGCAACCACTGCCCGATGAGCTCCATCACCGCGCGGCGACCGCGCATGACGAGTTCGGACGCCCGGTACCTGGCCGATGGCACTCCTATCCCGAGCTGGCCGCGGCCGGTCTCTGGACCACGTCGACTGACCTCGTCGCGTTCGCGCACGGCGTACGCAACGCGTATCTGGGAGTACCTGGAGCTCTCGTCTCGCAGGAGAGCGCGCGGGACATGCTCACACCGCAGATCCCCATCGCCGATCCGTGGGATGCGATGGAGGCGCTCGGCCTTGGAGCGTTCCTGGGCGACGGTGGGAGGCGCTTCGGGCACGGGGGCTCGAACAAGGGTTTCAAGTGCTACCTGGTCGCGTACCGGGATACAGGTCAAGGCGCTGCCGTCATGACCAACGGGGACAACGGGAGCTACCTGGTGGACAGGGCGATCGCACGGATCGCGGATTCGTACGGGTGGGAGGACTACCCGCTCGAGGTCAGCGATCGGGGCGAGGTCAGCGACGAGGAGCTCCGAGCCGTCGCGGGGACCTACCGCTTGGGGGACAACCTGTCGTTGGAGGTGACCGTGGCAGACGGTGGCCTCGAGGCCGTTTTCGGGCGACAGCCGGCGCTGAGATTCGCCTCCAGAGGAGACGGCCGGTACGCCGCACGCTGGGTGGCGAGCGAGTTGCGGCTGACCGACGGCCGGCTGACCTTCGTCCAGGAGGGCGAGGAGATCGAGTGCTCGCGGGCGAGCTGACCGCCCGGGAATAGGTTCGTGGGGGAGTGGGTTAGACCTGATGTCGTTCAGTGCAAGACCCCCGGGCCTCACACTTAGCCGCTACGAGCGGCCACTCGCCGAGAGGCGTCTACTGGGCGATGCGGTACTCGATGGGTGGGAGCTGGTTCGCCGGCTCCCACCCATTCGCTGTCTCCGGCTTGAACGGGTGCGGCATCATGATGTTGTGGCTCGCGGAGACGCGGGTGACTGGTGGGACAGGTGGGACGGCGCTGGGTAGGCCGGAGAGGGTTTGCAAGGGTTCGGCCAAGGTCCGGCCCCCGATTTGCATCTTCACCGTGAATCTCAGTAATGTTCTTCTTGTTGGAGCGAGTGCGGGACGCGAAAGCGGCCGGTCGCTCCGAACTCCCCGGGAACTTCCTAGCAGCTGAAGCACGCCTCTGGCGGGTCTTCAGTCGCTGAGTCACGGAGAGACTGGGACGAAAGAGGCCGATTTGACCGGCCGCGGACGAAACAGTAATGTTTGGCGGGTTGCCCCGGAGCTGAACTTGAAAGAGTAAAGCGCGGTGTGCGTCCGATTCTTGAGAACTCAACAGCGTGCCGAAAGTCAATGCCGAAATTTAGCATTTACCCCGTTCACAGCTCTTTATGGGTTGTGGCGGATTCCTTTGATTAACGGATGATTCAAGTCAGTTTGATTGTTTCTGAGATTATTGAAGGATCACTCAAAGTAGTCTGTTCCTCATCCTTTCGGGGGTGGGTTACATATAGATTTCAACGGAGAGTTTGATCCTGGCTCAGGACGAACGCTGGCGGCGTGCTTAACACATGCAAGTCGAGCGGTAAGGCC
>NZ_JBFAYZ010000005.1:0-688899 GCF_040681515.1 Kribbella sp. NPDC051718 | reverse complement strand
GCAGCGATTCACGGGCCGCGGCCAGTAACGTCGTGGCATGGTCGTCGCGCCAGGCGCCGCGGGAATGACGAACGAGGAACCGGGTCAACCGCGCGACTACGAAATGTCTGGGCCATGCCGCCTCGATCCGGTCAGGAACGTCGTTGGATCGAGGAATGTTCGCGGTCTAATTGGGCTGCTTCGGAGAAGATGTCGAGGGTGCGGTGGAGACCCTTGGCGGGGTCGGGGGTGGTGAGGATGGTCAGGGCGCGGGTCTTGACCAGGGTGCCGGCGTCGGAGGCGGGGTCTCCGGCGTAGCCCTTGGGGTCTACCGCCAGCCAGGGTTGGCGGTCGGCGCGGAGGATGTTTCTGCCGTGGAAGTCACCGTGGATTATCAGCTCCGGCTGCGCGCGGGCGAGTTCGTTGATGGTTGCTCTGGCGGCGTCGAGCGCGTGGGACGGGAGTACGTCCGGAAACCTGCGAGCGTCCCTCTCCAGTTCTTCTGCCCAGGTGTCCGCTTGGTCGTGCAACCGGGGTAGGGCGGCGGGTGGTCGATGGCCAGCAGGTGGTTGAGGCGGCCGGCGCCCAGGCTGCGAAGGCGTCCGGTTCATGGCGGTTGCCGGGATGCGGGAAAGACACCTTCAGTACTGCGGTTGTCGCGTCCTGCCGTCGAGCCACGCAGTACAGGCTTCGCCCTCGCGGGCGACTGTGGTCCTGACGAACTCGGCTGGGACGACGATCATCCGGCTCAAGTTACCTCGCTGACGGAGCATTAAGTTCGGAGAATGCACAGAAGCCGAGTGTCTACTTTTCTGATCGACGTACCCCGGGAGCAGGCGACGGAGGCGGCGACCTTCTGGGCGGCGGCCCTGGATGCGACGCCGGAGAGCGAGCCGGGTGAGCCGCAGTACACGGATCTGAAGGGGGCGTTGCCGGGGTTCGTACTGGCTGTTCAGGCAGTCGACGACGAGCCGCGGTACCACCTGGACATCGAGACGGACGATGTCGCCGCTGAGGTTGCGCGGTTGGAAGGGTTGGGAGCCGTCGAGGTGGCGAGCTGGCAGGGGTGTCACACGATGCGCGTTCCGGGCGGACAGCTGCTCTGCGTCATCCCGGTCCACAGTGCGCCGGAGGACTTCGCCGAGCATGCCAGGACCTGGTCGTAGGTGATCAGTTTTCTGGGCATGGTGGACTGGTGATCAGAAAAGTGATCATCGAGTTGCTAGAGCGAGTTGGCGCGGGTGAGTAGGTACTGCTGTTCGGGGGCGCTGAGGGTTAGGCGGGCGGCGCGGCGGTAGGCGTCTCGGGCGGCGGGGGTGTTGCCTGAGAGTTCGAGTAGGTGGGCTCGGACGGCTTCTACTCGGTGGTGGTCTTTTAGGGCGGGGTCGTTGGCTGTGGCGGCGAGGCGTTCTAGGCCGTACTCGGGGCCGTGCACCATGGCTAGCGCGACTATGCGGTTGAGGCTCACCATCGGGCCGGGGGCCATTGATTCGAGGAGTTCGTAGAGGACGAGGATCTGGCGCCAGTCGGTGTCCTCGGCTCGGGAGGCCTCGTCGTGGACGGCGGCGATGGCGGCCTGGAGTTGGTAAGGGCCGACCGGGGCGGTGCGTAGGGTGGCCGAGATCAGTTCGGTGCCTTCGGCAACGAATGAGCTGAGCCACAGGGAGCGGTCCTGATCGGGCAACGGGATCAGTGCGCCGTCGGGCGCGGTACGGGCTGGACGGCGCGCGTCCGTAAGGAGCATCAGAGCCAGCAGCCCGGCGACCTCGCCCTCGGTGGGGAGTTGGGCGAACAGCTGTCGGGTCAAGCGGATCGCCTCGGCGCTCAGCTCGACTCGGTGCAGGGTCTCGCCGGAGCTTGCGGTGTAGCCCTCGTTGAAGATCAGGTAGAGGACAGCCAGTACTGCGGCCAGCCGGCCCGGCAACTCGTCGGCAGGAGGCAAAAGGAACTCCGCCCCCTCCTTCTTGATCGTCGCCTTCGCCCGGCTGATTCGCTGGCCGATCGTCGACTCCGGTACCAGGAACGCGCGCGCGATCTCGCCCGTACTGAGCCCGCCGACCGCCCGCAGAGTCAGCGCGATCTGCGACGGGGGAGTGAGCGACGGATGACAGCAGAGGAACAACAACGTCAAAGAGTCGTCGACACCAGCCGGCGCCGGCTCCGACGGTTCCAGCCCCGCGACGGTCTCTTCACGCCGGACCCGGGCCGCGTCACTGCGCAGCATCTCGATCCGCCGGCGCGACGCGACCGTGATCAGCCACGCCCGCGGATTCGCGGGCACCCCGTCGACCGGCCACTGCTGCGATGCGGCCAGCAGCGCCTCCTGGGCTGCGTCCTCGCAGGTGTCGAACCCGCCGTACCGGCGTACCAGCGGACCCACGATCTGTGGGGCGAGCTCGCGGAGCAGCTGGTCGATCATCAGCTGAAGGCGCTCAGGTCCCGGATCGGCCGCACCTCGACGATGCTGAACGGCGCCTCCGGGATCTGCGGCACGATCTCCAGCGCCCGCTCCATCGAGGGACAGTCGAGCAGGTAGAATCCGGCCAGCTGCTCCTTCACTTCCGCGAACGGCCCGTCGGTGGTCATCGGCTGTCCGTCGCGGAACTGCACCTGCTTGGTCGCCCCGGGGTCACCGAGCGAGTGCGAGACGACCAGCTCGCCACTGGCCGCGAGGGCGTCGTTGAGCGCGGTGTAGCCGGTCATCGACTCGGCCTTCTGCTCGTCCGACAGTCCGTCCCACACTTGTCGCGACTCGGGATTGCCATAGATCAGTACCAGGAACTTCACCGTCCCACCCTAGAACCAGGACGGGCCGAGCTACGGGCTGATCTCGATCAGGTCACCTTCGGGTCACTGCGTCGCGGCCTGCGTAGCCATGCGGTTGTGAATACGTTCACCTAATCAAGGAACACCGGTGTGGCCGGGGCAGAACCCGGTACCGGGCCCAAGTACAGTAACGACCGGGACAGGGGCGCCGTTCGCGGTCGCCCGCTTCGCAGAGCTGGGGGAGGATCGCGTGCCGGACTTGGAAGTGTCCGACCGGGTGCTGACGATCCCGAACGCACTGAGCTTCATCCGGCTGCTGGGCGTACCGCTCTTCCTCTGGTTGATCCTCGGGCCGAAGGAAGACGGCTGGGCCCTGCTCGTACTGGCGATCTCGGGCTTCACCGACTGGGCCGACGGCCAGATCGCGCGCCGGATGAACCAGACCACGCGGCTCGGCCAGATGCTCGACCCGGTCGCCGACCGGCTCTACATCTTCGCCACCGTGCTCGGTCTCGCACTGCGCGACATCATTCCGTGGTGGCTCGCGATCGCGTTGCCGTTGCGGGACCTGCTGCTCACCTTCGCCCTGCCGGCGCTGCACCGCCGGGGTGTCAACGCGCTACCGGTGCACTTCCTCGGCAAGTCCGCGACCTTCTGCCTGCTGTACGCGTTCCCGCTGCTGCTGCTCGGTGACGGCGACAGCACGCTCAACCTGCTGGCCCGCGTCTTCGGCTGGGCCTTCGCGATCTGGGGCACCGCTCTGTACTACTGGGCCGGCGCCCTGTACTTCGCACAGCTGCGCCACCTGATGCAGACCGTGAAGCCGATCAGCAAGCAGGCGGGCTAAGGGCGAGGCGAACCGGTGACCCAGTCTCCACCCGGGCAGCGACGCGTCGACGCGTCCATGTCGTTGCTGAACAACCTGATGGCCCACCCGCTGGACGAGGGCTATGCCGTCGCGGCGCGATCGCGGCCGTCGCAGGGTGGCAAGGCCAACAAGTCGCGGCACCGGATCATCCTGGTGATCGCACTGCTCTTCCTGGGCTTCCTGCTCGCCGTCGCCGCGTCGCAGAACTACCGCAGCGCGCCCGAGGCGGAGAAGCAGCGCAAAGAGCTGATCACCCGGATCAACACGGCCGATACCAGGCTGACCGATCTGCGCGGCCAGCAGATCAAGCTCGCCGACGAGGTCCGCGGACTGCAGGCCGGTGGACTGAGCAACACCAGCGAAGGCGCGGCGCTGCAGCAGAAGCTGAACGACCTCGAACTGCAGGTCGGTGCGGTCGCGGTGACCGGTCCGGGCCTGAAGGCGGTCGTCGACGACGCCAAGGACTCCGACGACAAGCAGGGCCGGCTGCTCGACGTCGACCTGCAGCAGTTCGTCAACGGGCTGTGGACGGCCGGCGCGGAGGCGATCTCGGTGAACGGTCACCGGCTCACCGCGCTGACCGCGATCCGCGGTGCGGGCAGCGCGATCACCGTCGACTACAGTTCGCTGACCCCGCCGTACACGGTGCTGGCGATCGGGGACACCGCGACCATGCCGGCCCGGTTCGCGCAGAGCTCGGGCGGCCAGTGGGTGCAGTACCTGGTCAGCAATTTCCATGTCCGGATGACGATCACGACGGAGGATTCCTTGCTGGTGCCAGCCGATGCCACCATCGCGCTGCGGTACGCGAAGGTGGGTGGGAGATGATCGCCGTCCTCGGCCTGGTGATCGGCGTCGTCGTCGGTCTGCTGGTCGCTCCCGACGTACCCGAGTGGGCCCAGCCCTATCTGCCGATCGCGGTGGTCGCCGCGCTGGACGCGGTCTTCGGTGCCCTGCGGGCGTTCCTGGACGGCATCTTCGACGACAAGGTCTTCGTCGTCTCGTTCGTCTCGAACGTGCTGATCGCGGCCCTGATCGTCTACCTGGGCGACCAGCTGGGAGTCGGTTCGCAGCTGTCCACCGGCGTCGTGGTCGTGCTCGGGATCCGGATCTTCACCAACATGGCCGCGATCCGGCGTCACGTCTTCAGGGCCTGAGATGAGTACCGACGACCCTGTGCCGGCCGAGCCGACGCCGATGCCCAAGCCCAAGCCGAAGACGCCGAACCTGGCGCTGCGCCGGCTGCGGACCGGCTTCAAGCCGTCCCGCGGCCAGGCGATCGTGGCCGTGGTGCTGGCGCTGGTCGCCTGTATGGCGGTCGTCCAGGTCCGGGTGAACCGGGCCGACGACGGCTACCAGAACGCCCGCCGCGAGGACCTGATCGCGATCCTCGACGGCCTGGGCCAGAACACCCGCCGGCTGGAGACCGAGATCACCGAGCTGGAGGCGCGCAAGAACACGCTGACCTCCAGCGCGGACAAGGCGCAGACCGCCCGCGAGCAGGCCGAGCAACAGGTGCGCGTGCTCGGCATCCTGGCCGGGACGCTGCCCGCCGTCGGCCCCGGGGTCCGGATCACGCTGAACGACCCGGACGCCAAGATGCAGTCCAGCAACCTGCTGGACGCGATCGAGGAGCTCCGGGACGCGGGGGCCGAGGCGATCCAGATCAACGGGCAGGTCCGGGTGGTGGCCAGCACCGATCTGGTCGACGACGCGCCCGGGGTGAAGATCGACGGCGAGAAGGTGCAGTCGCCGTACGTGATCGAGGCGATCGGGGACGCGCACAACCTGGCCGAGGCGGCCCACTTCCCCGGTGGCCTGGTCAGCGAGGTCGAAGGTCCGCAGGTCGGCGGTACGGCCGAGGTGAGTGAGCTGTCGAGCGTGTCGATCACTGTCTTGCACGCCCCGGACGAGCATCGTTACGCTCGCCCGGCGCCCAGTCCGACGAAGTAAGCCCTGCAGTTTCCAATGGAAGAAAGAGGGACCGAGGTGTACCCCGAAGACCTGAAGTACACGGCCGAGCACGAGTGGGTCAAGGCCGGCGACGGCCCGGTGCGGGTCGGTATCACCGACTTCGCCCAGGACGCGCTCGGCGACATCGTGTACGTGCAGCTGCCCGAGGTCGGTACCGCTGTCCGGGCCGGCGACTCCTGCGGTGAGCTGGAGTCCACCAAGAGCGTCAGCGACCTGTTCGCGCCCCTCAACGGCACTGTCCGCGCCGTCAACGAGGCGCTGGCCGACCAGCCCGACCTGGTCAACACCGACCCGTACGGCGAGGGCTGGCTGCTCGACATCGAGGTCGACGACGACGAGGAGATCGAGGCGTTGATGGACGCCGACACGTACAAGGGGCAGCTCGACCAGAGCTGAACTTCGGACGCAGGGCAGTAGCTGGTAAGTTCTGTCGGACCTCAACCGCCGGTCGAGGGTTGGGGTCCTAGTCCACACTGTCATCACGGGGTCAACGAGAACGTCGCCGGACCACCGGCGATCGGGAGGATCACAGCATGCCGTTCTGCAACCAGTGCGGGCACGAGAACTCCGAGGGCAGCAAGTTCTGCTCGCAGTGCGGAACGATGCTCCCTGGCGCGGACCGTCCGGTGACCGCCCCCGGGGTGACCGACACCGCGATGCTCGCACCGATCAGCATCGAGCCGGAGACCGAGCGTTTCGACACCGGTGAGAACCTGTCCGCCGAGGACGAGGCCGCGGTCGGCGCGCTGCCCCAGGGGTCGGCACTGCTGATCGTCCAGCGCGGCCCGAACGCGGGCAGCCGGTTCCTGCTCGACGTCGACGTGGTCACCGCCGGCCGGCACCCGGACAGCGACATCTTCCTCGACGACGTGACCGTGTCCCGCCGGCACGCGGAGTTCCGCCGCGACCCGCAGGGCGTCAAGGTCCGCGACGTCGGCAGCCTGAACGGTACCTACGTGAACCGCGACCGGATCGACGAGCTGCAGCTCTCGAACGGCGACGAGGTGCAGATCGGCAAGTACCGGCTGGTCTACTACGCCAGTGGCCAAGCCTGAGGCAGGAGACTCCGCACTAGGGGGCAGCAGCATCGGTGAGGTGCTGCAGCTCCTGCAGGCCGAGTTCGCCGACGTCACCATCTCCAAGATCCGCTTCCTCGAGGCGGAGGGGCTGGTGACGCCGGCCAGGACCGCTTCGGGGTACCGCAAGTTCAGTACCGCCGACATCGAGCGGCTGCGCTATGTACTGACCGCGCAGCGCGACCAGTACCTGCCGCTGAAGGTGATCAAGGACCACCTCGACGCGATGGATCGCGGGTTGCGGCCGCCTGCTCCTGGTGGCCGGCCCGCGGCGCCGGAGACGTTGCCTCAGCCCGCCGGTCTGCCCGATGCCGAGGACTTCTCGACGTACGGGACCGAGCTGAAGCTGACCCGGGACGAGCTGCGCGAGGCGGCCGGGATCACGCCTGAGCTGCTCGAGCAGCTGGAGAGCCACAACCTCGTGGTGGCCCGGGGCAACCACTACGACGGCGATGCGATCCTGATCGCCAAGGCGGCCGCCGAGTTCGCGCAGTACGGGATCGAGCCGCGGCATCTGCGGCCGTTCCGGGCGGCTGCCGACCGTGAGGTCGGGCTGATCGAGCAGGTCGTCCCGCCGCGGCGGGACGACAAGACACTCGAACTGGCCGCGCTCGCGGTTCGGTTGCACGCGGCACTCGTCCGCTCCCGGCTCACCCGCTGACCCCGGCGGGGCAGCCCCGGCCTGGCCCGCAGAGTAGGCTGAAGGAGTGCGCGAAGTCGACGTGGTCGGAGTCCGGGTTGAGATGCCCTCGAGTCAGCCGATCGTGCTGCTCCGGGAGGTCGGTGGGGAGCGGTACCTGCCGATCTGGATCGGTGCGGCCGAGGCGAGCGCCATCGCTTTCGCCCAGCAGGGGATGGAGCCTCCCCGGCCGCTGACCCACGATCTGTTCGCGGAGACGATCCGGGTGCTCGGGCACACGCTGAGTCAGGTCCGGATCGTGAACCTGACCGACGGCGTGTTCGAGGCGATCCTGGTCTTCGACGACAAGACCGAGATCTCCGCCCGCCCGTCGGACTCGATCGCGCTCGCGCTGCGGACCGGTACGCCGGTGTTCTGCACCGAGGAGATCCTGGCCGAGGCCGGGATCCCGGTTCCGGACAGTGAGAACGAGGACGACGAGGTGGTCGAGGAGGAGGAGGTCGAGCGCTTCCGCGAGTTCCTCGATCACGTCACACCGGAAGACTTCGACAAGAGCTGACAGGTAACGATTCGTATTGGATCCGCGACACGCATCCGGCTCGGGGCGGTTGTCGTTGACCCGGCCTGAGCGGCGGCTTACCTTGAAGGAGTCGTGGGGCGTTGTAACTCCACGGATGTGATCCGATCCAGTCGGTACCCAGGGAGGCTCAGGCGTGACACGCACCGGCGACACTGATCTGACGGCGCAGTCGACGTCCGAAGCACACGCCGAGGCGGCCGCCAGTGCCGGCGTCCAGGGTCTGCTCTTCGACGACGACCTGTCGCCGATGCCCGATGACGTCGGTTTCCGCGGCCCGACGGCGTGCGCCGCGGCCGGTATCACCTACCGTCAGCTGGACTACTGGGCACGCACCGGACTGGTCTCACCGTCCGTACGCCCGGCCACCGGGTCCGGCACCCAGCGGCTCTACGGCTTCCGCGACGTCTTGTTGCTCAAAGTGATCAAGCGACTGCTCGACGCGGGCATCTCGCTGCAGCAGATCCGCAGCGCCATCGCCCACCTGAGCAAGCGCGGCATCGACGACCTGACCCAGATCACGCTGATGAGCGACGGCGCCTCGGTCTACATGTGCACCTCGCCCGACGAGGTCATCGACCTGCTGGCCGGCGGCCAGGGCGTCTTCGGTATCGCCCTCGGCGGCGTCTGGCGCGAGGTCGAGGGATCGCTGTCCGAGCTGCCGACCGAGCGCCTCGACGCGCACGGGGAGACCGGCGACGACCACGCCAACGACGAGCTCGCTGCCCGCCGCCGTGCCCGCATGACGGGCTGAGGTACTCTCTTTCTCAGCCGTACACAACACTCGGGAGAGTCTCAGCACGCATTGTCTTGAAATGACACTGTGGCTGGGCGCCGAAGGGGCAATTCCTCCCCGGAACCTCTCAGGCCCATGGACCGAGTGTCTTAGGCGACTCTGAAGCGCGCGCCGCGTGACAGAGGGGGAGGCCACCGGCAATTGTCAGCAACGGAGCCTCCACAGTGACTGAAACCCCTGCTCAGGTGTCGGCCGTCTTCGCCGACCGCCACATCGGCCCACGGTCCGATGAGATCGCCAGGATGGTCGAGACCCTCGGGTACGCCGATGTCGACGCGCTCGTCGACGCCGCGGTGCCCGCCTCGATCCGCTCGACCGAGCCGCTCCGGCTGCCCGAGCCGGCCTCCGAGGTCGACGCGCTGACCGAACTGCGCCAGCTCGCCGCCCGCAACAACGTCGCCACCTCGATGATCGGCCAGGGGTACTACGGCACGTTCACCCCGTCGGTGATCGTCCGCCGCCTGGTCGAGAACCCGGCCTGGTACACCGCCTACACCCCGTACCAGCCGGAGATCTCCCAGGGCCGCCTCGAGGCGCTGCTCAACTTCCAGACCGTCGTCTCCGATCTGACCGGCCTGCCGACCGCCAACGCGTCGCTGCTCGACGAGGGCACCGCTGCCGCCGAGGCGATGACGCTGGCGCACCGGTCGAACCGCAAGAGCAAGAGCAACCGCTTCCTGGTCGACGCCGACTGCTTCGCGCAGACGATCGCCGTCGTCCAGACCCGGGCCGAGGCGCTCGACATCGAGGTCGTCGTCGCGGACACGACCGATGGTCTGCCCGAGGGCGACTTCTTCGGCTTCCTGGTCCAGTACCCGGGCTCCGGTGGTGTCGTCCGTGACCTGAAGCCGCTGATCGAGGCGGCACACGGGCGCGAGACTCTGGTCGCGGTCGCGTCCGACCTGCTCGCCCTGACGCTGCTCGAGGCGCCGGGTGAGGCGGGGGCCGACATCGTCATCGGGTCGTCCCAGCGCTTCGGCGTGCCGCTGTTCTACGGTGGCCCGCACGCCGGGTTCATGTCGGTGCGCGACGGCCTGGAGCGCCAGCTCCCGGGTCGCCTGGTCGGCGTCTCGGTCGATGCAGATGGCGCGCCGGCGTACCGGTTGGCGCTGCAGACGCGGGAGCAGCACATCCGGCGCGAGAAGGCGACCTCGAACATCTGTACCGCGCAGGTCCTGCTCGCGGTCGTCGCGTCGATGTACGCCGTCTACCACGGTCCCGAGGGGCTGAAGGCGATCGCCGAGCGGGTCCATCGCCACGCGGACAGCCTCGCCGCATCGCTCCGGGCCGGTGGCGTCGAGGTCGTGCACGACCAGTTCTTCGACACCGTTTTGGCCAGGGTTCCCGGTCGTGCGGCCGATGTCGTCGACACCGCTCGGCAGAACGGCATCTGGCTGCGTGAGGTCGACGCGGACCACGTCGGGATCTCCTGCGACGAGAAGACCGACGCAACGGCGCTCGTCGGGGTCTGCCGTTCCTTCGGCGTGACGTACGACGCGACGCTTGCTGGCGGCGCCCTGGCCGAGGCAGTCACCCGTACTTCGGAGTACCTGACGCACCCGGTCTTCAACACCCACCGGTCGGAGACGGCGATGCTGCGCTACCTGCGCAAGCTGTCGGACTACGACTACGCGCTCGACCGCGGCATGATCCCGCTCGGCTCCTGCACGATGAAGCTGAACGCGACCACCGAGATGGAAGCCGTCACCTGGCCCGAGTTCGCCGACATGCACCCGCTGGCGCCGATCGAGGACGCGGCCGGCTATGTGAAGCTGATCGGTCAGCTGGAGCGCTGGCTGGCCGAGGTGACCGGCTACGCGAAGGTCTCGATCCAGCCGAACGCCGGCTCGCAGGGTGAGCTCGCGGGCCTGCTGGCGATCCGTGGCTATCACCGGGCCCAGGGCAACGAAGATCGCAACGTCTGCCTGATCCCGGCGAGTGCGCACGGGACGAACGCAGCCTCCGCGGTGATGGCCGGGATGAAGGTTGTCGTTGTCAAGGGCAACGACGACGGCACGATCGACCTGGCCGACCTGCGCGCCAAGGCTTCTGAACACGCGGAGAAACTGGCCGCGATCATGATCACCTACCCGTCCACGCACGGCGTGTACGAGGAGAGCGTGACCGAGGTCTGCCAGATCGTCCACGACCACGGCGGCCAGGTGTACGTCGACGGCGCGAACCTGAACGCGCTGCTCGGGCTGGCCAAGCCGGGCGAGTTCGGCGGTGACGTGAGCCACCTGAACCTGCACAAGACGTTCTGCATCCCGCACGGTGGCGGTGGCCCGGGCGTCGGCCCGGTCGCGGTCGCCGCGCACCTGGCGCCGTACCTGCCGAACCACCCGTTGCTCGACCAGGCCGGCCCGGAGTCGGGCGTTGGTCCGATCAGCGCGGCGCCGTTCGGCTCTGCCGGTGTCCTGGCGATCTCCTGGGCGTACATCCGGATGATGGGTGCCGAGGGCCTCACGTCGGCCACCAAGGCGGCCGTACTGACCGCCAACTATGTGGCCAAGCGGCTCGAGGACGCCTTCCCGGTGCTCTACACGGGTGAGAACGGGCTGGTCGCGCACGAGTGCATCCTGGATCTGCGGCCGATGACGAAGGAGACGGGCATCACCGTCGACGACGTCGCGAAGCGGCTGGTCGACTACGGCTTCCACGCGCCGACGATGTCGTTCCCGGTGGCCGGCACGCTGATGGTCGAGCCGACCGAGTCCGAGGACCTGGGTGAGCTGGACCGGTTCTGCGACGCGATGATCGCGATCCGGCACGAGATCGACCGGGTCGCGGCGGGGGAGTGGCCGGCCGGCGACAACCCGCTGGTGAACGCGCCGCACACCGCGTCCTCGGTGATCAACGACAAGTGGGAGCACGCGTACACCCGCGAGGAGGCGGCCTTCCCGCAGTCGGTCGATCGGACCACGAAGTACTGGCCGCCGGTCCGCCGCATCGACGGCGCGTACGGCGACCGCAACCTGATCTGCTCCTGCCCCTCGCCCGAGGCGTTCGAGTAAATCGCCGCCTCCCCCAAAGGCCGTCTGCTGACCCCAGCAGGCGGCCTTTGCCATTGTGCTGATGGTTCATATGGAACACGGCAGTCAGCAGACCGGGCAAGAGAATTGCATGAAGTGACATCGTTGCTATGAGCAATTAATCTCTCGGTCGAAGAAGACCTTCTGTGCGCGAATAGCATCGATGAGACCGCAAGTAAAGCGCCGTGTCCCCCTTGTTCTTCTGAAGATTCGCGTTCGATGATGTGTCGCAACGCGGGTCGGCTGCACCGACTGTTGTTGTTCCGATTGAGTTCGTTCGGCCCGTTCAACCACTCACCAGGAGGAACGCATGACCAACGCAACCGTTGAAGAGTTCGATCTCGACATCCAGCTCGCGGCGCCGGCGTACGCCGGCGAGGACCCGGCGCGAAACGGTGTCCCGTCGTCGACCATCTGGTGCATCGACCTCGGCGACCCGATGTCGCGCGCCTGAACCGTCGCCCGTTCGGGCGGTCCGGGGGCGGCCGGGAGATCATCCCGGTCGTTCCCGGCCCAGGGGCCTGTCGTTCCGGCCGGGAGGAGACCGACGTGCTGTGGAGTCCGGTGGTGACGGGAGAGGTGGCTCGGGCGGCGCGGGAGCGGGGGCTCGAAGTAGCTGAGCGGTTGCGTGGATGGTCCGGTGGTGAGTCAGGTCTGGAGGGGGCCGCCGGAGTGGCGGTGCTGTTCGGTCAGCTGGACCGTGTGTTCCCGGAGGAGTGCTGGGACGTTCCGGCCCACCAGGCGCTTGCGGCCGCTGCGCGCGCTGTCGAGGAGACTGGGCGAACGGTGCCGGGCCTGTACTCCGGCCTCAGCGGAGTGGCGGCAGCGGCCGACCTGCTGTCCCGCGACGGCACTCGGTACGGCGGTCTGCTGAGCACACTCGATGCTCGGATCGCGGCTGAGACGGCGACGCGGTCCGAACGGCTGACGAATTCTCCGGCACACCAGCCGTTCGAGACGTTCGACGTCATCAGTGGTCTCTCCGGAACGAACCGCTACCTGCTCGATCGGGATCTCGCGAAGCTGGAGGGCGTGGTGGCCGTCTGCGGCTTCAGCCCGGATGGGCCGAACTGGTTCACGCCACCGAAGGCGCTGCGCGCAGGCACTCCTCTTGCGGAGAGGTATCGCGAGGGGGTGTACAACTGCGGCCTGGCCCACGGGATTGCCGGTCCGCTGGCGGTCCTGTCGATAGCTTTCCAAGCAGGTCACGTGGTGCCCGGACAGACCGAGGGCATCGCAGCGGTGGCCGACTGGCTGATCGCCCATCGGGTCGACGACGAGTGGGGAGTCAACTGGGCCGCCGGTGTCGGACCCAACCAGGACTGTGCGCCGGCGCACAGCGCCTGGTGCTACGGCGGCCCCGGCGTAGCCAGGGCGCTATGGCTGGCCGGTACGGCGCTTGCTGACAGCAAACTGCAGGACCAGGCGCTGGAGACGATGGCCGCGATCTTTCGCCGGCCTTGGTCAGCAAGACAGATCGGTCACTCGCCCGGACTGTGTCACGGCGTTGCAGGGCTGTTGCAGATCACGCTGCGGTTCGCTGCCGAGACCGGCGAGCCGATGTTCACCGAGGCGGCAGGTGAACTGACCGAACGGCTGCTGGAGCTGTACCGGCCGGACGTCGCGACTGGCTACTACACGATCACCAACCGGGAGACGGTCCGTCCGCATGCGGGGCTGCTCGACGGCGCTGCCGGCGCAGCCCTCGCGCTGCTGGCAGCTACGACCTCGGTCGAGCCGGTCTGGGACCGCCTGTTACTGCTGTCCTGACTTTCTGGTGACCTGAGGGGAGCGCGATGTTCAAGCCGCTGGACTGGGTCATGGTGCGGACACCATTGCTACCGGTCGAAGCTTTCCTCGACCCGCCGACCGCTGTGGTATCGGGCACCGAGCTGCCTGCGGATCCGCACATTCAGCGCGCTCTCATCGCGGGTGCGGGCGATCTGGTCCGTGCGCTCACCAAGTCGCCTGGGAGCGGGAAGCCGTTGTCAGACAAGGCGTTACGCCGAATGCGCAGCAGCCTGCGGCGGTACCTGATCCGGATGTCGACGCGACCGACGCCGTACGGAACGTTCGCCGGCGTTGCAGTGGCGAACTGGGGTGAGGTCACCGATCTGGTGCGGACAGCCGACCCGGTCCGGATCAGGACCCGTCCAGACATGGGCTGGCTGATCGAACTGGTCTCCAGGCTGGAGCAGCGGCCGGAGGTGCGGAACGAGCTGCGCTGGTATGCCAATCCGGCCGCAAGTCTGTACGCCGACCGCCTGTTCCTCACCGAGCGCGCCGTTCTGACCGATCCGTCGAAGGCAGCTCGCGGTGTGAACCTGCGTGCGACTCCGATCGTCCGTGCCGCGCTTGAAGCCGCTCGCACCCCCATCCCGTACGACGAACTGCTGGGCGGGCTGTCTGCGGGCGGTGCGCCGCGTGACAAGGTCGCCGGGCTTCTGCGGCAGCTCTGGGAACAGACCGTCCTGCTGACCGAGCTACGTCCGCCCGTCACCATCGCCGACCAGGCCAGGTACGTCGCGGACCGCTTGGCCGCTGTGCCGGCCGCCCGGGCGGAGGGGACTGCGCTGGCCGAATTGCTGGACGACATCGCCGAGTGGGACCGGCTCGAGGTCGAGCATGCGGCCGAGCGGTACCCGAAGCTGGTGGCCAAGGCCAAGACGTTGCAGGACATGACCACGCAGTTCCAGACCGACATGGCCGTCCCGCTCCAGGGCCGGATCGCTCGCGAGGTCGCGCTGGAGTCGGCCCGGTTGGCAGACCTGTTACTGCAGCTGGCGCCGTCCGGGATGTCTTACCTGGACGGATACCGGCGGGCCTTTCTGGAGCGCTATGGCCAGGACCGGGAGGTGCCGCTGCTGGAGCTTCTGGACCCGGACCTCGGGCTGGGCGTGCCGCAGCTGCCGGAGTGTCCTGATCGACCGACGGACGAACGAAAGCTGCGCGACCGGACGTTGACCGACCTCGCGCTGGGCGCGATCAAGGATGGCCGGACGGTGGTGGAACTTGACGATGCCACCCTGGCCAAGCTGACGCTGGGTCCAGGGCAGGCGACCGACTCGCTGGACCTGGCGGTGTTCCTGGTCGCCGGGTCCGCTGCCGCCGTGGACGCCGGCGACTTCCAGTTGGTGCTCGGACCCAACCTCGGCGGTGGCGCGGCAGGCCGGGTACTCGGCCGGTTCGCCGATCTGGTCGGTACCGAGCCGCTGCACACCGCCGCGGCTGCCGAAGCCGCAGCGCACCCTGGAGTGTTGCATGCCGAGGTGAGCTACCTCGCCCGTCATGTCCGTGCGGCGAACCTGACCATCCGGCCGCTGGTTCGGGAACGGGAGATCGCGCTGACGACCACGCCCGGCGAGCATCAGCTGCCGCCGAGCGAGTTGCTTGTCGGGGTCAGCGGAGACAGGTTCGTGTTGCGATGGTCGGGTGATGGCCGCGAGGTCGTGCCCTGTGCCGGTCACATGCTCAACACCATTGGGGCACCGCAGGTCGTTCAGTTCTTGGAGCAGCTGTACCACGACGGCCGGGTCGCGAATGTCTCCTTCGGCTGGGGGCCTGCGGCCGGGTTCGTGTTCCTGCCGCGGGTCCAGCGTGGGCGGCTCGTCCTGTCGCCGGCCACCTGGCGGCTCGACCCTGACGACCTGACGGACTTCGCGGCCTGGCGAGCACGTTGGCAGGTGCCGCGATACGTGTACTTGGCTGTCAAGGACTACCGCATGTTGCTGGACCTCGACCACCCGGCGCACGTTGACCAGTTGCGTGAGCAGATCCGCGAGCGAACCGACCTCCATGAGGCGTTGCCGGGGCCAGGGGATGCGTGGATCGACGGGCCGGATGGCAGCTATCTGAGTGAGCTGGTGGTGCCGCTGGTTCGTAGCGAGCCTGCGCCGCAAACGCCACGGCGGAAGGTGGTGGGCCGGATGGCGGCAGTACGGCGGTTGCATCCGCCGGGGAGTGAGTGGCTGTTCGCCAAGCTGTACCACGTGCCGGCGTTTGAGGACGATCTGATCCGGCAGGCGCTCACTGACTTCGGGGCGGAGTCGTGGTTCTTCATGCGGCACGTCGATCCGGATCCGCATCTGCGGGTGCGGTGGCGTGGAGACGTGGACGTGAAACGCGTCCTGGAGTGGGGTGCGGAGCTGGTGGAGGGCGGGTACCTGAAGCGGTTTGCTCTCGACACCTACGACCAAGAGGTCGAGCGGTACGGCGGTCCGGTCGGTATGGCGTTGGCCGAGGAACTGTTCCATGCGGATAGTGAGCTGGTCACGCAACTGCTGCGGATGGGGCGCAGCCTCGATATGTCGTTGCTGGGGGTCTACACCGTTGACTCGCTGTTGGGTGCGCTCGGGTACGACGAGGAGCGGCGGCGCGTACTGAGCCAACAGGGCGTGCAGGACCGCAAGGCAACGGCCGAGGAGTACCGCAAGGAGCAGAACGCCTTGCGTGGTGTGCTTGGGGATCCGGACTGGCTGCCGGAGTCGGCGCGGCCTGCGGTGGCGCTGTGGACCGAGCAGATCGCCGCCATCGCGCGCCAGGTGGATGCGGCCGAGCTGAACAAGGACCTGCTGACGCAGAGCTACGTGCACATGCACTGCAACCGGCTGCTGGGGTGTGGGCATCCGCCGGAGCAGCGGGTGCGGGGGCTTCTGGTGCGGACGCGGGAGAGCCTGGCGCGGGCGCCGTGGTGACGCGACCGCTGGTTGGTGTCGACGTGGCGGGTGGCGATGATCGCGATCAAGCCCGAGGCGTTCGAGTAGCGGGAGCGCAGTCGGCGGTTCCCGCCCCGACGGTGGGCCGGAGCGCGACCCGGCCCTGGTCGGATATCTGCTGCACCGACTTCTGCGACCCGACCAGCCTCTGCGCTGTTCGGTGGGGTCGGCGGCCTGGCCTTCGTCGCTTCGTTCCTGTCCCGGAACGGCAGCCGGTACGGCGGCCTGCTCGCCAAACTCGACGCGGGCTCGCCGCGGGCGTGGTGGAGCGGTCGGCGCGGCTCGCTGAGTCGCCCGCGAACCAGCCGTTCGAAACGTTCGATGCCGTCTACTCCGGTGATGTCTACAACTGCGGCCTCGCCCACGGCGTACCGGCACCGCTTGCGTTGCTGTCGATTGCCTACAGCAAGGGGGTACTCCGTACCGGGTCAGGCTGAAGCCATCGCCCGCGTGGCCGAGGGGCTGACAGCACAGCGGTCCGACGACGAGTGGGGTGCGATGGCGGCTGTCTATCGCAGGCCGTGGTCGGCGCGGCAGATCGGGGACTCGCCCGGGCTCTGCCACGGTGTCGCTGGGCTGCTGCAAATCACGCTGCGGTTCGCTGACGACACTGGCGAGCCCGTGTTCACCGAGGCAGCAGTACCCGGTGCGAGCCGGTTTGGGACCGGGTCCTCCTGCTCAGCTGAGGCATACTTGGGCGAGTGACTGACGTACGTGCTGATACCGCGGCGGCTCTCTACGCCGAGATCGCGGCGGCCCAGAGTGAGACCAAGCTGCCGTCGATCGCGGCCGGTGTGCTGAAGGACGGTGCACTGGCGTGGACCGGGTCGCGCGGGCAGATCGCGGACGGTGAAGGGCTGGCGCCCGGGCCGGACGTGCAGTACCGGATCGGGTCGATCACCAAGACGATGACGGCGATCCTGGTGATGCAGTGCCGCGACGACGGGTTGCTCGCGTTGAATGATGCCGTGGGCAAGCATCTGCCCGGGATCGCGTTCGGCGACCTGACCATCCGGCAGTTGCTCGCGCACTCGGGTGGGATGAACGCCGAGCCCGAAGGCCCTTGGTGGGAACGCAATCCGGGCGTCTCGTTCGAGGCACTGACGGCGGCGATGGACGAGTCGCAAGCAGCTGGCAAGGCCGATCGGCGGCATCACTACTCCAACCTCGGCTACGCGTTGCTGGGTGAGGTCGTCGCGCGGTTGCGGGGTGCCGCGTGGATGGAGTTGGTGGCCGCGCGGATCCTCGACCCGCTGGAGATGCGGCGTACGACGTACTTCCCGGTGGCGCCCGCCGCCAAGGGGTTCTCGGTGCATCCGTTCAGCGGGCGGCTCGATCTGGAGCCGGCGTACGACTCCGGTGCGATGGCGCCCGCCGGACAGCTGTGGAGCACGATCGAGGACCTGGCGAAGTACGCCGCGTTCTGGATCGACCCCGGCTACGAGGTGCTCAGCCGCGACACCGTCGACGAGATGGCCGCTCCGACGGCCGGCGATCCACGCGAGGCGCTGACCGCGTCGTACGGGCTGGGCCTGCGGATGCACGCGGACGATCCCCACCTCTTCGTCGGCCACACCGGTTCGATGCCGGGCTTCATGGCCGGCCTGTTCGTCGACCGCGCGCGGCGGATCGGGGCCGTGACGCTGGGCAATTCGACGTACGGGCGGGTTGCGCCGGTACCACTCGACCTGATGCGCATCCTCGCGTCGTACGAGCCGCCGTTGCCGGTGGAATGGGTGCCCGAGCCGGAACTCGCCCAGGGCTCGGAGTTGCTCGGCCATTGGTACTGGGGCAACACCGAGATGACCATGTCCGTCGCCGGCGGCATCCTCCAGCTCACCACCGGTTATCCATGTCGTTTCTCACCCATCGGCCCAGACCTCTACCGCGGCCGCGACGGCTACTTCGCCGGCGAACGCCTGCGAGTGATCCGCGACGGTGACCGGATCACCCACCTCGACCTCGCCACCTTCACCCTGACCCGCACGCCCTATGGCAGCTGACCATGCGTTGAGCGTTGCCCAGTTGATGAAGGGGTTCCGGCGCCGGGCCGGGCTCACCCAGGAAGCGCTGGCAGAGCGGGCCCAGCTCAGCGTGCGCGCGATCCGGACGCTGGAAGGTGGTCGCCGGCGGTACCCACGAGAGTCGACGTTGCACCAGCTGGCGGCAGCCTTCGAACTGTCGGCGGCGGAGCAGGAGCAGTTGGCGGCGGCCGCGAGCCGTAGCCGCGACGAGCCCTCGAGGACTCCCCGGCAGCTACCTCCTGGTCTGGACGACTTCACCGGCCGGACGAAGGAACTGGACGACCTGGTGCGGCTGCTTCGGGAGGCGGAGGTGGTCGCGCCGAGTGTGGTGATCTCGGCCGTCGGCGGGATGGGAGGAATCGGCAAGACCACGCTGGCGGTCGAGGCCGGCCGGCTGGCGGCGGAGCACTACCCCGACGGGCAGCTCTATCTCAATCTGGGTGGTGGCAGCCAGCCGGTACCGGTGGCCGACGCGCTGGCGACAGTGCTGGCGGCGATGGAGGTGCCGCCTGCGGACGACCCGTCGGATGTGCAGGCGGCGACCAATCGATACCGTACTTCGATCGCCGGCCGGCGGATGCTGGTGTTGCTCGACGACGCGGTCAGTGCGGAGCAGGTGACTCCATTGATTCCCGGTACGTCGGGGTCGGCCGTCGTCATCACCAGCAGGAATCAGCTCACGACCGTACCGGGTGTCCGTTACCTCGACCTCGAAGTGCTGAGCGAGGTCGAGGCGGTCGCACTGCTGGGTGAGGTGGCCGGGCGCGAGCAGGTGCAGGCTGACCCTGATGCGGCACTGGATGTAGTCCGGCTGTGTGGACTGCTGCCGCTGGCGGTACGGATCGCAGGGAGCCATCCAAGTAGCCAGGAGGTCGGCGGGCTGGCGGTTCTGGCCGGGCTGCTGGCTGATGGGGACAAGCGGCTGAAGGTACTGAGCGCACCTGGCAGGGGAGTCGGCGCGAGCATCGGCTTGTCGATCCAGGCTCTTGGCGCGAGCGGCCGGGCCGGCGACACCGCCTGCGCGCTGGCTCTCCCCGTGCTCGCCGTCTTGGAGGGTGACCGGTTTCCGTTGCGGGTGGCGGCCGCGGTGCTGGATCTGCCGCTGGAGGAGACCGAGGACCTGCTGGAGCGGCTGGTCGACGTACACCTGCTGGAGACACCGGCACTGCAGCAGTACCGGATGCACGACCTGGTTCGCGATGTCGGCCGTGAACAGGCTGACCTGGAGCTGACCAGTGCGGAGCGCGATCGGATCCGGCGGCGCGAACTGCAGTGCTACTTCGCCATGGTGTGGCGGTCGAGCGAGCTGCAGCCGTCGAAGAAGCATCCGGTCGAGGCGGCGGGCTGGTCGGCCGGCGCCGAGGATGTCACCGATCCGCGTGCCGTGCTGGCCTGGCTCGAGAGCGAGCTGGGCAATGTGCTCCGGGTGATTCGCGCTGCGGCGGGTGGCGATCGCGAGGAACGCCTGATCGCCGCCCGGATGGCCTGGGGCGTCCATCGGCTCTCGCTCGTCCGCATGCAGTTCGCCGAGGCGCGAGACGCCTTGCTCGCCGCTCTGGACTGCGATCTCGCCCCGGAGGCCGAGGCCGACCGGTTGTGGACCGCGTTGGGACAGATCTGTCTGGCACTCGGTCAGCACGACCGCGCGGAGGGCTACTTGCGGTTGGCGCTGCCGCTCGCCCGAGCGCGGCGGGATCCGATGCAGGTGGCCTGCTGCCTGGTCGAGCTGGGGACCGTGCTGGTGCGGACAGGCGCCGCCACCGAAGCTGTCGAACTCGCGGCCGAGGCACTGGCGCTGGCGCCGCAGGTGGATTTCGTACTGGCGGAGTCCAACGCGAATCTCGTCGGCGGGATGGCCGCCGGTGCGATCGGCGATCTGGCCGGTCAGCAGGCTGCCTTCGATGCCGTGCTGGCCAACCACCGGGCCCGCGGCGCGGGGGACGGGCCGTTGATGCACCTGATGTACATGGGGTTCTCGCTGGCCGAGAGCGGTCAGTACGAGCGGGGGCTCGCGATGCTGACCGGCGTACTGGAGCGGTCGCGGGTCGAGGGCCCGGTGATGGCGGAGTTCGACGCGCTCGAGCACCTGGGACGGGCCTGGTGGAGCTTCGGCGATCTGCCGAAGGCAGCGGAGTACCTCGAACTCGCCCTCGCGATTGCTGTTCGCCACCCAGGGGACAACCGGGAAGCCGGCATCCGTCACCTTCTCGGGTCGATCGAGGTCGAGGCGGGCCGGCCGGGCCTGGCGCGGCCGCACTGGGAGCGCGCGATCGCGCTCTACGACCATGTCGCGGATCCGGCCGCCGATGAGGTCCGCAACCTCTTGCAGGCGTTGCCTACCGGCCGACCGGCATGACTTTCGGTGTGACCCGTACCTCATCCGGCGGCTGACTCGTTCACCATCGACGGCCCCCGGTTGACACTCACAGCTTCGAGGTTAGTAAGTTAGGGCTACCTAAGTAAGGGCTGCCTTACTCGACAACTTTCCCAGGAGAAGCTGGATGTCGTCCCTCGACGCTCCCTATAGTCCCTTCGATCGCGATCAGCGGGTGGTGGAGCTGCATCGCTGGCCCTTGGCAACGACGGTGCGGGACAGTAAACGGGGGCCGCTGCCGGCCGGTACTCCGGCTGCCGTGCAGCAGCGGACGGCCGAATCGCTGGGGGCTCCGCGGGTGCCGTCGACGGGAGTCGGCGAGTCCGCCGCGCTGGACCTGATCGCCGGTCTGCTCGATCGGGACGGCATCGATCTCAGTCACCCGCAGGCGGCCGCGCATCTGCAGCCGCCGGTGCTCCAGGTCGCGGTCGACGCCGATGCGCTGGCGTCCGCGAGCAACGCGTCGATGGACACGTACGACTCCGGTCCGGTGACGTTGGAGATCGAGCGTTGGGTGGTCCGGGCGCTGGCGACGATGGCCGGATTCGGGCCGTCTGCGGATGGTGTGCTGACGCCTGGTGGCTCGATCTCGAACCTGCTCGCGATGCTGATCGCCCGGGACAATGCGGCTGCGGCGCTCGGTATCGACGTCCGGCGCAACGGCCTTGGTGGCTTGGAGAAGCCGGTCGTGTTCTGCTCGGAGCTCGCGCACTTCTCCGTGCAGCGTGCGTGCGCGGCACTCGGTCTGGGGGAGGACGCGGCCATCACGATCCCGGCCGACGGTGACTTCCGGATGCGCTCGGACATCCTGGCCGGCGAGCTGGACAAGCCCGGCCGTACGCCGCTCGCGGTGGTCGCCACGGCCGGTACGACGGACTACGGCTCGATCGATCCGATCGGGGAGATCGCCGATCTGGCGCGGCAGTACGGAGCCTGGGTGCACGTCGACGCGGCGTACGGGTTCGGTGCTTTGTTCTCGGACCGGCTCGCGCCGCTGCTGGCCGAGTTGCCGGCCGCCGACTCGGTGACGCTGGACCTGCACAAGATCGGCTGGCAGCCCGCCGCGACCAGCATGCTGCTCGTCGCCGACCGGGAGCGGTTCGCCTCGCTCGGGCGGTCGGTGGAGTACCTCAACCCGGCCGACGACATCGACTCCGGACTGGACGGGCTGCTCGGCCGCAGCCTGCAGACAACTCGCCGGCCCGATGCGGTGAAAGTCGCCACCACGCTGACGGCATACGGCCGGGCCGGACTGGGCAGGATGCTCGACACCTGTCACGAGCTCGCGCACGCCGCCGCGGCCCGGGTCGTTGCCGACAGCAACCTCGAGTTGCTGGCGCCGGTGACCCTGACCACGGTGTTGTTCCGGGTCGCCGGGCAGGGGCTGGCGGCGGCCGAGCTGGACGCTGTCCAGGGTGAGGTCCGGCGCCGGTTGCTGACGTCGGGACGGGTGCTGATCGGCCGGACCAGGATCCCGGCTCGCGGCGGCCGCCCGGCGGCGGTCGCGTTGAAGTTGACGCTGCTGAACCCGAATGCCACCGCCACGGACATCGAGGAACTGCTCGACCAGGTCGTGGCCACCGGTCACGACGTCCTGCCTCGCGAAGGAGCAGCGTGATCTCACCCACCTCAGTGGCGGTAGAAGCTCATCTCGACGCCATCCTGCGGTGCTACACACGGGAGACCTCCGTGCCGGTCGCAGCCGGCCCGCTGTCGCTGGAGGTCGGCTCGTCGACCTTGACGGCGACCGTGGTGCACGCATCCAGAACGGGGCTGCACGGCTTTGCCGAGGTCCGGGTGGACGGTGTGTCTGTCAGTCCGGAGCAGCTCGTGCGACTGCTGTCGGTCGACGCCGACCCGGCCGAGATCGACGACCTCGCAGCCCGTACGGCGGAGTCCGTGCGCAATGTCGCGGCCTTCGTGGCCGGCGCTGGTGACGGTGGACCCGGACGTTTTCTCGAGGCTGAGCAGGCGTTGCTGTTCGGCCATCTGAACCACCCGGCTCCGAAGAGTCGAGATGGGTTGAGCGGTGCCGAGCTGTCGGCGTACTCGCCGGAGCTGGGCGGCC
Organism: Kribbella sp. NPDC051718; assembly: GCF_040681515.1. Taxonomy (NCBI): domain Bacteria; kingdom Bacillati; phylum Actinomycetota; class Actinomycetes; order Propionibacteriales; family Kribbellaceae; genus Kribbella; species Kribbella sp. NPDC051718. Next base: position 666,010 of record NZ_JBFAYZ010000005.1, on the reverse strand, counting down.
GCTTCGCGGTGCACTGGTTCGCAGTGGACGCCGAACTGGTGTCCTCGGACCAGGTGGCCGGCGCGCCATCACTGCAGGGACTGGACGCCTTGCAGCTGATGGCCGCGCTGGCCGGAATCACGCCGCCGGACGGCCGGGTGCTGGTGCCGGCCCATCCCTGGCAGGCCGCTGATGTACTGAAGCGGCCACGGATCGCCTCGCTCATCGCTGCTGGCCGGATGGAGGCACTGGGGCCGTTGGGTGCGAAGTGGTATCCGACCTCGAGCCTGCGCACGGTCTACCACCCAGACCTGCCGGTGATGCTCAAGCTGTCTCTTGGATTGCGCATCACCAACTCTCGCCGTGAGTCGACTCCGACCGAGCTGCGGCGAGGCCTGGAGATCAACCGGCTGCTCGACGCGGCTTACAACGCCGGTACTGCGACGGCGCACCCCCGGTTCTCCATTGTCCGCGACCCGGCCTGGGTCGCGCTGGACGAGGGTGGCCCGCTGTTGACCGGGTTGGACGTCGCTGTGCGCGAAGTACCGGATGGTGTTGACAGCTACGCGTGTCTGGCCGGGCTGGTGGCGCCGCGGCCGGGACAGCCCAGTCGGCTCGGTACTGCCGTCGCTGGTCATGGCGACGGTGGGGCAGAGGCGTGGGTGGCGTCGTACGTGGACGAAGTACTGGTCCCGATGCTCCACCTGTACGCCGAGACGGGGATCGGGCTGGAGGCGCATCAGCAGAACACCCTGGTGCGGCTGGATGACGCAGGGCGGGTTGCTGGTGGGGCCTATCGCGACAACCAGGGCTACTACCTCGCCTCGTCGTACCTGCGGGGACTGCTGGACGTGACCGGGTTGAGTGACTCGACGCTGGCGGTGGTGGATGACGCGATCGTTGACGACCGGCTGACCTACTACCTGCTGCACAACCAGGCGCTCGCTGTGGTGGGCTCCCTGGCGGTGGACGGGCTCGCTGACGAGGATGCGTTGCTTGAGGTCGTCCGCGACCGGTTGTCCGAGGCACTGCCGGCATTGAAGGCTGCTGGGCCTAGCGGTGACCGCCTGGCCCGACGTTGGCTGTCTGCTGCGCAGCTGCCTTGCAAGGCGAACATGATGACCCGGCTGCGCGGTATCGACGAGGTAGTCGCTCCGCTCGACGCACAGTCGGTCTATCTGGACATACCGAATCCCCTGCGATTGGGCGCGCGCAGTGAGGTGTGATGTCACGCTGCTGCTCCACCTGGACAGCGGCTTCGACCTGCGGCCTGCCGCTTCGTCTGACGCGCCGACCATCGCCTGGTGGATGGCGCAGCCGCACATCCAGAAGTGGTGGGAGCAGGACTGGTCGGTCGAGCGATGGGCGCAGGCGATCGAGGAGCAGCTCGCCGGCGAGCACTCGATCCCGTGCCTGACCGCTGTCGACGGCGAGGACTTCGGGTACGTCGAGTTGTACCGGGTCCGGCACGACCGGCTGGCGGAGTACTACGCCTGGCAGGAGCACGACTGGGGCGTCCATGTGGCCATCGGCGATACCGAGCGGCTCGGCCGGGGACTGGGTCGCCGGCTGCTGCGAGCGCTGGCAGATGCCCTGTTCCGTGCCGACCCGCTGAGCCGGCGCGTGGTCGCTGAGCCCGATGTCACGAATCTTCCATCCATCCGCGCATTCGAGGCTGCTGGTTTCGTCACCCACGCGGAGCTGGAGCTACCCGAGAAGAAAGCACTACTGATGGTCCACACCCGGACCGTGGAGGCCTGAGATGAGTACCGAGCCGTACGACGTGATCGCGATCGGGTGTGGCCCGTTCAACCTGGGCCTGGCCGCACTGGCCAGTGGCCTGGACGACCTGAAGCTGGCGGTGCTGGACAGCCGGCCCGAGTTCACCTGGCACCGCGGCCTGATGTTCGGCGACGCGATGCTGCAGGTGTCGTTCATGGCTGACCTGGTCAGTCTGGTGGAGCCGGCGCATCCGCTGTCGTTCCTGTCGTACCTGCGGGACAACGACCGGCTCTACCAGTTCTACGTGCGGGAGAAGTTCCACCCGACGCGGCGGGAGTACGAGGCCTATCTGCGCTGGTGTGCGGCGCAGTTGGACTCGCTGCACTTCGGACATCACGTGTCGGAGGTGGTTTTCGACGGTGATGCCTTTGTACTGACAGTGGAGCGCGCTGGGTCGGTAGAGGTGTTCAAGGCCCGCCACCTGGTGGTAGGGGTTGGCACAGAGCCCGCAGTGCCGGCTGCGCTCGCCGACCTGCCTTCGGAGCGGTTCCTGCACTCGTCCGACTACTTGTACCGCCGGGATGATCTCCTGCGGGCTGGGCGCGTGACGGTGGTGGGTTCTGGCCAGTCGGGCGCCGAGTGCGCGCTGGACCTGCTGCGGGCCAACGCAGAGGGTGGGCCGGGCGTGGCCTGGCTGACCCGCACAGCGGCGTACACGCCTCTGGACTACTCCAAGCTGGTGCTGGAGATGACTACGCCTTCGTACGTGGACTACTTCCATGAGCTGGCCGAGTCGACGCGCGATCGGCTGGTCAAGGATCAGTGGCGGCACTACAAGGGCATCTCCTCGGACACCTTGGAGGAGATCCACGATGTGCTTTACCAGCGCGACCTCAACGCTTCGGCGGTGGCACCTGTGGAGTTGCAGGTGGGAGTGGCCGTGGAGTCCGCGGTTGCTCGCGCTGACGGCATCGAGCTGACCATGCGGCACGCTGACAGCGGGCGGACCTTCCAGCACGTGACGGACGCCGTTGTGGCCGCTACTGGCTACCGCAATCGACCCTTGCCCTTCTTCACGGCACTGGACCCGCTGGTGCACAGGGACGCTGCCGGGCGGTGGGTGGTCAACAGGGATCACAGCATCAGTACCGATGACCCACTGACCGGCCGGCTGTTCGTCGCCAACGCGGACCTGCACAGCCATGGGGTAGCGGCACCGGACCTGGGGATCGGCGCGATCCGCAATGCCACCATCCTCAACAGTGTCGCCGGGAGGGAGATCTTCCGGCTGCCCAAGTCCACTGCGTTCACTACCTTCTCCATCCCGGGATGAGCTGGACTGGGAGCTCCGCCTCGCTCCTGGCCAAGCTGATCTCGCAGCTCTGCACGGAGGATCTGCTGCAGCCTGACGGGGATCGCTTGGTGTTCGGTGCGGCTACCTACACGTTCACCTCGACACGTGGTGGGTTTGGCAGCTATCAGGTGGTTCCTGGGTCGGTACGCCGTACAGCGGCCGGCATCCTCGGCAATGACGAGAGCGAGGAGGCTGTCGACCCGGTGCAGTTCCTGGTCGACGCGGCGGACGCTCTGGGCATCTCTGGGTCGACTGTCGCCGGGTATGTGGCCGAACTGTCCAGCACGTTGGCTGCCGACGTACGGATGGCTTCTACTGCTGTGCCTGTTGGCGATTTGGTGGGGCTGTCGCATACAGACCTCGAAGGTCACCTGACCGGCCATCCACTGCTGGTCGCCAACAAGGGCCGGCTGGGCTTCTCAGCCGCCGACAGCCTCCGCTACACCCCAGAGGCCCGTACTCCGCTCCGCCTGGTCTGGCTGGCCGTGCGACGGGGGCTAGCCGAGTTCCGGGGTACTCCGGAGCTGTCGGAGCACGCAGTACTCAAGCGGGAGCTCGGCTCGACCTGGGACACCTTCCGAGCCCAATTGGTCGACCCGGACTCGTACGTGTGGCTCCCTTGCCACCCGTGGCAGCTAGACCACGTAGTGGCGACCCAGTGGGCACGTGAGCTGGCCACCGGGGAGATCGTCGTCCTGGGGGAGGGGCCCGACGACTACCTCCCGACCCAGTCCATCCGGACGATGGTCAACCTCTCCCAACCTGAGCGCGACCAGGTCAAACTGCCACTGAAGATCCTCAACACCTCCGTCTACCGAGGCATCCCCGCCCACTGCTCACTGGCCGCCCCCATGGTCACCCAATGGCTCCGTGGCCTCTGGTCCCGCGACGAGGTCCTCAACCGCCTCGGCACCGTACTGCTCGGCGAAGTCGCGTCGGTAACCGTCCACCACCCACAGCTGTCCACCGGCGTCCCGTACCAATGGACCGAGACCCTCGGCTGCATCTGGCGTGACCCGCTAGTGATCGCCCCCGGCGAGACGGCCTGGCCGCTGGCCGCAGTACTGCACCGAGACGTGAACGGCGAGCCGTTGGTAGCAGCGCTGATCGGCTCTTGCGATGCCACGGTCTGGCTCGCCGAACTCATCTCGACCCTCATCCGCCCACTACTCCACCTATTGCATCACTACGGCATCACGGTGAACCCCCACGGCGAAAACCTCTCCATCATCTGCAACCCCGAAGGCCTACCGACCCGCCTGGTCATCAAAGACCTCATCGACGACGTCAACATCTCCACCACCCCCATCCCCGCCCGCGGCCCCGAACCCGACTCCCACGACCGAGTCCTCCCTCGCAAGCCCTGGCACATCCTCCGCCAGTACCTGGTCGACGCCCTCTTCCTAGGCGTCCTCAACCCTTTGGCAGACCTGCACCTGATCCCTTCCGACCAAGTTTGGGCAATCCTCCGCGGCGAAATCGAGGAGTACACCCGCGCCCACCCCCAGTACCAAGACCGCCTCGAAGCCACCGCCCTACTAGGCGAAACCTTCGCCCGCTACCCCTTGAACGGCTACCGCCTAACCCTCGGCTACACCGACCTCGACACCCGCCCCCCGATCCCCGTCACCGGCCGCATGCCGAACCCTCTGTACTCCGTGAAAGGCATCAGACCAGCTCGCGAGTGGTAACTGGCGATCCAACGCCTCGTTGGATACTTTGTGGCGTGCGCCACACACGCACGCCACATACCACCCCACAGAAGGTCCCGAACAGTGTCGTTCACCGGCAGCCTGAGCCGCCCCCTCGCCTCCACCACCCCGTCGCTCCACAGCCGCTCCTACCCCCGCTGGACCGACGACCTCCCAGGCCTCCGAAAGCGCCTCCAGGACGCCTGGTCCGCAACTACTCTGGATGAGAATTTCAGAAGCCCTGCCGGTGTACAGGTCATGCCTTCACACGGCCAGGGCGCCGTCAGCTCGGCCTGGCTCGTAGAGGCATTGGCTGCCGCTCATGTCCGGGATCTCAGCTACTGCTCCGGCGACCTCCATTCGATGGACGACCCCGGCCGCATCGAGGTCGAGCAGCACTGCTGGGTCGAGGTGTCTCATGGGGGCGACCGCCTGGTCGTAGACGTGACCGGCGACCAGTCGGAACTCCTCCGGGCGCATCCGGTCGTGTACGGCTGGCATGACGAACTACAGACCGCCCTACGCGTCGACTACCGTCCGAAGCACCGGCTCACCCGGTTGCAACTCCAGTACGACCCGGTCCGGACCCGCCTGGCCATCCTCGACCAAAACCTGAAGGCCAACCGCTGACGGCGGGCTGACGGTCCGGTAGCGCATTGCCGGGTCAACGTGCACTATGGAGCGAAGGTCGCAGTGATCGTCGTTCGGCAGTCAACGCACAGAAGGACGTCTTAGCTTGTCGTTGACCGGCGCAACCAGCCGTCGCCATGGCGACGCCGCCCGCCCGCCGCAGGGGTACCGTCCACCCTTCCCACGCTGGGTCGCTGACCTCGCGGGTTACCGAAAGCTCCTGCAGGATGCCTGGACCAACGAAACGGTCCATGAGAGTTTCATCGGCCCGGCCGGCGCGGACGTACCGTCGTCCCGCGGACAGTGTGGTGTCAGTTCCGCCTGGCTGGTGGAGACACTTGCCGGCCACCAGGTGCCGAACCTCAGCTATTGCTACGGCGACGTCTATTCCGCCCTTGAGCCCGAGCGGATCGAGGTGGAGCTCCATTGCTGGATCGAAGTCGGCTACGAACGCCATCGGCTGGTCGTCGACCTGACCGGTGATCAGGCAGAGATACTCCGGCAGCACCAAGTGCTGTACGGATGGCACGACGAGCTGGCATCGCAGCACCACGTCGATTATCGCCCGCGCAAGCGACTGACTCCGCGGCAGCTGAAGTCCGATCGGGTGCAGGCCCGGCTCGCCATTCTGAAGACGTATCTGCCGGTCATAAGCTGATGACAGGAGGCCGGAGCTTGGATGCACTTGCGATCAGGGCGGGCAGCAGAGCGCATGGGCCAGCTGGACGGCAACTGACTCTGTCGCTCGACGATTGTCGCGACGCCGGTTCCCGCTTTGCTGAATTGGTCGCCCAGTCAGCAGTTGCCCACGATGTCGAACCGCGCGCGCTGGCCATCCGGACCCTGCTGCACCTGCCTCGCGTCGCAGGACACGACGGTCGTTTGACTCGGTGGCAATTGCAGAGGGAACTCGGCAACTGCACCGTCGCTCTGCGCGCCGACCAGGCCGAGGTCCTGGAACTGATACCGACCGGCAAGCACCGGCTGCAGGAGTTGCGATTCGTCCCCTACGACACGCGGAGCGCCGGCCGGATCTTCAGTCACCTGCACTATCTGCGCAGTGCTCGCAGCAATTCGATGAACTACGCTCTGATCGATCCTGAGGGTCGTCCGGTGACGTTGTGCAGCGTTTCCCCGCTTGAGTGGTCGGTGGTCGGACGACAGTTGCGTCAGCAGTTCGGCGTACTGCCGGAGCGAGTCTGGGAGGTGTCCCGGGTCTATTCGTTCGACATCGCGCCGAGCAACGCCATCTCCTTCCTGCTGGCCAAGGTTCGCGCCGCGCTGCGCCGGACCGAGCCGGAGCTCGACCTGCTGACGACAGCGGTAGACGCGAACCTCGGCTTCACCGGCTCGAGTTACCGAGCAGCGAACTGGCAACGCTGGATGTCGGTCCGCGCGCGGCCATACTTCTACCTCGACGGCCGGTATATCAGTCCGCGCCAACTTCGCGAGGAGTACGGAACCGCCAACCTCGCGGCGGTCCGGACTTACTCCGGCGGCGTTGTCGAGCTGAGCCGGGCAAGCCTGCTCGACTCCACGATCTTCTGCTGCCGCCTCAGGGGCGAGACGGAGTTGCTGCCCGTCGAGGGGCAGCGCCGGCTCCGCCGCTGACCCGCCGCGCCGCCTCAGCTCACCACGACGACCGCGACGCTGTAGATCCCGAAGCAGAGGAGCGTGATCACCACCATCAGGAGCAGCAAAAGGATCTGCTTCCAGAAGTGGTACAGAATGATGGCCGCCACTCCCATCAGAATCAGTGCCAGGCCATGATTTTCGCTCATCGCCATCCCTCATTCCGTGCTCTAGAACGCCCTTTGCGTTCAGTGAACAGCACGGCAATTGGGTGTCAATCCGCTTTATTGGCGTCGATTCGGGGCTGTCGCCGGCACGCGCCCTACCAACTGGCAGCCGTGGTCGCCCAGTTGGCAGCGACTCCGGCGCTAGTGGTTACGGGACCTCGTGTCGCGCAGCTTTCGCTCGATCCGATCCCGATCAGGCATCGTGGTCGAGTGCACGTGGTCCTCGGCGACGCAGGCCATCGCGGCCGTCGCCCATTCGGCCACACTCTCGCTGAAAGTGCCGTCGTCGATCAGTTTGGCTGCCAGGGCGGCGCAGAAAGCGTCGCGGGTGGTCGAGGACTCCTTGAAGGGAGAGGAGACCGTCGGGAGGCGGTCGATGCGGGGTGCGGTTTGGGAGTAGATCAGGCCGCCGCCGTAGCCGAGGAGGCAGACGGTGCCCACGCCTCGTTCGAGCAGGTGCTCGCCGACTCTGTCCGGGTCGAAACGGTCGTGCCCGGCCGGGGTGTACTGCTCCAGCTCCCAGGCGTGGGCGACGAGGTAGTCGATCCGGGACAGGGCCTGCCGGGAGATGCCGCCATCGGCGTACGGCTGGCCCGGCGTGACGATCACGATGGGGCGTGAGTGGTCGTCGCGGTGAGCAAGGTCGACGGCGCGCTGGAACGTCTCGCGCGGGATCTCGAAGGTCAGCAGGACCGCGTCGCAGCCGGCGATCTGGCCGGAAAGCAGGTCGACGTCGCGGACGCCGAGATTGATCTCCTTGTCGTTGCGCCAGACCGCCGCGATGCTGTCGCCCAGCCGCAGCTCGAAGACTCCGGTGATCGGCGTGCGGGCGCCACGGACGACCTTGAGCAGCGACGTGTCGACGTTCTCGGCGCGGAGGTACCCGACGATCTCCTGGCCGAACTGATCGTCGCCCAGGGCCGCGACCAGGCTGACCCTGAGACCCAGGCGCGCAGCCGCGACGGCTTGACTCACGCCCTTGCCGCCCGGGGTGAGCAAGCAGTAGTCCGCGAGCATCGAGGTCTCATGCTGGGGAATCACTTTGGTCCGGAAGATGACGTCCATCACCGCGCCGCCGACGATGATGACGCGCCCGACCGTCGCCGGTGGCCGTCCCGTCTCTTCAGAGGTCGGTGCCGGAAGTGCGAGCGGCTGGTTCGCCGGCTGCAGCAATTGCCGAGCCAGCTGCCGCAACACGTCGAACTCGAGCGTTCCGCGCAATGTACGGTCACTCGGCGGGTCACCGGAAGGGACTCCGATCGCCAGATGCAGGGCTCTCCAATGGCTCAGCAGAGTGGCCCGGCGACGTCCGAGCGAGTCAGCGCGGAGGGCCTGAATGACCTTCTGGTCCAGGCCATGCCGCAAGTAGGCATCGTCGAGAACTCCGAGCCCGAGGACGGCGTCGGCGACGATCTGATGCGTTCCGTCGAGTAGGTCCCGCACGCACTGGGCCACCACCTGCAGCGCAGCCAGGTATGGATCGATGTCCTGCGAGCCGGCGAGGTTCTGAACCGAAGGCAACCCGAGCAGCGACGCAACATCGCTTCTCCTGATCGTCTGCAACCGCTGCAGGACCAGCCCATCTCGGGCCCGGAGTTTCTCCAGCGTATGAGTCAGCACGACGGCGTCGGGGGAGTCCGGATCCTCGCGGTTGGCCATTCGCCCCTCCGAATTGTCGACCTACCCCGCGCCATGATCCTACGGGATCGAGATCTCCTCGGCATCACTTCAGTTGTTGAATAGAGCGATGAGTTCAAGGAGGCCGAAGCAGAGAACTGTGGTCGTGATGATCGCGAGACAGCGGATGATCTGCTTCCAGTAGGACACCAGAAGGGTGCCGATGATCATGGCCAGAATCAGTAGCGCCGCACTGTTTGCCAGCATCGGAATCACGTCCTCTCCGCCGGAGATCCGCTCGCAGAGAGGATCTCGCAAAACACCGATGGATTAGAGTGGCGGCCGCCATTACCAGTCAAGCGCGCAGAGTTCTGCCGTCAAGGCACGGCGTTCTGGCGGCGGCAGGGTGCTTCTTTGACTGGCGTCGGGCGCTTGTCGGCCGTGTTTCGACAGGCCAAGCCGAATGCATCGTCAGAAGTCCTGTTTTGACCGTCATTGACGGAGTTTGGCCAGCTAGCGGTTGATTTGACGGCCGTCAGGCGGTCAATCACTGATCGCTGGGCGTGACCTGGTCAGGTTGCTGGCGTGATGCGCGGCGTGCAATCTGGTTACGATCCGGCAAAGATTCCATAGTGGCGTCGGATTTTGGTCCGTCGGTCAATGTCGCGTACGCCGCAGCGGCTGCCGCCATGGCGGCAGCGGACCACTTCACCGCGTCCGTCAGTTTCGCGGACCGGTCCTCGACCAGGTGCCAGGCGAGGGCAGCGCAGAACGCATCTCTCGAGATCGCCGAGCTGGGGAAATTGGTGACACCAGGTGGTGAATAGCTGAATTTCCGGCCCTCGATGTCGCCGGCGTTCGAGTAGATCGTCGAGCCGTCGTCGTTCATCAGGCAGATGTGACCGATGTCGAGGTCGAGAAGATTCTCGTAGAGCTCGTCGCCCGGGAAGTTCCGGTTGCCCTCCGGGAACAACCGGAGAAACTCCCACTGCCGGGCAACGAGGAAGTCCGCCGCCTTCAGCAGATGCCGGTCGATCCTCGTCGTGTATGGCTGGGCCGGCGTGATGATGACCGTCGGCCGTGGATCCGGTAGCTCTGACAGCACACCCAGCAGGTGTGCCATCACCTCACTGGGTATCTCGAAGGTGGCCAGGACCACGTCGCAGGCGGCTAGCTCGGCAGCGCTGTCGTCGATGTCCGCGGTGGTCAGTGCAGCCCGTCCGCGGAAGTTCACTGCCTGACTGGCGCTGCTCGGCAACTCGAGGATCCCGGTCCAGCTCGACATCTCGCCAGGACGCACCTTCACCTGCGAGACATCGACGCCGGCGACGGCCAACCTGTCCAGAGTCGGCTGCGGATCGCGGTCGTCGCCGACAGCCGCGAGCAAGGTCACGTCGAGTCCGAGACGGGCGGCGGCGACCGCCTGCATGTATCCCTTGCCGCCGGGCGTGATCCGGCAGCCTGCGGCTTCGGTGGCCATCTCGTGCTCGGGGTACTCGGGAACTCTGAAGGTGATGTCGTTGACCACACCTCCGACGACGAGGACGCGGCCTTTGCCGCCGATCGCTCCGGCTGCGGTCGGTGAGCAGAGGTCGCGAGCTCTGGGAGACAGGATCAGCTGGGTGAGTTGGTCGAAAGCCCGATCTTCGAACCTGTGCCGGAGCTGATTGATGGTCGGCGCCGCCTGGCCCGTGGGAAAGTACTCCGCCCAGTGACCGAGAAGGGACTCTCTACGGGCTCCGACCGTCTGTTGTGCCAGTATCAGCCGGTCGACGACCCTCGTTGCGTCTAGGGCCAGCGCCACCTGGATCACGACTTGAGAGGTCTTGTCCTCCAGCCCGGCGACGCATCGCTCGATGACCTCATGTGCTGCGGTGCTGTCGTCCTTGCCGGATCGCATGATCTGCCGAACGAGAGGTAGGTCGAGGATGGGCCGCGCCACGGTCCTCTTGTCGGTGAGCCTCTTGGAGGTGGGGATGCCTGCCCCCTTCCGCAGCGTCTCGAGTGCTTCACGTACGTCGCTGTACAGAGGGTGAACTGGTCGATTCGTCATCGCGCACACTCCTCCGCCCGGTGAGAGCTGAGGTTATGCGGACGTTCGTGGACCAGCAACAGCTTGGGTGTCTGGCTAGCGCAGGGAGGTTAGCCAGTGGGCTGCTTGTTTGGCGTTTTGTGGGCGGCGTTCGTAGGTGGCGCCTACGGTGAGGAGGATTAGGCCGGCGGTGGCCAGGGTGATCCAGGGGGATCAGAGGGGCTACCTGGAGGAATTGCCAGAGGGCGATTTTGAGGAGGACGGTGGCGCCGATGATGAAGGGGGCCTGTAGGGCGTAGCGGGTGCCGATCAGGATTGTCAGGAGGGCGGCGGCTACTACGAAGGTGGTGCGGAGGTAGTCGGTGTTGCTGTTGGCAACTAAAGCGGAGGGGGCCAGGGCTAGTAGGAGGCCGGGGCCTAGGTAGATCCAGCTGGATTGGGTGCGGTAGGCGTAGATGCCGATGGCGAGGATGACGGCGGCGGGGGGGCAGGGTGAACCATTCGAGGGTGGTGGCGTTGGTTCCCAGGACGAAGGCTGTGTTGGCGAGGGTTAGTAGGAAGCCGGATAGGAGTAGGGCGGGGCGGCGGGTGGGGCGCATGCCGTAGGCAACTAGTGGGGCGGCGGCGATGGTGGGGGTGATGCCGGTGATCGTGGGGTTGCCGTCGATGAGGGCGATGGACTCGGCGATGGCTGTTGCGCAGGTTGCGGGTAGGAGGAGTGCGCGGTTTAGGTCGTGGTTATTGACTAGGCAGGCGGTGGAGATCGATGTTGCGCCGGTGAGGGCGAGCAGGATGGCGCCGGTCCAGAGGGTGAAGAGGCCGTCGTAGGTGGTCAGGACGATCGCGAGTTGGGCGGCGAAGCCGGCGGTGATTGCTGCGGCCGGCGGGGTCAGGCGGTTGCGCCGGGCGGCGACTAGGGCCAGGGCTGAGATGGCGGCGGAGATCAGGCCTAGTTGCACGATGTCGTCAGTGGCGGCGCAGACGAAGAAGTTGATGACGGCAACAACTGCGGCGGCGGTCCAGGGCATGGTGCCGGTCCGCTTGGGCATCAGGAGGGCCGCCAGGGCGAGTGACGCCGCTAGGGCCGTGTCGAGCCAGCGGCCGGTGGTGGGGAGCTGGGGGAGCTAGGTCGCCAAGGCGAATGCGGCGGCGGCTGTACAGGCTGATTCGCCGACCGCTGGTGGCATGGCTAGGGGAAGGGCGATCTTGCGGAGTAGGACGATGCCCACTAAGGCGGACAGGCAGAGGATGGCTGTCGTGGCGAGGACGGGGGACAGGGCAGTCGCTGGACCGTCGACGAAGTCGTTTAGGGCTGGGCGGGACTGGACCGAGTGGTGGGCGACCAGGCTGATGAGGACGCGGACAGAGCCGGTGATCATCAGGGCCCAGAAGACGATGGCGGAGCAGATCGCGCCGGTGGTGCGGACGACCTTGGTTCCCTTTGACGTCCAGTACAGGGTGATCGCCACCTGGATGAGCAGGCCTAGCAGAAACGGGGCGAGGGCGACGCGGTCGGCCACCAGGAAGGGCAGCGGGAGCTGACCGATGATGACGGCGGCGACACCGTACGTGATCACCGTGGGCGCGATCCGCGACATCAAGAGGTTGGTCGCGGCAACTATCGCGGCGGCCAGGCCGAAGTAGGTGAGGCCGTCGATGGTGTCGGGGCCGATCAGGCCGAGGGCGCGGGCGCCGTACAGGTCGACGGTGAGCAGGCCGCTGCCGAGGATGGCGAGCGCTTCGGCGGTACCGGCGAGCTTGTGGCGGGCGGCCGGGACGGAAGCGGTCAAGGAGATGGCGGCGAGGGTGGCGATGATCGAGGCCTGCGCGGCGAGGTGCCCGGCGCGGCTTCGGCAGTGGCGGTGGGCGCAGAGGGCCTTGCTGACCTGGGGGTTTGTGGACAGGCATAGGGACTACCGGTGGTGGCGGTGCGGTGGCTGCCCGGACGTCCAGGTGGAGCTGGGTGTGGCAGACGGGGCACTGGAAGTCAGTGGCGTGGGCGTTCATCTGGCGTCCTCCTCGATCGTTCACCTCACTATCGCTAGGTGGAACGGGCGGGCGCTTGAGTACGTCTACTCACTTCGTCGCGTAGGGTGCTGGGGTCTGCTGGTTGGGAAAAGACTGGCGAGGCGTACACGGGGAGCAAGATGAAGACTGGGTATGTGGAGCTCGCGAGGGCTCAGCAAGAGCGGTGGCAGGCGGCTTACGAGCAGCATCCGAGCCTTCATGGTGCGGAGGCTTCGGCGGCGGCGCGGTGGACGGCGAAGTTGTTCGGTGCTGCGGGCATCGATGATGTGCTGGAGCTGGGTGCCGGGCAGGGGCGGGACGCGTTTTACCTTGCCAGGCAGGGATTCAGCGTGCATGCCACCGACTTCAGTGAGTCGGCGCTGCACCGGCTGCGGCTGGACGCGCAGCGCGAAGGGCTGGACGACCGGGTGACGGCGGCGTTGCACGACGTCCGCGATCCGTTGCCGCCGGCCGACGCGACGGTCGGGGCGGTGTACGCGAACGTCCTGCTGAACATGGCTTTCTCGCGAACCGAACTCCGCACCCTGGTCAACGAGATCCGCCGGGTACTACGCCCTGGCGGGCTTTTCGTTTACACCGTGTGGTCGACCGATGACAGCCGTTTCGGCAAATGTGCCGAGATCGGCGACGGACTGTATGCCAAGGACGGGTTCGCCGGCCGGTTCTTCGACCTCGAGCTGGTGCACGAACTGGCCGACCGGTGGGAGCTCGGCGGCGCCGATCCGTACGAGGAGAACGGCCGCCGGTTGTGGCGGGTCACCCAGGCGAAACCGGCTCCGTTGATCTCAAGTTGACTCGAACTACGGCGTGCCGTGTTGCGATCTGGTCACCGAAGCGAAACCTTGCATTGACGAACCTAGTGGGTACCGACAGGCTCGGTCCGCGTTCACATTCGACCATCGGAGAAACACCCATGCAGTGGTACACAGATGTCATCAAGAAGTACGCCGAATTCAGCGGCCGCGCGCGGCGCAAGGAATACTGGATGTTCGTGTTGTTCAACGCGATCATCGGGATCGTCCTGAGCATCATCGATCTGGTCATCGGCACCAAGTTCGGGCCGAACGACTCCGTCGGCGTGCTGAGCGGGCTCTACAGCCTCGCGGTGCTCGTGCCTGGACTCGCCGTGAGCTGGCGGCGGCTGCACGACACGGGCCGCAGCGGCTGGTGGTATCTGATCAACCTCGTTCCCTGTGTCGGCTGGATCGTCTTCCTGGTCTTCGCCATCCAGGAGGGCAACGCGGGCGACAACGCGTACGGTCCGGACCCGAAGGCCGCTGAGCGCTTCGGCGGTCCGGGCGCCGGTGGCGAGCCGGGTTACCCGGGCTACCCGCCGGCCCCGCAGGCCTGATCAAGACAGAGGCCCGGCATCCCGTACTACGGGGTGCCGGGCCTCTGGCGTTCGGTCAGGACGCCTGGCTGACGCTGGACATGTTGAAGTCGGGGACGAGCAGCGGCGGGGTCGCCGTGCGGGAGAAGTCGTCGCCCCACTCGCGGGAGAGGGTCGGTACGGTCGCGCCGGCCGCCGTGAAGCGGGCGAGCACGTCGACCGGGCTCTCGTTGAAACGGAAGTTGTTCACGGCACCGGTCACCTCGCCGTTCTCGACCAGGTAGACGCCGTCCCGGGTCAGGCCGGTGAGCAGCAGCGTCTGCTGGTCGACCGGGCGGATGTACCACAGCGACGTGAGCAGCAGGCCCCGGTCGAGTCCGGCGACGAGGTCTTCCGTACTACCGGAGGCGCCGTCGACCGAGAGCACGTAGTTCTCGATCGCCGGGGTGACCGCTGACGCACCGGTGAGGTCGGCGGTGAAGCGGCTCTGCATCAGGTTCTCGAGCCTTCCGCCGCGGATCCAGTCGGTCGGGCCGAGGGCGAGGCCGTTGTCGAAGACGCTGGACGAACCGCCCGATGCCCTCGCGACCGCGAACGGCAACGTCTCGAGCCCGGTCAGCCGAGGATCCGAGTGCAGTGCGACCGGCTGCGGGAACAGCGTCTCGCCGATCCGGGTACCGCCCGAGGGCTTCGAGAAGACGCTGCGGCCCTCATGGGCGTCGCGGCCGTCGAGCTCCCAGAAGAGGAAAGTCGTCAGGTCGGCCACCGCCGCGGGCGGAAGCACGGTCGGGTGCCGGCCGGCCTCGACGGAGACTGTACGGGACGCCCAGCCGAGTCGGCGGGTGAGTTCGGCGTCGATCGCGAGCGGGTCGATGTCGCGGAAGTCACGCGTGGCGGCGCCGGCCCAGGCCGACTGACTCAGGTCGCCTGACTTGCCTGTCGCCGAGACGAATCCCCGGGGCAGGCTGTGCCGCAACCGGAGTCCCGTGGAGGATCCGACGTACAGGGTGACTACCTCGTGGTCGGCGAAGCCGTAGAGCCAGCGGCTCTCCTTGGTCGCCCGGGTGAGCGTCTCGCCTAGTGCGGGTGCGAAGTCGGCGTACACGTTGACAGATGTCTCGTCGGGCTCGTCGTCCCAGCCAGCGCCGACAGTGCCCTCGACTAGTGGCCGGGCGTCCTCGGCGGGGTCGGCCTCGCGTGCGGCTGCTACGGCGGCCGAGACGAGGTCCTGGAGGCCGGCGTCGGTAGCGGACGAGCGACCGACCACGCCGGCGGCAGTACCTTCGCCTGCGCCGACAGTGGCGATCACTGTGACCCGAGAGCCGCGCATGGCGCCGTTGGTGGTCAGGGTGTTGTTAGCCCAGCGCAGGTTGGCACTGGAGGTCTCAGAGACCAGTACTACGCAACCCGACGCCCCTGCGGCCGCAGCCAGCTGTAGGCCGCGCTCGATGGTGTCCTGTGGGCTGAGCTGAATGGTGGACGTCACCGGCCGGCCTCCTGCGTGGTGTTGAGAATGCGGACGTCGCGGAACAGGGCGGACGGGCAGCCGTGGGTGACCGCGCCGGACTGGGAGGGCTGCGCCTTGCCGCAGTTGAGGGCGCCACCGAGCACATACGTCTCGGGGCCGCCGACTGCCTCCATGGAGCCCCAGAAGTCGGTAGTGGTGGCCTGGTACGCGACATCGCGCAGCTGGCCGTCCAGCTTGCCGTCGGTGATCTTGAAGAACCGCTGACCGGTGAACTGGAAGTTGTACCGCTGCATGTCGATCGACCAGGACTTGTCGCCGACGATGTAGATGCCGTTCTTGACCCGGCTGATCAGCTCCTCGGTCGAGGGGCCGTCCGCAGCGGGCTGCAGGGACACGTTGGCCATCCGCTGGATGGGGATGTGCCCGGAGGAGTCGGCGTACGCGCAGCCGTTGGAGCGCTCGGTGCCCAGTACGTCCTGGTTGACCTTCGCCATCCGGCGGTCGACCTGGTACCCGACCAGGATCCCGTCCTTGACCAGGTCCCACTGCTGCCCGGCCACGCCCTCGTCGTCGTACCCGACGGTGGACAGGCCGTTCACCTGGGTACGGTCGCCCGTCACGTGCATGACGGGGGAGCCGTACTTGAGGCTGCCCAGCTTGTCGAGGGTGGCGAAGCTCGTACCGGCGTAGTTGGCCTCATAGCCGAGTGCGCGGTCCAGCTCGGTCGCATGACCGATCGACTCGTGGATGGTGAGCCACAGGTTGGTCGGGTCGATCACCAGGTCGTAGGTGCCGGCCTCGACGCTCGGGGCGCTCATCTTGTCGGCCAGCCAGCCGGGGATCTGAGCGAGCTCCTCATCCCAGTTCCAGCCGGTACCGGTCAGGTACTCCCAGCCGCGGCCGGCAGGCGGCGCGCAGCTGGCCATAGTGTCGAACCGGCCGGTCTCGGGATCCACTGCGGTCGCCCGGATCTTCGGGCCGATCCGGACGCGCTGCTGCGTGGTGGAGGTGCCTTCGGAGTTCGAGTAGAACTTGCACTCGTTGACCGAGGAGACGTGCGCGGTGACGTGGGTGACGGCGTCGGCCTGGAGCAGTCGGTTGCTCCAGTCAACGAGCAGGGCGACCTTGTCGGCTCGGGGGAGGCTCAGTGGGTCGATCTCGTACGCCGAAGTCCAGGTGACGTCGTCGTAGATCGGCTCGTCGGCCAGCTCGATCGGCTCGGAGTTGATCGGCCGAGAGACCTGCGCCAGGTGCACGGCCTGCTCGGCGACCCGGACGGCCTCGTCGATCGTCAGCGCGACACCGGCGGCGAAGCCCCAGGTCCCGTCGTGGATCACCCGGACGGCGAGCCCGAGGTCCTCGTCGTCGCGGGCGCTCTCGAGGACGCCGTCGCGCACGTTGATCGACTCGGACCGGATCCGCTCCAACCGGAACTCGGCAAAGGTGGCCCCCAGATCCTTGGCCCGCTGCAACGCGGCGTCGGCCAGTTCGTGTCGGGGGAGGGCTAGAAAGGAAGCATCGACTTCGGGCACGCCTTCGACCTTAATGCCCCACCGGTGCGCTCGGCGGCCGGTGGGCAGAGGTGGGTCGGCTAGCGTCGGCGCTGTGTTGTTGCCTGATGTGTCTGTGCCGGGGGCCGACCTGCCTGTACGGGCGGTGCTGCCCGTGACTGTCGATGCGGTGCGTCGGCACGGTACTGCGGTGTTGGTGGCGCCGCCGGGGTCGGGGAAGACTTCGTTGCTGCCGCTGGCTCTCGCCGATGCGCTGGGTGGTGTGGTGGTTGTCGCCGAGCCCCGGAGGATGGCGACGCGGGCTGCCGCCAGCCGGTTGGCGATGCTGGTGGGAGAGCCGCTGGGGCGGCGGGTCGGGTATGCGATGCGTGGTGAGCGCAGTGGTGGCAAGGACGTCCGGGTCGAGGTGGTGACGACCGGGCTGTTGGTACGCCGGTTGCAGCAGAACCCGGAGCTGCCTGGGGTCGCCGCGATCGTCATCGACGAGTGCCATGAGCGGCATCTCGATGCGGATCTGCTGCTGGCGCTCTGCGTCGACGTCCGCACGAATCTGCGTGACGATCTGGCGATCGTTGCGACCTCGGCCACCGCGGAAGCAGCCCGGCTGAGCCGCGTACTGGGCGGCGGCGCGGGCGGTGGCGTGGGTGGCGGTGGCTCGGGCGTCGGAGGTGGGGTGGCGTCGGTTGTGACTGCGTCGGTCGCGATGTTCGGGGTGGAGGTTGAGTGGGTGCCGCCTGCTGTCCCGGTGCCGATCTTGCCGGGTGGGCGGGTTGATCCGCGGTTGCTGGATCACGTCGCGGCGGTGGTGCTGCGGGCGTTGGGTGAGAACGAGGGCGACATCTTGGTGTTCGTCCCGGGTGAGGCCGAGATCAATGCCGTGACCCGCCGGTTGGGTGGGCAGAACGTGTTGCCGTTGTTCGGGCGACAGTCGCGGGCCGAGCAGGAGCGGGCGTTGGCGCCGGGCGATGGGCGTCGGATCGTGGTGACTACGTCGGTGGCGGAGAGTTCGCTGACTGTGCCGGGGGTTCGGGTTGTGGTTGATTCGGGGTTGGCTCGGGAACCTCGAACTGATCAGTCGCGGGGGCTTGGGGCGCTGGTTACTTGCCGGGTTTCGAAGTCGTCGGCGGATCAGCGGGCGGGGCGTGCTGGGCGGGAGGCGCCTGGTCGGGTCTATCGGTGTTGGTCGGCGACCGATCATTCGCATCTCGACGATCACCCTGCGCCGGAGATTGCTACTGCTGATCTGGCCGGGTTCGCGCTGGATCTTGCTGCGTGGGGTGCGCCTGGGGGTGAGGGGCTGGCGTTGCTGGAGGCGCCGCCGGTGGTGGCGATGACGGCGGCGACCGAGCTGTTGCGTCGGCTGGACGCGATCGACGACAACGGACGGATCACTTCGCGGGGGCGTCAGATGGCCGCGATCGGTGCCCATCCGCGGTTGGCTCGCGCGCTGCTGGACGGGACGTCGCGGGTCGGCGCCGAGCGGGCTCGCGAGATCGTCGCGATGCTCTCCGACGATTCCGCCGGCTACTTCACCGACGACCTCCCGGCCCGCTGGCGCTCGCTTCGCCGAGGCACCGACCGCGCAGCCACCGCACGCTGGCGAGAAGAAACGAAACGCCTGAGCCGCGGCGCCGAACCAGGCGGTGGAGCACTCCGCTCGACGACGGGCCGCGCTGGGGAGGCCGGAGGTGCGGGGCGTGGGGTGCCGGATGATTTGGCTGCTGGGGTTGTGGTCGGGCTGGCTTATCCGGATCGGATTGCTCGGGCTCGTGAGGTGGACTCGGCGAGCTATCAGATGTCGGGTGGGACGGGGGCTGCGCTGGATGCGCAGTCGGGGTTGCGGAGTACACGGTGGTTGGCCGTTGCGGTTGCTGATCGGGGGCCGGGGCGGGCGGATGCGCGGATTCGGTTGGCGGCGCCTCTTGATGAGGGGACAGCTCGAGAGGTTGCCGGGGAGCTGGTGTTTTCCAGCGAGGTGATTCGCTGGGAGGACGGGCGGGTGGTGACGCGGCGGGTGGAGGCGTTGGGGGCGATCGTGCTCAGCGATGTGCCATTGGTGAAGCCGGATCCGTTGCTGGTTCAGGCGGCTGTTCGCGATGGGCTGAGGAAGAGCGGTCTCGGCGTACTGCGGTGGTCGGAGGCAGCTGTCTCGTTGCGGGAGCGGCTCGCGTTCTGTCATGCGCATCTCGGAGCTCCGTGGCCGGCGGTGGATGACGCGGCGTTGCTGGCGAACCTCGACGACTGGCTCGAGCTGTCATCGGTGCGGGGCTCGCGGGACCTGGCCCAGCTTGATGTTGGGTCCGGGCTCAGACGACTGCTTCCTTGGCCGGCCGCGACGCGGTTCGGAGAGCTTGCGCCGGAGCGGATCCAGGTGCCGTCCGGATCCCAGGTGCGGCTCGCGTACGACGGTGTCGAGCCGCCGGTGCTCGCGGTCAAGCTGCAGGAGGTCTTCGGGTGGACGACGACACCGGTGGTGGCGGATGGCCGGGTGCCGGTGGTGCTGCATCTGCTCTCGCCCGCACGACGCCCGGTCGCGATCACCAGCGACCTCGCGTCTTTCTGGCAGCAGGGCTATCCACAGGTTCGCGCCGACCTGCGAGCCCGCTACCCCCGCCATCCCTGGCCGGAAGATCCGCTGACGGCGCCCCCGACCAAACGGGTCAAACCTCGCCAGTAAGAGCTGGAACCAACGGCCCGGCGGAGGTGTAGTGAGGGCGTAGGCAGTGGATGGGAGGCCGGGATCGGCGGTTCGGACGAGGCGGAGATTCTGGCTCGGGTGCGTGGTGGGGAGACTGCCGCGTACGGCGAGTTGGTGCTGATGCATGCCTCGGTGGCGAAGCGGACCGCGGTGTTTCTGGGGGCCGGGTCGGAGGCGGACGATGTCGTGCAGGAGTCGTTCGTCAAGGCGTTCCGGGCGTTGGGGAGCTTCCGGGACGGGGCTGCGTTCCGGCCTTGGCTGCTGCGGATCGTGACCAACGAGACGCGCAACCTGCAGCGCTCGCGCGGGCGTCGAGCGAGGCGCGAGGAGTTGGCGGTACTACCGGACGAGGTGCTCGATCCGGCGGATCAGGCGGCCTCCGCTGAGCGCCGTGCAGAGTTGCTGGCGGCGGTACGGGGTCTGCCTGAGCAGTACCGGCTAGTGGTGACGTGCCGGTACCTGCTGGAGCTGGATGAGCAGGAGACGGCCACTGTGCTGGGCTGGCCGCGGGGGACTGTGAAGTCGCGGCTGCACCGGGCGCTGGGGCGACTACGGACGCAACTACCTCACAGGGAGGTGCAGCGATGACGTCTTTGGAAGAGGAGCTCCGTGCGCTCGGCCGTGGCGCCGCAGTGCCCCCTGTCGCCGACGGGCTGGCCGCCAAGGTGCTTGAGCGGATCGCAGAGCCGCCTGTACGCCGTACCTTCGGCGAAGCCGTCCGGAGTCGCTGGCGGTCGCTCCTCGCTCTACTAGCCGTGTTGCTGGCCGGGGCGCTCATCGCCGAGCCGGTGAGAGCCCAGGTGGCTGAGTGGCTGAACATCGGGGGAGTCGAGGCGGTGCAGGTGCCTAGTGGGCCGACGAGTGCACCGGAGGCCCGCGAGGTGACTGGGGACCAGACGGTGGCTCAGGCTGCCAAGACTGCTGGGTTCGTACCGGTGGTGCCCGAGGCGCTGGGGACGCCAGAGCATGTCCAAGCATCGGCTGGGTTTGTGGCGATGAGCTGGACGACAGGGACTGGCGTAGTACGGCTGGAGCAGATCCTGGCCGAGCCCTCGCCGATGTACATCAAGAAGTTCTACATGGGGCCGGAGCATGTGCAGGAGATCGACGGCTTCTGGTTCAGTACGCCGCATGAGCTCGTACTGGTGAAGAAGACCGGTGTCGAGCAGACAGTGCGGGTGGCTGGGCCGACACTGGTCTGGGTGCGGGACGGGGTGACGTTCCGCCTCGAGGGTGTGCCGGAGAAGGACCGTGCGGTCGAGCTGGCCCGCTGATGCGGGAACCGGCCGGCTGGTTGCGGTGTATCAAGGGCAGTCGACTGAGGAGACCGCCATGTTGCACTGGGTACGCCGAACCGTCCTGCTGATCGTCCTGGCTGTCGCAGGTGTGGGCACCCTCCCGGCCCACGCCGGTGGCCCGACCAGCGTGCTGCTGAGCTCACCCGACAACGGCAAGGTCGTTGCCACCGGCTACGAGGACAAGATCTACGGGCAACTGCAGACGCTGCTCGACACCGAGCCCAAAGGCCCCGCCGACGATGTGGAGCACTCCAGCGGCACCTTCGTCCGGGCGACCTGGCTGATCCACGACATGACGCCGTGGCGGCTCGACATCATCTACCCCGACGCACCGGGCGGCCCCTGGATCGCGACCACCCAATCCGACCTCAGCACCGGCAAACTCCCCGACAAGCCGGTCTGGCACCGCGCCACCGACGACGTGAAGCTGGTGAAGCTCCTGGTCGACCTCGGCCTCCTGCACGGCAAGGGCCACAACGACGCGGTCGGCGGCCCGACGCTTCTCCCCGCCGCCCCCCAAACCCCCGCCGAGGTCGCCGCAGTCGACGACACCCCCACCACCACAGTCCTCAAAACAGAGCAGAAGCCGCTGCTCGGCTGGCGCTGGTCGATCCCTGGATTCCTGGTCGGGGCAGCCGCCGCCTACCTCCTGATCCGCCTCCTCCCGCGACGCAACTGGCAACTGATCGACGAGGAGTAGCACGCCGGTAACGCAGCGATCGGCGAGGCTTAACGAAACCCTTGTGCGTGGACTGACATTCTCATCATTCAAGATGTGGTGTGGATGGTGGGAGACTCTGGCCTACCGTCATTCGGCTTGGGGTTAAGTCCATCGTTGTCAGGAGTGCTAGTGAGTTCCTCGGTCGCTGCGGCCGTCTCACCGACCCGTCAGGCGTTGCGTCGCGTGCGACGGGATCGGAGTGCGCGGTTGGGGGCATGGCTGGTGCTCGTCCTGGTGCTGGTCGCCGCCGCCGCGCCGTTGCTGGTGAAGCTGGCCGGTCAGGACGCCTACACCTACAACATCGGGCTGCTCGACCCGGCTCGCGGCAACGCCCCGCGAGGCGCGGTCGGCGGCCTCAGTGCCGACCACTGGTTCGGCGTGGAGCCACTGACCGGCCGCGACCTGTTCTCGATCGTCGTCCTCGGCCTGCGGACCTCGCTGTTCATCGCGCTCGCCTGCACCCTCATCACGACCGTGCTCGGCACCCTGGTCGGGATCAGCGCCGCGTACTTCGGCGGCTGGTACGACGCGATCGTGTCCCGCCTGCTGGACTTCCTCTTCGGCTTCCCGTCGCTCGTCTTCATGATTGCCCTCGGCATCATCGTGCCGACCGGCTTCCCGCGCTGGCTGCTGCTCATCCTGGTGATCAGTGTCTTCGGGTGGGCCGGCCTGGCACGGCTGATCCGCAACCAGGCCAGGTCCCTGGTGACGCGGGAGTTCGTCGAGGCGGCCCGTAGCGTCGGGTCGGGCGGCTGGCACGTGATCACCCGGGAGTTGCTGCCGAACCTGCTCGGCCCGGTCCTGGTCGTCGCGACCATGTCGGTCCCCGGCTACATCGGCCTGGAGGCCGGCCTGTCGTTCCTCGGCGTCGGCATCCCACCGCCGACTCCGGACCTCGGCCGATCGATCTCCGACTCGATCGTCTGGGTCTACACCGGTACGGACCCGTGGCTGCTGTTGTTCCCCGGCGCCGTGCTGTTCATCGCGGTCCTCGGCTTCACCCTGCTCGGTGACGGCGTGCGCGACGCCTTCGACGTACGGCTGCGGAGGACGAACTGATGCCCGACCTCGCCTGGTTCCTGATCCGCCGGCTGTTCTCGACCGTGCTCGTCCTGCTCGCCCTCAGCCTCGCCGTCTTCCTGATCTTCTACGCCCTCCCGGCCGACCCGGCGACGCTCGGCTGCGGCAAGCCCTGTACGCCGGACCGGCTCGAGCAAGCACGCCACTTCATGCAGCTGGACCAGAGCACCATCCAGCAGTACCTCGCGTTCCTGAAGGGCATCGTGGCCGGCCGGACCTTCGGTGAGGGCGGTGCCGCCGTGCAGTGCAACGCGCCCTGCTTCGGGTACTCGTTCCCGCTGGCCCGGCCGGTGACGACGCTGATCCTGCAGCGTCTTCCGGTGACCGCGTCGATCGCGATCGGCGCCGCGGTGATCTGGCTGATCGTCGGCGTCTCACTCGGTGTCGGCGCGGCGCTGCGCCGGGGCAAGCTGTTCGACCGGCTCGCCGTCGGCGCCGCGCTGATCGGTGTCGCGTCCCCGGCGTTCCTGGTCGGTCTGCTCGCCATCCTCGTCTTCGGGTTCTGGCTGAACATGGTCCCGGTCAACGGCTATGTGCCGCTGACCGAGAGCCCGGTCGACTGGGCCTGGCACCTGGTCACACCCTGGTTGGTACTGGCCGCGATCTCGGCCTCGTCCTACATCCGGCTGACCCGCTCGCAGATGCTCGAGGAGATGAACCTCGACCACATCACCACCGCCCGGGCGAAGGGTGCCGGCGAGCGCCGGGTCGTCTACGTGCACGGCCTGCGCGGTGTACTGGTGCCGATCGTCACCATCTTCGGCCTGGACCTCGGTGGCCTGCTCGGCGGTGCGATCCTGACCGAGAAGGTGTTCAGCATGCAGGGCCTGGGCGAGTTGCTGATCAGTGGTGTCAGCCAGCTCGATGTCGCGGTGGTGGTCGGCGTGACGCTGTTCGCGGCGTTCCTGGTGATCCTCGCCAATCTCGTGGTTGACCTGTTGCACGGCGTACTGGACCCGAGGGTGACTCATGGCTGACCGTCCCGTTCTGGAGGTCCACGACCTCCACGTCACCTTCAGTACCGAAGGCGGCCCCGTCCCTGCCGTGGCGGGGATCGACTTCGCGGTCGCGCCCGGACAGACGCTGGCGATCGTCGGCGAGTCCGGTTCGGGCAAGAGTGTCTCGTCGGCCGCGGTGATGGGCCTGCTGCCCAGCAACGCCGAGGTCCGCGGCGAAGTGCTGCTGGGCGGGCGCGAGCTGGTCGGCCTGCCTGCCGATGAACTGCGCCGGATCCGCGGCAACGACATCGCGCTCGTCTTCCAGGACGCACTGTCCGCACTCAATCCGTACTACTCCGTCGGCTGGCAGGTCGCCGAGGCATACCGGCTGCATCACGACGTCTCGAAGAAGGACGCCTTCCAGCGGGCGATCCGGATGCTCGACCTGGTCGGGATTCCGGCGGCGGCGCAACGGGCGAAGGACTATCCGCACGAGTTCTCCGGCGGGATGCGGCAGCGGGTGGTGATCGCGATGGCGCTGATCAACGATCCGAAGGTGCTGATCGCCGACGAGCCGACCACCGCGCTCGACGTCACCGTGCAGGCCCAGATCATGCGGCTGCTGGAGGACGTACAGAAGGAGTTCGGTACCGCGCTCGTCCTCATCTCGCACGACCTCGGAGTGGTGGCCGAGGTCGCGGACGACGTGCTGGTCATGTACGCCGGACGCGCGGCCGAGCGTGGTTCGGTCAAGGACCTCTTCTACCGCGCGGCGCATCCGTACAGCCTCGGGCTGCTCGGCGCGATGCCACGGGTCGACGTACCACCCCGGCACCGGCTCACGACGATTCCGGGCAGCCCGCCGTCGCCCGGGTCGATCAAGACGGGCTGTGCGTTCCAGCCGCGCTGCGCCTATGCGGAGCGGGTGGGGGAGCGCTGCGTCACCGAGCGGCCCGAGCTCACCCCGCGGCCCGGCGAGGGCTATCACGAGGCGGCCTGCCATCTCGGCCGCCGACCGGAGGTGACCCCATGACCGAGCCGGCCACGCAGGACGAACTGCTCCGCCTCGACGGCGTGAAGAAGTACTTCGGTCTCGGCACCGCGCCCTGGCAGCGCTCGCAGTCGGTGAAGGCCGTAGACGGCGTCGACCTGGTGGTACGTCGCGGTGAAACCGTCGGCCTGGTGGGCGAATCGGGCTCCGGCAAGTCGACGCTGGCCCGGCTCTCGACCCGGCTGCTCGACCCGACCGCAGGAAAGGTGTTCATCGGCGGCCAGAACGTGACCACGTGGCGTGGCCGCAAGCTCCGCCCGGTCCGCCGGAAGATCCAGATGGTCTTCCAGGATCCGCAGGCCTCGCTCAATCCGCGCCAGTCCGTGGGCACGATCCTCACTACTCCGTTCCGGGCGCAGGGAGTTCGTCCCACCCGCGCGCAACTGGTCGAGCTGGTCAACCAGGTCGGCCTCTCCGAGGAGCACCTCGAGCGCTATCCGCACGAGTTCTCCGGCGGCCAGCGGCAGCGGATCGGGATTGCTCGGGCCCTGGCGGTGAAGCCCGATCTGCTCGTCTGCGACGAACCGGTGTCCGCGCTCGATGTCTCCGTGCAGGCCCAGGTGCTCAATCTGCTGGCCGACCTGCGCGACGAGCTCGGCCTGTCCTACGTGCTGGTGGCGCACGACCTGGCGGTCGTTCGCCAGGTCGCCGACCGGCTTGCGGTGATGTACCTCGGCACGATCGTGGAGGAGGGGCCGGCCGCGGAGGTGTACTCGTCGCCGGCGCATCCCTACACGCGCGCGTTGCTGTCCGCCGTACCGGTCCCCGACCCAGGTGCGGTCCGGGACCGGATCGTGTTGAAGGGCGATGTGCCGACGCCGATCGATCCGCCCTCCGGGTGCCCGTTCCGGACCCGGTGTTACAAGGCCGAGGACATCTGCGCGACGACCCGGCCGGTACTCGAACCAGTGGCCGGCGGCGCCCATCGGGTCGCCTGCTACTTCCCTGAAAATCTCGAACTCTCGAACCCCCCATTGTCTGAGAGGACACCATGAAGCGCACCACCCGAGCGGTCGCGGCCGCGGCCGTACTGGCGTTGGCGGTCACCGCCTGCAACGCCAATGACAAATCCACCCCGAGCGGCGCCGACACAGCGGCGGCCGGGCCGGGTGGCACGTTCCACATCCTCACCACCAGCAAGGAACTCAGCCTCGAGCCGGCCAAGAGCCAGAGCCTGGGGATCAGCGCGATCCACCTGGTCCTGCGCGGCCTGACGTCGTGGAAGACCAGCCCGGACAAGTCCACCGAGCTCGTCCCCGACCTGGCCACCGACATCGGTCAGCCCAGCGACGGCGGCAAGACCTGGACGTACAAGCTGAAGCCCGGCCTGAAGTACGCCGACGGCTCGCCGATCGTCGCGGCCGACATCAAGTACGGCGTCGAGCGGTCCTTCGCCCCCGAGCTGTCCGGCGGTCTGGGTTACCACAAGTCGCTGCTGGCCGGCGGCCGGAAGTACACCGGTCCCTACAAGGGCGGCGAGCTCGCTTCGATCGAGACGCCGGACGAGTCGACCATCGTCTTCAAGCTGGACAAGCCCTTCGGTGACTGGCCCTGGATCGCCAGCATGCCGGCCTTCGCGCCGGTACCGAAGAAGGCCGACACCGACCCCGCGCACTACGGCGAGAAGCCGGCCGCCAGCGGTCCGTACCAGGTCAAGTCGTACGCGCCGGGCTCGAAGCTCGAGCTGGAGCGCAACCCGAACTGGGACAAGTCCACCGACCAGGCGCGCACCGGCCTGCCGGACTCGGTCGTCTACGACATGGGTCTGCAGGGCGACGTGATCAACCAGCGGCTGATCTCGGACTCCGGCGACGACAAGTTCGCCGCCACCACCGGCACCTCGGTACCGGCCGCGCTGATCCCG
The DNA here is from genome assembly GCF_040681515.1 of Kribbella sp. NPDC051718. Lineage (NCBI taxonomy): Bacteria > Bacillati > Actinomycetota > Actinomycetes > Propionibacteriales > Kribbellaceae > Kribbella > Kribbella sp. NPDC051718. The sequence continues at coordinate 639,199 of NZ_JBFAYZ010000005.1, read as the reverse complement.
AGCGTCACCGGCAACCCGGCCGTGAAGGCGCGCGTCGCCACCTCGCCGTCCGGTGCGCTGATGTTCCTGGCGATGAACAACAAGCGCCCGGCGCTGGCCAACCCGGCGGTCCGCAAGGCGATCGAGTACGCCGTGGACAAGCAGGCCGTCCAGGTGGCCGAGGGTGGCCCGGAGTTCGGTGGTGAGATCGCGACGACGCTGATCACGCCGGGGATCGACGGCTACAGCAAGTACGACCAGTACGAGGCGCCGCCGCAGGGTGACCCGGAGAAGGCCAAGTCGATGCTCGCCGCGGCCGGGGTCGGCAACCTGAAGCTCACCATCGTCGCGGACTCCGAGTCCGGTACGCCGGTAGCGCAGGCGATCCAGCAGGGCCTGAAGCGGGCCGGGATCACCGTGACGATCAAGCCGATCCCGTCCGAGGCGCTGTTCGACTGGGTCACCGGACCCAAGGGCGACTACGACCTGAACGTGTCCAGCTGGCTGCCGGACTTCCCGAGCGCGATCGGCAACATCCAGCCGCTGTTCGGATCGACGGAGATCGGCAACGGCGGGTACAACCTGGCCCGCTACTCCAACCCGGCGGTCGACACCGCGATCGCGGCCGCGACCGGCGAGCAGGACCGGGCCAAGGCGGCCGGTATGTGGGGTGCGTTGGACAAGCAGATCATGGCCGACGCCCCGGTCGTCCCGCTGCTCTACGCCCGCAACGCGTTCCTGCACGGCTCGAAGGTGCAGAACTTCTACCTGCCGGCCTACCCGCCCTACCCGAACACACTGATCGTCGGACTGAGCAAGTAGTAACTCAGGTACGTCCTTCGGTTTCCTGAGCTTCGAAGAGGGTCGGCTGGGTCTCGGCATCGAGTCCCCAGTCGGCCCTCATCACTGGGTAGCCGGCCTTTTCCGCGGCGGCGCAGACCTTGACGTCGTCGTCGACCAGGACTGCGACCCGCCGCTCCTGGGCGAGGGTCCGGAGCCGGGCCAGTTTCATCATGGCCGACGGGCGGCGGTCGTTGTTGCCGCGCATCAGCAGCTTGCCCTCGGGGAAGCCGTTGTCCTTGAACCACTTCAGCGTCTCCCGCCGCAGCCGCTCGGGCCGGCCGGTCAGATAGACGATCTCGTGATCCGCGGCCAGCGTCGTCGCCACCGCGAGCCCTTCGTCCAGTACGGCGTCGTCCTTGGCGTGCGCGAAGAACGAGTCCCAGTCCTTCGGCTTCTTCTCCAGGTACTTGATCCGCTGACTGGTGTCGGACAGGGTCGCGTCGATGTCCAGTACGGCGTACGGGCGTTGGTCGTCAGGCACGTCCGCCAGCTTCCCAGGTACTGCGATAGAGCGCGTACTCGACCTCGCCGTACTCCGTCCCCGGCAGCGGATCGTCGAAGTCCACGTGGAAGACCCGGACGAACCGGAGCCCCGACTTCGCCATCACCCGCCGCGACCGGGTGTTGACCGCCATCGTGTCCGCGATCACGCGAGTCATCCCCAGCGCACCGAACGCCTGGTCGATCAGCGCCCGGGTGCCCTCGGTCGCGTACCCCTGACCCCAGGCCGAGCGGTTCAGCCGATAGCCGACGTCGACCGTCCCCGCCTCGCTGGTCGGCTGCAACCCGAACCACCCGACGAACCGCCCACTCGACTTCTCGTGCGCGGCGAAGCTGCCCAGCCCCGGATGCGTCTCGTACCGCGCCAGGATCTCGGGCAGCACCTTCCGCTCGATCTCGTCCCGCGGCGTCGGCTCACCGGTCAGGTACCGCATCACCTCGGGGTCGGCGTCCAGCTCCACCAGCAACTCGGCGTCCCCGGCCGTGAAACGGCGCAGTACCAACCGCCCGGTCTCGAGATAGGTGTCCATGGAGTGATCCTCGCGACCCTGATCGGCCGCTTCAACTCGATTTGGTGTTCGAATGGCGGGCACTCGGGCGGTTGTGGGTGTGTTGATTGGGTGCAGGTGAGCACGCCGGGTTAGCGTTCTCGCGCGATGAACGACTCGATCACCTTTCTGCACAGCTCGGACTGGCAGCTGGGCATGATGCGCCGGTTCCTGGGGCCGGACGGTCAGGCTCGGTGGGCCCAGGCGCGGCTGGACGCCGTCATGCGGATCGGGGACGTCGCCAAGGAGACCGGCGCGGCCTTCGTGGTCGTCACCGGGGACGTGTTCGAGCACAACCAGGTGGAGCGGCAGACGATCCTGCGCGCTTGTGAAGCGCTGAAGCGGATCGAAGTACCGGTGGTGTTGTTGCCGGGCAACCATGACGCGCTCGAGCCGGGGTCGCTCTGGTCGTCGGCGCAGTGGTTGGGGCATGCGCCGGATCAGGTGGTCGTCGTGACGGACAGCCGGCCGATCGAGATCGTGCCGGGGGTCGAGATCGTCGGGGCGCCGTGGCGCTCGCGGCGGCCGGTGTCCGATCCGGCAGCTCCTGGGTACGCCGAGCTGAAGCCCGCGCCGGCCGGAACGACGCGGATCCTGCTCGCGCACGGGCAGCTGACCAGCCTGAGCGGCGGTATGTCCGACGTACCGACGATCGACCAGGCGGCGCTCGAAGCCGCTGTCGCCGACGGGCGGTTGCACTATGTCGGGCTGGGCGACCGGCACTCGACCACCGAGGTGACCGAGCGGATCTGGTTCTCCGGGACGCAGGAGGTCACCGCGCCGGAGGAGACGCATCCGGGCAACGTCTTGAAGGTGACGCTCGATGCCAAAACGATCGAGGTCGAGCCGATTCGGGTCGGTGCCTGGCACATGGTCGAGCACCACGCGGAGCTGTACGACGAGGAGTCGCTGACCGCGCTGGAGGACTTCTTCGCGGAGCTGCCCGAGAAGGAGCGGACCTACGTCCGGCTCGCCGCCGACGGGTCGTTGCCGTTGCCGCTGCTGAGCCGGCTGGACGCGATGGTCGACGCGCAGGGCGAGGTCTTCGCCAGTGTCGAGCGGTGGGCGAAGTTCTGGACCGTCCGCCCGGCGCCCGATGCCGCGGATCTGGACGCGCTGCAACTGAGCGGTCCGGCCCGGGCGGCGATGGAGGAGTTGCGGCAGGCGCTGGCCGGTGGCGACGAGGGTGCCGGCGCGGCCCTCACGTTGATGCACAGACTGGCGCGGGACGCGGGATGAGGCTGCATCGACTGACGCTGCGGAACTTCCGTGGCGTCAAGGACCGTACCGTCGACCTGCCTGGCATCGGTACCACCGTGATCGTCGGCGACAACGAGGTCGGCAAGTCGAGCCTGGTCGAGGCGTTCGCGCTGGTCTTCGACTTCCCCGACGACTCCAAGTCCACCCGGATCCGCGACATCCAGCCGGTCGGTCAGGACGTGGCGCCCGAGGTGACGGTCGAGTTGACGCTGGGCGGGCGCGAACTGACGTACACGAAGCGCTGGCTGAAGAACCGCTCCACCGAGCTGTCCGTCGTCGACCCCGATGGCCGCCGGCAGACTTTCACCGGACGCGAGGCGCACAACGAGGCCGAGCGGCTGTTCGCCGAGAACGTCGATCCCGTGCTGTGGCAGACCTTGATGGTCGGCCAAGGACAGTCGCTGGTACTTCCGACGCCCGCCGACGCCGAGCCGCTGATCACCGCGGTCACCGCGGAATCCGGTACGCCGGTCGACGGCGCCTCGATGCCATTGGTCACCGCCGTCGAGCACGAGTACCTGCGCTACTGGACCCGTGGTGGACGCCCGACCGGCGACTTCGCCAAGTCGGCGCAGCACGTCGCGGCGGCCGAGCTCGCCGCCGAGCAGGCGTTGAAGGCGATGGACGAGGTGCTCGCCGACATCCGTCGCGCCGAGCGGCTCGCGCTCGACCTGGCCGACCTCTCGGGCCGGCTCGACACGCACCTCGTCTCGGTCGAGGAGCTGCGCGAGAAGAAGAAGGCGACCGACGAGATCCTGCTCCGGCGGGACTCGATCAGGAGTCGTGCGGAGACTGCCCGCGCGCGGTTGGAGAACCACACCCGCACCCGGCTCGAACGCGAGCGGCTGCTGGCCGATGTCGAGCGATTCACCAAGGCCGACGAGGAGCTGGCCGAGCGGTGGAAGCACGCCGACCAGACTGCTCGCAAGGCGGCCGAGACTGTTCACGCTGCGGAGGCCGCGCTCGCCGAGGTGGTCGAGCTCAAGGACGAGCGGCGTGGCGAGGTCCAGGATGTGGAGCGGCTGGTCTCGTCGCTGATGGACCGGGCCGAGCTGGATCGGTTGCTGGGGCAGCAGGCTGAACTGGTCGACGTGCGGGCCCGGATCGCTGCTGCTGGGGCTGTGCTCGACGCGATTCTGGTTGACGACGCGTTGGTCACCGCGTTGGAGGATGCACGGGCGAAGGTTGTCGAGGCTCGGGCGGCGTTGGCGGCCGGAGTGCCGGAAGTTTCGGTACGGCGGCTTGGTGGCGAGGCCGTCGAGTTGTCGGGGACCGGGTTGGATGCCGGGGCTGGGAAGGTGCCTTCGTCTGTAGCTGAAGATGGTGTCGTCGAGCTGCTGGTGTCTGGCGAGTTGGTGGTCGGCGTACCGGGTGCTGTCGAGGTTCGGGTGCGCGCGGGTGGCGAGGCAGCGACCCTGAGGGCCGCGGTGGATGAGGCTGTCCGGCGTGAGAAGGATCTGCTGAAGAAGGCCCGGGTCAAGGACCTGCCGGCCGCGCGGGAGTTGTTGCGCAAGGGGGATCTGGCGTCGGCGGAGTTGCAGGAGGCCCGGCGTACCGAGCGGTCGTTGACGTCGGGCGGGGATCCGGCTGAGCGGATCGCGTTGCTGACTTCGCGCCTCGGGTTCGTCGAGGGTGAGTCGGTCGAGGAGCCGGCGCCGAAGCAGGTCGCTGATGTGAGCGTGCCCGGGCAGATGTCGCTGTTCGAGCAGTTCGAACCGGATGAGAACGCCTTCGATTTCGAGGATCTGGAGATCCCCGAGCCGATGGATGTCGGCGAGTTGGCGGTCGCGCAACGGCGGTTGGAGAACGCGCGGAGCGGGCTGGCCGAGGCGGAGTCGCTGCTGGCGGACGCGGAGTACGCGGCGGCGCAGGCGCGGAAGGCGGCCGACGAGGACCGGTCGGAGGCGCAGCAGGCGCGGGCGCGGGCCGAGTTGGCGGGGGAGCGGTTGGCTGCCGCCATCGAGTCGCTGGAGGCTGCTCGTTCGTTGCTCGCTGATGACGACGTCGAGGGGGCCGAGGTTGAGGCCACCGGTGAGGTTGAGGCGGTGCTCGAGGAGCTGACCGCGGTACAGGAGCAGGTCGACGCTGCCGGCGCCGATCGGGTCGCCGGTGAGTTGGCGGATGCGCTGGCCGTTGCGACGCGGCTGCAGGGTGAGCGGGACGTACTGCGTGATTCACTGCGCACGACCGAGGGCAGGCTGGAGCAGTCCGGGCGGGACGGGTTGGCGACCCGGCGCGACACGGCCGAGCTGGATCTGGCCGCTATCCGCTCCGAACACGAGAGCCTGAAACGTCGCGCGGACGCGGCCCACCGGGTCTACGAGACCCTTGGCCGGCATCGCGCGGAGGCGCAGACGAAGTACTCGGAGCCGTTGCAGACCAGGATCGAGGCGCTTGGCCGCAGCGTCTACGGCCCGTCGTTCCGGGTCTGGCTGGACGACGACCTCGCCGTCGCCGAGCGCGAGTTGGACGGCGCCCGGCTCCGCGTCGAAGCGTTGTCGACGGGCGCTCAGGAGCAGCTAGCCATCATCACGCGCCTCGCCATCAGCCACTTGGTGAGCACGGGTGAAGGCAGCGTTCCGATCATCTTCGACGACGCTCTCGGCTGGTCCGACAAGGCACGGCTACGGGACATGGGCGCATTGCTCGGGCGGGCCGGCGACCACGGCCAGGTCATCATCCTCACCTGCATGCCGGACCGGTACGAGTACGTTCCGCGCGCGACGTACATCAAACTCGAGTCCTGAATCGGCTTGACCTGGAGTGGACTCCAGGTAGTTGGCTAAGGGCATGACCTCGATTCAGGTGCCGGATGGTGGGGTGACCATCGGTGCGGCGGCTCGGTTGACCGGGCTGTCCATCGACACGTTGCGGTACTACGACCGTGAGGGGCTGCTCGGGGAGCTGCCGCGCGACGGTGGTGGGCGGCGACGGTTCGATCAGCTCAGTATCGGGTTGCTGGATGTGCTGATCCGGTTGCGGCGGACGGGGATGCCGATCGAGCAGGTACGGCGGTTCACGCGGCATGTGCGCGAGGGCGACCGGGATCGGGCCGGGCGGCTGGCGTTGTTGCGGGAGCACCGGATCAAGGTGTTCGCCGATCTGCAGCAACTGGAGGCCGACCTCGAGGTCATCGACTGGAAGATTGCGGCCTACCAGGCCGCCGAGGACGGCATCGACCCGCCGCCTCGCGACTGAACTTTGAGGAAGCTGATGACTGAGTCAATGAGTAGGGAGCTCGGCGGGCGTAGTACGAGCGCGCTGGGAGTTGGATGCTGGGCGATCGGTGGGCCGTGGGTGGCGTCCGGTCGGCAGGCTGGGTGGGGTGAGGTGGATGACGAGGTCAGCATCCGGATGATCCACACGGCCATCGAGGCCGGGATCCGGTTGCTGGACACGGCTGACGTGTACGGCGCTGGGCACAGCGAGGTGGTCGGTCAGGCGTTGCGGCGGTTGCCGGCCAGCGTGCGCGACGAGGTGATCGTGGCGACCAAGTTCGGGAACGTCTTCGACGAGACGACCCGGGTAGCCGAGGGGCAGGACGTCTCGCCGGCCGCGATCCGGGCCGCCACCGAGGGAAGCCTGCGGCGGCTCGGGGTCGAGGCGCTCGACCTCACGCAGATGCACGGTGGCGCCGACACGGCGGCCGAGGCCGAGGTCGTGGTGGCGACTCTCGAGGAACTCGTTGCCGAGGGCAAGCTCAAGGCGTTCGGCACGAGCGTCGACAAGCCCGAGGTGATCGCGGCGTACGGCAAGTCGTCGGCGATCAGCGCACAGTCCCAGCTCAACGTCTTCGGCCACGACCCCGAGGTGCTGGCGACGGCCCACGAGTACGACCTCGCAGTACTGGCCCGCACGCCGCTGGCCATGGGCCTGCTGACCGGCAAGTACGACCTGTCGAACCGGCCTGCCGAGACCGACGTCCGTCGCGACACTCCTTGGTGGACCTACTTCGACGACGACGCGATGGCCGACTGGCTGCGCCGCCTCGAATCCGTCCGGGAGATCCTCACGACGGACGGCCGCACCCTGACCCAGGGCGCGCTCGCCTACCTCTGGGCGCTGGACCCGATCATCATCCCGTTGCCAGGGGCCCGAACCCCGGAGCAGGTCACCGAACACGCGGCAGCCATCGACTTCGGCCCGCTGCCCGAGTCGGCGCGCCAGGAGATCGACGAGCTGCTCGCCGACTCCCCGGAACGCCGCTGAGTTCTGGTCAGACCATCGGAATGACGCTGGCCGTGCTGAGGGTTGGCTCGGTGGCGCCGGGCTTGTTCTCGACGGTCAGGCCGAAGGCGATCTTGTCGACCACGCCGCCGCGGATGACCTGTTGACCGTCGCTGGTGGTCACGCCGACCGAGTGCATCACCTGGGACTTGTCGCTCAGCCAGAGTTGGTAGGTCTTGCCGCTGGGCAACTTCGGCAGGTTGTTGAGCAGGACGATCGCGGTGTCCTTGCTGGGCGACATCACGACGGCAGCCTGGCCGCCGTCCTTCAGGTTGCCGTGGACGGTCTTGGCGTCCGGCTCGGCCAGCAGGGCGGCCAGTTGCTGGTTCTGCTGGTGCTCGCGGGAGCTGTCGCGGTACTGGTCGACGGCGATGCCACCGGCCCCGGCGACGAGGATCCCGGCCGCGGCCAGGCTGAACAGCGAGCGACGGTTGAAGGACCTGCGGCGTACCGGCGCGGGGAGTTCGACCTGTACTTCGGCACGCACCAGCGGCGGCAGTTGCCGGGTGCCGGCGATCTCGGCGAGGACCCGGGCCCTGAGGGCGGGCGGTGGCTGGGTGGCGACCGCAGTACCGAGCTTGTTGGCCGCTTCGCGCAGCTCGGCGACCTCCGCGCTGCAGGACTGGCAATCGGCGAGGTGTTCCTCGAAGTTGATCCGCTCGTCCTCGGGCAGTGCGTTCAATACGTAGGGACCGGTCAGCGCGTGCACTTCCGGTGTCGTCATGGCCCTCACCTCCCCGTCACACCCAGGCAGTCGCGCAGCCGGATCAGGCCGTCGCGCATGCGTGCTTTGATCGTCGCTAGCTTGGCGTCGAGCAACTCCGCCACTTCCCGGTACGAGTATCCGCCGTAGTAGGCCAGCGTCACCGATTCCCGCTGCAGCTCGGTCAGCGAGGACAGACAGTGCCGGACCTGCTCGACCTCGAGGTTCGTGGTCACGGCCTCCGCGACCTCGTCGTACTCCGTGGTCGAACTCGCCGCCGCGACCGCTTGTTCCCGATCTGTCGACGACTGTTCCGAGCGGACCCGGTCGATCGCCCGGCGGTGCGCCATCGTCAGGACCCACGAGGTGAGCGAGCCGCGGTCGGCGTCGTACCGGGTCGCCGTGCGCCAGATCTCCACCATCACCTCTTGGGTCACCTCCTCCGACTGGGCCGGGTTGCGCAGGACGCGCCGGATCAGGCCGTAGACGCGAGGTGCCATCTGGTCGTACAGCTCGGCGAACGCGTCGGTGTCGCCGCGTGCCACCCGGGCCATCAGGTCAGCCGGGCTGCCGGCGGACGCGTTGACCACCCGCGGCCACGGTAAGGCCGTCTCCTCGCTCACAAGGCGCTTCCTCCGACTCGGTTGGAACGGTCGCCTGTACTTCGGAGCGCGATGGCCATCGGATGGGTCAGCGCAGCACCCGGTCCGGTGAGCTGTAGATCACACAGCGGTCACCCCGGGTGAAGCCGACGAGGGTGACGCCGAACCGCCGGGCGAGATCGACGGCGAGGCTGGACGGCGCGCCGACGGCAACCATCATGCCGATGCCGGCCGCTACCGCCTTCTGGATCAGCTCGTAGCCCATCCGGCCGCTCACGACGAGCACGAGGCCCTTGCGGCTGCGCTGGTTGAGCACGGTCCAGCCGACGACCTTGTCGACCGCGTTGTGGCGGCCGACGTCCTCCCGGACCACTACCTTCTGGCCGTCGGGGGTGAAGAGGCCTGCCGCGTGCAGTCCGCCGGTACGGCCGAAGGTGGGCTGTGCCTCGCGGAGGAGGTCGGGCAGGCGCAGTACTACGTCCAGTGGGACCTCAACCGGGTCGACTGGGTCGTACTGGCGCTCGGCGAGCTCGTCGAGGCTCTGCTGGCCGCAGACGCCACAGGCGGCCGAGGTGACGCCGTACCGCTGGGGTGGTTCGCGGTCGGGCGGGCCGTCGAAGGTGACGGTGACGGTGTTGAACTGCTGCTCGCGGGTGAGCTTCACGTCGGTGCAGTACGCGACCGTGCTGATCGCGTCGGGGCGTACCGCGAAGCCCTCGCCCAGGCAGAAGCCGGCGGCCAGCTCGAAGTCGGAGCCGGGGGTGCGCATGGTGATGACGAGCGGCTCGGGCGGGCGGCCGGGCCACTCGAGGCGGAGCTCGAGCGGTTCCTCGGTGACCACCACGTCCTCGCGGCGGGACGTCTTGGTGCCGTCCTGCACCTCGACCTTGAACCGGGTCGTGGGTCCTTTGCTCATGTATACAATCTAGGGCTTTATGCCCAGTCGCGCCTGATGGCGAGCCAATCGAAGTAGGCCCAGGCGTAGAGGCGCTGGTGGCGGCGGATCTCCGGGGTGCAGCCGGGCGGCGGTGGGGCGTCGAGCCGGTTGATGAAGTAGACGGCGAGGACGGCGGCGAAGCAGTCGAGGTGCTCCGGCGGTACGTCGGCGGTCAGCGGGCTGGCTTTGACGGCGGCGAGGGTGTCGATGCCGTGGCGGTGGGCGAGCGGGAGCAGCCCGACCCAGTCGAACCAGGCGGGGCCGAGCGACAGCCAGTTCCAGTCGACGGTCCAGCAGGTGTTACCGGCGTCGATCAGAAGGTTGTCCGGCCGGATGTCGGTGTGGATCGCGGAGGTGGGTGCCAGGGCGGTCGGGTACAACTCGACCAACTCCTGAAGTTCCTGGAGCCGATCCGGCAACCACGGCTGGAATCCCTCGGGCATCGGCTCCTTCCCGGCCAAAATCTCGGCCGGTCGGTACCGCGGGAAGCCGCTCCCCTCGATCGTGGCGCTGAAGGGCTCGAGCCCGTCGAACGGACTCGGAGTGAGCACCACGGCCATCTGCTCGAGAGTCGCAGTCACCGTCGCGAAGTCTTCTGGAGTCCACGGCATCCCGGGCATCCGAGCCTCGATCCGCTCCGAAGCAACCGCGAACCATCGGGCTTCGCCCTCGGTCGCGGGGGTGGAGGAGGAAGCTGTCGCGCCCTTGGTGGAGGCGTCGGCCGGTCCGGTGGCGACGGCCGACGTGCCACCGGCGGTGGCGCCCGCCGTGCCGCCGGTGGTGCGGGGCGCTGTCGCGTGGGCTGTGGCCAGGATGCGGGGGACGCGGATGCTGCTGGGGAGGCGGGGGACCAGGTTGGCTTCGCGTTGGTAGGCCTTGTAGGGGTGTTGGGAGTCGTCGGCGGCTTTGACGAAGATTTGGCGGCCGTCGGCTAGTTGGACGGGAGCCGCGAAGCCGCCGGTGAAGCCGGAGCCGACGGAGGGGGCGGCTGTTAGGACTTTGGTGCCTAAGGCAACTTCTAGGGCTGAGCGGAGGGACGGTGGGAGAGCGCTCCACGCGGGGCGGGCGGAGGTGGCGGTGTAGTCGACTTCGGGTGGTCCGCTCATGGGGGAAGCGTAGGGCGGTCGGCGTGGCGGTGCCTTGGGTTTTCGTGCGGGCCGGGGTGGGCGGTTACGGTGCGGTGGTGAGTGGATGGGCTTTGCATGTGCTCGATCTGGTGGGGATCTTCGTGTTCGGGATCACCGGAGCGCTGGTCGGAGTACGCAAGAAGCTGGACGTGTTCGGGATCCAGGTGCTGGCGCTGGTGACCGGGCTCGGTGGTGGGTTCATCCGCGACGTACTGATCGGCGCGACCCCGCCGGCCGCGCTGGTCGACTGGCGGTACCTCGTGGTGCCGGTGGCCGCCGGGCTGATCACGTTCTTCCTGCATCCCGGGATCGGCCGGGTCGAGCGCCTGGTGAACATCTTCGACGCGGCCGGCCTCGCCCTGTTCTGCGTGACCGGCGCCCGCAAAGCGCTGGAGTACGGCCTGCCGCCGCTGTCGGCCGCGCTGGTCGGCACGATCTCCGGCATCGGCGGCGGCGTCATCCGCGACCTGCTGTCCGGCCGCGTCCCCGTCGTACTGCGCAGCGAGATCTACGCCACCCCGGCATTCCTCGGCGCCGGCATCGTGGTCGTCGTCAACGCCCTCCACTACGACGCCCCCTGGACCACCCTCGCGGCAGCCGTCGTCTGCTTCCTCATCCGCTTCATCGCCATCCGCCGAGGCTGGAACGCCCCACTACCCCGCATGACTTAGCGCGGGCGGCTCCCAACCGTTGACCACGGCAAGCAGTTCCACGTAGCGGTTCCAGCGCGGATCGACGGCTGCCTGCTGCAACCCGGCAGCACGTTCACGGAGCGTTCCCGGCCGGGACATAGCCGCGGAGTACTCGGCGGCCATGGAACGGACGACCGTCCGGAAGTCAGCGCTCTGCGAGAGCTCGGCCAGCTCGATCCAGGCCTCGACCTGCTCCGCCGACGGGTTGTCCGGGAGCTCCGCGGTGAGCGTCTGCCGGATGCCTGCGAACACGGGATCGGGTCCGAAGGTGCTGGCAAGGAAGTCGTCGAGCAGTTGCTGCCGTTCGGTTTCGGAGAGTCGGGCCAGGCGGTGCATGAGGTTCAGCTCCTCGGGGGTCGAGCCACGCTCGGCAGCCACCATCAGGATCGCGCGCCGCAACCGCAAGGTCTGGATCTGGACCCCGAGCGCTTCGGCATGGGCCGTCGCGACGTCGGAGAGCGCGATCTCGCGATCCAGGACCCGGCGGATGGTGCCGAGATCGAGGCCGAGCTCACGCAACGAGCGGATCAGTTCCAGGCGGGCGACGGCAGCGAGGTCATAGCGGCGGTAACCGGCAGGGCTGCGGTCGGTCGGTGGTACGAGCCCGCGATCGGAGTAGAACCGGATCGCCTTGACCGTCCAGCCGGTCCGCCGCGCCAGTTCGCCGATCGAGAAGAGTTCGTCCATGCCAACCACCCTCGGGTCTCCCGTCAGGGGAGAGTCAACCTCAGTTGTGGGCGAAGCGGGTTTTCGGGCGGGCGAAGGTGACTGAGACGCTGGCGATCAGGGCGCACGTGATGCCGACGGTGACCGGCACCCAGTACGCGTCCGAGGCGCCCCAGACGTCGACCGCATGTCCGGCCGCCGCGTTGCCTGGCGCAACGCCGAGCAGCAGGCCGGTGACGGTCCAGGTGATCGCCTCGGTGAGCCGTTGCGGCGGTACCCATTCCTCGACGCACGCGGTGACGGCGACCATCGTCGGCGCGATCGTCAGGCCGGCGCCGAACAGCACGACGCCGAGTACGAGGATGTTGCCGACCCACGGCAGCGGCGCGAGCGTGATGGCCAGGGCGATCGTGCCGAGCAGTAGTCGTCGCTCCACCGGTGCCTTCCAGTGGACCGATCCGTACCAGAGCCCCGCCAGCAGCGACCCGAGCGCCCACACGGCCAGTACGACGCCGGACATGCCCGGCTTGCCCTCGGAGGCGGTGAACGCGACGGTGACGACCTCAGCGCTTCCCAGCGTGGCGCCGAGACCGAGCCCGATGATGCTCAGCAGGAGCAGGGAGAGCCAGGGGAGTGGTGCCTTCTCGGTACCGTTCGCGCTGCCGCGACCAGGCGGGTCGGAGGCGCGCAACGAGGCCAGCCAGATGCCGCCACCAAGCCCGAGGAGTCCGGCTGCCGCCAGGCCGGCGTACGGGCTGATCTGGGTGGCCAGGGCGGTGACGAGGACCGGGCCGACGATGAAGACGACCTCGTCGCCGACGGCTTCCAGCGCGAAGGCGGTCTGCAGGGCGCGTCCCCGGCCGAGCAGATGGGTCCAGCGGGCCCGGACGAACGAGCCGACCTGAGGACGGGTGCCTCCGGCAACGAACGAGATGACGTACAGCACCCAGGACGGCGCGTCGGCACGGACGGCGACGAGCAGGCCGCCCAGTGCGATCGTGCAGAGCGTCGTGCCGGCCAGGAGCAGCGACCGCTGGCCCCAGCGGTCCACCAGCCGGCCCTGGATCGGTCCGGTCAGTGCTCCCGCGATCACCCCGGCGGCGGAGACCGCGCCGGCCAACCCGTACGAACCGCTCTCCCGGGCGATCAGGATCACCGTGCCGAGGCCGAGCATCGAGATCGGCATCCGGCCGATGATCGCGGCAACGAAGAAAGCACGGGCGCCGGGGCGGCGCATGAGGTGTACGTAGGGCTTCAGCATAGGAAATCGGCTTCACCCTAACTCGCCGCGAGGGGACCACACGCATCCGCTTGCAGCGCGCCTGGGATCATCGGGGTATGCCCGTCGAACCGACGCCTGATCCAGCCTTTGACGCCACCCCGTACGACGCCGTGCTGCTGCTCTCCTTCGGTGGTCCCGAGAAGCCCGCGGACGTACTGCCCTTCCTGCAGAACGTCACCCGCGGCCGCGGTATCCCCGACGAGCGGCTGGTGGAGGTCGGTGAGCACTACTACTCGTTCGGCGGCCGCAGCCCGATCAACGACCAGAACCGTGAGCTGCTGAAAGCGTTGCGTGAGTCCTTCGACGAGGTGGGCCTGGACCTGCCGCTGTACTGGGGCAACCGCAACTGGGATCCGTACCTGACCGACACGCTGCGCCAGATGACGGCCGACGGCGTACGCCGGGCTGTGGTGATCGTCACCAGCGCCTACCCCTCGTACTCCGGCTGCCGGCAGTACCGGGAGAACCTGGCCGATGCGACCGCAGCGGTCGAGGGGGCGCCAAGGATCGACAAGCTGCGGCACTATGCGAACCACCCCGGCTTCGTCGGCTCCTTCGTCGAATCCACCGCCGAGGCGCTGAGCAAGCTGCCCGAGGGCTCCGCGATCGCATATGTGACGCACTCCATTCCGAACAAGATGAACGAGACCAGTGGCCCCCAGGGCGACGGGTACGTGAGCTGGCACCTGGACGTAGCCGCCGAGATCACCGCGGAGCTGCAGCGGCGTACAGGGGTCGAGCGCCGGACCGACCTGGTCTACTGCTCGCGCTCCGGCCCGCCGCAGGTGCCGTGGCTGGAGCCGGACGTCAACGAGCACCTGGAGGCGCTGGCGGCCGACGGGGTGCCGGGTGTCGCCGTAGTGCCGATCGGGTTCGTCAGTGACCACATGGAGGTCATCTACGACCTCGATACCGAGGCACTGGCGACTGCGGAGAAGCTCCGGCTGCCGATGGCGCGTGCTGCCACCCCTGGTACCGACCCGCGATTCGTGACGATGCTGCGCGACCTGATCCTCGAGCGGGCCGCCGCCGAGCGCGGCGAGCAGCCTGCCCGCCCCTGCCTCGGCAAGCTCGGCCCCGGGTGGGACGACTGCCGCCCTGACTGCTGTCCTGCCCTCCGCCGCCCCGGAGCGCCTACCTCCAACGAACCCGCCGCACCGGCAGCTAAGGAATCCGTATGAGCTCCGAGAACCCCCAGGACCTGCTGAAGCTGGCGGTCGAGGTCGCCGCCGAGGCAGCCCAGCTGATCGTCGAGCGACGCCGGGGCACGGTCACAGTGGCCGACACGAAGAGCACCGCGACGGACATCGTCACCGCCGTCGACCGGGAGTCGGAGGAGCAGATCCGGGCCCGGGTGCTGGCGGCCCGGCCGGACGACTCGTTCCTCGGCGAGGAGGGCGACGACGTCAACGGCTCCAGCGGCGTCCGCTGGGTCGTGGACCCGATCGACGGGACGGTCAACTACCTGTACGACATCCCGACGTACGCCGTGTCGATCGCTGTCGAGGTGGACGGGCAGACGGTCGCCGGGGTGGTCGTCGACGCGCCCAAGGGGGAGATGTTCACCGCGACGCTCGGTGGCGGGGCCTTCCTCGATGGCAAGCCGATCCGGGTCTCGGACTGCCCGGACCTGAGCAAGGCGCTTGTCGGGACGGGCTTCGGGTATGACCCGGACCGCCGCCTGGTGCAGGCCGAAGTTGTGCAATCGCTGATCGCCAAGGTCCGGGACATCCGCCGGATCGGTGTCGGCGCGATCGACCTCTGCTACGTCGCCTGCGGCCGGCTGGACGCGGTCTACGAGCGGGGGCTGAACCCGTGGGATTACGGCGCGGGCGCCCTGATCGCGGCGGAGGCGGGTGCGACCGTCGGCGGTATCGGCGGAGCGCCGGTTTCGCCCGAGATGTCGATCGCGGCGACCCCGGCCGTGTTCAGCGCGCTGCACGATGCGCTCGCTGCCGCCAACCCACTCAGATCGTAAAACTGCTCGTTAGTGCGCGCTAGTACGCATTAATGAGCATTCGGCTGTTCGGTCCTGTCTCAATCTGCGACACGCGGGCCGGAAGATGGACCCCGACGCGCGCGAAGGCCCGTTGATAGGGCACAATCCCTGCCTCGGGGGCGGTACTGACACCGCTGCCAGCCTGTCTGTCAAGGGTTTCGGGGGACGAGAGCTTCCATCGCGGAATTTCTCGGCCGCTTTACCCGTTCAAGGGCTCAGCAGGCAACACCACGGGTACGAAGAGGGCAGGGAACACCATGGCGACTGATTACGACGCCCCGCGCAAGACGGACGAGGACTCCAGCGAAGAGTCGATCGAGGAACTGAAGACTCGCCGTCACGACAAGAACTCCGGCAAGGTCGACGAGGACGAGGCGGAAGCTGCTGAAAGCTTCGAGCTGCCCGGCGCGGACCTGAGCCACGAAGAGCTGGCGGTGCGGGTGCTCCCGCGCCAGGCCGACGAGTTCACCTGTTCGAGCTGCTTCCTGGTTCACCACCGCAGCCAGCTCGCGAACAGCAAGAACGGACAGCTGATCTGCCGCGACTGCGCTGCCTGAACCACAGCATCGTCGCCCTGCTCGGCTGAGTCCGTACCGACTCACGGGACCGTCCCCTTTCGAGGGGGACGGTCCCGTTGTCATGTCTTCGGATAGGTAGCTCTTACCGATGTCCAGAGGGCCGCGAGGCTCCTAGCCTGGCCGTATGAGCAAGCAGATGCGAGACCTTTGGGCGGAGGGGCTGGGGCTGCTGCGCCACGAACCGACCGAGATGCGGGTACGGATCCGGCACGACGGTCATGAGCTGGTGGACACGGTCAGGGCGATCCTGGTCTGGGAACCGCGCCGGGTGGTCCCCTCGTATGCCGTACCGGCGACCGAGCTGCACGCTCCGCTGACCCCATCGTCGGTGGAGCCGGTACCGCCGCCGGCGGGCATCCTGCACCCGGGCATCCCGTTCCTGGCGCACTCGACGGCCGGGCAGGTGATGGACGTCGACGGGTTGGCAGGAGCGGCCTTCCGGCCGGATGACCTGGACCTGGCGGAGTACGTAGTACTGGACTTCAAGGCGTTCGACGAGTGGTACGAGGAGGACGAGCGGTTGGTGGCGCACGCCCGGGAGCCGTACCACACCGTCGCGGTCAGGCCGAGTTCGCGGACGGTCCGGGTCGAGCGAGACGGTCAGGTGCTCGCTGAGAGCAGTAGGCCGACGCTGGTGTTCGAGACGAGTCTTCCGACGCGGTTCTACCTACCGCGGGAGGACGTCCTCGCCGCCCTTGAGCCGACCGATCTGGTGACCTCCTGCGCCTACAAAGGCAAGGCCACCTACTACGTCGACAACCTCATGTGGAGCTATCTGGAACCGCTCAAGGAGGTCAAGGGGCTCGCGGGGCTGGTGTCGTTCTACGACGACCTACTGGAGGTGTACGTCGACGGGAAGCTCCGTGAGCGCCCAGGTGGCCCGGTGGCCGAGGCGCTGCGTCAGGAGTTCGGCTTGTCCTCGTAGCCGGGAGGCAGGCTGCCGGTGGACTTCAGCCAGTACTTCGCTGCACGGTCCTCGGCGAACCGCTTGGCAGCCGCGGCCGAGGCGCCACTGGCGACCGCCCAGGTGACGATCTCGATGTAGCCGGCTTGGTTGCCCTTGGGTGGCTTGCCGCCGGACCCGATCTTCCAGGCCGTCGTCACCGCCTTGTTGGCGACCAGCGACACCACGATGGTGAACGCCATCAGCACGAGCTTCCAGCCGATCTTGGCTCCGACCACGACTACCTCCTAGGTCCCGTTGTTCAGGATCTTGCCACGCTGTCGGCGGTGAGCGCCGCTGCCAGCCGATCAGGGTGTCGCGTGCCGATCAGCCAGTACGGTGCCGGGTCGCGCGGGTCGGTGATCTCGACTCGTACTGCGCCCGGCAGGTAGCTGCGTAGTACCAGGAAGGCAGCAGGGTCGCAGTCGCGGCCGAACGCGTTGCGGGCGTCCTCGCCGGACAAGGGCTCGACCTTGCCGAGGTACTGCCGCTCGATCGCGGCACGGCCGGCCCGGAGCTTCGCGGAGTCGACGGCGACCACAGCACCGCCGTACCGGGTGAACAGGGTGAGCAGGAGGACAGCAGCGATCCCGCCGACCGCTGCGCCCGCTATGACGCCGGCAGGGACAGCAGTGATGACGTACAAGGTGATCACTGCCGCAGTGGCGATGACCCACCAGCTCACTGGCACGCTCAGCCGTTCCCGGTATTGCTCCACGACACCAGCCTGGCACGCCCGGTGTCCGGCGGCGTCGGTAGGGTCCTCTCCCATGACTGAGGTACTGATCCAGCGGCTAGACGAGGACCTGCCGGTACCGGCGTACGCGCACCCTGGCGACGCGGGTGCCGACCTGGTGGCGGCCAGTGACATCACCTTGAAGCCAGGGGAGCGGGGACTGGTCGGTACCGGGATCGCGATCGCGCTGCAGGACGGGTACGCCGCGTTCGTGCACCCGCGCTCCGGGCTGGCCGCGAAACACGGGGTGTCGATCGTCAACGCGCCGGGCACTGTGGATGCGGGTTACCGTGGCGAGATCAAGGTGTGCCTGATCAATCTGGACCCGGCTGCCGAGATCACCCTGAAGCGTGGCGACCGGATCGCGCAGCTGATCATCCAGCGGGTCGAGCGGGCCCGGTTCGTCGAGGTGACGAAGCTGCCGGGGTCGGATCGCGGCGAGGGAGGCCACGGCTCGACCGGCGGCTTCGGCGGTGTGACACGCTGATCAGGTGCACGCGATTGACCTGCGCGATGCGCGAGACTACGGCGGGCTGATTTCACGGCCGCCAGATGACTATGGAAGTAGGGCTTGAGCAGTGATCTTCCGTCGCAAGGGCAAGAACGACGACGAGCCGACCACCGGCGGTTTCTTCGGCGACGAGGAAGACGTCGTCGAGGGCGATGACGCCGAGGAGGCCGCGCCGGTCGGGCGCAGCGCCGGCCCGTTCGACTCCACCGAGATCGACCCGGAGTCGCTCGAGGCCGAGGACCGGATCGACCTCGGCGCGCTGGTGGTCACCGGGCTGCCCGGGATGGAGCTGCGGCTGCAGGTCGACGAGGCCAGCGGCGACGTCCAGGCGGTCCTGCTGGTGCTGGAGGACTCCGCGCTGGAGCTGCGTGCGTTCGCGGCGCCCAAGACGAGCGGCATCTGGTCGGAGGTACGACGCGAGATCGCCGCCGAGGCGACCCGGATGGGTGGCACGGCGTCCGAGACCGAGGGGCCGTTCGGCACCGAGCTCGTGCTCGTCGTACCGGTCGAGGACCCCGAAGGACAGATCTTCAGCCAGACCTCGCGCGTCATCGGCGTGGACGGTCCGCGCTGGCTGCTGCGGGCCACCGTGCTGGGCCGCGCCGCGGTCGAGCCGGACGCCGCGCCGCCGATGGAGCAGTCGCTGCGCAACGTCGTCGTCGTCCGCGGCCCGGAGCCGATGGCACCGCGCGAGTCGCTGGCCCTGCGGCTGCCCGCGGGCGCCCAGGCAGCCACCGAGGAAGAGGCCTGACAGACATGTCCGGATACCGGCCGAGCACGCTCACGAACGGCTTACACTGGGCTCATGGGTAGTGATAAACCCGGGGGGCTGTGGAAGCGCGCCTTCAAGGGACTGGCCGGCGACCGGGACGAGCAGGACGCCGAAGTACTGAAGGACTACGCGAGCGGTTGTGGCGCGCGGTCCATCACCGGCTGTCATGACCGGGAGATGGTGACGCTGTACGGCACGCTGCGCACGATCACCTTCAGCCCGCGCGGCGGCGTACCGGCGCTGGAGGGTGAGCTGTACGACGGCACCGGCACGGTCAAGCTGGTCTGGCTGGGCCGGCGCAAGATCGCCGGCATCCACCCGGGTTCGGAGCTGACCGCGTCCGGGCGGATCGGTGTCGTGGACGGGGACCGGGTGATGTTCAACCCGAAGTACGAGCTCCGTCCTGCGGCTGCGCATGGCTGAGCCGCACGGAACACAGCGTGACCAGCTCGACGAGGACCTGAACGAGAAGCTGGTCGAGATTCTGAAACCCGAGTTCGAGGCGGCTGAGACAGCGCCGCCGGCCGAGACGGTGCAGGCCGAGGAGGGGGCGCCGGCCAAGCCGGAGGCGACCACCGACAAGGACTTCTTCCAGGCGCTCGGCGGCTGGGGAGCCCTGCTCGACGTCGGGCTGCCGTGGATCGCGTTCATGATCGTGTACGCGGCCTCCGACCACGACCTCAAGCTCGCCCTGATCGTCGCGGTCGCCTGCGGCGGCGCGGTCGCGCTGCTCCGGCTGCTGCGCAAGCAGCCGCTGCGCAACGTGATCGGCGGCTTCATCGGCGTCGCGTTCTCCGCGTGGGTGGCGAACCGCAGCGGCAAGGCCGAGAACGTCTACCTGCCCGGCATGATCCTCAGCGGCGGCTACCTGCTGATCTACGGCCTCTCGATCATCGTCCGCTGGCCTCTCTTCGGTGCCCTGTACGGCGTGATCACCCAAACCGGCGGCGAGTGGCGCCGAGACCCGGACATGTACCGAGGTTTCAACCGAGCCACCCTGGTCTTCGCCGGCCTCTTCGCCGGCCGCCTGGCGATCCAGATTCCCCTGTACCTGACCCACCAACTGAACGCCCTGGGAATCGCCAAGATCGGCCTCGGCCTGCCCTGCTACGCGCTCGCGCTCTGGCTCGCCTACTCCGTCCTCCGCGGTTCTCTCCCGGCCGACAAATGGGACGAGACCCGCGATCACGTCACCGGCCTCCTCCGCGGCGGCAAGAAGTAGTCATCATCAGGGGGAGGCGGACCGAGGCGTGGGGGATGATCCCCAGCTCGGCCAGGGCAGCCTTGGTGTTGGGGGCGCCTTGAGAGTCGGCAGTCAGGGCTGTGGTGATGGGGATCTGGGAGCGGTGGACCGCTTGGGCAGTGTCGAGGTCTCCGGTGCGGATGGCCTGGATGAGGTCGGCGTTGGGGGCGGCTGTGAGGTTGCCGGTGACGCTGACTAGGCCAGTGGCGCCGGTGGCTAGGTAGGGGAGGTTCAGGTCGTCTGTGCCGCAGTAGTAGGCGAGGGCCGTGGTGGACATGAGGCTCATTGCTTCGGCCAGGTCGCCCTTCGCGTCTTTGATGGCGTGGATGTTGGGGTGGGCGGCTAGTTCGGTGATGGTTGCCGGGGCCATGGCCAGGCCGGTGCGGTGGGGGACGTCGTAGAGCATGACGGGGAGGGTGGTGGCGTCGGCTACTGCTCGGCAGTGGGCTGTCACGCCTGCTTGGGTCGGCTTGGAGTAGTACGGGGTGACCAGTAGGAGGCCGTCGGCGCCGGCTGCTTCGGCTTCGTGGGCGCGGCGGATGGTGGTGGCCGTGTCGTAGGTGCCGATGCCGGCGATGACTTTGGCGCGGCCGGCTGCCTGGGTTGCCACGGCTTTGACTAGTTGGGTGGTTTCGGCGTCGGTGAGGGTGGGGGATTCGCCGGTGGTGCCGGCTACGACGAGGCCGTCGGCGCCGGTGGTGAGGAGGTGGTCGACGAGGCTGGCGAGGCCGGGGAGGCTGATCGAGCCGTCGGGGTTCATCGGGGTCACCATGGCGACGAGGTTGATGCCGAAGAGCTCTGCTGCGGTCATGGGATTGATCGTGGTCGAGGGTGATCGATGCGGTCTAGCGATGCTTTTTCATCGGTATTGCTTAGTGTGGCTTCATGATCGAGGTGGGTGCGTTGAGAGCGCTGCGGGCGGTGGCTGGGCTGGGGACGCTGGCGCGGGCGGCGGACGAGTTGGGGTTCACGGCTTCGGCGGTGTCGCAGCAGCTCAAGCGGTTGGAGCGGCAGGTCGGAGTACCGGTGATCGCGCCGGCTGGCCGTGGGGTGGTGCTCACGCCGGCTGGGCAGGCGATCGTCGACTCGGCGGGTGAGGTGTTCCAGGCGCTGGAGCGGTGTGCTGAGGCGGCTCAGTCGGTGTCGGAGGGGACGCCGCGCGGCGTACTGCGAGTAGTCGCGTTCTCGACCGCCATCCGCGGGCTGCTCGCGCCGACCTTGAGGCAACTCGCCAAGACAGCCCCCGAGCTCCGAGTACATCTCACCGAGCAGGACCCGGACCAGGCGCTACACAGCGTCGAAGCCGGTACTGCGGACCTCGCCCTCGTCCACGACGCCGACGGTCTCCCGGCCCCGCTACCGCCATCCCTGACCCAACGCCACATCCACACCGACACCGGCGACGTCGTCATGAGTTCCACCCACCCCCTGGCACACAACGAGCCGTTGACCGCTGCCGACCTTGCGGGGCATGCGTGGGTGACCAGTCCGCCTGGAACCGTCTGTCATCAATGGTTCCGGCGGCTGTTCGCTGACTCGCCTGAGGAACCTGACGTACGTCACCTCGTCGACGACTTCGCCACCCAGCTTGCGCTGGTCGCCGCCGGTGACGTGATCGCTTTGATCCCGCGGCTTGCACGACCGCCGCTGGGCGAGCTGGTCGCCAGGCCGCTGGCCCGGCGGCCGACGCGCGAAGTACGGGCTGCGTGGCGGCGGAGTGCCGACGCGAGCCCGGCGATTCAAGCCGTGCTGAGGGAACTGACCCGGGGGTAACCCGCGTCATAGGGAACAATTCGAGCCCCGCGGACAAGCCGCGAACCAAGGGGGAGTGCGTGAGCCCGACCATCTGGATCGTCCTGGCGATTGCCGGTATCGGCGTTGCCATCGGCGTCTACGCGATCGTCCGCCGGCAGCGCTACGTCAGCTCGCTGCGGGAGCGCGGCTGGACCTTCGAGGGGAGCCCGACCTGGGACGCCGTCGCCCAACTCGCGAACCCGCCGTTCGGCCTGGGGTTCGTGCGGAAGCCGGACGACCAGATCACCGGCTCGACGAGCACGGGCCGGCCGTTCCAGGTGATCGAGTACGGCGCCGAGCACTGGAAGGGCTGGGTCGGCATGGTCACCCTGTCCCGCCGGCTACCCGAGCTGTGGATCATCGGCGGCCAGACGCAACTCCGGTACGGCGTGACCGCGACGAGCGTGCCGGCCCCGCAGCAACTCGGCCCGGGGTGGAAGGTCGGTGCGCTCGACCAGGCGTTCGGCACGGAGGTGATGACGCCGCAGCTGTGCGAGCGGCTGACCGTGATGGCCGCGAAGCAACCCGGGCTGAACCTCAGTATCGACGGGGACCAACTCGTAGTACTGGATCCGCCGCGCAAGGACCCTGCTGTGCTCGCCGAGTGGCTGGAGCAGCTCGCCGGCATCGCTGCCGCGATCGACGCAATGCCTTTGGATCAATGGATCCAGCCGGCCCGGCCGTCGCGGTTGACGTTCTACCAGCACCCGGAGTGGTACTGGGTCGGCGTCGACGACAACCTGCTGCAGACCACCCGGGTGACCAGGTCCGGCCACAGCCACAGCACGTCGGACGTGATCCGCGGCCGCGACGGCAACGGCCCGCCGTTCGTCGCGTTCACGCACGAGTGGAAGACGACCCGCACCGAGTCGTACACCGACAGCGAGGGCCGCAGCCAGACCCGGCAGGTGACCGAGAGCCACAGCGAGGCGGTGCTCGGGTTCCAGCTCCCCGTCCGGATGCCGGCGCTGTCGGTCGGCCGGCGCGGCTTCGGGCGCGGGATCAGCTTCGAGAGCGGTGCCTTCAACGAGAAGTTCAAGGTGACCGCGGACGACACCAAGTTCGCCTACGACGTGATCCACCCGCGCCAGATGGAGTACCTGATGGCCGATCCGCCGGCGCCCTTCGAGTTCGACGGCGACTGGGTCTGGTTCAGCCCAGGACAGCACAGCCACGAGGTGATCGAGCACTCGTCGGCCTTCCTGAACGGCTTCCTGGCCCGCGTCCCGCGCTTCGTCTGGCGCAACCTCGGCCTCCCCGACACCCGCTACCCGGCTTTACTTTCCGGAGTGTCGCAAACGTGACACGGCTGGTTGTGGCCAGCTGAATCGCTGAAAAAGGACGGAATTCCAGGCCTACGATCTGGCGACTCATTCGTAGACCCCCTGTGAGGCATTCGTGACTCCACGTCCTGGCCGCGGCCGAAGACTCTCGGTCCTTGCGGTGGCGCTGTTGGCCGCCGCCGCATCCGTGACCGGCGGGTACGCCGCTGCTGCACCGCCCAACGCTGTATCCGGCTCGTACGCCGCCGAGGCCGGCCACGCTGAACAGTCCGTCACCTTGATCACTGGGGATCTGGTCAAGGTCAGCATCGGCGCCGACGGCAAGAAGAGCTATCTCGTCACCGGTCCGGACGGCCGGCTCGTCGACAACGACGTACGGGTCGACGGGAAGGACACCTACGTCTACCCGCGATCCGCCGCACGCTTCCTGGCGGCGAAACTGCTCGACGAGGACCTGTTCAACGTCACCAAGCTGCTGGCCGACGGGTACGACGACGGCCTGCCGTTGATCGTCACCTACACCGACGCCGCCGCGAAGGCGCGCACCCAGGCCGTCCCGGCCGGTGCCCGCAAGCAGAGCACGCTCAGCAGCATCCAAGGCGCCGCGCTGACGGTCGACCGCACCGGCGACTTCTGGCGCTCACTGACGGCCGGCTCGCCGAGTGCTGGTTCGAAGGGCCGGGCAGCGTTCACGGCCGGCATCAAGAAGGTCTGGCTGGACGGCAAGCTCAAGGCCGACCTGGCCGACAGCACCGCGCAGATCGGCGCGCCCGAGGTCTGGCGCGGCGGCAACATCGGCGAGGGCGTCGACGTCGCCGTGCTGGACACCGGCGTCGACCTGGAACACCCGGACCTCGATGACCGGGTGACAGCGTCGAGCAGCTTCGTGCCCGGCCTCGACGTCATCGACCGGCACGGCCACGGCACCCATGTCGCCTCCACGATCGCCGGTACCGGTGATGCGTCGGGCGGGGTCGAGCGCGGTGTCGCGCCAGGGGCCAAGCTGCACATCGGCAAGGTGCTCGACGACGCCGGCAGCGGCCAGGAGTCCTGGATCATCGCCGGGATGGAGTGGGCCGCGCGCGACCAGCACGCCAAGGTCGTCAGCATGAGCCTCGGAGGCGGGCCGACCGACGGTACCGATCCGATCAGCCAGTCGCTCAACGAGCTGTCCGCCGAGACCGGCGCGCTCTTCACCGTTGCCGCAGGCAACGCTGGTCCGGGCTACTACACCGCCAGCGCGCCGGGCATCGCGGAGGCGGCGCTGACCGTCGGCGCTGTCGACGGCGCCGACCAGCTCGCCGACTTCTCGAGCTGGGGTCCGCGTGTCGGAGACGGCGGGCTCAAGCCCGACATCACCGCGCCGGGCGTCGACATCCTCGCCGCGCGGTCGCAGTACTCGCCGGAAGGCAGCGGTTCGTACCAGCTGATGAGCGGTACCTCGATGGCGACGCCGCACGTCGCGGGCGCGGTCGCGCTGCTCGCCGCTGAGCACCCGGACTGGACCGGCCAGCAGCTCAAGGCCGCGATCGTCAGTACTGCGAAGCCGACCCCCGCCTACAACCCGTACCAGGGTGGCAACGGACGCCTCGACATCGCCGCGACGAGCAAGGCGACCGTCTTCGCGACCTCCAGCGCGTACTCCGGCCACTTCGGCTGGCCGGTCGAGCCCGGCAAGGTTGCCGACAACACGGTGACCTACACCAACACTGGCGACGCACCGGTCACCCTCGACCTCACCACCAAGGTCGCGGACGCACCGGCCGGCCTGTTCGCGCTGTCGAGCCCGACGGTGACTGTGCCCGCCCATGGGACCGCCACTGTCACGCTGACCGCCAAGGTCGACGTCGCACCTGTCGACCGGCAGCTGTCCGGCCAGCTGATTGCCAAGAAGTCCGACGGCACCCAGCTGAGCACCATGATCGGCATCGGCCGTGACGGCGAGCGCTACCAGTTGACCCTCGACGCCAAGGACCGCAGTGGGCGCCCGCTGGCCGGCGACGCCATCCTGATCGGCGGCACGAGCTATGGGCAGTTCATCGTCGAGGAAGGCGGTACGACGATCAGCCTGCCGCCTGGCGACTACACGACCTGGCTCACCACGGATGTGGAGGGTACGCATGGGCCGTCGTCGCGCGGGCTCGCAGTACTGACTCTGCTCGACATCCACCTCGACAAGGACCGTACGGTCACCTACGACGCCCGCAAGGCGAAGCAGCTCACGGTGGCGGCTCCGCAGGCGACGACGCTCGGCGAAGTACGGGTGAACAATTACCGCGACTTCGGGCGCGACGTCTTCTCGGTCGGATCGTCGCGGTGGCCGGACGGGAGCTACGACAGCGTCTGGGAGCTGCCGACCGGCAAGGCGAAGAGTGGGACCTTCACGACCGGCGCGCGGTGGCGGCTGGAGCAGCCCGCGTTGACGATGAGCTCGTCGAAGCAGACCTTCGACGACCTCCGGGTACGCCGGGGCGACACCCCACTGTCGAAGGGGAAGCACCAACTCGACGCGGTGCTCGCCGATGCGAAGGACC
This sequence comes from Kribbella sp. NPDC051718, assembly GCF_040681515.1. NCBI lineage: Bacteria > Bacillati > Actinomycetota > Actinomycetes > Propionibacteriales > Kribbellaceae > Kribbella > Kribbella sp. NPDC051718. The sequence continues at coordinate 613,439 of NZ_JBFAYZ010000005.1, read as the reverse complement.
AGCGTGGCAAGGCGGTCGTCGTACGGGATGACGGCTCGCTGGAGGAGCAGGCCGCGGCCGCTGCGGCAGCCGGTGCGAAACTCCTCGTCGTGGTCAACGACGGTGTCGGCAGGCTGGCGCCTTGGACTGACTCGATCTACTGGGTGCAGCCGGTGCCGCTGACGGTGGTGACGCTGACGCATGACGAGGGCGTGGCGCTGATCGCCGAGGTGGAGAAGGGCCGGGGGAGTCTCACGGTCAACTCCAACCCGACGTTGGAGTACACGTACGACTTGTCGAAGTACTGGGATCACCTGCCGACCGATCTGTCGTACCGGGCGCGGACGGGCGACCTTGCCCGGCTCAACGTCTCGTACCGGAACTTCCGGCAGGGGACCGGCATCGAGAACCGGTTCGACATCTGGAACGTCGACTGGGAGTCGGCGATGAACACGACCGGGATGCCGCTGGTCGCCGAGCGCGCGGACTACGTGATGGCCGGCATGCCGTACCAGGCGAAGGCTGAGATCACTCGCGAGGTGCAGCAGGCCGAGCCGGAGTGGACGACGTACTCCGCGGGCAGCCGAACCGATGTGAAGTGGTTCGGGCCGATCCAGCGGCCGCGGTTGAGCAAGGGACTGTCGCCGGTGAGGTTGCAGGACGGGCTCGCGATGGTCGCGCCCGGCTGGAGCGACGGCGGCGGGAACCACACCGGCACGGCGTTCGGCAACTTCGACCTGACCCAGAAGCTGAGCCTGTACCAGGGGTCGACTCTGGTCGCCGAAGCCGACCGCGACCAGCTGACCGTCAGCGGCCTCAAGCCGGAGTCGCAGCCGTACCGGATGGTCGTCGACAACACGCGGGGCACCTACCCGAGCCCGTACTCGACGGCGACCCGCACGGAGTGGACCTTCGACTCCGCCTCGACCGCCGACGCTGCGCCGGTGTCGCTGATCCAGGTCGACTATGCGATCGACACGGATGTCGACGGCAAGGCCGGCCGGCACGACGACCTGACCATCTCGCCGAAGTGGTCGGTCAGCTCGACGGCCGCGGGGCTGCGTCAGCCTTCGCTCGACATCTCTTATGACGACGGCAACACGTGGCAGCGGGCGGCGCTTCGTAGTACCGCCCAGGGCTGGACCACCCGGCTGGACGGACCGCGGGACGGCTTCGTCAGCCTGCGGACGCATGTCGACGACGGCAAGGGCGCCGCGGTCGACCAGACCATCACCAAGGCCTTCGGGCTGAAGTAGTCAAGCCGCTGCCGGGCGGAGTAGCAGCTCCGCCCGGCAGCTCCATAAGGAATCGGAATGTAAGACCGTGGCAAGTCTCCCGGCCGTGGATCTCGAAGCGCTGTCACCGGGCGTAAATTCCCAGTCACCGCCCCCACGGAAGCGATGGGAATCAGGAATGATCCATCGGAGAACCGTCACCACGCATGTCCACGGACCGGCCGCGCGAGCCGGCTGGTTCCTGCTCTATCTCGAGGCACTGCTGGTGCCGCTCGTCCTCACCTGGCTGTCACTCGGCCCCAACGATCTGAACGCCGGCGAGGCCGTCGCGCTGAGCCTCGGACTGGTCGCCTTCTCGGCCCTGGTGGTCGCGGCGATCCTGCCGGCCAGGGTGTCGCCGCTGATCGCCGCGTTCGGGATCGAGACGATCCTCAGGATCCATCGATCGATCGCCAAGACCGCAACGATCCTGGTGCTGCTGCACCTGCTCGCGGTGCTGATCGAGGATCCACGCGGATTGGCCATCTTCGATCTGGCGCACACGACCTGGGCCGCTCGGGCCGCCACCTGCTCGACGGCGGCCCTGCTGCTGATGGTCGCCCTCGCGCTCACCAGATCGCGCCGCCAGCCACGGTACGAAGGCTGGCGCCTCGTCCACAACGCGCTCGCCTGGATCGTGCTGCTGACGGCCTGGTTGCATGTCTGGTGGTTGCGGCACCTGATGTCGATGCCGTTGCTGGCGGCCTGGTTCTTCGGTACCGGGCTGCTGGTGCTGGGGCTGACGGTACGCCGCTGGCTGTGGTTGCCCTTGCGGGCAAGGCGGCGGTCATACCTGCTGGAGGAGGTACGGCGTGAGCCTGGCGACGGCGTCACCCTGACGATCCGGGCGGATCGGCATCACGGCGTACCGTTCAACGCCGGGCAGTTCGCCTGGCTGAAGTTCGGCTCGACCGCGTTCGTCTTCGAGGAGCATCCGTTCAGCATCTCCTCGACCGCGGTTCGCCCGTACCGCAAACAGTTCACGATCAAGGCGCTCGGCGACTTCACCGAGCTGCTCGGTGCGCTCCGCCCGGGCCGGCGGGTGTTCCTCGACGGCCCGTACGGCGGTTTCACGATCGAGGGCTACGACGGCTCGGCCGGCTTCATGATGATCGCGGCCGGCGTCGGCATCACCCCGATGCTGAGCATGCTCCGCACCCTGGCCGACCGCCACGACAACCGCCGGCACTGGCTGATCGTCGCGTCCCGGACGGTAGACGAGATGATGCTCCGGCCGGAGATCGAAGACGTACGCCGGCGCCTCAACCTGAAGGTCGTCGAGGTCCTCAGCAAGCCGGACGCGGACTGGACCGGCGAGGTCGGCCGAATCAGCGGCGACCTACTCACCCGCCACCTACCCCGCAACCCCGCCCACCTCAACTACTTCCTCTGCGGCCCAACACCCATGGTCCACACAGTCAGCCACGAGCTCGCTGCTCGTGGCATCCCACTGCGCCGCATCCACACCGAACGCTTCGGTGCCGCCTGACAGCTACTTGCGGTGGTGGGGGGAGAGCATGTCCTCGAGTTGTTCCTCGGTTTCGTCGGCTGCGACGAAGAGGAGTTCGTCGTTGAGTTCGAGGGTGCCTTCCGGGTCGGGGCGCAGGACGCGGCCCTCGCGGATGATCGTCACCAGGGCGGTGTCGACCGGCCAATCGATGTCGCCGACCCGGAGGCCGATCATCGGGGAGTCCTCGGGCAGGGTCAGCTCGACCAGGTTGGCGTCGCCCTGACGGAAGGTGAACAGGCGTACCAGGTCACCGACCGAGACGGCCTCCTCGACCAGGGCCGACATGATCCGCGGCGTCGACACCGAGACGTCGACACCCCAGGCCTCGTTGAACATCCACTCGTTGCGTGGGTGGTTGACCCGGGCAACGGTCCGCGGTACGCCGAACTCGGTCTTGGCCAGCAGCGACACGACCAGGTTGGTCTTGTCGTCGCCGGTGCTCGCGATCGCCACCTGGCACCGCTGCAGCGCGGCCTCCTCCAGCGAGGACAGCTCGCAGGCGTCCGCGAGCAGCCACTCGGCCCGCGGTACGGACTCGGCCTTGATCGCCCGGGGGTCCTTGTCGATCAGCAGGACCTCGTGACCGTTCTCCAGCAGTTCTGCCGCGATCGATCGCCCGACGTTGCCCGCGCCGGCGATGGCTACCCGCATCACAGCTCCTCAGGCTTGGTACCTAGTTGGGACTCGATGGCGGCGGCGTCCCTCTCCAGCATGACCACGTGCACCAAGTCGCCCTCCTGGATCACCGTGTCGTGCTTGGGCATGAAGCCTTCGCCGAGCCGGGTCAGGAACGCGACCTTCGCGCCGGTGGCCTTCTCGATGTCGACCGCGAGCCGGCCGACCCAGCCGGGGCTCACGTACACCTCGGCCAGCCGGACGGTGCCGGACGGGTCGCGCCACTCGGGCTCCGAACCGCTCGGCAGCAACCGCCGGATCATCTGATCGACGGTCCACCTCACCGTGCCGACGGTGGGGATGCCGAGCCGCTGGTAGACCTCGGCGCGGCCGGGGTCGTAGATCCGGGCGACGACGTTGCCGACGCCGAAGTTCTCCCGGGCGACGCGCGCGGCCAGGATGTTGGAGTTGTCGCCGTTGGAGACCGCCGCGAACGCCTCGGCGTCCTCGATCCCGGCCTCGGTCAGGACGTCGCGGTCGAAGCCCATCCCGGTCACGGTACGACCGGAGAAGTTGGGGCTCAGCCGGCGGAAAGAGTCGGCGGACTGGTCGATGATCGCGACGGTATGACCGCGCTTCTCCAGCGTCCGGGCGAGCGTCGACCCGACGCGGCCGCAGCCCATGATGACGACGTGCACTCCGTGATCACTCCTTGCCCCACTGGGGCCGCTGGCATCGGTCTCGGCAGGGATAGACGCTACACCGGACCGGTGCTGCCTCTAACATCACCGGTGTGACTCCCGCTCTAGGCGACATCGGCAAACGCATCCTCATCGGACGCAAGCTGCGCAGCGCGCAGCTCGGCGAGACGCTGCTCCCGAAGAAGATCGCGCTCCCCGTGTTCGCCAGTGACGCTCTGTCATCGGTCGCGTACGCACCGGACGAGATCTTCCTGACCCTGTCCGTGGCCGGTCTGGCGGCCTACTCGTTCTCCTGGAAGATCGGCCTGCTGGTCGTCTTCGTGATGCTCGTCGTGGTCGCGTCGTACCGGCAGAACGTGCACGCCTACCCGTCCGGCGGCGGTGACTACGAGGTCGCCACGGTCAACATCGGGCCGACCGCGGGTCTGACGGTGGCCAGCGCGCTGATGGTCGACTACGTCCTGACGGTGGCGGTATCGATCTCGTCGGGGGTACAGAACGCGAAGTCGGCCCTGCCGTTCCTGGCCGGCCACGAGACTCCGCTGGCGGTGACGCTGGTGCTGATCCTGACGGCGCTGAACCTCCGCGGAGTCCGCGAGTCGGGGGCGCTGTTCGCGATCCCGACGTACATCTTCATGGCCTCGATCATCGGGATGGCGATCTGGGGCTTCATCCGGCTCAGCTCGGGCGACCTGCCGATGGCCGACAGTGCCAAGTTCGACATCGCGCCCGAGGCGGGGCACGAGATCTTCGGTGGCCTGGCCGGTGCGTTCCTGCTCGCCCGGGCGTTCTCGTCGGGCTGCGCGGCGTTGACCGGGGTCGAGGCGATCAGCAACGGCGTACCGGCGTTCCGCAAGCCGAAGAGCAAGAACGCGGCGACCACGCTGCTGCTGCTCGGCACGATCGCCGTGACGATGCTGATGAGCATCTTGTTCCTGGCCAGCAAGATCAAGCTCCGGTACGCCGAGGACCCGGCGACCCAGCTGCTGCAGAACGGCCGGCCGGTCGGCGACAGCTACACCCAGAAGACGGTGATCGGCCAGATCGGCGACTCGGTCTTCTCCAACTTCTCGCCCGGCTTCTACCTGGTGATCGGCGCGACCATGCTGATCCTGGTGCTGGCGGCGAACACGGCGTTCAACGGTTTCCCGGTGCTGGCCTCGATCCTGGCCAAGGACGGGTTCCTGCCCAAGCAGCTGCACACCCGGGGCGACCGGCTTGCCTACAGCAACGGCATCATCTTGCTGGCGCTCTGTGCGGTCGGCCTGATCATCGCCTTCAACGCCGAGGTGACGAAGCTGATCCAGCTCTACATCGTCGGGGTGTTCGTCTCCTTCACGCTCAGCCAGTTCGGCATGATCCGGCACTGGACCAGGCACCTGAAGACCGAGACGAACGGCGCCAAGCGCGCGCAGATGATGCGCTCGCGGGTGATCAACGCGATCGGCCTGACGATGACCGGGCTGGTCCTGGTGATCGTGTTGCTGACCAAGTTCACCCACGGCGCCTACATCGCGATCATCGCGATGGCCGTGCTGTTCCTGCTGATGAAGGGCATCCGCCGGCACTACGACACGGTCGGCCGCGAGATGGCGGTCGACGCCGACGACTCGCTGATGCTGCCGGCCCGGGTGCACTCGATAGTGCTCGTCTCCAAGCTCCACAAGCCGACCCTGCGGGCACTGGCCTTCGCCAAGGCGGCCCGGCCGTACATGCTCGAGGCAGTGACGGTGGATGTCGACCGGGACGAGTCGGAGCAGCTGCAGGCCGAGTGGGACGCGCGGGACATCCCGGTACCCCTCAAGCGGCTCGCGTCGCCGTACCGGGAGATCACTCGCCCCATCGTGCAGTACGTTCGAGACATCCGGCGGCAGTCGCCGCGGGACGTGGTCATGGTCTACATCCCCGAGTACGTGGTCGGGCACTGGTGGGAGCACATCTTGCACAACCAGAGCGCGCTGCGGCTCAAGGGACGGCTCTTGTTCACACCTGGTGTGATGGTTACGTCCGTTCCGTACCAGCTGATCTCGTCCCAGGCGGCTGAGGAGCGGCAGGACCGTGAGGAACGCGTAGCCGGCCAAGTACGGCGCGGCGCGCGCAAGAGTTCAGGAGACCGGTGACGGAAGACCAGATCGTCGGGACGCTGCTGGAGCTGGAAGTGGGGCCAGTAGCTCACGGCGGGCACTGTGTCGCGCGCTACGAGGGCCAGGTGGTCTTCGTGCGGCATGCGCTCCCAGGTGAGCTGGTGCACGCCCGTGTGACCGAGCAGACCACGAAGTACCTCCGCGCGGACGCAGTACAGGTACTGACGCCCTCACCGCAGCGGATCGAACCGCCCTGCCCGTTCTCCGGGCCGGGCCGGTGCGGCGGCTGCGACTTCCAGCACGCCAACATCGTCGAGCAGCGGCGGCTGAAGGCGACCGTGGTGTCGGACACGCTGCGGCGGATCGGCGGGATCGAGCGCGCGATCGTGATGGAGTCGCCTGGCGACGACGGGCTGGGGTGGCGGACCCGGATGCGGTACGCCGTCGTCGACGGCCGGCCCGGGATGCGTGCGCATCGGTCGCATGACCTGGTGCTGATCGACAAGTGCCTGATCGCCCATCCGGGGACGCCGGACGTACTGCATGAGCAGTGGCCGGATGCCTCGTCGGTGAAGGCAGTGGTGTCGTCGGAAGGCAAGACGGCGGTACTGACCGACGACAACTCCGGTGGACGGGTGGTGGAGGTCGTACGGAACCGGCGCTTCCGGGTGGAGGCCAATGGGTTCTGGCAGGCGCACCCGGCCGCTCCCGAGACGCTGGTGGACGCAGTACTGGCTGGGCTCGAGCCGCGCTCGGGTGAGACGGCGTTGGATCTGTACTCGGGGGTGGGGCTGTTCGCTGCGTTCCTGGCCGAGGCGGGGTGTGCAGTGCTGGCTGTGGAGGGCAGCAAGGACGCCGTGAAGAACGCACGGCGGAACCTGCATGACCTGCCGGCGGTGACGCTCGAGGCCGGTGACGTGGCCAAGGTGCTGAACAACGCGGCCGGGCAGGGGCTGGAGGCGGTCGACCTGGTCGTGCTCGACCCACCGCGGACCGGCGCCGGCAAGGACGTCGTACGGCGGATCGCGGCGCTCTCGCCCCGGCGGATCGCCTACGTGGCGTGTGACCCGGCAGCGCTGGCCCGGGACCTCAAGACCTTCGGGGGACTGGGTACGGGGTGAGCTCGCTGCGGGCGTTCGACTTGTTCGGGATGACGCATCACATAGAGTGCGTGGCTGTGCTCGAACCGCGACCTGCTTAGTGTCCTGAGTCGGAAGTTCGCGCACATCTCCGGCGCCCAGGCACGCACCCGACCACCGGAGCTGTCTGCGCGAACTTCCGACTCAGGACACTAGCCGCTGGTTCTCGGGTACCGTTCTGGCTTGAATCGCTGGATCTGGCACTTGAGCAGGAGAACCGATGCCGCTCGTCGACCTGGACGACCCGGAGGAGTTGCGCGCCCGCTGGAGCGCCCTCGCCGCGGTCGCCCATGCCACCGGCTACGACCGGCGCTGGTACGCCGACGAGCACGGCTGGTACCACCAGGATGAGACCGGTAGCGACCTGCGGATGGTCCGGCTCGACGGTGGGCGGGCGGTGCTGTTCGGATTCCACACGCAGCACACGCAGACGGCTGAGGCCGACCTGCTCGCCGGTGCGCCGCCCTGGATCGGGCAGCCGGAGGTCAAGCGCCGGATGGCGGCGGGGGACCTGGGGTTCGTCTACGGGAGCTTCAACGGGACGTGGGCGCGGGCGTCGTACCCGGGCGACCCGTGGCAGCCGCTGGACGACGGGTTCCTGCCGATCGGCGAGTGGGTCACCTCCGACGAGGAGGCCGCCCGCGAGATGATCGAGTGGGCGGCGGAGTGGGCCGACTATCTCGGCGGGCTGGACGAGCTGCTGCCCGTCGGCGTCCAACTGATCCGCACTGCGGCGACCACCGGCATCACACCCGAGTCGCTGCTCGACCTCTTCGACCGCCTCGGCATCGGCCCGCAGTCCCCGCAACACCCCGACCTACGCGCCGCCCTGGCCGCCGCGGCGGCATTCGCTGGTAATGCCGTCAGCGAACCCGCCCCCGAAGGCGCATCCCCCCGTACTTCCGCAGCTTCCCTCCGCACCGCAGCCCCAACAGCTCCACCCGCCGGCCCGCCCCCGGCCACGCCCTCACCAGGCACCCCAGCCTCACCGCCGGCCGGAGTCCCGACCTCGGCCGGTTATTCCGTGCCGCCAGCGCACCCCGACGCCTACTCGACCGCGCTGGTCGACGAGCCGGACGACGAAGAGCCGGTGGCGGTCCCGCCCGGCATCAGCCCGTTCACCGGCCAGCCGATCGGCGACGACGCCAACCTCATCATCGGCGGCAACGCCCCCTACACCCCCGAACCGCCCTTCACTCCCGTCGCGTCCGAGCCCCCTTTCACCCCGGAACCCCCGCTCAACCCCGAGCCCCCGTTCCGCCCGGACTCACCCTTCGCCCCCGAGCCACCCTTCACCCCGGAGCCGGACCCAGACCCGCCGTACCAGCCAGAAGACGCAGCACCCCACCCGGACGACTACGGCGTAGTCGCCAAAAAACCCCGCCTCTTCCGCCGCCGCAAACACGAAGAGCCCCACCCACAGCAGCCCGGCGCCCAGCCGACGCCACCCGCCGGCACCCCCTTCCCCCCGGCCACCGGAACCCCGTACGGCGGGCCCGACGCGCCGCCCCACACCCCAGCGCCCGGCGACCCGTATCGGTCACCCGTGCCCTACACCTCACCAACCGACGGCCCCCGCACCCCCGCCCCAACGGACCAGTACGCACGCCCCATCGGCGACCAATACCCGCCGCCAGCAGGCGACCAATACCCGCCGCAGGCAGGCGACCAATACGCACGCTCGACCGGTGACCAATACCCGCGCCCGACTGGCGACCAGCGCCCAACCGGCGACCACCCCAGTCACCCCGACGCGAGCGCTCCGTCGATGGCCCGGCTGCCATCATCCGAGCCGCGGGTCGGCGGCCCGGTCGACGACGGCGAGGACTTCTACGCAAGCCTCTTCGCCGACGCCCCCGCCGCCGCAACCTACGTACCAGACGTAACCCGCAACACCCCCGCCGAACCCAACACCTGGTCAGCCGACGACGCCACCAACGAAATCGCCGCAATCACCGACGACACCGGCGAAGCCCCCCTCACCCCCGATGTCTCCGCCTCCGACGACACCGGCGTAATCCCCCCAATCCCCGCCACCGAAGACGAACTCCCAACCCCCCAAAACCCCTTCGCCCCACATCAGTCCACGGCACCAGACCCCTCCACCGCGCCCTCACCCACTGACCACGGCGCACCCCCAGCTCCCCAGAACCCCTTCGCCCCGCACCCGTCCACGGCCGCAGACCTCTCCACCGCACCATCACCCACTGACGACGGCGCACCCCAGAACCCCTTCGCCACCCACCCACAGCCGTCTGCTGGAGCCCGGGCCACCGACGCTTGGCCGGACACAGCTACCGAACCGAAGCCAGACGCCGAGCCAGCTCCAGACGCCGAGTGGGCACAGAACTCCCGCCCGACTATGGGCACCGGAGTACCGGAAGCCCCATCAACCATCGCCACCGGTCAGCTCACGGACGCCGACCTGACCGCGCCCGCAGGCACCGGTGTTACCGAGAGCACCTCGCCTGAGCACGAGCACGAGCGGCCGGACACCAGCGTCGACGGCGGGCTTGCTACGCGTGCGGGCTCCGGTGGTGCCGATCTCGGGCTGTCAGAAGAGGGCCTGGAGCCGTTTGATGCCGGTCGCGGCGCGGGGGTAGGGCTGGGTGGGGCCGGGGGAGCCTTCGAGGCTCGCCCGGAGCTGTTCGGAGCCAACCCCGGGAATGCGCCCGAGGCCGGCACCGACCACGAGGTCATGTCCGAGCCAGTGGCGGACCGCGAAGTCGTGTCCGAGGCCGCGGCGGACCGTGAGGTCGTGTCGGAGGCGGTGACGGACCGTGAGGACGCGTCCGAGGCCATGCGCGAGCCAGAGCCGGAGCAGGTGCGCGAGCCAGACCAGCCGCATGGGCCGGAGCAGGTGCGCGGGCCAGAGCAGCGGCGTGGGCCGGAGCAGGCGCTGGAGTCGGAGTATGTGGCGGAGGGTCCGATTGAGCCGGCTAAACCGGAGTGGATCGGGGGCGCTTGGATCAATGGTGAGTGGGTGGAGGACGTTGCCGCCTACCTCGCGGCCCAGCATGCCGCCGGTCCGGCGAAGGCTCCCGCGGTAGAAGAGCTGCCCACAGAAGACTTCAGCCAACTCCCGCCCGCTGACGATTTCCCGACCGAGGAACACGTCCTCGGACTCCCACAGCACGACCAAGCTGCGGATGATCCGCCGACCGAGGAACGCGTTCTCGGACTCACACAGCAAGAGCAAGCCGCCGAGGATCCGCCGACCGAGGAGCTGGTTCTCGGGCTCGCTGGCCTTGAGGAGGATCCAGCGAACTTCGTACCGGAGGTCGCTCCGGGCGAGGAGCGGTTCCCGGATGTCGCACGGCTCGAGGACGACCGGGAGCTGTCGACGGAGGACCAGGCGCGCGGCGTCAATCCCTTCGCGAGGTCGGGTGGGGAGTCGCCGACGGAGGATCAGCTCCGAGCGGTCAATCCGTTTGAGCGGCCGGCTGGAGAGCCGTCGGTTCGAGGTGGCGACTCGTTCGAGCGGTCGGGCGAGGACGCATTGGCCGACGCGTCGGCCGAGGAGCGCTTGCGGCGGGATGGGGAGTTTGAGCGGGCTGGTGCGGAGGTGCCGGCTGGGGAGTCGGTGGACGGTGGAGGCTCGCAGGGTGCGGGAGAGGGTTGGGATGTCGAGGAGCCGTCGACCGAGGAGCGCGTTCGCGGGGTCAATCCGTTCGAGCAGGCGGCTGAGCGGGTGTTTGGGGCGGCAGCTCGAGGCGCTGACGAGGCGGCGGTCGGCGAGCAGTTGGCCGGAGTACCGGCCGAGCAGTTGGGCGGAGTACAGGCTCAGGCGGAGCGGGCTGCGGATGGGCTGACGGGCGAGGACTACCCGGGTGGTGAGCTGGGTGGGGAGCCGGGGGGTGAGGCTCAGGGTGAGGTTGAGGGTGATGCTCCTACGGCTGAGATTGCGGCTGTGGTTGAGGAGGAGTACTACGCGGGCGAGCGTTCGCCGTTTGTGCCGGAGGCGCGGGATATTCCGCCGAATGGGTTCAGCAGTCTTGAGCCGCTGGGGGATTTCGACTACCGGCTGGGTGAGAACTTCCACGACGAGATCCTCGGCGACGCCGACTGGACCGCTGATCAGCTTGGCGAGCCCCAGCAGTCATCCCAAACCCCGCAACAACCGCAAGCCCTGCACGAACCGCAGCACCCGCAAGAGCTGCAGAACCCGCAGGACCTGGATGAGCACCAAGCTGCGCACGAGCAGCAAGATCCACACGCTGTGTACGAGCAGCAAGACCCGCGAGCCTTGCACGAGCAGCAGGACCCGCGCGCGTTGCGTGGCGCGCACGAGCAGGACCCGGAAGCGTTGCGCGGGGGGAATGAGCAGGAGCCGCAGGCTGCGCATGAGTTGGAGGAGTTGCGCGAGGCGCAGGACGTTGATGAGTTGGGGGCGGCTGAGGTCACCGCTCAGTTCGAGGCGGTTCGGGAGGATGAGCCGGAGCCGGGCGAGTATGACTCGCAGCAGGGTGGGCAGTACGACGAGCATCAGGGCGCGCGCTACGACGAGGAGCGGTCACCCGAGCGGCCAGCGGAGCGGGCCGAGCTAGTAGCTGGGCAGGCTGTTGAGCAGGGGGCCGGGGAGCGGGCGCAAGGCTTGCCGGAGGGTGCGGCTGGCGCTGGCGCTGGCGCCGGTGCCGCGGTTGCGGTTGCGGCTGAGGCTGGAGTTGCAAGCGCGAGCGCGGGTGCGGCTGAGGTTGGCGCTGGGGCCGGTGCTGCGGGCGCGGGCGCGGGTGCGGCTGAGGTTGGCGCTGGGGCCGGTGCTGCGGGCGCGGGCGCCGTTGAGGGTGGCGCTGGGGCTGTGGGTGCGGGTGCGGCTGAAGGGGGCGGGCAGGTTGAGGCTCCGGGGGGTGAGCGGCCGGAGAAGTTGGTGGTGCCGGATGAAGGGCGGGCTGTTGCTATCCCGGGGGTTGGGGTGGTTGGCGGGGAAGGGCCTCGTGTTGAGACGCCGCCGGGATCGATTGAGGAAGCGATGCGGGCTGAGGTGGAGCGGCCGAGGCCGCGGCCCAAGGAGTCGGCAGCCTTCCACGCATTGCGTGAGTGGTGCCGGGCTCGAACGAAGGTGGTGCCTTCCGGGTTCACGATTCAGGTGCAGGTGCTGGATCCGGCAGCGCCCAGTTACCGGTTCGACCTCGAGCCGCCGGAGGTCGATGACCCGGAGTACGGGGCTGAGAGGCTCACGGAGTTGCTAGGCGACCTCTGGCTGGCGGAATCGCAAGGTGAGCAGGGTGGCTGGCTGTTCGCGCGGCTGGACGCAGCAGGCCGCACGCTGAGGATCGACCGGTGGTACGACAGCGTGCCCGACTGGTGGGACAACCCGGTCGAATCGCGGCTCGACGTCGACGGACTGGTCCGGCGGCTCAACGGACGCGGCGCGGACTGGCAACCGTCGTACCTGGAGAAGCTGTACACCAGCGCGAGATAGCGTTGCGGGCATGAAGCTCCGGATCTTCACCGAACCCCAGCAAGGTGCCTCGTACGACGATCTGCTGGCGGTTGCCCGCAGGACGGAGGAGTGCGGTTTCGACGCGTTCTTCCGGTCCGATCACTATGTCGCGTTCGGCAGCACCGACGGCCTGCCCGGCTCGACCGACGCATGGATCACGCTGGCCGGACTGGCCCGCGAGACCAGCCGGATCAAGCTCGGTACGTTGGTCAGCCCGGTCACCTTCCGCCATCCCGGCCCGCTGGCGATCTCCGTCGCCCAGGTCGACCAGATGAGCGGCGGACGGGTGGAGCTCGGTCTCGGCGCCGGCTGGTTCGAGGACGAGCACCAGGCCTATGGACTCGAGTTCCCCGACACGCTCGGCCGCTTCGACCTGTTGACCGAACAACTCGAGGTCATCACGGGACTGTGGACCACAAAGGTCGGGGAGAGGTACAACTTCGACGGCGAGCACTACCAGCTCGTCAACTCGCCGGCCCTCCCGAAGCCGATCCAGCAGCCGCACCCGCCCGTCATCATCGGCGGCGCCGGCAAGAAGCGCACGCCGGCTCTGGCCGCGAAGTACGCCTCCGAGTTCAACGCCGGCTTCCGGAGCGTCGAGGAGACCAAGACACTCTTCGACCGCGTCCAAGCGGCCTGCGCGGCGATCGGGCGCGATCCCGGGTCACTCACCCTGTCGACCGCGCACACCGTTGTCGTCGGCAAGGACGACGCCGAGGTACGCCGGCGCGCAGCCGTCATCGATCGCGACCCGGAGAACCCCGGCGACGGTTCGATCGTCGGTACTCCGGCCCAGATCGTCGACCACCTCGGACGCCTCGGCGCAATCGGCTCGCAGACCCACTACCTCCAGGTCCTCGATCTCGCCGACCTCGATCACCTCGACCTGATCGCATCGGACATTCTGCCGCAGGTGTAGCGGCGGAAGTGGCTCGATGTCGTGTATCTTGATGTCGAGAGAGTTTGCAGGCGAGGTTAGGGGAACCTGACCTCGCGGCCGGGCCGGTGGCTCGGCAGGATGGGTTCAGCGGATACAGGACCGGATAGAGGAGCAGGTTGATGGCCAGCGTCGACAGCTTCGGTGCCAAGGGTGCACTCGAGGTCAACGGAACGTCGTACGAGATCTTCAGGTTGGCGGGTATCGAGGGCGCTGAGACGCTGCCGTACTCGCTCAAGGTGCTGCTCGAGAACCTGCTGCGCACCGAGGACGGCGCGAACATCACCGCCGAGCACATCAGCAAGCTCGGCAACTGGGACGCAGGCGCGGCGCCCGACACCGAGATCCAGTTCACCCCGGCGCGGGTGATCATGCAGGACTTCACCGGCGTGCCGTGTGTCGTCGACCTGGCCACCATGCGGGAGGCCGTCGCCGAGCTCGGTGGCGACCCGACCAAGATCAACCCGCTGGCGCCGGCCGAGCTCGTCATCGACCACTCCGTCATCATCGACGTCTTCGGCCGGCAGGACGCCTTCGAGCGCAACGTCGAGCTGGAGTACGGCCGCAACAAGGAGCGGTACCAGTTCCTCCGCTGGGGCCAGACCGCGTTCGACGAGTTCAAGGTGGTACCGCCGGGCACCGGCATCGTGCACCAGGTCAACATCGAGCACCTGGCCCGCACGGTGATGGTCCGCAACGGCCAGGCCTACCCGGACACCTGCGTCGGCACCGACAGCCACACCACGATGGTCAACGGCCTGGGCGTGCTCGGCTGGGGCGTCGGCGGCATCGAGGCCGAGGCCGCGATGCTCGGCCAGCCGGTCAGCATGCTGATCCCGAAGGTCGTCGGCTTCAAGCTGACCGGGTCCGTCCCGGCCGGCGCGACCGCGACCGACGTCGTGCTGACGATCACCCAGATGCTGCGCAAGCACGGTGTGGTCGGCAAGTTCGTCGAGTTCTACGGCGACGGGGTCGCGGCGGTGCCGCTGGCCAACCGCGCCACGATCGGCAACATGAGCCCGGAGTTCGGTTCCACCTGCGCGATCTTCCCGATCGACGACGTCACCCTGGAGTACCTGCGTCTCACCGGCCGCGGCGACGACGAGGTCGCCCTGGTCGAGGCGTACGCCAAGGAGCAGGGTCTGTGGCACAACGCCGACATCGAGCCGCGCTTCTCGGAGTACCTGGAGCTCGATCTGTCGACGGTCGTCCCGTCGATCGCCGGCCCGAAGCGGCCGCAGGACCGGGTCGCGCTGAGCGAGGCCAAGGAAGGCTTCCGCGGCGCGCTGGCCGACTACGCGTCGCATGACGACCAGGCCGACGTCGACCCGTCTGAGCTGGGCAGCTTCCCGGCCAGCGACGCCCCGAACGGTCACGGCCACACCAACGACGACCCGCACGTGCCGCACGGCGCGGGCGACAAGGGCCGCCCGTCGAAGAAGACCAAGATCAGTCTGAACGGCCAGGAGGTCGAGCTCGACCACGGCCACGTCGTGATCGCCAGCATCACCTCCTGTACGAACACCTCGAACCCGTCCGTCATGCTGGCCGCCGCGCTGCTGGCCAAGAACGCGGTCGACAAGGGCCTGACCAGCAAGCCGTGGGTCAAGACGTCGCTCGCCCCGGGCTCGAAGGTCGTCACCGACTACTACGACAAGGCCGGCGTCACGCCGTACCTGGAGAAGCTCGGCTTCCACCTGGTCGGCTACGGCTGCACCACCTGCATCGGCAACTCGGGCCCGCTGCCCGAGGAGGTCTCGGCCGGTGTCCAGGAAGCCGACCTCGCGGTCGTCTCCGTACTGTCCGGCAACCGCAACTTCGAGGGCCGGATCAACCCGGACGTGAAGATGAACTACCTGGCGTCGCCGCCGCTGGTGATCGCCTACGCGCTGGCCGGCACGATGGACTTCGACTTCGAGACCGACGCGCTCGGCCAGGACACCGACGGCAACGACGTGTTCCTGAAGGACATCTGGCCCGCGGCCGACGAGGTCGAGAAGGTGATCGCCTCCTCGATCAACAAGGAGATGTTCACCAAGGACTACGCCGACGTCTTCGCCGGTGACGAGCGCTGGCAGTCGCTGCCGACCCCCGAGGGCAAGACCTTCGCCTGGGACGCCGAGTCGACCTACGTGCGCAAGCCCCCGTACTTCGAGGGCATGGCCAAGGAGCCGTCGCCGGTCACCGACATCGCCGGCGCGCGGGTGCTCGCCAAGCTCGGCGACTCGGTCACCACCGACCACATCTCCCCGGCCGGTTCGATCAAGGCCGACGGCCCGGCAGGCAAGTACCTGGCCGAGCACGGCGTGGACCGCAAGGACTACAACTCGTACGGTTCCCGCCGCGGCAACCACGAGGTGATGATCCGGGGCACGTTCGCCAACATCCGGCTGCGCAACCAGATCGCACCGGGCACCGAGGGCGGCTTCACCCGCGACTTCACCAAGCCGGACGCGCCCGTCACCTCGATCTACGAGGCCTCGGAGTCGTACCTGGCCGCCGGTACGCCGCTGGTCATCCTGGCAGGCAAGGAGTACGGCTCGGGTTCGTCGCGCGACTGGGCCGCGAAGGGCACGGCACTGCTCGGCGCGAAGGCCGTCATCACCGAGTCCTTCGAGCGCATCCACCGGTCGAACCTGATCGGCATGGGCGTCCTGCCGCTGCAGTACCCCGAGGGTGAGAACGCGGAGTCCCTCGGCCTGACCGGTGAGGAGACCTTCGACATCACCGGGGTCACTGCGCTCAACGACGGTCCGGTACCGCCGACCGTGCATGTCAAGGTCACCGGCACCGACGGCTCGGTCAAGGAGTTCGACGCCGTGGTCCGGATCGACACCCCCGGCGAGGCCGACTACTACCGCAACGGCGGCATCCTGCAGTACGTCCTCCGGAGCCTGATCGCGAACTGAGCACCACCTGGTACGGCGTACTCCGGGCAGCCGCCCGGGGTGCGCCGTACCGGTCTGTTCATGGCACAGGTTGCTCTTCGTAACAATGTCCTGGTTAGCTGTCGGTGCTCCGGCCGGGCGGGTCGGGGTTTCAGATCCGGGGGGATACGTGCGTTACCCAGCGATTGTGCTCGCGGCGGTGCTGCTGGTCGCGGGATGCGCGGCCGAGGAGCCGACCACCTACGGGCCGACCACGGCCGGGCCGACCATCCGGCCGAAAACCACCGCGCCGGTGGACGAATCGACGCTGCCTCCGATCGTGGAGGAGTCCACCGCGCCGCCGAAGCCGCTGTGCGAGATCTTCAGTACGGCCGAGATCACCAAGACGCTCGGCCTCGCCGTCCGCAAGGCCGTGACCAGCAAGAACGGGCCGTACATCACCTGCACCTGGAACACGGTGAAGCCGGTGGACGGTCCCGGCGTCGTCACGATCACCCGCGGTGACGGCTCGCTGTACGGCGCGTTCACGCAGAAGATGATCAGCGACGCGAAGGCGAAGAAGGCCCGCGGCAAGAAGCTGCTCGAAGGCGTCGGCGACCAGGGCTTCGCGATCGGCGCGTCGGTCAGCGGCATCCCGATCTGGTACGCCGCGGTCGAGCACGCCGGCGTCCTGACCGGGGTGCAGATCTCCGGCGCGGGCAGCAACTCGAGCGTCGGCACGATCAAGGCGTTCATGATCGAGGTCCTGGCCCGCGGCTGAAAACTGTCGGTCCGGTCCGATTTACTGGACCGCATGGAACGGGAGCATCCGCGTGAGGTGATCAACGCCGCCTGCGCGAAGTACGGCGAGGACGTGGTGATCGACTGGTGCGTCGCATTCCTGACCGGTGAGATCTCCGGCGAGGATGCCTACGGCTCCGACCTCCCGAAGCTGGTGGCGATCACCGGCTCGGCGAACCCGGGCGGGTGGTCACACCCCGTCGACCCGGTGAACTTCTACTGGATCCGGGTCTGGGCGGCCCGAGCCTTCCTCTACATCTGGCGCGACGACGCCGTCGAGGCACTGGCCGTGGTCGCCGACGACCCAGCCTGGCGGGTCCGCGAACACGTCGCCCGGATCACCGCCCAACGCGAGCTCGGCCAACTGGTCGACGCGCTGCTGCCGATGCTCGATCACGAACTGCCTCGCGTCCGGGCGGCCGCAGTACGAGCGGTCGGCGCGGCGGGGGAGTTCGAACACGCTCGTGCCGTCGAGGCGCTGCGCGATGATCCGGACAATGCCGTCCGGGTCGCGGTCGAGCGCGCGCTGGAGAGATTGCAACGCAGGCTCGACCGCGAACTGGGCTGAGATCAGCAGAAACTCGGCGGACCCCGAGCCGGGGCCCGCCGAGTCTCGGGGTGTCAGCTGCCCAGCAGGTTCAGTTTCTCCAGCAGGGCGGTCTGTTGGCGGATCTGGTTGCTGGTCGAGGCCGGGTTGAGGCGGATCGCCTCGGCCTGGGCCATCACCGCACCGAACGTGCTGTCCAGCCGAAGGTCGAGGTTGGTGTCGACCCGGGTGCCCAGGTCGAACGAACCATCCGCGAAGTTCAGCCACGCCGCCAGCGCCTGGCGGTCGAACTCCGCCTTCGGGTTGAGGAGCTGGATGTTCAGCACACTGTTCGCCTTGGCCATCGTGGAGACGTCCTTGGCCTCCGAGAAGACCGGGCTCATGTGCTGGACGACCTGCAGGTAGCAGTTGATGGTGCTCACTGGCAGGTCAACCGGCGGTACCCGAAGACCCGCGCGGGTCTGCAGGAACCACAGCGGCGCGATCCGGGTCAGGTGGGCGTTGCCGGTCACGACCACCTTGGCCGCGTCGGCGCTGCTGCCACCGTCGTCATCGCGTGAGCCGAAGCCGACGTCGTAGCTGCACGCCGATCCGAAGGTGTGCGACTTGGCGTCCGTGACATCGCGCGGCTGCAGGCTCGGGCTCGTCGCCGGATCCGTGCCGGGCGGGTTGACGAGGTAGTTCGTCGTCACGTCCGGTACGGGCGGCCCGTCACCCCAACTCCAGCTGAGCGCCAGGTCATCGCTGCCCGGGTCGGTCGACCGCGCCTTGAAGTTCACCGCCTGCCCACTGTGCGCGATGAAGGTCGGTACGCCGTTGACCACCGTCGCGCCGGTCTCGTCGATCACGGCCGTCGGCGCGACATTCGTGACCTGCAAGGGGAACGACGCCGTCTGCGAACCACCGTCGTCATCCGTCACCTTGACGCCGACCGTGAACGCACCGTTGTCTCCATAGGCACGCGACCCGGTCACAGTGCCCTGATCCGCGGGCGGCCCGTCGTTGGTCAGCAGGATCGACCCGGACGTCGGAGCATCGAACCCCCAGTCGAGCTGAGCGTCGTAGGTGTCACCCCACCCCGGATCGCTGAACGAAGCCTTCGTCGCCAGGGTCGACCCCTCGGTGATCGTCTTCACCTGCGCGGGATCGATCGTCACGACCGGCGCGACATTGCTCACCTGTACTACGAACGCCGCCGAACTCGTACCACCGTCGTCATCGGTCACCGTCACCTTGACGGTGTAGCTCCCGTTGTCCGCATAGGCGTGGTCACCCGTGATCTGGCCCAGATCCGCCGGCGGTCCCTGAGTCGTGACGCTTGCCGCCGGCGTACTCGTCGAACCGTCTCCCCAGTCGACCTGAGCGTTGTACGTGTCGGCCCAGCCGGGATCGGAGAAGGCAGCCTTCACGGAGAAGGTGCTGCCCTCGGCCGCCGTGGTGAGCTGGCCGGCGTCGATGGTGATGCTCGGGGCGACGTTCGCGACGTTGACGTGGAAGGTCGTGGTCGCAGTCTCGCCCTTGTCGTCGGTTGCCGTGATCGTCACGTCACCGCTCTGCGTGGGGCCGTCGTTGGTACCGAGCGACCACGACCACCGGCCGCCACCCGCGTTGGTGACAACGCCGCTGGAGGCGGTCAGTGCGACCGCGTGCCCTTCCGGATCGCTGAAGCCGCCTGCGTTGCTGGCGACGGATCCCTCGTTGACGTTGACCGTGCTGGCATCGGAGCTGATCGACGGCGGGTTGTTGCCCTGCTGCAGGGCCGCCAGCAGATCGATCCGCGGCGTGGTGACATTGGTGGTCGGACTCGTCGCGTAGGTGATGTCGACGCCGGTGTCGCGCAGATACCCGAGCAGGGTCGCTGCCGTCGCGGTCGGGTAGGCGCTGCGCAGGGCCGCGATCGATCCGGCGACGTGCGGTGCGGCCATCGAGGTGCCCTGGAAGTTGGCCCAGGTGTCGTCCGGTACCGACGAGTCGATCGACGTACCGGGGGCGAACAGGTCGAGCAGCGCACCGCGGTTCGAATAGCCGGCCACGGTGTCGACGTCGTTGCCGCTGGCATCGGCGTCGATCGCACCGACTGTCACGGCGGTGGAGACGCAGGCGGGTTCGCCGACGCCTGCCGGGTGCGACTCGTTGCCGGCTGAGATCGTCGTCGTGATGCCCACCGAGAGCAGCAGGTCGATCGAGGCCTTGGTGGAGCTGCCGTCGCAGGCTGCGGTGTGGTTGCTGTCGTCGCCGCCGCTCAGGTTGGCCGAGGCGATCGTGAACGAGTTGCGCAGGTCGTACACGCGCTGCATGCCGGCGATGAAGTCCGAGTAGAAGAACTGCGCGCAGGGCGGATTCCCGTCGCAGCCGGTATTGGCGCGGTGGTAGATCTGGATCGCGATGATGTTCGCGCCCGGTGCTACGCCGTTGCTCGGGGCCCCGGTCACGCCGGCGGCGCTGCCAGCGGCGATTCCCGCGACATGGCTGCCGTGGCGGCAGATGTTGGTGGCACCGTTGAGGCAGTTGGCCGTCTCGGCGTCGGCTGCGCCGGCACCGGTCTGGCTCGCCGTACCGTTCGGGCACAGCGAGACCTGGGTCTTGGCGTCGCTCACGCTGGAGTAGCACGCCTCGGAAACGATCCGGCTGCCGAAGTACGGGTGGTCGCGGTCGATCCCAGTGTCGAGGATCGCGACCGTCTGGCCGCTGCCGGTGAACCCCAGTTGCTGGACCTTGTCGGCGTGGATGAACGGGATGCTCGAGGCGTCCGTTGCCGAGCCGACCTTGTCCTCCTGGATCGAGACGACGTTCGGATCGGCCGCGAGCTCCTCGAGCGCCTTCTGGTCCGCATCCAAAGCCAGAAGCGGGAACGACCGATACGTCCGGTTGACATCCGCCGTGCCCTCGTCGACGTTGTCGAGCACAGCCTGCTTGTCACCGAGCTGATCGACCTGAACGATCACCCGGGTCGACCCCTCCTGCCCAGCCTTGTCGATCAGCGCCTGCTCGGCAGGATTGGGCGTCGTCGGATCCGACGCGGCTTGCGCCGGAGGCTGGACGGATATCGCCGCCAGCATGGCCAGAGCCGCGGCTCCGGCGCTCAACAGTCTTCGGGTTTGCATGGTGTTTCCCCCCATGGGATTGGTGTCTCAGCCGTTCTGAGACTGGGCGGTGTCTTCCAGAACTGCCACCACTCGCTGCGAGCGCAGCAGCCGATCAAGAGCAGCGGCGTCGACTAGCTCGCCCTCGGGCACGAACGACCCAGCGAGCGTCACGATCACGCGCAACGTCCCACCAGGCGGCACGGTCAACTGGGTGGTCTGAGGTGTGCCCGGCGACGGCGTCGTGCTCACCCCCGACGAGCAGGATGCCGCCAGCAGCAACGCGGCCACGAGCACACCCCAACGAACCCAATGCATGACGTTCCCCCGGTCATCTGCCTTGTCTCTCACATGCTCGGCAGATGCCTTCAGAAAGTCTTAAAGTGCGCTGCGCAACCTTTCGGCGTACTGCGCTGCCTCGGTGTCGTCGGCGTACTTGGTGCGGGGCCAGAAGAAGCCGCGGAGGCCGTCGCCCTTGGTGCGGGGGACGACGTGGACGTGCAGGTGGGGGACCGACTGGGAGACGACGTTGTTGGCGGCAACGAAGGAGCCCTGGGCGTCGTACGCCGTACGGACCGCGGCCGCGACCGATCGAGCGGCGCTGAAGAGCGGCACCATCAGCTCGTCGGGCAGCTCGACCAGGGTCGGGATGTGCTCGCGGGGGACGAGCAGGGTGTGGCCCTTGAAGACCGGCCTGATGTCGAGGAAGCCGAGCACCTCAGGGGTGTCGTAGACGATGTGGGCCGGGGTCGAGCCGGCGATGATCGAGCAGAAGAGACAGTCCGCCATCAGCCCAGCTTCTCGTCTACGAAGCACCAGCGCCAAGTCTCGCCCGGTTCGAAGCTGCGCATCACCGGGTGCGCGGTCTCGTCGAAGTGCTTGCTGGCATGCCGCGCGGGCGACGAGTCGCAGCAACCGACGTGACCGCAGCCCAGGCACAACCGCAGGTGCACCCAGGTACCGCCGTCGCGCAGGCACTCCTCGCAGCCGTCGGGCGTTTTCGGCGTGAGCACGCAGGGTGCGCTGGCGAGGTGCTCGCACTCGGCGACGGGCGACGGGGGAGCGCTGAGGTTCTCCGACGTACCGCCGACGTCGTCGGCCTCGGCGCGATCCAGGATCGACTCCTCGATGTCGAGCGCGATCTGGGCCCGCTGCAACACCTCGTCGGCGACCAGGCCGTCGTCGCGGACCTTGAGGATGTGCGCCCGCTCGGTCTCCAGCATCGCCATCCGCAGCCGGCGGTACGCCTCGCTCGGCGTCTCGAGATCGGTCTCCGGCCGGCCGAGCCGTTCCCAGGCGGCGAGGGCGCGGGATTCGCCGCGTTGCCTCAGCAGGCTGACGACCTCCGGCGGGTCGTTCGGAGTGACGAGCTCGTCGAGTGTCACCTCGGCGGCGCGATGGGCGCCCTGCAGTACTGCGGCCTCCTGCAGCGCGTCCTCGGCCGGGTCGGGGCCGGGCAGGCGCAACCGGCGTACCAGCCAGGGGAGCGTCGAGCCCTGGAGCAGCAGCGTCCCGGCCGTGACGACGAGGGCCATGAAGACCAGTACTTCGCGGTGCGGGGTGTCTTCGGGAAGTACGAAGACGGCCGCCAGCGTGACCACACCGCGCATGCCGGCCCAGGAGACGACGACGAGCGCCTGGACGGAGACCGGGCCGGGCCGGGAGCGGCCGAGGATGCGCCGGGACAGATAGGTGACCGGGAACAGCCAGATCGGGCGGAGCAGGACGGTCGCAGCGAAGACGCCGATGGTGGCGGTCGCGATGGTCCAGGCCGAGAGCGGGCTGCGCGAGAGGTCGTCGAGGATCCAGCGGGTCTGCAGGCCGATCAGCAGGAAGACCGTGTTCTCGAGCAGGAACTGGAAGGTGCGCCAGTTGGTCCGCTCGGAGATCCGCGAGGCCGCCGACTGGATGATCGGCGCCTTGTGGCCGAGCAGCAGGCCGGTCACGACGACGGCGAGGACGCCGGACGCGTGCACGTAGTGGTTCTCGGCGGCGACGTACGCGATGAACGGCGCAGTCAGGCTGAGTGTCGTGTCCAGCACCGGGTCGGTGAAGCGCTTGCGGACCTTGGCGAGCACGAATGCGACCACCAGGCCGATCGCGACGCCACCACCGGCCGCGCGGAGGAAGTCGAGGCCGACGTGCAGGAAGGTCGGCGTGATCAGGGCAGCGGCGATCGCGGTCCGCAGGCAGACCAGGGCAGTCGCGTCGTTGAGCAGGCTCTCGCCCTCGAGGATCGTGACGACCCGGCGGGGGAGGCCGACCTTCTTGGCGATCGCGGTGGCCGCGACGGCGTCGGGCGGCGCGACGACGGCGCCGATGGCGAAGGCCGCCCACAGCGGCAGGGGGTTCTCGCTGACCATCGACGGGCCGAGCAGCCAGTACGCGACCAGGCCGACTCCGGCGGTCGTGAACGCGACCAGTCCGACCGACAGCAGTCCGATCGAGCGGCGGTGCTTGGAGAAGTCGACCAGGCTGGTCTTGATCGCCGCGGAGTACAGCAGCGGCGGCAGGAAGCCGACCAGGACGACCTCATGGGACAGTTCGACCCGCGGGACGAACGGCAGGTACGAAGCCGCGATCCCGATGACGACGAGCAAGAGGGGAGCCGAGATCCCGATCCGCCGGGCGAGAGCGGCACCGGCCGCGACCACGGCGACGAGAGCAACGATCTCGATCGCGATATCCACGCGCACAGTGTCGCAGGCCACGCGCGCCGGTGTTGCGCGGTTCGCCCACAGCGGAGATCGAGAACTGTCCGAGCGGCCTGCCATCATCTAGCGTGTGCGCACCGGCACACTCTGATCACTGGGGGTCATATGTCCCGCCGCCTGCTTCGTACCGCCGTCAGCCTTGCGCTCCTCGGGTCGGTGATCGTGGCCGCACCGGCCCACGCGGCCGGACCGGTGACGACCAACGGGTGCGTTGCGAGCGTGCCAGAGCCTGGTACGACGACGCCGGTGCGGATCTGCTACTCGCTGTTCCAACCTGCCGGTGCGTCGGCCGCCAACACGGTGCCGCTCATCTTCCACAGTCATGGCTGGGGCGGGAGCCGCACGAAGGACGCGGCCGCCTTCAAATCGTGGCTGGACGCGGGGTACGGCGTACTCAGCTTCGACCAGCGCAGTTTCGGGGAGTCGACCGGGGTCGCGCACGTGATGAACCCGGATCTCGAAGGCCGTGACGTGGTGCGATTGGTCGACCTCGTCGCGGGGCTGGACTGGGTGACGAAACAACGGCCCGGTGATCCGCTGATCGGGGCGATCGGCGGGTCGTACGGAGGTGGCTACCAGTTCGCCGGCGCCTTTGCGGAGGTGCGCGAGAGAGGCCGGACTCGTTTCGATGCGTTGGCGCCCGAGATCACCTGGTGGGATCTCAAGGAGAGCCTGGCGCCGTCGGAGGCGGCGCGGACGATGTGGTTGTCCTTGCTGTACGCGGGTGGTGGCACGCATCTGCCACCGGCGGTGCAGGCCGGGTTCGTCGCTCTGATCACCACGGGGCAATGGCCTGTTGGTCAGGCGGGCCGCGACCTGGATGCGTTCTTCCGGAAGAACGGGCCGTCCTGGCAGGTCGCGCACGGGCGCAAGCTTGACATCCCGGTGATCATCGGGCAGGGACTGTCGGACAACCTGTTCAACCTCAACCAGGGGCTGAAGAACTTCGACCAGGCGCTGACCCCGCGGGCTCGGTCGAAGTCGATCTTCGTCGGCTACAACGCGGGTCACACGCTGCCGAGCGTCGTACCGCCGGGGTTCGTGACGCCCGGGGATCCGTGCTCGATCGCTTTGGGCAGCCCGACGTTCGCGGCGCTGGAGCAACGGTTCATGGCGCTCAATCTGAAGCACGAGGCGAGCGGGCTGAGTGGCTTCGGCAGCTATCACCTGGCGACCGCGGACGGCCGTTGCCTTACGCAACGACAATTGGGGGCCAACGCGCAGTACCGGCTGGGGTCGGTCAAGGCTGTCACGACTGCTGTGGCGCGGGGGCCGATCACGGTGGCCGGGGTGCCGCAGGTGAGGGCCCGAGTGAGCAGTCTGCTGCCGAACGCGGCCGCCTTCTTCGCACTGAGCGTCGGCACGACTCCGCTGGACGCGAAGATCGTTCAGAACAACACGATGCCGCTCCGCGAGAAGCGTCCGGTTCACGGCGCCCGGCGCACGGTCGATCTACCGGGGATCGCGGTCGACGTACCGGCCGGCAAGACGCTCTTCCTCACCGTCTCGCCGGTCGCGGACATGTTCGCCGGGCAGAACGGTCAGGTGCCCAGCTCCCTACAACTCAACGACGTAACGCTGCGTCTGCACCGAGTTCGCTGACTACTTCAATTGGTAGGCGTGGATCAGTGTCTGGTCGACGGTGTTCCCGGCGGCCCCGGTGAGCTGAGCCCGCAGGGAGACATACCTGCCCTTCGGGGTGGGGAAGTACGCGACGAAGGTGCCGTTCCGCTTGCGGATCACGATCGCCTGACGCCAGGTCCGGCCGTCGTCACCGGAGTACTGCAGCTTGGCTGACCTGGCTGCCGGTACTCCGGCCCGCGAGTCGGCCTGGAAGGGCAGGACGGTCACCGGCGTACGGCGTACTAGGTTCGCGGCATCGGTCTGCGGCCGGAAACGGACTGTCTGCAGGGGCAGGTCCGTGTTCGCGACGACAGTCTGCGAGGGGAAGGTCCAGACCGCCGAGCCTCGCACAGACAGCTGTGACCAGCTCGGCCGGGAGTACTCGGCTTCGAGGCGGTAGGTGGTGGCCTTGCTGGGCAGGCCGGCTGCTTCGAGTTTCAGAATGGCCGACGATCTCAGGAGACGGCCGTCTGCGTACAGCCGCATCGCCTCGGTGTCGAGGGGGGAGTAGCCGGGGTGGCCGTCCTGATCGCTGTGGGACATCAGATCGAACCTCATCTGGTTCGCCTGGCGCTCGGCCCGGCCGAGTAGGCGCCAGGACGGATAGAAGGGTGCGGTGTTCCATCGGCGGCCGTCGGCCGCGGGCTGGTCGAGGCTGAACAGATCGGTGCTCCGATCGCCGCCGCCCAGCTCGACGAGCTCGACGTCCCAGGGGACTCGGTCCATGTAATGCGTCACCGTGCCCGACCGGCGGAACCGGAACTCCGCGACCGCTCCGGGAAGGTCGCCTGCCGAGGCGGACACCACCTTCAGCAGCGGCCTGGTGGAGGTCCTGGTGTGCTGTGAGGCGACCTTCGTCAGGCCGGCCTCGCGGACGACCCGCTGATAGCCGGTCGGGAAACCCGGGATCCGCTGCGAAAGGTCGTAGCTGAAGGGGGTGTCAGCGAAGTCGCCCTTCGGCCCAGGCACGGCCCAGTGCGAACTGATGTGAGCTTGGAAGCTCATCCCGGCGGGGATCGGGCCGACCTGCGCGGTGAACAACCTGTGCCCTGGGTCCGCGTGCGCCGAGTCGGCCACGCCGGCGTCCCCGAGCCGCGCGATGTAGTCCACCTCGATACCGTCCATCACCCGCGCCGACTTTCGCGGAACCGTGGTGGTCACCTGTTTGGCCAGCCGGGCATCCACGACGATGGGCTTGGGGCCCCTCACCTGCAGCCACGGCTGGATGATCCGGTAGCTGTCTCCGCCCACCGACACGCGACTGTCGAGGAGGTAACCGGCCTTCGGCACCCGGACGGTGGCATGACCGTTTCTGATGGTGATGGTGCCGGGGTCCTCACCCCCTTCGGTGAGCGGTGACAACAACAGCTCGGCCTCGGGCGCGAGCCGGCCGTCCGGGCCGATCACCGTGAAGGCCAACTGATATTTCGCCGGCTCCTGCGCCGTCGCCGACACGCCGCCGCCGGTGGTCACCAGTACTGCGGCCAGCCCGGCCGCCATCCATCGCATCGCCATCATCGCCCCCAGGTCGCTTTCCTGGTTGACGCCTGGGGAGGGCGCTTGGTTCGCTCTCAGCGCACTTGGTCGAGCCAGGTCTTGAAGACGGTGAGGAAAGGCTCTTCGGTCTTCACCGCCGTCACAAGCGAGTCGGCCGTCGCCTGGGCCTGCTCGATGACGTCGGGCGGGTAGCTGTACTTCACCTGATGCTCGGCGAACTCGTCCTCGTCGTCGATGTAGATCGAGCCGTCGCGCTTGCGGATGACGTCCAGGTCGAGGTCGATCATCGTGAACACGTCCTCGCCGAACTCGACCGGCGTGGTCACGTCGCAGTAGATCTCGGTCGAGCGCGGCTCGTCGTTGAAGATGGCGGTGAACCACTGGTCCCGCGGGAACAACTGGACATGCGCCTGCTCGTGATGCACCTCGGGCTCGTCGCCGCGCTGGGAGACCGAGCTGGGCGGGGCACCGAGCCACACGCCGTACTGGTCCTCGCCCAGGTACTGCATCCACTGGTGCCAGTGGAGCTTCTCGTCGAACTTGCGATAGACCACCCGGACGTTCCGCATGGCGTCACCGTACCGGCGCGCCCGGTCACCGAGCCGCTGGATATCGGCTGGCTATCCTGACCGCATGCAGCGGATGCTCGTCACGGGTGGGGCAGGATTCATCGGCTCGAACTTCGTCCTCGACACCCTCCGGCGCTTCCCGGACCTGGCGATCACCGTGCTCGATCTGCTGACGTACGCCGGCAGCCAGCGCAACCTCGACCAGGTGTCGGACCGGATCACCTTCGTCCACGGGGACATCTGCGACGCTGCGCTGGTCGACGGGTTGGTCCGCGATACCGACGTACTGGTCCATTTCGCCGCCGAGTCGCACGTCGACAACTCGCTGAACGACCCGTCGCCGTTCATCCGGACCAACATCCTCGGCACCTTCACCCTGCTCGAGGCGGTCCGCCGGCACGACAAGCGGATGCATCACATCTCCACCGACGAGGTGTTCGGCGACCTCCCGCTGGACTCCGTGGAGCAGTTCACCGAGCAGACGGCGTACGACCCATCCAGCCCGTACTCCGCCAGCAAGGCGAGCTCCGACATGCTCGTCCGCGCCTGGGTCCGCTCGTACGGCGTCGCCGCCACGCTCTCCAACTGCGCCAACAACTACGGCCCGTACCAGCACGTCGAGAAGCTGATCCCACGCCAGATCACCAACGTCCTGCTCGGCGACAAGCCCAGGCTCTACGGTGCCGGCGACAACGTCCGCGAATGGACCCACGTCGACGACCACAACGAGGCCGTCCACCGGATCATCGCGAACGGCACGATCGGCGAGACCTACCTGATCGGCTCCGGCGACGAACGCAGCAACAAGCAGATCATCGAACAGCTCCTGCTCCTGATGGACCAGCCGGCCGACGCCTACGACCACGTCCCCGACCGCCCCGGCCACGACCTGCGCTACTCCAACGACACCACCAAACTCCGCACCGAACTCGGCTGGCTCCCCACCTACGACTTCACCGCCGGCCTCACCGCCACCATCGCCTGGTACCGCGAGAACCCCACCTGGTGGAAGCCCCAGAAGTCCGCCACCGAGGCCCGCTACAAACTCCTCGGCCGCTGACCCTCGAGCACCTGCCGAAAATCCGGCCCGACCGGGAATCGATCCCGGAAATGCGCCCAGATCTCGACAACTGGGCGGTCTAGACCCTCTTATGGTCCGATGAGAGTTCGATTGATTGCCGGGCGCGATGGCAGCGTGTGAGCGCGTGCTCGCGCTGGTGGACGCGGCCGAGGGGTGGCAGCGGGAGATCGCCGACCTGCAGACCCGCGCCGAAGAGGCTGAGACTGGGCTCGATTCCAGTCTCAGCCTGAGAGTGCTGTTCCGGGGCCCCGGCAACTTGCCCCGCACCCGGGTCCTCGCGCTCGAGCACCGCTCACTGTGCGTTGAGGTCACGTTGCCACCCGGCATCGTCCGCGACCGCGAAAAACAGCTGCTGACGTACCTGCAGGACGCCGTCGACGCCGCCGACACCTACGCCCAGTCCCGCGGCCGCGCCGACGACCTCTGGGCCGTCTGGCAGGTCTTCATCCGCCTCTGCTCCAACAACACCCCGTACCAACGCTGGATGGACGCCTACACCGTCGCCCACCACCAGCCGGACTCCGTAGCCACGCTCGCCTGCCCCAACTGCGGCGCCCACCAGTTGCGCCTCGAGTTCGAGGTGAAGGACCCCTGCGCGACCCACGGCACCGCCTACTTCTGGTGCAACACCTGCCTAACCGGCCCCATGCCGATCCCTGCCCCCCTCCCACCCCACGCCAGAACCACCCCCTGGGGAACCCTCAACCCACCCAACTACTCGATCGTGCCGGAGTAGCCGGTAGTCAAGAGCCCCTCCCGCCATTTCCTTCTCACGCCTCCGGCGTTACAGAGATTGCAGCTTGTTGCAGGTCGTGTTCGTCACGTAGACGCGGAGTAATGCCCACCCCAACAATGAGTCGCCGCCCGGCGTGAGGCCCGGCTGGCATTGCCGGGGAGGGCATCGTGAGTCGTTGGATCGCTGGGAACGGGACTGGTCGGCGGGCTCTAGGCCTGGTAGTGGCGCTTGGCGTCGTCGCATTTGCAGGGGCGCGGGCGCTGCCCGCCACCGAGGCGGTGGCCGCGCCGGTCACAGCTGTCCGGACGGAGCCGATGCATTCGCGCGAGCTACACAGACCGGTGAACCGGTCGAGATCCCGGATCGCACCACGGAGACCTCGCAGACGTTCGCCAACCCGGACGGGTCGCAGACTGCGAAGCTGGCGAACAGTCCTGTTCGGGTCCGGCAGGGCGACAACTGGCGTGCGATAGACACGACGCTGGAGTTCCGGGCTGACGGAAAAGTCGGACCGAAGGCGGCGAAATCGGACATCAGCCTGTCGGGTGGCGGCTCTGGTCTACTGGTCAAGGCCGAGGTCAAGGACGGCAGCCTGGAACTGCGCTCTCCCTGGCAGCTCCCACGTCCGACGCTGTCCGGCTCGAAGGCCACCTACGCCGACGTGATCGCGGGCGTGGACCTGGTAACCGAGGCAACGGTGGACGGGTTCACGTACAACCTCGTGGTGAAGAGCAGGGAGGCCGCCGGCAATCCAGCTCTGAAATCGATCCACTTCCCGGTCTCCGCCTCCGGCCTGTCGCTTCGCGCCGACCGACCCGGTGGACCGGCGTACGTAGCCCAGGACGGTCGGCTGGCGATGATGGCAGGCGGCGCGATCATGTGGGACTCCGCCCGCCCAGGGCCACAAGGCAAGGCCGCCAAGACGGCTTCGTCGGCTCAGTCGGTGGACGACGGACCGAGCGGTGCTCATGTCGCGGCGATGGACCTCAAAGGCGACGCGAGCGGTCTGACGGTGACGCCGGACCCGGCTGTTCTCAACGGCCTGTCGACCGTCTATCCGGTCGTGCTCGACCCATCGGTGTCCACCCCGACGAGGACCGCCTGGGCAGCGGCCTGGCAGACCTCCCCGACGACTTCGTTCTACAAGACGACCCACAGCCTCGGGGTGGGGAACGAGGACTGGGAGCAGCACAAGATCGTCCGGTCATTCTTCCAGTTCAGCACGAGCGCGTTCGCCGGCAAGAAGATCCTCGGGGCGACGCTACGAACGTTCGAGACGCATTCGGCGAGTTGTGCGGCACGCTCGGTGTCGGTGACCCGTACCGGTCCAATTTCAGCCGCGACAACCTGGAACAACCAGCCGGCCGTCCAGCTCGCAGCAGGCAGCAAGAGCTTCGCCAACGGCCGCGACTCCTCTTGCCCAGACGACTACGTCGAGTTCCCGGTCACCAATTCTGTCGTTGACACCGCAGCCAAGGGCTACACCACGTCTACCTTCCGGCTTGCGGCGACGGACGAGACAGACGAGGTCGCCTGGAAGCAGTTCAACTCGACAGGCGAACTGCAGATCACCTACGTCACACCGCCGGGAGTGCCTGGCCGACTCGGCCTGACGGATCCGCAGATCGGCTGCCAGCAACCTGCGGACATGGAGAACGTGGGATCGGTCAATATCCAGTTCGGCGTCACTCCCAGATTGACACCGGTTGATTCTGGAGCGCGAGTCAAGGCAGAGATCGAGATCTTCAGCTCGTCCGGCAACCTCTTCAGGACGTACGCCACCGGCTTGGACCTACCCAATACCGCTTTGACGGTGACAATTCCCAGTAAGGACCTGCCAGACCAGGTCACTTATCACTTCCGTGCCCGAACGCTCTATCCCTACAGCTCGGCCTACGGCTCGGGAACCCTCTACTCCGCCTACACGATCTGGTGCTACTTCAAGGTTGACAGACTCGCCCCACCGCCGCCGATCGTCACTGCGAAGTACGGAACCACGAATGTCCCGAACTGTGCCGCTGCGACCACCACCTGCCAGGAGATAGTTCCGTACGGCGCCGCGATCTCGTACACGTTCAAGGGCGCCGCAGCAGACGTCGTACGTCACGAGTTCTACTACCAAGGGGCCAGAGTCCGCTCGAAGGTGAGCGGCAACACCGTCACCGTCAATCTGGTGCCCGGCGATACCGGGTACAACTTGTTGCACGTGGTGAGCTTCGACGCCGCCGGCAGCACCAGCAAGCCGGCCGATTTCCTGGTCAATCTCAAGAGCGCGGCGCCACCGGTTGCCGCGTGGTCATTCGACGATGGTTCGGGGACAACAGCGGCGGATACCGCAGCGCCGTCCCATCCACTGACGCTGGCCGGGGGAGCGGCCTTCGATGACGCGGGGCGCGACGGCGGGTCGCTCCAACTGGACGGCGCCGACGACTACGCGCAGACGGCGACACCGGTGGTGGACACCTCGCAGAGCTTCACCGTATCGGCCTGGGCGCGATTGACCTCGGTCAAGGAGGCGGTCGTGGTCGGTGCCGCAGGCAATATCTCGAGCGCCTTCGAGCTGTACTACTCGGGATCGCTGAACCGGTGGGTGTTCATGCGAGTCAAGAGCGACACCACGGCGCCGTCCAACGTGAAGGCACTGTCGGACGAACCGGCCGTACTCGGCGCCTGGACGTTGGTGACCGGCGTGTACGACGCGGCCCCGAACAAGGGCCGGCTCAGGTTGTACATCAACGGGCGATTGCAGTCGGCCGGCGATGTTCAGTACCTGGACAGCGCATGGAAGGCCACCGGCCCGCTGAGCATCGGCCACGGACAGTACAACGACGTCTTCGGCAACCGGTTCGCCGGCTCTGTGGACGCGGTCAAGATCTGGCAGCGACCGCTGAATGACAAGGCGGTGATGGCCGAGGTCGAGATCCGCAAGAACGACCGGGTGGTTGCCGGCCGCGCGGCGGTGTGGCCGCTGAACAGCGCGACGCCGGATGCTGATCAGGTGTGGCGCACCGAAGACACGATCTACGGTGCGAACCTGGCGATCTCCGGCTTCGGTGGCAGTGCAGACCAGTCGACGGCATTCGTCGAGGACGACGACATGGGCCGGGTTCTCCAGTTCTCCGGTGCGGCAAGCGAGTCGCTCACCCTGCCGCGGGCAGTGGTCGACGGCGGGACAAGCTTCTCCGCGGCGGTCTGGGTGAAGCTCGAGGATGCCACCAAACCGGCGGTGATCGCTCGTCAGGCAGGGCCGGATCGCGATGCCTGGCGACTGGAGTGGAAGCCGGTCAACGCGCTGAGCGGACAGTGGATCTTCTCGCGAACACCGGCTAATTCGACCGAACCGAGCACCGCCGTCTTCGAGGTCGACATCGACGCCGTCACCAACTACTGGCAGCTCATCGTCGGGACCTACGACGCTTCGGCCGTAGACGCGATCAGTTCTGCGCTGGGGGAGGTCAGGATCACCGTGAACAAGCGGACAGATGCCGAAGGCCGCGACAGCTACATCGCTCCGTACCGGCTGGGCAGCACCGTCATCGGCAAGGGCCGGACTGCCGGTGCTGAGCTCGCGGGACAGCTCCACGACTTCCGGATGTATTCGGGACCATTGCTCGACTACGCGATCTGCGACGAGTTCCCCGAACTCGAGGGCAACTGTCCTGTTCCGGCCGGCTGACCGATGACCTCCGACTCACGACAGGCACGGAGCACGACGATGACGTGGACCAATCAGGTCAAGGTGCTGACAAGGGGAACCGAGCGATGAGAAGAGCAGTTGCCGTTCGTAGCGCGGTCCTCGTGACGGTCTCCGCCTGCGCCTTGCTGGCCGGTGGCCTGCCCGTCATCGGTGCGCAGACCAGCTCCGCCGCGACGAACTCGAAGATCCCGCCACTGCCGAAGGCCCGGGACACGAAGGTGAGCCCGCTCCAGGTTGCGGAGGCCAAGAAGTCGGTGGCGGAACGGGCCCGTGAGATGCTCCGAGGTCCGCAGCCCAAGCCGGCGATCTGGCCCAGCGCCGCCGACCAGATAGTCACTTTGGGCGTCGCCTCCAGCGGGGCGATCAAGGTGGCCGCGCCGCTGTCCCGGGCCAAGGGCGCACCGGTTGCGCCGGCGAAAGCCCGCGTACGGGTACTTGATCAGAACACGGCGACGGCGGCGGACGTGTCCGGCTTCTTGCTCGGTCTGACTCGTGCGGACCAGGGCAAGGGAGAGGCACCGGCTCAGCTCACCATCGACTACTCGGGCTTTGCCGAGGCGTCTGGCGGCGACTGGGCCTCGCGACTGAAGCTCGTCTCGCTTCCGGCCTGCGCGCTGACCACCCCGCGGGTGGAGGGCTGCCTGACCCCGGCCTCGGTGGGGTCGGTCAACAACGTGGACAAGCAGACCCTGACTGCCCCGGTCTGGGTCGGAAACACCGAACGGGTGATGGCAGTGACCGCCGATTCAGGCGGGAGTACTGGCGACTACTCCGCGACTTCGCTGTCGCCGGCCGCCTCATGGTCGGCCGGACGGGCCAGCGGTGACTTCACTTGGAACTACCCGCTGCGAGTGCCTCCGGCGCCGGCAGGTCCGACCCCGAAGCTTTCCATCGACTACTCCGCACAGTCGGTCGACGGCAAGACTGCCGCGTCCAACAACCAATCGTCGTGGGTCGGCGAGGGGTTCGGTCTGACGGAGTCGTACGTCGAACGCAAGTACGGCACGTGCAAGGACGACGGGCAGGCGGGGAAGTACGACCTGTGCTGGAAGTACGAGAACGCGACCGTGGTGCTGAACGGTCAGGCCAGCGAGCTGGTCAAGGGCGCGAACGGCTGGCGGCTGAAGAATGATGACGGGTCGAAGGTCGAGAAGGTCACCAACCCGACCGCCAACGGCGACGACGACAAGGAAGCCTGGAAGGTCACGACACTCGATGGCACGCAGTACTTCTTCGGCCGGGAGTTGCTGACCGGACAGAACTCGGTGTGGACCGTCCCGGTGGCCGGTGATGACGCCGGCGAACCCTGTAACAAGGCGACCTTTGCCACTTCGCTCTGCGACAACCAGGCCTGGCGCTGGAACTTGGACTATGTCGTCGACCCACACGGCAACGCGATGTCGCTGTGGTACGCCAAGGAGACCAACTACTACGCGAAGAACGGCGCGACCACCGCGACCAAGGTCTACGACCGCGGCGGCTACCTCCTGAAGATCCTCTACGGTCAGCGTTCGGACGCGATGACCGCGCTGGCTCCGATGCAGGTTCTGTTCGACACCCAGGAACGGTGCCTGAGCAATTGCACGTCACTGACGAGCGCGACCAAGGGAAACTGGCCCGACGTTCCGTTCGACCAGATCTGCGCGTCCGGTGCGACCTGTACGAAGGTCGCTCCCACCTTCTTCTCCCGGCGCCGACTGACGCAGGTGACGACGCAGGTGCTGAAGAGCACGACCTACCAGAGTGTCGATGGCTGGACCCTGGCCCAGGACTTTCCGTCGGTAGGCGACCCGATGTCCGGCCGGGCACTGTGGTTGCAGTCCATCACCCACACGGGTAAGGCGGTCGCACCGACTGCCGCGGCCCCGCTGGTGGTGAGCTTCGGGAAGATGCCATTGCCGAACCGGGTGGATACCGACAGCGACGGCGTCGGGCCGATGATCAAGAACCGGGTCGGCAATATCTGGACCGAGACCGGCGCCCAGATCACGGTGAACTACGCCGACCCGGAATGTGTGGCGGCACCGCCCGTGGCCCGGCACATGCCCGCATCTGCTGACACGAACACGATGCGCTGCTACCCGGTCAAGTGGGCGCCCCCGCTGGCGGCCGAGCGCGAGGACTGGTTCCACCGGCATGTAGTTGCCCAGGTCCGGGTCAACGACATCACCGGCGGCGCGGACGCGGTGGTCACGAACTACACCTATGGCGGCGGCGCCGCGTGGCACTACGAGGAGAATCCGCTGGTTCCGGCCAAGGACCGCAACTGGTCCGACTGGCGCGGCTTCCGCACGGTGACCACGTCTTCCGGTGATCCGTTCCAGCCGGGCCCTCGGTCGAGGGTCGTCACGTCGTACTTCCGCGGCATGAACGGCGACAAGCTCAAGGCAGGGGGGACGAAGTCAGTCACCGTGGCTGACACCTTGGGCGGCACCCGTACCGATGCGCCCGCGCTGAACGGACTCGTCCGCGAGGCCATTACCTACGCGTCGGACACCAGCAACACCGAAATCTCCGGCAACCTGACCGACTACTGGATTCAGGAGACCGCCGCACAGTCGATCGAGACCGGGCTGGTACGCCGCGCCTCGATCGTCAAGCCGTCGGCGGTGGCAGCGCGAATCACACGTGATGGTGGCAGGACCGACCTGGTCCACGCAGCACTCACCGAGTACGACCCTTCGACAGGGTTGGAGGTCCAGGTCGAGGACCAGGGAGACTCGGCGAAGGTGGACGAGAAGTGCACGATCACCTCGTATGCGAAGAACGCCGCCACCGGGATGGTCGTGCCATCGCGGACCGTCACGTCGGAGGGCCGCTGCGACTCGGCCTCGGCCAACCCGCCTGAGAGCCGGGCGCTGACCGACAACCGGACCTTCTACGACGGCGGCTCCTTCGGCTCGGCACCGACCAAAGGCGAGGTGACCTCGACGCAGCGCTTGGACGGATACGTCCAGGGCATGCCGAGATACCAGACGGTCGCCACGTCGACGTACGACGCGTTGGGGCGGAGCACGGGCACGACCGACGCGCTGGGACGCGTTTCGAGCGTTGCCTATACCCCTGCCGGTGCCGGGGCGCTGACACAGATCATCAGTAAGACGCCATCCGTCGTCACCCCTGACGCGTGACCAAGGCCCTCGAAACCAAGACGACCTACCTGCCCGAGTGGGGGAGTACGTCGCAGGTCACCGACCCGAACGGCAAGTTGACCAGTCTGGACTACGACGTCCTCGGACGGCTGACGAGCGTCTGGTTGCCGAATCAGTCGAAATCGGCCAGCAAGCTGCCGAACGCCAAGTACACCTACAGCCTGTCGAGTACCGCACCGTCATACGTGCGAACCGACTCCCTCAACATCCTGGCCAACGGCTACCTGTCCGGTTACGCGATCTACGACTCACTGCTGCGGCCCCGGCAGAGTCAGGAAGTCGCGGCGAACGGCGG
The DNA here is from genome assembly GCF_040681515.1 of Kribbella sp. NPDC051718. Classification (NCBI taxonomy): domain Bacteria; kingdom Bacillati; phylum Actinomycetota; class Actinomycetes; order Propionibacteriales; family Kribbellaceae; genus Kribbella; species Kribbella sp. NPDC051718. The sequence goes on along the minus strand of NZ_JBFAYZ010000005.1, from coordinate 577,095 downwards.
TCGCCTGATCAGCGAGACCAAGTACAACTCGCGCGGACTGGCCATCATCAACAACAAGGATTTGTGGAACTCGGCGGCTCCTGCCGGGACGATGGTCAGCGTCCTCGACAACGAGGTTCCTAACGAGACCCAGACGACGTACGACGGCGCCGGCCGCGTGATCCAGTCGACATTCGCCGTCGCGGCGCAGCCGCAGTGGTCGACCAGGACCCTTTACAGCGGTGACGCGATCACCACCTTGCCGCCAAGTGGTGCAGCTGCCACCTCGGAGATCAAGGACGCGGTTGGCCATGTGGTCGAGCGGCGCGAATACGACAGCAATGTCCAGACTCCCGGCTTCGTCAAGAGCAGCTACACCTATGACGTTGCAGGCAGGCTCACCGCGCTGACCAGCGCCGGCGCCACCTGGACCTACGGGCACGACATCCTGGGCCGTCAGACGACGGTGAACGATCCCGATTCGGGGACCACGACCTACGAGTTCGACGCCGTGGACCGGGTCACCTCGATGACGAACGCGAACCAGAAGAAGCAAATCACCGCGTACGACAACCTGAACCGTAAGGTCGCGGTGTACGAAGGATCGAAATCCGACGCCAACCTGAGGTCGGACTGGATCTACGACGCGGAGGGCGCCCTCGGGCAGCTGTATCAGTCCGCCCGCTATCCCACCGGCAAGACCGGGCCGGTGTACAAGTCGAAGATCTCCCAGCGCAACGTGCTGTACAAGCCGACTGTGACCAGCGTGGTGATCCCGGCTGCGGAAGGCCGGGAGCTCGACGGCATCTACGAAACGAGGATCGGCTACGCACCGGACGAGGAGACCGTCGACTTCGCCGATGTCCCGGGGGGCGGCACGCTCGGCAGCGAGATCCTCGACTACACCTACAACCAGGTGGGTCAGCCGGTCTCGATGAAGAGCGGCGACGGGGTCTATGTGAAGGACCTCAAGTACACAGCGCTGGGCGATCCCGAGCGGTACGAGCTGGGGTCGAACGAGGACATGTACGTGGTCAACACGTTCGAGATGGGCTCCCGCAGGCTGAAGCAGACGCTGGCCGGCGACGTGAATATCGTTGCCAATCACAACTACGAGTACGACCCGGCCGGGAATCTGCTCAAGGACAAGAACCTGGTCGGTGGGGACACCCAGTGCTTCGACTATGACGGTCACCGCCGCCTGACCGAGGCGTGGACCCCGGCCGACGCTGACTGCGGCACCGCAAAATCGACGGCAGCGCTGGGCGGACCCGCCGAGTACTGGCAGTCGTGGAGCTATACGGAGAACGGGCTGCGGAAGACGCAAACTGATCACACCCGGCTGGGCGACACGCTGGAGACCTACACCTACGACATGACCCAGCCCCACACGGTGAAGTCGATCGCGACCACGGGTGCCGCGCCGAAGCCGGCGGCGTCCTACGCCTACGACGTCGGCGGGAACACGACCGCCAGGCCGGGGCCGGTGGGGACGCCTGCGCAGACCTTGACCTGGAACGCGGACAGCAAGCTCGAAAAGCTGAGCACCACCGCAGGCGACACGTCATACGTCTATGACGCCGAGGGCGGTCTGCTCCTTCGCAAGAGCCCTGGAAAGACCACCCTGTACGTCGGTTCGCTGGAACTGACGCTCGATACCACGACACTGGCGTTGACCTCCAAGCGCGAGTACTCGATCGGTGGCCAAGCAGTCGCCGTGAAGTCTTCCGTCACCGACCGCAAGTGGCTGATCCCCGACCACCACGGGACCACACAGGTCTCCGTCGACTCAGCCACGCTGGCGACCGTCACGCGCTACAGCACGCCCTTCGGCGAGTCCCGTGGCTTCGATCCGACCAACTGGCCCGACGACCACGGCTTCCTGGGCAAGCCCCTCGACAAGACCACCGGCCTGACCCACCTGGGCGCCCGCGAGTACGACCCGACGATCGGCCGCTTCCTCAGCGTCGACCCGTTGATGTCGACAGGTGACCCGCAACAAATGCTCGGCTACACCTACGGCAACGACAACCCGACCTCGATGTCAGACCCCAGCGGCCTGATCGTGAAGTGCGAGTGCGGCACCCCGTCCACACCGACTTCCAGCGACGACGACGGCCCGGACACCGGCACCGGGACCGGCGGCAACCAGCAAGGAACGAACCAGGGCGACGCAGGCGGCGACCAGGACGGTAGTCCTGGCGGCGGCGGATCCGACAACAGCAACGACGGTGGCGGTGGCGGCCAGGGCATATTCAAGAAGATCCAGAAGCACCTCGACAATAGCTACGGAGACGACCTTCAGGGCCAGGTCTACCACGGCATTGCCTCCGGGATGCTGAGCTCGGCCAAGGGCAGCTTCGATATGGTTCAGGCCGCCTACGAATGCGTCAACAACTTCACCGGCACCGTCTGCTCAGCCAACGTCCAAGGCCTGGTAGCGGTGACCCGAACCCCCCAGGCGCTGGGGCAGGCCGTGGTATCCGGACTCACCGACCCAATCCTCATCAGTCTCAAAGCCGGCAACGTGGGGGATGCGGTCGGCCAGGCCACCTGGATCGGCGGCGAAATCCTCCTGGGCAGCAAAGGCGCCGGCGCCCTGGCCTCCACCGCCGCGCGTACCGTGGAAACCACCACAGCTCTGGCCCCGGAGGCCGCTACAACTGCAACCAAGGTTGCCTCGCGCTTCTCCGTAGACAGCCAAGGAGTCGCGACAGATTTGAATGGAATCCGGCCGCCCGGCCGGTACTCTCGGCCGAAGGGTGCCACCACTGACGCGCAACGGCGAGCAGTGCAAGGACAGACATGTGTCGACTGTGGTCGAGGCGGGAAGATGGTCGCCGATCACATCACCCCGCTAGTTAAAGAATGGTATGGAACTGGTAATATTGACTTGGTCAGGATGCGCAGTATCGGCGCCGTTCAATCGCAATGTTTTTATTGCTCCAATATTCAAAGTGTCGAGATGAGGAAGTATTCACTCGGCATGCGGAAGGTGTGGGACTTTGAGTGACGATGCCATATCGGCAGAGCAGGCCGATATTTGTCGACGGTTTAATGTTTCGCCAATGGCGGCGCCGGCGGATTTGAAGGTCGGTATCTCGAGAAATGTACGCAATGGTCTGGTGTTGCCGTTGAATGGACTCAGGCATGCCGCTGAGGGCGATACGACTGGTTGGTACATTTGGGCTGGCGAAGAACTGTCCGATGATTCCGATTTCTTCGTTCCTTTGCATGTTGGTCATCTGCATAAATGGTCTACTGCGGTTCTCCCATACCTCGCCCTCCCGTCAGGATGGCGGTTTCTGATTGCGCCGGGCCACGAGGACGTATGGTTCGACGAAAGCTTGCTGAATCCGATTCCGTGAAGCTGTACTGACTCGGGAAACCTGGTATCGTCAGCCGCCGCCCCGCCGATTTATTTTGAGATTCTAGTGTGTGCGAACTGTAGTTTCTGGCCGGGAGCAAATGGCGGAGTTCGAGGAAATGGGTGCAGAGGTGCTTGTCGCGGCTGGTTGGAAAGAAGGCCGGCGGGTCGCGGTCGGTAATGCCTGCGAGGCCTATCTGCGCCAAGGGTACCAATGGCCAGACTTTGTCGAAGCAGTGGCCTCAGAGTTTGGTGGGCTGATTTTCGGAGAGAAATTCGGAGTCTTCGGTGCCATCTTGACAATGGATGCTGCACTGGCTGTCGGCGGGGTCACAAAAGAGCGGGTCGAGGAGTATGAGGAGTTTCTGGAACTGAAGCTCTTCCCGGTCGGAGTGGCAGCTGGGGGTGTCTTGGTGGTCTTGCTCAGTCCGGATGGATCGTTCCGTGGGGGCTATGACGACTCCTTGGAGTTCTTGGGGAATAACGTCCGTGAGATGCTGGGACGGTTGAGCGCTGCGGGGGGCGTGAAACTTCGCTAGCATTGACGGATGAATGAGTAGTTCGGGATTCCCGGATGGTTTCGAGTGAGCAAGCCGCAGTTCGTTCGGGACTCCGAGTTGGAATTCGACTCGGATCTGGTGTTCACGCTCGACGGCGAGGCCTTCACTGGCATCGCTTACGAGGAGTCGGCGGAACTGGGCAGGTCCGAGATTGCTTACCGTGACGGTCTGCAGGAAGGGCTGGCCCGGGACTGGTATCCGTCTGGCGTTCCGAAAGGCGAGTCGCGCTATGTCCAGAATGTTCTTCATGGGACGAGCCGAGAGTTCGACGAGCAAGGACGCCTGGTGGTCGAGGAGCGCTATGAGTACGGGGTCTGCGTTCTAGCGCTTCGGGCAGAGGGTCGCTGGGACCTGGATGGGTAACCGCTGGCCCAAGATCGGATGCCGAGCTGCTCAGGGCTCGTCAGGCGGCTAGTGCTGCGGGTCTGGGGAGATCCTTGCCTTGCCCTCGGGTGGAGTTGGCGGCGGTTGGCGGGATGGAGAATTCGTGGCCGCTACCCGCAATTCCCCAGGCGCTGGGACAAACCGCGGTATCCGGACTCACCGATCCAATCCTCATCAACTCAAAGTCGGCAAGAAAGGCGAGGCCGCCGGCCAAGATGCCTGGATCGGCGGCGAAATCCCCCTGGGCAGCAAAGGGTGCCGGTACGTTTGCCTCGACTGTCGCGCGTACACAGAATCGGCAGCCGCACTTGAGGCGGCGTCGACGATTGCGAAAGCAGCAATCGAGGCAGGCAGAGCCGCAGAGGTGGCCCGCAAGGTATCGCCAAGCGTGAGAAAGCGTCCGACCGCAGTCACTGCAGCTGTGCACACTGCCACTTGCAAGGTGGCTTGGAGATAGATGAACGAGTTCGAGCTGTTGGGTGCGAAGGCTCTCGCCGTGTCCGGATGGCGAGAGGGTAGACGGGTGGCCGTCGACAGAGATCGAGTCGCCTACCTCGCTGATGGGTACGAATGGTCGGAATTGGTTGAGGCCCTGTTGGCGGAGTTCGGCGGGCTGAGTTTCGGGAAGCGCTATGGGGACTTTGGCGATGTGCTGACCGTCGACGCCGCGTTGGCGATATCCGGCATCTACAAAGATCGCGTTGAGGAATATGAGGAGTTTCTCAATTTGAAGCTACTTCCGGTCGGCGTTGCGGCCAGAGGTGTTCTGACTGTGATGGTCAGTCCCGATGGAACTTTCCGTGGAGGTTACGATGACGGACTGGATTACCTAGGTGCGAGTTTCCGCGAAGCGCTTGGGAGACTAACGCTCGGTCCAGGACGGAAATTGCGGTAAGTCGTGATGCGATTCCGGCCGATGAGCGTCTTTGGCCGGGAACTAGGTTGGGTACGTTCCCGGTGCTGAGTCAGGCCGTGGCGATGGACACCCATCGGCAGCGGGCTGTGGGACTACCAAGCAGCGGGTGGAGGAGTACGAGGAATTCCTCGACCGGAGGCTCTACCCGATCGGAGTGGCGCCGGGGGAGAGAGCTCGGACGGCTGACGGTGGGCGAGGGCGTCAGGGTGCGCTGGGCCCCGGGAAGCTGGTGGTCGCCACCTTGGACTTCATCGACGAGTCGGTTCGGGTCAGCCCAGTTGAGGCGAAGGCGACGCAGGCCGGACTCGCGTGCGCAGTACGGGATGTAGAGCCTGCCCTGAATGGGCTGGCGTTGCCGCTCGGGGTGGCAGTTTCTGACCGCGCCGTGGGCGTTAGGACTCGAAGGTGAGGGTGCGGAGCTTTTCCATGTAGGTCTTGTAGACGGTGGTGAAGGGTTCGGTGGTGGTTATGTTGGCTACTACCCAGGCGCAGGTGGCTTGGGCGGTGGCGACTATCTGGGGTGGGTAGTCGTAGAGCTTTTGGTGGGTGAGGAATTCGTCTTCGTCCATGACTTTGACGGTGCCGTCCCGGAGGAGGCGGATGTCGAGGTCGAGGTCGATGGTGGTGACGGAGTCGACGCCGAAGACGGGTGGGGTGGTGATGTCGCAGTAGATCTGGGTGGGGTGGGGGGTGTCGTTGAACAGGGCGCTCCACCATTGGCCTCGGGGGTACAGGCGGACCCGGTGGTGGTCGATGGTGACCCAGGTGCCGTCGGCGCGCTGGCCGCGGGAGCCGGGGAGGGAGCCCACCCAGAGGCCGTGTTCGTCCTCGCCGAGGTTGATCGACTCGAGGAGGCGGTGGGGCGTGCCGTCGTACTTGCAGAAGAGTGTCCTCACCATGTCCATCTCTGCCCCACCCCACCGCCCCGGTCTGGCTCCATACGCGTCACTGTAGGTGAGGGTGGCATCACAAGCGAGCAAGCTGACCCGGTGAGCCTGGGAGAGTGTGAGAAACGCGTCTGCGGGGCTGCTGAGTTCGGAATCGTCGCTGTCCGTGCATAGACTCAAGCGTTCGAGGACAACCTGCGGAGGAGCTCGATGCGCGTTCTGGAGACCGTCGATGGCCCGGCGGACCTCAAGGCGATGACCGACGCCCAGCTGCGTGAGCTGGCCTCGGAGATCCGTGACGTTCTGGTCGAGACGGTGTCGCGGACGGGCGGGCATCTCGGGCCCAACCTCGGCATGGTCGAGATCACCCTGGCGATGCACCGGGTGTTCGACTCGCCCCGGGACCGGCTGGTCTACGATACCGGGCACCAGACGTACGTCCACAAGCTGCTGACCGGCCGGGCGACGAAGTTCGACACGCTCCGTCAGGAGGGCGGCCTGTCCGGCTACCCGAGCCAAGCCGAGTCCGAGCACGACGTCGTCGAGAACAGCCACGCGTCGACCAGCCTGTCGTACGCCGACGGGCTGGCGAAGGCGTATCGGCTGAGAAAGGAAGACCGCCACGTCGTCGCGCTGATCGGCGACGGCGGGCTGACCGGCGGGATGGCCTGGGAGGCGCTCAACAACATCGCCGCGGCCAAGGACCTCAAGCTCGTCATCATCGTCAACGACAACGGCCGCTCCTACAGCCCGACCGTCGGCGGTCTGGCGACGCACCTGACCAGCCTGCGCACCAACCCGCGGTACGAGAAGATCCTCGACCTGGTCAAGAAGAACCTCGGCCGCACGCCGTACGTCGGCCCGCCGATGTACGAGGTGCTGCACGGCGTCAAGAAGGGCCTGAAGGACATGCTCGCCCCGCAGGGCATGTTCGAGGACCTCGGCCTCAAGTACGTCGGCCCGGTCGACGGCCACGACCGGCAGGCGATGGAGGACGCGCTCGCCAAGGCGAAGGCGTTCGGCGGCCCGGTGATCGTGCACGCGGTCACCCAGAAGGGCTTCGGGTACGCCGCTGCCGAGCAGGACGAGGAGGACAACTTCCACCAGGTCCGGCCGAAGAGCAAGCCGCGCGGCTGGACCGACGTGTTCGCCGACGAGATCATCGAGATCGGCCACCGCCGGCCCGACGTCGTCGCGATCACCGCGGCGATGCTGCACCCGACCGGCCTGGCCGCGTTCGCCGAGCAGTTCCCCGACCGCATCTTCGACGTCGGTATCGCCGAGCAGCACGCGGTGACGAGCGCCGCCGGGCTCGCGATGGGCGGCCTGCACCCGGTCGTCGGCCTCTACGCGACCTTCCTCAACCGCGCCTTCGACCAACTGCTGCTCGACGTCGCCCTGCACAAGTGCGGCGTCACCTTCGTGCTCGACCGGGCCGGCGTGACCGGTGACGACGGCGCGAGCCACAACGGCATGTGGGACATGTCGATCCTCCAGATCGTCCCGGGCCTGCGGCTGGCCGCGCCCCGCGACGGCTCCCGCCTCCGTGAGCTGCTCAACGAGGCGATCGAGGTCGACGACGCCCCGACGGTACTTCGCTACGCCAAGGGCGAGGTCTTCCCCGACATCGAGGCCATCGACCGGGTCGGCGGCTGCGACGTCCTGGTCCGCACCGGCACCGACGTCCTCATCATCGGCATCGGCTCGATGGCCGCCACCGCGGTCGACGTCTCCAGCCGCCTGCAACAGCAAGGCTTCGGCGTCACCGTGGTCGACCCGCGCTGGGTCAAGCCGGTCGACCCGGCCCTGGTCGAGCTGGCCGGCAAGCACAAGTTCGTCGTCGTCATCGAGGACAACGGCCGGGTCGGCGGCTGTGGCGCGGCGATCTCGCAGACCCTGCGCGACGCGGGTGTGACCACCCCGGTGCGCGACTTCGGCATCCCGCAGGAGTTCCTCGAGCACGCCAAGCGGGACAAGATCCTGCAGGAGATCGGTTTGACCGGCCAGGGGCTGGCCCGGGACGTGATAGAGATGATCGCCAAGCAAGGGGACGCGATCACCAGTGAGTCAGACACCGCGAGCGGCAGGCCGGGCGGGGCCTGACGGGGGGCCGGCGAGGGGGCGGCACTCAGCGGCTCCCCGGCAGCGACGGCTCTGGCCGTTGCTGCTCTCGCTGGTTCTCGTCGCCGGAGCCGTCGCCGGTGGTCTTGCCCTGCACCGGTCCAGCGCTGACGCCGACCCGGCCATCGCCTCGCCGAAGACGTCCGGCCCGCCGGACGTCGACGAGACGGCCCGCACGGCCGGGGTGAACAAGGTGCTGCTCCGTCGGGCCCAAGCGGTCCAGCGCAACAACGAGCAGGAGTTCCTGCAAGACGTCGCCCCGGCGAACAAGACGCTGCGCCAGGGGCAGAAGCAGCTGTTCGAGAACCTGCGGCAGTTCGGGTTCGCCAGCCTGCAGTACGAGCAGCTCAGGGAGCAGTTCGACCAGCGGCTGGTGGACAAGTACGGCCCGTCGACGTACCTGGTCGGCGTGGTGATGAGGTACCAGATCAAGGGCATCGACCCGCAGCCGGTGCGGACGATGCTCGGCTACACCTTCACCCAGAAGTCCGACGGCAGCTGGCTGCTGGTCTCCGACAGCGACATGGACCACCTGCTCCCGCGGGGATCGCACCAGGAGGCCTGGGATCTCGGCCGGATCCTGGTGAAGCGGGTGCCGCGGGTGCTGATCGTGGTCGAGCGCGGCCAGACCAAGCTCGCCGACAGCCTCGCGGCGAAGGCGGTCAGCGCGGTAGAGGCCGTCAGCAAGGCCTGGCCGGGTGGCTGGACGGGCTCGGGCGTGGTGATCGCGCTGGACGACAAGATCGTCCGCGGCGCCGACTACACCGTGCCGAAGAACGCCGAGGACGCGCTGGCGATGGCGACCTGGGTGTACCGGACGCTGCCCGACGAGGTGACGGCGATGGGGGAGCGGGCCGACTCGTATGTCGTGATCAACCCGCGCAACCGGGACAAGGTCGACGCCCGGACGCTGGCCCACGAGTTCACCCACGTGGCGACCGCGCCGTACGGGGCCTTCGCGCCGCGCTGGCTGGTGGAGGGCGCGGCGACGTACGTCGAGTTCCTGCCGATGGCCGGCGAGGAGAATCTGGCGCTGGACAAGTACCGCAAAGAGGTCCAGACGAAGTACCTGGCCAAGGCGAAGGGGCTGCCCGCGGACAACGTGTTCTTCAAGGACTCGAACAGCTCGTACCCGATGTCGTGGCTCGCGGTCGACTACCTGTTCCGCCACTTCGGCGGCATCGAGGTCGGCACCCTCTACCAGGAGATGGCCTCACTCGGAAGCACCCAGCCTGACCGCAACCGGATCATGCTGGAGCACCTCAACCTGACCGAGGGCCGCCTCTTCTTAGCCCTGAAAAAAGAGGCGGGCATTTAGGGGCAAGTTGTATACCCGGCGTGTCGGTGGTGGAAACTCCAGGACCGAGTAGGGTAGCTGGGCTGTAGCAGACGGGCGGACCGGAGGAATCGACCCGACGTGAGTTCGACACCACCTAGTGCCGCACCGTCCGGCACTGAGGTTCCGCCCCACGGGCCCCGCCGCTGGCTGGGCCTGCTTGTCGCCGTGGCCGTGGTCTCCGCGGGCGTCGTCTACGCGGTCGAGGACCGGGAGCAGGATGCCCGGGCCAGGCCCAGCGCGCCCCTCACCAAGCCGCCGACGACCCAGCCGAACAACGGCACCAAGCCACCCTCCAAGACGGCCGCGGCCGTCGCTGCCCGCCGGCTGGCCGTCGACACGATCCTGCTCCGCCGCGCCAAGGCCGTCCGGACCGTCAACGAGAAGATGTTCCTGCAGGACGTCGACCCGGCCAACAAGAAGTTGCGGCAGGAGCAGAAGGCGCTGTTCGCCAACCTGGTCGAGCTCGGCCTCGACGAGATCGGCTACAGCCAGGCCGAGGAGCGGTTCGACCAGAAGGCGGTCCGCGCGCACGGCGCCTCGACGTACCTGGTCCGGGTGCTGATGAGGTACCAGATCCACGAGGTCGACCTGGTGCCGGTGACGACCGAGCTCGGCTACACGTTCGTGCACCGCGGCGGCCGCTGGATCATGGCCGACGACAACGACCTCGACGACGAGCTCGGCCCAGGCGCGCATCAGGAAGCCTGGGACCTCGGCCGGTTCGAGGTGCATCGCGGCCCGCGCGTGCTCGTACTGGTCGACAAGGGCGACACCCAGCGCGGTCGCTCGATCGTCACCGAAGCCACCGAGGCGCTCGGCGAGGTCACCGCGTACTGGCCGCGCAAGTGGCGTGGCTCGGTGCTGATCGCCGCGTTGGACGACTCCGACGTCCGCGACGCGCGGTTCAACGACGAGGACGTGGAGTCCGCCGCGAGCGCCGGCTCGACCTTCTCGTCGCTGCCCGGCCAGGACACCGCCGACGGTACGGTGGCCGGCGCCTACATCGTGGTCAACCCCAAGGAACGCGACCGCGTCGACGAGATCCTGCTCTCCCATGAGATCACCCACGTCGCGACCGCCGACCTCGGCGGGTACGAACCGTTGTGGCTGGCCGAGGGCGCGGCGGAGTACGTGTCCTGGCGGGGGATCGAGGCGATCAGCGGACCCGGCGAGGTCGGCAAGTGGGAGCAGGAGGTCATCGACGACGCCCTGCCGCTGCTCAGCGCATTGCCGTCCGATCAGGGCTTCTACAACAACAACGCCGACGTGTACGGCGTGAGCTGGCTGGCCGTCCGGTTCCTGGTGAAACGCCTCGGGTTGGCGGCTGTCGAGGACCTGTACGAGGATCTGGCCAGGCATGGCACCGATCAGGCGTCGCGGGACCGGATCCTGCTGACTCGCACCGGGTTCACCGAGGCGACACTCTGGATCTACCTTAAGGCCTACGAGCCTCAACGCTGAGTGGCGGTTTGACCTCAACCCGTCAGGTTGGCAGGCTCGGAGGGTTCCGTCCGAGTTTGAGGAGGCGTACAGATGAGTCTGTTGCGAACCAAGACGATCGAGCAATCGATCGCGGACACCGACGAGCCGGAGTACCAGCTCAAGAAACGCCTCACCGCCCTCGACCTGACCGTCTTCGGCATCGGCGTCATCATCGGCGCCGGCATCTTCACCCTGACCGGCCGGGCCGCCAAGGCCTACGCGGGTCCGGGTATCGCGTTGTCGTTCGTGTTCGCGGCGATCTGCTGCGCGCTGGCGGCGCTGTGTTACGCGGAGTTCTCGTCGACCGTGCCGGTCTCCGGTTCGGCGTACACGTTCTCGTACTTCTCGCTCGGCGAGATCTTCGCCTGGATCATCGGCTGGGACCTGCTGCTCGAGCTGATGCTCGGGGCAAGCGTCGTGTCACAGGGCTGGTCCACCTACGCGAAGCTCTTCCTCGACGAGATAGGACTGGGCTGGCCCGACTCGATCGGGCCGGACGCCAACGTCAACGTGCTGGCGATGCTGCTGGTGATCGTGCTGACGATCCTGGCGACGGTCGGCATCAAGGAGTCGCTGCGGGTCAACCTCGCGCTCGTCGCGGTCAAGCTGTTCGTCGTGCTGTTCGTGATCATCGCCGGGCTGTTCTACATCAAGAGCTCGAACCTGACCCCGTTCATCCCGCCGAGCATCCCGGCCGCGAACGACGACGCCTCCATCACCACCCCGCTGGTCCAGTGGATCTTCGGGGCGCCGTCGACGTTCGGTGTGATGGGCCTGGTCTCCGGTGCGTCGCTGGTGTTCTTCGCGTTCATCGGCTTCGACGTGGTCGCGACGACCGCGGAAGAGGCGAAGAACCCGCAGCGCGACCTGCCCCGCGGCATCCTCGGTTCGCTGGCGATCTGCACGGTGCTCTACGTGCTGGTCTGCATCGTCATCACCGGCATGGTCAAGTACACCGACATCAGTGGTGAAGCGGCGCTGGCGGAGGCCTTCCGATCGGTCGGCAAGCCAGGCTTCGCGACGCTGATCTCGGCCGGCGCGGTCGCCGGTCTGACCACCGTCGTGCTCACCTTGATGATCGGCGCCGCGCGCGTCGTCTTCGCGATGAGCCGGGACCACCTGGTGCCGGCGACGCTGGGCAAGACGCACCCGAAGTTCGGTACGCCGTACCGCCTCACCATCGGCATCGGCGTGGTGGTCGCGATCGTGGCCGGTGTGACCCCGATCGGCAAGCTGGAAGAGATGGTGAACATCGGCACCCTGGCCGCGTTCACCCTGGTCTCGATCGCGGTGCCGCTGCTGCGCCGGAGCCGGCCCGACATCGAGCGCTCGTTCAAGGTGCCGGGCAACCCGGTGGTGCCGATCCTGGCAGCGGTGATCTGCATCTACCTGATGCTGAACCTGTCGCTGGAGACCTGGATCCGGTTCCTGGTCTGGATGGTGCTGGGCTTCGCCGTCTACGCCATCTACGGCTACCGCAAGAGCCGTGTCGGCGAGACGGAGCGCACTGGCGAGAGCACCAGGGCGTAGTCGTCCACCCGATGAAGAGGCCGTGTCCCCCGGGGTGCGGCCTCTTCGCAACCCCGAAGTACGGATTTGGGGAGTAATATCCGTCCGGCCGGATCGGGGCGGGCGAGGAGCACGAGATGACGATGAAGCGCGGACGCCTCTTCGCGGGCGCCACCGTGCTGGTGCTGGCGAGCGCCGTCGGCGTCGTCGTGGTGACCAAGCCGGACGGCGGCAGCACCCCGGGCGGCACTGCGGTCGCCGCGGAGGCGACCACCTCGGTCGCCTCGGCGAAGTCCCGGAAGGCTGCGGTGGACGCACTGCTGGCGAAGCGCGCGACTGCCGTTCTCAAAGACGACGAGAAGGCCTTCATCGCCTCGGTCGACCCCAAGCAGCCGAAGCTCGTCGCCGAGCAGCGGGTGCTGTTCGGCAACCTGCGGCAGTTCGACTTCACCAATCTGCGGTACTTCGCCGCCGACGAGCGGGCCGCGCCGAAGATGGTCGCGAAATACGGCAAGACCGCTTTCACCACCCGGGTGATGATGCGCTACGAACTCACCGGGCTCGACCCGAAGCCGGTGCAGACCGACCTCGGCTACACCTTCGTACTCCGCTCCGGCCGCTGGATTCTGGTCGCCGACGACGCGATCGAGGAGATGCTGAGCGAGGACGGCCATCGCCAGCCATGGGACTTCCAGCCGGTCAAGGTGGTCCATCGCGGCACCGTCACCGTCGTGGTGGACAAGAAGGAAATCCCGATGGGCAAGAAGATCGCCGGCATCTCGCAGGACGCCGTCGCCGCCGTCCGCCGGCACTGGCCGCGTCCCTGGAACGGCAAGGTGATGGTGATCGCGATGCCCGAACCCCGGGTGATGTCGATGCACTGGACGGCCGGCACCGGCGACGGCTGGACGATCGCGGCCAAGGCCGTCACCCTGTACGACGGTGAGCCGCTGAGCGTGAAGGCGGCCGCGCCGGTGGGCAGCAGGATCGTGATCAACCCGGCCGTCCGCAAGGATCTCGAAGAGGATCTGCTCGTCCACGAGATGACCCATGTCGCCACGACGCCGATCGGCCTCGGTACGCCGATGTGGCTGGTCGAGGGCGTCGCGGAGTACGTCCGGTGCCGCTCGATCGAGGACGATCCGCGCTGGACCGTCGATCCCTACCGCACGATGGTGAAGACGAAGTACCTGCCGTCGATGAAGGTGCTGCCGGGGGAGAAGGAGTTCGACGCCAGCGGCGACCGCTCGTACGGGCAGTCCTGGTGGGCCACGGAGTACGTGGTCTCCACCGAGGGCGTGAAGGGGATGGCCGCGCTCTACACGGACCTCGCCCAGCACGGTGTCAGCCCGGCCGCCGACGCCGCGATCATCAAGAAGCACACGGGCAGGACGCCGGCCGAGCTGGTCACCGCGGTGAAGAAGTTCCGCGGCTAGTCCTCCAGCGGCGGCAACGCCTGCCGGATGACGACCAGGCCGAACAGGACGATCGTCAGTCCGTGGACGACCGTGCACCACAGGCAGATCGCGTCGATCTGGAAGAGCTCGGCCCAGATCAGGTAGCAGACGAAGACGACTCCGACGACGACTGCCGCCAGCCGGAGCCGGCTCGGCCACGGGGACGCCGTCCGCCACAGAGGTGGCAACGACAGCGCTGTCATCCCGACGAAGAACAGCAGGCCGAGCAGCGCGACCGGGATGCCGAAGAGCTTGGAGTACTGGCTGCTGGTTACCTTCATGCAGTTCACGACGCCGGTGTCCGGGCAGGCGAGCGTCGTACCGGCGGTGTAGTGCTCATACGTCAGGTACGCCGCGACCGCGACCCCTGCGACGGACAGCACCAAGATCGTCCAGGGGAGCCAGCCGAGCGACTTGCGCTGCATCGTGACACCGGCGCTCACCGGGTCAGCTCTTCCCGAGCTTGCCGGCCGCTGCCTTGACCGCGTCCGTCGAGCAGACCGCGGCGGGCTGGTTGTTGGTGAGTGCGCAGATGGCCGCGCTGTAGACGTTCGCCGAGCCGTCGACCGCCTTCGCGATCGGGCTGTTCGCGTCCTTCAGTGCGTCGGCGATCTCGGCCTGCGTCTTGCCGGCCAGGATCTCCGGCGAGTACGTCGCGCCGGAGCCGACGAACTTGCCGCCGAGGTCGATGAACGGGATCGAGCCACCGCTCTGCACGTACGGCGGCTGGTTGAACGTCGAGAAGGTCTTCTGGTCCTCGGCGGTCGGCGTGTCCAGCGGCTTGTACTGGCCGTTGACCTGCTCGTTCGTCGTCGTCTCCACACCGGTGAAGGCCAGGTACTGGCTGGTGTAGGTGGCGCCGTGGAAGGACAGCGTCGCCGTGTTCGGGAAGACGTCGGCGGAGGCCGAGTGGGTCGTGCCGAGGTTCTTGAAGGTGCCGAAGCGGGAGAGCGCGACCGTGACGGGCCAGCGCTCGGCGGCGCAGTACGGGCAGAACTCGGCGCCGATGTAGAGCACCTTCGGCTTGCCGCCGGCGGTCAGGGGCGGGGCGGTGATGGCTGAGGGAGAAGCGTTCACGCCGTCACTGCCGACCGCGGCGAAGGTGGCCGGCGGGATGCTGGCCAGCGTGGAGACGAGGTTCGTGTCCGCCGTACCCGAGGGGCCTGCCGCCTCGTCCTTTTTGCCGCCGCCGGCGAGGCGGACGGCGACCAGGCCGCCGATCACCACGATGACCACCACGACGGCGCTGATCGCGATCAGCAGCTTCCGGCGGCGCTCGGCCCGCGCCTGCTCGGCGGCCAGCGAGGCCGCCTTCTCGCGAGCCTGAGACTTCTGTTCCACGCGCTTGCTCATGTTCTCCCCAGCTCTGGTTCAGTCCATGAAGGACAACTGACGGCGCTGGGTGGAAGTTCCGCGCTGGATGTTGCAAACCCGAAAAGGTTGCTGGGGGCCGGACCGGGCTTCCGGCGCCGGACCGACCCCCAGCAGACTGAGGCGTCAGGCGATACTCGCGACGCCCTTGGGGAGGAAACGCTTGCCGTTGGTCTTCTCGGCGATGCCGCTGCGGTCCAGGTACGGCGTGATTCCGCCGAGGTGGAACGGCCAGCCCGCACCGAGCAGCAGGCACAGGTCGATGTCCTGCGCCTCCGCGACCACGCCCTCGTCGAGCATGATCTGGATCTCCTCGGCCAGCGCGGACAGCACCCGGCTGCGCAGTTCCTCGGCGGTCGACGGCTTGTCGCCGACGGTCACCAGAGCCTCGACCTCCGGGTCGACGGACGGCTTGCCCTCGGCGCTCCAGACGTAGAAGGAACTCTTGCCTGCAGCAACGACCTTGGCGAGGTTCGCCGAGACGGCGAAGCGATCCGGGTACGCCCGGTTCATCGTCTCCGCGACGTGCAGCGCGACCGGCAGCCCGACCAGCTGCAGCAGCACGAACGGCGGCATCGGCAGGCCGAGCGCCGACAGCGCCTTGTCCGCCTCGGGAATCGGCGTGCCCTCGTCGACCGCCGCGCTGACCTCACCGAGGAAGCGGGTCAGCAGCCGGTTCACCACGAAGGCCGGCGCGTCCTTGACCAGCACGCAGGACTTCTTCAGCGTCTTGCCGACCGCGAAGGCGGTCGCCAGCGAGGCATCGTCGGTCTGGTCCGCGCGGATGATCTCCAGCAGCGGCAGCACCGCGACCGGGTTGAAGAAGTGGAACCCGACGACCCGCTCCGGGTGCTCCAGGTCGGCCGCCATCTCGGTGATCGACAGTGAGCTGGTGTTGGTCGCGAGGATCGCGTCCGGCCGGATGATCTTCTCCAGGTCGGCGAAGATCGTCTTCTTCAGCTGCAGCTCCTCGAAGACGGCCTCGATCACGAAGTCGGCGTCGGCGAAGACCGAGCGATCGACCGAGCCGGTGACGAGCGCCTTCAGCTGGTTGGCCTTGTCCGGCCGGATCCGGCCCTTGCCGAGCAGCTTGTCGATCTCACCGTGCACGTAGCCGACACCGCGGTCGACACGCTCCTGGTCGAGGTCCGTGAGCACCACGGGAACCTCCAGCCTGCGGACGAACAGCAGTGCCAGCTGGCCGGCCATCAGGCCGGCGCCGACGACGCCCACCTTGCTGACCTTGCGGGCCAGCGACTTGTCCGGCGCGCCCGCGGGCCGCTTGGCGCGCTTGTTGACCAGGTCGAAGGCGTAGAGGCCGCTGCGCAGCTCCTCGCTCATGATCAGGTCGGCGAGCGCCTCGTCCTCGGCCGCGAAGCCACGGTCGCGGTCGTCGTCCTTGGCTGCCGCGATCAGATCCAGTGCCCGGTACGGCGCCGGCGCGGCCCCGCTCACCTTGAGGTCAGCGAACGCCTTGCCACGGGCAACCGCCGCGTCCCAGGCCTCGCCGCGGTCGATCTCGGGCCGCTCGACGACGATCTCGCCGGTCAGCACCTTGCTCGCCCAGATCAGCGACTGCTCGAGGAAGTCGGCCGAATCCAGCAGCACGTCGCCGATGCCGAACTTGACCGCCTCGGGACCGCTCAGCATCTTGTTCTGGTTCAGGGCGTTCTCGACGACGACCTTGACGGCCTTGTCCGCACCGATCAGGTTCGGCAGCAGGAAGTTGCCACCCCAGCCCGGCAGCAGTCCGAGGAACACCTCGGGCGTCGAGATCATCCCGGCCGCGACCGAGACCGTCCGGTACTGCGCGTGCAGCGCCACTTCGAGGCCGCCACCAAGAGCGACCCCGTTGACGAACGCGAACGACGGCTTGCCACCGTCGAGCAGCTTGCGCATGACGCCGTGCCCGATCTTGCCGAGGTTGAGCGCCTGCTCCCGCCCGGCCAGCTTCGGTACGCCGCTGAGATCCGCACCCGCCGCGAGGATGAACGGTTTGCCGGTCACCCCGATCGCGACGATGTCCTCACGGGCGAGGGCGGCGTCGATCGCCTTGTTCAGCTCGGCCAGACCCTTCGGGCCGAAGGTGTTCGGCTTGGTGTGGTCCTGGCCGTTGTCGAGGGTGATCAGGGCCAGCGTGCCGGCCTTGTTCGGCAGTACGACGTCGCGGCTCGGGGCCAGCGTGACGAGCTCGTCGTTCTCGATCGCGAGCGCCTCGTCGATCAACGCCTGCAAGTCGCTCATGCCTTGTTCCCCTCGAAGTTCGGGTTCTCCCAGATGACGGTTCCGCCCATGCCGAGGCCGACGCACATCGTGGTCAGGCCGTACCGGACCTCGGGCCGCAGCTCGAACTGCTTGGCCAGCTGGGTCATCAGCCGGATGCCGGACGACGCCAGCGGGTGGCCGTACGCGATCGCACCGCCGTACGGGTTGACCCGCGGGTCGTCGTCGGCGATGCCGTAGTGCTCGAGGAACGCCAGCACCTGGACGGCGAACGCCTCGTTCACCTCGAAGGCCTGGATGTCGTCGATGGTCAGGCCGGCCTGCTTCAGCGCCTTCTCGGTGGCCGGTACCGGGCCGAAGCCCATCACCTCGGGCTCGACGCCGACGAAGCCGTACGAGACCAGCTTCATCTTCGGGATGAGACCGAGCTCCTCGGCCGCCTCGGCCGACGTCAGCAGGGCAGCCGTGGCGCCGTCGTTGATTCCGGCCGCGTTGCCCGCGGTGACCCGGCCGTGCGGGCGGAACGGAGTCTTCAGCTTGGCGAGGTCCTCCAGCGTGGTGCCCGGGCGCATCGGCTCGTCGGCGGTGGCCAGACCCCAGCCGTGCTCGGCCGAGCGGATCGCGATCGGGACCAGGTCCGGCTGGATCAGGTCGTTCGCGTACGCCTTGGCGGCGCGTTCCTGGGACAGGACGGCGAAGGCGTCGGTCCGGGCCTTGGTGATGCTCGGGTACCGGTCGTGCAGGTTCTCCGCGGTGGAGCCCATCACCAGCGCGCTGGTGTCGACGAGCTTCTCGGAGATGATCCGCGGGTTCGGGTCGACGCCCTCGCCCATCGGGTGCCGGCCCATGTGCTCGACACCGCCGGCGATCACCACGTCCTGGGCGCCGAAGGCGATCCCGGAGGCGAGCGTGGTCACGGCCGTCATGGCGCCCGCGCACATCCGGTCGATTGCGTAGCCGGGAGTCGTGTTCGGCAGACCTGCCAGTAGGGCCGCGGTCCGGCCGATGGTCAGGCCCTGGTCACCGATCTGGGTGGTGGCCGCGATCGCGACCTCCTCCACCCGCTCCGGCGGCAGCGACGGGTTGCGCCGGAGAATTTCCCGGATGCACTTGATCACCAGATCGTCGGCGCGCGTCTCGGCGTACAGGCCGGTGGCCTTGCCGTTTCCGAACGGGGTGCGAACGCCGTCGACGAAGACGACATCGCGGATCTCACGGGGCACGAGGCCCTCCTCTGGGTTCCAGGAGTGGGAGCAAGAGCAAGGCTACCCGTCGGTAACACATCACCCCAACCCGCCACGCCTGTGCCGCTGCTCACAAGCCGATGTCGGTAACCCGTGGCTTCCACGGCTTTTCGGGCGCATTCTGGGACGAGGAGCGTCTCAGGAGCCGCAATGAACAATTCCGAGCTTGCTGTCCCGGTTCTGTCGCGGGGCAAACACCGAAACCCTCGCAAGGGTGCCTGCTTCATGGAGTTCGCCTCGTACCTCGCGGGCGAGCCCTGGTCGGATCATCCGGCCTGTACCCATCCACTGCTGGCCGGAGTGGCCCGCGACGTCAACGACTGCACGACGGACGCAGGGCGGGCCCGGTTGGCGCCGATGATCCCCTCGGTGATCGGGCTGGTCCCGGAGGACCCGCACGTCGTACCGATGGTGACAGCGATCTGCATCCAACATGCGTTGCCAGTGGTGTCGCAGGAGCGGCAGTACATCCTGGCGGTCGCCCTGCTCGTGGGGGAGCGCCACCTGGCTGCGCTGGACGGTCGCCCGCTGGACAGCCTGCGATCTGACGCCCAGGAGGCGCTGGACGCAGTACCGGCGGCTACCAAGTGGGCTAGGACGTTCACAGCCCGACCACACCGCGGTACTCCGGACTTCGCGCGCCGGACGGCTCCACGGGCGGTGTCGTGTGCTGTGGAGGGCATCTCGCAGGCCTGCGTGTCCAACCCGGACGAGCGGCTCTACGAGCTCCTTGCAGCAGCCATAGCGGAGTCCGAGCGCTGGATGCCTGCACCGGTGGCTGAGGTGTCGCGGCGAGAGGCTGTGGAGGCGAAGTAGGCTCCAAGGTGTGACCTTGGAGATTGATACCGGCACGGGGTTGATGCCGGCACACGTGTGGGAACCTGCCAACGGATCCGGGCCCGGCATCCTGCTGCTCCAGGAGATCTTCGGGATCTCGGAGTACATCAAGCAGCGGGCCTTCGATCTGTCCGCTCTCGGGTACTACGTGATCGCACCGGAGATCTACTGGCGCCTGGACGACGCCGAGCTGGACGAGTCGGCTCCGGACGTACTGGACCAGGCGGTCGGCCTGATGCAGCGCGTCGACTGGCCGACTGCTGTGTCTGACTCGGTCGCCGCGCTCGAGTACCTGCGCAGTCGGGAGACGGGCGTCGGCATCGTGGGGTTCTGCTTCGGCGGGGGACTGGCCTTCAATGTGGCCGCCGTGTCGTCTCCGGACGTACTGGTGAGCTACTACGGCTCCGCGCTGCCGAACCTGCTGGAGCTGGCTCCTGCTGTCGACGCGGTCAGCCTGCATCACTTCGGGGACGCCGACGACTACCTGAAGACCGACGTGGTCGACAAGATCATCGAGGCCGTCGACGGTCCTCGCACCGAGATCCACCGCTATCCCGGGGCCGGGCACGCCTTCGACAATCCGGCGCCCGCCTTCCACCACGCCGAGGCCTCAGCCCTCGCGTGGAGCCGTACCGAAGACTTCCTGTCCCGCAATCTCCCCACCTCCTAAGGATTTTGATGAGCCTGTACGACATTCCGCTGCACACTCTCTCCGGCGCGGACACCTCCCTGGCCGAGTACAAGGGCAAGGCGGTGCTGGTGGTGAACGTCGCCTCCAAGTGCGGCCTGACCCCGCAGTACGAGGGCCTGGAGAACCTGCAGAAGCGCTACGCGAGCCGCGGCTTCACCGTGCTCGGCGCGCCCTGCAACCAGTTCGGCGGCCAGGAGCCCGGCACGGCCGAGGAGATCGAGACGTTCTGCTCGACGACGTACGGCGTGACGTTCCCGATGCTCGACAAGCTCGAGGTCAACGGCGACGACCGGCACGCCCTGTACTCCGAACTGACCCTGACCCCGGACGCGGACGGCGAGGCCGGCGACGTCCAGTGGAACTTCGAGAAGTTCCTGCTCACCCCCGAAGGCACCGTCGCCGCCCGCTTCCGCCCCGGCACCCTGCCCGAGTCGGACGAGGTCATCACCGCGATCGAAACCCAGCTTCCGGCGTAGCGCTTTCGGTATGTTCTCGCCGGGGAAGCTCGGCGAGAACATACTGAGCCCTATGGAGCAGTCGGGGGACATCGCGGCGGTCGTTGCCGCTCTGCAGGAGCGGCTGGACAGTCTGACGGCGGCTGAGGAGTCGCGGCGTGAGTTCCTCGCGACGTACCAGCGGACCACCAGTGCGGTGGCCCGGGCCGTCGACCGCGGGGCGTTCGAGGATCCTGCCTGGGTTGAGGTGTGGGACGTCGTCTTCGCGGACCTTTATCTGAAGGCCTTCGACGCTGATCGAGCCGGTGAGAGTGTTCCGCGGCCTTGGCGGCTCGCGTTCGACGCTTCGGCGAAGCTGCCGCCGTTGGCTCATGTGCTGCTCGGGGTCAACGCGCACATCAACTACGACCTACCGCAGTCGCTGCTCGCCGTGATCTCCGTCGAGGAGTTCGACGACGCCGCATTGCTCGACCGCCGACGCCGCGACCACGAACGGATCGATGGGGTGCTGGCCGATCGGGTGGCCGCCGAGGACGCTGAATTGGCGACTCGGTCGGCGCGCACACTCCTGGACCGTGCACTGCGGCCGCTCAACCAGCGAGCCTCGAAACGGTTCCTGCGCGAGTCCCGCCGCAAGGTCTGGCACAACACCATGGAGCTCCATCAAGCCCGGATCATCTCGCCGGACGCCTACGCGATCCGGCTGGCGGAGCTCGAACTGCTGAGCGCTGCCAAGATCGCTGATCTGCTTGCGCCCGGCCAGGTGCTTCTGCGCCTGGCGGTTGCAGGGTTCGGCGTCCTTCTGCCGCCCCCCAAAATAGAAGCTCAGCCGATCGGCGCCAGGGTGTTGTGGGAGTGAAGTTGGTGGCGCGACCAGAGAGCCAGCGAGCCGATGAACAGCAGGGAGAAGCCGGCCAGGAGCGGCCAGGCGAGCGGTTTGGTGGAGTCGAGTTGATCGTGGGCTCGGAGGGCGGCCAGCAGCATCGGGGTGACCATGACCAGTTCGACTTCGAGCATTCGGTGGAGGGTCGACCAGCGGGGGTCGCGCCAGATGGCGAGGCCGGCGCCGCCCAGGCACAGGACGGCAGCCATGGTCCGGGCCGACAGCGGGGTGAGGGTCCACGGCCACAGGTCCAGGAATGTCGACGGCGTGATGAACATGGCGGCGCCTTGGACGAGTGCGAGGGCGCCGATGGCGGCTACGGCTGCCCGCAAGGACGTCGGTAGCAAGTCACCGGGGTCGCCGGCGGGGGCGGCGTACGGGCGGTTGAGGAGCCAGGCGGCCAGGACGAGGAGTGGGGCGGCGAAGTACAGGGCTGTCCAGATCCAGAAGGCTGGGTTGTCGTGGGTGAACTTGTTCCAGTGGAGCAGGGTCGCAACTCCGAGGAGGGTTGCGAAGGCCGTGACGGACAGCATTCCCGGGGCGAGGACATGCCAGCGGCGCTCCAGGGCTGCCCGGATGAAGAAGTAGGCGCCGCCCAGGTACGCCGAGGCGAGGACCATCGCGGTCATCGTCGGGCGGAGCGGCCAGGCCCAGAGGCGGGCGGTGTGGTGCGGGAACAGGTACAGGATCACGAAGCCCGCGATCAGGAACGGCACGATGGCGAGCGACAGGGCGCGGGTGTAGGGCAATACGCGGTCGTCGGGCTCAGGTCTTGTGTTCATCGGAATCCCCTCCTCCTGACGATTGACCTGACGGTCGTGGCAGTCAAGGGAGCGGGCGGTTACGGAGATCTAACCTGAGGGCGAGAGGGAGGTGGCCATGGCTAGGTCGCGTGAGGGACGCGTGATTGTTGTCGGAGGCAGCATTGCCGGGCTGCTGGCTGCCCGAGCGCTGGCTGAGCACGCCGCTTCGGTGGTCGTCCTGGAGCGCGAGCACCTCACGGACGCGGTCGCGCCGCGCGGGCACGTCCCGCAGGGCCGGCACCTGCATCTGCTGCTCGCTGCTGGGCTGGACCGGCTTCGCGATTGGTTCCCCGGTATTGAGGACGAGTTGGTCGCCCGAGGCGCCGTACGGGCCGACGGGCACAACGCCTGGGTCTACCAAGGCGGCGCCTACCGAGCCCGCGGTGACTGGGGGCGACCGGTCCTTTGCATGACGAGACCACTGTTGGAGCAGGTGATCCGCACCCGAGTCACAGCCTTGCCCGGCGTCGCTGTCGAGGACGCGGTGCTGGTCGACCGGGTCGCTGTCACGGATCGCGGGCTGGCCGCCGCTGCCGCCGATAGCGGGCTGGCCGCGGCGTCGTCGACGAGCGACTTCGCCGACCCGCTGCACAGCCGGGTTACCGGGGTGGTGGTTGCCGGCGAGGAGCGGTCGGCCGATCTTGTTGTCGACTGTTCGGGGAGGAACTCGCGGATCGTGCATGACCTCGCGGCCTCCGGGCGGCTCGAGGTGCCGGTTACCCGGGTTGGCATCGACATCGGTTATGCGTCTTTCCTCATGCGTCGTTCGGCGGGGGACTTCGAGGGGGATTTCATTGCGTGTATCGACAACCCGGGCTCGATCCGTGGCGGATCCGTGCTGCCGGTTGAGGGGGAGCGGTGGCAGGTGACGCTGGCGGGCGTGCACGGTGACGCGCCGCCTGGTGACGAGGACGGGGTGCGCGCGTTTGCGGACTCGCTGCCGAGTCCAGTGGTCGGGCAGCTGATCGGGCGGTGCGAGTGGGTGTCGGACGTTGCGACGTACCGGTTTCCGTCGAGTCAGCGGCGGCACTTCGAGAAGGCGCAGTTGCTGCAAGGCCTGGTCATGCTGGGGGATGCGGCGAGCAGCTTCGATCCGATCTACGGCCAGGGGATGTCGTCGGCGGCACTCCAGGCTGCTGCACTCGAGGAGGTCGCGCGGCGTGTCGGGGTGCTCTCGCCAGAGTTGCCGCGCCTGTTCCATCGCAGAGCGGCCCGGGTGATCGAAGCACCATGGCGCATCGCCGTCGGCGGCGACTTCGGCCACCCCGAAACGGTGGGGGACAGACCGGCGGGCACTGCCCAGCTGAACGGCTACATCGCCCAGGTGGTCCGTGCCGCCCACGTCTCCGTGCCGGTAGCGCGGGCCTTCAACCGAGTACTCCAACTGGCCGACCCACCCACCGCCTTGCTGCGCCCGGCGGTGGTGCTCCGGGTCCTGACCACATCACGCCGCTCACCGGCCGCCACCGGCGCCCCAATCCGACACCCACACGTCGGCGCCTAGCCGGCCGCTGTGGCTATAGGGGCCACCGCGAAAAGCCGACGACCGCCTAGGCGGGGCCGCTCGGCTCGCTTGGTTCTTCGAGGGGCTCGTTGGGGGCTGCCTCGGTCGCGAGGGCGTCGGTGAGGACCTCGGCGGTGAGGCCGATCTGCCAGTCGCGGGCGTTGTGCTCGCGCAGGAACGTCGACACCGCGGTCAGGTCCGCGTCGGCCGGCGGAGTCCAGGCAAGACGCCGGATCGTGTCCGGGGAGAGCAGGTTCTCTGTCGGGAGCCGGTGTGCCTCGGCGATCTCGCTGACGGCCGAGCGCGCCGCCGACAGACGGGCTGCGGCGTCCGGGTCGCGATCCGCCCAGGCGCGGGCCGGTGGGGGTCCGTCGTACCGGGGCCCCTGCTTGGGAAGCTCGCCGTCGGGCAGGCGGCGGGCGTGGTCGATCGCCTCCCACCAGGTGCGCATGTGGCGATGTGCGCCGCGCCCCTTGAAGGCGGTCAGTCGCTGCAATGTGTCGCGGTCGACCGGCATCGCGGCCGCGGCCTCGACGATGGCCGCGTCCGGAAGGATCCGCCCGGGCGAGATGTCAGCGGACTCCGCGATCTGATCGCGCGCCTCCCACAACGCCCGTACCACCGCCAGGCTCCGGCGGTTGCGCACGCGATGCATCCCCGACGTCCGCCGCCACGGATCCGGCTTCGGCTCCCGCGGCGGTGCCTTCAGGATCGCGGTGAACTCCTGCTGCGCCCACTCCCACTTGCCCTCGCGGCGCAGTTCGGCCTCGATCGCGTCGCGCAGCTCGATCAGCATCTCGACGTCGAGCTGGGCGTAGATCAGCCACGGCCCGGGCAGCGGACGCGTCGACCAGTCGGCCGCCGAGTGCTCCTTGCGCATCTTGTAGCCGAGTACTTCGCTGACGAGCGAGGCCAACCCGACCTTGGGATAACCGAGCAGCCGGCCGGCGAGTTCGGTGTCGAAGACGGTCTGCGGAACCATCCCGACCTCGGCCAGGCAAGCCAGATCCTGGTTCGCGGCGTGGATGATCCACTCGGCGTCGACGATCGCGTCGCCGAGCGAGGACAGGTCACCGAACGGGATCGGGTCGACCAGCGCCGAGCCGGAACCCTCCCGGCGGAGCTGGACCAGGTACGCGCGGTGTGAGTAGCGGTAGCCCGAGGCGCGCTCGGCGTCGACGGCCACCGGGCCGGTGCCGGCGCGGAAGGCTTCGACGACCTCGGCCAGTGCCGGGTCGGTGTCGATGACGTCGGACAGTCCGTCGCGCAGTTCGAGCAGTGGCTGGTCTTCGGCCGGGTCATCCGGCACGGGCGGCTGCTGCTGGGTCTCGGCCGGGCTCATCGGCCCCGCTGACCGCGCCGGGTCGGCATCGCGACCACCCCCGGCGGTACCGGCGGGAGTCCCGCCGCTGTACAGAGCACCTCGCCCCAGGCCTCGGCATGATGACTCACGTCGACCATCCCGTCCGGTCCCGGGACAGGACTCCAGGACGCACGGATCTCGATCTCAGCCGTCGCGTCGTCATCGGCCATTCCGCCGAAGCTCTCGGATACCACCCTGGTGACGGTACCGCTCGGGGCCAGGTACTCCGCGCGCCGGTCGGCCAGTGCCTCCATCAGCCAGGTCCAGCCCACGCCACCGAGCAGTGCGTCCGTCACCATCTCCGGTTCGACGGCGGCACGCACATACGCGACACAGCGGAAGGTCGACTGCCAGGCGTCGTTCCCCGCGGGATCATAGAGGACGACCAGCCGGCCGGTGGCGACATCGTCACCGTCGACCGTGACGTCGGCACTGACCGCCGCCGCGTGCGGAGCGATCCGCTGCGGTGCGGGCATTTCCTCGACGAACACCTCGGGCCGGAACCGTGCCTCACGCAACTGAGTGAGGGCCTCGGCGAACTCCGCGGGTGGCGCGTCGACCTGCTTGCGGGCACCCATGCTTCGCAGCCTACGACTGATTACTCACCGACGCCGGTGACGACGCGCCGGTGACAGCTTCCGGGCATGGGATCATCGGTCCTGTGCCCGTGACGCAACCTCCCCCCGCAACCGATACAGCATCACCCACCGCTACTGATCGCCTACCGGAGTCCGCCTTCCTGCGCGCGGCCCGGGGTGAACCGGTCCCGCACACGCCTGTCTGGTTCATGCGCCAAGCGGGTCGCTCGCTACCGGAGTACAAGGCGATCCGCGAAGGCACGACGATGCTCGAGTCCTGTATGCGGCCCGACCTCGTCGTGGAGATAACGCTGCAGCCGGTACGCCGTTACGGCGTCGACGCGGCGATCTTCTACTCCGACATCGTGACGCCGCTGAAGTCGACCGGCTTCGGCGTCGAGATCGAGCCCGGGGTGGGCCCGGTCGTCGCAGACCCGATCCGTGACCTCGCCGGTCTGGATGCGGTGCGCCCGGTCACTGAGGCCGACGTCCCGTACATCATCGAATCGGTGCAGGGGCTGGTGTCGCAGCTCGGCGCGACCCCGCTGATCGGGTTCGCCGGGGCGCCGTTCACGGTCGCGTCGTACCTGGTCGAGGGTGGGCCGAGCAAGGATCACGCGAAGACGAAGGCGCTGATGCACGGCGACCCGTCGCTTTGGCATGCGCTGGCGGACCGGCTGGCGGACGTGGCGATCGCCTATCTGTCGGTGCAGATCGAGGCGGGCGCGTCGGCGATCCAGCTGTTCGACTCGTGGGCCGGTGGGTTGTCGGCGCGCGACTACGCGGAGTTCGTGCAGCCTCATTCGGCGAAGGTGTTCGCCGCGCTGGAGCAGTACGGCGTACCGCGGCTGCACTTCGGGGTGAACACCGGGGAGCTGCTCGGCCTGATGAGCGAGGCCGGCGCGGACGTCGTTGGAGTCGACTGGCGGGTACCGCTGGACGAGGCCGTACGCCGGATCGTCGCCGCCGGTGGTAAACCGAAGCCGGTCCAGGGCAACCTCGACCCCGCCCTGCTGATCGCCGGCTGGGACGCCATCGAGCCCGAGATCGACCGCATCCTGACCGAAGGCAAGGCCGCCCCCGGCCACATCTTCAACCTCGGCCACGGCGTCCCCCCGACCACCGACCCCGACGTCCTCGCCAAGATCGTCAAGGCGGTCCAGCAGAAGTCCACCCGTGCCTGACGGGTTGCCGCCCGGCGTTCGGCTCGAGCGGCTGGGTGCTGAGCACGAGGGTGCGTTGCTGGTGTTCGAGCTGGAGAACCGGGCTTACTTTGCCTCGCACATCTCTGACCGTGGGGAAGCGTTCTTCGCGGAGTTCGCGGAGCGGCTGGCGGAGTTGCTGGTTGATCAGGATGCGGGGGAGTTGCACTTCCATGTGCTGGTGGAGGACGACGGGCAGATAGTCGGTCGGGTGAATCTGGTCGATGTCGCCGACGGGAGCGCCGAGCTCGGCTATCGGATCGCCGAGCGCTGGACCGGGCGAGGGCTGGCTACCGCCGCCGTGCGCGAGCTGTGCGAGCTGGCGGCGGGGAAGTACGGCCTGAGGGAACTTCGCGCGGGGACCAATCTGACCAACGTGGGATCGCAGAAGGTGCTGGAACGGACCGGGTTCGTACCGGCCGGGGAGCGGGAGTACGGCGGCCGCCCGGGGATCGAATACATGCTGGCTTTGGGCGTCTGATCTGATGGGGTCGTGGAGCGCTCGGTAGTCGTCGTCGGTGGTGGGATCAGCGGGCTGGCAGCGGCTCATGCTTTGGCCAGCGGGCCCAACCCGCCTCGAATCACCGTCCTCGAGTCCTCGCCGCGGTTGGGCGGGAAGCTGGCGGGTGCTGAGCTGGAAGGCATCCCGGTGGATCTCGGTGCGGAGTCCGTACTCGCGCGCCGCCCCGAAGCCGTCGATCTGATCCAGGCCGTCGGGCTGGGCGACGACCTGGTGCATCCGGCAACGACCTCGGCCGGGCTCTGGATCGGCGACCGCATCCGCGCCATCCCGCCGACGGTGATGGGTGTGCCGACCAACTCGAAGTCGACGATCGATGTCCTGGGCGAGGAGGCAGCCGAGGCTGTCGCGCACGAGCCCGAGCTGGCAGCGCCCGCGTTGACCGAGGACGTCGCGATCGGCCGGTTCGTCGCGGAGCGGATGGGTGCCGCCGTCTCCGACCGGCTCGTCGACCCGCTGCTGGGTGGCGTCTACGCCGGCCGCGCCGAGGAGATCTCGCTGGCGGCCGCAGTACCGGAGCTCTACGCCAAGCTGAAGACGGCTCCGAGCTTGCTGGCGGCAACCGCCGAGCTGCGCGAGATCGGTCAGCGTCGCAACACGTCCGGCGCGCCGGTCTTCGCCGGGATCAAGGGCGGCGTCAACCGTCTGATCACCGCCCTGGAGACCGACCTGCTAGCCCGTGGCGTCCAGATCCAACGCAGTGCGACCGTACGCCGGATCCGCCGGACAGCCACCGGCTACGAGCTCGAGACCGGCCCAGTGCCCGCCCCGACCTTCCTCCAGGCCGACGCGATCGTCATAGCCGTCCCTGCAGCTCCAGCGGCGCGCATGCTCACCGATGTCGTCCCGCAAGCAGCTACCGAGCTAGCAGCCATCCAGTACGCGAGCATGGCGATCGTCACCCTCGCCGTACGCAAGGCGGACTGGCCGACGGCCGCCACCGGCTCCGGCTTCCTGGTGCCGTCCGTGGAGGGCCGCACGATCAAGGCGTCGACCTACTCGCACGCCAAGTGGCAGTGGTCCGCCGACGCCGGGGGAGACCTCGCAGTACTCCGCTGCTCGGTCGGGCGGCTCGGCGAGGAGTACGTGCTGCAGCGGTCGGATGAGGAGCTCGCTGCCCTGGCGGCGGCGGATCTACGAGCCGCTGTGGGCCTACAGACGCCAGTTGTCGGGTCGATGGTGACCAGGTGGGGCGGCGGCCTTCCGCAGTACGCCGTGGGCCACCTGGACCGCGTCGACCGGGTTGAGGCGGCCGTTGCCGGTCAACCTGGGTTGGCTGTGTGCGGAGCGGCGTACCGGGGTGTCGGGATCGCTGCCTGCGTGGCTAGTGCTGGTAGGGCGGCAAGTCAGGTGCAAGCTCACCTGCAGGCCTCGACGCCTGCAGGTCGGTGATCAGCCGGATCACCCGGACGGCGTAGACCGCGGAGACGATCGACAGCACAGCCGTCACGGTCGAGGTCACTGCGCCCCAGACGAAGTCGTTGGCGGTCGGATCTTCGTCCGGGCCGACCGGGAACATGTCGATGACGGTGGTGGCGACCCAGGTGCCCCACCAGATGCTGAGGAGATTCCTCTCTGCCTGCGGCTGCTCGGGGACGCCCGGCTCGACCTGGGGCCTGCTACCGGCGACGACGTCGCTGACGACCTGCAGCGGGTACCAGAGGAAGATGAAGGGGACGATCCAGCCGGCGATCACCCAGCCCCGATCATGACGGTGCGGAAACAACGGGTTGATCGCCTCCGCCTCGGTGCGGGCCCGCCACAGCCAGACGACGAAGACGACGGCCGCCGTCAGGGCGGGGACGAAGAAGATCAGGTCGACCGTGTCGACCGTCGCCGGATCCCAGCTCGCGAGATCGTCGCGGTACACCGTGTAGTCGCGCCACGCCACGACCGCGACGATCACGTAGGCGAGGGCCGTGATCCAGACCAGGATCGAGGTGGCTCTGGGTAGACCGCGCATGCTGATTCCCCCTGATGGTGACTGTTGTCACGAAGAGTAGGGCCAACCCGGGGCACGCATGGGCAGATCCATTGGCGACAATGGCTGGGTGACCGAGACGAAGCCGAAGGCGCGCGAGCTGAACAATGTCATCCGCTACACCATGTGGTCGGTGTTCAAGGTGGAGACACCGCTCGGTGAGGCGGACCGCGAGGAGCTCGTGGTCGAGCTCAACGAGTTGCTCGGCAAGCTCGGCGCCGACCAGGACGTGGTGATCCGCGGCTGGTACGACGTGGAGGGTTTCCGCGCCGACGCCGACTTCATGGTCTGGTGGCATGCGCCGACCTCCGACGCGCTGCAGGACGCGTACCACGCGCTGCGTCGCTCCCGGCTCGGCCGGCACCTCGCGCCGATCTGGTCGCAGTTCGCGCTGCACCGGCCGGCGGAGTTCAACAAGAGCCACATCCCGGCGTTCCTGGCCGACGAGGAGGCGCGGGCGTACGTCTGCGTCTACCCGTTCGTGCGGTCCTACGAGTGGTACCTGCTGCCGGACGAGGAGCGCCGGTTCATGCTTGCCGAGCACGGCAAGATGGCCCGCGGCTACCCCGACGTACGGGCGAACACGGTCGCGTCGTTCGCGCTCGGCGACTACGAGTGGATGCTCGCCTTCGAGGCCGACGAGCTGCACCGGATGGTCGACCTGATGCGTGACCTCCGCGCGTCGACGGCCCGGCGGCACGTGCGCGAGGAGGTCCCCTTCTACACCGGCAAGCGGGCCGAGCTGAGTGATCTGATCGCGAACCTGGCCTGACGATGGAGCGCAAAGCCTTCCCGGTCCTGTACGTCACCGACGTCCGCCGGTCGCTGGAGTTCTACGCCCTGCTCGGCTACGAGTCCCGGTACCAGTTCCCCCTGGAAGGTGACCCGCACTACGTCGGCCTGGAACGCGGCGACTCCTCCCTGGGCATCGCCGACTCCAACTGGCCCGAAGCCCAACTCGGCATCACCGTCGGCACGGCCCCCCGCTTCGAACTCTTCGTCTACGTCGACGACGTCGAAGCCACCGTGGAGACCTTCCGAGCGGCCGGCCACCCCGTCCTCCAGCAGCCGGCCACCATGCCCTGGGGAGAACGCCAGGCCTACGTCTCCGACCCAGACAACAACCCAGTAGCCCTGGCCACCCCGATCTGAGCTACTCCGCCGGGGTCAGGGAGAGGCTGACGGAGTTGATGCAGTAGCGGAGGTCGGTAGGGGTGCCGTAGCCCTCGCCTTCGAAGACGTGGCCCAGGTGGGAGCCGCAGTTGGCGCAGCGGACCTCGACGCGCTTCATGCCGAGGTCGTGGTCCTCGATGTACTCGACCCGGTCCTCGGCGAGCGGGGCGAAGAAGGACGGCCAGCCGCAGTGCGAGTCGAACTTGGTCTCGCTGCGGAACAGTTCGGCGTCACAGGCACGGCACTTGTAGACGCCGATGGTCTTGGTGTCGGTGTACTCGCCGGTGAACGGGCGCTCGGTACCGGCCTTGCGGAGGACCTGGAACTCCGCCGGGGACAGCTTCGCGCGCCACTCCTCGTCGGACTTCTGTACTGCGTACTGCCTGGTGCTCTCTGTCATGTCCCCATTATCGGCGGCCGGTCAACCGAAACCCCGGCCGGACCGGCTACGTAAGCGTCCCGCAATCGCCGGGTCCTGCCCGCCCCAGTGGGACAGGACCCGACGATCACTGGCTCAGTTGACGCTGACCGCGGTCCAGGCGGTCGCCACGGCGGCCCGCTCGGGGCTGGCGGCGCCGTACAGGTCGGTGGCCGCGTTGAGCGTCGCGACCCGCGCCTGGGCGTACGTCGTACCGGTGGTGAAGTACGTCGTCAGCGCGCGGTACCAGATCTTGGCGGCCTTGGCCTCCGTGATCCCGTTGAAGGTCGACCCGGTGCAGCTGCTGCCGTTGTGCGGCAGACCACCGATGGTCTTGGGGCCGGTGCCCTCGGACAGCAGGTAGAAGAAGTGGTTGGCGACGCCCGACGAGTAGTGCACGTCGAGGTTGCCGACCCCGGACGACCAGCAGTCGGCCGAGTTGCCGTCCTTGCTCGGCTTGTCCATGAACCGCAGGGCCGGCCGGTCCTTCATGATCTCTTCGCCGATGTAGTAGTCACCCGGGTCGTTGGTGTTGTTCGAGTAGAACTCCACCGCGGTCCCGAAGATGTCGCTCGTCGCCTCGTTCAGGCCGCCGGACTCACCGGAGTAGGTCAGGTTGGCGGTCGCCGAGGTGACGCCGTGGGACATCTCGTGGCCGGCCACGTCGATCGAGACGAGCGGACCCGCCACGACGTTGTCGCCGTCGCCGTACGTCATCTTCTTGCCGTCCCAGAAGGCGTTCACGTAGTTCGTGCCGTAGTGGACGCGGCTCGGGACGCCCTTGCCGTCGTTGAAGATGCCGTTCCGGCCGTGGATGTTCTTGTAGTAGTCGAACGTGGTCGCCGCGCCGTAGTGCGCGTCCACCGCGGCCGAGGCCCGGTCCGTGTTCAGGCCGGTACCCCAGTGGTTGTCCGCGTCGAGGAACTTGACCGCGACCGGGCAGCCCAGGCCGAACAGCTGGCACAGGATCGAGTCGGTCTTGTTCTGCGCGTCGAGGGTGGTTCCGCCGCCGCGCACCGTGTCGGTCAGGTTGAACCCGCCGCTGACGGCCGTGGTGTCGATCGGCACGGTTCCGGAGTACAGGCTCTTGCCGTCGCCGGTGACCGTCTCGATGTGCTGTTCGCTGACGAGCTTGGCGCCGGTCAGGGCGTCGATCGTCGTGGTGACGTTGCTCGGGGTGCCGTCGGCCTGGGTGCCGCCGCTGGTGACCAGGTAGGCCAGCCGTGGGGCACCCTTGCGGGCCTCGATGACCAGGGACGGCTTGCCCTCGGCCTTGAGACCGCCGGTGACTCCCTTGGCGAGGGCGGTGGCGACGCTGACCTTGGGCGTCCGGCTGACGTTCGCCGACTGCGCGAGGGTCTGGCTGACGCCCTTGAGGGCGCCGTCCTTGGCCTGGTGCAGGACGACGTCGCCACCGAGGACCGGAAGACCACCGATCGTCCGGTCCATCCGGACATGGCTGCTGCCGTCGGCGTCCACGATGACGTCCTTCACGAGGAAGGCGTCGGCGCCGGTGGCTCTGAGCGTGCCGAGATTCTCTGAGATCGCAGCCTTGGCCCGGGCGACCGCTGCGGCGGGGGTGGTGCCCGGGTCTGCCTTCGGTGCGCCGGTCGCCGGGGTGGCGCCGAGTCCCAGGGCGGTTGCGGTCGCCACTGCGGTGGCAGCGGCGAGCAGGGCGGATTTCTTCATCCTCGTGCTCCTTCAAGAGTGTCCCGGGGGCCTCACGCCCCAGGAACGAGGTGCGGGTACGTTACCGCTCGGTCACCTAGGGTGGCCAGGGGTTGAGAAAACTTCCCTTTTCCGTGGGGGTGACGGCATTTAGTCCCCGCCGACCGGTAGCGTCCGGACCATGGCGGCGACCAAGGCAATCGAGCTGGAGATCGCGGGGCGGACCGTCCGGGTGAGCAATCCGGACAAGCCGTACTTCGCGGACCGTGGACTGACCAAGCTGGACATCGTGAACTACTTCGTCGCGGTCGGCGACGGCATCCTGGGCGCGCTCCGGGACCGGCCGACCACCCTGGAGCGCTGGCCCGGCGGCTGGTTCGAGGGCGCGAAGCTGTCCACCCGGATGGACAACAAGGGCGACGCGTTCTACCAGAAGCGGGTCGCCAAGGGCGCGCCCGAGTGGGTCGAGACGGCGACGATCAAGTTCCCCAGCGGCCGGCCCGCGGACGAGGTCTGCCCGACCGAGCTGGCCGTGGTCGCCTGGGCGGTCAACCTCGGCACCCTGACCTTCCACCCCTGGCCGGTCCGCCGTCCTGAGCTCGACTCCCCGGACCAGCTCCGGATCGACCTCGATCCTCAGCCGGGTACGGACTTCAAGAGCGCCGCCGTGGTCGCGCCGGTACTACGTGAGCTGCTGGCCGAGCACGGCCTGGAGGGGTACCCGAAGACCTCGGGCGGTCGCGGCCTGCACGTCTACGTCCCGATCGAACCGCGCTGGGACTTCATCCAGGCCCGCCGGGCCGTCATCGCGGTCGGCCGCGAGCTGTCCCGCCGGATGCCCGACCAGGTCACGGTGAACTGGTGGAAGGAGGAGCGCGGCGAACGCGTCTTCATCGACTACAACCAGATGGCCCGCGACCGCACGATCGCGTCCGCGTACTCCGTCCGCCCCAACGCCCGGGCCCGCGTCTCGGCGCCGCTGCGCTGGGAGGAGGTGTCGGAGGTGGTGCCGGACGACTTCGACGTACTGACGATGCCGGCCCGCTTCGCCGAGGTCGGCGATCTGCACGCCGCCGTCGGCGAGAAGGCGTTTTCCCTGGAGTCGCTGCTGGAGCTGTCCGCCAAGCACGAACGCGACTTCGGCGAAGGCGACATGCCCTACCCGCCCGAGTATCCGAAGATGCCGGGCGAGCCCAAGCGGGTGCAGCCGTCGAAAGACCGTGACCGCCCGAAGGACGCCGAGGAGTAGACGTCCGGCTCGCCGGCGCCCGCCTCGGTCAGATGGCGCGGAGGGCGCCGCCGTCGATCGGGATGATGGCGCCGGTCAGGTAGGACGCGGCGGGGGAGAGGACGAACGCGGCGACCCGGCCGAACTCGTCCGGGTCGCCGTAGCGGCGCAGCGGGATCGCCTTCTCCGCGGCGCGCCGGGCGGCCAGGGGATCAGCGGCCTTGCCGTCCAGCTCCTTCAGCCGGTCGGTGGCGATCCGGCCGGGCATCAACCCGTTCACCCGGACCCCGTTCGGCCCGAGCTCGTCGGCGAGCGTCTTGGCGACCATCGCGAGCCCCGGACGCAGTCCGTTGGAGATCGCCAGTCCCGCGATCGGCGATTTCACCGATGAGGAGAGCACGAAGGCGATCGAAGTACCGTCCGTGCCCGCCCGGGCAACCGAGCGAGCGATCCGGAGACCGCCCAGGAAGACGCTGTCGAAGGCTGCTCGCCAGTCGTCCTCCTCGGTGTCCATCGCCGAACCGGGCCGGGGCCCGCCGACGCTGATCAGGGCGCCGTGCAGGGCGCCCCATTTGGCGACAGCGGTCGCGGCCAGCCGCTCGGCGCTCTCCGGGTCGGCGTTGTCGACCGGGATGCCGACCACGTTCTCGCCGAGCTCGGCCGCCGCACGGGAGATCGACTCCTCGTTGCGGCTGGAGATGACCAGCCGGGCGCCTTCCGCGGCGAGGGCTTTCGCGGTGGCGAAGCCCAGTCCACCGCTGGCGCCGGTGACGATGTAGATGCGATCTTCGAGTCCTAGGTCCACGGCTCCATCCTGCCTGACGCCGCCTGATCTCGCCGCCGAGCGCGCCGCCACGGGTGGCAACGATCTCACCCAATGGACTGCCGTCTCACCACAAAGTCGTTGCCACCAGCGTCGGAACCGCGATCACCGTGTGCACAGGGACCGACACGCCGGTGGTAGCCAGAGGCAACAGCAAGGAAGGAATGAAAAAGCGGTGGGGAGGGAGGTACTACGAACCGCCCGGACCCGGCCGCGTCCCGGCGGCCGTCGTTGCAGAGGGCAACGACTCGTCCGGCGCCCCGGACTCACTGTCTGTACCGGCGTTGTCACCCGTCACGTCGCGCCGGGAGAAGTAGACCAGTCCGCCGATCGCCAGCAGGGCGAAGAAGAACCACTGCAACGCGTAGAAGAAGTGCGGTCCGTCGTCGATCTCCGGGCCGGGGAATCCGCCAAAAGCCGGGTCGGCGGCCGGGACCTGCTGCTCCACCGTGAGGTACCCGTCGTACAGGGTCAGGCCGAGGACTGGGGCGAAGTCGGGTCCGTTGATCAGCCGGGCGGTCCCGTTGTCCGGCGTACCGCCACTGGTGTGCCCACCGCGTTCACTGCGCCGGAGCCGGCCGGTGACGGTCACCTCGCCGGAGGGCGCGGCCGGGATGCTGCTGGGCGCCAGCTCACCGCCCTGCTTGGGCAGGAACCCGCGGTCGACCAGTACGGCGCTCCCGTCGCTCAGCAGCAACGGCGTGACGATCTCGAACCCGGGCCGGTCGTTGATGTTCCGGTAGCGCATCACGACCTGTTTGCTTGCGTCGTACCGGCCGGTGACGACCGCTGTCCGCCAGTCGTGCTGCTCGCCGATCACCCGCTGCGGCCCGACGATCTCGGCCAGCGGCGCCGCCGGAGCGGCCAGATTGGTCCGGGTGACCTCGTTGCGCGCCTTCCGGGCGTCCAGCCGGTGCAGTTGCCATCGGCCGAGCTCCACACACACCCCGGACAGGAGGAGGATCACCAGCGCAGTGGCGATCCACCGGACATTCATCAGACGACGCACATCTCGAACTTAAGCCATCAACCGAAACGCCCGGCCGTCGGCTGCTGGCTGCGACGTAAGCTGGCCCGGATGACAGCGCCCAGCACGACCCAGACAGGCCTGGCCGATAGCTACGGCCGGGTCGCTACCGACCTGCGCGTGTCCCTCACGGACCGCTGCAATCTGCGCTGTACCTACTGCATGCCCGAGGAGGGGCTGGACTGGCTCGCCAAGCCGGAGCTGCTGACCGACGACGAGATCGTCCGGCTGATCGAGATCGCGGTCACCCGTCTCGGCGTCGACGAGATCCGCTTCACCGGCGGCGAACCGCTCCTCCGCCGCGGCGTGGTCGACATCGTCACCCGTACTGCGAAGCTCCTGCCGCGCCCCCAGATCTCGATCACCACGAACGGCATCGGCCTGGCCCGCCAGGCGAAGGCGCTGCGCGAGGCCGGACTGGACCGGGTGAATGTGAGCCTCGACACGGTCAGGCCGGACACCTTCCAGGAGATGACCCGGCGCGATCGCCTGAAGGACGTACTGGCAGGCCTCGCGGCGGCTCAGGAGGCCGGTCTGACGCCGGTGAAGGTCAACGCGGTCCTCATGCGCGGCGTGAACGACGACCAGGCGCCGGAGTTGCTGCAGTTCTGCCTCGACCACGGCTACGAACTGCGGTTCATCGAGCAGATGCCGCTGGACGCCCAGCACGGCTGGAGCCGCGACCAGATGGTCACCGCGGACGAGATCCTCGGACTGCTCGGCGAGCGGTTCACCCTGTCGCCGACCGACGCCGCGACGCGTGGCAGCGCGCCGGCCGAGTCCTTCGAGGTCGGCGGCTACGACACAACTGTCGGCATCATCGCGAGCGTGACGCGGCCGTTCTGCGGTGACTGCGACCGGGTCCGGCTGACCGCCGACGGCCAGGTGCGCGACTGTCTGTTCGCGAGGACCGAGTCCGACCTCCGGACGGCGTTGCGCGACGGCGCCGACGACGAGGACCTGGCCGGCCGCTGGCGCCGGGCGATGCGCGGCAAACTGCCCGGCCACGGCATCAACGACCCGAGCTTTCTGCAGCCGGTCCGGCCGATGTCCGCGATCGGCGGCTGACCTTTCTGAACCGGAAATTTACTTTTTCCGGTGTAACGCACTCCGGCGCCTTGGTTACGGCGCCGGGAAAGCCTCGACCTCGCGCAGGAAAGAACGCGCGCCGAGGAAGTCGGACAGGCTCTGCTTGTGCTCGTCACAGGCCAGCCAGGTCTTGCGCCGGTCGGGGGTGTGGATCTTCGGGTTGTTCCACAACAACGCCCAGGTGGCGGGGTGGCCGCATCCCCTTGCAGAGCAGGTGGACGGCAGGGCTTCTTCGGTCACAGCGAGGTCTCCCAGGGGTGTTTCAGGTCAGTACAGGCAATTGTTCCTGACCACTCAATAATCAATAGCCTGGGCAAAATGAAGCGACGTCGGACAGCCACGGGGGGAGCCGTCCGACGCCGCATCAAGACCCTGAATTCCAACCGTGAACTTCAGAGCACGCAGATTCTGACACGGATCCGTCATGAGAATCCAGTCCCGACGCAGATCACTTTTCGGTGTCGTGATCCGGACCCAGTTGAGGCCGGGCCGGCGGCACGTAGACCTCGGCTCCGGAGACCTCTTTCGTCCGCCGCGCATTGGCCAGCACGACGGCCACCGACGGCAGGAAGACGGCCCCGACGAGCAGGATCCAGCGCCACGGCGAGGGGGTGATCACGGCGGCGACGAAACACACCACCCGCAGCGACATCATCCAGGCGTACCGGAAGATGCGGCTCTCCAGATCCTCGGACCGGCCGGGCTGTGCGCTCGTCACCGAGATCACCGTCGCGTCGGCCCGCTCACGGCCCCGCTTACTGCGCAATGACATCTATTCTCCTCACCAACACCCAACGGTACGCCGGTGCAGAAGTTCCGGCGCACCCAGGCGAAGGGGAACAGTCATGACCGACCGCACCTACCGTGTGACCGAGCTCGTCGGCACCTCCAAGGAAGGCGTCGACGCGGCGATCACGAACGCGATCACCCGGGCCGGCGAGACGCTGCGGCACCTGGACTGGTTCGAGGTGACCCAGATCCGCGGCCACATCGTCGACAACGCGATCGACCACTACCAGGTCGGGCTGAAGGTCGGCTTCCGGCTCGAGGACAGCTGAGTACTGCGCGGGTGGGAGGGGTACTGCGAACCGCCGGGGCCGCCCGGTTCGCAGTACCGGTGGGGGCGGGAGATACCGTTCGTCCGGCAGCGCCGTACAGCGGCTGAATCACTTCTGTGAGGAGATGGAACGTGGCGAGATCGGTACTGGTCACCGGGGGCAACCGGGGCATCGGCCTGGCCATCGCTACCGCCTTCAAGGAGGCGGGCGACCAGGTCGCCATCACCTACAACAGCACCGAACCGCCGGAGGGTTTCCTCGCCGTCAAGTGTGACGTGACCGACACCGCGCAGGTGGAGGCCGCGTTCGACACCATCGCGGCGGAGCACGGCCCGGTCGAGGTGCTGGTCGCCAACGCCGGCATCACCCGCGACACGTTGCTGCTGCGGATGTCCGACGACGACTGGGACGCCGTCATCCAGACGAACCTGACCGGCTCGTTCAAGGTCGCCAAGCGCGCCGCCAAGGGCATGCTGCGGCTGCGCCGGGGCCGGATCGTCTTCATCTCGTCGGTGGTCGGCATGCTCGGCTCGCCCGGCCAGGTGAACTACGCCGCCAGCAAGTCCGGCCTGATCGGGATGGCCCGCTCGATGGCCCGCGAGCTCGGGAGCCGCGGCATCACCACCAACGTGGTCGCGCCCGGTTTCGTCGAGACCGACATGACCGCTGTACTGCCGGAAGAGACCCAGCAGCAGTACCTGAGCCAGATCCCGCTCGGCCGGTTCGGCCTGACCGAGGAGATCGCCAACGCGGTGCGCTGGCTCTCGTCGGACGAGGCCGGGTACATCACCGGCGCGGTGATCCCGGTCGACGGCGGCATCGGCATGGGCAACTAACCACTTCTTCTTCATCAGAAAGGGCATGCCGGTGGGCATCCTCGACGGCAAGCGGATCCTGGTCGCGGGCGTGACGCTCGACTCCTCGATCGGCTTCGCGACCGCCAAGGTGGCGCAGGAACAAGGCGCCACGGTGCTGATCTCGAACTTCGGCCGGGCGCTGAACATCACCAAGCGGATCGCCGGGCGGCTGCCCGTCACGCCGCCGGTGATCGAGCTGGACGTCACCGACGAAGAGCACCTCGCCGCGCTGCCGGACGCGGTCCGCGAGCATGTCGACGGCCTGGACGGCGTCGTGCACTCCATTGCCTACGGCAACCCGGAGACGATCCTCGGCGGCAAGTTCCTCGAGGGCCCGTGGGACGACGTGTCGCGGGCGGTGCACGTCTCGGCGTACAGCCTGAAGTCGCTGGCGGTGACGTGTGCGCCGCTGATGAGCCGGGGCAGCAGCATCGTCGGGCTGACCTTCGACGCTTCGGTCGCCTGGCCGGGCTACGACTGGATGGGTGTCGCGAAAGCGGCGCTGGAGTCGACGTCGCGCTACCTCGCTCGCGACCTCGGTGCGCAGGGCATCCGCTGCAACCTGGTCTCCGCCGGCCCGCTGAAGACCCTGGCCGCGAAGGCGATCCCGGGCTTCGAGAAGTTCGAGGGTCCGTGGCTGGAGCAGGCCCCGCTGGGCTGGGATCCGTCCGACCTCGAACCGACCGGCAAGACGATCGTCGCGCTGCTCAGTGACTTCTTCCCCTCCACCACCGGCGAGATCATCCACGTCGACGGCGGCTTTCACGCGATGGGTGCCTAGCTGTGTCCACCTCTTTGGTAGAGCTCCGCGTTCTGGACGGGGCCAACCTGTACTTCAGCCGGGCGGCGATCAAGCTCACGCTCGACCTGACGACCCTGATCGACGCGCCGGCTCCGGCCGCGAAGGCGTACGCGCAAGCGCTCGGGCTCGGCGCGACCCGGCCCGGGCGGATCGGGTCCGGGTTCCGGCAGCGGTTCGCGGTGCGGGTGGTCGGGCACATCGTCCGGCGGATCGCGCGCGAGGCGGGGATCGGGCGGATCGGCGTACGGGTCAGGTCCGAGACCGATGTGCATCGGCTCGTGGTGGCGTTTCCGTGGGCGCATGAGGGTCGTGCCCGGGCGCTCGGTCAGGCGATCGTCGAGGTCGTCGATGCCTTCGGCACCGAGGAGCTGCCCGAGCTGGTCGCGACGGTCGGCGACCGGGTCCGCAACGAACCGGCCGGCGACGCGCCGCCGACGCTGCGGCCGAAGATCCCCGTCGTGGCGGTCACCGGCACGAACGGCAAGACGACCACCTCGCGGATGATCGCGCACATCGGTCGCGCGGCCGGGCTGCACGTCGGCTGGTCGAGCACCGACGGCGTGTACTTCGACGGTGAACTGGTCAAGTACGGCGACTTCTCCGGTCCGAGCGGTGCCGGTCAGGTGCTCTCGCAGCCGGGCGTCCAGCTGGCTGTCACCGAGACCGCGCGCGGCGGCATCCTGCGACGCGGGGTCGGCGTGGCGTACAACGACGTCTCCGTCGTCACCAACGTCACCGCTGACCACCTCGGCCTGGGCGGCATCGACACCGTCGACCAGCTCGCCGAGGTGAAGGCAGTGATCACCAAGATCACCCGGCCACGTGGTTGGTGCGTCGTCAACGGCGACGACCCGAGGACGTTCGCGATGCGGCTCGACTCACCGGCCAAGTGCTGGGTGTTCTCGCGCGATCCCGACTCGCCGTCGATCCGCAGTGTGCTCGACGAGGGCGGCCGGGCGACCACCGTGCTCGATGGCTTCATCACCGTGCTCGACCAGTCCAGCGATGCCGAACCGCTGCTGAAGGTCGTCGACGTCCCGATGACGCTGTCCGGGCTCTCGCACTACAACGTCGAGAACGCACTGGCCGCGGCCTCCGCAGCACTCGGTCTGGGATTGCCCCGGGCCGCGGTGATCGAGGGCCTGAGCACCTTCTCGCCGGCCGAGAACAACCCGGGCCGGATGAACATGTACTCCGTCCGCGACTTCACCGTCGTGATCGACCTCGCCCACAACGAGGCCGGCCTCGAAGCGCTGCTTGAGATCATGAACGGCGTCCGTCAGCCGGGTGGGCGACTGCTGCTCGCACTCGGCTCGCCGGGCGACCGGGCCGACGACATGGTCAGCGCGATGGGTGCGATCGGCGCCCGCGGCGCGGACCGGGTGGTGATCGGGCACAAGGGCGACTACCTGCGTGGCCGGCCGCCGGCGGAGCTGGAGGCGGTCTTCCGCGAAGGCACCAGCTCGGTCGGTGTCGACGACGTACCGTCCTTCCCGACCGAGCTCGAAGCGGCCCAGGCCCTCGTCCGCGAAGCACAGGCGGGTGACGTGGTCGCCGTGATGTCTCTGCAGGATCGGGCGAGTCTTGACGCCTGGTTGCGGTCCGAGGGAGCTACCGTCGATAACCCGGAGACCTTGAAGGCGAAGGTCGAACGAGCACAGCACTGATCCCCGGGATTCCACCGCCCGGGGCGGATCGGGGTTTCTCCATGCGCTACTTGTGGTCGATACCGGCGGCGGTGGTCGCCTGGTTCGTAGCCGGCTTCGCACCGACGTACCTGAAGGGCCTGCCGGCCGGCTCGACCACGTTCGTCGATCCCCGGGTGGATCTGCTCGTCCTGGGCGGAATCACCGGGGGAGTGCTGGTCGGGCTGA
Organism: Kribbella sp. NPDC051718; assembly: GCF_040681515.1. Lineage (NCBI taxonomy): Bacteria > Bacillati > Actinomycetota > Actinomycetes > Propionibacteriales > Kribbellaceae > Kribbella > Kribbella sp. NPDC051718. The sequence continues at coordinate 535,422 of NZ_JBFAYZ010000005.1, read as the reverse complement.
TCGTCGGGCGGGTGCGGATCGCTGCGCCGTTGGTCCTGGTCGTTGCCGGGGGCGCCTGGTGGTTGAGTGGATACGACCTGTCGGACAAGGGTTCGCTGGCCCTGTTGCTGGTGGCAAGTGTCGTCGGTGCGGGATTGGGTGCCTTGGGCATCCGAAGTACGGTGCTGGCGGCGTTTGCGCTTTCGGTGCCGGTCGCCTGGTATGCGTTGCGCCCGGCCGATGAGCTGCAGGACTGGCGCTGGCTGTGGCAGCTCAACGGACTGTTGGTCGCGATGGGTCTGACGATCGTCTTGTACGTCGCCTGCTGGCGGCGTGGTTGGCGGTCGGCGTACTACTGGCTGCCGCTGGGCGCGTTCTACCTGGCGTCGTTCGCGATCGTCGAGGGGCTCCAGGCGGTGGCAGCGGCCAAGGGGAAGTCGACGGACGAGATCGCCAACGCCGGTACCGACGCGTTCTTCGACGCCTTCGAGCCGGTACTGCGGGAGTACTGGCCCTGGCTCACGCTGGCCGTGCTGCTAGCGATCCCGATGGTCGCCCTCAAGGTCCGGGCGCTGCCACCGCCGCCGCCTCCGCCCGTGGTGGACGACGGCCGGAGCAACGACGCGGTGCTGTCCGACGACCTGGACTGGATCGACCGCGAGGAGCCGAAGCGCCGGCTGCTCCCGGCACGCCGGTGAAAACCGCTTTAGTGAATCCTCAACTATAGGCTCTTCAGGGTCAGGGAAACCGCCTTCCCAACCCTGGAGGATCCTTCGTGAAACTTCGTCTCGCTCTCGGAGCCACCGCTGCCGCCGCCGTTGTCGCGGTCGGCGTCGTGCCGGCTTCGGCGTACCAGGACCAGTCGACGTCGACCGCCTGCGCGCCAGGCATCGCGTGCTTCTACGAAACCACCAGCTTCACCGGCAACACCGTCCAGTACGCGAACCCGGGCAGCTCCTGCACCGTGCTGCCGTTCGTCCCCGGTGCGCTCTTCAACTGGAGCACCAAGGACATCTACCTCTACCGCACCGCTGACTGCAGCGGCGTGGCCTCCCTCGAGCCAGCGAACAACTTCCACAGCTACCCGAGCACCAAGTTCCTGAGCTTCCGCGCCGTCTGACCTCGCCGGCATGCACCACCCTCCAGGTGGTGCATGCCGGTTGATAACTTCTGCCGCCCCCGGCGCATCTAAGAAGTGTCCAAGGGGGCATCGTGAATTCCATTCACAGCAAGGCACTGCCGGACCACCTCACTGTTCGCTCGCCCGAGCCGGGCGACGCCGAGACGATCTTCGACCTCGTCTCCGCGTACAACACCGCGGCGATCGGCGTCGCCGACTGCACGCTCGATGATGTCGCCGACTGCCTCGTGGAGCCCGGCTTCGATTGCGGTACCGACGGGTGGCTCGTGCTTGCGGGCGATGGTCAGCCTGCCGGATACGCGACGGCTTTCGGACTGGGAGACCGGGAGGTGGTTCAGGTGGAGGTCACCTCGCCGGACCCCGCGGTCGCTCAGTGGTTGTTCGGGGAAGCCATGGGCCGTGCGCGCGAGATGGGCCGCGAGCGGGGACATTCCGAGATCACCGTCGATTCCTGCATCTACCACGCCGACGAACCGCTCCAGGCGCTGCTGCACGGACACGACTTCACCCTCGGTACGACGTACTACCGGATGCGGATCGATCATGCCGGGGTCGTAGCCACCCCGGAGGTCCCAGCCGGCATCGTGGTGCGGCGTGGTGCCTTCGACGACGCCTCTCGGTTGGCGGCTCATCAGGCGATGATCGAGAGCTTCACTGGCCAGTTCGGCTACGTCGAGCGTCCGCACGACGAGTGGGTCGAGGCGCTCGACGCGAGCTCGACCTTCGACTGGTCCCAGCTGACCGTGCTCGAGGCGGACGGGCGAGTGGTCGCGGTCCGGAGCTGCGGCGACAACTTCGTCGAGGCCGAGAACTGTGGCTGCATCAATATGCTCTGCGTCGCCGAGGACTTCCGTGGTCGTGGCCTCGCGAAGTTTCTGCTGCGCGACAGCTTCGCCCTCGACGCCGCCGCCGGACGGTCCGGCAGCATCCTCAACGTCGACACCAACAACCCGACCCCGGCCCTCGGTCTCTATCAGTCGGTCGGCATGAAGACCGTCCTGGTCCTCGACGGATTGCGCCGGGTGGTCCGTACCGGCTAGCCGAGCAGCCCTTGGCCGAGCCAGCCGCCTTCGTGGAAGCCTGGTGGGATGGCGAAGGCGGCTGAGCCGATGGTGGTGGTCCACTCGTTGAGGGCGTCCGCGGCGTCGAGGCGGGTCAGCAGTGGGATGAACTGGCTGACGAGGTCGGCCTGGTAGCTGAGGAAGATGAGGCCGGTCTCGCGGGTGGCGCCGGTGTCCTGGACGTAGTTGAGGCCTTTGCGGAAGATGCGGCGGCCGTCGTTCTCGGAGTGGTGGGAGAGCCGGGCGTGCGCGTTCTTGGCGATCACCAGGCGGTTGTCGGCGTCGCGGGCTTCGAGGTCGAGCTCGTCGTGTTCGGCCGTACCGGTCTGTGGTGCGCCGTTCGAGAGTTTGCGGCCGACGGCTCGTTCCTGTTCGGAGCGGGTGAGTTCGTCCCAGGTGTCGAGATTCAGCTTGATCCGGCGGACGACGAGGGTCGTACCACCATCTTCGTTCCAGACGGTGCTGTCGAAGTCCGGCGTGCCGGGCGCTGGGTTGCCGGTGCCGTCGACCTGGTTGAAGAGGTTGCGGCCGGTGACCGGTTGGCCGTCGGGGCCGGTGCTGTTCCAGAAGCCGGTCTGTCGCCACAGCGGCTTGGCGAAGGGTGCTGCGTCCGCGACCAGCCGGCCGACGGCATGCACGACCGACACCGCGTCGTCCGCACCCACCAGCACGAGCAGATCCCCGCCCGTCCACGCGGCCTGCAGCCGATCATGCGACATCACCGGTACGTCGATGAACCCGCGCGGCGTGCGATCGGCCAGCCCGGTCAAGGTGAAGACCCTGGGACCGAAGCCGACCGTCGCGGTGAGGGCAACGCCGGGGATGGCCAGCTCGGGTGCGGTGTCTCCGGGAGCCGGTCGCCCGGCGGTCAGCGCGACGATGTCGCTGGTCCAGAGTCGCATCAACCGGCCGAGCCCGGCCTTGTCGGTGCCGCCGAGCAGCCTGAACGCGACCAGTTCCGCATGGCGAGGCGAGGTCGCCGCGATGGCTGGCTGGTGATCGCCGTACGGAACGACGGTGCCGCCGCGGGCGGAGTCACGTGCAGCCGGCGGCTCGCCGGAGGATGCGTTGCCCAGGGCAACTGCGCCACCGGTGACGGCGGCGCCTGCGGCGGCGGCTCCGGCGTAGCCGAAGAGCTGCCGCCGGGACGGGCGTCCGGTCAAGGTGTCGTGCTGGGCGTCGTCGACGGGTGGTAGTGCTCTTCCTCCTCGGTGAACGCCTTCACCGGCACGGTCAGGTCGTGCGTGGTGCCGTCGGAGAACTTCAAGGTGATCGGTACTTCGTTGCCCGGCTTCAGCGCCTGCTTGAGCCCCATCAGCATCACGTGGTCACCACTCGGCGCGAGGTGCGCATGCGACCCGGCGGGCACCTTGATGCCACCGGCCTTCTCCTGCATCACCATCTTGCCGTCCTTCATCGCCATCTCGTGGACCTGCACCAGGCCGGCGACCGGAGAGGTTGCCGAGGTCAACGAGACGTCGGTCGTGCCCGGGTTGGTCAGCGACATGAACGCCGCCGTCATCGTGGTGTCCTTCGACCCGACCGTCGCCCGCACCCACGCGTCCTCGACCAGTACGCCGGGAGTCGTCACCGCCGCCTTCGTCACCGGAGCATCCGAGGACCCACAAGAGGACAGCAGAAAGGGGATGGCGACGGCCAGACCGGCCATCAGCAGCTTCGTCTTCACGGACAGGCCAACGATGCTTCCGGCAACCGAGTTCCCAGCAGAGCGGGGACACACCGTGTGTCCCCGCTCACGATCTGGTTACTCCGTTGACTGCTCAGCTTCCGACTCGTCCGGCTTCACGAAGTCGGGGTCGCCGCCCTCGTCGCCGGAGCGGGCACCGGCCTGCGCGAGGTGGGACACCGACTCGAGGTGCGACAGCACCTGCTGGTGCTGGTCGACGCAGAGCACGACCAGGTCTCCACGGTTCGACCGGGACAGCGCGTGCTGTACCGCGGTGAGCTCCTCGAGCACCGTCTCGACCTGACGGCAGCGGGCACCGTTCTCCATCGCCCGTCGCACGCCCTCGGTGACCAGCTCGGCCGTACTGCCGGCCTCGCGACCACGCAGCCGGACGTCCTCACGGACGATCACCACGTCGAAGTGCTGGGCGGCGACCTCACCCAGTTCACGCATGTCGTCGTCGCGCCGGTCACCCGCAGTCGCGATCACGCCGATCCGCGACGGCCGGCCCAGTTCGGACGAGGCGTTCAGGCTCTCGCCGAGCTTGTCGACGAAGTCGCCGAGCATCCGCATCGCGGGCGCGTTGTGGCAGTAGTCGACGATCACGGTCCGCCCGTCGACGTCGATCTCGTTCAACCGGCCGGGCGACAGGTAGTACGAGGTGTTGAACGTGCGCAGGCCCTGCCGGATGTCGTGCAGCGGCGCGCCCGCGGCGAAGGCGGCGGCCGCGGCGGCCATCGCGTTCTGCACGTTCATCATCGCCCGGCCGCCGAAGGTTGCCGGCAGCAAGTGGGTCCAGGCCAGCTGCATCGAGCGCCGGCCGTGCTTCATGATGATCATGTCGCCGAGGTCGGACCGCTCGAGCACGACCGCGCGGCCACCGCGCCGGCAGTGGCCCTCGATGTACTCGCGCACCTCGCTGCCCGACTCCGCGATGCTGAACCAGACGACCTCGCCCGAGCACTTCCGCCGCATCTTGCGGACCAGCGGGTCGTCGGCGTTCAGTACTGCGAACCCGTTGCGCGGCACCGCCTCGACCAGCACGGCCTTCACGTCGGCCAGCTGCTCCAGCGTGTCTACCCCGCGCATCCCGAGGTGGTCCGGCTGGATGTTGAGCACCACGGCGACGTCGTTGCGCTGGTAGCCCAGACCCTCGCGCAGGATCCCGCCCCGAGCCACCTCGAAGACGGCGAAGTCGACGCGCGGGTTCTGCAGCACCATCCGGGCCGACTTCGGCCCGGACGCGTCGGACCGGATCACCAGCCGCTCGTCGATCACGATGCCGTCGGTCGACGTCATGCCGACCTTGCGGCCCATCCCCTTGAAGACGTGGCTGATCATCCGCGAGGTGGTGGTCTTGCCGTTCGTACCGGTCACCGCGACGATCGGGATCCGGCTGGTCGCGCCCGGCGGGAACAGCATGTCGACGACCGGCTTCGCGATGTACTGCGGATCGCCGATCGTCGGGTTGGTGTGCATCCGGAACCCGGGTGCCGCGTTCACCTCGCAGATCGCGCCGCCGGTCTCGCGGACCGGCTGGGTGATGTCCGGGCAGATGAAGTCGATGCCGGCGATGTCGAGCCCGATCATCCGGGCCGCCTCCTCGGCGATCTCGACGTTCTCCGGGTGCGCCTCGAAGGTACGGTCGATCGAGATCCCGCCGGTCGACATGTTGCCGGTGAGCGTCAGCTTCACCATCGTCTCTTCGGGCGGTACGTCGTCCATCTCGAAGCCCTGCGACTTCACCAGCTCGCGGGCGGCGGTGTTCACCGTGATCCGGGTCAGGATCTTCTCGTGGCCGACGCCGCGACGCGGGTCGGCGTTGGTGATCTCGACCAGCTCGGTGACCGTGTGCACGCCGTCACCGACGACATGCGCCGGTACCCGTTCGGCGATGGCCTCCATCCGCCCGTTGATGATCAGGCAGCGGTAGTCCTTGCCGGTGACGAAGCTCTCGACGATGACCGAGCCGCGCCGGGACTGCTCGGCAGCGATCGGGAAGGCCTCCCGGACGGCGTCCGCGTCCTGCAGGTTCAGGCAGACGCCACGGCCGTGGTTGCCGTCGAGCGGCTTGCACACGACGGGGTAGCCGATCTTGTTCGCTGCTGAGACGGCGTCGTCCACGTCACGGACCGAGACAGAGCGCGGTACCGGCAGGCCGGCCGAGGCGAGCAGCTTGGTGGTGAGGTCCTTGTCGCTGGCGACGTCGACCGCGATCGAACCGGTCTCGGACGTCATGGTGGCCCGGATGCGCTTCGCGTGCACGCCCTGACCGAGCTGCACCAGGCTGAACTTGTTCAGCCGGATCCACGGGATGTCGCGGGACACCGCCTCGTCCACGATCGCCTGCGTCGACGGACCGAACGCGCTGCGCTCGGCCTGCCGGATGAACTTCTCCAGCTCGGTGGTGAAGTCGAAGTCCTCGGTCGGCTGGACCAGGTAGTTGACGAACCGGACGGCCAGTTCACCCGCTGCCAGTCCGACGCCCTCGTCGGCGTACGAGTAGATGATGTTGTACCGGCCGGGCACGCCCTTGACCTGGCGGGTCTTGCCGCGCCGCATGTCGTGGCCGGCCTCCTGCTGCAGTTGCAGCGAGACGTGTTCGGCGATGTGGCCGAGCCAGGTGCCCTCGTGCAGCCGCTCGATGAATCCGCCGCGGCGGCCGCGCGAGCAGTGGTGCTGGTCCAGGCGGGGCAGGTACTCGAGCAGGCGCTCGGTGAAGCCGTCGATCGTGTTCGACGGGAAGTTCTCCAGCGAGCCCAGGTCGACGACGAGATGGATCGCCGGGTCGTAGCTCCAGATGTTCGGGCCGCGGTAGACGCGCGTCTCGATGATCTTCAGGTCCGGGCTCGGCGTCCCTTGGGTCTGGTCGGGGGCGGTTTCGGTCATGCTGTCCCACTGTCTGGTCGCGGGTCGGTGTCTGGTCGGCTGAGTTCGGCGCCCGCGCTCAGAGGCTCGGTCGCCTCCGGTCTGGACTGGGCCGCCGCCGACGACCTGGACTTCTTCGACGCCGCTGCCTTCTGGGAGACGGCTGTCTTCTTGGCGGGGTCGGTCGCCTTGGCGGTACGCCGGCCGGCCCGGCGCTTGCGCTCGGCGTAGTACGCCGGGGAGACGCCCTCGGCGGCGATCTCCTTGGCCAGCTTGCGCAGATCGGCCTCGGCGGCCTCGATCGACGCGATCTCCTCGGCCGGCGGCTGCGGGCCGAAGGACAGCAGCACGCGGGCCTTCAGATCGAAGGTCGAGGTCGCGGGCAGGACGTGCAGGACGACACCCGACGCGAGGATCGCCTCGGACCGGCTCGCGTAGTGCGCGTTGGAGGTGATCCGGCTGCCGTCGAAGATCGTCACGGCACCCCGCCCGACGACCTCCAGGTGAGAGCCCCGTACTACGGCCGCCGTGTCCTCGTCGACCCCGATGCCGAGCAGCCCGGGGGATTGCGCGACGAGCGAGAGGAGGCGGCCGTACCGGTTCCGTTGGGCGAAGTGCTGGTCGACGATGGCGCCCTGGACGAGCCCCAGCCCGCCGGCCAGCTGGCTCATCCGCTGCCTCGGCGTGGCGCCTGAGCGGCCGAAGGCGATCATGTGCTCGGCGAGGATGCTGGCGCCGGCCGACGTACCGCCGACGGCGGCTCCTCGGGCGTGCGCCTCGGTGACGGCGCGGCCGAACGCTGTCCCGGTGACGACACCGCTCAGCTTGAGCTGGTTGCCGCCGGTCATGAAGATGCCGGTGGCCTGGTTGAGCGGCTCGATGAAGGCGGGGTCGTCGGCGTCCTCGCGGTTCTCCGGCCGGACGCCGACCACGCTGGCCGCACCGAGCGCGGCGAACAGGGCGGAGTACACGTCGATCACATCCGGGCCGAGCGCGGAGGCGGTCGGGACGACCACGATCCGCGCCTTCGGCCCACCGGCCGCCTCGACGAACTCCTGCAGGACGAGCCGTTTCTTCAGCTTGTCCTCGGCCCCACCGATGGCGAACAAGGCCCCCGGCCCGCTCGTCGTCACCCCACCCTGCTGTTCAGACATAGCCGAAGAATAAGCGCTGAACCCCTCTCCGCCCGCTTCGGTCGCCAAAGTACGGCGCTGGCGCCGGGGTGGGACGGGCCCGGCACCAGCTGGCTTCTACTGCTGGATGGGGTTGCCGTCGGTGCCGCAGGTGTAGCCGGCTTTGATGCAGTTGGTGATGCGGCGTTGGAGTTCGGCTGGATCCCAGGCGTTCAGGAAGTCGCCGTGGAAGGTGTAGCCGGGGGCCGTTGTGACGAGTTGGCCGTTGCGGGTTCCGGCCAGGGTCAGGCCTCCGCCGTTGACCGGGTAGGTGATCAGGAAATCCAGGCGGGGGACCACGACCGGGTGGGTGGCCGGGCAGGTGGGGCCGGTGGGGAAGGCCATGTGGTCCTTGTGGTTGGGGGAGTCGAGGCGGACGCCGTCCCAGCAGGTCGGGAAGTCGAGGTAGTTCTCCAGCTTCGAACCCGGTGGGCAGCTCAGGAAGTCCCGGCTCGACTGGCTTTGGCCAACGCAGGACCAGCGGTCGGGCGCGACCGGCACGCCGTTCTGATACAGAGTGGGAGTCCAATACGCCGATTTGTCGGCCACCGGATTGCAATTCGTACCGCCCAGCCGCAGCGACTGCAGCGTCGAGTCGGCATTCGTCGACGTGTTCCCGAAGAACTCGTGGATATGCGACGCGCCCGTCTGACCAGGAAACACAATCGGGTCGTTCCCGGCCCGATGACTGCTCCTGCACTCAGCCCGGAACTCCGACCCCGGCACCGGAGCCAGCTGCAACTTCCGCATCGCAGCCGCCTCCGCGGCGGTCGGAGCCTCGCCATGATGCATCTTCGAGTGATCCACCGGCTGCGGCGTCGCCTGCGCCTGCTGATGAACCAGTACCGCGGCAGCTGCCGCGATCAGCACAACCCCTGCGGTGAGAACCTTCGTCGCGCGCATCTCAGTGCCCGAAGGTGAACCAGTTGACGTTGACGAAGTCGGCCGGCTGGCCGCTCGTGAAGGTCAGATAGACGTTGTGTACGCCGGTGACCGCGCTGATGTTGGCCGGCACACTCCGCCAGCTCTGCCAGCCACCCGTATTGGCCACCGCGAAGCTTCCGATCGGCGCGTTGCTCCTATTGTCGAGGCGAACCTCCACGAGACCGCTCACTCCACCGGCAGCCCCCGATGCCACCCGACCGACGAATTGATGAGCCGCGGAGCTCCCGAAGTCGACGTTGGGGTAGAGCGCCCAGTCGCCGTTCCCGAGCTGCATCAGGTTCTGCCCGCCGCCGGAGTCGCTGGTCGTCTCGACGCCGACACCGCCTTGCTGGCTGAACGATTCGGCCTGGATGTTGCTGTACGCGCTACCGCCACCGCCAGGCGGGGTGGTCGGCGGCGTGGTCGGGGGAGTCGTCGGATCCCCACCGCCACCACGGGTGGACACGGCGACGTAGTCGATCACCATCGGCCGATCGGGGACGGTCTCGGCGCGAGGCGTCGGCGCGGCGAGAGCATCCGGGAACGCCCCGCCGATGGCGACATTGAGCAGGAGGAAGTACCCGGCATGCGATGTCATCGCGTTCCAGGTGTCGGCCGGCAGCTGCCCTTGGCTGACGGAGTGGAACTGCTGCCCATCGACGTACCAGCGGAACTGGTTCGGCGAGATGCTGGTGTCCCACTCGAACCGGTACGTGTGGAAGCCGGCCTGGCAGGTGCTACCCGGGCAGGCGCGGTTGCTCGCGATGCCGGTCGTCTCGTTGCACGGACCGCCCGGGTTCACGCCGCAGTGCAGCACGCCCCAGACCGAGTTGAGCCCGTTGACGTTCTCCATGATGTCGAACTCGCCGATACCCGGCCAGTTCCAGTAGTTGCCCCGGTACGGCGAACCGAGCGCCCAGAACGCGGGCCAGTAGCCGAGAGCCGCGTTGCCGGTGACGTTGGGCATCTGGATCCGCGCCTCCATCGCGACCACACCACCTGACGGCGGCTTGAAGTTGCTGCGCTGAGTCTCGATCCGGGCCGACGTCCAGTTGCCGGCACCATCGCGTCGAGGCGTGATCCGGAGGTTGCCGGCGCCGTCGAGGGCGAGGTTGTTCGTACTGTTCGTGTAGTTCTGGATCTCCCCGGTACCCCAGTTGCCCGGGCCGCCCGGATAGGCGTGACCGGTGTCGATGATCCAGTTGGCGCCGGACGGCAAAGTGTCGCTGTTGCCGTTGAAGTCGTCACTCCACACCGTCGTCCACCCCGCGGGCGGCGGCGGAACACTGGCCTGCGCCGCGACCGTCAACGCGGTCACGACCAGAACGGGAGCAATTAGTGCACTGAGGATGGTTCGGCGGCGGGAACGCATGAAATGACCTCCACGGTCAGGCGCCGTCACCAGATCGACGCCGGGGCGGGTGCGTTACGCCCATGAGAGCGCTCTCATTGCCCGGTGTCAACGCCTTGTCACCCGATTGCCACGAGGGAGCGTTCCCTGCCTTCTTCAGCTGGTGGTTTCGGCGTCCGCGTCGGCGGCTTCGACCTCTTCGCGGCTGATGCCGAGCAGGTAGAGGATCGTGTCGAGGTAGGGAACGCTGACGTGGGTGTCGGCGGCGGCCCGGACTACCGGCTTGGCGTTGAAGGCGATGCCCAGGCCGGCCGCGGCGAGCATGTCGAGGTCGTTGGCGCCATCGCCGATGGCGACGGTCTGGGACAGCGGCGTGCCGGAGGTCTCGGCGAAGCGGCGGAGGGCTGTCGCCTTGCCGGCCCGGTCGACGATGTCGCCGATCACCTTGCCGGTCAGCTTGCCGTCGACGATCTCCAGCTCGTTGGCGCTGGCGAAGTCGATACCGAGGTCGGCAGCGAGCTTGTCGGTGATCTGGCTGAAGCCGCCGCTGACGATCGCGAACTGGTAGCCGAGCCGCTTCAGCGTCCGGACCAGCGTGCGCGCGCCCGGCGCCAGCACGATCGCCTCGTACACCTCGTCGAGCGCCGACGCCGGCAGCCCCTCGAGCGTCGCGACCCGGCTGCGCAGCGACTCGGCGAAGTCGAGCTCGCCGCGCATCGCCAGCTCGGTGACCGCCGCGACCTCTTCGAGCCGGCCGGCGTGCGAGGCGAGCATCTCGATCACTTCGCCCTGGATCAGGGTCGAGTCGACGTCCATCACGATCAGCCGCTTGGCGCGCCGGTACAGACCACCAGGCTGTACTGCGACGTCCAGCCCCTGGGTCACGCCTTCGAGCGCGAGCACCGTCCGCAGCGAGTCCGGATCGGCACCCGAGACGGCGATCTCCATCGCGGTCACCGGGTAGCGCGCCATCCGGCTGATCCGGTCGATGTTGGCGCCGGTGTCGGCGATCCGGCCGGCGATCGCGGCGAAGCCCTGCGCGGTGAGCGGGCTGCCGATCACCGTCACCTGGGTCCGGCCCTTGCGACGGGGTTCGTTGTCGCCGAAGCCCTTCTTCAGGCTGATGTCGACCTCGAGGTTCTCGGCGAGAGCCTTGAGCTCCTTCTTGAGTTCCTTGTGGTCGCGCGGCGCCGACAGCAGCACACCGAGCACGAGCCGGCCCCGGAGTACCACCTGTTCGGCATCGATCACGTCGAGCCCGCGCAACGCGAGCATCGACAGTACTGCGGAAGTCAGACCAGGCCGGTCCGTACCGGTCAAAGTGACCAGCAGCGTGGGGCGGTCTGCTATCGACGTCTCGTGCTCAGCCTGTCCTGTCATCTCAAGGCCCCAGGCTACCGATGAATTGTCAACGGGAGGTTGGCGGTCCACATGCCGCAACGAGTGCGCGCCTGGCAGCCGAGGCCAGATCGGTCAGCGCGCGGCGCCGGGCGTCCGCTTCCGCGCCCGTGATGGCCGCCCCGTCGTCCTCCAGAGCGGCATCGGCGATGGCGAGACAGCGACGGGCGGTGGCGGCCGTCTTCACCGCGCGGGCTTCGTAGCCGGGGGCAAGGTCGTCGCCCTTGCCCGAACCGATCCGGCGGATGTCGATCAGCGCGTCGGCGACCTCTGGCTTCCACTTCGCGACATCGAGCTTGGCGAGCGACTCGGCGGCCTCGATCAGCGCGGCCCGCAACCCACGGTCGGCTTCACCGAAGTCGGCCGGCAACGGACTGGTCGCCGGCAAGACGGTCCACTGCACGGCAGGGCCGACGTACGAAGGTACGAGCCCTATCTCCGCTCCAGTCAGTACTACGGCTTCGCCCGTCTCCAACGCAGCCTCGTTGAAGGTAGGCGGCCCGGCCAGCCCGATCGGGTCACCCGGGATGGGCAGGGCGAGATGCGCCTGCGTCGCCCCGGCCGCGCGCAACAGGTTGAGGGCCACCGGCAACGTGGCCGGGGTGGGGTGCGCGGCGAGGCCGGACACGTGGTGCCCGACGTCCTCGCCGAGGATCTTGTGCGCGGCCGTGTCCGGATCGCAGGCGCCGGTCAGCATGGCGTTGGTCCAGACGGTGAAACGCACCGAGGCGGCAGTGGTCAGCACACCTGCCATTGTCCCATCCGGCCGGTGATCGCCCGACGCGGGCAGGGTCGTCGCGAGTCGCGCGGAGGCACCCCGTAGGTTTTGGTCCTATGACTGCAGTGGCGGAGCTGGCCGGGGTTTCGATCGTGCGCGGTGGCGCCGTTTTGCTGGACGGCGTCGACTGGTCCATCGAGGAGACCGACCGCTGGGTCGTGATCGGCCCGAACGGGGCCGGCAAGACGACGATGCTGCAGATCCTCGCGGCCCAGATGCACCCGACGACCGGTGTGGTCGGGCTGCTCGGTGAGGTACTCGGCGCGGTCGACGTGTTCGAGCTGCGGCCGCGGATCGGGCTGACCAGCGCCGCGCTCGCCGACCGGCTGCCGAAGTCCGAGCGGGTGTCCGACGTGGTGGTCTCCGCGTCGTACGCCGTCCTCGGCCGCTGGCGCGAGGAGTACGACGAGCTCGACCACCAGCGCGCCAAGGAGCTGCTGACCGAGCTCGGCATCGGCCACCTCAGCGATCGCACCTTCGGCACGCTGTCCGAGGGGGAGCGCAAGCGGGTCCAGATCGCCCGCGCGCTGATGACCGACCCCGAGCTGATGTTGCTGGACGAGCCGGCCGCGGGGCTGGACCTTACGGGTCGCGAACAGTTGGTCCGGTCGCTCAGCTCGATCGCGACCGCCGAGGGGGCACCGGCGATGGTCCTCGTCACGCATCACGTCGAGGAGATCCCGCCGGGCTTCACCCACGCCCTGCTGCTGAAGCAGGGCCGGGTGATCTCCGCCGGCCCGATCGACCAGGCCCTGACGGCCGAGACGCTGAGCGACACCTTCGACCTCGCGCTCAGCCTCGACCACCGCGACGGCCGGTACTTCGCCCGCGCACTCTGAATCCAGAAGCTGTTTCTCCGCGTCACACTGGAGATGGACCTGCCTGAGGTCCCGAACGCGGATAGAGTTGGCAGATGATGGATTGGCTGCGGGACAACGTCTGGGCGGCTTGGCTCGGGATCGCCGTCGTGCTCGGTCTGGCGGAGCTGGCTTCGCTCGACTTCACCTTGCTGATGCTCGCCGCGGGGGCGATCACCGCGGCCGGCGTAGGCGCCTTGTTCCCGCACCTGCTCTGGTTGCAGATCGTCGTCGGCCTGATCACCGCGGCCGCGATGCTGGGCGCCATCCGCCCGCTCCTGGTCCGCAAACTGCACCACACCGGCGAGCTGAAGACCGGCTCGGCCCATGTGATCGGCCGCAGCGGCGTCGTGGTCAAGGAGATCCACCCCGACGGCGGCGGCTCGATCAAACTCAACGGCGAACTCTGGACCGCCCGCCCCTACGACGACGTCTCCACCATCCAGCCCGGCACCCGGGTGGAGGTCATGTCCATCGACGGCGCCACCGCGGTGGTCTACCCGATCGGGCAACCGATCGACCACACCCTCCCCGAACTCCGCGGCCCGGAGAAGACCGAGCCGAAGGACTCCGAACCACCGCGCTGACCGGCAGCCACGCAGGGAGGGCCGTGGTTGCGGGCTGCTGTGGTGCGCCCTGGCAAAGCCGGTCGAGTCGCGTGGTGACGATGACAAGGTCGGCCGGTTCGCGGGGTAATGATGGGGAAGGTTGCGGGCCGGGTTGGCGGTTGGGGAGGGAAATCCCTTCGGGATAAGGGGTTTGGGGAGATGGGCCCGTCCCGGCGTCGGCTGGCGGGATTTCGTACCGCTGGCCTGATGCTTCACGCCAGCGGCCCCATAACCTGCCAGCGGCCGAGCGCACCGGGCACTGGCGGGGCAGACCGGGTTGGTGGGGTGGCGACCACTGCCGTGGTGTGGCGCGGTTGTGCGGCGCTGGGCTCGAAGTACTGTCGGTTTCATGGACAGTTCCGATCGTGAGGGAACCGTTGCACACGGTGGCCCGTCGATAGGAAAGACTGTCCGTCCTGAGGGTTCTTCGAGTGGGAGGGTCACGTGACCGCGTTCCTCATAGTGCTGGCATTGGTCGCCTTACTGGTGGTCGTCACACTGATCAAATCTGTCCGGGTCGTGCAGCAGCAGACCGTGGGCATCGTGGAACGGTTCGGGAAGTTCAAGGTCGGCTTGCAGCCCGGCCTGAACCTGCTGACCCCGTTCGTCGACAAGGTCCGCTACACGATCGACATGCGTGAGCAGGTGGTCGCGTTCCCGCCGCAGGGCGTCATCACCGAGGACAACCTGATGGTGTCGATCGACTCCGTCATCTACTTCCAGGTCAACGACCCGGTCCGGGCGACCTACGAGATCTCCAACTACATCCAGGCCATCGAGCAGCTGACGATGACCACGCTGCGAAACATCATCGGTGGCATGGACCTCGAGCAGACGCTGACCTCTCGTGAGGAGATCAACGAGAAGCTCCGGTACGTGCTGGACGAGGCGACCGGCAAGTGGGGCATCCGGGTCAACCGGGTCGAGCTCCGCTCGATCGACCCGCCGCCGTCGATCCAGGACTCGATGGAGAAGCAGATGCGCGCGGACCGCGACAAGCGCGCCGCGATCCTGACCGCCGAAGGTATGCGGCAGTCGGCCGTCCTGTCGGCCGAGGGCCAGAAGCAGTCCGCGATCCTGACCGCGCAGGGCGACCGGGAGTCCCGGATCCTGCGGGCCCAGGCCGAGCGGGAGGCGCGGATCCTGAAGGCGCAGGGTGAGGCGCAGGCCATCACCACGGTCTTCAACGCGATCCACGCCGGCAAGCCCGACCAGGGCCTGCTCGCCTACCAGTACCTGCAGATGCTGCCGTCGATCGCCCAGGGCGACTCGAACAAGCTGTGGATCATCCCGAGCGAGATCGGCAAGGCGATGGAAGGCCTCGGCAGCGCCGTCGGCCAGATCGCCGGCATCACCCAGAAGGCCGAGGGTCCGTTCCCGGAGCCCGACCTGGGCGACTCGCAGGCTGTGTCGGTGGACAGCGGTCTCGGTTCGGCGGCCACGCCGGACGCAGCCGTGGTCGAGGCCGACAACGCCGTCCAGGAAGCCATCGCGGCCGCGCAGAACGCAGCCGTCGGCAACCGTGCGGCCCAGCAGGCACCCCCGGCGGTCACCTCGGCACCCGAGCAGACCTCCCCGGTCCAGGACGGCCCTCCGGTCGAGCGCTAAGACCCTGGCACTAAGTAACGTCACACGGCCCGGCTCGCATCTACGAGCCGGGCCGTGTGACGTTCACTGCAGAAACCTGTTCAGTCGTCGGACTGATGATCGGAAACGGCTATCAGGTGCGTAGAGTCTTGCGACGATGACATGGTTCGAGGCGCTGTTCGTCCTGGTGGCGGGTATGGGCGCGGGCACGATCAACGCGGTGGTGGGGTCCGGCACGTTGCTGACCTTCCCCACGTTGCTTGCTGTCGGCATCCCGCCGGTCCTGGCGAACGTCAGCAACAACATCGGCCTCTCGCCCGGTACGGCGGCCGGCGCGATCGGCTACCGGCGTGAACTGGAAGGCCAGCGCGGCCGCCTCCTGCGCCTGATCCCCGCCTCGCTTCTCGGCGGCATCGTCGGAGCCGTCCTGCTCCTGAAGCTCCCCGGCTCGGCCTTCAAAGCCGTCGTCCCCGGCCTGATCCTGCTCGGCTGCGTCCTGGTCGCCCTGCAACCGTGGCTGTCCAAGCGGATCAGCCTCCCCGCGCACACCCATCGCGGCGCCTGGTGGGTGATCCCCGCCGTCTTCCTCACCGGCGTCTACGGCGGCTACTTCGGCGCGGCCCAGGGCGTCCTGCTGATGGCGATCCTCGGCATCGGCATGGACGCGAACCTGCAACGGATGAACGGCCTGAAGAACGTGCTCGCCACGGTCGTCAACGGCATCGCCGCGATCTTGTTCATCATCGTCGCGGACGTCGACTGGCTCGCGGCCGCGCTGATCGCGGTCGGCTCCACCATCGGCGGATTCGTCGGCGCCCGCTACGGCCGCAAGCTCCCGCCGACCGGCCTGCGCGTGCTGATCGTCGTGATCGGCATCGTCGCCATCGTCACGATGGTCTTCTAGCCTCGAGCCCCGCCAGCAACAGATCCAGCCCGTAGTCGAACTGCTCGTCGCCGCCTGTGGTCCGGGCGAGCTCGGGTGCGAGCTCGACGACGGTGGGGAACTCGTGTGCGGACAGCGACTCCATCGAGGTTCGCAACCGGCGCCAGGCATCCGGGTCGAGACGCTCGGAAGCCATCTGGATCTCCCAGGTCGTGGCGCCGAGCACGTAGGTGAAGAGGGTGGTGTGCGTCCGGGCGGCGGCTTCCGGCTCGAGCCCGGCGGCCCGCAGTACGCCGAGCAGGCCTTCGGCCACCCGGGCGGTCTCGTTGCCGCTGAGCGGTCGACTCGCTAGTAGTTGCGCAAGGCAAGGGTGTTGCAGCATCAGCGCGCGCAGTCCGCGGCAGACGAAGCGGACCTGGTCAGGCCAGGGGAGATCCTGCGGCACATCGGGCACCAGAGCCATCAGGTGGTCGCGGACCGCGTCGTACAGCTCGTCCTTGTTCCGGAAATACGTGTAGAGCGCCATCGGACCGACACCCAGCTCGCCGGCCAGGCCGCGCAGGCTGAAGCCGTCGGTGCCCTTGGCCTCCATCAGGTCGAGCGCGGTCTGCACGATCAGGTCCGGATTGAGCGTGTTCCGCGGCGTTCTTGGTTTGGTGTCCGACATCTCATCGACCTCCTTAACGTACAGTGTATAGTACGTTGTAAGGAACCAATGCGAAGGAGCGCGACACAGTGCGAGCCGTACAGATCAGCGAGTTCGGTGGGCCCGAGGTCCTCAAGGTGGTCGACATCGAGGAGCCGGTGCCGGGTGAGGGGCAGATCCTGATCACCGTCGACCGGGCGGGCGTCAACTACGCCGACACCCACCAGGTCGAGAACAGCTATCTGTCCAAGGCGAAGCTGCCGCTGACCCCGGGTGGCGAGGTCGTCGGTCATACCGAGGACGGCCGCCGGGTCGTCGCGCTGGTCGGTTCCGGTGGTTATGCGGAGAAGGCCGTCGGCTACGCGCAGGCCGCGTTCGACGTACCGGAAGGCGTCAGTGACGCCGACGCACTGGCCTTGATCGTGCAGGGCACGAGCGCTTGGCACCTGCTGAAGACCTCGACGCACATGCAGCCGGGGGAGTCCGTACTGATTCACGCCGGCGCCGGTGGCGTCGGTTCGCTCGCCATCCAACTGGCCAAGCTGTGGGGCGCCGGACGCGTCATCGCGACCGCCTCCACCGAGGAGAAGCGCAAGCAGATCCTCGAGCTCGGTGCGGACGCCGCGATCGACGGCGAGCCGGAGGGCCTGAAGGACCGGATCATCGAGGCGAACGACGGCAAGCCCGTCGACATCGTGCTGGAGATGGTCGGCGGTACCACGCTGAACGAGTCGTTCGACGCGCTGGCCACCTTCGGCCGCCTGGTCACCTTCGGTGCGGCCTCGCGGCAAATGGCCGAGCCGATCCAGCCGGCCCGCTTGATGAAGGGCTCGAAGACGATCGCCGGCTTCTGGCTGGCCGACTGCTTCAAGAGCCCCGCGCTGCTGCGTGAGCCGCTCGACGAACTGTTCGGGCTGGTTCAGGACGGCAAACTACGCTCGATCCTGGGTGGCGACTACGCCCTCTCCGAGATCGTCACCGCCCACGAAGACATGCGGGCCCGCCGGACCGTCGGCAAGCTCGTGCTCGACCCCACTCGCTGAAACACCGCGCTAGGAGACATAGAAGATGACCATCGCAGTAGAGAAGGTTCTGTACACCGCCCGCGCCACCGCCGAGGGCGGCCGCCAGGGTCACACCGCGAGCGACGACGGCAAGCTGGACGTCACCCTCGCCCCGCCGAAGGAGATGGGCGGCAGCGGTGACGGCACCAACCCCGAGCAGCTCTTCGCCGCCGGCTACGCGTCCTGCTTCCACAGCGCGATGAAGACGGTCGCCCGCAAGACCAAGCAGAACGTCGACGACTCGACCGTCACCGCGGCCGTCGGCATCGGCCCGATCAACGGCGGCGCGGGCTACGGCCTCGAGGTCGAGCTCGTCGTCACCCTCCCGCACCTGGAGCGCGCTGAGGCCGAAGCGCTGGTGGCCACGGCTCACCAGGTCTGCCCGTACTCCAACGCGACCCGCGGCAACATCAAGGTCGACCTCAGCGTCGCCTGAACCACCAACCCGTAGTACCGGTCAGGCTGCTCAGGCTCAGCTCATCCGCTCGAGGGCTTCCGCGAGCAGGGCCTGGGTGGCGCTGACCGGCGCCGCCGCGATCGTGAGTGCCTCCATGATCGCGGCGTACTCGTCCAGGTCCTCGAGTTTGTCGAGGTAGAGCGCGCTCGCCGCGTGCTCGATGTAGACGACGTCCGGCAGATCGCCTTCGGGGAAGCGCAGGATGCTGAACGCGCCGCCGGCGTCGGGATAGCCGACGCTGCTGAACGGCATGATCTGCAGCGTCACGTTCGGCTTCTGCGAGGCCTCGATCAGGTGCTGGATCTGCTCGCGCATCGTGTCGCGCCCGCCGACCGGCCGGTGCAGCGCGGCCTCGTCGAGCACGACCCACAAGCGGACGGGATCGGGTCGGGTGAGGATCTGCTGCCGGGTCACCCGCAATGCCACCCGCTGGTTGATCTCCTCGGACGGCAGGTAGGCCTTGCCGAGCTGGACGACCGCTCGGGCGTAGTCCTCGGTCTGCAGCAGCCCGGGCACGAAGAGCAGCTCGTACGTCCGGATCAGCTTGGCCGCGACCTCGAGCCCGACGTAGTTGCCGAACCAGCTAGGCATCACGTCGCCGTACCGGGACCACCAGCCGGGGTTGTTCGCCGCGCGCGCCAACTCCATCAACCGCTCGCGTTCCTGCGCGTCCTTCATCTCGTACAGGTCGAGCAGGTCGTTCACGTCGCGTTCCTTGAACCCGACCCGGCCGAGTTCCATCCGGCTGACCTTGGACTCCGAGGCACGGATCTGCCAGCCCGCGTCGGCGCGGCTGATTCCCGCGGCCTCGCGCATCCGGCGCAGATGCCCGCCGAGCATGATGCGGAGCGCGGTCGGCCCACCATCACCACCCGCCACCGTCACCCCAGCATGCTAGCCGGAGTTCAGGCGGGAGTCGCGAGTTCGAGCACCGTGGCGCTCGGAAGCTTGGCCAGCTCGGCGCCGTCGACGAGCAGCTTCGATCCACGGATCCCACTGCCGATCACGACCAGCCCGGCCTGAGCCACTGCCTCGTCGACGAGCACGGGCCAAGCAGCCGGTACGCCGATCGGCGTGATGCCGCCGTACTCCATCCCGGTCGAGCCGACCGCGTCGTCCTGCGCCGCGAACGAGATCTTCCGGACGCCGAGATGCTTGCGCACGACCCCGTTCACGTCGGCCCGGTGAGTGGCCAGCACCATCAACGCGGCGTAGGTCGACTCGCCGGCCCGCTTGCCGTGCACGATCACGCAGTTCGCCGACGCGGCCATCGGTACGTCGTACTCCGCGCAGAACGCGGCCGTGTCGGCCAGCGTCGGATCGATCGCGACCGCCCACGCCGGCAGGTCCCCAAGGGCAGCCCGCACCGGCTCGGCCAGCAACTCCGGTACTTCGGAAGCCGCCCGCCACTCCAGCTTGCCGAGAACGGGCGCGCTCACTCGGCGTCCACCAGGTCGGCGTACTCGGTGTGCTTCTTCAGGAAGTCCTGGTAGTACGGGCAGGCCGGCCGGACCCGCAGCCCCGCGGCGCGGGCATCGTCGAGGGACTTGGTCGCGATCTTGCTCGCCACCCCATGGCCCTGGTACTCGGGCAGCGTCTCCGCGTGCCGGAAGGCGATCACCGAGCCGAACCGCTTGTAGTCGACGAAGCCCATCAGGTTGCCGTCGGCATCGCGCGCCTCGTACCGGCTGGCATCCGCGGCGTCCGTGATCGCGATCTCGTTCTCCATGCCAGCCACTGTATCCAGCCTCCGGAAGGCTCAGTTGTGGCGGTGGGTTTTGCGGGAGTTACTCGCGGGGTACGGGCTCTAGCGGAGATTTTCTGACGCCGGCCGGGAGGAGTGCGAATGAGCAGCGAGCATGCCTTGGACGAGGGCAAGGCGATACCGAGTCTGGTACCCGCCCGGATGGACCGATTGCCGTGGACCCGGTTCCACTGGATGATCGTCGTCGGTCTCGGCGTCTCCTGGATTCTGGACGGCCTGGAGATCCAGCTGGTCTCCCTGGTCGGCAACACCCTGAAAGAAGGCGCGACCCTCGGGCTGAGCACCAAAGAGGTCGGTCTGCTGGCGTCCATCTACCTCGCTGGTGAAGTGGTAGGCGCGCTGTTCTTCGGCCGGATGACCGACAAGTTCGGTCGCAAGAGCCTGTTCATCATCACGTTGGTCGTCTATCTGGTGGCGTCCGGCGCGGCGGGTCTGACCTGGGACTTCTGGTCGCTCGCGCTCTGCCGGTTCGTGGCCGGGATGGGCATCGGCGGTGAGTACGCCGCAATCAACTCGGCGATCGACGAGCTGATCCCGTCGAAGTACCGGGGCCGGGTCGACATCGGCGTCAACGGGACGTACTGGGCCGGTGCGCTGATCGGTTCGGCGGTCGGCCTGGTCTTCCTGGACAAGGACATCATCCCGGTCGAGTGGGGCTGGCGGCTGTGCTTCCTGGTCGGTCCGGTGATGGGCCTGATGATCATCTACCTGCGCCGGCACATCCCGGAGAGCCCGCGCTGGCTGATGACGCACGGCCGGGTCGAGGAGGCCGAGCGGACCGTCGACTCGATCGAGGAGACCGTCCGGCGGCAGGGTGGCGAACTGCGCGAGGTGACCGACGACGAAGCGATCAACGTGGTCGACTATCCGCCGGTGACGTACCGCGAGATCGCCCGGATCATGCTGCGCGACTACCGGAGCAGATCGTTCCTCGGCTTCTCGATGATGGTCACCCAGGCGTTCCTCTACAACGCGATCTTCTTCACCTACGCGCTGGTGCTGAAGTCGTACTTCGGGTTGTCCGACTCCGGCGTCGCCCTGTACTTCTTCCCGTTCGCGATCGGGAACCTGGCCGGCCCGTTGCTGCTCGGCCACTGGTTCGACACCATCGGCCGCCGCAAGATGATCCTGGCGACGTACTCGACCTCGGCCGTGGTGCTGTTCATCACGGCGCTGCTGTTCAACTCGGGCGCGCTGAACGCGGCCGGGCTGACCGCGTTGTGGTGCGTTGTGTTCTTCTTCGCCTCGGCGGGCGCGTCGTCGGCGTACCTGACGGTGAGCGAGATCTTCCCGATCGAGCTGCGTGGACAGGCGATCTCGTTCTTCTTCGCGATCTCGCAGCTGACCGGTGGCGTGATCGCGCCGTTCCTGTTCGCTTCGCTGATCGGGGAGGGCGACAATCCGCCGCGCGGGCCGTTGACGGTCGGGTACATCATCGGCGCGGCGGTCATGCTGATCGGTGGTCTGATCGCTTGGTTCTTCGGGGTGGACGCTGAAGGGCAGTCGCTGGAGAACGTGGCCAAGCCGCTGTCGGCTCGGGAGGCTGCGGGTGCGACGCGGTTCCAGGGGCCGGCGCCACGGTTGCCAAGTACGGATGCGCAGGGGCGGCGGATCACTCCGGTGGTACCAGAGTCCCAGCAGCCGGGCTCGGAGGATCCGCCCGCGGATCGATAGTCGTCCAGTGCCGGCCACTAGGATCAACCCCCGTGGGTTCCCTCCTAGTAGCCGGTACTACGTCCGACGCGGGCAAGACGACCGTGGTGACCGGGCTCTGCCGGTGGCTGGCGCGCCAAGGGGTCCGCGTAGCGCCGTACAAGGCTCAGAACATGTCCAACAACTCCATGGTCTGTGCCGACGGCGCCGAGATCGGCCGCGCCCAGTGGATCCAGGCAGTGGCCGCCGGCGCCGAGCCCGAAGCCGCCATGAACCCAGTGCTCCTCAAGCCGGGCAGCGACCGCCGCAGCCACGTAGTACTGATGGGGGAGCCGTGGGGCGAGCTGACCGCTCGCGGGTTCCTCACCGAGCGAGCAGAGTTGGCGAAGGCAGCTTTTGCCGCGTACGACGACCTCGCTTCGCGCTACGACGTGGTGATCAGCGAGGGCGCCGGCAGCCCCACCGAGATCAACCTCCGCCAGTCGGACTACGTGAACATGGGCCTGGCGCAACATACGCGAGCACCGGTGGTGGTTGTCGGCGACATCGACCGCGGCGGCGTGTTCGCGTCGATGTTCGGCACCGTCGCGTTGCTCGACGCGGCCGACCAGCGGCTGATCAGCGGCTTCGTGGTCAACAAGTTCCGCGGCGATGTGAGTCTGCTCCAGCCCGGGATCGAGATGTTGAGCTCGGTGACCGGCCGGCCGACGTACGGCGTACTGCCCTGGCTCCCCGGTCTCTGGCTCGACTCCGAGGACGCGCTCGACGTACCGGCTCGGCGGCTCTCCCAGGACTCGTCGGTGCTCACCATCGCCGTGGTGCGCTTCCCGCGGATCAGCAACTTCACCGACCTCGACGCGCTAGCCGTCGAACCGACCACGAGCGTCTTCTTCACCGCGAGCCCCGCAGAGGTCCGTGACGCCGACCTCGTCGTACTACCCGGCTCACGCGCAACCACCTCGGACCTCGCCTGGCTCCGCGAGACCGGCCTGGCTGACGCCGTCGCGTCGCGGGTAGCGGAAGGCCGCCCGGTGCTTGGGATCTGCGGTGGCTACCAACTCCTCGGCGGCGAGATCTCGGACCCATCAAGCGTCGAAGGTGGTGGCACTCATACGGGCTTGGAGCTGTTGCCGGTAGCAACCACGTTCACGGAGGAGAAGGTGCTCGCCCGCCCTGCGCCCACGGCTTACGAGATCCACCACGGTGTCGTCACGGTGACCGGCTCGGCGACAGACTTCCCCGGTGGCTGCCGGTCAGGCGTCGTCTGGGGAACCATCTGGCACGGACTGCTCGACGACGACACCGCCCGCCACGCCTTCCTGACCGAGATCGCCGCGCTGACCGGCAAACCGGCCCCCGACGGCTCCATCTCGTTCGCGGCCCAGCGCGAAGCCCGCCTCGACCTCCTCGCCGACGCCATCGACGAACACCTCGACACCGCGGCCCTGCTGTCCCTGATCGAATCCGGCACCCCGGCCGGTCTACCGTTCGTACCGCCGGGCGCTCCAAAACTGTCGGCGCCCTGATCTACCGTCCTTCTCGTGGACCTCAAAGACGAGCTGCATCAGAAACTCCGGACCACCCGCGCCGTCCTGCTGGCCAAGCTGGAGGGCATCGGTGAGTACGACCGGCGCCGCCCACTCGTACCGTCCGGGACGAACCTGCTGGGCCTGGTGAAACACCTGGCCGGCCTGGAGTACACATACTTGGGCGAGTCCCTCGGCCGCACCCCACCGGAGAAGCTGGCCTGGGTCGAGGACGGCACGATCTGGGACGGCGCCGACATGTGGGCGCTCCCGTCGGAGTCCAGCGACGACCTGATCGCCCTGTACCAACGCGCCTGCGCCTTCGCCGACGAGACGATCAGCTCGCTCGACCTCGACGCACCCGCCTCCGTCGCCCACTGGCCGGAGGGCGGCCGGGCGACCACCCTCGGCCTCCTCCTCATCCGGATGGTCGACGAAACCGCCCACCACGCGGGCCACGCCGACATCATCCGCGAACTGATCGACGGCACCGGCGGCCCCGACGCCGACGTACTGGACGAGGCCGGCTGGTCTGCCTACTTCACCAAACTCCAACAGGCGGCCGAGACCTTCAAATAGCACCGCTTGCGCCTCCACAGGGGAAGGCGCGAAGCGGGGACCTACCAGGGGACGGTTTCGCCCTGGTAGTCGAGGAACTGCAGGCCGGGGTTGCCGGACTGCGCATTGATGGTGGCCGCGACGCCCGGAATGCTCTCCTCGATGGTGAGGAGAGCGCCGGGGCCACCGAGGTCGGTCTTGACCCAGCCGGGGTTGATGAGGAGCAGGGTGTGGGCGGCATCGGCGTACCGGGCGGCGTAGCAGCGCATCAGCTGGTTGAGGGCTGACTTGCTGGCCCGGTAGGCATCCTGGCCGCCGTTGGTGTTCATGGCGAGGCTGCCCTGGCGCGAGGACATCACGCCGATGGTTCCCGTTGCGGTGACGAGCGGGCGCAGGGACTCGATCACGCGCGGCGGGCTGAGCGCGTTGGTGATCAGGACCTCGGCGAACATCTCCGTCGGCACCTCGGCGATCGGCAGGTTGCCTCGGGTGACGCCGGCGTTGACGAAGAGCAGGTCGAGTTCGCGGTCCGCCAGCCGGTCGCGCAGCGCGGAGATCTGATTGGGCTCGGTGATGTCGAGCGATTCGACCACGAGCCGGCCGTCGGACGAGTCGGCCAGTTCGTGCAGTTTGGTTCGTTCGGTGCCGCGGACGGTACCGATCACGTTCCAGCCGAGGCGAAGGTATTCGGTCGCCAGTGCGAGCCCGAGTGTGCGGGATGCTCCGACGATAAGTGCGGTTCGAGACACAGGTTCTCCGGGGATCAGGCGTTGACGGCGGGCTTGAGCACTAGCTCGCACCACTGCCGGAAGGTGGTCGGCGTCGAGTTCTCCGGGGTCCGGGCGACGCCGTCGTCGAGACCGTTCTCCTTCGCGCGCATCATGTCGACCATGCCGCCGACGAAGGCGTCGCTGAGGCCGAAGCCGGTCATCCGGGCGGCCATCGCTTCGAGGGTTTCACGCTCGTACCGGATCGGCCGGCCGAGTACGTCGGACATGATCCGGGCCATGTCGTTCGCGGAGATGTTCTCGGGGCCGAGCACGGGCACGCTGTCCACGCCGGTCCACGAACGGTCGAGCAGGAGGCGGGCCGCGACGGCCGCGATGTCGCCGGTGGAGGCCGACGGTGCCAGCCGGTCCGGAGCGGCCGTGTCGGTGAAGACGCCGTGGTCGCGGATCGAGCTGACCTGGCGCAACAGGTTGTCCATGAAGGACGGGTTGGCGAGTGCGCGGTACGCGACGCCGGTACCTCCGATCAGGTCGTCCATGGTGAGCGACGCGGTGACGAGGCCGGCCGTCCCGGCGACCGGCGTACCGCGCCCGAGCGCCGAGACGCCGACGACGTGGCTGACGCCGGAGCTGGTGAACGCGTCCGCCGCGGCCCGGGTGAATCCGGAGAACGCCGCCTCCAGACTGACCGCCTGACTGTCCGGCGGGACGATCCAGAAGACCGCGTCGGCGTCGGCGAAGGCCTTGCCGACGACCTCGGGATCGCCGTGCGATCCGGTCACGATGTCGACGCGTCCGTGGACCGCGTCGGGGAGTCTGGCGGGGTCGCGCACGATGACGCGCAGCTCCTCGTCATGGTTGAGCAGGGTGGTCAGTAGCCGGCTGCCGATGTCGCCGGTGGGCGTTGTGATGACGATCATGGGGACAACTCTGCGTGACCGTGAGCGGCGGGTCCAATACCTCTCTGTGACTATTGATACGCTTGAGGTATGGATCTCGACCTCCGCAAACTCCGGTACTTCGCGGCTGTCGCCGAGCACCAGCATTTCGGCCGAGCGGCCGAGGAGCTGTACATCGCCCAGCCCGTGTTGAGCCGGCAGATCCGTTCGCTCGAGCGTGAGCTCGGCTGCGACCTGTTCGTCCGGACGACCCGGAGCGTGCAGCTGACGCCGGCGGGGGAGCAGTTGCGGCAAGAAGCACGCGGGGTGTTCGCGACCGTCGACTCCGCGGTGCGGCGCGTGCACGAGATCGATCGCGGGGTGCAGCGGATGGTGGTCGGCTTCGCGTCCGGGCTCCATCTGTCCGAGGTGGTGCTCGCGTTCACAGCGAAGTACCCGGAGGTCGAGGTCGACCTGCTCCGGCTGAACTGGTGGGACCAGGACGCGCCGCTGCGCGACGGCCGGGCGGACGTCGGCTTCCTGCGCGGGCCTTTCGACCGTACCGGGATGGAGATCGTCCCGATCGGGCGCGAGCGGAGGGTCGCCTGCCTCCCGGTCTCGCACCGGCTGGCAGACCGCGAGTCGGTCGTGACGGCGGACCTCGACGGCGAGTCGATCATGAACACCCAGGCGCGCCGGATGGCCTCGCTGGAGGAGAAGTTCGAGCTGATCGCCTCCGGCCACGGCATCGCGCTGGTTCCGGAGACGGTGGCCAGGCTGTATCCGCGTCCCGATCTCGTCTACCTGCCCATCCTGGACAACGAGCCGGACGAGACTTGCCTGGTCGTGCCGACGAGCCGCCGGACCGACCGAGTGCTCGACTTCCTCGACCTGGCGACCGCGACGCTCCAGGCCTGAGGCCGCCTGCGAAGATGGACAGGTGAGTTCCGCGGCGGGGCAGTTGGAGGTCTTCCAGGAGCATCGCGGGCGGATGTTTGGGATCGCCTACCGGATGCTCGGATCGGCGACCGAGGCCGACGAGATCCTGCAAGACGCCTGGCTGCGGTGGCAGTCCGTGGACCACGAGACGATCAAGGAGCCGGCCGCCTTCCTCGCCAAGACGGTCACCAATCTCTGCCTCAACCAGCTCACCTCGGCGCGGGCGCGACGCGAGACGTACGTCGGCGAGTGGCTGCCCGAGCCCGTCCTCACGGGCGCCCGGCTCGACGACCTCGGGCCACTCGATGAGATCGCTCAACGCGAGTCGGTCTCCTTCGCGCTGCTCACCGTGTTGGAGAAGCTGACCCCCGCGGAGCGGGCGGCGTACGTGCTCCGGGAAGCCTTCGCCTACTCGCATCGCGAGGTCGCCGACTTGATCGGTACGACGGAAGCCAACGCCCGCCAATTGCATTCACGAGCGCGCAAGCGGGTGGCCGCCGACCAGGAGCCGCACGAGGTCGACGCGGGCAAGTGGCGGGTGTTCGTCGAGCGCTTCCTGGCCGCCGCCCAGCTCGGCGACATCGCCGGGCTCGAATCGCTGCTCGCCGCGGACGTGGTGTCGCGGGCCGACAGCGGTGGCAAGGCCAGGGCGGCTCGCCAGGCGGTCATCGGTCGCTCGAATGTCGCGCGGTACCTGGCCGGCGTACTGGAGAAGTTCGGCGCCGGGTTCACCATGCATTTCGCCCAGGCGAACGGGGAGCCGGTCATGCTCGTCGCCGATGACGAGGCCGTCCGGGCGGTGGTCTTCGTGACGATCGAGAACGGCGAGCTGGTGAACCTCGACTTCGTGATGAACCCGGACAAGCTCGGCCACGTGGAGGCCCAGTTGTCACGAATCGGCGGGGTGCCCGGTCTGGGCTGATGACCGAAAGGACATCACCCATGCGAACCATCCTCGTCACCGGCGGCACCGGCACCCTCGGCCGGCCGACGACCGCCCGCCTCCGGGCAGCCGGCCACGACGTCCGCGTCCTCAGCCGCCGCCCCGGCCCCGGCCGCACTGTCGGCGACCTCACCAAAGGCACCGGCCTTCGCGAAGCCCTCGACGGAGTCGACACCGTGCTCCACCTCGCCACCAGCCAGAGTCGCGCCGACGTCGCGCAGACCCAGAACCTGCTCGAAGCGCTGCGTCCGTCCGGCATCGAGCATCTGATCGTCATCTCGATCGTCGGCGTCGACCGGATCCCGCTGGCGTACTACCGCGCCAAGCTGGAGTTGGAGCGGCTCGTCGAGCAGTCGTCGATCCCGTACTCGCTGCTGCGAGCCACCCAGTTCCACGATCTCGTCGACCGGGTCTTCACCGCTCAGCGCTTCCTTCCGTTCCTGCTGGCGCCGTCGATGCGGCTCCAGCCGATCGCGATCGAGGACGTCGCCACCCGGCTGACCGAACTGGCCGGCGCTCAACCGACCGGCCGGGTCGCGGACATCGGGGGCCCGGAGCAACATTCCGTCGGCGACCTGGCTCGCCTGTGGAGGCACGCTGCAGGATCCCGTCGCCCGATAGTGCCGCTTCGCCTTCCAGGCAAAGCGTTCCGGGCCTTCGCGCGGGGAGATGCGATGACTGGCGACCAGACGTACGGGCGGAAGACCTTCGCCGACTACCTGGCCGACAGCCGGGCCACCGAGGTGGACCGATGAGCCGGGTGCTGCGCGCCGGTCTGATCGTGCTCGCGTTGATCCAGCTGGTGGTCGGTGGCTGGACGTTGTTCTTCCCGGCGAGCTTCTACAACGACGTGCCGACGGGTCGACTGGACGCCGCCGTACAGCGAGCACCTCTTCCGCGACTTCGGGAGTACCACGCTCGGGATCGGCATCGTGGTGGCCGCCGCCGCGATCTGGCTCGAGCGCCGCCTGGTGCTGGTCGCGCTGCTCGCGTACCTCGCCTACTCGGTCACCCACCTGGCCTTCCACGCCGACCACCTGAACGGAGATTCGCCGGGCTGGTCGGCCGTACTGCTCGCCTTCACCATCCTGTCCGTCCTGCTCCCGCTCGCGTTGCTCCCGGCCGCGCTCAGGAGGCCACGCGGCGCAGGATGACTTGACGACTGTGACAGTACTACTGTCACAATGGCTCGCATGGGTCCACTGCGTGGGGTGAAGGTCGTCGAGCTGGCCGGGATCGGGCCCGCGCCGTTCGCCTGCATGATGCTGGCCGAGCTCGGGGCCGAGGTGCTGCGGATCGAGCGTCCGGGCGGCGGGCTCGCTATGGGGCCGCCCGAGTTGGACTTGCTCAACCGCGGTCGGCGGAACGTCGCACTCAATCTGAAGAACCCGGCGGCGATCGACACGGTGCTGCAGTTGGCCGGGCGTGCCGACGTACTGGTCGAAGGCTTCCGGCCTGGCGTGGCGGAGCGTCTCGGGCTCGACCCGGACGCCTGCCACGAGGTCAATCCCAAGCTGGTCTACGGCCGGATGACCGGCTGGGGGCAGGACGGTCCGCTGGCTCAGTCGGCCGGGCACGACATCGACTACCTCGCGCTGTCCGGCGCGCTGTCTCTGATCGGCCGGGCAGGTGGTCCACCGCAGGTCCCGGTGAACCTGCTCGGCGACTTCGCCGGCGGCTCGCTGTACCTCGTCGTCGGCATCCTTGCCGCGCTGATCGAGGCGCGGGGGAGTGGTCGCGGTCAGGTCGTCGACGCCGCGATCGTCGACGGCGCGGCGCACCTCACCACGATCGTGCACGGCGCCCTGGCTGCGGGCAATTGGCGGCTGCAGCGCGGGACGAACCTGCTCGACACGGGCGCGCCGTTCTACGACGTGTACGAGACGTCGGACGGCGAGTTCATGGCGGTCGGCGCGATCGAGCCGCAGTTCTACGACGAGCTGATCCGGCTGCTCGCGATCGAGGCCCCCGACCGCTACGACCAGGCGAACTGGCCGGAGCTGCACAAACTCCTCACCGAGACCTTCGCCCAGCGCACCCAGGCCGAGTGGACCGAGCTCTTCGACGGTACCGACGCCTGCGTATCCCCGGTACTACGGCCGGCCGCCGACCACCCGCACCTAGTTGCCCGAGGCACCTTCGTAGACAACGACGGCGTCCGGCAACCCGCCCCCGCGCCACGCTTCTCCCGCACGCCGACCCACCTCGGCCAGCCCCCCGCCCGGCCCGGCCAGCACACCCGTGAGGCTCTGGCCGACTGGGGAGTCACCGACGTCGAAACCCTGCTCGCATCCGGCGCCGCAGTACAAGCCGACCACTAGGAGACCGCCCGTGGAACGTCACCTCTTCGATGCCGATCACGACGCCTTCCGCGAGACCGCGCGGGCATTTTGCGAGAAGGAGATCGCCCCGCACCACGACAGTTGGGAAGAGGCCGGCATCGTCCCGCGGGAGCTCTGGACGGCGGCCGGCGACGCGGGCCTGCTCGGCTTCATGATGCCCGAGGAGTACGGCGGTGGCGGCGTCCGCGACTTCCGCTTCAACACCGTCGTGATCGAGGAGGTGACCAAGGCGCGCGCGAGCGGTCCCGGGTTCACCATCCACGCCGACCTGGTCTCCTCGTACCTGCTGGACTACGCGACCGAGGAACAGAAAGCCCGCTGGCTTCCCAAGTTCTGCTCGGGCGAGATGATCACCGCGATCGCGATGACCGAGCCCGGTGCCGGCAGCGACCTGCAAGGCATCACCACGACCGCCAAGCGGGACGGCGACGACTACCTTCTGAACGGCCAGAAGACCTTCATCTCCAACGGCATCCTCGCCGACCTCGTCCTGGTGGTCGCCAAGACCGACCCGGACGCCGGCTACCAGGGCATCTCGCTGCTCGTCGTCGAGCGCGGCATGCCCGGCTTCGAGCGCGGCCGCAACCTGGAGAAGATCGGCCTGAAGGCCCAGGACACCGCCGAACTCTTCTTCGACAACGTCCGCGTGCCCGCCGCCAACCTGCTCGGCGAGGAAGGCAAGGGCTTCGTCTACCTGATGCAGAAGCTCCCCCAGGAGCGGCTGACCATCGCCGTGGTCGCGGCCGCCGCCTGCGAGAGCATCCTCGAAACCACCCTGGCCTACGTGAAGGACCGCAAAGCCTTCGGCCGCCCGATCGGCTCCTTCCAGAACTCCCGCTTCGTCCTGGCCGAACTGGCCACCGAGACCCAGATCGCCCGGGTCTTCGTCGACCGCTGCATCGAAGAACTCAACGCCGGCACCCTCACCGTCTCCGACGCCGCGATGGCCAAGTGGTGGACCACCGAACTGCAGAAGAAAGTCGTCGACAAGTGCCTCCAGCTCCACGGCGGCTACGGCTTCATGACCGAGTACCCGATCGCCAAGGCCTACCTCGACACCCGCATCCAAACCATCTACGGCGGCACCACCGAAATCATGAAGGAAATCATCGGCCGCACGATGGGCATCTGAGCGGTTGCTGCCGTACTTCGAGTTAGGTAGATTGAATCTACATAGATTCAATCTACCTTTAAGGCGCTCTCTTGTCAGATTTCATCGGCCGGCGCACCGAACTCGGATTGCTCGGGAAGCGCCTCCAGAGGGTTACCGACACCGGTAGGGGCGTTGCGGTCGCGGTGCGTGGCAGACGCCAGGTCGGCAAGTCACGCTTGGTGCAGGAGTTCTGCGACCTGGCGGCCGTCCCCTATCTTTTCTCGACCGCGACCAAAGGTGCTTCGCCGGTCGAGGCTGTCCAGACCCTGCTCGCGGACCTGAAGGATTCAACGCTACCGGTCGACGCCGGACTGATCCCCGGACTGACGAACGGCAGTTGGCCGGACGCATTCAAGGTCCTCGCCTCGGCCCTGCCGTCGAGCCCCAGCGTCGTGGTGATGGACGAGTTACCTTGGTTGGCCGAGCAGGACGCCCTGTTCGACGGGGCGTTGCAGACGGCCTGGGACAGGTTGCTGTCCTCGAAACCGGTCCTCCTCCTGCTCCTTGGCAGCGACCTGCACATGATGGAGCGCCTGACCGCCTATGACCGGCCATTCTTCGGCAGAGCCGACAACCTGATCCTCGGGCCGTTGAACCCGGCTGATGCGGGGCTTGCGGTGGGTGCACAGGGGGCCGACGCGATCGATGTTCATCTGGTCTCGGGAGGGCTACCGGGCATCCTTCGCACCTGGCCGCATGGCATGTCCGCGCTGGATTTCCTGCGTGCTGAGTCGGCTGACCCGGCGGCGGCGCTCTTCAGCGTTCCGGAGACCGCGTTGCTGGCCGAATTCCCCACTCCGGATCTGGCCCGACGGGTTCTGGAGGCAGTCGGTGCAGGCGACAGGACCCACGCGAACATCGCCGCGACAGCCGGGAGCCGGGATGGCGGACTGCCGTCAGGCACGCTGTCGCCTCTCCTGCAGAGGCTGACCAGGGAGAAGCAGGTCCTGTCGATCGATGAACCTCTGTCGACGGTCCCAGGCAAACCGGCTCTGTACCGCGTTGCCGACACCAATCTGCGCTTGTACCTGGGGGTGCTGCGATCTGTTCACGAGCAAGCGCGGCGGGGGCGGCCCGAGGCGGGATTCCGGATCATCGAACGGCGGTGGACGGCTTGGCGGGGCCGGGCCGTCGAACCGCTGGTTCGAGAATCCCTGGAGCTGGCAGGACTGTCCGGCGGCCTTCCCTGGCCGGACGTGGAGACGGTCGGCGGCTGGTGGAATCGCCAGTTCGATCCGGAGGTTGACCTGGTGGGCGCTGATCGCGGTCCAATCGCGACTGCGCTGGCCTTCGCAGGCTCCATCAAATGGTTAGGCAGTCCGTTCGACGCACATGACTTCGACGTACTGCGCCGTGCCACCGCTGCGATCCCCGGGTTCGACGCGGCTGCCGGCGGCCTGGTGGTCGCGTCGCTGAGCGGCTTGGCGAGTGGCGTCGATATGCGGCCGACCGACTTGCTCTGGACGCCAGCGGACATCATCGGTGCTTGGCAGTCCTGACCTCGGTGTCCAGCCGAAGAAATCAGCGCGGAGCACGCCGTGATCCGCGCTGTTCGTGATTGACTGCCTGGAGTGATTTCAGCTTGAAGGAGGTTCCCTGATGAGCACTGTGTCGCCGGGGTTCACCGGGCGTCGGCGGGGTGGGAACGATCTGCCGCCGGGGCAGTATCTGACGCATGAGTTTCCGGTGCTGTCGGCGGGGCCGACGCCGCACATCCAGCCGGAGCACTGGGAGTTCACGGTCGCCAACGAGGCGGGTGAGCTGACCCGGTGGGACTGGAAGACGTTCACCTCGCTGCCGAGCGAGAAGATCACCAAGGATCTGCACTGCGTGACCAGGTGGTCCAAGCTGGGCACCGAGTGGCGGGGTGTCTCGCTGGACGTGCTGCTGGCCGACGTCGAGACCGCCGCTGACTTCGTGATGGTGCACAGCTACGGCGGGTACACGACCAACCTGCCGCTCGAGGACCTGCTCGACGGCCAGGCGTGGGTGGCGTACGAGTACGACGGCGAGCCGCTGCACCCCGAGCACGGCGGCCCGGCCCGGTTGCTGGTGCCGCATCTGTACCTGTGGAAGAGCGCCAAGTGGGTGCGCGGCCTGATCCTGTCCGACACCGAGGATCTGGGCTTCTGGGAGACCGCCGGTTATCACGAGTACGGAGACCCATGGAAAGAACAGCGATACGCCGGCGACTGACCTGGCAGGTCGGCACCGTCACCGAAGTACGGGAGGAGACGGCGACCGCCCGCTCCATCGTGGTCGAGGTGCCGGACTGGCCGGGACATCTGGCCGGGCAGCACCTGGACGTGCGGCTGACCGCGGAGGACGGCTACCGAGCCTCCCGGTCGTACTCGATCGCGTCGGCGTGGACCGGTACGACGATCGAGCTGACTGTCGAAGAGGTGCCCGACGGTGAAGTCTCGCCGTACCTGGTCGACGTGCTGAAGGTCGGCGACCCGCTCGAGGTCCGTGGCCCGGTCGGCGGCTGGTTCGTCTGGAAGCCCGAGCAGGAGGGCCCGATCCAGCTGATCGGTGGCGGCTCGGGCGTAGTACCGCTGATGGCGATGCTGCGCGCCCATGTGGCCGAGGCGAGCACCCGTCCGGCCAGACTCCTGTACTCCGTCCGCAGGCCGGCGTCGGTCATCTACGTGCACGACCTGAAGGAGGTCGCGATGTCCGAGGACGTCGAGGTCACCTTCGCCTACACCCGTGAAGCGCCACCGGGGGAGACCCGCCCACCGGCCCGCGTCGACGCGGAACTGCTGAAGTCGGTCGCCTTCGCACCGGAAGAGCAACCGACCGTCTATGTCTGCGGTCCCACCCCGTTCGTCGAGGCGGTGGCCGACCTGCTCGTCGAGGCCGGGCACGACCCGGCCCGGGTGAGAACCGAACGCTTCGGACCGACAGGAGGACCGCGATGACGGCGGACGTTCCGACCTACCTCGATGGCAACGCAGCGGCAGGGACGCTGCGCGAGCTCTTCGCCGTCGACATCACCGCCGCCATCGGCCAGTGCGCCGGCTGCGGCCGTACAGGCGTCTTCGCCGAGACCCATGTCTTCATGGACGCTCCCGGCCTGGTCGCCCGCTGTCCCGGCTGCGAGGACGTCCTGCTCCGGGTGGTCACCACCCCCACCGACACCTACCTCGACCTCCGAGGCCTCACCTACCTCAGGTTCTCCACGCCGAGCTGACGCACAGATTGCAGCAACTGACATTCAACCCTGCTCGAATCGGCCGGAGGATGGGCTTTTTTGCTCCTAGCATCCGGCGCATGGAGATTCCTGGGCTTGGGCCCGTCGTGGAAGACGAGGCCTTCGAGGGGTACCGCAGCAAGGCCGTCCCGGTCGCGGTGCTCGGTGGGGTGGATTGCGAGTTCCTCGTGCAGGGCTATGAGGAGCCCGAGGACCGGGAAGACTTCCACGCGGCGATCCGCAGCTTCCTCGACCTCGGCCCGGGCGCGCTGACCGACGCCCGGCCGGCGATCTACGCGTACTACCTGAAGATCCGCACCATGCTCGGCGACGAACTGGCGCTCCGGATCGACGGTCCGGACGACGTGCTCGAGTATGTCGACCTGGGCAACGAGCCCGAGGTGTTCCGCAACGACGACGGCGACGGCCGGATCTACGTGTCGCTGGAGTGCGAGTGCGCCTGGGAGCCGGAGCACGGCCTGCAACTCATCTTCCGCGACGGCTGCAAGCTGGCCAAAGCAGGCCCGTACGACGGCGAGGTCGACTGAACAGCACCGACCGGCCCGGTCCACCCGGGCATGGGCGAACCGGACCGGCGGCGTCTCACGGGAGGTCTACGTGGACGTCGATCGTCGAGAAGGCCCCCAAGGGTCTGATGCTCCCGTTGAGGATTGAGTTGCTGCGGGTGTCACCCAGCAGATAGCGACGGAAGAACGCGGACAGGTACGTCGTCGAAACCAGGCGTTGCTGGGTCTCGGTCAACTGTTTGTCGGATCGCTGGTGATCGTCGTTGGCGAGGCAGTGCCCCGGCGACGGTCGCGGCGGATCGAGCTCGGCGTCGTCGTACGCACCGACCTGGCCGCTCGAGGGCGACCACTGGGTGTTGTAGAAGTCGTGGTTCGCACCGTGCACGTAGTACTCGAAGTAGGGCGCCTTGTTGTGCGCACCCAGGTAGGCGAGATGTCCGTCCACGGCACGATCGCAGCTGCCGACGAAGGACGCGACCGGGATGTTGGTGATCCGGTAGTTGTCGTACTCCGCGTTGTCCGGATTGTCGTCCGGCGCATACGGCTCGGCCGCGGCGAGCGGCACGACCGCCGTGATCTTCACGCCGGCCGGCCAGTTCTTCTGGTTGACGTCAGCCGCTTCGAGCAGCGTCCCGCGTCCACCCCGCGAGTGACCCATCAGCCCGACGTTGCCCAGATCGGCATGCCCACGGAAGTCGATCGCCCTGCCGTGATCCTTGAGTTTGCCGGCCAGCGGACCGGTCCCACGAGCAGACAGCTGCTGCCACATCGCCAGGTGCTGGTTGATCAGCGATGCGCGAGCGGCGTCCTGCTCTTCGCCCATCAGATCGATCGTGCTGTTCGCGTCGATCGAGACCACGATCATGCCCTGCGCCGCGAGCGCCATGCCGAGGTAGTCGTAGCCGCTGTAGCTGGGGATCTCCGGAATCCCGGCAGGACACGGCCAGGCGGACAACTTCACATAGTCCTGGTCGGCCCAGGCCTGCTTGTCCGCGCAGGTGATCCAGAGCCCGTGCGACATCAGGACGACCGGATATTTGTGACCGTCGAGATCCTTCGGATAGTGCACGACGGCCGTCAGATCACGACCGACGCTGTACGTGGCCGAGCCGACTGGATGGAGTGCTGAAGCGTGGGCGGTGGTTGCCGTCGGCACCAACGGCGCGCCCGACAGGGCGAGCGTGGCGACGACGGTCAGCAGTTTCCTCATACGACTGCCACGCGCCACCCTGACAACCGGTTGTCAGCCGGAATGTCAGGGTCTTGTCAGCGTCGCGGAGGCTTCGCGCGCGACCGCCGGATCGTGTCGCGCTGCGTCTCGCCGACAGCCCGCTCGTAGGCGATCACCAGGCCCTGGATGGTGACCGGCTTGAACCGCTCGACCAGCTGCTGGATGTGCTCCGGCGGGCCACCCGAATCGCGGTAGTGCGGCCAGACCTTGGTCCGGAACACCTCGGTCAGCTCCTCGGCGAGGGCCCGCCCGTGCTCGCTGAAGATCCGCCCGACATCGAGCACCGCATCGACCGGCAGGTCCAGTTCGAGCAGCTCCACACCGAGGCTGAGATGTGCCGTCGCGACCTGGAAGACGTCCTCGTCCGGGGTCGGCTCGACCACGCCGAGCGCGATCAGCATCTCGATCTCGTCATCGGTCAGTTCACGGCCGGTACGCCGGACCAGCGCCGCCCGGTCCAGCGTCTCGGGCAGGTCCCGCATCCACGGGGTGAGCAGAGTCCGGTGCAGCGCGATGTCCTGTGGAGTCGCGTCGGCCGGGATGCGATCCAGGTAGCCCTCGATCGCGGACAGGTTGAAGCCGTGCGCCTGGAGTTCGCGGACCAGGTCGAGGCGGGCGATGTGTTCGGGACCGTAGTACCCGACGCGCCCTCGGCGTACCGGTGGTGGGATCAGGCCGCGGCCCGCGTAGAAGCGCAGTGTGCGCACGGTCATCCCGACCCGGGCGGACAGTTCGTCGACCGTGAGGGTCGCCTCGTCCGCGGTTGCTTCTGGCATGGCCGAGATCATAACGACCCCCTCTTGACGACCATGACACCAGAACTGTCACAATCAACGGGACGACTCGACCGACGGGATCCCCATGAGCACAGAAGCGTTTCTCTACGATGCGATCCGGACACCGCGCGGCAAGGGCAAAGCGGCCGGCGCGCTGCACGAGGTGAAGCCGATCCAGCTGATCACCGGCCTGCTCGAGGAACTGCGGGTCCGGCACCCCGACCTCGACGAGGAGGCGATCGACGACGTCGTGCTCGGTGTCGTCACCCCGATCGGCGACCAGGGCATGGACATCGCCCGTACTGCGGTCCTCGCGGCGGGCTATCCGGAGACGACCGGCGGCGTCCAGCTCAACCGCTTCTGCGCGTCCGGCCTCGAAGCCGTGAACCAGGCGGCCCAGCGGATCCGCTCGGGCTGGGAGGACTTCATCCTGGCCGGTGGCGTCGAGTCGATGTCACGAGTGCCGATGGCCTCCGACGGCGGCGCCTGGGCGATGGACCCGGAGACCGCGATGCAGACGAACTTCATCCCGCAGGGCATCAGCGCCGACCTGATCGCCACCATGGACGGCTTCTCCCGTACCGACGTCGACGCCTACGCCGCCGAGTCGCACGCCCGGGCCGCCAAGGCCTGGGCCAACGGCTACTTCGCCCGCTCGATCGTCCCGGTGACGGATCGCAACGGGCTGCAGATCCTGGACCACGACCAGCTGGTACGACCTGGTACGACGGTCGAGACGCTGGCCGGTCTGCCGGCCTCCTTCGCGGCCATCGGCGAGCACGGTGGCTTCGACTCGGTCGCGCTGGAGAAGTACGTGACCATCGAGCGGATCGACCACGTGCACCACGCCGGCAACTCGTCGGGCATCGTCGACGGCGCCGCCCTGGTTGCCATCGGCAACGAGAAGGCGGGCGAGGCGCTCGGTCAGGCACCCCGCGGCCGGGTGGTCGCCGCGGCGGTGAGCGGCACCGACCCGACGATCATGCTGACCGGCCCCGCGCCGGCTGCCCGCAAGGCGCTGGCGAAGGCCGGGCTCGAGGTCGCCGACATCGACCTGTTCGAGATGAACGAGGCGTTCGCCGCCGCGGTCCTGCACTTCATGAACGACCTCGGCGTCCCGCACGAGAAGGTGAACGTCAACGGTGGCGCGATCGCGCTCGGCCACCCGCTCGGCGCCACCGGCGCGATGCAGATCGGCACCCTGCTGGACGAGCTGGAGCGGCGCGAGCTCCGCTACGGTCTGGCCACCCTGTGCGTCGGCGGCGGCATGGGCGTCGCGACCATCATCGAGAGGCTGGCGGCATGATCGACTGGAAGAACTCCGACGGCGTCGTGACACTGACGATGGACGACCCGGCCGCCTCGGCGAACACGATGAACGAGACCTACATCGCCGCGATGGCCTCGACGGTCGAGCGCCTGCAGGCCGAGAAGGACAGCCTGAAGGGCGTGGTGATCACCAGCGCCAAGTCCACCTTCTTCGCCGGTGGCAACCTGCAGATGCTGTCCCAGATCCAGCCGGAGAACGCGGCCGAGGTGTTCGAGACGATCGAGGAGGTCAAGCGCCAGCTCCGGATCCTGGAGACGCTCGGCGTACCAGTCGTTGCCGCGATCAACGGCGCGGCTCTCGGTGGCGGCCTGGAGATCGCGCTCGCCTGCCATCACCGGATCGTTGCCGACGACAACCGGATCGAGATCGGCGTCCCCGAGGTGACGCTCGGCCTGCTGCCCGGCGGTGGCGGTGTCACCCGGACGGTCCGGATGCTCGGCCTGCAGGACGCGCTGATGAAGGTGCTTCTCCAGGGCCAGCGGATGAAGCCCGCGCACGCGAAGTCGGTCGGCATCGTCGACGAGATCATGCCTGCCGATGAGCTGCTGGCCGCGGCGTACCGATTCATCGATTCCTATGACGGCGACGCCAAGCAGCCCTGGGACCGCGACGGCTACAAGATTCCCGGCGGTACGCCGTCCTCGCCCAAGCTGGCCGCGTTCCTCCCGGCCTTCCCGGCGAACCTGCGCAAGCAGCTCAAGGGAGCGCCGTATCCGGCACCGCGAGCCATCATGAGCGCGGCCGTCGAGGGTAGCCAGGTTGACTTCGCGACGGCCAGCCGGATCGAGTCCCGGTACTTCGTATCGCTGGCGACGGGCCAGATCGCGAAGAACATGATCAACGCGTTCTTCTTCGAGCTCCAGGCGATCAACGCCGGGGCGTCGCGGCCGGACGGCGTACCGGCGTACAAGGCCCGGAAGGTCGGAGTGCTCGGTGCGGGCATGATGGGGGCGGGCATCGCGTACGTGTGCGCCAAGGTGGGCATCGAGGTCGTGCTCAAGGACGTCTCGCTGGAGGCGGCGGAGAAGGGCAAGCAGTACTCCGAGAAGCTGCTCGCCAAGCAGGTGCAGAAGGGGCGCAGTACGCCCGAGAAGGCGGAAGCGTTCCTGAGCCTGATCACGCCGACCGCCGACCCGAACGACCTGGCGGGGTGCGACCTGGTGATCGAGGCGGTGTTCGAGAGCGAGGAGCTCAAGCAGAAGGTCTTCGCCGAGATCGCCGGCGTGGTCGAGCCGGACGCGCTGCTCTGCTCGAACACCTCGACGCTGCCGATCACCTCGCTGGCCGAGGGCATCGACCGGCCGGACGACTTCGTCGGGATGCACTTCTTCTCGCCGGTCGACCGGATGCCACTGGTCGAGCTGATCGTGGGGGAGAAGACGTCGGATCGCGCGCTGGCGAAGGCGTACGACGTGGTCCGGCAGATCAAGAAGACGCCGATCGTGGTGAACGACAGTCGTGGCTTCTTCACCTCGCGGGTCTTCGGCACCTTGGTGATGGAAGGCGCTGCGATGGTTGCCGAAGGCGTGAATCCGGTGACGATCGAGCGCGCCGCGACCCAGATGGGCTTCCCCGCGCCGCCGCTGGCGATGATCGACGAGGTGACGCTGACGCTGCCGATGAAGATCCGCGATGCGGCTCGCGCGGCCGGGGGGAGTGCAGGTGCTTTCGACGACCACCCAGGCATGGCGGTCGCTGAGCGGTTGGTGACCGAGTTCGACCGCAAGGGCAAGGCGGCGGGCGCGGGCTTCTACGACTACCCGGCGGATGGGCCGAAGCATCTGTGGCCCGGCCTGTGGGAGCACTTCGTCCGCTCCGATGTCGACCTGCCCCTGATCGATCTGCAGGAGCGGATGGCGTTCGCAATGTCGCTCGAGACGGTGAAGTGCGTCGAGGAAGGCGTCCTCCGCTCGACGGCCGACGCCAACATCGGCTCGATCTTCGGCATCGGCTTCCCGCCGCTGCACGGCGGCGCGCTGCAGTACATCAACGCCTACGCCGGTGGATTGGCAGGCTTCGTCGCCCGCTCCCGGGAGCTCGCGCAAAGGTACGGCGCACGCTTCGAACCGCCGGCCCTGCTGGTCAGCAAGGCGGAAGCCGGGGAGAAATTCGACTGAGTCTTTTGCAACGTTTCACCCCAGCGTTACAACGTGAGCACTCGCGGTCGTGTTCGAACTGTCACCCGACTAAGCCTGTTGCGATGTTTGTTCTAGTTGTAACGTGTGCGAAACCCGAGATGCTTAACCCCGTGAAGTAACTCTCGGATCCGCTAGTCCCTGGAGGTGGAACGCACGCCTGCTCGTATTCCTACTGCCGGTCTGTCCCGGCGTGACCTGCTCAAGCGGACCGGAGGGCTGGCGGCGCTCGCCGCCTTCACGGCCGCGTGTGGAGGCAATACCGGTAGACCGTCCAGCAGTGGGGGAGGCGGAGGCAGCAAGGTCACGCTGTCGCAGTGGTACCACCAGTACGGCGAGGCCGGGACGAAGGAGGCCGCGCTGAAGTACGCGAAGGCCTACACCGACTCCAACGTCGCGGTGACCTGGGTGCCCGGCGACTACGGCGCCAAGCTCGCGTCGGGCCTGCTGTCCAGCAACGGCCCGGACGTGTTCGAGAGCCAGTTGAACGTGGCGATGGTGAAGAGCGGCCAGGTCGTGCCGCTGGACGACATCCTCGGCGATGCCAAGGCCGACTTCAACCCGAACGACCTGAAGACGAACACGATCGACGGCAAGCTCTACGGCATCAAGATGATCGACGACCCGCAGGTCTTCTACTACCGCAAGTCGATGTTCGACAAGGCCGGCATCAAGCCGCCGGAGACCGTCGACGACCTGGTCGCGGCGGCCAAGGAGCTCACCACCGACAAGGTGAAGGGCATCTTCCTCGGCAACGACGGCGGGGTGATCGCCGGCGGCCCGGCGCTGTGGTCGTCCGGTGGCCAGTACCTCACCGACGACAACAAGCCGGACTTCAACAACGCGCGGGCGGCGCAGGCCTTCAGCAAGCTGCACCAGTTCTTCGCCGACAAGAGCACCCTGCTCGGCGCCCCGGCCGACTGGTGGGATCCGGGCGCGTTCGTCCAGGGCCTGGCCGCGATCCAGTGGACCGGCTTGTGGGCGATGCCGGCCATCCAGAAGGCGCTCGGTGACGACTTCGGTGTCTTCGCCTACCCGAAGCTCGATGCCCAGGGCAAGCAGGCGCTGCCGTCCGGCGGCTGGACCCAGTTCGTCTCCGCGAAGAGCGCCAACGTCGACGCGGCGAAGAAGTTCGTGAAGTGGCTGTGGGTCGACAACGCCGAGGACCAGGAAGACTGGAACCTCAACTACGGCTTCCACATCCCGCCGCGGAAGAGCCTTGCCGCGAAGGCGACCAAGCTGCAGAGCGGTGCCGCCGCCGAGGTGGTCAAGCTCAACCAGGACTTCGGCGTAGTCGACCGGCCGGCCTGGACGCCGAAGATGGCGACCGGCTTCACCGACCTGCTGAACAACGTGATCCGCAAGGGCGCCGACCCGACCGCCGAGCTGGCCAAGCTGGACAAGACCGTGAACACCGAGCTGGCGAGGCTCTTCGGGTGAGAGGGTCGGCCACCCGCAACAACACGATGTGGTTCTGGATCTTCACCGGCCCGTTCGTGATCGGCCTGCTGGTCTTCAGCTATCTGCCGATCCTGTGGAGTCTGGTGCTGAGCTTCTTCTCGGCTCAGAACACGGTCACGCCGACGGACTTCGTCGGCCTGCAGAACTACGTCGACATGCTGACCGACCGCAACTTCATCAGCGCGCTCGGCACATTCACGGTGTTCGCGATCTTCATCGTGCCGCTGACCTTCGTGTTGTCGCTCGGGCTGGCCCTACTGGTCAATCAGGTCAAGGTGGCCCGGGCGTTCTTCCGCTCGGTGTTCTTCCTGCCGACCGCCTGTTCGTACGTCGTCGCCTCGCTGATCTGGAAGCTGTCGATCTTCAACGGCGTCCGGTTCGGCCTGGCGAACACGGTCCTCGGCTGGTTCGGCATCGACCAGATCGCCTGGTTGTCGACGGTCGCCCCACCGTGGTTCTGGCTGCCGATCGTCACCGTGCGGCTGTGGCTGCAGCTCGGCTTCTACATGATCCTGTTCATCGCCGGCCTGCAGCGGATCAACCCGACGCTCTACGAGGCGGCGTACGTCGACGGCGCGAAGCCCGGCTGGCAGGTGTTCCGGTTCATCACCTGGCCGCAACTGCGGGCGACCTCGGTCGCGGTTCTGCTGCTGAACCTGATCGCGGCGTACCAGGCCTTCGACGAGTTCTACAACCTGATCGGCGCCGACGCGAACTTCGCCCGGCCGCCGCTGGTCTACCTCTACAAGGTCTCGCTCGGCAACATCCAGGACCTCGGCCACGGCAGCGCCGGCGCGCTCATCCTGGCGGTGGTGATCATGTTGCTCACCCTGCTGCAGAGCAAGATCTTCGGCTTCGGAAAGGCGAACGACTGATGGCGGCGATCGAGCGGACCACCGGTACGCCGCAGCCGATCGGCTACACCCGCAGCCCGCTGGGTGTGGTCGGATCGGTCCTGCGCTGGGTCGCCCTGATCGTCGCGACCCTGCTCTTCCTGATCCCGTTCTACCTGGTACTGCGCAACGCGCTGTCCACCGAGGCGGACATCACCGGCGTCGACTGGAAGTTCTTCCCCACCGATCTCCAGTGGGGCAACATCAAGGAACTGTTCGACGACGAGAACGTCCCGATGGCCCGGGCGCTCTACAACTCCGCGGTGATCGGCATCCTGGGCACCGGCGGACAGTTGCTGCTGGCATCGATGGCGGGGTACGGACTGGCCCGGATCCCGTACAAGCACGCCGACAAGGTGTTCTACGCGGTGATG
Organism: Kribbella sp. NPDC051718; assembly: GCF_040681515.1. Lineage (NCBI taxonomy): Bacteria > Bacillati > Actinomycetota > Actinomycetes > Propionibacteriales > Kribbellaceae > Kribbella > Kribbella sp. NPDC051718. Next base: position 492,556 of record NZ_JBFAYZ010000005.1, on the reverse strand, counting down.
GCGACGCTGATGATCCCGGCCGCGGTGAGCTTCATCCCGAGCTTCATCGTGGTGTCCTCGCTGGGCTGGGTCAGCACGCTGCGCGGCATGATCATCCCGACCCTGTTCAGCGGGTTCGCGGCGTTCCTGTTCCGGCAGTACTTCCTCGGCTTCCCCAAGGAACTGGAGGAGGCGGCGCGGGTCGACGGCGCGGGGTACTTCACCACGTTCTGGCGGATCGTCGTGCCGAACTCGCTGCCGTTCTTCGCGGCGATCGCGGCGATCACCTTCATCGGCAACTGGAACTCGTTCATCTGGCCGCTGGTGATCGGCCAGGACGAGAAGTCCTGGACCGTCCAGGTGGCGATGTCGACCTTCATCACCGCACAGACGGTCAACATCCACCAGCTCTTCATGGCGGCCGCGGTCTCGATCGTGCCGCTGGTGCTGATCTTTGCGTTCCTGCAGCGCTACCTGATCCAGGGCGTCACCCAGTCCGGCATCAAGGACTGATCGGCGGCCAGGGGTCGCCCCACTCGGTGTCTCTCGCCGAGCGGTAGAGCCGCCCCTGGCGCTTGGACACGATGGTGTCCTCAAGGCTGCCGCTGTTCGTGCAGAGCCGCAGCGACACCAATCCCTTGCGCTGCTGGGGATGCCGGAGCACGCGGTTCTCGGCCGGCTCGGGAACCGCAGGTGTGCTGATGACGTACGAGAACTTCTCGTCCTCGAAGCTCAGCTCGGCTCCCTTGGTCTGCCGGTGCGCGGCGCTGCGGTTGACCCGGCTGGCGAAGTGACACCAGTCGCGGCCGCGCGGGATCGGGCAGTCGAGGCTGTGCGGGCATGGCGCGACGATGCTGTGCCCGGCCGCGATCAGTTGGTCTCTCGCCGCCACGATCCGTTCGTACCCGGTGGGTGTGCCCGGCTCGATGATGGCGACGATTCCGCGCTGCGCCGCCAGCTGGCCGACCAGCTTCTCCTGCTGTGTCACCGACAGTTCGCTGAGGACGTACGAGACCGTGACCACGTCGGCCGCGGCCAGCGTGCCGAGATCGTCGATCCTGCCCGCCTGCCAGTTCGCGTCACGGATCGCTGGGGAGTCGGCGCTCTTGGCGAGCTGCTTCCCCAGGGCGATCGCCTCGGGGACCTGCTCGACCACGGTCACCGTCTTCAGCGACGGCCAGACGGCGGAGGCGGCCCAGATCGCTGCCCCGGTACCGCCGCCCAGATCGAGCTGGCTCACCGGCTCGAACCCGGGGCGGGACGCCGCGGCCTGTTCGAGCGTCGCACGGACCGCCCCGAACGTCGCGGGCATCCGGTACGCCGAATAGGTGACGACGTCCGTCGCCGATTTGAGGATCGGCGCCGTGGCGGCCACCTCCTCGCGGTACCGGGTGCTGAGCCGCTTGAACGACGTGCTCAGTGCCGCACCGGACGCGCCGCTCGCCGCCGCGTCCAGGGCGTCGCGAAGGTCGCGGGGAAGGTCAGCCACCTGAAATCTGGTACGTCGGCGTGATGATGGCGCGGGCCAGCGTGTGGAAGACGAGGTTGAAGGCGACGAAGGCCGGGCTGGCGTCGCCGTCGATGTCGAGCGCTTCGACGTCGATCGCGTGCACCACGAAGTAGTACCGGTGGGCGGCGTCACCAGGCGGCGGGGCCGCGCCGCCGAAGTCCTTCGAGCCGAAGTCGTTGCGGACGTGGAATGCGCCGCTCTCCAGCCGCTCGGTGGTGCCGGCGCCGGTCGGGAGCTCCGTCACGTCCGCGGGCAGGCCGACCAGGACCCAGTGCCAGAAGCCGGACGGGGTCGGCGCGTCGGGGTCGAAGCAGCTGACGACGAAACCCTTGGTCTCGGCGGGGAAGCCTTCCCAGCTGAGCTGCGGGGATTTGTTGCCTCCGGCGAAGGCATGGTCGTCGCTGAGCGGCTCACCGTCGGTGAAGTCGGTACTGGTGACCGTGAACGATCCGACCTCGGGAAGCAGCTTGTACGGGTCCGGCGCGACGGGTCGATCGAGCGACATCTGGTGATCCTCCTGGGATCTCGCGAAATGTGGTGAATCCGACATTACTGTCCACAGGTAGCCCGCTCTGGCCGGGGCCGGGGTTGAGAGATGCGAAGATCGGAACTGGCCGCGTCCAGGCGGCCGTCGCGAGTGGAGGGATCAGCGGTGGAGGAGTACCTGGCCAGGATCGGTCCGGCCGACGAGGCCGCGATGCGGGCGGCGACGGAGCGTCAACAGAAGCTGACGAAACCGGCCGGTTCCCTTGGTGTGCTGGAGGAGTTGTCGGTCCGGGTCGCCGGGATGACCGGAGTGTGCCCGCCCGAAGTACCGACTGCCGCCGTCGTGACGGTTTTCGCGGCTGACCACGGCGTGCATGCGCAGGGCGTCTCGCCCTGGCCGCAGGAGGTCACCGCGGCGATGCTGGCGAACTTCGCGGGTGGTGGCGCCGCGGTGAACGCGTTCGCGGCCAACAACCGGGTCGACGTGCGGGTGGTGGACGTCGGTGTCGCCTCCGATGTCGACGAGCTGGACATCGTGCACGCGAAGGTCCGCGCGGGGACGCGGGATCTTTCCGTCGAGAAGGCGCTCACGGCGGAGGAAGTGCAGGCTGCGGTGGCGGTCGGCTTCGAGCTGGCCGGTCAGCTGGTGCTGGATGGGTATCAATGCCTGCTTACGGGTGACATGGGGATCGCGAACACGACGGCGTCGGCCGCGTTGATCGCGACGTTCAGCGGTGGGACGGCGGACGAGGTGACCGGCCGGGGGACGGGCATCGACGACGCGACGCTGGCGCACAAGACCGAGATCGTCCGGGCTGCGCTGGCGCTTCACGAAGTACCGGCCTCGGAGCCGTTGGCTGCGCTCGCGGCGTACGGCGGGCTGGAGCACGCTGCGCTGGCTGGGTACATCCTCGGGGCGGCTGCCAACAAGGTGCCGGTGATCCTGGACGGGGTGATCGCGGGGGCTGCGGCGCTGGTTGCGCAGGCGCTTGAGCCTGCGGTGATCGACTACTGCATCGCCGGGCATCGGTCGGCCGAGGCTGGTCACGCGGTGGCGTTGAAGACGCTGGGGCTGCAGCCGCTGGTGGATCTGGATCTGCGGCTGGGCGAGGGGACGGGTGCGGTGCTGGCCTATCCGATCCTCACCTGTGCGGTGCGGGCGCTGGCGGAGATGGCGACCTTCGAGGATGCGGGGATCGAGGCGTGACGGCGCCGTACCTGTCCGGGCTGGTGCTCACCGGCCGCCGCGTGGTGGTCGTGGGCGGCGGTGGCGTCGCCCAGCGGCGGCTGCCGCGGTTGCTCGAGACGGGTGCGCAGATCGATCTCATCTCGCCGGTGATCACGCCGACGATCGAAGGGTTGCTGACGAACCCGGATCTCCGGTGGGTCGAGCGTGGGTACGCCGACGGCGATCTCGAGGGTGCCTGGTACGTCGTGGTGGCCACGGACGATGCCTCGGTCAACGATCAGGTTTCGGCCGAGGCCGAGTCGCGGCGGATCTTCTGCGTGCGGTCGGACGATCGATCGCGGGCGACTGCCTGGACGCCGGCTTCCGGTCAGCATGATCAGGTGACCATCGGCGTACTGGGCGGTGGTGATCACCGGCGGTCGGCGGCGGTACGGGACGCGATCCTGGAGTCTTTGCGGGTCGGTGCGCTGGGCGCGCGGGACTCGCTGGCTAAGAAGCCTGGGGTGTACCTGGTCGGTGGGGGTCCTGGCGATCCTGACCTGATCACGGTGCGCGGGCGGCGGTTGCTGGCCGAGGCGGATGTGGTGGTGGCGGATCGGTTGGCGCCGCAGCCGTTGCTGGAGGAGTTGCATCCTGACGTGGAGCTGATCGACGCGGCGAAGTTGCCGCGCGGGCGGTCGGCGGCGCAGGAGGAGATCAATCGTCTGCTGGTTGATCGCGGGCTGCAGGGCAAGGTCGTCGTGCGACTCAAGGGCGGCGATCCTTATGTGTTCGGGCGTGGGTTCGAGGAGGCCTTGGCGTGTGCCGAGGCGGGAGTGCCTTGGACGGTCGTACCGGGCATCACCAGCTCGATCGCGGTGCCGGCGGCGGCGGGGATCCCGGTCACGCATCGCGGGGTGACGCACGAGTTCACTGTCGTGTCCGGGCACATCCCGCCCGGTCATCCGGACTCGCTGATCAACTGGGAGGCGCTCGCTCGACTGCACGGCACCTTGGTGTTGCTGATGGCAGTCGAGAACCTGCCGGTGATCGCCTCCACACTGATTGCCCACGGCAAGGACTCGGCGACACCGGCCGCGGCGATTGCCGACGGCACCCTTCCGGGCCAGCTGCAGGTCAAGTCAGACCTGGCCGGCATCGCGGAGGCGATGTCAGCCGCCGGAGTAGGCGCCCCAGCCATCGTCATCATCGGCCAGGTCGTAGACATCGCCGGTCTGGTCACGGTGGCAAACGGTTCATGAGTCCGCTTGTTTCCGTTGAAGATGCCGCGGATGAGCGGCTGGGGGACTATGTCCAACTGCGTGAGGTGAACCTGCGGCGGATGCTCGAGGAAGAGCACGGGCTGTTCATTGCCGAGGGCGACAAGGTGATCCGGCGGGCGGCCGACGCGGGCTACGAGCCGCGGTCGTTCCTGCTGGCGCCGCGCTGGTTGGACTCGCTGGCCGACGTACTGGAGAAGTGGCCGTCGGCCCCCGTCTACGTGGTGACCGAGGAGCTGGCCGAGCAGGTCACCGGCTTCCACGTTCATCGCGGGGCGCTCGCGTCGTACCGGCGGCAGCCCGCACCCGAGCTCGGCACCTTGCTCACCGGCCGCCGGATCGCGATCTTCGACGACATCGTCGACCACACCAACGTCGGCGCCGGCTTCCGGGCCGCCGCCGCGATGGGCGTCGACGCCGTCCTGATCACCCCCACCTGCGCGGATCCGTTGTACCGCCGCTCGATCAAGGTCTCGATGGGCACCGTCTTCCAGATCCCCTGGACCCGCCTGGCCAGCTGGCCGGACGCCCTCGACCTGCTGAAGGACAAGGGCTTTGTCAGCGCGGCGCTCGCGCTCACCGACGACTCCATCACCCTCGACGAGTTGACCGCACGCCAGGACCCCAAACTCGCCCTGATCTTCGGTACCGAAGGCCACGGCCTCAAGCCGCACGTGCTCGAACGGGCAGACCTGACGGTGAAGATCCCGATGGCCGGCGGCGTCGACTCCCTCAACGTGGCATCCTCGGCAGCAGTGGCCTTCTACGCCACCAGACCCTGATCAGCGGGAGGCCGGAGTGCTCACCACGGAACGACTGCTCCTGCGCCCCTTCCGGGACGAGGATCTGCCGGCTTGGGCCGAGCTGAACACCGACCCCGAGGTGATGCGATATCTCGGCGGTAAGCCGCTGAGTCGAGCCGAGACGGACGAGATCGCGACAGCGGTCAACGAACGGTACTCGGCGGAAGGCACCGGCTTTCTCGCGATCGAGCGGCGGGCGGACGGCGCGTTCCTCGGGGCGGGTGGGTTGACGCACGAGTCGTGGCATCCGGATGATCTCGAGCTCGGGTGGCGGCTGGCGCGGGAGTACTGGGGGCACGGGTACGCCACCGAGGCGGCAGCGGCTTGGCTTGCCTACGCGTTCACCGACCTCGATCTACCCCGCGTGCTCGCCTCCACCGAGACCGCCAACACCAAGAGCATCTCCGTGATGGAACGCATCGGGATGAGCTTCGATCACGAAGCCCGGCTGGAGGAGGATGGCGAGACGTTCGACGCCGTCATCTACTCCATCACGCAGCAAGCCTGGCGGGTAGCTCCACGGTGACGCGGAGGCCACCGTCAGGGCGGGGCGTGAGAGTGAGGGTTCCGTCGTGGGCCTCTGTGATGCTTTTGACGATGGCCAGCCCCAGGCCGACACCTGAGTGATCGGTACGGACGCGTTCGCTGCCGCGCTGGAACGGCTCGACCAGCGTGGCGACCTGCTGCGCAGTGAGCTTCTCGCCGGTGTTCTCGACGACGAGTTGCACGCTCTGCGGACGAACTCTGGTGGTGACCCAGACAGTGCCCCGGGCAGGCAGGTTGTGGACGATCGCGTTGTGCAGGAGGTTCGTGGCCAGCTGGACGAGCAGGGTGCGGGATCCCGTCGTCGGGGCGATGTCGCCTTCGGTCTCGATCGTCAGACCGCGTTCTTCGGCGAGCGGGAGCAGGGTTTCCGCGGCTTCCTCGGCTGCCAGGGAGAGATCGACGGGCTCGCGGGTGAACGTCCGCTGGTTGGCGCGGCTGAGCACGAGCAGCGCCTCGGTCAGGTCGATGGCCCGGGTGTTGATGGCGTGCAGGCGATCGACGAGCTTGCCGTTGTCGCGGTCCAGGTCGTTGCGGGCGACGTCGAGCAGCGTCTGGGTGATGGCCAGTGGCGTGCGTAGCTCGTGGGAGGCGTTGGCCGCGAATCTCTGCTGCTCGGCGTCGTGGGCCTCGAGCCGCGCGAGCATGGTGTCGAAGGAATCGGCGAGCTCGCGGAACTCGTCTCCGCGGCCTTCCAGCTGGATCCGGTGGGAGAGCGACCCGGTCGCGGCGAGCCGGGTGGCCTGGGTGATCCGGGTCAGCGGCGACAACATGCTTCCGGCGAGGATCCAGCCTCCGAGCAGGCCGAAGGCCAGCAGGAACACCAGCATGAGGGCTACCTTCGGCGCGAAGGCGGCCAGCAGATCGGAGCGGTCCGGGATGACCATCGGGCCGGGCGGCGAGGGTGTCCCGCGCACATGAGGTTGGCTCGTCGTCGGCATCGGGTCGGCGATCACATCGGGCACGTAGCGCAGCAGGAACACCCAGACGACCGCGAGCAGCAACGCACCGGCGATCATCAGGAATCCGGCGTAGCTGAGGGTGAGCTTCAGGCGGACACTCCAACCGGGCTCCCTAGCCACGGTCACCACCCGCGCCGGCGCGGTCGGACGGTGCCTCGATCCGATAGCCGGCGCCGGCGACGGTGGCGATGACCCAAGGCTCGCCGAGCCGCTTACGGAGTACGGAGACTGTGATGCGTGCGGCGTTGGTGAAGGGGTCGGCGTTTTCGTCCCAGGCCTTGGCCAGCAGCTCTTCGGCGCTGACGATGCCACCCTCCGCGGCGACCAGTACTTCGAGCACGGCGAACTGCTTGCGGGTCAGCGCGACGTACCGGCCATCGCGGTAGACCTCGCGACGGAACGGATCGAGCCGCAGGCCGGCGATCTCCCGCACCGGCGGCCTGTTGTGGGCACGGCGGCGGTCGAGGGCTCTGAGGCGGAGTACGAGCTCGCGCAGGTCGAACGGCTTGGTGAGGTAGTCGTCGGCGCCGAGCTCGAACCCGGACGCCTTGTCGTCCAGCCGGTCGGCGGCGGTGAGCATCAGGATCGGCATACCGCTGCCGGAGGCAACGATCTGCTTGGCGATCTCGTCGCCGGACGGGCCGGGGATGTCGCGGTCGAGGACGGCGATGTCGTACTCGTTGATGCTCAGCAGCTCCAGCGCGGTGTCACCGTCACCGGCGATGTCGGCGGCGATCGCCTCCAGCCGCAGGCCATCACGGATGGCTTCGGCCATCACGGGTTCGTCCTCGACGATCAGCACTCGCACATCCTCGATGCTACGACCCGGCGGTTATCGCCGGCATATCGAAATCCCCAGACCGGCCGGCAACACGCGATTGCCTTGGCTGGTGCCATGTCTGCCATCAAACCGGCGCCCGCAGCAGGGCGCCGTACCAGATTGACCGTGCGCGTGGCCTTCGTGCTCGCGAACGCGGCGCTCGCCGTCGTCTTCGTCCAGCAGGCGGTGGCGCCGTCTTTGTTGTCGAGCGCATCGTCCAGCGACGACCGCCATCGCGCGCTCGGCGAGGAGAACGGGTACGTCCCCGAGGGGGTGACGGTCTTCGACGCGGGAGTTCCTGCCGTCGCCAACCTCGATCCCGCGCTGCTCGGTGCTCTGCGGAGGGCCGGGACGGTGGCTCGGGACGACGGGGTCGAGTTCGTGGTGAACAGCGGGTGGCGCTCGGCGGCGTACCAGGAAGAACTCCTCAGCGAGGCGGTCGCGCAGTACGGCTCGAAGGAGGAAGCCGCTCGATGGGTCGCGACGCCTGACAAGTCGCCGCACGTGTCGGGGCATGCGATCGATCTCGGGCGCGAGGCGGCCGGGTGGTTGTCCAAGCACGGCGGCGCTTACGGATTGTGCCAGATCTATGCCAACGAGGCCTGGCACTACGAACTCCGCCCGGATGCTGTGACTCACGGTTGCCCGGCTCCCTACGCCGACCCGACGCAGGATCCCGGGGGACAGTCATGACGACAGGAATCACTGTCTTCGGCTGTGAGCCGGACGAGGACGTGCTGTACCGGGAACTGGCACCCCATTTCGGCGTACTGCCGACCATCACCGCGGCGGCGGTCTCCGAAGCGAATTCGGACCTGGCGATCGGTAATCGCTGCATCAGCGTCGGCCACAAGACCCGCATCACGAATGCGACGCTGCTCGACCTCAGCCGGGCCGGCGTCGAATACATCTCGACCAGGAGCATCGGCTACAACCACCTCGACCTGGATTTCGCGACGGGGCTCGGCATCTCCGTCGAGAACGTCAGTTATTCGCCCGACAGCGTGGCCGACTTCACGCTGCTGCTGATGCTGATGGCTCTACGCAATGCGCGGGGCATGATTCGGCGTACGGATGTGCAGGACTACCGGTTGGACCCGGTCCGCGGGCGGGAACTCCATGACCTGGTGATCGGGGTCGTCGGTACCGGGCGCATCGGCTCTGCCGTCGTGAACAGGCTGCGCGGATTCGGATGCCGAATCCTGGCGCACGACACCCAACCCAGCACCTCTGCCGACTATGTCTCGCTGGACGAATTGCTCCGACTCAGCGACATCGTCACTCTCCATGCCCCGCTCACTGCTGACACGCACCATCTGCTGAACCGGCAACGGCTGAAGAAGCTGAGGTCGAGTGCGCTCGTCGTCAATACCGGACGCGGCGCGCTCATCGACACCGAGGCTTTGCTTGCGGCGCTGGAGAGCGGCCGGCTCGGTGGAGCGGCGCTGGATGTGGTCGAAGAGGAAGAAGGAGTCTTCTACGCCGACCACCGCGGCAAGGCGATCGCCAGCGAATTCCTGCCGCGATTGCAGCGGCTGCCGAACGTGCTGATCAGCCCGCACACCGCTTACTACACGGATCGCGCCCTGCGCGACACCGTCGAAAACTCTCTCGTCAATTGTCTCAAGTTCGAAAGCAGGAGTCAGTATGCCTAGGTTGAAGGTCGGCGTGGTCTTCGGCGGTGTTTCCGAGGAACGCCACATCTCGGTCAAATCCGCGCTGGAGATCGCGAAACACCTCGATCCGATGAAGTACGAACCGTACTTCGTCGGAATCACGCAGAGCGGCGCGTGGATGCTGTGCGACGGGCCTGGTCCGGAGTGGGAGGCCGGCGGCTGTCAGCCGGCTGTCCTCGCACCGGACAGCAGCGTGCGTGGGCTGCTGGTCCTGGACGAAGGGAAGTACGACACGATCGAGCTGGATCTGGTGCTGCCCGTGCTGCATGGCAGGTTCGGTGAGGACGGCGCGATCCAGGGTTTGCTGGAGCTGTCCGGGATTCCCTATGTGGGTTGCGATATCCAGAGCTCGGCGCTCTGCCTGGACAAGTCTCTCGCCTACACCGTGGCCGGCGACGCGGGCATCGCGACCCCGAACTTCTGGACGGTGACGGGGGAGCAGGGCATCGATCCGGACCAGCTCAGCTATCCGGTCTTCGTGAAGCCGGCTCGGTCGGGATCTTCGTTCGGGGTCAGCAAGGTGGCCGGCGCGGACGAGTTGGCCGACGCTGTGGCGGTCGCCAGGGAGTACGACTCGAAGGTGCTGATCGAGGAGGCCGTCGTCGGGCATGAGGTCGGCTGCGCGATCCTCGGGGCCGATCCGGATCTGGTGGTGGGGGAGGTGGATCGGATCGCGCTGTCCCATGGCTTCTTCCGGATCCATCAGGAGACCGCGCCGGAGATGGGTTCGGACAACTCGACGCCGATCGTCCCCGCTGACATCTCGGCGGCGTCGCGTTCGCTAGTCCGGGAGACCGCGAAGGCCGTCTATCGAGCGCTGGGTTGCAGTGGGCTGGCGCGGGTCGATCTGTTCTTGACCGCGGATGGGCAGGTGGTCCTCAACGAGGTCAACACGTTCCCTGGCATGACGTCGTACAGCCGCTATCCGCGGATGATGGCCGCCGCCGGGATACCGCTCGCCGAGGTGATCGACCGGCTGGTGGCCTCGGCGCTGGAGGTCCGGTGAACGCGGACTTCGTCTTCGTGGACGAGTACACGTCCGGAATCCGCTGGGACGCGAAGTACGCGACCTGGGACAACTTCACCGGCAAACCGGTCGACGGCTATCTGGCCAACAGAATCGTCGGTACCAGGGCCTTGTGCTCAGCCCTGGCCTCGGCCCGTGAGAAGGCCGAGCCCCGTGGCTTCGGGCTCCTGCTCTGGGACGGCTACCGCCCCCAACGCGCCGTCGACCGCTTCCTGCAGTGGTCGAAACAACCCGAGGACGGCCGGACCAAGCGACGCCACTACCCGAACATCGACCGCGCCGAGATGTTCGCCAAAGGCTACGTAGCCGCCAAGTCGGGCCACAGCCGCGGAAGCACCGTCGACCTGACCCTCTATCACCTGAGCACCGGCGAACTGGCCGCGATGGGCGGCGACCACGACCTGATGGACCCCGTCTCACACCACGGCGCAGCGGAGATCGGCGAGACCGAAAGGAAGAACCGTGATCAGCTGCGGACCGTGATGGAGACGTGCGGGTTCAGATCCTACGAGTGCGAGTGGTGGCACTACACGCTCGACGACGAGCCGTTTCCGGACACCTACTTCGACTTCCCGATCGGCTGATCGGGCTCGAGGTCACTCACCCCCTTGCCGCTCCGGATGTCGAACGGGACCGATGCCTGGTCGTGCGCGACCAGCCATCGGCCGTCGACCTTGCGGAAGCAGAAGGTGGCTCTGACCCACATGCCGTCCGTCGCCGTGCCATCGGGCAGGGTTCCGCTCACCCGGCCGAAGCAGTGCCCGAAGGCGAGCTCGGTGTCGACGGCCAGCTGCAGGTCGCGCACCTCGTACGCCGGGTCGGCCAGGAACGTGAACACTTTCGCCCAGTTCTCCAGTTTCGCCTCTACCCCCACATGCTGCAGCGGCGGCTCGACGTCGAACGACACCACATCCGGCGCGTACACCTCCCGCAGCAGGTCGAGATCCCTGGCCTGGATGCCGTCGACGATCCTGCCGATCTGCAGCCTGATTGCACTCTCATCCATGTTCATACCTCTCCGACGACACGTCCCGGTGAATCGTGAGGCCGCTAACCTCCTTCTGGTGAACCTCTTCGCGGACGCCGGCGCCGAACTCGTCCGGGTCGTCGGCTCCCTGCCGTCGACCCACTGGGACAACCCGACGCCGGCCGGTCTCACCGTCCGCGAAGTCGTCGACCACGTGGTAGCGGGCAACCGGTTCGCTGTCCGGCTGCTCGCAGGCGCCTCGGCGGCCGACGCGGTGGCCGGTCTCGACGCCGACCAACTCGGCGACGATGCGATCGCAGCGGTCAGTACCTCCTGCGAAGATCAGCGATCCGCTTTCGCTGCCGCCGACCAGCGCTTGCCCCTTCATCACCCGAGCGGTGACATCTCGTACGACACCTTCGTGCGCTTTCGCCTGGGTGACGTCCTGATCCATTCCTGGGACATCGCGGTCGGTGGCCGGCTGGATCCGACCCTCGATCCCGCTCTGGTCGACGCCCTCTGGGCCATCGTCGAGCCGCACCTCGACGAGATGCGCGCCATGGGTGTCTTCGGGACCGGCGCCAGCAACACCCTCCCACCTGGCGCCTCGCGGCAGACGCGCCTCCTCGGCGCCTTCGGCCGCCGGGTTGACCGCGGCTAGTCGGGGAGCTTTCCGGTCTCGATGACGTGCGTGGCGACTGCCTTGAGGCGTTGGTTGCGGTCCTGGGAGTAGCGGCGGAGGACGACGAAGGCCTGGACGGCGTCGAGGTCGTAGCGCTCCATCAGGCGGCCGACCGCCTGGCCGACGATCTTGCGGGAGTCGACAGCCTCTCGCAGTGACGACTCCAGCCGGGTCGACGCGATGGCGATCGAGGCATGCAGGGCCAGCAGCCGGGCGGACTCGTGGTCGGTCTCGGTGAAGTCGAGAGGCTGGGCGGAGACCAGGTTCAGGACTCCGCTGGTGGAGTGTTCGGTGAAGAGCCGGATCGCCAGCAGACTCCGGATCCCGTACTCCGCTGCGATCGGCGCCCACTCCGGCCAGCGGGTGTCGGTGGTGGTGTCCTCGACCAGGACCTCGTGGTGATCGGAGATCGCCAGCAGACTGGGTCCGGCAGCGAAATCGATCTGCAGCTGATCGGCCTTGGTGATCAGCTCGCCGGTCGCCGCCACGGTCTCCGGTTGCCTGCGGCGCACCAGCATCACCGACGCGTGGTCGTAGCGCAGCACCTCGGTCGCGAACTGCAACACGCCTTCGACGGTCGCGAGCGTTCCGTCCTGGTCGTGCAGGGTCATGGCCAACTCACCGAATTCGCCGGCTCGGTTCATCCTCTGTCACTCCTCGTAACAGCTGATCCACCTGGCGCCGTCTTCTTGACGCCGGAAATCCGCACTAATTATGCACCAGCTCTCGCGGAACTTGTGCAGCTCGGGCACCGATCGCCGGTACCCCCGATCCCACCTCTTGACCGGGGACCGGGAATGCGCAATCCTGCGGGAAAGCGCATTCCTGAGTGGGTCGAGCGGAGGTACGCCGATGAGGTCGGTTCCTGCGAGTGGGTTGCGGGATTACGAGGCGCAGGTGTGGATCGACGGGTGGTGTGAGCCGCCGGCGTCGGACTGGGTGCCGGTGCTCGACAAGGCGGCCGGCAAGCCGTTCGCGCGGTACGGGAGCGCGTCGGCCGAGCAGGTGGACCGGGCGGTCCGGAGTGCGCGGCGGGCGCAGGCCGAGTGGGCCGAGGTCGACGCGAACACCAAGAGCGAGATCCTGCGGGCGTTCGCGCGGGAGCTGGAGAACCGGCACGACGAGCTGATCACGCTGATCATCCGGGAGACCGGCGGTACGACGGAGAAGGCGGAGGAGGAGCTCGGGCAGTCGATCAACCAGCTGCTCAACTCCGCCACCCAGCTGACCGAGAACGCCGGCGCCATCCTGCCGCCGTACAAGAGCGGCAAGATCTCGCTCTCCCGGGCGGTGCCGCTGGGCGTGATCGGGCTGATCGTGCCCTGGAACTACCCGATGAGCCTCGCGATGCGCGCGCTCGCACCCGGGCTCGCCTACGGCAACGCCGTCGTCCTCAAGCCTGCCGAGCTCACCCCGATCGCCGGCGGCCAGATCCTCGCCGAGGCGGCCAAGGCGGCCGGCGTACCGGCGGGTGTCTTCAATGTCGTACCTGGCGACGGCCCGACAACGGGGAGAACGCTCTCTGAGCACCCCGACCTGGACCTGATCCACTTCACCGGCTCGTTCGAGGTCGGTCAGCAGATCTCCAGCTTCGCGGGCAAGAACTTCCGCGCCGCGGCGACCGAGCTGGGCGGCGACAACGCGTTCGTCGTACTGGACGACGCCGACCTCGACCAAGCCGTCAGCTGCGCGCTCTGGTCCTCGCTCTGGTACCAGGGCCAGACCTGCATCACCGCCGGCCGGCACATCGTCATGCGCTCGGTCGCCGACGAGTTCACCGAGGCTGTCGTCGAACGGGTGAGCAAGCTGCGCGTCGGCGACCCGCTGCGCGACGACGTCGACCTCGGCCCGATCATCACCGAGACGCAGCTCAAGCGCTTCCACGAAGGCCTCGTCCAGCCGTCACTGGAAGCCGGCGCCAAGCTGGCGACCGGTGGCACGTACGACGGGTTGTACTACCAGCCCGCCGTACTGACCGGCGTGACCCCGCAGATGCCGGTGTTCACCGAGGAGATCTTCGGCCCGGTGATGCCGATCACCGTGGTCGACAGCGAGGCCGAGGCGCTCGACCTGGTCAATCGTCATCGCACGCTGATGAATTCCGTCTTCACCAAGGACCCGATGCGCGGGCTCGCGTTCGCGGAGAAGGTCAAGAGCAACGAAGTACACGTCAACGACGGGTATGCCCGGCACGGCGGCGAAGGCCAGCTGGCCGGCTACACCCACCGCCAGTGGATCGGCATCCAGGCCACCCCCACCGAATACCCCGGCTGGGCGTCGAAATGAGGAAACCCCTGATGAACCTCCGCAGAAGCGCCGCCCTCGGTGCTGTCCTCGTGCTGGCCCTGGCGGCCTGCTCGGGCAACGACGACAACGCCGGCCCCAGCGGCGGCGGGTCCAGTGCGACCAAGGGCGAGAAGGTCAACCTGACCTACGTCAACTGGGATGGCGGCATGGACAAGGTCGTCGACGAGTGGAACAAGCTCAACCCGGACATCCAGGTGAAGCTGAGCAAGCCCTCGGGCACCGGCTACACGCTGTACAACAAGCTGATCACCAACAACAAGGCCGGTACCAACCCGGACATCACCGAGGTCGAGTACCAGGCGCTGCCGGCGCTGATCGCGAACCAGGTGGTCGTCCCGATCGACGACTACGTGAAGGGGCTGGACGCGAAGTACGACAAGGCCTCGCTGTCCCAGGTGCAGTTCGAGGGCAAGACGTATGGCGTACCGCAGAACGTCTGCCCGATGGTGTTCTTCTACCGCAAGGACGTGTTCGACAAGCTCGGCCTGAAGGCGCCGACCACTTGGGCGGAGTACGCGACGGTCGCGGCGGCGATCCACAAGGCGGATCCGAAGAAGTACATCGGCAACTTCACCGCCGCCGACCCGGGCTGGTTCGCCGGGCTCGCGCAGCAAGCCGGGGCCAACTGGTGGAAGGCCGACGGCGACACCTGGAGCGTGGCGATCAACGATGCCGCTAGCAAGAAGGTCGCTGACTACTGGGACGACCTGATCAAGAAGGGCCTGGTGAGCCCGCAGCCGAACTGGTCGGCGCAGTGGAACACCGACATGAACAACGGCACCATCGTCGGTTGGGTTGGCGCGCAGTGGGGACCGAACCAGCTGCCGTCGATCGCGAAGGACACCGCCGGCAAGTGGGCCGCCGCACCGCTGCCGGCCTGGACCGCCGGTGACACCGCGGTCGGTATCTGGGGTGGCGAGACCGAAGCGGTAACGGCCAACTCGAAGCATCCGGCCGAGGCCGCGAAGTTCGTCGAGTGGATGAACTCGTCCGATGCGGGGATGGACTCGCTGATCAAGAACGTCCAGGTCTTCCCGGCCTCGCCGCAGGGTCAGCAACTGCCTGCGCTGAAGACACCGCCGCCGTTCATGTCGACGCAGCCGGACTACAACACTTTGATGGCGACCGCGGCCAAGGGCGTGCGGACGTTCGACATCTGGGGCCCGAACGCGAACGTCACCTTCGACTCGTACTCCAACGCGTTCGGCGCAGCGCTGCAGAAGAAGACCTCGCTGTCCGTGGCCCTCGACACGATGCAAGAGGCAACGGTCAGCGACATGAAGAAACTCGGCTTCCAGGTAGCCGGCTGAGATGAGCGGTCCTCGTACCGCCACGGCCGCGAGCAAGTCGCGCGGCCGTGGCGGGCTGCTGCCGATCGCGCTGGTCACGCCGGCCGTCGTGTTGTTGCTGCTGTTCACGATCGCCCCGGCGATCTACGCGATCTTCCTCAGCTTCCGCCGGATGAAGGTGGGCAAAGGCCTGCTCGGTGGTGGTAAGCCGACCGAGGTGTGGACGGGCCTGTCCAACTACACCTCGACCCTGAGCGACAGCGAGTTCTGGGCGAGCCTCGGCCGGATGCTGCTGATCGCGGCGTTCGGCGTACCGCTGACGGTGATCCTGTCGACGCTGTTCGCGTTGTGCCTCGACGCGAAGCGGGCACGGCTGGTCGGGTTCGCGCGGTTGGCGATCTTCCTGCCGTACGCCGTACCGGGTGTGGTCGCGTCGCTGTTGTGGGGCTTCATGTACCTGCCCGCGACGTCGCCGATCGGTGGTGACGTGGTGAACTACTTCGGCACCAAGGGGATCTTCTTCAGCGTGGCCAATGTTGCTGTCTGGGGCGTCGTCGGCTTCAACATGGTGATCCTCTACACCGCAGTCCGGAGCCTGCCGAAGGAGCTGTTCGAGGCGGCCGAGCTGGACGGCGCGACGGAGTTCCAGATCGCCGTCCGGGTGAAGCTGCCGATGATCGCGCCGGCCGTGGCGATGGTCGCGCTGTTCTCGGTGATCGGCTCGCTGCAACTGTTCAACGAGCCGACGACGCTGAAGCCGCTGGCCAACGCGATCTCGTCGACCTGGGTGCCGCTGATGCGCGTCTACACCGATGCCTTCGTCAACAACAGCATCTACGAAGGCGCCGCGACGTCGTTCGTGCTGATCGCCATGACGGTCGCCGCGACCGTCCTCGTCTCGGCCGTCGGCCGCCGGATCGCCCGGAGGTCCACCAGATGACCCGGCAACGCACCCGCTGGATCCCGACGCTGATCCTGCTGATCGGCGCCCTGTACTGCGTACTGCCGGTGCTGTGGATCGTCATCGCGTCGACCAAGACCAACGACGAGCTGTTCTCGACGGCACCGTTCCTGCCCGCCTTCAACGGTGGATTCTGGAGCAACCTGGACGCGCTGTTCAGCTACAACCACGGCATCTTCGGCCGTTGGGTGCTGAACTCGGTGATCTACGCGATCGGCGGCGGACTGTTGTCGACGGCAATCGCCGGAGCGGCCGGCTATGCCTTGGGCAAGTACCGGTTCGCCGGCAGCACCATGTTGTTCAGGGCGATCGTCGCTGCGGTCCTGCTGCCGCAGATCCTGCTGGCCGTCCCGCAGTTCCTGCTGCTGGCCAAGGTGGGGATGACGAACAGCTACGCATCAGTCCTGCTCCCGCAGTTGGTCAGCCCGTTCGCGATCTACCTCTGCAAGATCTACTCGGAGGCGTCGGTCCCCGACGAGATCATGGAGGCGGCCCGGATCGACGGGGGCAGCGAGTGGCGCATCTTCCGCTCGGTCGGCGCACCGCTGATGATGCCCGCCCTGGTCACCGTCTTCCTCCTTCAGTTCATCGGCATCTGGAACAACTTCCTGCTGCCGTTCGTGATGATCAACAACGATCACCTGTATCCGCTGACGCTGGGCCTCTACGGCCTGATGATCATCACCGGCGGCCAAGCAGCCCAGTACTCGATCGTCATCGCCGGTGTGCTGGTGTCGATCATTCCGCTGGGTGTTCTGTTCCTCAGCCTCCAGCGCTACTGGAAGATCGACCTGATCAGCGGGGGAGTGAAGCTGTGAAGTACGCGGCGGTCTCGTCGTCTGCGGGGTAATAGGACTCGACGGCGAGTTCGTCCAGGGTGAGGTCGAGGGGAGTGCCGAAGGTCGTGATCGTGGAGAACATCCGCAACTCGACGCCGTCGATGCGGATGATCATCGGGATCACGACCTCGGCCTCCACCGGCTCGGCGGTATCGCCCGGGGCCAGCAGTTCTTCGTAGAGGGCGGTGAGCCGGGCGTCCGGGGCGGCGGCGAGTTGGCGTCGTACCCGGGAGCGGAAGACGGTTCGCACGTCGTCGCGGTTGACGACCAGGGCGGCCAGGCCGCGGGGATCGAGTCCGAGGCGGAGCAGGTTCATCGGTGGCTCTCGCAGTTCTGGTGCTACGCCGGTGAGGAACGGATCTACGGCCCGATTCGTCATCACGATGTCCCAGTGACGGTCGAAGGCGAGAGCTGGGTAGGGCTCGTGGGCGTGCAGGACGCGCTCTACGGCGGTGCGCGCCGCTGACAGCGCGATCGAGTCGAGGGGGCTTTCGGCGTACCGGGGTGCGAAGCCGGCCGCGAGCAGGAGGACGTTGCGCTCACGCAGCGGTACGTCGAGCTGCTCGGCCAGCCGGAGCACCATCTCGGCGCTCGGTTGCGACTTCCCGGTCTCGACCAGGCTGACGTGCCGCGCCGAGACATCTGCCGCTATCGCGAGGTCCAGCTGACTCAACTGCCGCCGATGCCGCCACTGCCGCAGGAGTTCCCCGACCGTTGCCATAGTCATCGAGCCTACCCATGAAATGGGAGTTCATCGACAACCGCTACAGGCCACCGCAACACTGCTGGACATGACGACAGAGAACAAGCAACTCGTCCAGCAGGCACTGGCCCAACTGATCGGCGAGGGCGGCGTCGACGCCGTCGAACCCCTGCTCAGCAACGACTTTCGTCACCACCGCCCCGACGGCCTGACCCGTACCAAGACCGAATGGCTCACCGACGTGGGCAACGCCCTCACTCCGCTGAAGGAGATGAAGGTCGAGATCCTCCATCTGCTCTCCGACGCCGACCACGTCGTGGTCCATACCCGCCGCCACCTCCCCGGCGGCGGCCCGTCCATTGCGGTCGTCGACATCATCCGCGTCGGCGACAACCAGATCACCGAAGCCTGGGAACTGATCGAACCGCTCACCGAAGCCGGCGCCCACCTGACCTGGTGGGAGGTCTGACGTCAGGCCTTGAAACCAGCACGGCGGTGCCGGAGTTGTTCGACGCGGATGAAGGCGCTGCCGATCAGAACCGCCACGATGATGGAGGCGAAGGCCTTGATCAGCGCGGCGAACATCTTGTCGGGGGCTGCCCGGTCGCCTACGTAGTACGGGATCGTGTTGTCGGCATTGGTGCAGGTGACGGTGACGGTCTGCGGCGGGATGGGGGTCCGCGAGTGGGCGATGACGTAGTAACTAGGACCGTCGACGGAGTAGTTCTCGCGCTTCAGCGGATTCTTCAGTGGGATGTCGGCGCCGGTGGCGTCCTTGGCCTGGCAACTCGGCGTCTGGCCTTGAGCAGTCGTCGAGATGGTCAGGCCGTCACGGTCCAGCTGGACGAGGCCGTCGCCGAGCGGCGCCGGTTCGGTCGGCATCACACTCATCATCTGCAGGAGGAAGATCGAGCTCAGCACGAGGCCCGCGGCGAAGAAGGCGATGGCGGTCCACATCAGGGGCCAACGGCTGAAGGGCGGCCGGGGGCCGGGTTGCACGGTCATGGGCCGAAGACTAGTGCTAGCTGAGGGGCGGAGTGCTGGCCCGAATGACCGGGTAGGCAGGGACGGTACGGCGGGTCAGGACCTCGTCTGTCGTCGTTGCGCGGTAGACCGCTTCCTGGGCGACGGCGTTCAGGGCTACGTGGACTGTGGTCAGTTTGGGGACCACATCGCGGAGGGTGCTGATGTCGTCGAAGCCGGCGATGCCGATGTCTTCGGGGATGCGGAGGCCGCGTTCTCGCAGGCCGGCCAGGGCGCCCAGGGCCATGTCGTCGGTGACGGCGAAGACGAGTTGAAGGTCCCGTACCTCGGCATCGGTCAGGCTGAGCACGAAGTCGCGCGCCCCGGTCCAGCTGAAGCCGGGGTGGTGGACGCGAGTGGCCGCGTCGGCGACGCCTGACTCGACGAGGCCAGTGACGAAGCCTTCGACGCGGCGGCGCATGGACAGCAGGGGAGTGCCGCTGCCCAGGACCAGGCAGCGCTCGTACCCGAGGCCGGCCAGCTCGCGGGCGAGTTGCCGGGAGCCCTCGTGGTTGTCGAAGTCGACCGTCTCGAAGGGGAGATCGGAGCGGCTGATGAGTACGACCCGGCCGCCGGTCTCCTCGTAGCGGTGCAGCTCGTCGACGAGTTGCTGCTCGGACGGGGGATCGACATAGCCGGTGCCGGCCAGGATGATCGCGCGCGGTTGCTGGCCGCGGAGCTCACGGACGAGGTCGAGCTCGCGGTCGGCCTGACGCTCGGTGACGGCGATCGACACGTGCAGCCCGATCGCCTCGGCCTGCTTCATGATCTCGGCCGCCATCGCGGAGAAGTACGGGTCGGAGATCAGGCTGATCACCAACGCGATCGTCCGCGACGTACCCCGCGCCATTGCCTGCGCGGGCAGATTCGGTGTGTACCCGAGCTCGCGCGCCGCCTCGAGCACCCGCTCGCGATAGCTCTCCGCAACCTTGCGCGAACTCCCGTTCAGCACCCGCGAAGCAGTCGGCTGGGAGACCCCGGCGGCCCGCGCGACATCGTCGAGCGTGACAGGGCGCCTGGTCCCCGGATCACCCAGCATCCCGTTCATCCCCGCAGTTTATCGGCGAACGACGGGAATCCGCTGGACGCGCGTGATGGGATGGAGGTCATGCAGAAAGTCGTCTTGGTCACCGGCATGCAGGCAGCGGGTAAATCCACCATCGCCCCGCTGCTCGCCAGCCGCCTCGGTCCGCCTGCCGCAACCGTCGACGGAGACGTCTACTACAACGCAGTCGTCTCCGGCGCCGTCGGCATGACCCCAGATCCGGAGCCCGAAGCGCTACGCCAGCTGCAACTCCGGTACGACGCCAGCGCCCTCGTCGCCCGCCACTACCTCGAGGCCGGCTTCGACTTCGTCTGCTCCGACATCATCCTCGGCGACCACGTCACCCGCTGGCTCGACTCGTTCGAAGGCATCGCCGACCCGCACCTCGTCGTACTCGTCCCCTCCGTCGACTCCATCGTCGAGCGCGAAACAGGCCGCGGCTACAACTCCTACCGAGCCTGGCAGGGCCCCGGTATGACGCTGGCCGACGCCGTCAGGTCACTACAAGAAGGCCTGCAAGACATCCCGAACCGCGGACTCTGGCTAGACACCACCGGCCAAACCCCCGAGCAATCCGTCGAAGCGATCCTCCACAACGACCTGAAAGCCTCAGCCTGGTAGCGGAAGCGACCGCGTGATCCGCGCCGCCACGGCCAGGGCGATGTCCTCCCGGCCGTGTGGGGCCACGACCTGGGCGCCGACCGGTAGGCCGTCGAGCAGCCCGACCGGCACGCTGACGGCCGGGTGTCCGGTGATGTTGAAGCCCCAGCAGAGGTCGCCCACGACGATGTTCTGCTCGTGCTGGTCATACCCGTGCGCCACCCGCGGCGTCGTCGGAGTGACCAGAGCATCCACCGACGAGAACAGGTCCGCGAGCGCCGTGCTGTTGTGACTGCGCACCCGCACAGCCGCCTGCAACGCCGACGGCTCAACCGCCAAGCCGGCATCCAGATCCCGCAGAGTCAGCCAGGCTGAGTCGACCGGCAGCCAATCAAGATCAACCTCTTGTACGCCGATGTCTGGCACCGCGAGGCTGCCGCGGACTACCGCGTCTACTGCTGGATCGCTCTCGATCAGACCCAGCGATGACCTGTAGGCCACTCGCCAAGCCCCAGATCCGGCAAGCGCTGGCACCGGCCAGTGTGGCAAGGCGCCCGGATCGAGCCGGTCCGGACCGCTCACCAAGCTGGTTGCGAGCGCGACGTCCTCCAGCGACGTCCCGATGAACCCACCGATCGTGAGCCCGGCCAAGGACCGCCCATCCGCCCGAGGCACCCGCCCCGCTGTCCCCTTCAATCCCACCACGCCACAGAACGACGCCGGGATCCGCAGCGATCCCGCACTGTCCCCGCCAGTAGCCAGTGGCACGACACCAGCAGCTACGGCCGCCGCAGCACCCGCCGACGATCCGCCCGACGACCGCGACAGGTCCCACGGGTTGCGCGTGTACTCCGACCCGTTCCACCCGAAGGTCTGCGAGACAGCGTCCGGCCGGGCGCGCGTCGACGTACCGATCGGGATCGCCCCGGCCGCGATCAGCCGCGTGACGATCGGCGACCCAGCCGGCGTACGGGCCTTGATCAGAACCGGTACCCCGGCCAACGGCAGCCCGAGGTCGACAGAACGTGCCCGCTGCAAGGCGCCGTCAGCATCGAGTGTGTCGATGAAGTGCAGCAGCGGATCCCAGTGAGCGACGCCGTCCAGCGCCTCGGAGACCACGTCGACGGCGGTACGCCGCCCCGAACGCAATGAGGCGACGAGGTCCGCGATCAGGCGTTGAGCCCCTCGTCGCTGTGGTCGTGCTCCTCCTGGTTGAGCATCGGGGAGACCGGCCAGTCGTCTGGATAGTCGGCCGCGAACTCCTCGGCCTCCGCGAACAACCGCTTCTTGTACTTCCGCGACAACCGGTCCCCGAACACCATGCCCTGCGTGTGGTCGGTCTCGTGCTGCAGGCAGCGCGCGAGCAGACCGTCACCCTCGTAGCTGACCGGCTCGCCGTTCTCGTCGAGGCCGGTGACCCGGGCGAAGTCCGGCCGGGCGCATTTGGTGAAGGCGCCGGGCAGCGACAGGCATCCCTCGTCGCCCTCGTCGAGTTGCCGGTCCTTGCCCTCGGGCAGCTCCAGCACCGGGTTGCAGACGACGCCCGACTGGTAGACGCCGTTCTTGTCCGGGCAGTTGAAGACGAACACCTGCAGGTCTACGCCGACCTGGTTCGCGGCCAGCCCGACACCCTCGGCGGCGTTCATCGTCGCCACCATGTCGGCGACGAGCGTGTGCAGTTCCTCGCCGAACTCGGTGACCGGCTGGTTCACGTGGTGCATGACGTCCGTGCCCCAGCGGGTCATGGGGCGCACGGAGCCGTCGGTAGGCAGCGTAGACATGCCTGAAATCCTAGCGAATCAGCGCGCCATGCCGATGCGCGCGTCCGTAGTACCAGGAGTCCGGTACTACGACGCGCACCCGACTCAGGCCTGGTTGACCTCGTCGCGCCAGGCCACCCAGTCGCGCAGCAGACCCAGGTCGTACTCGGGCCCGGACGTACTGACCGTGAACAGCCGGGTGCCCACCTCGAGCATCGCCTTGCCCAGTTCCTCGGGGGACTTGTCGCCGACCGCGGTCGAGCGCTCGATCTCGCCCGGGTCGCGGCCGATCGCGGCGCAGTGCGCGTCGAGCACCTCGTGCTTGTGCGCGATCGTCTCGGCGTCGCCGAAGCCGTGCCAGATGGTCGCGTGCTTGGCGACCAGCTTGAGCGTCTTCTTCTCGCCACCGCCGCCGATCAGGACCGGGATGTCCCGGGTCGGCGCCGGGTTGAGCTTGGCCCAGCGTTGCTCGATCCGCGGCAGCGACTCGGCGAGAGCGTCGAGCCGGCCGCCCGCAGTACCGAACTCGTAGCCGTACTCGTCGTAGTCGCGCTCGAACCAGCCCGAGCCGATGCCGAGGATCAGCCGGCCGTTGCTGATGTGGTCGACGGTGCGGGCCATGTCGGCGAGCAGGTCGGCGTTGCGGTACGTGTTGCAGGTGACCAGGCAGCCGATCTCGATTCGCTCGGTCGCCTCGGCCCAGGCGCCGAGCATCGTCCAGGCTTCGAAGTGCAGGCCGTCCGGCTCACCGGACAGCGGGTAGAAGTGGTCCCAGTTGAAGGCCACGTCGACGCCGATCTCCTCGGCCGCCGCGACGGTCCGCCGGATGTCCGCGTACTCCGCGTGCTGAGGCTGAACCTGGACACCGATCCGGACCGGATACTTGCTATAGGGGAGGGGGGCTTCAGTACTCATGCGCGCCAGCCTACGCCGTATCGGAGGATCCTCCGGATGGAGGCCGGTATCTGAGCCGGACCGCTACTGCGGCCAGCCGCCGACGGTGTTGCTGGGCTTCGGAGTCGCCACGATCTTCCGGCAGGCAGCCTCGGACTGCTCCTGCAGCCAGGTCGGCGGGAGCTTGCCCTTGGCCATGATCACCCGGGCGTTCTTCTGGATCTTCCGGAGCGCGTCGTACTTGTCGGCGGTCAACCCCATGTGCTGGTAGTCGCCCTCCTGGCCGGGCGCGCCGCGCAGGTTCTCGGTACCCCAGTAGACGAGCTGATCGACGCAGCTGGTCAGCGGGTCCTTGGATGCCTTCGCCGTGGGCGTGGGGGCGGCTGCTTTGGTCTCCTCGCCTCCGCAGCCGGCGACCACCGCCACGGCCAGTACTACGGTGACACCCAGTCGGCGGTTCATCCCGACAGTGTGGAACATCGTCGTGTCATCGGGTATCCGTCATCAGCCGGATTGTCCGTGCGAGGCGATAGGTTCCCGGACATGGACCTCAACGGCAGACCAGACCCGCCAACCGAGGCCGGCGAGAAGGAGACCCTCGTCGGCTTCCTGGACTTCCAGCGCGCCACCCTCCGCTGGAAATGCGAAGGCCTCACTCCGGAACAACTCGGTACGCCGTCTGTCGACCCGTCCTCGATGACACTGCACGGCCTGATCCGCCATCTCACCGAGAACGAGCTCGGCTGGTTCGTCGGCACCTTCACCGACGAACCTGTCGTCTACCCGTACGCGACTCCCGAACGCCCCGAGGGCGACTGGATCGGCCTCGACCCGAAGCAGTACGCCGCAGACCTCTACCGCTACGACCAAGCCGTCGAACGGGCCCGCGCCGTCATAGCCGACCTGGACCCCGACCACGTAGGCGAGGACCAAGGCCGCCGCTTCTCCCTGCGCTGGGTCCTCGCCCACATGATCGAGGAGTACGCCCGCCACAACGGCCACGCCGACCTCCTCCGAGAACGCCTCGACGGCTCCACCGGCGAATAACCAGGCCGATCGTGTAGCACTGGAAATAGCTGAAGCCGGAGCGCAACGTATCGACGATCTCGATCGGGTTGACGCTAGGGTTTCGGCATGAGTCCGAAGTCGAGCATCGCCCCGGTTCGGTGGACGCCGCCTCCAGTACCGCCGGCGCGGGAACCGCGGCGGATCGAAGTACGGGCCGTGCCGGTACCGGGCGAAGGTCCCGAAGACGCGTTGATCGATGCCGATGGCAACGTTTTGACCGGGTTGCTCGACGGGCGGATCCTGCGGCTGAGCCCGGACTGGAAGACGATCGACGTGCTTGCGGACACCGGCGGCCGGCCGCTGGGTCTCGAGTGGCTGCCGAACGGCAAGCTGCTCGTCTGCGACGCGAACCGCGGGCTGCTCACCGTCGACCAGGGCGGGCGGATCGAGACGCTGCTGGGCGAGATCGACGGGCGGCCGATGAAGTTCTGCAACAACGCGGACGTACTGCCCGACGGCACCATCTACTTCACCGACTCGTCCACGCGGTTCGGCGTCGACGAGTGGATGGCCGATCTGCTCGAGCACTCCAGTACGGGCAGTCTGTACCGGCTCACCCCCGACGGCGAGCTCACCCGGCTGGCGACGGACCGCCCGTTCCCGAACGGTGTCGCGCTCAGCGGTGACCGCCAGACGCTGTTCTTCGTCGAGACCGCCAGCTACGGACTCTTCAAGGTCGATCTCACCACCGAAGGCGCCGAGCCCGAGCTGGTTGCGATGATCCCCGGCCTGCCCGACAACATCTCGCGCGGCTCGGACGGCCTGATCTGGGTCGCGATCGGCTCACCCCGCAACGCGTTGCTGGACTTGCTGCTGCCCAAACAGCCGGTACTCCGCAAAGTGGTCTGGGCACTGCCCGAGGCGCTCAAACCAAAGGCCGCCGACATCATCGAGATCCAGGCCTACGACGATGACGGCAACCTGGTGCACGACCTCCGGGGCAAGCACCCCGACTTCCGGATGCCCACCGGCGTCCGTGAGCGCGACGGGCAGGTCTGGCTGAGCAGCATCGGCACCACCCATCTGGCCACCTTCCCGACCCCTGAGCGCTGAGTCAGCTGATCTGCCAGGATCGCTTGGACAGGCCGTACCAGAACCCGTCGACGACGGTCTCCGCAGTACCGAGTGAATCCTCCGACGCACCGAGCGAGACGAACAACGGTGCGAAGTGTTCGGTCCGGGGATGCGCGATCCCCGCAGCCGGCGCCTTGTGCAGGAAGTCGATCAACGAGTCGATGTCCTGCGCGGCCAGCGCCCGCTTGGCCCAGTCGTCGAACTCGATCGACCAGCTCGGCGCGATGCCGTCGGGCGCTCCGCTGAGGTTGATCGCGCTCAGGTTGTGGGTGGTGAATCCGCTGCCGATGATCAGCACACCCTGGTCGCGCAACGGCGCCAGCTTGCGGCCGATGTCGAACAGTTGCTTCGGGTCGAGCGTCGGCATCGACACCTGAAGAACGGGGATGTCGGCCTCCGGGTACATCTCCTTCAACGGCACATAAGCGCCATGATCGAGCCCGCGACGCGGGTCGTCGTACACCGGAGTAGCGGGGGAGTGCAGGAGCTTCCGCACCTGATCGGCAAGCTCGGGCGCGCCCGGGGCGGCGTACTGCACCTGGTAGTACCGCTCCGGAAAGCCCCAGAAGTCGTAGAGCAGCGGCACGGTCTCGGTCGCCGCCAACGTGAGCGGCGCGGCCTCCCAGTGCGCCGAGACGATCAGGATCGCGGTCGGCTTGGCGAGGCCGGCCGAGACGGTGGCGAGTTCGGCCGTCCACTGCCGGTCGTCGGCCAGCGGGGGAGCGCCATGACTGAGATAGAGCACCGGCTGCTGAGTGTCACTCATCGGAGAGTCCTTCCAGAGGGTCGTACCTCTCCCAATGTAGTTGAGCACTCAACTTATTCCCAGAGGCGTTAGGGTGCGGATCATGCGATTCGGAATCACCATCCTGCCGGAGTACCGCTGGTCCGTGGCCGGGCCGAAATGGCGCCGGGCCGAGGAGCTGGGCTTCGATCACGCCTGGACCTACGACCACCTGACCTGGGGCGGTCTGCAGGACTCGCCCTGGTACGGGACGACCCCGACGCTGACCGCGGCGGCGCTGGCCACCTCGACCATCAAGCTCGGTACCTTCGTCACCTCGCCGAACTTCCGGCACCCGCTGGCGCTGACCCGCGAACTGCTCGCCCTGGACGACATCTCCGACGGCCGGTTCCTGTGCGGCATCGGCTCGGGCGGCGGGATCGACTCGACCATCCTCGGCGGCGACGAGCTGACGCCGCGGCAGAAGGTCGACCGGCTGGCCGAGTTCGTCGAGTTGCTCGACAAGCTGCTGACCACCGACAAGGTCGACTTCAAGGGCGAGTACTTCGAGACGCGCAACGGCCGCACCTTGCCCGGCTGCATCCAGCAGCCCCGGATCCCGTTCGTGATGGCCGCCAACGGCCCGCGCTCGCTGCGCCTCGCCGCCCAGTACGGCACCGGCTGGGTGACCACCGGTGGCAAGGCCGACGACTACGAGAGCTGGTTCGGCACGGTCCGCGACCTGAGCAGCCGGCTGGACGACGTACTGGAAGGCCGGTCCTTCGACCGTTACCTCTCCCTCGACTCCAAGCGCTACGCCCTGAGCAGCGCCGCCGCCTTCGAGGACGCCACCAGCCGCGCCGCCGAACTCGGCTTCACCGACGTCATCACCCACTGGCCCCGCCCCGACGGCATCTACGCCGGTAGCGAGGACGTACTGGAGCAGGTTGCCGCCGAGGTCATTCCGCGGCTGCGCTAGAGCGCCGGACCCAGGCCGGCAGGACGTACCAGAACGCGACGAACCAGGCCAGGACGGCGGCCACGATGATGATGGCTGTCGTCCGGTTGAGGACGACGTCGAGGACGAGCAGCAGGCCGCCGCTGATCGCGACGAGCAGGATCACCAGGCCCGCACTCGTCATCCGGGCGGCGATCGGGATCATCTTGTCGCGGACCTTCTGCTTGAAGACGATCCGGTGGAACGAGACCGGTGCGAGGAACAGGGCGGTCGCCAGCGCCGAGGCGATGATCGTGACGGCGTAGACGTCGTGGGTGAACGCGTCGGCGTCGGAGAAGACCGGCGTGAACGCGATGCCGAGCAGGAACGCGAACAGGACCTGCGTCCCCGTCTGGGCCAGCCGGAGCTCCTGCAGCAACTCGATCCACTGCCGGTCGAGTCGCTCGCCCGCGTCCTCCTCCGGCCGCTGGTAGCGGGCGGAGCGGGGCTGCGGTTCGTCGGTCATGCGGTAGATGTTGCCGCAGACTGAAGAGAGCCGCACACCGGGTGGTGTACGGCTCTCTCGTTACTCAGTTCTTAGAAGGACTGATCCGAAGATCAGATCGGACGGATGTTCTCCGCCTGCAGGCCCTTCTGGCCCTGGGTGATCTCGAACTCGACGCGCTGGTTCTCGTCCAGCGAGCGGAAGCCCGAGGTCTGGATGGCCGAGTAGTGCGCGAACACGTCCGCGCCACCGTCATCCGGGGTGATGAAGCCGAAGCCCTTGTCAGCGTTGAACCACTTGACAGTACCGACAGCCATTGTTGTCTATCTCCTTGATGGCTTGTAACAAGACGCGATCCACACCTCATGAACCGCGTGTCGCCGAAAGGCCCCAGACGACGAAACCGGCCGTACAGCACAGCAAAAGTCAGTGGGAGTCCAAAACTGCAACGCGATAACTGTAGCCGATCAGGAGGCTCGTGTGGGGGGTGATCGGGAACACGTGTCGCGGAAAGTTGCCGCCCGCCACAGAGCGTGAAACGACCGGCCCGGCGCTCCGGGCCCGCTGGAGCCCGGTGTGAAGACAACGAAACCCCCGCCGACCTGCTGATTCACGCCTGGGAGGCCGCTCCAGAGGGGTTCCGGTGCCAGACAAGGATGGACAAAGCGGCCTGTACGCCCGGTGATCGCTGCCCATCCGTGCTAGTTGTCCCCGGCGTGTCGTACGGCTCTGGACATCCGACACCAGGCGAGAAATGGTGGGCGGGTGATCCTCAAAGTGGTACGCAGCGGTGGATTCGCCGGCCTGACGGCGACCGGTGAGCTGGATACCGCGGCCCAACCCGACAGTGAGCGTCTGGAGCAGGTCGCACGCGGCCTGGACCGGGCACAGCTGGGTTCTGGCCGCCCGCAGCCCGACAGGTACGTCTACCGCCTGCAGGTCCACGCCACGGCCGACGCAGAGCCCACAGAGCTCCTGGTGGCGGAGCAGGACCTGGACGCAGACACCGCCTGGCTCCTGGACCGCGTGCTGCAGTCCTAAGAGCCAGGCGGTGCGAGGTTGGTGACTAGCGCCAGTCGATCTCAGGCGCGCGGTAGAAGTTGACGCTCAGTGCGTCCCACCGCGACCCCTGGCCGCCCAGGCGGTCCTTGTACGCCGTCCAGTCGAGTGCCGAGGCCTGCGACCAGCCCAGCTCGGCGATGCCCGGCAGACGCGGGAAGGCCATGTACTCGAGCTTGTCGACGTCATCTAGCGTCTCGGTCCACAGCGGGGCCTCGACACCGGCTACGGCGTTCTCCGGCAGGTTCGGGACCAGCGTGGACGGGTTCCAGTCGTAGGCCGTCTTCACGTCGACCAGACCGGCCCAGTCCTGCCCGTACGGCGTGCTGTCGTCGTACTTCATGTCCAGGTAGGCCCGGTTGGCCGGGGACATCACGACCTTGGCGCCCTGAGCTGCAGCCTTCCGAGCCAGTTCCTGCGAGCCGGCGTCGTCGGTACCCCAGTACTGCGCAATGCTGCCGGCCGGCAGGACGGTGTCGCCGATCTCCTGCCAGCCCATCACCCGCTTGTGCTGCTTGGTGATGGCGGCCGCTGCCTTCGGTACGAACGTCTGGTAGTCCGAGTGCGGCGTCGAGTGCGCCTCGTCGCCACCCAGGTGGATGACGTCGCCCGGTGTCTGCTGAGCGATCTCGCGGAACACGTCGCCCAGGAAGTCGTAGGTGAGCGGCTTGGCGACGCAGAGCGAGCTGAAGCCGACGTCGGTGCCTGTGTAGAGCGGCGGGGCGACACCGTCGCAGTTCAGCTGCGCGTAGGACGCCAGCGCTGCGTTCGTGTGACCGGGGGTGTCGATCTCGGGGATGACCTGCAGGTAGTGATCAGCGGCGTACCGGACGATCTCTGCGAAGTCGGCCTTGCTGTACGACCCACCAGGCGTGCCGTTGACCTCCAGGCTGCCGCCGTACGTCGTGAGCCGCGGCCAGGAGTCGACCTGGATCCGCCAGCCCTGGTCGTCCGCGAGGTGCATGTGCAGCTTGTTGACCTTGTAGAGCGACGCCAGGTCGATGTAGCGCTTGACCTCGGCCACCGAGAAGAAGTGCCGCGAGACGTCGAGCATGACGCCGCGGTACCCATAGCGGGGCGAGTCGGCGATCGCAGTACCGGCCAAGTTCCAGGGACCAGCCTGGCGGGTCCTGGCGTCGGCCTTGGCGGGCAGGAGCTGCCGCAGGGTGGTGACACCCCGGTAGAGGCCCTCCGGGGTCGCAGCGGTGACGCTGACGCCCTTGCGGTCGACGCGCAGCTGGTACCCCTCGGCGCCGAGGCTGGACGGGCCGTTGGTGGAAAGCTTGATGTCGGTCACGCCGGCTATCACCGGTACTACGGGCAGCGGGTAACCCGTCGTACGCCGGAGCTGTGAGGTGAGCTGGCCGGCGACCTTCTGGGCCGCACGGCGCTCCTTGGAACTGGTGGCGACACCGACGACGCTCCACGGCTTCAGGGAGTAGTCCTGGCCGGTCAGTGCCTGCTGCGAGGTCGGCTTGGGGATCAGCGCGGGTGCCGGGGCTGCCGCCGGCTGAGCGGTGGCAGGCGTGGTGGTGAGAGCGATCAGGGGAGTCGCTAGCAGAGCGGCCGAGACGAGGCCGACCAGCGAGACCCGACGACGAGGGCGGGCGAGTCGTGTCATGACCGGAAGTGTTCGTCTGCTCACAGCTGGAGTCAAGATCTTTCAGCAAACTCCCTCCATTACTCACCCGTACCGCGCTGCGACAGCGACCGCCTGTCCGACGTACGACCCGCCGAACAACACCACATGCACCAACAGCGGATGAAGCTGATGGAGCCCGATCCGCCCCTCCCAACCGTCCGCGAGAGGCTCCGCCTCGTCGTAGGCGGCCAACACGCGGTCCAGGTGGGGCAGCCCGAACAACCCCAGCATGGCCAGGTCGGTCTCCCGGTGCCCGCCATGAGCCGCCGGATCGATCAGGTGGACGCCGTCCGCGGTCCAGAGCACGTTGCCCGACCAGAGATCGCCATGGAGCCTGCTGGGCGGTTCCGGCGCCTCTTCGGTGAGCCTGTCGCACACACGGTCGAACAATTGCCGGGCGCCGTCGTTGAGGACGCCGGAGTCGTAGGCCTGCCGCACGTACGGCTCAAGCCGGTACTTCGCGTAGAACTCGGCCCAGGACCCAATCGGCTGCTTCGGGTGGGGGAGCCGGGTATTGCCGATGTAGCCGTCGCCCGTCCACCCTGCCGGTGGCTGCCCGAAGTACTCGGCGCCAGCTGCGTGCGTGATGGCCAGACGACGGCCGAACTCCTCTGCCGCCTCTGGCGTCGGCTGAGCGAGCGTCAGGCGCGGCAGGACGATCCGAGTGGGGGAGACGTCCAGTGGCTGGACTGCTGGTACGCCTCCGGGGACGGCGAGCCAGTGCAGGCCGGCTGCCTCGGCCTCGAAGAAGCCGGGTGGGGCATCCGGGCGTTCCTTGACGAAATGCATGAAAGGACTCTGGCAGGCGGGGGAATTCATGACTGCTCAACAAGGCGTGTCGAAAGGTGCGGAATGTCGGTCCGACCTGTCATTGTTTGCGGCCGGGCCTTCTCCGACCAAGGACGGGCCCGGCCTTAAGAGGACTTTCCTGATCAGGAAGCTGGAGGACAGATGACTCAGGTGGCAGAGCAGCCGGGCACCAGTGCCGGGCGGCTCGGCTCGGTGGTGCTGGACTGCCCGGACCCGCTCGAGCTTGCCCGGTTCTACTCGACGCTCTTCGGTCTGGAGATCGACGAGCACGGCGACGACGACTGGCGGAGCCTGACCGGCCCCGGGTCGACGCTCGGCTTCCGGCGTTCGGAGGACTACGTACCGGCCACCTGGCCGGGCACGGACGCACAGCAACTTCACCTCGACCTGGTGGTCGAGGACCTGGCGAGCGGCCACGCCACGGTCGTCGCCCTCGGCGCCGAACCGCTCGACCCGGTCGACGCACCCCCGGCGGAGAACCACCGCGGCTGGCGCATCTACGCCGACCCAGCCGGCCACCCGTTCCGAATCTGCCTGGACAGCGTCTAAGGACTTCGAGGCATTGACAACACCTTGTCAAAATGACAAGGTGTTGTCATGTCTACGAACGAGCAAACCACCGTCCACCTGGCCGTCTACGACACGCTCGCCGACTGGGAGGTCGGCTTCGTCGCCGCCCACATCAACAACGGGCAGTGGCACCAGGCGCCCGGCCGTTTCAGGATGCAGACGGTCAGCACCGGCCTGGAGCCGGTCACCACGATGGGCGGGATGCGGGTGCTCCCGGACGCGACCATCGCAGATCTGAAGCCCGAGGACAGCGCGATGCTGATCCTGCCGGGCAACGACATCTGGCCGACCGAGGCCTATGCGCCGTACGTCGAGAAGGCACGCGAGTTCCTCGACGCCGGCGTACCGGTGGCGGCGATCTGTGGAGCGACGGGCGCGCTCGCGATGGCGGGTCTGCTGGACGACCGTGAGCACACGAGCAACGCGGCGGCGTTCCTGGACAGCCCTGGTTACAAGGGCGGCGAGCTCTACAAGGAAGAGGCAGCTGTGATCGATCGCGACCTGATCACCGCGGGCGCCAACGCGCCGGTCGAGTTCGCGCGGGCGATCTTCGCGCGGCTGGAGGTCTACAAGCCGCCGGTGCTCGACTCCTGGTACAAGCTGTACGGCGACCAGGACCCGGCCGGCTTCTACGAGCTGATGTCTGCCTGATGACGCCTCAGCAGCGCCAGCAGGAACTGCTCAGCGCGGCCGCGTTGACGACGTTCAAGCTGAACGGTCAGTTTCTCGAGCTGGCCGAGCATCTCGCTCGGCCGGCCGGGCTGACCGCGACCTACTGGCAGGTGCTCGGGGCGGTGATCGGTGAGCCGCTCACGGTCTCCGCGATCGCCCGCGAGATGGGCATCACCCGCCAGGCCGTCCAGCGGACCGCGGACCTGTTGGCGGAGCGGGGCCTGGTCGACTATCAGGACAACCCCGCCCATCGCCGGGCCAAGCTGGTGGCCATCACCCCAGCAGGCCTGGCGGCGAACCAGTCGATCGGCCCGCATCACGCGCACCATGCGAAGGAGTTGTCGGACGTCGCCGGTGCCGATCAACTGGCCGACGCGGTCGCGGCGCTGAGGAAGTTGTCGGAGGCGCTGGACGCGCTGGATCTGTCCGACCGACAAGTTCCGGAACCAGTCTGGGGGAACGTTCCCTTGACAGTTCCACCCGCACGCCCCAATCTCTGAGAGAGCGCTCTCTCCGCCCCCATCCGCCTCTCTCGATTGGTGCCTCCATGCACAGTTCCAGACCGGCCGGAGCGCGCTCTCCGGCCCTGCTCCGGCGTTGGCTGATCCTGGTTTCAGCCGCGTTCCTGATCACCACGGCCCTTGTGATCGCGCCGGGCGGCAGAGCTCAGGCTGCCGCCACGCTGCTGTCCCAAGGCAAGCCGGTCACCAGCTCCAGTACAGAGAACGGCGGTACGCCGGCAGCGGCCGCCGTCGACGGCAACACCGCCACCCGCTGGTCCAGTGCGGCGTCCGACCCGCAATGGATCCAGGTCGACCTCGGGTCGACCTCCGCTATCAGCCAGGTCGTCCTCAACTGGGAAGCGGCGTACGGGAAGTCCTTCCAGGTCCAGGTGTCCGACAATGCGGGCGGACCGTGGAACTCGATCTACACGACGACCACCGGCACCGGTGGCGTGCAGACGCTCAGTGTGACCGGCAGCGGCCGGTACGTCCGGATGAACGGCACCCAGCGTGGTACCGGCTATGGCTACTCGCTCTGGGAGTTCCAGGTGTACGGCGGTACCGACGGCGGCCCGACCGCTTGCGGCACGGCCAACGCCGCCCAGGGCAAGACCGCTACCGCGTCGAGCGTCGAGAACGGCGGCACTCCGGCCTCGGCCGCCGTCGACGGCAACCCCGGCACCCGCTGGTCCAGTGCGGCGTCCGACCCGCAATGGATCCAGGTCGACCTGGGCTCGACCCAGTCGGTCTGCCAGGTCGGCCTGAGCTGGGAGGCGGCGTACGGGAAGTCCTTCCAGATCCAGGTGTCCGACAACGCAGGTGGACCCTGGAACTCGATCTACACGACGACCACTGGCACCGGCGGCAACCAGACCCTCGACGTAACCGGCAGCGGCCGGTACCTGCGGGTCAACGGCACTCAGCGCGGTACCGGCTACGGCTACTCGCTCTGG
Source organism: Kribbella sp. NPDC051718 (assembly GCF_040681515.1). Taxonomy (NCBI): domain Bacteria; kingdom Bacillati; phylum Actinomycetota; class Actinomycetes; order Propionibacteriales; family Kribbellaceae; genus Kribbella; species Kribbella sp. NPDC051718. Next base: position 458,715 of record NZ_JBFAYZ010000005.1, on the reverse strand, counting down.
GAGCTCGTCGTCCACACCACCGATGGAGGCACCGGCCCGGTGATCCCGCCGACCGACCCGATCAACCCGGACTTCGGCCCGAACGTCGACGTCTTCACCCCGTCCACCCCGCAGGCGCAGATGCAGGCGCGGCTCGACCAAGTGGCGGCGCAGCAGCACACCAACCAGTTCGGCGACCAGCGCAACGCACTGCTGTTCAAGCCCGGCACCTACACCGCTGACGTCAACCTCGGCTTCAACACCCAGGTGGCTGGCCTCGGCCTCTCGCCGGACGACGTCAACCTCAACGGCCACGTCCGGGTCGAGGCCGACTGGCTGCAGCAGGGCGACAACCCGAACAACAAGCAGAACGCCACCCAGAACTTCTGGCGCTCCGCGGAGAACCTGGCCGTCACCCCGCCGGCCGGTCAGATCGAGCGCTGGGCGGTCGCACAGGCGGCGCCGTACCGGCGGATGCACCTGAAGGGCGCGCCGGAGATCCAGCTCTGGAGCGGTGGCGACGGCTGGGCCAGCGGTGGCCTGTTCGCCGACACCAAGATCGACAACCGGGTCGTGTCCGGCTCCCAGCAGCAGTGGGTGTCGCGCAACTCGGAGTTCGGCAGCTGGGCCGGCTCGGTCTGGAACATGGTGTTCGTCGGTACCACCGGCGCACCGCCGCAGAACTTCCCGAACCCGTCCCACACGGTCGTCGGCACCACGCCGGTGATCCGCGAAAAGCCCTTCCTGTACGTCGACAACGCCGGCAGCTACAACGTCTTCGTACCGGCTCTCCGGCAGAACTCGTCCGGCACCAGCTGGTCGCACGGACCGGCCGCGGGCACGTCGATCTCGCTGAGCCAGTTCCTGGTCGCCAAGCCGTCCACGCCGATCGCCACCATCAACGCGGCGCTCGACCAGGGCAAGCACCTGCTCTTCACACCCGGCATCTACCACCTGACCGACACCATCAAGGTGACCAAGCCGAACACCGTTGTGCTCGGCATCGGGATGGCGACCCTCACGCCCGACAACGGCAAGACCGCGATCTCGGTCGCGGACGTCGACGGCGTCAAACTCGGCGGCCTGCTGATCGACGCCGGACCGGTGAACTCGCCGACCCTGGTCGAGGTCGGCCCGGCCGGTTCGAACGCCGACCACTCGGCGAACCCGACCTCCTTGCATGACGTGTTCGTCCGCATCGGCGGCGGCGCACACCTCGGCAAGGCGACGGTCAGCCTGCAGGTCAACAGCAACAACGTGATCGGCGACCACATGTGGTTGTGGCGGGCCGACCATGGCGACCAGGTCGGCTGGAACGTCAACACGGCGGCCAACGGGTTGGTTGTCAACGGCAACAACGTGACGATGTACGGCTTGTTCGTCGAGCACTACCAGCAGTACGAGGTGCTCTGGAACGGCAACGGCGGCAAGACGTACTTCTTCCAGAACGAGTTCCCGTACGACCCGCCGGACCAGGCGTCCTGGACCAGCGGCGGCGGGACGCGAGGCTGGGCGGCGTACAAGGTCGCGAACAACGTCACTACTCATGAGGCCTGGGGAGTCGGCAGCTACTCCTTCTTCCAGGTCAACCCAGCCCTGGTCGTCGACCGCTCGTTCGAGGTCCCCGACACCGCAGGCGTGAAGTTCCACGACCTGGTCTCGGTCTCCCTCGGCGGCGTCGGCACCATCGCCAACGTCATCAACAACACCGGCGGCACCGCGAATGCGGCGAACCAGCAACGATATGTGGTGAGCTATCCCTAGTGCCCAGCTGAGCAGACGTCCGGAGAGCGCTGGCGGGCTCTCCGGACGTAGCTCACGCAGTCGTCAGGGCCTTCCGGATGCGTTTGTCGGAGACCGGGTACGGCGTACCCAGTGTCTGGGCGAACAGGCTGATCCGGAGCTCCTCGAGCATCCAGCGGACCTCGAGGAGTTCCGGGCTCGGGTACTTGCCGGTCGGGATCGCCTTGAGGCGTTTCTGGTACTCGTCGGTGAGGGTCTGTACGACGGCCATCCCGGACCGGTCGCGCATCGCGTTGGCGCCGATCTTGTCGAGGCGCTGCTCGATCCCGCGCAGGTAGCGGGCCAGGTCGGGCAGTCGTTTGGCGCCGGCCTCGGTGATGAAGCCGCGATGGATCAGGCCTTCGAGCTGGCCCCGTACGTCGGACAGCGCCGCCAGCAGGGCCGGTGACGACGACCGGGAGATCTGCTTGTCCACCGTCCGGGCGTGGCCGAGCACCTGCTCGACCTGTTGCAGGATCGTCAGCACCGTGTCGGCGAGATCCGAGCGGACGGCGTCGCGGAGGAACGAGAACGCCGTGAGGTTCCAGACCGGGCCGCCGGCCGCCGCCATCAGCTGGTCGACGGCCGCCGAGATCGCGTCGTCGAGCAGCTCGCCGACGTTGCGGTGCGGGCCGGCCATCAGCGTCATCTTCTGCTGGTTGGTCAGATTCCGCTGGACCACGTCGATCACCGACGGCATCGTGAGCAGCAGCAACCGGCGGGTGCCGTTCCACATCGCCGCAGCCTGGTCGCGCTCGGTCTCCTGCAGCCGGATGGCGACACTCTTGCCTTCGTCGACCAGTGCGGGATAGCCGGCCACGGTCAGGCCGTTGCGGTGCTCGGAGAAGCTGCGCGGCAGGTCGCCGAACGTCCAGTCGGTCAGCCCGGACTTCTCCAGCCCGCTGACCGCCTTGGACGCGACCTGCGAGATCGCCGCCTTCGTCTTCGGCTTCAGCCGTTCCTTCAGCGCCGCGAGATCCTTGCCCTCGGCCACTGTCTTGCCTTTGTCGTCGACGACCCGAAAGGTCATTCGCAAATGCTCCGGCACCCGAGACCAGTCCCAGTCCTCGGTGTCGATCTGTACGTCGCGCAACGACCGCAGTTCGCGCGCCATCGCATCGACCAGCGGCCCCGACGCTGGGTCGAGCATCGGGAGGATCTGCCGGGCATGATCCGGCGCCGGCACGATGTTGCGCCGGATCGCCTTGGGCAACGACTTGATCAGGGTGGTGACGAGCTCCTCGCGGAAGCCCGGCACACTCCACTCGAAACCGTCCGCCGTGACCTGGTTGAGGACGAGCAGCGGCAGGTGAACGGTGACGCCGTCGGCATCCGTACCGGGCTCGAAGGCGTAGGTGAGGTCGAAGTTCATCCCGTTCTGCGTCCAGGTGAGCGGGAACTCTTCCTCCTTCACCTCCGCGCCTTCGCGAACCACCAGCGACCGCTCGAAGTCGAGCAGGTCGTGGTCGCGCTGCCGGGCCGTCTTCCACCAGGTGTCGAAATGCCGCCCGGTGACGACGTCGGCGCCGATTCGCTCGTCGTAGAAGGCGAACAGAGTCTCGTCGTCGACCAGCAGGTCGCGCCGCCGGGTGCGCTCCTCCAGCTCCTCGACTTCCTCGATCAGCTTGCGGTTCTCGTGGAAGAACTTGTGGTGGGTGTCCCAGTCGCCCTCGACCAGCGCATGCCGGATGAACAGCTCCCGGGACACTTCCTTGTCGACCGCGCCGTAGTTGACCTTGCGGTGGGCAACGATCGGTACGCCGTACAGGGTGACCTTCTCGTACGCCATCACCGCGCCGGCTTTGCGTTCCCAGTGCGGTTCGGAGTAGGAGCGTTTGACCAGGTGCTGGGCGATGTCCTCGGCCCACTCGGGCTCGATCTTCGCGTTGACCCGGGCCCACAGCCGCGAGGTCTCGACCAGCTCGGCGGCCATCACGAACTGCGGTGGCTTCTTGAACAGGCCGGAGCCCGGGAAGATCGCGAATTTGGTGCCGCGGGCACCGATGTACTGGTGCTGGTTGGCCGGGTCCTTGAGACCGAGATGGGAGAGCAGGCCGGACATCAGCGAGATGTGGACGGCCTGCGGGTCGGCGGCCTCGCCGGAGTTGAGGGTGACGCCGATCTGCGCGGCGACCTGGCGGAGCTGGGCGAAGATGTCCTGCCACTCGCGGACCCGCAGGTAGTTGAGGTACTCGCTGCGGCACATCCGGCGGAACTGGTTGCCGGACAGGTCCTTCTGCTGCTTCTTGAGGTAGTTCCAGAGGTTCAGGAAGCCGAGGAAGTCGGAGGTGGGGTCGCGGAAGCGCGCGTGCGACTGGGTCGCCTGCGCCTCGGCGTCGGTCGGCCGCTCGCGGGGGTCCTGGATCGAGAGCGCGGAGGCGATGACCATCACCTCGCGGACGCAGCCGTGCTTGTCCGCCTCGACGATCATCCGGGCCAGGCGCGGGTCGAGCGGGATCTGTGCCAGTTGCCGGCCGACCGGGGTCAGCCTGCGGGTGCGGTCGGACGCCTTGGCCGAGTCGATCGCGCCCAGCTCGGTGAGGAGCTGCAGGCCGTCGGTGATGCTGCGCTTGTCCGGCTCGTCGATGAAGGGGAACGCGGCGATGTCGCCGAGACCGATCGAGGTCATCTGGAGGATGACGGAGGCGAGGTTGGTCCGCAGGATCTCGGGATCGGTGAACTCGGGACGGGCCTCGAAGTGCTCCTCGGAGTACAGGCGGATGCAGATGCCATCGCTGGTCCGGCCACAGCGGCCTTTGCGCTGGTTGGCGCTGGCCTGGGAGACGGGCTCGATCGGGAGGTGCTGGACCTTCGTCCGGTGCGAGTAGCGGCTGATCCGGGCGGTACCGGGGTCGATCACGTACTTGATGCCGGGGACGGTCAGCGAGGTCTCGGCGACGTTGGTGGCGAGCACGATCCGACGGCTCGAGCCGTGCGACGAGAAGACGCGGTGCTGCTCAGCGTTCGAGAGGCGTGCGTAGAGGGGGAGAACCTCCACTCCACCACCCGGCCGGCCGCGCTGCGCGGCGTACTTCTCGTTCAAAGCGTCGGCGGTGTCGCGGATCTCCCGCTCGCCGCTGAGGAAGACCAGGATGTCGCCGGAGGCCTCGTGTTCGAGTTCGTCGACTGCGTCCAGGATCGCCTGGGTCTGGTCTCGGTCGATCGTGGCCGGTTCGTCGGGATCGTTGATCGGGCGGTACCGGGTCTCGACCGGGTAGGTGCGGCCGGAGACCTCGACGATCGGCGCGGGCTCGCCGTTGGCGTCGGCGAAGTGCTCGGCGAAGCGTTCGGGGTCGATGGTCGCCGAGGTGATGATCACCTTGAGGTCGGGGCGGCGGGGGAGCAGCTGGCGGAGGTACCCGAGGATGAAGTCGATGTTCAGGCTGCGCTCGTGCGCCTCGTCGATGATGAGCGTGTCGTACCGGCTCAGCTCGCGATCGCGTTGCAGCTCGGCGAGCAGGATGCCGTCCGTCATCAGCTTGACCAGAGAGCGCTCGCTGACCTTGTCGGTGAACCGGACGGCGTACCCGATCGTGTCGCCGAGCTCGGTGTCGAGTTCCTCGGCGATCCGCTCGGCCACCGTGCGCGCGGCCAGCCGGCGGGGTTGGGTGTGGCCGATCATCCCGCGGATGCCGCGGCCGAGTTCGAGGCAGATCTTCGGGATCTGAGTGGTCTTGCCGGAGCCGGTCTCACCGGCGATCACGACGACCTGGTGGTCCTTGATCGCGGTCGCGATCTCGTCTTTGAGCTGGCTGACCGGCAACTCTTCGGGGTAGCTGATCTCCGGTACCGCGAGCCGCCGCTGCTCCACGCGTTGCTCGGCCTGCTCGATCCGCGCGCTGATGTCAGAGAGCGCGTTCTCCCGCTTGCTCTCCTCCCGCACCCCCCGCAACCGCTCAAGCCGCCGACCAAGCTGCTCCCGATCGGAAACGGTCAGCCCGTCAAGCCGCGCCGCCAACTCCGCGATCCCACCGGCCGCGTCGTCGGCCGGGCGCGCGGCTCCCGTCGTACCGGCTACGTCGGCCGAACCGACGGCGGCAGTGCCGCCTGGCTTCTTGCGACGGCGGCGTGGACGCGGGCGGCGACCGGGATCCTGGACGGGACCGGTAGCTGGGGTAGGACTCTGCGATTCGGTCCGGGCATCAGGCATGTCACCAACCAGTTTAGGCGGCTCGCGCCAACCGCTCACTCGGTTTAGCAGTCGCGGTAGACGACGGCCATTTCCTCCCGGGTCATCGGGGGCTCTGGGAGTGGGTGGGCGGCGGGGGTTTGCAGGCCGTCGAGGATGAGGGCGAGGTGGCGGCGCCAGACGTCCGGGCGGACTCTCGCGGTGGTTTCGATCGTGCGGGTGATGGACCAGGTGATGAAGGCCATGTCCTCGATGGTGAAGTCCGGGCGCAACCGGCCGCCGGCGTGGGCGCGGGCGATGATCTCGGTCATCAGGGCGTAGCCGCGGACGTGTTCTTCGTCGAGTTCGGGCTCGGGTGTGGGCGTGTGGGCGGCCGGGACGCTGCGGGCGGCGAGGTCGTTGTAGCCGCGGTCGGAAGCCTGGAGACGGCTGACCTGCTCGACGAAGTAGACGAAGCCCTCCCAGGGGTCGGGCAGGGCGAGCGCATGCTCGGCGAGTTCGTTCACAGTGTGCGTGCGGTCGGCGAAAGCCGCCCGCACCAGGTCGACGCGGCCGGGGAAGCGGTTGTAGAGGGTGCCGATGCTCACCCCCGCTTGCTTGGCGACGGTCTCCAGCGCGACGTCCAGACCGTGCTCGGCGAAGACCTCCCGGGCCGCGACCACCAGTCGCTCCCGATTCCGTTCCGCGTCCTTCCGCATGGTGGGCATCCTAGCAAAGTTGACGGTGGCCTCAACTTATGTCGAACTTGAGGGGGTACTCAAGTTAACCGATTCCGAGGGGTTGGATATGAAGGTTGTCGCCGTACTGGGAGTGGGGCCCGGGCTCGGGCTGTCGATCGCGCGCCGGTTCGGGCGGGAGGGTCTCGCGGTCGCGCTGGTCTCCAGGAGCACCACCCGGCACCCGGAGTACCAGGCGAGCCTGAAGGAGGACGGGGTCGAGGCGCGGACGTACGTCGCCGACGTCCGCGACCCGATCGCGCTGCGCAAGGTGCTCGCGCAGATCACCGCGGATCTGGGCCCGGTCGACACCGCGTACTTCGGCCCGCTGTCGATGGACGACGCGGATGGACTCAAACCGATCGGCGAGGTCCGGCCGGACGAGGTCCAGAAGACGTTCGACACCCTGGTGCACCCGGTGATCGAGGTGGTCAACGCCGTACTTCCCGAGATGCTCCAGCGGGGGACCGGCACGATCCTGATCCCCGGTGGGCTGAGTGGGAAGTACCCGATCCCGATGCTCGGCAAGCTGGCACCGGCCTCGGCCGCGCTCCGGATGTACGTTCTGACGCTGAACGAGACCTTGAAGGACACCGGCGTGTACGCCGGGGCGCTAACCATCGGCGGCATGATCCGTGGCGGCGACATTCACGCGGCGGTCAGCGCCCAGTTCGCCGAACTGGGCGCCGAGCCGCCGGCAGATCTCGACCCGACCCAGATCGCCGACGCCGCCTGGTCGATGTCCGTCAACCGCAAGCCGGCGGAAAGCGAGTTCGGCACCTTCTGACCTACCCAGAGCGGGTACGGAGCCGCCCGGCGGGGCTTGCGGTTAGTCGTCGCGGGAGGTGGCGACCTTGACCGCAAGCACCGGGACGGGGGATTCGAGGAGGACTCGCTGGGCGGTGCTGCCGAGGATGAGTTTGCCGACGGGACTGCGGCGGCGGAGGCCCAGAACGATCAGGGTGACGTCGCTCTCCTCCGCCGCGCGGAGCAGTTCGTTGGCGACGTCGCCGGTGCCGGCCGCTTGCTGGATCGTCACCTCGACGCCACGCTCGCGCAGCCGGGCCTCGGCCGCGTCCAGCTCGGCCTGGTTCGCGTAGCGGGAGTCGACGTAGGTGTCGCCGCGGGTCGTGTTGAGCAGCAGGACGGAGGCTCCGCGCAGCTCGGCTTCGGCGGCGGCGGCCTCGAGGGCGGCCTCGCCTTCGGGCGTCGGTACGTAGCCCACCAGAATCTTCACGAGGCCCACTCTCTCACTACCCACTGGTTGCTCCCGACATCATTGCCGTCAGGTTCACCGAATCAGGACCATCGCTGAGGGACAATGACGAGATGCCGGACGACGAGACCATCACCGAACAGCGGGTTCGCAACCGCTGGGGCGAGGGCGACCGGCTCCGGATCGAGATCCTGGAAGGCGCCGGCCGGCTGCTCTCGGAGCTGGGCGGCGAGGACGGTCTGACCATCCGCGGAGTCGCGCGGGCGGTCGGGATCGCGCCGGCCAGCATCTATCAGCACTTCGCCGATCGGGCCGCGCTGATCGACGGGCTGGTGGACTACGAGTTCGGCCTGCTGATCAAGGCGATGGCCGCGGCCGACGAGAGCCTCGACCCCGCGGACGTGATGGGCCGGGTCCGTGCCCAGGTGCACGCCCATCGCGACTTCGCCGACGCCAAGCCGGGGCATTACCGGCTGCTCTTCGGCAAGGCCACTCGCCGGGCGGTCAGTGGCGAGCGCCCGGTCAGCGGGCCGCTGCACGAGGTGTTCACCAGGTTCATCGCTGCCTTCGACCGCTGCGCCGAGGCCGGACATCCGCTCCGGGTGCCGAGCGGCCGCGCGGCGTCGCTGGTGTTCGTCAGCGTCTACGGACGGGCCGCGCTGCTGGACGGCGTACAGATCAATCGGCCGGACGAGGACTTCCTCGACGACCTGGTTTCGCTCATCTTCGTCTGAGCTTCCTCACGAACTGTGATCTGACTCTCACTGTCTGGTGTCGTCGCACCGAGTTACCTAACGTTTGTTCAGTAAGAAAACAATCGTTCGGTAACTCTGGGGAGTCGACGATGACCGAGATCGTGGAAGCAGTACCGACCTATCCGATGGCGCGCGGCAAGTGCCCGTTCGATCCGCCGCCGGAGCTGGATCGGTTGCAGGCTGAGGAACCGCTCTCTCGGGTGAAGCTGTGGGACGGCAGTACGCCGTGGATGGTGACCCGGTACGACCACAGCCGGCAGGTACTGGCCGATCCGCGGATCAGCTCCGACCCGCGCAACGACGGGTTCCCGTTCAGCACCGAGGCGCAGGCGGTGAACCGGGGGCAGTTCAACGCGTTCATCGTCCGCGACGACCCCGAGCACGCCGCCAAGCGCCGGCTGGTGACCGCCGACTTCATGATCAAGCGGGTGGAGGCGATGCGGCCCCGGATCCAGGCCATCACCGACGGCCTGATCGACGACATCCTGGCCGGCCCGAAGCCGGTCGACCTGGTCGAGGCGCTGGCTTTGCCGCTTCCGTCGCTGGTGATCTGCGAGTTGCTCGGCGTCCCGTACGAAGATCGCGCTCTCTTCCACCGGCTCGGCAAGACGCTGCTGCGGCGCGAGAACACCGCCGGCGAATCGAAGGCGGCGAGCGACGAACTGCGGAGCTACCTCCGGGACCTGGTGAACCGGAAGAACGAAGGCCCGGCCGACGATCTGCTGAGCCGGCTGATCGTCGAGCAGATGCGTCCCGGCCACATGAGCGTCGAGGACATCGTCGACATGGGTCTGCTGCTCCTGATCGCCGGGCACGAGACGACCGCGAACATGATCGCCCTCGGTACCGTCGCGCTGCTCGAGAACCCTGACCAGCTCACCGATCTGCGCGACACCGATGACCCGAAGGTGGTCGCCAATGCCGTCGAGGAGCTGCTGCGCTATCTGACCATCGTGCACAACGGCCGTCGCCGGGTAGCGCTGGAGGATCTCGAGGTCGGCGGGCAGCTGATTCGCAAGGGTGAGGGTGTGATCGTCGCGACCGAGATCGCGAACCGCGACGAGGAGGCGTTCCCGGATCCCGACAAGCTCGACATCCACCGCGCCGCCCGGCATCACGTCGCCTTCGGGTACGGGATACATCAGTGCCTTGGGCAACCACTTGCGCGGGTGGAGCTGCAGGTCGTCTACAGCACGCTCTACCGGCGGATTCCGACGCTGGCGCTGGCTGTGCCGGTCGACGAGTTGCCGTTCAAGCACGACATGGCTATCTACGGCGTCCACGCGCTTCCGGTCACCTGGTGAGAGGGGTACTGCGATGAAGGTTGTTCTCGATCAAGACAAGTGCATCGGTTCGGGCCAGTGTGTGTTGTCGTCGCCGGACGTGTTCGACCAGCGCGATGACGACGGCATCGCCGTACTGCTGGATCAGCCGAATGCTGATGCTGAGGAAGGTACGCGGGAGGCGGCGCGGATCTGCCCGGCGCTCGCGATCACGGTGGCGGAGTAGTCGCGCGTGCTCTCACACATAGTCGTCGTCGGTGCGTCCGCCGCGGGTCTGACCGCGGCGGAGGCGCTGCGGCGCGAGGGCTACGCGGGTGAGCTGACCATTGTCGGGGAGGAGGCGCGTTCGCCGTACGACCGGCCGCCGCTGTCCAAGCAGATCCTCCGCGGCGCCTGGGACGAGGAGCGGATCGTACTGCGCTCCGACGACCTGCTCGCCGACCTCGACGCCACCTGGATCCTCGGCACTGCGGCCGTCGCGCTGGACCCGTCGGCCCGCAAACTCACTCTCGCCGACGGCCAGATCCTCGGCTACGACGGCCTGGTCATCGCCACCGGCGCCACGCCCCGAAGGCTCCCGTTCGGGCATGACCTGGCCGGCGTCCACGTGCTCCGCACCCTCGACGACACGCTGGCACTACGGGACGGTCTGCGTGGTGCCCGGTCCGTCGCAATCGTCGGCGCGGGCTTCCTGGGCGCAGAGGTGGCAGCGGTCGCCCGCGAACTCGGTGTGGCCGTCACGATGATCGATCCGCTGCCGGCGCCGATGATCCGGCAGTTCGGCACCGAGATGGGGGAGCTGCTGACGCAGCTGCACGCATCGCACGGAGTGGACGTCCGCTGCGGCACGACCGTCAATGCGCTGACCCCAGGGACGGGGAGCGATCTGCTCGGGAGCGCGGGGAGCGATGGTGCTGAGCGCGGGAGCGCGGGACGTGTTGCCGGCGTCGAGCTGTCTGATGGCTCGCGAGTTGCCGCCGATCTGGTGCTTGTGGCGGTCGGCGCCAGTCCGGCGACGGGGTGGCTTGCGGGGAGCGGGCTGGTCATCGGTGACGGCGTCGAATGCGATCAGTACTGCGTTTCCGCGCCCGGTGTGGTCGCAGCTGGTGATGTCGCGTCCTGGGATCACCCGGGTGTCGGCCGACAGCGGCTGGAGCATCGGATGAATGCGACCGAACAAGCGACGACGGCCGCGAAGAACCTGCTGGGACAGGCGATCCCGTTCGAGCCGGTCTCGTACTTCTGGACCGATCAGTACGACGTGAAGATCCAGGTCTACGGCCGGTCCGGCGACGACTTCGACTTCCGCATCGTCGCCGGCGATCCGGCAGAGGGCCGATTCGCCGCTCTGTACGGCGACGGCGACCGGGTGACCGGCGCCCTTGCCTGGAACTTTCCCCGCCAAGCTCGAACTCTCCGTCAACACGTCGCTGACCAGACTCCATGGGCAGCGGTCAGCGCCTGAAGGAGGTACTGACAGACCCCTGAAGAGCAGTGCCTCCCTGGCGGGAACGAGTGGCGGCCGTTGCGTGGTTACGTGGATTACCTGGAACCGCAGAAACGGAGTCTTTTGATGAAGCATGTTCTTCTGGGCGGCCTGGAGGTCTCCCGGATCGGCCTCGGCGCCATGTCGATGTCCGGCTACTACAACATCGGCGAAGGCAGCGACGCCGAGTCGATCCGCGCCATCCATCGGGCGCTGGAGCTCGGTGTCACGCTGCTCGACACCGCCGAGATCTACGGGCCTTTCGGCAACGAGGAACTGGTCGGCCGGGCCTTCAAGAGCCGTCGTGATCAGGTCGTGCTGGCGACGAAGTTCGGGCTGGTCTCCCACGCAGGTGGTGGCCCGGGTCACCTGGACAGCAGCCCGGCGAACATCCGCACGGCCGTCGAGGGGTCTCTCAAGCGGCTCGGCACCGACCACATCGACCTCTACTACCAGCATCGGGTCGACCCGAACACCCCGATCGAGGACACCGCCGGGGCTGTTGCCGAACTGGTTGCTGAGGGCAAGGTTCGTCACCTCGGCCTGTCGGAGGCCGGTGCGGCCACGATCAGGCGCGCTCACGCCGTCCACCCGGTCACCGCGCTGCAGACCGAGTACTCCCTGTGGACCAGGGACGTAGAGGCCGACATACTGCCGCTGCTGCGCGAGCTGAACATCGGCTTCGTTCCCTACTCACCGCTGGGGCACGGCTTCCTCACCGGACAGATCCGGTCGGCCGACGACCTCGCCGACGACGACTGGCGCAAGACCAATCCGCGCTTCACCGGCGAGACCTTCCAGCGCAACCTCCTGGTCGTCGACGAGGTCAAGGCCGTCGCCGCCGAGGTGGGCGCCACCCCGGCGCAGATCGCTCTGGCATGGCTGCTCGCCCAGGGCGACGACATCGCTCCGATCCCCGGCACCAAGCGGGTCTCCCGCGTCGAGGAGAACACCGCAGCTGATGCCATCGAGCTCACAGCCGAGCAGGTCGAACGGTTGAACAACCTCACTCCGGCCGCCGGGGAGCGCCACGAGGAAGGCGTGATGGCCTCCATCGACCGCTGAGCCTGGTGCCGAGGTCAGGCCGCTTCGGCGCCGAGTTGGCGGAGGAAGCTGCGGTTGTCCGTTCGGACGTGCTCCTCGATGAGCCGGCCGGCCGCGTCGAAGCGGAAGATGTTCATCAGGTCCATGACGACGCGTGCGCCGGTCGGCTCGACGAGGCCGACCGGTGAGTGGGTGAAGGGCCGGACGAAGGTTCCTTCGATCCACGTCTGGCAGGCGATCAGGTCACCGTCGGCGACGATGATTCCGCGCCGGATCGAGCGGTCGTCGAGTGCGGCCCGCAGCGACCCGAAGTACTCGGTGAGCCCTGCGTAGTCGGCGTCGAAGCCGTCGGGGCCGTGGAAGGTGAAGTTCTCGGGGTCGAAGTACGAGTCGACCTCCTCGGGGTTCTCGCCGGAGACCTCCAGCTCTCCGGCGCGGATCAGGCGGGCGATGAGCTCGTCTCGGGTGTAGCGGTTCGGCTTCTCGGTGGTTGTTGTCATGTCTTCACCCTGCGCTCGGTCGAGGTATCACACAAGCGAGGCTTTGGCACATGAGCTATCAACATTACGCATGGGTTGCTTTAGTCTGTCGTGATGTCTGAGATGACGTTGGTCGGCTTGCGCGTGGTGCTGGAGGTGGCCCGGACTGGTTCCTTCAGCGCTGCCGCCGAGCGGCTCGGGTACACCCAGTCGGCGGTGTCGCGGCAGGTGGCAATCACTGAGAAGGTCGCCGGGACACCGCTGTTCGAGCGCCATGCCCGCGGTGTACGCCCGACCGCCGCCGGTGACGTGCTGGTCCGTCACGCCGGCCGTCTGATCGAAGGCGTCGCGGCCGCCGATCAGGAGTTGGCCGGCCTTCGCGATCGCCTTGCGGGCCGGCTTGTCGTGGGTGGCTTCCCGACGGCGACCGCGGTTCTGTTGCCCCGGGCGCTCGCAAGGTTGCTGGCGGCGCATCCCGGCTTGCAGATCCAGCTCCTGGAGGGTTCGACGCCGACGCAGCTCAAGGCCTTGCGCCGGGGACGGATGGAGGTTGCCATCCTGGCGACGGGTGCGGGCTTGCCGACGTACGACCTGGACGGTTTGAAGCTCACCGAGTTGGACAGCGGCCTGGGTGCGGGGGTTGCGGTGGCCGAGTCGCATCCGTTCGCCGCCCGCGAATGGGTCGAGCCGGATGACCTCGTTGACCAGACCTGGGTGGTCGGCGAGCGTGCTGGCGACTCGCCGGAATTCGGTGCTTGGCCTGGTGCCGGGGAGGCCAAGATCGCCTTCGCCGTTCGCGACTGGCCGACCCGGTTCGGACTGGTGGCCGCGGGTCTTGGCATCGCGCTGGTTCCTGGGGTTGCGGCCGCCTCGGTGCCGCGCGGCGTTCGGTGGATTCCGGTTCGGGATCTGCGCGGTGGACTTCGGCGTACGGCGTGGGCGGCGACGGACGCGAGCCCCAGCGCGGCTGCCTTGGCCATGGTCCGGGCGTTGGAGGCTGAGGTCGGCGTCAGTCGCCGCTCTCGTTGAGTTTGTTGCGGAGGATCTTTCCCGTCGCGGTGCGGGGGAGGTCCTCCACCAGCACGATCTTGCGGGGTGTCTTGTAGCGGGCGAGGTTGGCGCGGACGTGCTGGATCAGCTCGTCCTCGGTGACCTCACCGGCCGGTACCACGTACGCGACCAGGCGTTGACCGAACTCGTCGTCCGGTACGCCGACCACCACCGCCTCGACCACACCGGGGTGACTCATCAGGCAGTCCTCGACCTCGACCGGGTACACGTTCTCGCCGCCCGACACGATCATGTCGTCCTCGCGGCCGTCGACGAACAACCGTCCGGCGCTGTCGAGGTGCCCGAGATCGCCGGTGCTCATCCGGCCGTCGACGACCGTCTTGCTGCTGCCGTCCTCGTACCCGCCGAACACGAGCCCACCACCCGCGAAGATCCGCCCGGTGACGCCGGTCTTCGCCGGCTGATCGTGATCGTCGAGAATCCTTACCGAGCTGCCGAGGCAGGGCCGCCCGACCGTGCCTGGTGCTGCTGTGAGATCCGCGGAGGTGGCGATGGTCACGATGCCGATCTCGCTGGATCCGTAGGCATCGCACAGCACCGGCCCGAACTGCGCGATGAACCGCTCAGCCAGCGCTGGACCCAACGCGGACGCACCCGAGATGACGGCCCTCAACGACCGAAGATCATGCTCGGCGATCGCGGCCGGGCCGACGTCGAGCATCCGCTGCAACATCACCGGCACTGCGACGATGCTGCCGGCCCGGTTCTTGTCGACGGACGCGAGCACGGCTGCAGCGTCGTACCGGCGGGCAAGCACGAGCGGCGACCCGAGGAACAACGCGAGCATCGAGTTGAGCAACCCGAGCCCATGGAACAGCGGCGGACAGATCACCATCGGCTCACCCGCCCGCAACCCGATCCGATTGAGCGTGCTCGCAGTCAACCCAGCCAACCCCCAAGCCGTCGGCACCCGAGGCGCCGCCTTCGGAGCGCCTGTAGTCCCCGACGTGAGGATCGTGATGTGCCCGGGTTTGTCAGGTACCGGCGCCTCCGGCGCTTCGCTCTGAGCCAGTTGGTCAAGCGTTTCGCCTTCGTTGTCGTGCCAGGCGATGACCGTGCTGAGGTCGCCTGCCACCTCAGTGAATTCTTCGTCGTGGATCAGGAGGTCTGGGTGGTGGCGTTCCAGGACGGCTTTGAGTTGTGGGGGTGCGAACTCGGTGTTGACGAAGAGGATGTCGGCGCCGAGGCGGGAGGCGGCCAGGGTTGCTTCGAGGAAGCCGCGGTGGTTGCGGCACAGGACGGCAACCTTGCTTCCGGCAACAATTCCGTACTCGGCCCGCAGCGCCGCCGCCTGCCGTGCGCATCGTCGGTCGAGCTCGCGATAGGTGATCGTGCCCAGCTCGTCGATCACGGCCGGTTGGTCAGGGAAGCGGATGGCGGCGATCGCACCGAGCGCCGCCATCGACTGGCCCCACTGCCGCAGCGCACGCTCGATCGCGACCAACTGCGTCGGCCGCGCCGACCGCCAGACCCCGGACTTGATTAGCGCGACAGACACCCCGCCGATCTCACCAGCGGCATGCACCAGCCAATCGGGCGGCCGCATCGGCCCGATAGGTCGTGGTCCCAGCCGTCGAGGTGTCATCGGTCTTCTTTGCGAGGCCGGTTGGACAGGCGGTAGTACTGCTCGAACAAGCGATCGGTCGGAACCCGGAAGAGGTTGCCCAGGGCATCGGCCGGCCGGACGAGCGGCGGGGTGATGTTATGCGGTTTGTCGGCAACCGCCGCGCAGACCTGGTCGGCGGCCTGCTCGGGGCTCAGGCCGGGCATGCTGTTCAGCAGGGCGGTCGGCGAGCTCATCCGGGTGTGTACCAGCCCCATATAGACAGTCGACGTCGTGACGCCATCGTCGCGCACCTCCTGCGACACGCACCGCAACCACATGTCGAACGCGCTCTTCGACGCCAGATACGCCGACCACCGCGCCATCGGCGGAGTCCGTACTCCCGCCGTCGACACGTTGACGATGTGCCCGGCGCCGCGTTCCCGCATCGACGGCAGCAACTCGAGGACGAGCTTGGCCGGCCCGAGGTAGTTGACCGCGTTCGTCCGCTCGATGTCATGGAACCGCTGGTACGAATCCGCGACCGACCGCCGGATCGACTTGCCCGCGTTGCTCACCAGCACGTCGACGTGCCCGTGCTCGGCCAGCACCTTCGCGACGACCTCCTCGACCGCAGCCGGGTCGGCCAGGTTCGCCGGATAGACGAAGGCCTTGCCCCCGCCCGCCCGGATCTCCTCGGCCACTACCTCGAGCTGCGCCGCCGTCCGCGCCAGCAGCAGCACGGTCGCGCCGGCGCGCGCCAGCCGCTTGGCCGTCGCCTCACCGATCCCGAACGACGAACCTGTCACCAGCACGACCTTGCCACGCACGGCGAACTCGAGCCGATCGTCCGAAATCCTGGTCCGCCCGTTGGTCAACGCGACAAGCAGTGGCCACCCGAAGGGACGCTTCCCAGTCTCCATACCCCGACATTACCCACTGGTAGCCTCCCTGGCGATCCTCTCCAGCCAGTCGTTGACGAATAGCCCGAGCAGCGCGGGTTGCTCAATCTGCAGATTGTGGCCGGCGCGGTCGAGCACGGCGTACGAGGCGCGGGGGTAGTGGGCGAGCAGCGAGTATTGGTCCGCATAGCCGGTGACGGAGTCCTGCCGACCGCAGAGGATGAGCGACGGCCGCGTGTAGACGGGACCGCTCTCCGGGGCGATCGTCAGCGCCCAATTGCGCCGGATCCGAGCCATCGCCCGGAGGTCGGCCGCGTCCAGCCCGGGCTCGACGTCCTCTTGGTATTGGCGCAGGACGTCAGCGGTCTGTAGTACGGAGATCTCGGTGAAGTCCGCGAGTTGCTCCGGGGTCAGCGTCGCGAGCACGGCCGGATCGGACTCCAGCACGACGTGCTCGGGCACCGTCCGCTCGGCGTGCTCCAGCGCGACCCCGATCGGGCAGATCAGGCCAAGGCCGAGGATCTGGTCCGGCCGCTCGGCGACCAGGCCGCGCGCCAGATACCCGCCGTACGACTCGCCGATCAGCACGAACGGTTCGGCGCCGATCTCGGTGTCGATGAACTCGCGAAGCGCCGCCATGATGCCGTCAGAGCTGTCGATCCCGTCGCCCGAGCTCTTGCCCATCCCCGGCAGGTCGGGATAGAGCCGCCGGTAGCCGGACCGGTCCGCGAAGATCGGCTCGAGACAACCGGTCATCAACCGGTGGTCCGGGGTCCAGCCGTGCAGCGCGAGCACCGGGGTGCCCTCGCCGTGGGAGACGTGGTGCAGCGCCATCGCCGTGCCCTTTCGAAGTACCGTCTGATTCATGTCTCGCAGATCTTCGCACTCGCCACAGACAGATTCCGCCGTACTGCGTTCCCGGCTCGAGCGCGCAAGGGAGGCAGCCGCCGGCACCGGGCTGCTGATCGCGCCGGGCTCCGACCTGCGGTACCTGCTCGGCCGCGAAGGCGGCTCGCTCGAACGCCTCACCACACTCGTCATCCCCGCCGACGGGCGGCCGGCTCTCGTAGTACCGAAGCTGGAAGCACCTGGGTACGACGACGTCCCGACCGCTGAGCTCGGCATCGACATCGTCACCTGGGTTGACGGCGACGACCCGTACGCCGTTGCCGTCGACCGACTCGGCAAGCCCGATCGCGTGGCGGTCAGCGACTTCACTCCCGCGCTGCATGTGCTCGCGATGCGGGCCGCGCTGCCCGGCGTGGAGCAGGTGCTGGCCGGACCGATCGTCCGTGAGCTGCGGATGCGCAAGGACGCCGCAGAGGTCGACGCGCTGCGCAAGGCGGGGGCCGCGATCGATCGCGTGCACGCGCGGGTCGGAGAGTGGCTGCGGGCCGGTCGTACCGAGGCTGAGGTCGGGGCGGACATCGCGGCGGCCATCGTCGAGGAAGGGCATGTCGCGGCCGACTTCGTGATCGTCGGGAGCGGCCCGAACGGTGCCAGCCCGCATCACTCGCTGTCGGATCGCTTGATCGAGCCCGGCGACGTGGTCGTGGTCGACATCGGCGGGCCGATTCCCGAGGGGTACTGCTCGGACTCCACCCGGACGTACGCCGTCGGTACGCCCGGTCACGCGGACGTTGTTTCGACTTACGAGGTGCTGCGGCTGGCTCAGCAGGCTGCGGTCGACGCGGTGCGGCCGGGGGTGAGTGCGGAGTCGATCGACGCGGCAGCGCGGGAGGTGATCGCGGCCGCCGGCTTCGGGGAGTTCTTTATCCACAGGACGGGTCACGGGATCGGGCTCGACGTGCACGAAGAGCCGTACATTGTCAGTGGGAACGAGCTGATTCTCGAACCAGGGATGGCGTTCAGCATCGAGCCGGGCATCTACCAGCCGGGTCGCTGGGGTGCGCGGATCGAGGACATCGTGGTCGTGACCGAGGATGGCGTGGAGTCGGTCAACCAACGTCCGCACCGACTGACGATCCTTTGAGTCAGCTGGCGCGGAAGGTCTTGCGGTAGGCGAGGGGAGGGATGCCGACTTCGTTGCGGAGGTGGTGGCGGAGCGAGGCGGCCGTTCCCAGACCGGCGGCTTCGGCGACGCGTTCGACCGGGAGGCCTGTCGTCTCCAGCAGATGGCAGGCGTGGCGGACACGTTGCTGAAGCAGCCAGTTGCCGGGGGATTGGCCGGTCTCGGCCTTGAAACGGCGGCTGAAGGTGCGGACGCGCATCCGGGCGTGATCGGCCATCGCGCCGAGGGTGATCTCGTCGGCGAGTCGCTCCAGCACCCACGCGCGCGTGGGCGCGGTACCGTCGGTGCCTTCGTCCGGTACGACGCGGTCGATGAACTGTGATTGACCGCCGTCGCGCCAGGGAGCGACAACGCAGTGCCGGGCTGCCCGGTTGGCGACCTCGCTGCCGAAGTCGCGGCGGATCAGGTGCAGGCAGAGGTCGACGCCGGCGGCGAGTCCGGCCGAGGTGATGATGTCGCCGTCGTCGATGAAGAGCAGGTCCTCGTCGAGCAGCACCTTCGGGTAGAGGTTGCGGAACATGTCGGCGCGCTGCCAGTGCGTGGTCGCAGGGCGGCCGTCGAGCAGACCGGCCGCTGCGAGCACGAAGGCGCCGGTGCAGATCGACGCGATCCTGGCGTCGGGCCGGACCGTGGCCAGCGCCGCGGCGAGATCATCGGGCAGGGTGCCTTCGTGGCGTGGCTGCGGGATGTAGGTGCCGGCGATGATCACGGTGTCGGCCTCGGCCAGGATCTCGGCGCCGAAGTCGGGAAGGATCGTGAATCCCAGCGCAGCCCGGACCGGCTTGCCTGCTTCCATCCCACAGATCTTCACGTCGTACAGCCGGGTGCCGTCGGCGGTGGTCGCCTCGCCGAGCACGGTCGGCGGGATGGTGAGGTCGAAGCCGACGACCGGCTCCAGGGCCAGCACTGCGACCCGGTGTGGCGTGAGCTGAGTAGCCATGGCCACATCTTGACATATGGTGGCGGTCTGGCCACTGGTTCGGTGTGGATTTCTGCCTCAGACTCGCCTGGTGACAGAGATTCTGGAGAAGAAGGCGGTCCGGCGGCGGTTGCATCGCGCCTGGCCCGTCGCTGCGGTCGGCTTCATCACCCTGATCGGCGCGGCCGGCTTCCGGTCCGTACCGAGCGTGCTGCTGGACCCGTTGCACGAGGAGTTCGGCTGGTCGCACGCGACCATCTCGGCGGCGGTGTCGATCAACCTGCTGCTGTACGGCCTGATCTCGCCGTTCGCCGCGGCGCTGATGGATCGGCTTGGTCTGCGCAAGGTGGTCAGCGGCGCGCTGGTACTGATCGCGCTCGGCAGCGGCCTGACCATCTTCATGAACTCGTCGTGGCAGCTGCTGCTCTGCTGGGGGTTGCTGGTCGGAGTTGGTACCGGGTCGATGTCTATGACGTTCGTCGCGACGATCACCGGGCGCTGGTTCGTCGAGCGCCGCGGACTGGTGACCGGCATCCTGACCGCTGCCGGGGCGACCGGGCAGCTGGTGTTTCTTCCCCTGATCGCTCACCTGGCCGGGGCTTACGGGTGGCGGGTGCCCGCGTTGGTCGCGGCTGGCGCAGCGCTTGCCGTAGTACCGCTGGTGTTGCTGTTCCTGCGTGACTACCCGAGTGATGTCGGGCTGCGGGCGTACGGGGCTCCGGAGGGGAGTACTGCCGGGCAGCGGGTCGAGACGACCGGCAATAGCGGAGTACGGGCGTTGACTGCGCTCTGGACGGCTATGCATCGGCCGGCGTTCTGGCTGCTGGCCGGTGGGTTTGCGATCTGTGGTGCGTCGACGAACGGCCTGGTCGGCACGCACTTCGTGACCGCTGCGCACGACCACGGGATGCCGCCGACCACTGCCGCCTCGTTGCTCGCCCTGGTCGGGATCTTCGATGTGGGCGGCACGATCGTGTCAGGCTGGCTGACCGACCGCTGGGATCCGCGGTACCTGCTGATCGCGTACTACTCGCTGCGCGGGCTCTCACTGCTGGTACTGCCGTCCCTGCTCGGCCCCACGGCGCAGCCGAGCGTCTGGGTGTTCATCATCTTCTACGGGCTGGACTGGGTGGCGACCGTGCCGCCGACGGTTGCACTGTGCCGGGAGTGGTTCGGGGTGGACGGGCCGATCGTGTTCGGCTGGGTCTTCGCCTCGCACCAGATCGGTGCGGCGATCGCGGCCACCGGTGCCGGCGCGATCCGGGATGCGCAGGGGAGCTACAACCTCGCCTGGTATCTGGCCGGCGGACTGTGTGCGGGGGCGGCGTTGATGTCCGCGAGTATCGGACGCCGGATCGCCGTAGCCTGAGCCGCTCGGCTAGCCTCGACCTTAGTTGAGGTTGACCGCGGGGAGGGCGACGTGGACATCGAACCGGGCGAGCTGACGGTCGGGCAGCTGGCGGAGCGCAGCGGGGTGGCGATCTCCGCGCTGCACTTCTACGAGCGGCAGCACCTGATCATCAGCCGCCGGACGACGGGCAACCAGCGTCGGTACAAACGCGACACCCTGCGCCGGGTGGCGATGATCCGGATCGCGCAGCGGGTCGGTATCCCGCTCGCCGAGGTGGCCGCGATCCTCGCCCTGCTGCCCGACAACCGGACGCCGACCCGGCAGGACTGGGAACGCATCTCCGAGTGCTGGCAGGCAGAGCTCGACCGCCGGATCGTCCATCTGGAGCAACTCCGCGACGACTTCAAGGACTGCGTCGGCTGCGGCTGCCTCTCCCTCGACCGCTGCACCCTGGCCAACCCCTACGACACCCTGGCAACCAGAGGCCCCGGCCCACAACGGCTGGTCGACCCAGCCGGCGAGCCCTGCCACCCAGCAGGCTGCCGCTGATCGAGCGCCGTGGCCGGCCGGATCGTGCCCTGCCGGTTGGGTTTTCCACAGGTTGTCGAGGTGGGCCAGCGGGCTGGGGGTGGTGCCGTCTAGGGTCGGTGCATGGGTGACATCAAGCTGTCGGATGATCGGGCGGCGACCGCCGCGGGACTGATCCGCGCGATCGCTGGAGACGGCGCGAGTCTTCGCGCTGATCAGGAGACCGCGGTGGCGGCGTTGTGCGAGCCGAATGCGCGGGTGCTGGTCGTCCAAGCGACCGGCTGGGGCAAGTCCGCTGTGTATTGGGCCGCGACGGCGATCCGCCGCTCGGAAGGCGCCGGGCCGACCTTGGTGGTCTCACCCTTGCTGTCGTTGATGCGTGATCAAGTAGGCGCGGCCGGCCGGGCCGGCCTGCGGGCGGCAACGCTCAACTCGTCGAACGTCGACGACTGGTCGGGGATCGAGAGCGATCTGCGCTCGGGTGCGATCGACGTACTGCTGGTATCGCCGGAGCGGCTGGCAAACCCGGGCTTCGGTCGACGGGTGCTGGATGCGCTGGCTGGGCAGATCGGCCTGCTGGTGATCGACGAGGCGCATGCGGTCTCCGACTGGGGGCATGACTTCCGGCCCGACTACCGTCGTGTCTCCGATGTGCTGCAGAAGCTGAACCCGACGACGCCGGTCCTGGCGACGACGGCGACGGCGAACGCACGGGTGACCGATGACGTGGCGCATCAATTGGGCGCCTCGACGCTGGTACTCCGCGGTCCGCTGGCTCGGTCGAGCCTGCAACTGTCCGTCGTCGACGCTTTGTCGCCGCTCGACCGGTTCGCCTGGGTCGTCGATCATCTGCCGAAGCTGCCCGGGTCGGGCATCGTCTACACGTTGACGGTCGCCGATGCGCAGCGGTTGGCGGCGGCGATCCAGGAGATCCACGGGGCGGCTGTCCCGGTTGCGGCGTACACGGGGCAGTTGGAGGCAGGCGAGCGGGAGCGACTCGAGGACGCCTTGCGGGGCAACGAGTTGAAGGCGTTGGTCGCGACCTCGGCGCTGGGGATGGGCTATGACAAGCCAGACCTTGGGTTCGTGGTGCACGTGGGCTCGCCGCCGTCGCCGGTTTCGTACTACCAGCAGGTCGGGCGTGCTGGGCGTGGCATCGACCATGCGGTCGTCGCGTTGCTGCCCTCCGATGCTGATGCGGGCGTGTGGGACTACTTCGCGACGGCGACGATCCCGGTGCCGGACCAGGTCAATCGGTTGCTGCGTGGGCTGGAGGCGTACGGACCGGATCAACCGGCGACGGTGCCGTCGCTGGAAGCGGAGACCGGGTTGCGCCGCGGGCGCGTCGAGTTGATGCTGAAGCAGCTGGCGGTCGACGGCGCGGTCGAGCGGGTGGAGCGCGGCTGGGTGCGGACGGCTGCCGACTGGACCTTCGACGCGGCGCACTACGACGGCATCGTGTCGGTGCGCCGCCGCGAGGCCGACATCATGCGCGCCTACACCCGTGGCGAACGTTGCCTCATGCAACTACTGCAGGAGTCGCTGGACGACCCGTCGGCCGAGCGCTGCGGCCGCTGCTCGGTCTGCCTCGGCCTGCTCCCCGATCCGTTGAGCGCGCAGCCCGATCCGGAGACGGTCCAGGCGATCACCCGGATGTTGCGCGGCGAGACGCACGTGCTCGAGCCTCGCAAGATGTGGCCGGGTGGCGCGTTCGGCGCCAAGGGCAAGATCCCACCCGGTCTGTCGGCCGAGCCCGGCCGCAGCATCGTCTACGCCGACGCACCGGAGTGGCGCGAGGTGATCCGCTCCGTCTTCAGCTCGACACCAGACACAGCTTCCCTGGACGCCCTGAAGGCAGGCTGCGTTGCCGCCCTGTCCCGCTGGCGCGACGCCTGGTCACGCCGCCCGGAGGTCGTTGTCACGCTGCCGGCCGCGGGCCACCGTCAACTGGTCACCGACGTCGCCAACCACCTCGCCGAGATCGGCCGCCTCGAACGCGCCGAACTGACAGTGGACAACTCCGCCTTCACCGACGACCTCTCCTCCGCCGAAGAAGCAAAGGTCTGGCGCGACGGCCTCTCGGTAGACCCCACCACCGCCCAATCAATCACCGACCGCTCAGTCCTCCTGGTGGTCGACGCCTCATCCTCCCAATGGCCCATCACCGTCGCCGCGGCAAAACTCCGCGAATCAGGCGCCGCAGCAGTACTACCCCTCCTGATCCACCGAAGGCCTTAGCGCTCAGAGGAATGCTGGGGGAGTGCCTTGGAGGGCTCGGGTGGTGGTTTCGGGGTCGGTGAAGAAGTTGGGCAGTTGGGTTTCGGCGGTGTAGTGGCGGTGGAAGACAGGGGTTTGGGAGCCGGACAGGGGCGGGACGATCCAGGTCCAGTCGGCGGGGCAGCGGCGGCCGGCTCGTTCCTCGCGTTCCAGGTGGAGGAGGAATCTGCGGGACTCGGTGTGGTGGTCGGTGATGCTGACGCCGTTGGTGGTGAACGAGTGCAGGACGGCGCGGTTGAGTTCGATCAGGGCGCGGTCTCGCCAGAGGGTTGTTTCTGACGAGGTGTCCAGACCCATTCGCTCGGCGACCTGGGGCACCAGGGCGTAGCGGTCGCTGTCGCCCAGGTTGCGGGCGCCGATCTCGGTGCCCATGTACCAGCCGTTGAAGGGCGCGGCCGGGTAGGAAACGCCGCCGATGTCGAGGCGGTTGTTGCTGATCACCGGGACTGCATGCCAGCGCAGGCCCAGGTCGGCGAACCAGGGGAGTTCGGGGTGTTCGAGCGGGACCTCGTTGATCGCCTCGTCGGGGAGCTCGAACATCCGTGGGCCGTCCTCGAAGGTCTCCACCACCAGAGGGAGCACGTCGAAGGCCCCGGGGACGTCCGGCGGCTGCCATCCACGCCGGATGAGTTCGCTGGTGAAGGCCCGGTAGCGGGGATCGCCGAGCAGCTGACCGTCCGGCTGCTCGTAGCCGGCGTACCGGATGAGTTGCTCGTTCCAGATCCTGGGGGCGGACCTGGTCGGCGTCTCGGGCGCGAACACGCTGATCATCGGCCGGATCTTGCCGCCGTTGTGAGCCATCCGCAGATGGTCGAAGCAGTGCTCCGCGACCTCATCGGCACTGGAGACGGTCCGCAGGTCGCGCACCTGCAGGCTGTGCCAGTACAGCCGTCCGATGCAGCGCGCGTTGTTGCGCCAGGCGACGCGCGCGCCGAAGGTCAGCTCCTCGGCGGTGTGCCAGTACGTCCCGGTCCGGTCGATCTCGCGTGCCACCGCCGCCATCCGCGGGCCGATCGAAGCGACCTGCGGATTCTCGGCGTAGAAGAGCGTGAGGAACTCCTCGGCCGCCGCGCGAACCAGCTCGGCATCGGCGTTGGCGGTACGCCGCTCGTGCACGGACCCGCCGCCCACCATGCGGTCGACCCGTGCCCGAACCCGCCCGGGCCCTGGTGACGCACGCCGGCCGGTCGGGGAGGTCCTGCGCCACGCCGTCATATCAGGCCGGACCCAGACCGCTACCGAAACCCGGCGGCCAGCCCTTGGAGTGATTGTCACCAGAGTCCACGGCCGGTGGCACCGGCCGGATCTGGTCGACCTCGGTGGCGAAGGAGTCCACGATCTCCTGCATGTGCGCGTGCGCCGTCCGGGCGTACGAACGGACCTGCTCGCCGGCCGTGTCCATCGCCGCCGCGACGATCTTGCGTTCTTCGGCGCGCGCCTGGCCGATCCGCTCGCGAGCGTCCCGGCTGACGTCCTGGACCATCTCCTCGACCACCAGCTGGGCCTGGCTGAACATCTGGATCACCTGGTCGTTCACCCGGCTGCCCGCCTGCTCGTGCTGGTCCAGCTCCGCCTGCATCCGCTGGAGCTCCGCCTTGCCACGCTGCAGCTCGGCCTGGAGACGATCGTTCTTGGCCTTGGCCTCATGGAGCTCGCGCTCGGTGGCCTGCACCTGGTCAGCGAGCTGGTCGAGGTAGCCGTAGACCTTGCCCGCGTCGAGGCCGCGCATCCGGCGCTGGAACGTCTCTTCCCGGATGGCGCGGGGTGTCTGATGGGGAGAGCGGTGTCGGCGGTTGGTGATCGTCACTTGCTGTCTCCTGACCTGAGAGCGCCGGGCCGGCTGCGTGTTCGCCCGCGGCTGCGTAGTAGAAGTGCTCGTACTTGATGTGCTCGGGGCGCAGGCCGGCCGCGGCCAGCTGCTCCAGGGTGTGCGCGACCATCTGCGGGCCGCCGCACACCATCGCCGTCCGCCCGGTAAGCACTTGCCTGGCGGCGACAGTGCCGACCTTCCCGCGGGTGCCGGGGTAGGACGGGTCGTCGGAGACGACCTCCGTGTACTCGAACCACGGCCGCTTCTCGGCCAGGTCCCGGAGCCGCGGGCGGTCGTAGAGATGCCAGGGCATCCGTACGCCGTGCAGCAGATGGACAGTTGGTCCAATATGAAATCGTTGCCACTCAAGGTCGATCTGCTCCAGGACAGCCAGCAAAGGAGCCAACCCTGTTCCGCCGGCGACCAGGAGCAGGTCCCTGGGGTCGCCTTCACGCCGGGTCAGCCGCTCACCGATCGGCGCACCGAGCTTCACGACGTCGCCGACCTTCAGGGACCGGACGACCGTCGGACTGACCTGGCCACCGTCGATCTGCTGTACCTGCAGGTCGATCGACCCGTCCGGGCGTGGAGCGTTGGCCGGGCTGAAGTACCGCCACTGCCGCGGGCGTTGCGGGATCTCCATCGACACCGACTGACCAGGCAGGAACTGGAACGCGCGTCGCGGCCGGACCGTCAGCAGGGTGAGGTCCATCGTCCGCCGCTCGGCAGAGATCACGTCGGCGTCCCACCAGTCAGGCGTGGATTCCGAGGATGTCTCGGCCGCCTCGACCATGATCCGGGCGACCAGTTGATAGGCCGCCGTCCAGTGCGCGGCGAGCTCCTCGTCCCACTCGGACCCCAGGAAATGCATCAGGGTCGCGCACAACGAGGCGCCGACGGCGTTGTAGTGCTCGGCGACGACGGCGTACTTGCGGTGGTCGCGGCCGAGATGTTGCAGGAAGGGCGCGTCCTTCTCCAATTGGTCCGCGTGGCTGACGATCCGGCCGAGCGCTCCGACGAACTTGTCGCGCTGGTTGGCCATCGAGAGCGGGAACATCGAGCGGACCTCGGGATGGGCCACGAACAGGTGCGAGTAGAAGTACAGCGGTACCTGTTCGCCGTGCTCGGTGACCAGGTCCCAGCTGCGCTGTAGGGCGTAGGCATCCATAGGGATTCGTTATCCGGCTCGGAAAGGCAGCTCCTCGAGAGATCCGGACCACCCATCGCTGGGCATTCTGTACAACCGTTCGTCGGTGGCGCGTGCCGACTGTGCTGACAAGGGTTCCCTCCCAATCCAGTCCCCGAGTCCTGTGAATCTTTCGACCTCTCACGACTACCCCCACGCCAACCCGCCGAAACTGGCCAAACGGACCTATTCGTCTCGAAAATCCGGCAGTGACTTCCCTTCGGCTGCGAACGAACGCTTGATGGTTGCCTGCAGCAATTAACCGGGTGGCTGGCACCAGGGCCAGGACCAGGGGACCAGGCACGGGGCCAGGGGTGATCCCTGGCTCTTCGGCGCGCCCGGGCGGCGAGTCTCGAGGTAGCGGGATCGTCCGGTCCCGCGAAACCGAGGGAGTAGGGAGCCAATCATGACCACGAACGGCGCGACACTGGGAAGTCTGTTCGGAACCATCTCCAAGGCGCTCGTCTGGCGCGGGGTGCTGGCGATCGGGATCGGGGCGGTGTCGGTCATCTGGCCGGACATCACCGTCGGGGCCTTCGTCATCCTCTTCGCGGTGTACGCCTTCATCGCGGCGGTGATGGACGCGACCCGCGCCTTCAGCAGCGACAAGGCCGGCCCTGTCGTCGGCCATCTGCTGCTGTCGGTACTGTCCCTGGCCGCCGGCGTCATTGCGCTGATCTGGCCGGGACCGACCGCGGTCGTCCTGACGCTCATCGTCGGCTGGTGGGCGCTGTTCACCGGTCTGGTCGAACTGGCGATGGTGTTCACCAGCGGCCGCCGGGCCGGCGAGCGCGCCTGGCTGATCCTGAGCGGACTGCTCTCGATCGCGTTCGCCGCGGCACTGTTCATCCGGCCCGATCTGGGCGCGATCTCGCTGGCGACCGTCTTCGGCCTCTACAGCATCTTCTACGGCATCAGCACGATCGTCGTCGCCCGCGAGGGACGCCAGTTGCAGCACAAGACCCAGCGCGTCGCCGAAGCCGTCTCCTGATCCGCACCAACTGATTCGCACGAACTTGAGCAAAGGAGAAAGACCATGAACTACACCGAGCAACTGGAAGAACTGCAGCACCGCGTCGACGGCGCCGTCGAGGATGTCCGGCAGGCCGCCGCGGAGGACCACGAACAGCTGGCCGCCCGCGTCGACAAGAACCAGCATGACCTGAAATCGGCGGTCCAGAACGGGCAGCAGCGGCTGGACCGGGCCGAGGACCAGCTCGAGAGCAAATGGACCCAGGTCAAGGCCGACGCGTCGGTCAAGGTGGCCGACCTGAAGGCGAAGATGGAGCAGCGTCGCAAGGAGCACGATGCCGACCGGGCGACGACCGACGCCAACTGGGCCGAGGCCGATGCGGACGCCGCCATCGACCTGGCGTCCTGGGCCACGGACAACGCCCGGCTCGCGATCCTCGACGCGCTCGACGCCCGCGCGTACGCCGATGAGCTGACCAAGCTGGCCACCCGCTGACGCAAGCTCTGTGGAGGTCGTCGTCCAGTACGGCGGCCTCCACATTTGCGTCGGCTTCCCGGAGTACCGGCCCTATCATGACGACGTGGCTGCACCGCCGGGACCGGTCCTGCACGGGCGTTCGCGCGAACGCCAGGAGATCGACCGCGCCCTCGGCAGTGTCCGGGGCGGTGAGAGCGCGGTGCTGGTCATCCGGGGTGACGCCGGGATCGGCAAGACCGCACTGCTGCGGTACTGCGCCGACAGGGCCTCCGATTGCCAGGTGGCACAGATCGCCGGCGTCGAGTCGGAATTCGAACTCCCGTTCGCAGCTCTCCATCAGCTCTGTACGCCGCTGCTGAAAGACTGCCCGCCATTGCCCGAGCCGCAGGAGCGGGCGCTCCAAGTGGCGCTCGGACTCGCCGAAGGCAGTACCCCGGCCGGTTCCTGGTCGGTCTCGCCGTCCTGAGTTCGCTCGCCGAAGTCGCCGCCAAGCAGCCGCTGGTGTGTCTGATCGACGACGCTCAATGGCTCGACGAAGCCAGTTCCCAGATCCTCGGCTTCGTCGCCCGGCGCCTGTTGGCCGAATCCGTCCTGCTGGTGCTCGCGGTCCGGGAGGAACCCGGCGTACAGCTGTTCAGGGATCTGCCGACCCTGGCCGTCGAGGGGCTGAGCGACGACGAGGCCCGGGAGCTGCTCACGGCCACCATCTCTGGCCAGTTGGACGAGCAGGTCAGGGATCGCATCGTCGCGGAGACCGGTGGGAACCCGCTGTGCCTGCTGGAGGTGCCCCGGGCGATGAGCGCCGCGGAGCTGGCGGGTGGCTTCGCCGTTCCGGCGATCAGGCATTCGGGTCACCCTCAAGACCTCTACACAGGGCGGGTACAGGCTCTGCCGGAGCCGACCCGGCAACTGATGCTGCTGGCGGCGACCGATCCCACGGGGGATGCGACGTTGTTGTGGCGGGCGGCGCAGGCGCTCGGGGTGAACCGGGAGGCTGCGGAGGGTGCCGAGCGGGAGAGGCTGCTCGACATCAGTTCCGTGGTGAAATTCCGGCATCCACTGGTGCGATCCGCTGTCCAAGCAGTCGCATCGAAGGCAGAGCGCCGCGCGGCGCATCTGGCGATCGCCTCGGTCACCGACGCGGAGCACGATCCCGACCGTCGCATCTGGCATCTTGCCGCTGCGGCAAGCGGACCGGATGAGGAGATGGCCGCCGAGCTCGAGCGCTCGGCGGGTCGAGCGCAGGCTCGCGCCGGATTGCCTGCAGCGGCTGCGTTCCTCCAGCGGGCGGCCGCGTTGACTCCTGACTCCTAGCTGCGGGCGGACCGGATCCTCGCCGCTGCGCACGCTCATCTGCATGCGGGGGCGCTCGGTACGGCGCTCGGCTTGGCATCCGAGGCCGAGGCCGCCGCCGTCGACGATTTGCAGCGCGCCCACGTGGATCTGCTCCGCGCGCAGGTGGACCGTGTGGTGAACGCGGGCCGGGAGGCGCCCGCGCGGCTGCTCCAAGCTGCCAAGAGGCTCGAGCCACTCGACCTGCGGCTCGCGCTGAACACCTATCTCGACGCCGCGTCCGCTTCAGTGGTGGCGGGTTCGTTGGCGCGACCCGGTGGCCGGTTGATCGACGTCGTCGCGGCTGTGCAGGCGGCCCCTCCGCCGCCGTCGGGCCCGCAACCGGGCGACTATCTGCTCGAAAGCCTGGCGGAATCAGTCGCCGCGGGTCCTGCCGCCGCGGCGCCCGCACTACGCCGGGCAGCAGACGCGTTCCTCGGCGACGAGGTGACCCCGGACCAGCGGTTCCACTGGGGCATTCTCGCTTCGATGGCCGCGCTCGCCTTGTGGGACTACGAGACGTGGCCAAGTTGAACGCACGCCAGCTCGAGGCAGCCCGGTCGGCGGGTGCGCTGGCCGCTCTCCAGACCGCCTTGAATCTGCAGCGCGTGATGGCCACGTTGTCCGGTGAGCTGGACGTGGCGGCTTCGGTCGGCGTCGAGGAGGACGCCGTGAAGGAACTGACGGGGACCAGCAGAACGTCGTACGGGGGATTGGTTCTGGCCGCGTATCGAGGCCGGGCGGATCCGGCAAACCGGCTCTTCGCCAAGACGGCCGATGAGACGATCGCGCGTGGCGAAGGGCTCGGGCAGCAGAGTGTCTACCTGGCGACGGCGATCCTGGACAACGGACTCGGCCGGTACACCACGGCGTTGACCGCGGCGCAGCGCTGCATGCAGGAGGACCACGTTCCGTTCACCCGCTGGAGTTTCGCCGAAGTGATCGAGTCGGCGGTGCGCAGCGGACATCCAGAGCTGGCCGGCGAGGCGCTCGAACGGCTGACGGCCGTCACCCTGGGCTGTTCCGATTGGGCCACCGCCATCGAGGCGCGCTCACGAGCCCTTCTCAGCAAGGGATCCGAGGCCGACGGTCGTTACCGCGAAGCCGTCGAACTCTTCGCCCGTACGCCGCTACGCCCCGAGCTGGCCCGCTCCCACCTACTGTACGGCGAGTGGCTGCGTCGCGAAGACCGCCGCCTCGACGCCCGCGACCAACTACGAACCGCCCACGACCTGTTCACCGAAATGGGGATCGAAGCCTTCGCTACCCGCGCCCGCCGCGAACTCCTGGCCGTCGGCGACTCGGTCCGCCGCCGCAAACCCGACGCTCACAACGACCTCACCGCCCAGGAACTCCATATCGCGCGCCTGGCCCGCTCCGGCCGCACCAACAGCGAGATCGGCGAGGAACTCTTCATCAGCGCCCGCACGGTCGAATGGCACCTCCGCAAGGTCTTCGCCAAACTCAACATCACCTCACGCCGCGGCCTCCAAGAAGCCCTCCCGACCCGCACCCAATACACCACCCAAGGCGCCTAGACGCGGCGTAGCCATTGCGTCGTACCTCGGTCAGCTGACTCGCTGGGCGATGACGACCGCGTTGCCGAGGTAGACATCACGTGCGAGACGGTGCTCACCATCGACTGGCACCTCCGCAAGGTCTTCCAAAAACTAGGAATAACCTCCCGCCGCCAACTCCGCCCTTGACCCACTCACCTGCCAAGGGCTGACGGTCAGGTGGGGAGGGCGCCGAGCTGGTGGAGCATGCCTAGGTCGTCGCGGACTGCCCAGTGTTCGGTGATCTGGTGGTTGGTGATTCGGAACATGTGGACCAATTCGACCGCGACCGGACCTTGGGGGGTGGGGTGGCCGCGGAACTCGGTGCCTTGCCAGGTGGCGGTGCGGGTGCCGTACAGGACTACCAGGTCGCCTTCCGCGATCACGTGCAGGTCCGACCAGCGTTGGTCGGGTTGCATGCGGAGGAGAAGGCGATCACGTCCTTGACGCCCTGGATGCCCTGGCGGCGTTCGGGTGCCGCGTGGTTGACGAAGTCGGGGGAGCAGATCTCGTCGAAGACGTCGGGGTTGCCGGCCAGGCCCTCGTCCATGAAGCGACGGACCAGGGCCTTGTTCTCTTCGACGCTCATTGGCTGATGCTCCCAGCCAGGCGTTTCACGGGCATCGCACCGGCGTTTAGTCGGCTGTGGCTTCGGCGATCGATCGGGGAGACGGTACGTCGCTGAAGTGCAGGTTGCCGGCCGGCATCATCCAGGTCATCACCTCTACCGCCAGGCGGCCTGCGACCACGGCCGGGTCGGCTTCGGCGTGGTGGCGGGCGGTTTCCTGGTCAATGGACCAGATGGAGAAGCCGCGATAGCGCTCGTCGTCCTGCTCGGTCAGCGGCCCGCGGACCAGGATCACTCCGCGGTCGCGGAGGGCGGCGCCGTGGGCCAGGTGCCGGTTCTGGAGCTCGGTGGCTTCCTCGTCCGTCATCACCGGGGCTTCGGGGCGCAGCGTCAGAAGGATGACGGTATAGCGGTCGAACTGCATGTGCCGACGGTACCGCCGCCAACAGCTGGGCCCGAAGGGATCGGGCCCAGCCGCTGGGGTTGGGATATGTCAGTTGGTCTCGTGGGCCGCTCGTTCGATCAGCTTGGTGGTGATGCCGGGCTGCGAGATGAGGACGGCGTGCGAGGCACCCTGCACGGTGATGGCGGTTCCGTGGGCGCGGGACGCCATGTACCGCTGCGCTGCCAGCGGGATGTTCTTGTCGGCAGTGGGGATCTCGAAGTACGACGGGATCGTCTTCCAGGCCGGCGTACCGGTCGGCTGGTCGAAGACGGCCGCGCTGACCGGGCGCTGGGCCACTGCGGCCAGCCGGCCGTCGCGGGCCGGGAGGTCTGCGGCGAACTGCTGGTGGAAGAGGTCCTGGCGAACGGTCAGGTCGACGCTACCGTCGGCGAGCGGCAGGGGCTGAAGGGTCGGGTTCAGCGTGCTGCCCGGGAAGGTGGTGAGGATGTTGGTTGCCGTCTCACCCGCGTCGGGCGCGAAGGCGGCGACGTAGACGAGCGCCTTGACGTTCGGGTTGCCTGCGGCCGCGTTGGTGATGACCGAGCCGCCGTACGAGTGGCCGACGAGCACGATCGGGCCGGTGACGGAGCGCAGTACGGAGCTGATGTACGCCGAGTCGCCCGGCAGACTGCGCAGCGGGTTGGCCGCGCCGATCACGTGGTAACCATCGTTCTGCAGCCGATCGGCCACGCCGTTCCAGCTCGAGGAGTCCGCGAAGGCTCCGTGGACGAGGACGACGGTCGGCTTCGGGGTGGTGTTGGTCGAGGCGCTGGACGCGGTGGTGGCGAGTCCGGCCCCGGCTGCGATGGTCAGGCCTGCGACGAGAGCTAGTGCGCGCCGGCGCAGGGTGCGTGTGGTGAACATTGCTGGTTTCTCCGATCTTCGGAAGTTCTCTGTACTTCCGAAGATCCGCCGCTCCCCGGCCCGTCACGCCAGGGCAAGACCCTGGTGGAGGCACTAGTAGATGTCCCGCACGTAGCGTTTCGTCGTGGCCAGGGTTTTCACGTAGACGTCGGCCTCGTCGGCGGTGAGATGACCGTGGTGGGTGATGATGTCGCGGAGACTCTGGTCGACGTCCTTGGCCATCCGGGTCGCATCGCCGCACACGTAGACGTGAGCGCCGTCCTCGAGCCACGACCAGAGCTTGGCGCCGTGCTCGCGCATCCGGTCCTGGACATAGATCTTGTTCCGCTGGTCCCGCGAGAACGCGACATCGATCGACGTCAGTACGCCGTCGCGCTGCAGCGCGGTCAACTCGTCCTGGTAGTAGAAGTCCGTGGCCTCATGCTGCTCACCGAAGAACAGCCAGTTGGGCGCCCGATCGCCACGAGCCCGCCGCTCGTCCAGGAACCCGAGGAACGGCGCGACGCCGGTACCCGGACCGATCATCACCATCGGTACGCCGGGATCGGCCGGCGGCTGGAAATGCGGGGCTGGCTGGACAGTCACCGCGATCGGGTGGTCGAGTGGGGCGTCCGCGAGATAGGTCGAGCACACGCCCTTGCGGCCGACGCCCAGCGGACCGGCGTACCGGATGACGGACACGGTCAGGCTGATCCGGTCCGGGCTGGTCAATGGGCTCGACGAGATCGAGTACTGCCGGGGCTTGAGCTTCGGCAGCAGGTCGGCCAATCCCTGCGCGGTGACCATGAGGTTGTACGAGGCAACGAGATCGACCGCCTGCTGACCCCACAGCCATTTGGCGAGCTCGCCCTTGTTGTCGGCGCGGACCAGCGTCTTGAGCTCGACATCGCCGGTCTGCTCGGCGACGAAACGCAACAGGTCCGGCGTGATGCGGGTGATGTCGAGATGGTCGCGCAGTGCAGTGGCAACCGGTACTGCGGTACCGCCGAGCTCCACCTCCGTGGCGGGGTCGATGCCGGTGGTCGTCAGCCACTCCTTGACCAGGTCGGGGCAGTTGCGCGGCATCACGCTGAGCGAGTCGCCGACCTGATACGTCAGCCCGGTCCCGGTCGTGTCGAAGGTGAATTGCCGGACCTCCTTACCCGCGCCCGGCTGACTCAACAGCCGGTTCCCCACCAGGCGGGCGAGTTGCGCAGGCTTGCGGCGAGACGCTGCCGGAGCCGGCTTCAGCTTGTCGACAAGCTGTTCGAGCCAGGCGTTGCTGCCGGAGTCTTCGCCCTCGCAGTCGACTCTCGGTAGCAGTTGCACTGCGCCCAGCTCGGCAAGGCGGGTGTCGAGCCGTCGGCCGTGGCCGCAGAAGTTGTCGTAGCTGGAGTCGCCGAACGCCAGTACGGCGTACCGGATGCCGGCGAGCGCGCCCGGGGGAGCGCTCGCCAACGAGTCCCAGAATGTGGTGCCGTTATCGGGTGCATCGCCGTCGCCGAAGGTGCTCGTGACGAGGACGAGGTCGGCCTCGCGGGGGAGCGCGTCGAGGGAGAGGTCAGCCATGCAATGCGCGACTGGTGTGAGGCCGGCGGTGACGAGTCGCGGGGTGGTGGTGCCGACGGCGAACTCTTCCGCAGTACCGGTCTGCGAGGCCCACAACACATACAACGGCCGCCCGGCCGGAGCAGGCGCAGTTGGGAGACGTGAGAACATGCCAGCCAGTACGCCGTTCACCCACAGCGCCCGATCCGCGGCGAACGGCGCACCGGCGGGCAACACCGGAACCGCTCCGTCGAGTGGTTTCGCTCCGACCCCTTGTAGAAACCCTGCTAGATAACGCTTCTCGTCATCGGTCAGCTCAGGTCGCGTGGTTGGCAACCCGAAAACGTCCGACGCTTCGGGTTGCTTGCTCACCAGGGTCACCGTGACCGCGCAGACCTTGAACTCGGGCTGGAACGACAGCGGATCGACCGCGTCGTTGGTGACCGCGTTGATCGCCCGGTACTCGCCGTACAGATCGTTCCAGTGAAACGGCGCGAAGAGATTGCCTTCCCGGACCCGATCCGTGATCACCGCCGGCATCACCGCGCGCCCCCGGCGGGACGCGACCTCGAGTTCGTCGCCCTCGGCAACCATCAACCGGGCGGCGTCGGCCGGATGGATCTCGACGAACGGACCGGGTGCGAGCTTGTTGAGCTTGGCAACGGTCCCGGTCTTGGTCAGCGTGTGCCATTGATGCTGGACCCGGCCGGTGTTCAGCAGGAACGGGTAGTCGTCATCCGGCATCTCGGCCGCCGGCACATGCGGCCGCGGATAGAAGATCGCCCGCCCGCTGGCGGTGGCGAATCGGAGTCCGTCGCCCTCGAGATAGCGGATCGGGTTGCGTGAAGGCCCTTCCGGAGCCGCCGGCCACTGCACCGGATCCGAGCGCAGGCGCGAATAGCTGACGCCGCGAAGGTCGTACCCGGTCTGTGGGTTCCAGCATTGCCGGATCTCCTCGAACACCTCCTCGGCGCTGGCATACGTGAAGCCGTCCGAGAACCCCATCGCACAAGCGATTCGCGCGATCAGCTCCCAGTCCGGCATCGCTTCACCCGGCGGCGGTACAGCGGCTGGTACGAGCGTCAGGTTCCGCTCGGAGTTGATCATGATGCCTTCGGACTCCGCCCACATCGTGGCGGGCAGTACGACATCGGCGTACGCGTTCGTCTCGGTGTCGGTGAAGACGTCCTGGGTGATGACCAGTTCGGCCGCCTCCAGGCCGGCAAGGACCGTCTTGCGGTTGGACACCGACGCGACCGGGTTCGTGCAGATGATCCAGCAGGCCTTGATCTTGCCCTCGGCGAGCTGCGAGAACATCTCCACCGTGCCGCGCCCGACGTCGGTCCGCAGGGTGTCCGGCGGCAGCTTCCACAGGTCCTCGATGAACGCGCGGTCCTCCGGAACCAGTACCGAGCGCTGCCCTGGAAGGCCCGGTCCCATGTAGCCCATCTCGCGGCCGCCCATCGCGTTGGGCTGGCCGGTCAGGGAGAACGGTCCGCTGCCCGGCCGGCAGATCGCGCCGGTGGCGAGGTGGAGGTTGATCAGCGCGTTGGTGTTCCAGGTGCCGTGCGTGCTCTGGTTGAGCCCCATCGTCCAGCAGCTCATCCAGTTGCCCGAGGTACCGATCCATTCGGCCGCCTGCCGCAACGACTCCTCCGGCAGACCGGTGATCCCGGCGACGACCGCAGGCGGGTAGTCGGCGAGGAACGCCGGCATGTCCTCCCAGCCCTCGGTCGACTCGGAGATGAACTGCTCGTCGACGTGCCCGCCCTCGACCAGGAGATGCAGCAGGCCGTTGAG
This sequence comes from Kribbella sp. NPDC051718, assembly GCF_040681515.1. Lineage (NCBI taxonomy): Bacteria > Bacillati > Actinomycetota > Actinomycetes > Propionibacteriales > Kribbellaceae > Kribbella > Kribbella sp. NPDC051718. Next base: position 422,685 of record NZ_JBFAYZ010000005.1, on the reverse strand, counting down.
CAATGCAAGGTCCGTACCGGGTTTGAGCTGCAGGAACAGATCAGCCTTGTCGGCCGTTGTGGTGCGCCTGGGGTCGACCACGATCAGCTTGGCGCCGGCCCGGACCCGGTCCATCATGCGCAGGTACAGGATCGGGTGGCAGTCGGCCATGTTCGCGCCGATCACTAGGAACACGTCGGCGTGATCGAAGTCCTCGTACGACCCGGGCGGTCCGTCCGAGCCGAGCGACAGCTTGTAGCCGGTGCCCGCGCTGGCCATGCAGAGCCGGGAGTTCGACTCGATCTGGTTGGTCCGGATGAACCCCTTGGCGAGCTTGTTCGCCAGATACTGCGCCTCGAGCGTCATCTGCCCCGAGACGTACAGGGCGACCGAGTCCGGCCCGTGCTCGTCGATGATCGCGCGCAACCGCTGCCCGGTCTCCGCGATCACCTCGTCAACAGGCCGCGCAACCGGCTCCGCGCCACGCTCGGCCCGGACCAGCGCCTTGTCCAGTCGCCCAGGAGCCGTAAACAGCTCCCCGCTGGTCGCGCCCTTCGTGCACAACCGCCCCGCATTCGCCGGGTGAGCCTTGTCACCGGACGCCTTGACCACCGGCAGGCCTCCGTCGACGCCGGGCGCGATATCCAGCAGCACGCCGCAGCCGACGCCGCAGTACGTGCACACGGTACGCACCTGTTCGCCCACCCAGCCGAACCTATGACGACGCGGTTACACACCCGTGACGCCAATAGTCCCCCGGCGTTACGAACACCTCCCACCACCCGAGAGGACCAGTGAGGACCGGGCTCAGGCCTCCAGGGCGTTGGTCAGGAGGGTGACGAGGGCTTCGAGTTGGAGGTCGGCCGACGAGGTGACCTCTTCGTCGGAGCCGTCGAGGGCTCTGGCGGCGAGGCCGGCCTTGGCGTCGATCAGGTCGGCGATCCGGGTGTCGATGGTCTGGGCGGCGATGATCCGCCAGGCCGTGACGGGCTCCTCCTGACCGATCCGGTGGACCCGGTCGATGGCCTGGGTCTGCTCGGCGTTGGTCCAGGACAGCTCGGCCAGGACGACGTTGGAGGAGACCTGGAGGTTCAAGCCGACGCCCGCGGTCAGCAGCGAGCAGACCGCGATCTCGACCTCGGGGTCGTTCACGAACGCGTCGATGTTGGCCTGGCGCTTCTTCGGGGTCTGGTCGCCGCGGATCGAGGCGTACCGGATGCCGCGCTCGGCGAACAGTGCCTCGGCGGTGTCCATCACCTCGATGTGCCGGGCGAAGAAGACGACCTTGCCGACGTTGTGCGCGAGCTGCGCCGCGTAGTCGGCGGCCAGTCCGGCCTTCGCCTCGCCGATCCGGCGGACCAGGCTGAAGATGTTGTCGCCGTTCTTGGCCTTCGCCTGCTCGGTCCGCTCCCAGCCCGCCACCGCGCGGACCAGGTCGTGGTCGATGCCCTCGACCGTGACGCCGGACGTACGGGTCTGGAGAGCCATCTCGTACCGCGCGACCAGGCGCTCGGCGAGCTCGCGCTCCGCGGCCCGGATCGAGCGGCCGGCGGCACCGTCGAGCTCGACCGGCAGGTCAGCGATCCGGCGGGCCGGAATGTCGGCCGCGACGTCGACCTTGCGGCGACGGACGATGCCCATGTCGATCACGCACGACCGGGCCGCCGCGTAGAAGCCGGGGTCGGCCGGGGTCAGATCGGTGTCGTCGAGCTTGGCCATCAGCTCGGCCTTCGGCGCCTTGTCGTCGATCCAGCCCAGGTACTGCCAGATCGCCCGGAAGTCGTCGATGTCGTTGATCAGCGGCGTACCGGTGAGTGCCATCAGCAGCGGGCGGACGGTCCGGGACTGGATCCGCTCGGCCAGTTGCAGCACGTTGCGGGAACGCTGGGACTTCTTGTTCTTGATGAAATGCGCCTCGTCGACCACCATGCCGCGCATGCCCAGGTCGCCGAGCCAGCCGACGTGCCGGTCCAGCACCTCGTAGTTCACGATCACGATGTCGGCGAACCCGTCGATCGTGTCGCCGTCGCCCTGAATCACGGTGGCGACCCGCTTCGGCGTCCAGATCCCGGCCTCGCGCGCCCAGTTCGTCTTCACGACGCTCGGTACTACGACCAGCAGCGGATAGGCATTGGCCGCCTGGGCAGCCAGCAGCGCCTGAGCCGTCTTGCCCAGACCAGGCTCATCGGCGAGCAGGAAGGTGCGATGACCCCCAGCGGCAGCGGCCACAAGTTGTGCCTGGTGAGGCATCAGCTCCTGGCCACCCGGGAGGTGCAGAGAAGCCGGCTCGGGCAACGTCTTGCTCGCGGAGGCGGCGGCATACTCGAAGGACTTGAGCAGCGGGTTGATCAGCTCCCACCCGGACAGGCGTCGCGCCTGCGGCTTCGGGATGGCAGCGGCGGCGCTGAAGTCGGGCGCGAGGAACGGGTTGGCCAGCTGACGAGAGACGACCGACTGCGGCACCACCTGTCGGGGCGGGGGAGCGGCGGCCGTCTGCGGCTCGATGACCGTCGGCTCGACCGGCTCCGGCGGCTCCTCGCCGGCCGCGAGCATCATCTCGCGCTTGAGCGCGGCGGCGGCCTCGGAGATGACGGCGTCCTCGGCCAGCAGCGCGAGCAGCGACGGCTCGAGCGCGGCGCTCTTGGCGAGGATCGTGGCGAGACCGTCGAGCCGGCGCAACTGGGTCGCGCGGTAGGCCTCGGTCGCCTTCGAGTCGCCGTTCACCCGGGCGCGCTCCTCGCGCACCAGCAGCGCCACCACCTGGAACTTCGTCCGGACGGACGGCTGCACGTTGGATCGCTCGACGGCCGCCTCGATCTCACGGACGGCGCGGGCGAGCACCGGGATCAGACCTTCGGCGTCGCGGGCAGGACGCCGTCGGCGGGGGGCAGCAGCAGTACGCCGAGCGCCGGGCTGGCGCTGGCCTCGTCGGGCCAAACGATTCCTCCTCTGAACTGCCCCGGCGTGTTCGCCGTGGCGGGACGTCGCACCGCACGCCCTCGCGTGACCGATCCGGCATCGCAGTCACTGGTCCGGGCCGGCTGATCGCCGAGGCGGCCCGGGCACACCGCTGCTTCGAGCGGTCGAGATGTCGGTTCCGGCGGAGCTGGCCACCGAGTGGTACCGGCCGTCGATGGTCGATCCCAGTCAGCGAACGCAGCTGTCACGAGGTGATCGGCGTCGCTAGAGGCGTCGCCGACGTTCGGTGCTGACCACCAGCTTAGCGGTAGACAGGTCGCCTGGACATTTCAGGGAGGTGGAAATCGGTCCGATCTTCAAATTCCGGTGGACCGGACCGGAACGAGCGACTCGCTTGTGTCCGGGGTCAGGGAGTCCCGGACACAAGCGAGTCGGGCTACTGGGCGCTGCTAGGCGGTGCGCCCGCGGCGGGTGACCAGGATGACCGCGCCGAGGGCGAGCGCCACCGCGGTACCGGCGGCCAGGATTAGCCAGGCGCCGGGGGTGTCCTTCTGGACCGAGGAGGCGGCCGTGGAGGTGCCGGCCGTCACGTCGTACCCACCGGCGGTGCCGTTCTTGGCGTAGGTACTGCCGGCCTGCTTGTCCTGATAGCGGGTGCTGACCTGCTGCCGGTACGCCGTCAGCGCGATCGGCGCGCTCCCGATCGCCTTGGTCGCCTCCGGGTTCAGCGCTCGGAGTGTGCTCCCGGTGACGGCATACCAGGCTCCGAGCTGGGGCTCGGTGAGGAGCTTCGCGCCCCGGGCGGCCGCTGCCATGGTCGCCTCGGTGTTGCCGGTGGCAACGTTCACCGGGTGCCAGGCGCCGGCCTGGTCGGGGGCGGTGAAGACGGTGAGCTTGTCGGTGCCCTTGCTGGCCGGCGTCGCGACGTACCAGAGAGTACCGACGTCGCCGGCGCCGGTGCGGACGAAGTCGGCGCTCAACGCGTAGACCGGGATGACGTCCTGCTGGATGGCCAGCTTCGCGGTCGACTTGGCGGCGGCGGAGCCCGGTCGTTGGGCGGCCTTACTCAGCAGTTGGGTCGCTTCGGTCGAGTGGGCCGCGGTGGCGGCCGCTGCGAGGTCGGGGCCGCTGGAGGGCGACGCGGTGGCGGCGGTCGCTGTGGCGGCAAAGGCGAGCACGGTGCCGACGAGGCCGGCCGCTGTCCGGAGTACGAGGTGCTTGACAGGCATCATGGCTCAGGCTCCGATCCGGTAGAGCGAGTGCGTCCACTGGAACTGGGAGTTGTTCAGGTACCAGTTGTAGGTCGAGTAGTTGTACCGGGGATCGCTGCCCCACGGGTTGTAGTACTCGATCGTGGAGTTGGACGTGTCGTAGCCGATGATGTCCATCATGTGACCGCCGCCGGACTTCCAGCCGATCCGCGTCATCACCGGGCGGTTGGCGTTGATCTCGGTCTGGATGGTGGCGAAGCTCAGGGTGCCGCTGATGTAGCTGCCCTGGCTGATCCCGATCGTGCGGAACGCGCGCTGGTCGTTGGCCAGCGTCGCCTGGTCGTTCGGGCAGGTGCCGTTCTGGTTGTAGCCGAAGGCCATGTTGCAGAACTGGTTCTGCGAGTAGTTGCTGCCGTAGTACGCCGCGATGCTGTTGCCGGTGGCGGCCCAGCACCAGTTCGACTTCTGCTGGGCCTGGCCGGTGACGTTCAGGTACCGGCTGGCGAGCACCTTCGAGGCGGCGGGGGTGACCGGAGCAACGGCGCCGGGGGCGGCGGACGCGGCGGGGGCGAGCGGCAGGAGTGCCGCCAGGCCGACGATCGTTGCGGCGAGCCACGACCTCGGACGGGGTGTGCTGACCCTCCTCATAGGGGGCCTCCTTCACTGGGGCGGTGAGGGCACTCATCGTGATCACCCGATCACGTCCGGACAAGCGCTGACTCGGGCGTCCCGCGGCGGTGTGAACGGCAGACACGAGGTGAACAGCAGTGGACCGGTGCCTGCCCGGCGCCGTTGTGAACGTTTACACTGACGCCGACCTGGCCCCGGCAAGGGAGCGGACGATGACGGAAGCGCGGACCCACGTCCCCGACGTCGGCCCCGAGGCGCCGTTCGCCGATGCGCTCCGGGCGGCGATCGCGAACCGCGGGCTGGCCCTGAACCGGATCCAGGCCAGGCTCGCCGATCGCGGCCTGCATGTCGGCGTCGCGACCCTCAGTACCTGGCAGAGCGGCAGCCGCCATCCGCGCTCCGGCTCGCTCGCCGTCGTCACGGCGCTCGAGGAGCTGCTCGACCTGCCCGCTGGGTGGCTCGCCGTCCGGGTGCCCACCACGGAGGCGCCCACCCGTCCGTACGCCGTAGTCGCGAACGGGTCGACCCTGATCCGGCTGCTGGACGAGGTACGCCGGGACGCCCACGGCCGGCTGCGCAGTCTCACCGTCGTCGAGGAGATCGAGATGGGCGCGGACCGGAGCATGACCTCGAAGCGGGTGATCCAGGCGCTGGTCGCGGTCAAGGACGTGGACCGGCTGATCGTCGTGCACCAGGGCGAACCGGGCTGCGACGCTCACGACATCGTGCCGCGCGGGCTGGCCGGCTGCCGCACCGGCCGGGTCGCTCGCGATCCGGAGGACGGCGCAGTACTCGGCGAGTTGCTGCTGGATCGCACGTTGCTTGTGGGGGATACAGCGGTCGTGCATTACGAGATCGCAGATCAGAACGGCATCCCGTCGACGCAGTACTTCCGCTTCCATGAATGGGCCGGCACGCATCACGTGCTGGAGATCCAGTTCAGCCGCTCGGCGATGCCGGTACGAGTGACCGAGTTCCGCCGCCACCACTCGGGCGGCCCCGACGTACTGCGCCGGGAGTTGATGATGACGCCGGACGGCCGGGTGCACGTCGTCGTACCGGCCGCCGACCGCGGCGTGGTCGGTATCGACTGGGAGTGGGACTAGCCTAGGAATGCCGGCCGCAGACTTTCAGGAGAAGGTTTTGCGCTGGGGCTTCGATGACCTTGCCGGTGGTGCCGTAGGTCCAGTCGAGATCGGTTGCCTTGAGCTGGATGCCGGTGAGGTCTACCCCGAAGTACTTGAGGTGTTTGGGGGAGAGGCCGGCGAGGACTACGCGCATGCGTTCGGGTGGGACTGTGCGGTCGAGGCCTAGGGCAACGGTGATGTCGAGGCCGTGGATGACGTCGTGGGACAGAGCGCCTTCGAAGCCGCCGCCTGGTGGCTTCCAGGGGTGGTCGACGTTGGCCGCGAGGCAGTCGGTGAGTTCGGTGGCGCTGAGTTCGGCGGCGTCCCGCCGGGCGAGGCGGTCGGACATGGGGTTGAACCGGCCGCCTGATCTGGCCAGCTCGAGCAGGAATCGGGAGGTCGAGTAGCGGTAGGGCATCGTGAGGTGGGCGACCACCTCACGCGTCCGCCAGCCTTCGCAGAGACTGGGGGCGTCCCATTGGCCGGTCGGCAGGTCCTTGAGCAGGGTGGCCAACTCGTGGCGTTCCGCCGCGATCAGTTGCCTGATGTCGGTCATTCTTCGCGTCCTCTCGTCCATTGGGTCACCTCACCGACGAACGAGACAGGCCGGGACGGACAGGTCAGAGAGCGGTTTCTTCGATTCTCCTGCGGAGGAAGGCTTGCTCGGTCTCGGTGGTCGCTTTGGCAAGGGCCTCGCGGTAGGCGGTGGCGGCCTCCTCCCGGCGGCCGGCCCGGCGCAGGAGATCGGCTCGGGTAGCAGGCAGCAGGTGATAGTCGGCCAAGGTGCCTGAGGCAACCAGTTCGTCGACGACGAGCAGGCCCGCCTCGGGGCCCTCGGCCATCCCGATCGCGACCGCTTGGTTGAGTCGGACCACTGGAGTCGGCGCGAATCTCGCCAACTGCGCGTACAGGCCGGCGATCTGCGGCCAGTCGGTGTCCTGGGCGTCTCGTGCTGTCGCGTGACAGGCGGCGATGGCGGCCTGGATCTGGTACGGACCTGGTTCACGCCGGCGGAGGGCGCGGTCCAGGATCTCGGTGCCCAGGGCAATCAGTTCGGGATCCCAGCGACTCCGATCCTGTTCCTCCAAAGGGATCAGCTGTCCGGTGGCGTCTTGCCGGCCGGTCTTTCGGGAGTCGTGGAGGAGCATCAGTGCGAGCATCCCGCTGACTTCGGGTTCGTCGGGCATCAGATGGGCCAGCACTTGGGTCAGGCGGATTGCCTCGGAGGTGAGATTCCGGCGTACCAGGTCCGCGCCTGCGGTTGCGGTATAGCCCTCGTTGAAGAGTAGGTAGAGGACGGCGAGCACCGCGGGAGTGCGTTCGGGGAGGAGTTGCGCGGGCGGTACGCGGTACGGGATCGCTGCGTTCCTGATCTTCTGCTTGGCCCTGCTGATGCGTTTCTGCATGGTCTGCTCCGGGACCAGGAACGCTCGCGCGATCTCCGCCGTACTGAGGCCTGCGAGCGTGCGGAGAGTGAGGGCGACTCGGGCGTCCAGCGCGAGCGCGGGGTGGCAACAGGTGAACATCAGCCGCAGCCGGTCGTCCGGCACCGCCTCGTCTTCGGAAGGCTCCGGTACTACGTCGTCAGTCATCGTCGCCACCTCTCGCAGCTTGGCCGCACCTACCGCCTCGCGCCGCAGCCGGTCGATGGCGCGATGGCGGGCGGTCGTGGTCAGCCAGGCGCCGGGCTTGGTCGGGACACCGTCGCGCGGCCACCGTTCCAGCGCCGCGGCAAACGCTTCCTGGGCACACTCCTCGGCAAGATCCCAGTCGCCGGTCACCCGGATCAGGGTCGCGACAACCTGCCCCCACTCCTCCCGAAACGCCCGCCCGACCACCAGCTCGACGGCCTCGTCGACCGGCTTGCGGTCTTCTGAGGTCACTGGACGTTGGGAGCCGGTCCGTCGAGGACTGGGCGGATCTCGATCGTGCCGTAGCCGGCGACGGGATGCTTGGCGGCGATCTCGATCGCCTCGTCCAGGTCGGCACACTCGATCAGGACGAAGCCGCCGACGACTTCCTTGGTCTCGGCGAACGGGCCGTCGGTCAGCAGGACCTCGGCGTCGCGCACCCGGACCGTGGTCGCATCGGTTGCCGGCGCGAGACCGGCACCGCCGCGGACCACCCCTCGGCGCTCCATCTCCTCGGACCAGCCACCACAGCCGTCGTTGGCATGCTCGGCGGCGGACTCGTCGCCACAGATCATCAACAGGTACTTCACGCAGTCCTCCTCATACCCGACCGACGAACGGCAACGGCCCAGACGGACAATCAGCTTCCTGGAAATCTAGCCGAGTTCCGTGAGGATGGCTGCGAGCTGCTGCTCGGCCTCCTGCGGTGGGGGAGCGGAGACGGTGAGACTGTCGAAGACATGCGTGTAGGCGTCCAGGTCGTCGCGCTTGTCGAGATAGAGCGCGCTGGTCAGGTGCTCCAGGTAGACGACGTCGGGCAGATCCGCTTGCGGGAACCGAAGTACGCTGAACGCGCCGACGGTCGCCGCGTGCCCGGGGCTGCCAAGCGGGATGACCTGCACGGTGACGTTCGGCCGGTGGATCGCCTCGATCAAGGCGGCCAGTTGCTCCCGCAGGACAGCTGTCCCGCCGATCGGTCGCCGCAGTACGGACTCCTCGATCACCGCCCACAAGCGCAGTGGTGGATCGCGGTCGAGCACGGCTTGGCGGGTCTTGCGCAGGGAAACGATGCGGTCGAGCTCCGCCGCTGACCGCTCGGTCTCCGAGGTGAGCGACGCGACCGCCCGGGTGTACGCCGGTGTCTGCAGCAGGCCCGGCACGAACTGCACCTCGTAGGTGCGGATGAGGTCAGCGGCCGCCTCCAGCCCGAGATACGCGTCGAACCAGTCCGGGGTGACGTCGTGGTACCGGTGCCACCAGCCGCGGTTGTTCGCATCCCGGGCGAGCTGGACCAACCGCTCCCGCTCGTCGGGGTCGCTCACGGAGTACAGGGTGAGGAGATCCTGGATGTCGCGGACCTTGAAGCCGACCCGGCCGAGCTCCATCCGGCTGATCTTCGACTCCGACGACCGGATCGCCCAGCCCGCCTCCGGCCGGGTCACTCCGGCACGCTCGCGCAACCGCCGCAGATGCGCTCCCAGCATGATTCGCAACGCGGTGGGCCCCGCCTCACTCCGCCCAGCCATGCCTCCACTCTACATCATTATCGAACAGGTGTTCGGAGAGCTTCAGGGGAAAGCCTTCCAGTGTCCTTCGGAGATGACCTCGACGGTGCCGTCGGTCACCTTGATGGCTGTCTGGTCGTCGATGGCGTAGGCAGGACCAGCGATGCCGGCGGCCCAACTCTCCGCGTCGGCCAAGGTGTTGCCCGGCATGTCCGGGTGATCCAGGTGGGGGTAGATCGAGAAGTCGACGACCCCGAGCGTGCGGTCGTCCGGCGCGGACGGCCACCTGACGAAGTCGGGACCGATCCGAGGTGTCATCACCATGCTGCCGGCGCTGAGGCCTACCCAGACCGTCTCGGTCAGCGACGAGATCACGTCCGACAGGCCCGACTGCTGCATCCAGTGGTACAGGTACGTCGCTTCGCCGCCGTCCGCCAGCAGCACGTCGGCCTCCCGGACCCACGGCAGCCACCGCTCCTCGCCTATGCTGGGCAGCGCGGTGAGCTCGAGGACACCCAAAGACCCCCAGTCGAGGCCGGTCATCGTGTGCCACGGAGGCTCGCCGGCGACGAAGTGCCGCACCGAAGCAGGCCCCAAGAACGGGTTGGGGTGCCCCCACTGCGCCGTCGGGATGCAGAGCGCACCGGACTCGGAGATCGGCTTGCCCAGCAGTTCGACCAGCGCATCGCGGATGCTGTCGTTGGTGACGCCTCCGGATGTGAGTAGCAGCTTCACAAGACCTCCCGAGTCGAGGGCGACGGAAGCGTAGAGCCTAGTGGTGGCCGCTACATCCGGGCTCTGAGGACGTCGAACTCGCAGCCCGGCGTGTTCGGGTCGAAGCCGTGCTCGATCAGCCAGCGGGAGTTCAGCAGGCTCCGGAGCGACCACCACGCGCGGATGGCGTCCTGGTCGACGTCGGTGCCATAGCCGGCGAGTACTTCGGGGAGGCGCTCCTCGTGGCCGAGCGTCAAGGTGGCCAGGTCGAACATCGCGTCGCCCTGGCTCGCCTCCGACCAGTCGATGATGCCGGTGACCTGGTCGCCGTCGACGAAGATGTGGGTGATCTGCAGGTCCCCGTGGACGAACGCCGGCGTCCACGGCCGGAACGCGGCCTGGGCGATCTCGCGGTTGCGCTTGACCAGGTCGGCGGGAAGGACACCGCTCGAGATGAGCCACTCGCACTCTTCTTCGAGGTCTGCGGCGATCTGGTCCGGGGTCTTCTTGCCGGGCCACGGCGGCAGCGGCGCGTCGTGCAGCGTGCGGATGGCGGCGCCCGCCGCGGCCCAGGCGGCCGAGGACGCGGTCGACGGTTCGCCGAGAACGCCGAGCGCCTTTCCAGGTACCTCGGCGATGGCGAGCACGGACGGTTTCTGCCACAAGATCTGCGGGGTCGGTACCGGCGCCAAAGTCACCGCCTCGACCTCGACATCGATGTTCGCCTGATTCGAATCGATCTTCAGGAACACCTCGCCGACGCGCAGCGTCACGCGCTCGCTGTGGGCAACAACAACCTGGACCTCATCCACGCCGGCCATTCTGGCGGACCCGCTCGGCGACGTCACCGGAGTTTCTAGAGGGCGTCCGCCCATCCGGCCGGGTCGTCGCCTCCCGGGATGGCGGTGATGGCGCGCCACAGCGTCAGGGTTGTGAGCCATCGGCGTTCGAGGTCGCTGAGTTGCCGGACCAATTCGTACCCCTCGAGGAAAAGCTCGCGGGCACTCGTAGGCGTGGGCTGCCACTTGGTGAAGTGGGTGCCGAGTACCACGAACGAGTTGGCCAGATCGCGAACGCAGTAGTCCCAGGCAACCTCGTCGAAGTCGATGACCGCGACAACCTCGGAGCCGTCCATCAGGATGTTGGAGGCCCGATAGTCGTTGTGGATCAGCTGACGCTCGGCGTCGATCGGCGGCAGCGACGCCACTTGTTCGCGCAATCTCGCCGACGCGGCCGGCGCCAGTCCGCCGTCCTGATGCTCCAGCCAGCTCTCGATCCGCTCCCGCAGGTCGAAGTCCTGATCCGGCCCGCGCAGCGAGCTGTCGTCGTACTTGGCCAAGGCCCTGTGCAGGTCGGCCAGACAAGCGCCGGCCCGACGGACCGCAGACTCGTCGCTGATCTCCAGCAGGTCACCGATAACCTGTGGTTGCACAGTCATCGACAGTGGCAACGCTCCCGAATGAACGATCACTCGACTCTGCCCGTCGACAGCCGGAACCGGTGCCGCAACCGGCACCCCTTGCTCATGCAATGCCCGCAGCAGCTCCGCGATCGCGGTGAACTTCCCGAACCGCTCCTGCGCCCGAGACCACTTCACCACCAACGCACCCTGGTCCGTACTGACCCAAGCGATCGCGTTCTGGTCGCTGATCAGAATCCGCTCGCAGGCCTCCACCTCAAGTGCCCAACCTTCGGCGAGCACCTTGGTGAGCCAACTGACCGCATCACCAAAGCTGTCCAGCCCGAACCTCTCCCGCAGCGCCTCCCGCGGCTCGCTCGATTCCCACAGCATCGAAAGTCCCGTTGGAAACATCTCCCGAAGCTTAGTAGTCGCCAGCGACACCGAGCCGGGTGTAGTACGCGAGCTGCAGATCGTCCGGATCCCCACCGGCCAGTACTACGAACTCGCGCGCCGCCGCCAGCCCGCCGTACTGCGGATTGAGCGGACCGGCCAAACTCCTATGCATCAAGGCGTAGTCGATGTACGGCTCGCCAAGCCCAAGCCGGCTGAGATCGAGCAACCCGCTGAACCGCAGCGTCACCGGGTCAACGAACACATTCGGCGCCGTGAAGTCGCCATGCGTCACGGCACCGCGCGACCCCGGATAAGGCGACTCGAACGGGCACTCGCTCAGCGCATGCAGCCGCCTGATCCCCTCCGCAACCGCGGCCAGTACGGCCGGACGCTCGGCGGCGGGCCAGGGCTGCGAGGCATCCCGACCGGCGAGCTCCGAGGTGAGCATCCACTCGCCCTTCTCGTCCTCGCCGCGATCGAGGATGCGGGGGCACGGGACGTCGGTCGTGCCGAGCCAAGCAAGCCGGTCTGCTTCTGCCGCAACTCCCGGCCCCGCCTTGTAGTACAGGGTTTCGCGACCGCGCTCCAACCGCACCACGGTCGCGTCGGAGTGGCCGAGGTCGATCGGTTCGGCGTCGGTACCACCGAAATGTTCCATCAAGGTCTGGAGGTCCACTCGCCGAAGAGTACGGGTGGTGACGGAAAATAGATGAGCCATTTATCTAAGTTTCTTATATAGTTAGTGGTGTGAGCCGAGAGCTGAGCATCAGCGAGCTGGTCGAGGTGATGGGGGAGTTCACTCGGATGAACATCCGGCTGCCTGCCATCCAGCGGCTGAGTTTTACGACGTTGTCTGTGTTGCACACGTTGGCGACAGTCGGGCCGCAGCGGCTCAGTGAGTTGACTGCCAGCGAGCAGGTCACGCAGCCGGCGGTTACGCAGATCGTCACGAAGCTGGAGCGGGAAGGGTTGGTCGAGCGGCGGCCGGATCCGTCGGATGGGCGGGCCGTGCTCGTGCACATCACCGCGGACGGGGCGGCGGTCGTTCGTGGGCGGCAGGAGGAGCGGATGGTGCGGTTGACCGAGCTCGCCGACCGGCTCACGCCCGCGGAACGTTCCAGGATCCAGGCGGCGCTGCCCGCGCTGACCCGCCTGGTCGAACTCCATCGAGCATCGGGTGAGGAATGAACGACTTTCCCTTGGAAACAACGCAGATCCACGTCTCGGACGAAGTACTCGACGATCTTCGCCAGCGGCTGGCGCTGACCCGCTGGCCGCAGGATGCCGGGAACGAGGACTGGTACTACGGAGTGCGCCGCGACTACTTGCAGGAGCTGGTCGAGTACTGGCGCACGGAGTACGACTGGCGGAAGGCCGAGGCGGCGATCAACGCTTACGAGCATTACCGCGTCGAGGTCGACGGCGTACCGGTGCACTTCCTGCGCAAGCCTGGCGTCGGGCCGAACCCGGTCCCGTTGATCCTCACGCATGGCTGGCCGTGGACCTTCTGGCACTGGTCGAAGGTGATCGATCCGCTGGCCGACCCGGCGTCGTTCGGTGGCGATCCGGCAGACGCGTTCGACGTGATCGTGCCGTCGTTCCCTGGCTTCGGGTTCTCGACGCCGTTGCCGGACAACCCGGACATGAACTACTGGAAGGTCGCCGACCTCTGGCACGAGCTGATGACGAAGACGCTCGGCTACTCGAAGTACGCTGCGGCCGGCTGCGATGTCGGCGCGATGGTGACCGGACAACTCGGCCACAAGTACGCCGATGAGCTCTACGCGATCCACATCGGATCCGGCCAGAAGCTCACCTTGTTCAATGGCGACCGCGGCTGGGACCTCAGCGGCGGCCAGCCCATCCCCGAAGGCCTGCCGCCTGCCGTCCATGCGCGCATCGTCGAGCTGGAGAAGCGTTTCGCCACCCATCTCGCGGTGCACGTCCTCGATCCGAGCACCCTCTCGTACGGTCTGTCGGACTCGCCCGTGGGCATGCTCGCGTGGATCCTGCAGCGCTGGCGGAGCTGGAGTGACAACGGCGGCGACCTGGAGACGGTCTTCTCGAAGGACGACCTCCTCACCCACGCGATGATCTTCTGGGTCAACAACGCGATCGGTACGTCGATCCGCACCTACTCCAACAACAACCGCTACCCGTGGACGCCGTCGCACGATCGCCACCCCACGATCGAGGCCCCGACCGGCATCACCTTCGTCGCCCACGAGAACCCACCCGGCGTCACCACCGATCGCCGGGTCCAGCACTTCCTCGACAGCGACCGGGCTCCTTGGTACAACCACGTCAACCTCACCGCCCACCCCACCGGCGGCCACTTCATCCCCTGGGAAATCCCCACGGAATGGACCACCGACCTCCGCAACACCTTCCGCCCCTACCGCCCCTGACCAACCTCCGCCAACGGCGTCCTCCCCGCCACCGGCACGGTTCTCAGCCGACTTTGTGCCCGACGTGAGTAGATCCGTCGCCCGCGGACGCTCAGGTGAAGCACTAGGTGCCTCAGGCAACTGGTTTCGGCGCCGGGATCGGGTTCGAGGGCTGTTTCGATGGTCGGCTGACGGGTTGTTCGGCGGCTGATGGCGACCAGCGGACGTCGGTGCATACCCAAGTCGGCGGGCAATCGCCTACCCCCGGCGTGTCGGGGCGGTTGGTGAGGGTTGTGTGTGCGTGGCGATTCGGCCGATCCATTGTCCCCTTGGCTGGGTGGGGGTGGTCGGTGGGTGCCACAGTGCCCATGGGACCAGGCGGTCCCCGTCCACCGTCAGTCGCGGAGGTACTCCGCTCGCCAGCGGTAGAGGTTGGGGTCGTTGGGGCTCGGGCTGCGCTCGAGCTGGATCAACTTGAGGTCGGGCGCGGTGAAAGCGTCGATTGCAGCCCGGGTCAACGGCCAGGGTGGGCCGTCAACTGCATCGTCCGGGGTGTTGTCGTCCCGGGCGGCGGCGATGACGACGAGGGTGCCGCCCGGGCGGACGAAGTCGGCGACATGGGCGGTGGCCTCGGGCTGGAGAGGGATCGGCAGCGCCTGGACGGTGTAGATCTCGACGACCAGGTCGAAGGCGCGGTGCCACTCGGCCGGTGGGTTGAGGAGGTCGGCGACCTGGTACGTCGCCTTGGAGTCGGGGTGGTTCCGCTCGGCCGTCTCGACCGCACTGCGGGAGATGTCGAAGGCGGTGGTGTCATAACCCTGGTCGGCGACGAGCTCCGCATCCCAGCCAGTACCTGCGCCGACCACGAGCGCCCGCTGCCCGGCGCCGTGCGGCTCGGCCGTCGCGACCCAGTCCAGCAGCAAAGGATGCGCGGCGCCGCGATCCCAGGGCAGGACGGCCGCACCCTCCGACGCGGCGGAGTACAGGCGCTCGAACCAGCCGGTCGGGTCGTCCTGCTCCAGTGCCTCGTGGGCCAGGCGGCGTGATGCGAGGTCGGGGTCGACGGGTTCACTCGTCATCGGTGGATCCTTCGCTGGGTTGGTGGATCGCGCGGACAGCCTGCACAGTGTCCACCTGGTCCGGGGTCTTGTCCTCGCGATAGCGCAGCACCCGCGCGAACCGCAACGCCATGCCCCCGGGATACCGCGTCGAGGTCTGTACGCCATCGAACGCGATCTCCACCACGATCTCCGGCCGCAGGTAGACCGTGTAGTCGTCGCGACGCGCCTCGATCTCCTGGAACCTCTCCGTCTGCCACCGGAGCAGCTCGTCGGTCAGCCCCTTGAACGTCTTGCCCAGCATCACGAACTCGCCGGTCTCCTCGTCGCGCGCGCCCAGATGCAGGTTCGACAACCAACCGGTACGCCGGCCGTGACCCCACTCCGCCGCGAGCACGATCAGGTCGAGCGTGTGTGTCTGTTTCACCTTGACCCAGCCGGACCCCCGGCGGCCCGCTTCGTACGGCACCGACAGCGACTTGACCATCACGCCCTCGTGCCCACGCTTGACCGCGTCGGTGAAGAACGCCTCACCCGCGTCGGCATCCGCTGTCACGAACCGCGGGATCCGGCGCTCCTCGGGCACCACCTTGCTCAGCCACTCGTGCCGCTCGGTCGAGTCGAGCCCGAGCAGGTCGTGCCCGTCGAGGTGCAGGATGTCGAAGAAGTACGGCGTGAGTGGAACCGTCTCGGGCCCGGTCGCCGCGCGCGTCGCAGTACGGGATCCGGTGACCTGGAACGCCTCCGGCCGTCCGTCCGCCCGCAGGGCGATCAGCTCACCGTCGAGCACGATCTTGTCGGCCTTCAGCTCCAGCACCGCGCTGACCACCTCGGGCACCCGGCTGGTGATGTCGTCGAGCGTACGGGTGTAGACCACGACGTCCGACCCGTCGCGGTGCACCTGGATCCGGATTCCGTCCAGCTTCCACTCGATCGCCGCCGGCGAGCCCGTCTTCGCGAGGGCCTCCGCGATGCTCGTCGCCGACTGCGCGAGCATCGGTTGCACGCCCCGGCCGACCTCCAGCCCGAACTGATCGAGCCCCGCCTCACCCTCGGTCAGCACGGCGACCGCAACGGGCGCTGCCGCGCCACGCAACATGGTCGCCGCCCGGATCTTCTCCAACGGAATCCCGGTCGCCTTGCCCACGGCATCCGCCATCACGCCGTCCAATGCGCCCTGCCGCAGCTCACCGCTGACCAGCAGCCGCAGGAACCGTTGCTCATCAGCGGTCGCCCGCGCGAACAACGCGTCGACCGCCTCCCGGCGCCGAGCCTGCGACCCGGCGCCCGCGAACTCCGACAGCTCGGCAAACGCCTGGTCGACCTCCTCGATCGTCAGCGAGGGCTCCGCGGCCGGCGCCGGCGCATCGGCGAGCGTCCGCCAGCCCACGCCGGTACGCCGTTGCCGCAGCTCGCCGGACAGGTACGTCACGACGATCTCCGTCTCCACCGCCTCGGTCGCCGTCGCCAGCAGCGTGGCGATCAGATCGGCCTTCGCCCGGCGCGACCTGGTCTGACTCAGCGAGGTCGAGGTGGCGACCACATCTGCGAGCAACATGCGTCCAGTCTCACCCACGCCACCGACATTTCCGGCCGCAACTTTCGCCGCGCCGCCTGCATCTACCTCTTTGTACAGGGTTGACTGGGGAGTCCAGGTCTAGACCGGTTCGGGCAGGGAGCGCAACCATGGGCGGTAACGGGCAGAGGCGACTTCGGGGCGTCTCAGCTGTTCTGAGCCTGATCTTGCTGGCCGGTCTGGGTGCGACGAGCGCGGCGGGAGCGGCCACGGAGGGGTCGGCCACTCCCGCAGTCGCTTGCAGCCTCAGCCTGGGGTCGGGCGGTGCGCGCGGCGAGCACAGTCGCCAGGAGATCAGGGCAACGGTCCCGCCGTCGATCACGCCGACCTGGACCACCGAGCACGTGTACACGGCCGGCGGGCCGTGGATGAGCAGCCGGTTCCAGTACGAGCCGGGCCCGGCGGGCGGCGGCCATGCCGACGGCTGGGTGGCCGTGGGCGATGGGCTGTACCGGAGTCAGTACAACACCGACGAGAACCAGCAACTCGTCGGGCGGCCGATCTACCGCAGGGTGGGCGGCGGCTGGGGCATGTTCCGCGCGTTCGAGGAATCGCAGTACGTCGATGCCTCCTTCGATCGCACCAACGAGTACGCGCTGCGCAACCAAGACGGCACTCTCTTCCGCTGGACCGTCGACGCGAAGGGCGGCTGGCACAAAGCCGGGACGGCGGCCGGCTTCTCGGCCGTCAAGGCGATGGCGCTGATCAGCAAGACCCGCACGTACGACACCTTCCTCGCGAACACCCACAGCGGCGGGCTGTACACGATCCACATCCCGACGAAGCTGCCGATGAAGCCGGTCGTGAAGGTCGTCCGGAAGTCGACCTGGCAGGGCTTCGACACGCTCATCGCCCAGGGCTGCGGCAATGGCGTTCTGCTGCTCGGCATCAACCGGGACACCGAAGTGGCCTACCTCTACGCCGTCGGCCATGCCAACGGGACTGCCACGCCGATCCAGAACCGCGGCAAACTGCCGGCCACCCTCACCCCTTCCACCTACTTCCGCTGGGGGTACATCCCAGACCTCGATCGGTTCGGTGGGGAGTAGTGAGTCAGGGTGCCGGTGGTAGGTCGTCGAGGAAGTCGGCGGTCGGTGTGTAGAAGAGCGTGCCGGTGACGGCGGTGGAGAAGTCGAGGATCCGGTCGTAGTTGCCCTCGGGCTCACCGAGGAACATCCGGTGCAGCATCAGCTCGGTGACGGCCGGGTCCTTGGCATAGCCGATGAAATAGGTGCCGAACTCCTGGCTGCCGATCGTGCCGAACGGCATGTTGTCGCGCAGGATCTGCTGCTCGTTGCCGTCCTCGTCCTCGATCACGTTCAGCGCGATGTGCGAGTTCGTCGGCTTCTTGTCGTCGTGCAGCTCGATGTCCTCGAGCTTCGTCCGGCCGATCACCAGCTCCTGCTGCTCGACGGTCAGCGCGTTCCACGCCTTCATGTCGTGCAAGTACTTCTGCACGATCACGTAGCTGCCGCCCGCGAAGTCCGGGTCCTCGTCGCCGATCAGGACGGCCTCGTCGGCCTCGGTGCCGGTCGGGTTCTCGGTGCCGTCGACGAAACCGAGCAGGTCGCGCATCTCGAAGTACTTGAAGCCGTGGACCTCGTCGACGACCGTCGCCGCGCCGTCGAGCTCCTTCATGATCTGCTGGGCCAGCTCGAAACACATGTCGAGCTGGGCGGCGCGGATGTGGAAGAGCAGGTCGCCGGGCGTCGCCACAGCTTTGTGCTTGGCGCCCTCGAGCTCGATGAACGGGTGCAGCTTGGCTGGGCGCGCGCCTGCGAACAGGCGGTCCCAGACGTCCGAGCCGATGCTGGTGACGCACGTCAGGTTGCCGGCCGGCACGCGGAAGCCGACCGCGCGGGTGAGGCCGGTGACGCGCTCGAGCAGGTCGCGCGCCTGCTCCTCGCCGCCGGGCTCGATCCGGACGACGAGGAAGATCGCCGATCCGGTCAGCGGGGTCAGCACGGACTGCGGCAGGGCACCGGTCGAATCGGTCACCATCGAGTAAATCCTCCAAACAATCGGCTGACGGCAATCAGCATGCAACGAGCAGTACGAGCCGGGCTCAGGTGGGTCGCATCAGGCGGTCGAGGAAGGCGATCAGGAGTGCCTCGCGCAGCCGTGGGGGAGCGACGTCGAGCAGCGCGTTCACCGGCGCCATCCGCTCGGGCAGCGTCTCACCCGACCCGAGCCCGGCGATCTCGAGCAACCCGTCGAAGGCCGCGTCGTCCAGCAGCGCGGGATCGAGCGCCTTGGCTGCTTCGGCCAGCTCAGGGGCGACCTGCACAGGTCCGGCTGCCTGCGCTTGTAAGACCGCTTGTTCGAGGGCCGCGATCAGCTCACCGAGCCTCGGCGCGGTCGCAGCGCTCATCGAGAGATGCAGCGACGCCGGTTGATCGCGGAAGCTGAGTTGCGGCTGCACGAACCACCCGCGGGAAACCATCTCGTCGGCGATCGTGAACACATCAGCCCGCTCATCACTCCTCAGCGCGACCAGCGTCGTCTCCGGGCGAGCAAGGACAGTCAACCCGTCGATGGCCCCGGCCGCCTCGGCCAGTTGGAGCGTCGCGTCATGCGAAGTACGGGCCAGTCGTTGGTAGCCGTCCTCGCCGATGTGCTGGACGACGGCCCACGCGGCGGCCATGGGAGCGCCCGATTTGGTCGACTGGGTGGTCGAGTTGAGCATCGTGTAGCCCGGCCAGTCCGCGTGCGCGAAGTACTGCGGCCGCCGCAGCCCGGCCGTTCGATGCAGCAGGATCGACGCGCCCTTCGGGGTGTACGCGTACTTGTGCAGGTCAACCGAAATGCTCGTCACCCCCGGTACTACGAAGTCGAACGGCGCGACCTCAACCCCACCGGCCCGCAGATACGGCAACACCCAGCCACCGATACACGCATCCACATGGAACCGAATTCCCCGCGCGCTAGCCACCGAAGCGATCTCGGGAATCGGATCGACGACCCCGTGCGCATACGACGGCGCACTCGCCACCACGAGCACCGTCGTGTCGTCGCAAGCCGCGGCCATCGCATCGGGATCGGCCTTGTACGTCGTCGCGTCGAAACCGACCGTGATCGCGCGGACCCCGAAGTAGTGAGCAGCCTTGTGGAACGCAGCATGCGCAGTCGACGGCAACACCATGGTCGGTTGCGCGATCCCCGGCGCGGCGTCGCGAGCGGTCTGCACCGCGAGCAGGATCGACTCGGTGCCGCCCGAGGTGACGGTGCCGACAGCCTCGTCGCCTTGCAACAGGCGAGCGGCCCAAGCGACCAGGTCGTTCTCCAGCGTGCGAAGGCTGGGGAAGACGGTCGGGTCGAGGCCGTTCGTTGCGCCGTACAGGGCGAGCGCTTGGCGGCCGATCTCGTCGGCCTCGGCCAGGCCGGAGTCGTAGACGTACGCGAGCGTGCTGCCGCCATGCGTCGGCAGATCGCCTTGCTGCAAGGCGCGCAGTCGGGCCAGTACGTCGGTCATCGGGCCTCCAGAACTTCTTCGGCGGTCAGCCGGTAGCGCTTCAGGGCAAAGAAGCTGACGGCGATCAGCAAAGCAGGGACCACCGACATTCCGATCACGATCGCTGTCAATGCTGACCCGGGTTGGATGACGTCCCGGTTGGTCGAGGAGACGTAGCCGCCGGCGGCCAGCACCAGTGCGTACAAACCTGGACCGAGCGCGAGGCCGAGTGTCTCGCCTGCTGTCCAGATGCCGGTGAAGACGCCGGCTCGGCGGACGCCGCTGCGCGCTGCGTCGACAGCAGCAACGTCAGGCAGCATGGCGAGCGGGAACACCTGTACGCCGGTGAAGCCGACTCCGACGATCGCGGTCGCGAGGTAGACGGACCAGGTGGGGACGTGCTGGGCGGGGATGACGGCGATCGCGCCGAGACCGAGGACGGCCGACGCGAGGAGGAAGCCGGTGCGCTTGCCGTATTTGTTGCCGATGGCAAGCCACAGCGGGCTGACCAGCAGCGCCGGGCCGACGACGCAGACGAAGGCGATGGTGGCGGCGCCGGGGTTTCGCAGGACGTACCGGGCGAGGTAGTCGATGCCGGCCAGCATCGACCCGATCGCGAGCGCTTGGAGGATGAGGGTGATGAGGAGCCAGCGGAAGTCGGCTGCTTGCGCGACGACGCGGAGTTGCTGGCGGAGGGTGCCGGTCGTTTCGCGGACGGCGCCGGTGGGGGCGCTGCGCGTTCCGTAGTACGCGCCGAAGGTGCCGATGGCGAGAAGGAGGGCGACGGTGAGCCCCATCGCGCGGTAGCCGTCGCGGCCGCCGATCGCGTCGCGGATGGCCGGGGCGCTGCCGCCGCTGATCAGGATAGCGATCGTCAGTACGGCGACGCGCCAGCTCATCATCCGGGTGCGTTCGGTGTAGTCGTCGGTGATCTCGGCGGGCATCGCGATGTACGGCACCTGGAAGAACGCGTACGCCGTCGCGCAGCCGACGAACGCGACCAGCACCCAGGCCGCGTCGAACACCTTCGAATCCAGATCCGGTACTGCGAACAGCAACGCGAAGCACGCCGCCAACGACAGTCCACCCCTGAGCAGGAACGGCCGCCGCGGACCTTGCGGCGACTGATGCCGGTCGGAGATCCGCCCCGCCACCGGATTGAGCACCACATCAAGCGCTTTGGGCAACAACACGATCGCTCCCGCTGCCGCGGCCGCGATCCCCAGCGTGTCGGTCAAGTACGGCAACAGCAGCAACCCCGGTACGGTCCCGAACGACCCCGTGGCCACCGAGCCCAACGCATACCCCACCCGAACCCGCACCCCCACAATGCCCATGCCCCGAAGCATGCCAGCCCCCACCCGTCATTGCCCCAATCTCATAGAGTCTCCCCATGGATCCCCACCAGGACCCGCCCCCCGCGGACACCCCCGACCCCCAACCCCCTGCACAGCCGCAACCACCGACCGAGGATGCCTGGCAAGCACCGGGCCAACCGCCGGCACAAGATGGCGGGCCGCAGCAGTCGGCTGATGGGCGGCAGGCGCCGGGGCAGCGGCCGCAGGACTTCACGGGTTGGCAGGCGCCTGGGCAGCCGCCGGTACAGCCGGGTGGCTGGCAGCCTCCGGCCGGCTGGTCGCCGCAGCAACCACCGCCCTACGGCGCACCGCCGCAAGGCCAGCAGTCCCCATACCCACCAGCACCGCCTTATCCCGGCGCACCTCAGCACCAAGGCCAGCCGCCCTACCCGGGCGCACCGCAACACCCAGGCCAGCCGTACCCGGGTGCACCGCAGTACCCGGGGGCACCGCAGCCTGGCCAGCAGTACCCAGGGGCGGCGCAGTATCCGGGGGCGGCCGGTGGGTATCCGGGGCCGGCTGCGGGTGGGCCGCAGTACGGGGCTGTGCCGGGGAGTCAGCCTTATCCGGGGGCTCCGCCGTACGGGGCGCCGGGAGGGGCGCCCTATGCGCCAGGACCCGGGTATCCGCAGCCGGGGCAGCAGCCGGCGCCGTACGGGTATCAGGCGTATCCGCCGCAGCCGTATGGGCAGCAGCAGTTTGGGGTTAAGGCGGAGAGGGTTGTGCCGGCTCCGGTGGGGACGCCGTTTCATCGGATGGCGCGGACTCCGTTGCACCGGTGGTGGCGGCCGATTGTCGGGTCGATCGTGCTCGGACTGCTGGCCATCTTCACGACGATTCTCATCCTGGTCGTCTGGTTCGGCATCTCGCCCAACGACTCCACCGACGAGGACACGAACGCGTTCTTCAACAACCCCACCGAGGACATCGCCTCCAACCTGGTACTCCTCGGCATCCTCACCCCGCTCGTCCTGCTGACCGTCCGCTGGATCCAGCGCCGCCCAGCGTTCAGCGTCGCCTCGGTCCTGCAGAAGATCCGCTGGCGCTGGCTGGCGTTGTGCTGCCTGCCCGGCCTCGCCTACCTGGTCCTGAACATCGTCCTGGGCATCGGCTTCGACGCACTCTTCCCGAACGCCGACACCAGCGCGGACACCGGCGACGACGGATCCTGGGTCGGCTGGGGCCGTTTCGTCGTACCGGCCCTGGTGATCCTGGTCCTCGTCCCGTTCCAGTCAGCGGCCGAGGAGTTCGTGTTCCGCGGCTGGCTGGTCCAGGCGATCGGCGCCTACGGCCCGGACAACACGGACGGCAACACCTTCGTCAAAAACCTCAAGCGGCTCTTCCGTTCGCCCTGGCCGGCGCTCGTGGTGAGCAGCGTCGCCTTCGTCCTCGGGCACGGGTACACCGGCTGGGCGATGGCCGACATCTTCCTGTTCGCGATGACCGTCGGCTGGCTGACGATCAGAACCGGGGGACTGGAGACCGGCATCGCGCTGCACTCGGTCAACAACATCATCGCGTTCATGATCCCCGCCGCACTCGGCCAGCTCTCCGACTGGTCCGACCAGGGCGGCGCGCACTGGTCGGTCTTCGTCCTCGACGTCCCGTGCATCGCCGTGTACGCCGCCGGCGTCCTCTGGCTCGCCAAACGCAACAACATCGCGCGGGTCAGCCAATAAACCGGGCGAGTTCTGTCGGTCCGCTCTGGCAAGGTATCCGCCGTGACGAACGCGAAGACTGAACCGATCGAAGCCGTCCTGTTCGACTGGGGCGGCACCCTCGCCACCTGGCACGACATCGACCTGTACGACGTCTGGCGGTCCGTGGCCGCCTTGATCGACGAGCACCGCGCCGACGAGCTCGCCACCCGGCTGCTCGACGCCGAGAACTCGATCTGGCGCCGATCCCGCGACGAGCACCTCAGCAGCACCCTCGAGGAGGTCTGCCTGCTGGCCGACGTCGCGATGACGCCGGCGGCGTTGGCGGAGTACGACCGGCGCTGGCACCCGCACACCGAGCTGGCGCCGGACGCCGTCGACACCCTGCGCGCGCTCCGCGATCGCGGACTCAAGATCGGCGTGCTGTCGAACACGATCTGGTCGCGACAGCGCCACGAGGACATCTTCGCCCGCGACGGCGTCCTCGAGTTGCTCGACGGCGCCGTCTACACCAGCGAGATCCCGTACTCGAAGCCGCACCCCGAGGCGTTCAGGTCCGCCCTGCGTGCCGTGAAGGTGGACGAGCCATCCACCGCCCTGTATGTCGGTGACCGGCTGTTCGACGACGTCTGGGGCGCGCAGAACGTCGGCATGCGGGCCGCCCACATCCCGCACAGCGCGATCCCCACCGAGCAGATCGGCCACACCGAAGGCGTCCCCGACGCCACCATCCAGAACCTCGCCGACCTGCTCCCGCTCATCGACAATTGGAACGCCCGCTAGACGTGAAGAACCCCCGGGCCGCGGTGGCGGGCTCGGGGGTTCTTGGGGGAGTTGGTGGTGCGGGTCAGGCGGCCAGGGTGGGGTCTGCCAGGAGGCGCAAGCGCCCCAGGGCCTCGCGCTCGATCTGGCGGACGCGCTCGGCGGAGATGCCGTGCACCGCGCCGATGTCGGCGAGCTTGGCCTGGCGGCCGTCGTGCAGTCCGTAGCGGCGACGGATCACGTCCGCCGACCGCGGGTCGAGCTGGTCGACCAGGCTGAACAGGCCGGACCGGTCCGACGCGTCCGCGACCAGCTGGTCCGGCCCCGGCGCGGTCTCGGCCGCGATCAGGTCGCCCAGCGAGGTCTCGCCCTCGTCGTCGATCGGGTTGTCCAGGCTGATGTGGTCCCGGCCGATCCGGATCAGGTCGGTCACCCGCTCCGGGTCCAGGTCCAGCTCCTCGGCGATCTCGGCGATCTCCGGCTCACGCCCGAGCTTGCGCTCCAGCGTCCGCCGGGCCGACCCGATCTGGTTCAGCTGCTCCACCACGTGCACCGGCAGCCGGACCACACGGGCCTGCTGCGCGATACCACGGGTGATCGCCTGCCGCACCCACCAGGTCGCGTACGTCGAGAACTTGAATCCCTTGCGATAGTCGAACTTCTCCACCGCGCGGATCAGGCCCGTGTTGCCTTCCTGGACCAGGTCCAGGAGCGGCATCTGGGACCGTCCGTAGCGGCGGGCGATCGAGACCACCAACCGGAGGTTCGCGGTCACGAACCGCTGCTGCGCGCGCTGGCCCTCTTCGGCCAGCCACTCGAGCTCTTCCTCCGTCGCATATTTGGGCGCTCCGCCCTTCTTGCGTCCAACCCGCCCCTCGGCCAGCAGTTGCTCCGCGAGGAGACCTGCCTCGACCGTTTCAGCGAGCTCGACTTCTTCTTCCGCGGTCAGCAAAGGAGTGCGAGCGATCTCTTCCAGGTAGAGACCGACGCTGTCCTTACCGTCGATACCGTCGTCCGTGGACCGGACACGAGCCATGCGAGCCACCGAAACTCCCTTCGTCGTTACATGGAGAGCAACGCTCGAGTGAGGTTCAAGATTCCACGATGAGTGTGTAAACAGCCTGAACGTTCCCTGAGATTTCCCGGCACCCTCATTCAGTGGAAACCCGGCCCCGATCCCCGCTCAGCGGCCCGCTTCTGCGCGCCCTGAGCACGCGGCGAGCAGGATCGGCTTGTGTTACGGGGTTTTCGGCCCGGAATGGCGCCCGGAATAGCTCTCAGCTTTCTCATCGAACGCCCTGAATACCTGCTTCAGCAGCCATTCAGGGGCCCCAAAGATGTGTTGCAGGACACATCTTCAAATCACTCTCACCGTTACAACACCGCCGGTACCCGCAGCGTTCCCGGCTCACACGCTCCCGACGTCCGCACCAACCAGCGACCTTGAACACCAAACGGCGACCCGGGACAGGAAATAACGTGTCCGAGGTCGCCGCTGGGTGTTCAAGGTCGCTGGTTGGTGGTCGGCGCGGGTGCCGTGAGGGCGCCGAGGCCGGCCGGCCGGTCAGGCCAGGCCGAGGGTGTCCAGCTCCCAGGCGAGGGTGAAGGCGACCTCGCGCCAGGCGTCGTACCGGCCGCTGCGGCCGCCGTGGCCGGCGTCCATCTCGGTCTTCAGGAGCACGTCGACGGTGCCGCTGGCGGTCGCGCGCAGCTTGGCCACCCACTTGGCCGGCTCGACGAAGAAGACGCGGGTGTCGTTCAGGCTGGTGATCGCGAGGATCCGCGGGTACTGCTGGGCCCTCACGTTCTCGTACGGTGCGTAGGACTTCATGTACTTGTAGACCTCGGGGTCCTCGAGCGGGTTGCCCCACTCCTCCCACTCGATCACGGTCAGCGGCAGCGACGGGTCGAGGATGGTCGTCAGCGCGTCCACGAACGGCACCTCGGCCACGACGCCGCCGAAGGCCTGCGGCGCCAGGTTGGCGATCGCGCCCATCAGCAGTCCGCCGGCCGACCCGCCCTGCGCGACGATCCGCTCAGGCTTGGTCCAGCCGTCCTCGACGAGGTGCTCGGCGGCCGCGATGAAGTCGGTGAACGTGTTGCGCTTGGTGAGCATCTTGCCGTCGTCGTACCAGTGCCGGCCGAGCTCGCCGCCACCCCGCACATGCGCGATCGCGAACACCACACCCCGGTCCAGCAGCGACAGCCGCGGGATCGAGAACCACGGGTCCATCGAGCTCTCGTACGACCCGTAGCCGTAGAGCACGATCGGCGCGTTCCCGTCCTTGCCCACGTCCTTGCGCGCGACCAGCGAGATCGGCACCCGAGTGCCGTCCGAAGCGGTCGCCCACTCCCGGTACTGCGTATAGGCGCTGAGATCGACCCCACCGAGCACCGGCTGCTGCTTGAGCAGTCGCCGCTCACCCGTCGCCACGTCCACATCGAACGTCGACCCCGGCGTCACCAACGACGTGTAGCCGAACCGGTACCGCGTGTCCTGCCACTCGTCGTTGCGCCCCGGCGACACCGTGTAGATCGGCTCGTCGAAGGTCAGCGCCTCCGGTGCACCGAAGGAGTCGCCCTCACGCCGCATGATCGCCAGCTCGGTGAGGGCGTCGCGACGGCGGTACAGGATGACGTGATCGGCGAAGGCGTCGACACCGAGCAGCCGGCTCGACTCGTCGCCCTCGATCAGCGTGGTCCAGTCACCGGGGGAGTCGAGCGGTGCCGTGGCCAGCGAGAAGTTGGACGCGTCGGCGTTGTGCACGATCAGCAGCTGGTCGCCTGCGTGCTCGACGTCGTACTCGACGCCCTCCCGCCGTGGCACGACCACTACAGGCTCGCCCGTCGGGTCGGCGGCGTCGAGCAGCCAGGCCTCGCTGGTCAGCTTGCTGCCGAGGGAGATCATGATGGCCTGCTCGTTGCGGGTCAGGTCGACGCCGACCCAGAACCGCTCGTCCGGCTCCTCCATCACCAGCACGTCCTCGGCGGCGCCGAGGGTGTGCCGCCAGACCTGGTGCGGCCGCCAGGCGTCGTCGACCTTCGTGTAGAAGATCGTCGAGCCGTCGGTCGACCACGCGGAGCCGTAGTGCACCCCGGGCAGCTCGTCCGGCAGCAGTTCGCCGCTGTCGAGGTCCTTGATCCGCATCGTGAAGCGCTCGTCGCCGGTCAGGTCGACCGAGTACGCGAGCAGCCGGCCGTCGGGGGAGACGTCGACGGTACCGAGCGAGAAGAACTCCGAGTCGCCGGCCAGCTCGTTGCCGTCCAGCAGCACCTCTTCGCCGGGGATCTCGCCGTCGGTCGCGGGCGGCTCGTCGCCGGCCGCCTTGACCCGGCAGCTCAGCGCGTACTGCTTGCCCTCGATCGTACGGGCGTAGTACCAGAAGCCGCCGCTGCGGGCCGGGACGCTGAGGTCGGTCTGCAGGGTCCGGTCGGAGATCTCCGAGAAGATTGCCTCACGCAACGATTCCAGGTGCTCGGTGCGGGCCTCGGTGTAGCTGTTCTCGGCTCGCAGGTAGTCCAGCACCTCGTCGTTCGTCTTGTCCCGCAACCACTCGTAGTCGTCGACGAAAACGTCTCCGTGGTGCGTACGTTCGATCGGCTTGCGGGCGGCTACTGGCGGCTTCAACTCGGACATGCCGCGAGACTAACTCAGATCTGGTAGCTCGCGACGACCGGCGCATGGTCGCTCCAGCGCTCCGCATAGGTCGGTGCCCGATGGATCTCACACGAGGTCGCGGCGGCGGCGAGTTCGGGGGAGGCGATCTGGTAGTCGATCCGCCAGCCGGCGTCGTTGTCGAAGGCTTTTCCGCGCCACGACCACCAGGAGTACGGCCCCGGTCCCTCGCCGCCGAAGCGCCGGCCGAGGTCGACCCAGCCGGCCTCGAACAAACGATCCAGCCAGGCCCGCTCCTCGGGCAGGAAGCCGCTCTTCTTCCGGTTCGCCTTCCACGCCTTCAGGTCGACCTCGCGGTGCGCGATGTTGAGGTCGCCGCAGACCAGCACGTGCCGCCCGTCGGCGCGGAGTGCCGACAGCCGCTCGGTGAAGGCATCGAGGAAGGCGTACTTCTCCGCTTGCCGCGGCGGAGTTTCGAACTCGCCGGTGAACACATAGGTGCTGATCGCGGTCAGCGTCGAACCGTCGTCGAGCACCACATCCGCCTCGACCCAGCGCCCACTCCCGCTGAACCGCTCCGGACCGATCTCCGCATTCTCCTGCTTGATCGGCCGCCGACTCGCGACAGCAACTCCGGCCCGACCCTTGTGCCCTTCCAGCGCCGGCTCCGCATGCGCGATCTGCCAGTCGGCACCCAGGTGGTCACGCAGTACTTCGTCAGTCGCCCGTACTTCCTGCAGCAGCAACAGATCCGGATCGGTCTCCTCGAGCCACCCCGCCATCCCTCGCCGGTACGCCGCCCTGATCCCGTTCACGTTAACCGTCGCAACCTTCAGCACCCCGGCACTTTAGCCGCCCGCAGACTGCGCACCGCGAGGTAGCCGCCGATTCCCGGCACCAAGGCCAGCAGCTTCGTCCGGCCGGTCGCGCCGGCCACGGTGAACGCACACACGATCGACACCAGGTACGCCGTACCGTGAGTCGGCCCGAGTGCGGACGAGACGGCCGGCCAGTGCACGGTGAAGAGGTTCGCGAAGAGCAGGCAGACGCTGACCGCTTCGACCGCCGCGGCGAGCTTGAGCACCTTGAGAGTCGTCATCGTCAGACCCCCGTGGTCGAGCCCGGGCGGATGATCATCAGCACGACCACGGTCGCCCAGAGCAGCCCGAACACGCCTGTCTTCATCGACAGCGACCGGGCCCGGCCGACCAGGGACTCGCGCAGTGCCGGATCCCCGTCGACCGCGGCGACGATCTCGGACTGGCCGGGCAGCACGACCACTGCCAGTACGCCGGCCGCCGCGGCGGTGAGCACCATCGAGACGATCAACCAGGCCTCACCCAGCACCCCCAGACCGGCGCCGACCGCGAGCCCGAAGACTGGCACGGTCAGCCCGCCGATCGCGTACCCCCGGGTGATCCGGTGCAACACCCGCAGTACCGCGCCGGCCGGCTCGTCGGCGGCCAGCTCCCGGCGCGCGATCGGCGGGAACATGCTTGCTGCGACCGTCACCGGTCCGACGAAGATGATGGCGGCGAGCACGTGCACGCTGAGCAGGAACTTGTTCATCGCTCTCCCTGAAGAGGTTAGTTTCAGTCAGACTGTAACTGAGGTACCAGCCCGACTGAAACCGCCCCTGCGATGATGGCGCGGTGACCGAAACCTCAGGTGGGCCGCC
Source organism: Kribbella sp. NPDC051718 (assembly GCF_040681515.1). Classification (NCBI taxonomy): domain Bacteria; kingdom Bacillati; phylum Actinomycetota; class Actinomycetes; order Propionibacteriales; family Kribbellaceae; genus Kribbella; species Kribbella sp. NPDC051718. Next base: position 393,630 of record NZ_JBFAYZ010000005.1, on the reverse strand, counting down.
GAGCAACGCCACGATGAGTCCGGCGTTGCTGCTGATGATGCTTGGCCGGCAGTTACGCGAGCAGGCCGAGGCGGAGTTGCGCGAACAGGGCCTGTCGATGCGGCACTTCTCGGCTCTCGGGCACCTCGCTCACCAGCCCGGCCTCTCCTACAGCGAACTGGCCCGCCGCGACGGCATCACCACCCAGAGCATGCAGGCCACGCTGCGTCAGTTGCAGGAGTTGGGCGCCGTCGAGTTGCTCACCGAGCCCGGTCGCGGCCGGACCGCCGACCTCCAGGTGACCGAAGCGGGTCAGGCGCTGCTCGAACGCGGCCGAGCTGTACTACGGGCCACTGACGCCCGCCTATCTGATGCCATAGGCAATGAAAATGCCGCGGCTGTAGCCACCTTCGCCTTGCAGGTCCTGGTCGCACTGAAGACCGGTACGCCGGAGTAAGCGCGCCCGCATGATGATGCGGGCCACTGCGGACGGGGCAGTGTGGTTGCGGAGTTGGTGTGGTGAGGGACTGCGGTTTGCGTGGCGCTACGGCCGAGGATGCTGTGGCGTGGCGTGCCGGATGGCTGGGTGGGGTTTGATGGGCCGGTGGTCCGGTTCACCAGGCAAGCACAACCCACCGCGGCGAACGTTTACCCCGGTGTGTCGGGGTGGTTCGGGAGGGTTGTGCGTGCATGGCGGCCCTCGGGCAGCCCGGTGGCGCTATCCACAGTCCTCAGTAACGCCAACAACCCATCCAGCAGCACCCTCACTCTGCGGTCGTACCGAGGATCGCGTCGAGGGAGCGTTCGCAGAGGTGTTCCAGTTCGTCGGGGGAGACCGTCGGGTTGTCGATCCAGCGCAGGAGGGTCTGCTCGACGTAGCCCTGCCAGCCGTGGCAGGCGAGTTCGACTGATGGGGTGACGTCGATCCCGCGCTGGGCGACCGCGTTGATCACCCATTGGCTGAAGACCTGGCGGAGCTCGGAGTGCAGGGCCCGTACGGCCGGGTCGCCGGCCGCCGACATCAGGAGCGTCGCGCGGTAGAGCTGAGGTGCCTCGAGGACGGCTCGGACGAAAGCCCGGATGCCGCTGCGGAGTTGCTCCGCCGGGGGAAGCGAGAGGTCGGGGGCGGTCCGCAGCATCACCTCGGCGGCGGCTGCCTCGATCACGGCGTACTGGAACTTCTTCTTCGAGCCGAAGTAGTGGAAGAGAAGGGCGGGGGAGACGCCGGCCTCGGCGGCGACGAGTTCGACGCTCAGCTCGCGGTGCGGGTCGGCCTCCAGGACCCGGCGGGCGGCGTCGAGGATCTGGGTCCGGCGCTCCGCGGGCTGCAACCGGGCGGACGAGGTCTGGCTCACGGACCCAGTGTATTGAGTAATCGGTCAACAAGCACTTACTGTTGAGTATCCACTCAACAGGCGGAGGTCACGATGGCTGGCAAGGTCGTACTCATCACCGGCGCGTCCCGCGGGATCGGAGCGGCCGTCGCACGCCGGCTGGCGGGCGCGGGCGACACGCTCGCGCTGGTCGGCCTGGAGCCTGACGAGCTGAAGAAGGTGGCCGAGGACTGCGGTCCCAACGCCGGCTGGTGGGAGGCCGACGTCACCGACACCGACTCGCTGCGGACCGCGGTGGAGGCGATCGCCGAGCGCTACGGCCGGATCGACGTCGTCATCGCCAACGCGGGCATCGCGGCACCCGGCTTCACCCGGAGCATGGACCCGGCCGTCTGGGAGCGCGTTCTCGACGTCGACCTGTACGGCGTCTGGCGGACCGTGCACCTGACGCTGCCGCACCTGCTGGCGAGCAAGGGCTATCTGCTCCTGGTGTCGTCGCTGGCCGCCATCGTCCACATCCCCGGGCTCGCGTCGTACAACGTGGCCAAGGCCGGTGTCGAGGCGATGGGCAACAGCCTCCGGTCCGAGCTGAAGCACCTCGGCGTGGACGTCGGCGTCGCGCACCTGACATTCGTCGACACCGACATGGTGCGCGGTGTCGACGAGCACCCAGTGTTCGGCAAGGTCCGTACCGGCGTCCCGCTGATCAGCAAGACGTACCCCCTCGAGTTCGCTGTCGACAAGCTCGAGCAGGGCATCAGGAAGCGCTCTCGCGTGATCCACGTGCCTGGCTGGATCAGCGTGCTGAAGATCTTCCGCACGTTGCTCCCGCACGTGATTGAGCTAGGCGCCCGCTTCAACGTGCCGAAGGCCGACCGCGCCGCACTGGCCGACATCGAGGCCCGAGGCGCTGCAGCCTCCTCACGCGCTTCGGGCGCCGGCGGCAAGGCCGACTCCGAAAAGGCCGCCAACCGATGAGCCGCCCGTACGACGTAGTCATCTTCGGTGCGACCGGCTTCACCGGCGAACTCACCGCCCAGTACCTGGCCAAGAACGCCCCGGCCGAGTTGAAGTGGGCGCTGGCCGGCCGCAACAGCACCAAGCTGGAGGCGGTCCGTTCCAAGCTGGGTGTCGACGTCGACCTGCTCATCGCCGATGTCGACGACGCCGTCTCACTCAAGAAGATCGCCGAGGCAGCCCGGATCGTCGTCACCACGGTCGGCCCCTACGTCCGGTACGGCGAACCGCTGGTGGCCGCGTGTGCCGAAGCGGGCACTGACTACCTCGACCTCACCGGCGAGTCCGAGTTCGTCGACCGGATGTACGTCGCCTACAACGCGAAGGCGGTCGAGACCGGCGCCCGGATCATCCACTGCTGCGGTTTCGACTCGATCCCGTACGACCTGGGCGTCCAGTACACCGTCGAGCAGTTGCCGAAGAACGTCCCGATCAAGGTCGACGGGATGATCCGGGCCGGCGGCAAACCGTCGGGCGGCACCCTGCACACCGTGATCACCGCCCTCTCCCGCGGCAAGCAGAACCTCGACGCCCACCGCGCCCGTCGCCGGGCCCAGCCGCGTCCGGAGGGCCGGTCGGTCAAGGTCGTGACCGGCAGGATCCACCGCAGCCAAGGCTTCTGGGCCGTCCCGCTGCCGACCGTCGACCCGCAGATCGTGGCGAACTCGGCCGTGCTGCTGGACGAGTACGGACCTGACTTCCGGTACTCCCACTTCGCGGCCGTGAAGCAGCTGCCCGTGGTCGCCGGTGGCATCGCCGGGATCGGTCTGCTCGCCGTCGCCGCGCAGATCCCGCCGGCTCGCAAGGCGATTCTGAGCCGGATCAAGACCGGTGAGGGGCCGAGCGAGGATCGCCGCGCGAAGTCCTGGTTCAAGGCCCGCTTCGTCGGCGAAGGCGGCGGCAAGCGCGTCGTCACCGAGGTCTCGGGCGGCGATCCGGGCTACGGCGAGACCGCCAAGATGCTGGCCGAGTGCGCGCTCTCGCTGGCGCTCGACTCGCTGCCCGAGACGTCCGGCCAGGTCACCACGGCGTCGGCGATGGGGCCGGCGCTGCGCCGGCGATTGGTTGCCGCAGGCATCAAATTCGAGATCCTGAGCGTCGAGGACTACTGAGATCGTGCGCTACGTGACGAGCGCCGACGGGACGCGGATCGCCGTCTACGAGTACGGCGACGCGACGGCCCCGGTGCTGATCGCGATCCACGGTTATCCGGACAACGCGACGCTCTGGGAGCCGGTCGCGCGCAGGCTGGCCGAGCACTTCCGGGTGATCACGTACGACGTCCGCGGGGCGGGGGAGTCGGACCAACCGCGGCAGCGGGCGGCGTACCGGTTGGAGCGGCTCGAGGAGGACTTCACCGCGGTACTGGATGCGGTATCGCCCGGGCAGCCGGTGCAACTGCTTGCGCACGACTGGGGATCGATCCAGTCGTGGCACTTCGTGACGAGTGAGCGGCTGCAGGGGCGGATCGTCTCGTTCGTGTCGATCTCCGGGCCGTCGCTGGATCACGTGGGCTACTTCCTGCGGAGCCGGTGGCGGTCGTGGGAAGGGCTGAAACAGCTCATGCACTCCTGGTACGTCTTCTACTTCCAGCTTCCGTGGCTGCCCGAGCGCGGCTGGCGGAAGGGGTGGGCGCATCGCGTGTTCGGCCGGCTCGAGCGCAGCGCCGGCGGGACGACTCCTGCCGAGGGAGAGCGCTCGCTGGGGGACTACGTCAACGGGCTCAACCTGTACCGGGCGAACGTGCTGCAGCGGCTGGCGCGTCCGCGGGAGCGGCGTACCGGCGTACCGGTGCTGGCGGTTTCGCCCGACGGGGATGCGTTCGTGACGACGCCGATGCAGACCGACGTGGCGCGGTGGGCCCCCAACCTGAGCGTGCAGGTGGTCAGGGGAGGCCACTGGATGCCCCGGAATGATCCCGGACTGGTGGCCCGATTGACCCTCGAGCACACCCGCCGGGTGGCAGGCTGGAGGGCATGAGAACGATTCTGAACTTGATCTGGCTGGTGCTGGCCGGTTTCTGGCTGGCCGTCGGCTACGTCGTCGCCGGTTTGATCTGCTGCATCCTGATCGTCACGATCCCGTTCGGCATCGCGTCGTTCCGGATCGCCGGCTACGCGCTCTGGCCGTTCGGCCGGACCGTCGTGGACAAGCGCAGCGCCGGCGCCGGGTCCGTCCTCGGCAACATCATCTGGGTGATCGTGGCCGGCTGGTGGCTGGCCCTGGGCCACCTCGTCAGCGGCATCGCGCTCTGCGTCACGATCATCGGCATCCCGCTCGGCCTGGCCAACTTCAAGCTGATCCCGATCTCGCTGCTCCCACTCGGCAAGGAGATCGTCCCCTCGGACCAGCCCTTCGCCACTCGATGAGCTCACTGACCGTCCTCGGGTCAGTCTGGGAGGCGGGCGTGGCGGAAGCGGCTGAGGTTCAGCCAGAGGGCCTGGATAACCATGATGGTGACTCCTACCCACAGCGCCAGGTGGATGCCGTAGTGGTCGGCGAGGATGCCGCCGAGTGGGGCGCCGACGACGATCATCGCGCGGTTGAGCGAGCGGGTGGTCGCGTTCATCCGGCCGAGCAGTCCGGCTGGGGTGATGGACTGGCGGTAGGCCATCTCGATCGGGCCGTCGAGGCCTAGCGAGATGCCGAACAACAGCTGCCCGGCGCACAGCAGCGCGATGCCGCCGAGCGAGTCACCGGCCAGCGGCGCCGTCAGATAGGCGAGCGGACTGAGCCAACGGCACACGATGATGCCGGGTCCGACGCCGAAGCGGCGTCCGTACCAGCTGGAGGCACCGGCCCCGAGCACCGAGCCGATCCCGGTGAAGCCCAAGGTGACGCCGAGTACGACGGCACCGGAAGAACGCGCCGCCGCCCCACCGTGGTCGAACCCGAGGACGTACGCCAGGTAGACCGTCGTGAGCAGACCCTGGCCGATGAACCACAGGTGCGAGGTCAGCGTGACCGGGCCGAAGGCAGGGTTGCGGTAGACCCAATTCAGCCCCTCGCGGATCTCGCGGCGCAGATGCCGCGGCTGATCCTTGCCCAGGGCAACCTCCGGTTCGAGGGTCCGGACGGTGCTGAGCAGGATGGCCGAGACGAGGTACGAGATGGCGTCGAGCAAGATCGCGAGCGGCGCGCCGATGATGCCGATCACCACGCCGGCCAACGGTGTACCGGCGCTCTGGGCAACGGCAGCGCTCTGCTCCAGGCGGGCGTAGGCCGCGGTCAGCAGTGGCTTGGGCACGAGTACCGGCGGGAACGACTGATGCGCCGCGTCGTACACGATCGAGAGAGAGCCGAACGCCAACGTGACGCAGACCAGCAGGGGATAGGTCAGCGCGTCGAGGGCGGCCGCGAGCGGAAGTATGCCGAGCACGACGGCGCGCGCGAAGTCAGAGCCGATCAGCAGCGGCCGGCGGCGATGCCGATCGACGTAGACGCCGACGAGCAGCCCGAACAGCGGATACGGCATCCACGCGGCCGCACGCAGGATCCCCAGCTCGGTCGTACTGACGTGCAGAGTGAGCTTCGCGATGATCGGCACGGCCAGCGCGGTGAAGGCCGACCCCGCCATCGACACCGCGTCCGCGGTCCAGAAGCGCACATACCCCGGATGCTCCAGCAACGGATACCGACGGCGCCCCATCCCGCAGACCCTATGGGACCGCCCCCGAGACGATCCCGCCGCCTTGGGCACGGGCCAGTCGCACTGACGCCGATTCTGGCGACTGGCCCGTGCTCAAGGCCGGCAGGCTCCACCGCAGCACCCCACCTGCCGGCGGTGGGCGCTGCTAGCTCTTCGCTTCCTCGACCAACTTGCGGACGTTCTCGATCGAGCCGCAGCCGCTGTCGATCAATCGGGCACGCTCGGCGGCGAAGGCCTCGCCGAGCTTGGCCCGGTCGTCCGCAGCGACATCGGTCTTGGCCGGGTTGAGGACGTCGCGCTCCTCCTCGTCGAGGTGGTGCGACAGCGCCTCGGAGAGTTCGTGCGTCTTGTCGCTGAACTCCTCGCTCGACGTGTCCTCGACCTCCATCAGCGCTAGCAGCGCTTCGTTGCCCTCGTCATGTTCGTGCTCGGAGTGCTCGACCTCTTCGGCGTCGATCGCGTCCTTCTTGCGCAACGACGGATAGACCGTCGACTCCTCGGCCTCGGCATGCGCGATCAGCACGGTCGCCAGATCCGACAGCACCGCGGCCCGATCAGCCTGTACGTCGCGCAACTCACGCAAGGCTTCCTCGAACCAGCGATGGTCGGCGAGGATGACCTCGACCACATCGCCACCGGTCTGCTGCAGGATCTTCGGCATACGCACGTCCTCCAAATTGAAGCTGCTGTGGGCGCCCGGTACCCGCATCGGCCGCCTTCATGCGTGCCCGGGTTAGCCTGCTCGGATGGTCACCGTTCGTGCACTCGTCCGCCGCCCGAGCCCACGCCTCGCCGAGGGCCTGCTCACCCACCTCGAACGCGTCCCCGTCGACTTCGAGCTCGCCCAACGCCAATGGCAGCAGTACGTCGATGCGCTGACTGCCGCCGGCTGGAGCACCGTCGAGGTGCCGCCGGTCGATGATTGCCCGGACGGCGTATTCGTCGAGGACACGATGGTTGTCTACGGCAACCTCGCCGTGATCGCCCGGGCAGGAGCCGACGAGCGCCGGCCGGAAGCTGCCGAGGCCGAGCGTGCCGTGGCCGCTCAGGGCTACCGGATCGCCCATGTCACCGACCCCGGTACCTTCGACGGCGGCGACATCCTCAAGGTCGGTTCCACCGTGTACGTCGGCCTGGGCGGCCGGACGAACCAGGCCGGCATCGACCAGTTGCGTCAGCACCTCGAGCCGCTTGGTGCCGAGGTGGTCGCAGTACCGGTTCAGAAGGTCCTCCACCTGAAGTCGGCGGTGACCGCACTGCCCGACGGCACGGTGATCGGCTACGAGCCGCTGACCGACAACCCGGCCGCCTTTCCGGAGTTCCTCGCCGTACCCGAGGAAGGCGGCGCGCATGTCGTGCTGCTGGGGGAGGACCGGCTCCTGATGGCTGCCTCCGCCCCGAAAACCGCCGAACTGTTCCGCGAGCGCGGCTACACCCCGGTCGTCGTCGACATCAGCGAATTCGAGAAACTGGAAGGCTGCGTGACGTGTCTGTCAGTCCGACTTAGGAGCTAACGTCCACCGCCGCCGAGCCTCCGCGGACAGCTCGCGGTCCTTCCGCTTGCCGCGGAGGTCGGTCGCCTCGCACGCCTCCAGCAGGAAAGCACGGTAGGTCTCGGTGTCGGGGTGATCGCCGCCGAGGCCTTCGATGCTGTCGGCAAGCGTCAGCTCCAGCACCTGGACCGCGGCGCCGAGCTGATCGGCGAACATCGTCGCCCGGCCGAGTGCCGCGCGGGTCCGGAGCACCTTCGCGTTCTGCCGGCCGAGGGTTTTCTCGTCCTGCTCGACCAGTTCGCCGAGCAGCTTCATCTCCGCCCGCGGGCCGCCGACCATCAGCTGAGCGCCGGTCTCGCCTTCGACGGCGATCCGGGTCAGCTTGTGCTCGGCGCCGAAGACGCGGACCAGCTGCGGCGTGATGAGCTCGAACCAGCCGATCGCCGAGGCATAGTCACCGGTCGCGAGCAGCGCCTGCGCCACCCGGAGCCGGACCTGCAGCGTCGCCGGATCGTCGGCCCGCAGCACCTTCTCGCAAGCGGCCAGCGAAGCCTCGTACAACGGCAAGGCGCCCGCCGAGTCGCGAGCGGCCCAGTGCGCCTCGGCCTGTTCGTACGTCGCGTCGACCAGCTCGGGGTGGTCCTTGAACTCCGACGGCGGCGGCTCCTCCGAGAACGCAGGCACGGCGGCCGGCCCATCGAGGAGGCGGCGGCCGACGAAGCTGCGGCCGCCGGTTCGGATGATCCGGAACCGGCCGCGGAAGGCGACCGGGATCAGCAGGAAGGTCGAGTAGAGCGTCCGCACCGACGAACCACAGTCCGGGCAGACGTCTCGATGGCCGTAGAAGCGACTGCCCATGCCACTCAGCCGGGTCGCCGCATCCGGCGCTCGCCAGGCTGTCGACGACGCGGTGCAGGCTCGGCAGAACGGGTACACCCCGCCGCGGACGTCAGTCATTCAGCCCATCTTGGCCGGTTTCGGCCGGTTTGTCGTCCTCGACGCCTGAAAGGGCATGTTTCGTCAGCTCCGGGTCGGTGACCGCGAAGGTCCGGACCGGCCCGGCCGGCGTCTGCGCGGTCTCGAACCGGACCGTCACGAGCCCGCGCCCGGAACCCCAGACCCAGCCCTCGCCGTGCTCGGTATGCACGACGTCCTGCCCCGGGTAGTACCCGGCCGACAGCCGGTCCCGCGGCCGCTCGGGCAACTCGATCCCTTCGACCGGTACCTCCGCCGCGTGCTCGCTCTCCGTGAACAGGTCGTCCTGGATCCAGTCGGCGAGCGAGGACACCCCGACCCCGAGCAACCGAAGCCCGCCGGAGATGTCGCTGTCCTCGAGCAACCGGCGCGCCATCCGGGCGATCACCCGCGGATCGTCGGTCGGGCCGGCCAGTGTCGACGAGCGGGTGTGCGTCGTGAAGTCGTGCATCCGCGTCTTCACCGTCACGGTCCGGCCGGACAGTTGCGCCTTCTGCAGCCGCTCGGAGACCTTGTGCGCCATCCGGTCACCGATGGCCGCCAGCAACGACCGGTCGATGATGTCGGTCTCGAAGGTGTCCTCGACGCTGACCGACTTGGTCTCCCGATCACTCACCACCGGCCGGTCGTCGGACGCCGTCGCGAGCCGGTGCAGGCTCGACCCGTGCGCCGACCCGACCTGCCGGATCAACTCGTCCTGATCCAGCTGCTGCAGATCGCCGACCGTCCGGACCCCGGCCATGCTGAGCCGCTGCGCGGTTGCCGGCCCGACGCCTGGGATCACCGTCACCTGCATCGGCGCGAGGAACTCGGCCTCGGTGCCGGCCGGCACGACGACGACTCCGTCGGGCTTGTCGAGATCACTCGCGATCTTCGCGATCAGCTTGGACGTACCGGCCCCGACCGAAGCGGTCAGCCCGCCGCTCGCCTCTTTGATCGCCGCCTTGAGATCGTTCGCGATCGCCTCGACGTCGTCGACCGTCAGGTTGCTCAAGCCGGCCGCCGCCAGGTCGACGAACGCCTCGTCGAGCGACAGCGGCTCGACCAGTGGTGACAACGCACGCATCTGCGCCATCACCGCCTTGCTCACCTCCCGGTAAACCTCGAAGCGGGGCCCCAGGTACGCCGCGTGCGGGCAGCGCGAGCGCGCCTCGGCGGTCGACATCGCCGACCGCACGCCGTACTTGCGTGCCTCGTACGACGCCGTGGAGACGACTCCGCGCAGGCCGATGCCGCCCACGACGACGGGCTTGCCGCGCAGGGAGGGCTTGTCCCGCTGCTCGACCGCTGCGAAGAACGCATCCAGGTCGACGTGCAGGACGGACGGATCGGTACGCACGGAACCCAGTCTCCCCGGAACCACCGACAATTCGGCCCACCGCCCTGGCACGATCGCCCCATGACGACTTTCCCCGCCTGGGACGACGGCACGACGACGACCACGCCCGAGCACCAGATCTTCTGGTACGACGACCGGACCGCGATCATCCGGCAGGCTCTCCACACCAACTTCGAGGGCCCGTTCATCTACCTCCTGCTCGGCTCCGAGCGAGCCCTGCTGCTCGACACCGGCACCGGCCACATCGACCTGCGCGGGATCGTCGACGGGCTGCTGGCCGGCCGCGACCTGGAGCTGGTGGTCGCGCACACGCACGGCCACGGCGATCACGTCGGCGGCGACGACCAGTTCGACACCGTCGTCGGAAAGTCGGCGGAGGCGGTCGCCGAGTACTTCGGTATCACTGCCTGGCCGGAGCAGATCGTGGAGTTCGACCTCGGCGATCGAGTCCTCGACATCATCCCGATCCCCGGCCACCACGCCTCGCACGTCGCCTACTACGACCGCTCGACCCGGCTCCTGCTCACCGGTGACTCGCTGTACCCGGGCCGGCTGTACGTCTTCGACTGGCCCGTCTTCCAGGCGAGCGTCGCCCGGCTGGCCGCGTTCGTTGCCGCGGGCAATCCGGTTGACCTGGTCCTCGGCACGCACATCGAGCTGACGACCGAGCCCGGTGTCGACTTCGACTTCGGTTCGGACAAGCACCCCGGCGAACACGAGTTGCAGCTGGCCCCCGGTGTACTGACCGAGCTCGCCGAGGTGATGGCCGCGGCGGGGGAGACGCCGCACCGGATCGTCCGCGATCACTTCATCGTGTTTCCGCTCTCGGCGACCGGGGAACCGCTCTGATCAGCCGCACCGGCGTACCAGCGGGTGAACAGCGACGCGACAAGCGTCCCGGATCAAGCGCGCTTCGGGCAGACTGAGGCAAGGGAACCTGACAGGGGAGGCGCTGATGGGCGAGGAAGTCGACCGGGTCGAGTTCACCCGGGCGGATCGGACCGCGTTCCGCAACCAGGTCCATCGCAATCTGGACGCGTTCGCGCGGATGCTGCGCGAGTCCCGGTTCGAGGCCGAGCGGCCGATGACCGGGATCGAGATCGAGCTGAACCTGGTCGACGAGAACTGCGATCCGGCGTTCAAGAACTCCGAGGTGCTGAGCGCGATCGAGGACGACGCGTTCCAGACCGAGCTGGGTCAGTTCAACATCGAGATCAACGTGCCGCCGGGCAAGATCGACGGCACCGGTCTGACCCGGATGGAGGAGTCCATCCGCGACAGCCTGAACGCCGCCGAGGAGAAGGCGCAGCGGACCGGCTCGTCGATGGTCGTGGTCGGGATCCTGCCGACCCTGCTAACCGAGCACATCCACCGCGAGGCGCTCAGCACCAACCCGCGGTACGCGTTGCTGAACGACCAGATCTTCCAGGCCCGCGGCGAGGACGTGCAGATCGCCATCGACGGGATCGAGCGGCTGCAGGTCACCGCCGACAGCATCGTGCCCGAGGCCGCTTGTACGTCGACACAGTTCCATCTGCAGGTCACGCCCGAGGCGTTCCCGCGGTACTGGAACGCGGCCCAGGCGATCTCCGGCGTGCAGTTGGCGATCGGGGCCAACTCGCCCTTCCTGTTCGGCAAGGAACTGAACCGGGAGACCCGGATCGCCCTGTTCGAGCAGGCCGCCGACACCCGCACGCACGAGCTGAAGACGCAGGGCGTCCGGCCGCGGGTCTGGTTCGGCGAACGCTGGATCACCTCGATCTTCGACCTGTTCGAGGAGAACTCGCGTTACTACCCGGCCTTGCTGCCGGTCACCTCCGACGAGGACCCGATCGCCGTGCTGGATCGCGGCGACACCCCGGCTCTTTCGGAGCTTCGCCTGCACAACGGGACGATCTACCGCTGGAACCGCCCGGTGTACGACGTCGTCCGGGAGAAGCCGCATCTGCGGGTGGAGAACCGGGTGCTGCCGGCCGGCCCGACGGTCGTCGACACGATGGCGAACGGTGCCTTCTACTTCGGTCTGGTCCGAGCACTGGCCGACGACGAGCGGCCGATCTGGTCGCAGATGTCGTTCAGCGCCGCCGAGGAGAACTTCCACGAGGCGGCCCGGCAAGGCATCGACGCCGAGGTGTTCTGGCCAGGAGTCGGTACGGCCCGGGCAACCGAGCTGGTCCTGCGGCGGCTGTTGCCGCTGGCATCGCGCGGGCTCGATTCGTGGGGCGTCGACCCGGCCGCCCGGGATCGCTTGCTGGGCATCATCGAGCAACGGTGCCTGACCAATCGCAACGGCGCTTCCTGGCAGGCCGATGAGTTCCACCGCCTGTATACAAAGGGCTCGCACGGTCGCAAGGACGCGTTGCGGGGCATGCTGCGGCGGTACCGCGACCACATGCACGAGAACCTCCCGGTTCACGAATGGCCGATCGACTGAGCGGGTTAACCGCGTAAGTCGCCGCAAGACAACGAAGGACACAGGCGGAACCGGGGTCAGCCCGGTGGAACCGGTACGCCCCTTGCCGAAGGCAACGGCGTACCGGTCGCTGTCCGTCAGGAAAAGAGGGGGCTGGCGCGGCGGGTCGCAACCCTGCAAAGGTGTGCGCCACGAAGGTTAGACCGCGACAGGGCGGGTATGGAGACGTGAACCGTTGGGGGACGGTGTTCGGCAGCCGGGTTGGGTACTGGTCCGGTCACGGTCGTGTTGCGGGCGCAATTGCCCAAGCGTCACGGTCGCGACACAGATCGTGCATTTCCACAGATGCCGGAGCGGGTTCAGGGCAGTATCGTTCGGAACGGGTCGACCGTTTCAGGTGATGGACACCCGGAGGTGAGGCAAGTCGATGACGACCATCGTCGTGGGTTATGTGCCGAAGGCCGAAGGGCGCGCGGCGCTCCGGCGGGCGGCAGAGGAGGCGAAGCTGCGCGACGCCAAGCTGGTGGTGGTGAACTCGCACCGGGGTGGACGCAGCTTCGACAGCGACGAGGCCGCGGCCAGTGATGCCGCGTTGACGGAGGTACGGGAACAGCTCGACTCGACCGGCGTGCCCTACGAGGTGCGGCAGCTGGTGCGTGGACTTGATCCGGCGGAGGACCTGGTGGCCGTCGCCGAGCAGGTGCACGCGGAATTCATCGTGATCGGTCTGCGGCGCCGGTCCCCGGTCGGAAAGCTCATCCTCGGCAGCAACGCCCAGCGGGTGCTGCTCGATGCTCCGTGTCCGGTGCTTGCCGTGAAGGCAGACGAAGGGGAGGACTGAGGTGACTTCGACACGCAGCAAGAAGCTGTGCCTCGCACAGCAGCCCGACGCCGACGAGATGCTGAGCAGAGACGCGTTCGCGCTGCTGGTCGGCATGTTGCTCGACCAGCAGATCCCGATGGAGCGTGCCTTCGCGGGTCCGGTTGCGATCGCGCAACGAATGGACGGCCCGTTCGATCCGTCCACGGTGGCCGCCTACGACCCGGACGGTTTCGTCGAGGTGGTGGCCGGCCCGCCGGCCGTGCACCGGTTCCCGACCGCGATGGCGGCCCGGATCCAGACGCTGGCCAAGCATCTGGACGAGGAGTACGGCGGTAACGCCTCGGCGGTCTGGGCCGATGTGAAGAGTGGTGACGACCTGCTGGCCAGGTTGTCGGCTCTTCCTGGCTTCGGCGCGCAGAAGGCGAAGATCTTCGTCGCATTGCTCGGCAAGCAGCTGAAGGTCCGGCCGCGCGGCTGGCGCGAGGCGTCCGAACCGTACGGCGAGGACGGTGCGTACAAGTCCGTCGCCGACGTGATCGACGTGGCGTCGCTGGTCAAGGTGCGGCAGTTCAAGCAGGAGCAGCAGGTGGAGAAGCGGGTCGTGGCGAGACCGCTACGGCAGACCAGGAACAGTTGAACACTGGACTTTGTGTACTACCGGTACCAGTACGGAGGGTGGACTGGTACCGGTTGGGCGCGCCGTTGAGGGGGTCGTGGGAGGTCCGGACTTGGTGGCCGGATTACAATGAAGTGTTGCTGCCGCCTGACCAGCGCGGGGCCACCGACTCGCAGTACCCGAAACACCGTAGTAGCTGTAATCAGAACCCTGCAGACTGAATCGTCAGACGAGAGGTAATTCGTGTCGTCCAGCTCGTCCGAGAATCTTCCCGACGAGTCCACTCGGGCGGTGGCCGCCACCGCCCGCAGTACGACTCAACGGACCACGGCCAGTGTGAAGAAGACTGCCGCTCCCGCCAAGAAGGCTGCTGTGTCCCCCAAGGAGGACGGTATTCCCGCGAAGAAGGCCGCCGCGAAGAAGGCGCCGGCGAAGAAGGCCGTGTCCGAGGCGGGTCTCGCGATCGACCCGAAGACCGGTAAGCCGCGCGCGCTGGACGAGGTCGACGAGTCCGACTTCTCCGCCGACGCCGTCAAGCCGCTGGAGAAGGAGCTCACCGAGGACCAGGGCTTCATCGTCTCCGAGGCCGACGAGACCGACGAGCCCGAGCAGCAGGTGATGGTCGCCGGCGCCACGGCCGACCCGGTCAAGGACTACCTGAAGCAGATCGGCAAGGTCCCCCTGCTGAACGCCGAGCAGGAGGTCGAGCTCGCCAAGCGGATCGAGGCCGGCCTGTTCGCCGAGGAGCAGATCGGCGACGCCGAGACCAAGCTCAAGGAGAAGGTCAAGGACGAGTACGAGTGGATCTCGGAGGACGGCCGGCGGGCCAAGAACCACCTCCTCGAGGCCAACCTGCGACTCGTCGTCTCGCTGGCCAAGCGCTACACCGGCCGCGGCATGCTGTTCCTGGACCTGATCCAGGAGGGCAACCTCGGTCTGATCCGCGCGGTCGAGAAGTTCGACTACACCAAGGGCTACAAGTTCTCCACCTACGCGACCTGGTGGATCCGGCAGGCGATCACCCGCGCGATGGCCGACCAGGCCCGGACGATCCGCATTCCGGTGCACATGGTCGAGGTCATCAACAAGCTGGCCCGCGTCCAGCGCCAGATGCTGCAGGACCTGGGCCGCGAGCCCACTCCGGAAGAGCTCGCCAAGGAGCTCGACATGACCCCGGAGAAGGTCATCGAGGTGCAGAAGTACGGTCGTGAGCCGATCTCGCTGCACACCCCGCTGGGTGAGGACGGCGACTCGGAGTTCGGCGACCTGATCGAGGACTCCGAGGCGATCGTGCCGGCCGAGGCCGTCTCGTTCACCCTGCTCCAGGAGCAGCTGCACGCGGTGCTGGACACGCTGTCCGAGCGGGAGGCCGGCGTCGTCTCGATGCGCTTCGGCCTGACCGACGGCCAGCCGAAGACGCTGGACGAGATCGGCAAGGTCTACGGCGTCACCCGCGAGCGGATCCGGCAGATCGAGTCGAAGACGATGTCGAAGCTGCGGCACCCGTCGCGCTCCCAGGTGCTCCGCGACTACCTGGACTAGTCACCTGGCATGATGGATTCATGATCGAGAAGGCACTCGCCGGCATCTGGATGCTGGCGATGCCTGCCCTCGGTCAGGACTCCGGCTTACTGGCCGTCGCCGTATTCACGGCGGCGGCCGTTTTGCTTGCCGTCGTCCAGCTGTCCGGGACGGCGTCGCAGCGCCCGCTCTCGTCGCCGCTACCCGCGCGCGCCAGCGCCACCCGTGCCAACTCCCGCCGTACCGCGTACCTTCTGCTCCGCGACCCTGACGCCGCCGGGAGGTCGCGCCCACGAGCACCGGGAAGGTAGCCGAGTTCTCTCGCTACCCATCCCTTTTCTCACTCGTGGAGTCTTGCTGTGCCTTCCTTCCTGGAGGCACCGGTCGCCGGTGCCTATCACTTGCTCACGTCCCTCGTCGACGCCATCCAACCGCTGGCCGGTAGCTACGCCGCCGTACTGGCGATCGTCCTCTGCACGCTCGCCGTACGATCGCTGCTCATCCCACTCAGCCTGCGCGCCCATCGCGGCATGCGCGCCCGTGCAGTCCTCATGCCCGAACTGAAGAAGCTGACCGACAAACACCGCGACAACCCCGAACGGCTGCAACGCGAGGTCGCCAAACTGCAAGCGGACTCGGGCACCACGCTCTTCGCCGGCTTCCTCCCGACGCTCGCCCAGCTGCCGTTCTTCTGGCTGATGTACACGCTGTTCTCCCGCGCCGTCGTCGGCGGCGAGTCCAACCAGCTCATCAGCGGCAACCTCTTCGGCGCCCAGCTCGGCCTGCACTGGCCCGTCTTCACCGGTACGCCGGCCTTCCTCGTGCTGGCCGTTCTGCTGGCGATCCTCGCGTGGTTCTCCGCCCGCCTGGCACTGCGCCAACTCGACGAGACAGCAACGCCACTGTCTCGTCGGTTGGCGCAGTTCCTGCCCTACGGCACGCTGCTCACGGTCGCCTTCGTACCGCTCGCAGCCGGCATCTACCTGCTGACGACAACTACCTGGACCGTCGTCGAACGCACGATCCTGCAGCGGTAGGCCTCAGCCGGTAGGGCCGGTCCAAGCGGTCGGGACCTTGCCGATCCGGACCCGTTGCGGATGATCGCCGACCACGATCGACGCGATCTTCTGGCCGGTGGCGAAGCTGATCGAGGTGACCCGGTCCGAGCCGCTCTCGGAGACCACACAGGCGGTACCGTCACCGGTCACCGTCGCCCAGTACGGCTTGGAGACCGTGACCAGTGGGCCTTCCTGCAGCGTCGCGCGATCGACGACGGTGGCGTAGTCGTCCATCGTCCCTGCCACGCAGAGCTTCTGGCCGTCCGGGCTCATCGACAGCCCGTGGTGACGGGAGTCGTTCACCCACTTGGTCCGGTCCTCGGTGGTGGCGGGGTTCTTCGGCAGGGTCTTGATCCGGGTGATCTTGTCGGTGGCGACGTCGTACTCGAGCAGCCCGTTGAAGAAGGAGACCTGGAAGTAGAGCTTCGACTCGTCCGGGGTGAACGCGACCGGCCGGACGGAGTCGGAGAGGTCCTTGCGGCCGGCCGCGTCCAGCCGGGGACGCATGTCGATCTCCTTGACCTTCTGGAAGGTGGTGGTGTCGACGACGGTGATCTTGCGGTCGCCCTTGGTCCAGTCCAGCCAGGGCTCGTCGAGGGCGGTGTTGACCTCGCCGATGGCGCTGGTCCACAGGTAGCGGCCACCGTTGGTGAACGTGTTCTCGTGCGGCTTGTCGCCGGTCTGGTACGAACCGAGCTGCTGTCCGGTGCGGATGTCGAGCACATGCACGGTGTTCGAGGTCGACGCGGACACGGCTACGCGTTCGCCGTCGGGGGAGACGGCCATGTGGTCGGCTCGATACCCCGAGACGGGGAACCGCCAGCCGACCTGACCGGTACTGAGGCTGACCGACACCACGTCGGCGAAGCTCGGGCGCGACACGACCACCCAGTTGCCGTCCGGGGTCGTGTACAGGTCGTCGACGTACTGGTCGTGTCCCTCGCCGACAGTGGCGCGGATGCCGAGGAAGTAGCCCAGCCGGATCGGGTCCGCGTAGATCTCGGCGAGGCGCTGGTCCTTGTCCGGGATGAGGTTGATCCGGCCGATCTTGGTCAGGTCGGCGGTCGGCGCGACCACATCGGCCGTGCCTTCCCAGTTGTTGCCGACGAACAAGACGGGCTTGGTTTCGGCGGCCGTAGCGCCGGTGGAGGCGGCGGCGGACGGAAGCATGGTGGTGGCGAGGGCTGCGACGGTGAGCCAGAGGGCGGTACGACGAGGCTTCGGCATGGCACCAGGTAACCAACGAGTAGCGTTGGGTTGCTAGGCCGCAGCCGCCAACGGGGACGGGCGCGCTTGTGGCTCGTCGACAAAACCGGGGCCGATCGACAGTGAGGGGTCGCGATGGCCATCGATCAGCAGGGGCGCGCCCTGTTCACCGAGATCGTCCGGGCGATGGCGACCGATGCCGAGGTGATCGAGGCGGTGGTCGAGGCAGCCAGGGGTGATTCGCCCGCGGTGGCGGGGCTGCCGATCGCCGAGAACCGCCGGCACATCGCGCTGATGGTCACCGCGGGGCTGACCGCGTTCGCCGACCGCGAGAACCTGCGGTCCGAGGATTTCGCCGCTGCTGTCCAGCTGGGTGCTGACCGCGCGGCCCAGGGCATCGGCCTCACCGAGCTGCTCCGGGGCGTGCACGCGGGTCGGAGCAGGGCGATCGCACTCACCATGGAGCGGAGCCGGGCGTCGGGTGTCCCGGCCGGCCTGCTGGTCGACGTGATGCTCGACTTCGAGCGGTACGCCGGTGAGCTCGAGCGGCACGTGGTCAGCGGGTACCACGCCGCCGAGCTGCGCCTGTCCCGCACGCCACGCGACACGCGCATCCGACTACTGCGCCGGCTCTTGCTCGAAGACCTGCCCCTGGAGGAGCTGGGACGCGCCGGGCTCTCACTCGATCGGACCTACTGCTGCGTGGTGTCCGACGTCGCCGATCCCGGCCAGGCGCGAGCGATCGAGCGACGCCTCGCCAGCCCGGACGGACTCTTCGGACTCGTCGAGGGAAAGCTGGCAGGACTGGTGACGCGCAGTCCATCGGCCGACCAGATCACGGCTCGGGAACTGGTCGTCGTCGCGCCCGCAACACCCTTGAGACAGATCCCGAAGGTGTACGCGACCGCTCGGGCGGCTCTTGCCGCAGCAGGTGATCGTCGCGGTCTGCACAACCTGTCGGACCTGGCCGTGGAGACTGCGTTGGCGACCCAACCTGTCCTGGCCACCATCCTTGCGCAGGAACTGATGGGCGTACTCGATCCAGCCGACCGCTACCACCGCCAGTTGGTCAGCACCGCGCTCACGTACCTCGACACGGGCAGACGCCTCGACCAGACCGCCGCAGCCCTGCATCTGCACCCCAACACGGTCCGCTATCGCCTCAGTCGCCTGACCGCCCTCACCGGGTGGTCCCCGGACGGATCACAGGCTCCACTGCAGGCAGCCCGCGACTGGTGGGCACTCAGAACCTGGCTCACCACCTCCTAGCCCGTCGTCACATCTCGGTGGCCTGTGTCGTCAGTGGGGTGTGAATGGGTCTCTAGGTGTGAGGAAGGACGTCATGAGTTCAGCAGTGGAAGCACTCCGTCAGGACTTTGGTGGGGACATCGTCGAGCCGGGCGGGGCGGAGTACGAGGCGGTCAGTGGGTCGGTGCTGGTGCCGGGGAGCCCGGCGTATGTGCTTCGGCCGGCGAGTGTTGAGGACGTGCAGGCCGGGGTCAGGTTCGCTGTCGACACCGGGCTGAAGTTGTCGGTGCGTGGTGGTGGTCATGGGTTCGCGGGGTTCGGGACCAACGACGGTGGTGTGGTGATCGAGCTGAGCCGGCTTGCGGGTGTGGAGGTCGTCGACAAGGAACGGCACCTGGTACGGATCGGAGGCGGCGCCGTCTGGGGGCAGGTCGCGGCCGCGCTGGCGCCGGATGGCCTGGCGATCTCGTCGGGCGACACGAGGAGTGTCGGCGTCGGCGGGCTGACCTTGAGCGGTGGCATCGGCTGGAAGGTCCGGAAGTACGGACTGGCTCTGGACAGCCTTGTCGCCGTCGAGCTGGTGACTGCCGACGCCGAGGTTGTCCGGGCGAGCAATGACGAGAATCAGGAGCTGTTCTGGGCGGTCCGTGGTGGCGGTGGCAACTTCGGGATCGTCACCGCTTTCGAGTTCGCGGCGCACCAGACGACGGACGTCTTCTTCGGCAAGATCTCCTTCCCTGCAACGGAGTTGACGACCGTGCTGCAGGGCTGGGCGGAGTACCTGGGGACGGCACCAGAGGAGCTCACCAGCATCGTGGACTTCGCCAATCCGTTCCTCGGCGGGCCGAACGCGCCGGTCGAGGTCAGCGTCGCCTACGACGGTGACGACCTGGAGCTGGCCGCGCAGGCGATCGATCCGATCCGCCGGCTCGGCACGGTGCTCAGCGACGAGGTGACGCTGAAGCCGTACGCGGACATCCTGGTGGACGGTATGACTCCGCCGCCGGGGATCCAGATCGTGACCCGCAGCGGTTTCGTGGACACCGCTGCGGTGCCCGAGGTGCTGGCGATTCTGGCCGAGGCTGCGGCGATGGGGCGGTCGCCGATCATGTCCGTTCGCAGCGTCGGCGGTGCGGTGGCGCGAGTCGCCGACGATGCCACCGCGTACGCGCATCGCCAAGCGGAGTTGATGTTCGCGACGACCGTACTGGGCCCGAAGCCGGCCATCGAGGCGGCCAGTCCGGGGCTGCTCGCGATCTGGGTGCGGCTGGGACCGCACGTCAGCGGCTCCTACTCCAACTTCCTCAGCTCGACGACCGAGGAGGCTGTCGCGACGGTCTATCCGGCCGCGACGCGTGCGCGGCTCGCGGCGGTCAAGGCGCAGTACGACGCCGGCAACCTGTTCGCCGGCAACCACAACATCCAGCCTGGGTGATTTCGCCTGTACGTTGCTGGGGTGGATGAGGAGATCGTCGAGCTGTTGCTCGGCCTGGCCAAGGACGAGCTGGGGGCGGACCTCGACAACTGGCAGCCCGGCCAGTTGACGACGGTCCTGTACGACCTGCTCCCGTACTCCGGTGGCGTCCGGCCCGGCTGGATCGACGAACTGCGGACCGGGTTCCCGGAGTTCGTCACCATCCTCCGCCAGACCGGACGCCTCCAGCTGGCTGAGCTGCTCGAAGGCGAGGCCGAGGCCGCACTCAACGATCCGGGCCTCGGCCGGACCGATCCGGTGGACTGGTGCCGGTATCGCCGCCAGCAGCACGCGTTGGCCGGGCCGGTCGAGGGCCAGGCCGAGCTGCCGCTGGAGCCGCTCCCCGGTTCGCCGACACCGGTCACGCAGATGCCCAGTCTCCTCGCGGCGGCGGCTGCCGGCTCGGAGCTGCTGGGCGAGCTGCATGAGTTCGCGTTGGACGTCTATCGGACCAAGCAGGAGCAACCCGAGCACAGGTTGTGGCGCATTGCGGTGCTGGCCGGATGGATCTGCCCGAGCCCGGTCAGTCCGCAGTACGGGCCGTCGATGCACGCGTGGTCGCCGGATGACCCTGAGCTCACACCGGCGCGGCCGCTGATCGCCTGGCTGGAGACGTATCGGGTGGTGCTCACCGAGTCGCCCGAGTTGATGGACGTGTTGCTGACGGCCTTTCGCGATGGATCGGCGGCTGCTCCGGACGGTACCGAGCCGCTCGAGCGGCTGGGCGCCGTCACGGTCGCGGACGGGCGACTGGAGATGACGGCGGTCGGCGTACGGGGGTTGTTCACGCGGGGGAGGTGGGCGGATCCGGCGTACTGGTTGCTCGATCCGGGGCAGTGGTGGGCGAATCTGCGGTCGGAGGATCTGCGAGCGTTCATGACTGCGGCGTCGAATCTCTGCCTGGTCGAGCAGGCGTGGAGTGTGCAGCGCTGGTTCGAGCAGGCCGATCCGCTGGAGTTCGCGTATCAGTTGGTGCGGCTGGGCAGTCAGGTGCACGGCGCGGTGCTGAACACGGTCTTCGGATACCTGCTGCGGATCGGGCTCGAAGCGGCGCCGGCGGTCGAGGAGTGGCTGGTGACCGAGGAGCTGTCGGGGCTGGGCTGGATCTGGTTCGACGCGATCGGCGCGCCGATGGCCGGGATTCCGACCGAGCACGCGCAGTACCTGGCGACGACCGAGATGGTGCGATCGCTCGACGACCTGAGAGCACTGCTGGACCGGTACGCCGAGTACCCGCCGGAGCCGCCGCTGCCCGGTACGACGATCGACGAGCTGATGTTCAGCGTCCCACTGCGGATCGGGACCGCGCGGGTCAACAACCTGGTGCAGCGTGTGCTCAACGCTGAGCTCGACGGGGAGCCGGGGGATCGCGACGAGCTGCTCGCGATCATCGCGGAGGCCCGCCTGGAGTTGCTGGAATAGCAATTTTCTTTGTCAGATCGGCGCGGACCTCAGATGCTGGAGACATGACTGTGGACAACAGAACCGCCGAAGAGTACTGGAACGACCGCTACCGCGAGAGCACCCGGATCTGGAGCGGCAACCCCAACGTCGAGCTGGTGAACGAGGTCTCCGGCCTGACGCCGGGGACCGCTCTCGACCTCGGCTCCGGTGAGGGCGGCGACGCCATCTGGCTGGCCAAGCAGGGGTGGCGGGTGACCGCTGTCGACGTCTCGGCGGTGGCTCTGGAGCGCGCGGCGCGGCACGCGGAGGAAGCCGGCGTCGGCGGGCAGATCGACTGGCAGCAGCATGAGCTCGGGAAGTCGTTCCCGGACGGGACCTTCGATCTGGTGTCGGCGCAGTTCCTGCACTCGACAGTCGAGCTGCCCCGCGAGGAGATCCTACGGACGGCGGCCGAGGCCGTGGCGCCCGGTGGGGTGCTGCTGATCGAGGGGCACCTCGACTGGCCCGACTCGCTGCGGCACACGGATCACCCGGACGTGCACTTCCCGACGCCGGACGAGGTGATCGCCGATCTGTCGCTGGACGACGGTCGCTGGGAGATCCTGGTCAGCCGCGCCCACGACCGTGAACAGGTCGTCGACGGCGAGACGCTGACCCGTCGCGACAGCACGGTGAAGGCACGCCGGCTGCTCAGCTGACCGCCCGGGAAGGTGTTCACCGTGCGGACAGTCCATGTTCACCATCGACCAGCCTGGCCCGGCGAATCTTGGGGTCTATGAGCACCCCTGATCTGGTCCAGGAGTTCGGGTTCCGCGTACTCGACGAAGAAGACGATGACCCGGTCCTGCTGCGCGCCGACGGTACGCCGGTCGACACCTGGCGGGAGGGCTACCCGTACGGCGAACGCCTGGCCCGCGAGGTCTACGACCGGGACAAGCGGCTGCTCCAGATCGAGCTGCTCAAGCTGCAGTACTGGGTGAAGCGCTCGAAGCAGAAGCTCGTGATCATCTTCGAAGGCCGGGACGCGGCCGGCAAGGGCGGCACGATCAAGCGGTTCATGGAGCACCTGAACCCCCGCGGCGCCCGGATCGTCGCCCTGGAGAAGCCGACCGACCGCGAGCAGACGCAGTGGTACTTCCAGCGGTACGTCGAACACCTGCCGGCCGCCGGCGAGATGGTGCTGTTCGACCGCTCCTGGTACAACCGGGCCTGCGTCGAGCGGGTGATGGGGTTCTGCAGCGACTCGCAGTACGAGGAGTTCATGCGGCAGGCGCCGGAGTTCGAGCGGATGCTCGTGCGCTCGGACACCCACCTGGTGAAGCTGTGGTTCTCGGTGTCGCAGGCCGAGCAGCAGACCCGCTTCATGATCCGGCAGATCGACCCGGTCCGGCAGTGGAAGCTGTCGCCGACGGACCTGGCGTCGCTCGACAAGTGGGGCGACTACACGGAGGCGAAGGAGGCGATGTTCCACTACACCGACACGCCGCACGCGCCGTGGACCGTGGTCAAGAGCAACGACAAGAAGCGCGCCCGGCTCGAGGCGATGCGGCACGTGCTGAGCCTGTACGAGTACGACAACAAGGACCATGAGCTGGTCGCGCAGGCCGACGCCAAGATCCTCGGCCCGGCCGCCCAGGTCTTCGAACACGGCGAGTCGACCAACCGCCAGTTCCCGGAGCTGTAGTTCTCAGGCCATGACGGGAAGGTGGACCGTGAAGGTGGCGCCGTGGGGGACGGTGTCTGTCACGGTCACCTTGCCGCCGTGCGCCGCCACCAGGGCGGCGACGATGGACAGGCCGAGGCCTGAGCCGCCGGTGGACCGGGTGCGGGCCGAGTCGGCCCGGTAGAAGCGTTCGAAGACCTTGACCTTCTGCTCCTCACTCAGGCCGGGGCCGGTGTCGGCGACCTCCACGATCGCCTCCCCGTTGCGCGTGCCGACCGAGAGGGTGATCGGCGCGTCGACCGGAGTGTGGTGCAGCGCGTTGCTGACGAGATTGCCGAGTACTTGCCTCAGGCGGGCTTCGTCGCCATTGACGACCGGCGCGCCGGAGTCCGGCAGAATCTGGAGCTTCACCTGGCGCCCCGGCTGGACAGCCTGCACATCGTGCACCGAGTCGCCGGCCAGCGTCAGCAGATCCACCGGCTGATGCTGCAGCGGCCGCTGCTGATCGAGCCGAGCGAGCAGCAACAGGTCGTCGACGAGCAGCCCCATCCGCTTGGCCTCGTCCTCGATCCGCTTCATCGTCGCGGGGTCCGCCGCGGCCCCCTTCTGCCGGGTCAACTCCGCAAACCCCCGGATCGACGTCAACGGCGTCCGCAACTCATGACTGGCGTCCGCGATGAACCGCCGCATCCGCTCCTCTGACTGCCGCGCATTCTCCTCAGACCTCCTCGCCGCATCCTCCGACCGCCGAGCCGCAAACTCCGACGCGGTCCGCTGCGCGAACGCCCCCTCGATCTGCCCCAACATCTGATTCAACGCCAACGACAACCGCCCCACCTCAGTCCGCGGATCCCGCTGAGGCATCCGCCGACTCAAATCCCCACCAGCAATAGCCACCGCCGTATGCTCCACATCCTCCAACCCCCGAAGACTCCGTCGTACGACGTACGTCCCGACCCCGGCGAGCAGGATGAGCAAGATGACACCGGTGGCCGCCTGGATACCGATCAGCCGGTCGATGGTCTGGTCCATGTCGCCGAGACTCTGAGCGAGCATCACCGATCCGCTGCCGTCCTCGAGCTCGACGTCGAGGACTCGCCACGTCGCGCCGCCGGTCACCGCTTTGGTGTTGAACGGCTGGCCGTCGAGACTGCGCACCTGGTCGACGTTGAGCGAAGGCAGGTCCGGCAGCGGATCGGATTCGGCGAACGGAGCGCGGCACGGGCCGATGGCCAGCGTGCCGTCAGACTCGTTGTACTGCACGACGAAGGCGCTCGGCAGCGGAGGCCGCCGGCCATTGCCCGGACCGTTCTGCCCCGGACCGCTCTGCCCCGGGCAGGTCGGCACGTCGAGCCCGCGGCGCTGCAGAGGTTTCGCAGCCTGGAGCAGTTGGTCGTCGACCTTGTTCACGAGGTAGCCGCGCATGATCGTGGTCGCGGTGAAGCCGGAGGCCAGCAGGGCTGCGGTCACCAGGGCGAGGAGCACCACGATCATCGTGATCCGCAGCGGGTACCGGTCCGCCAGGCGGCGGTGGGGGTGCATTAGTTGGGGCCTCGGGGAGTGCGGAGGACGTAGCCGACGCCGCGGACTGTGTGGAGGAGTTTCTGGTCGCCGGTGTCGACCTTGCGGCGGAGGTAGGACATGTAGGACTCGACTACTCCGGCGTCGCCCGCGAAGTCGTAGTTCCAGACGGCGGAGAGGATCTGGCCCTTGGACATGACGCGCTCGGCGTTCTCGAGCAGGCAGCGGAGGAGTTTGAACTCGGTGAGGGAGAGTTGCACCGCCTCACCGGCCTTGAACACCTCGTAGCTGTCCTCGTTGAGTTCGAGGTCCGCGTACCGGAGTACGGCCGGTTCGGTCGCCGTCTGTTCGCGATGACCGGAGCGGCGCAGCAGGGCGCGGACCCGGGCGACGAGCTCGTCCAGGCTGAACGGCTTGGTCACGTAGTCGTCGCCGCCGGTGTGCAGGCCGAGGACCTTGTCCTCGACCGCGTCGCGCGCGGTGAGGAACAGCACCGGTACGTGCCGGTCCTCACCGCGCAGCCGGCGGACCACCTCGAAGCCGTCCAGGCCGGGCATCATCACGTCCAGCACGACGAGGTCGGGTTCGACCTCGCGCGCCTTGCGCAGCGCCTCTGCGCCGTGTGTCGCCGTGGTCACGTCGTACCCGGCGAAGCGCAGACTCGCGGACAGCAGCTCGACGATGTTCGGTTCGTCGTCGACGACCAGCAGGTGCGGGCTCATGGTCCCAGTCTTACGCCCGCACCCTGGCCAACCCTGGGAGATTCCTGGCAATCGACTGTGAGTGTCCGCCCTGAATCAGCCCTGAATCAGCCCTGGATCAGCGTGGCCCGCGCTCGCCGAAGCCGAACTTCTTGTGCGACGCGTCCCGCTGGGTGCCGTCGGAGACGCTGGTCGCCGTCGACTTGCCGTCGGCCACGATCGCCGAGACGTTGACCGTGTTGCCGGTCTTGATGCTGGTGATCCCGTCCCGGGTCGCGTTGACGAGCGTGTCGGCCGTGACCACGTACTCCTTGCTGTAGCCGTCGGCGCTCTTCACCGTGATCGCGTCCTTGCTGACCGCCGACACGGTGCCGGTCTGGGTTGCGACGGTCTGGTAGCCGCCGCCGTCCTTCTCGACGGTGAACTCGCCGTGGAGCGCCTTACCGAACCCGAACTCGCCGTGCCGGCCAGGTCCGCCGGGGCCACCAGGACCCTCGGGCTTGGCGGGGTTCGCCGAGTTGGGCGCTGACGGGGACGTGGACGGGCTGGGATCGGCGTTGGTCGCCGCCCAGGCGACTCCGCCGGCTCCGGTGGTGACCACGACCGCGGCCACCGTCCCGACCAAACGCCAGCGGTTGTCGGTGAGCTTCTGCTTCGACGCCATGCGGTACTGCCTCCCGAAACTGCGTACCAAGCGGGTCACCTGGTACTGGTCATCCCACGATCCGCGGCGGACCTGAGACGAACCTCCGGTGAGCCTGGCAAGAAGCTGGCAACCCGGTTCAGACTCCGAAGAGCACGGCGACGAGCCAGACGGCGGCCGCGAGCGACGTCCCGATCAACTCGATCAGGATCGAGAGACCGGTCGCTCGCAGAGCGTGTTTGGTCGACGTCCACGCCTGGTCGTGGGTGCCGAGGCGCTGCCGCTCGGACAGGTACACGCCGACCGGGAAGCCGACGAACATGCCGACCACCGGGATCACAAAGAAGCCGACGATCCCGAGCACGACGCCGATCAGCATCGATCTTCGCGGTACGCCGGACTCGCGCAGCCGCCGCTCCGGCACGATGTACTTGACCACCTGGCTGGCCCCGATCAGCACCACCGCAGCGGACAGTACGATCCAGCCGGTCGCGCTTTGCTCCTCCAGCGCCCAGACCAGGATCGCGGCCAGACTGAGGATGGCGCCGGGCAGCACCGGGATCACGATGCCGAGAATGCCGACGAAGATCACCACGCCGACCAGGAACGTCGCAACGCTGTTCACGGCCCCCACTCTGCCGTAGATCAGCGGTCTTAGGGTGGACCTATGCCTGATCTTCACGATCTCGTCACCACGCTCGCCGCTCCCTGGGTGGTGCTGTCACCGCGATCGGGGCAGTTGACCGGTACCGGCGCGGAGGGTGTCTACGCCCGCGATCGCCGGATCCTGTCGCGGCTGGAGGTGACCGTCGACGGCCGTCTTCCGAAGCCGGTGCAGGTCGACGAGCCGGCCACCGGCACCACCCGGTACGGCGCGGTGCTGGACGGCCTGGGCGACGCCGGCCACGACCCGACGGTGACGCTGCTCCGCACCCGGCAGGTGGACGGCGCCGGCGTCACCGAGCGCATCACGGTCGTGAACCGCTCGCACGAGACCGTCGACTGCGAGCTGATTGTTGCCCTCGGCACCGACCTGGCGGGTACTGCGGCAGTCCGCAGTGAGGCAGCCATCGACCTTCCGGCGATCGAACCGACCGTCGACGCGGACGGCCTGCACTGGGACGACGGCTCAGGTGTCCGGGCGAGTGTCGCCTTCGAGCCGGCCCCGGACCTCAACCAGAGCTGGAGGTTGAAGGTCGATCCGGGCCAGTCGGCAACTGTGACGCTCAGGTTGACCGCGAGCTTCCCGGCGGCCGAAGGCTTCAGCATCGAACCGCCGGCCGAGCGGCCGGAGTACGACGGCATCGAGCTGGAGTGCGACGACCAGCGGATCACCCGCTGGATCCGCCGCTCGCTGGCCGACGTGGCCGGGCTGCAGTTGTCGGCCGATGGGGGAGAGCGCTATCTCGGCGCCGGCCCGCCGTGGTACCTGACCCTCTTCGGCCGCGACTCACTCATCTCCGCCGGCATGCTGATCCCGGTCGACCCCCAACTCGCCGCCGGCACCTTGCGAGCGCTCGCCGCGCACCAGGGAACCCGTGTCGACGCGACGGCGGCCGAGCAGCCGGGGAAGATCCCGCACGAGCTGCGCTCCGAAGTCGCCGACCACGGCGGTGGTCTGGTGCTGCCCGCGGCGTACTACGGGACGCACGACGCAACCCAACTCTGGATCACCACGCTGCACAAAGCCTGGCGTTGGGGGATGCCTGCGGAGGAAGTACGGGCGTTGCTGCCGAACCTCCACAGAGCGCTCGCCTGGATCCGCGACTACGCCGACCCCGATGGCGACGGCTTCCTCGAGTACATCGACGAGACCGGCCACGGCCTGGCCAACCAGGGTTGGAAGGACTCCAGCGACTCCGTCCAATGGCCCGACGGCACGATCGCGCCTGCGCCCATCGCCCTCTGCGAGGTCCAGGGCTATGCGTACGCCGCCGCGATCGCCGGCGCCGAACTCCTGGATGCCTTCGACCTGGACGGCTGCTCGGAATGGCGAGCCTGGGCCGCCGATCTCAGAGAGCGCTTCCGCGCGTCCTTCTGGGTGGATGGCTATCCCGCCATCGCCTTGGACGCCGCCAAGCGCCCGGTGGCCGGCCCGGCCTCGAACATGGGCCATCTCCTCGGCACCGGTCTGCTCGATGCCGCCGAGGAAGCCGCCGTCGCCAAACAGCTGGCCTCGCCCGAACTGAACAGCGGCTTCGGGCTGAGAACGTTGTCGACGGCAATGACTCACTTCAACCCGCTGGGCTACCACACCGGCAGCGTCTGGCCGCACGACACCGCCATGGCCATCCAGGGCCTGTACGCCGCCGGCCACCCCGCTACCGCGACCTCGTACGTGCAAGGTCTGCTCACCGCTGCCGAGTCCTTCGACTACAGACTCCCGGAGCTGTACGGCGGCGAAGGCATCGACCAGGAGACCACGCCGACGCCATACCCGCTGTCTTGTCGCCCACAAGCCTGGGCCGCTGCTTCCGCGATCGCCGTCGTGATCGCAGCTCTGGGCATCGACCCCAACGTCCCGGCAGGCACCCTCGACCTGAGGCCCGCCGCCGTCCTGCCCTGGCAACGCATCAAGCTCGAGGGAATCCGCGTCGGCGACCACCTACTGACGATTGACTTCAACGACGGCGTACTGACAGTCAGGTGAGAGCGCCGAGGGCGGCGACCGCGGCGATCGTCAGGTAGATGCCGGCGACAACATATTTGCGCAGGCCGGCAAACCGCCCGCCGGTCCGCATCCGGCGGCCGAGCGCGTCGGCTCCGAGGGCGTAGCAAAGATCGAGCGCCAGGCCGATGAACAGGACAGCGAGGCCGAGCAGCAGCATCTCGTCGCGCACTTGCCCGGTACCGGCGCCGCGGCTGGTGAACTGGGGGAGGAAGGCAAGGAAGAACAGCGCGGCCTTCGGATTGAGCAGGTTGACGAGCACGCCGTCGCGGAAGACCCGGCCGAGTGTGGTGACCTTGATGCCACCCACACCTTGCGACTCGGACGAGGTGAGGGTTCGCACGCCGAGAAACGCCAGGTAGCCGGCGCCGGCCAGCGAGATCACCGTGAAGACCAGCGGCGATGCCTGTACCACGGCAGCCAGACCGAGCGCGGCGAGCAGGATGTAGACGATCGAGCCGGTCTCGATCGCGAACGCCGACACCACTCCCGCACGGCGGCCCTGGGTGAGACTGCGGAGGGAGATGTAGATGTTGTTCGGTCCCGGCATCCCGACCAGTACCACCGTCGCTCCGACGAACCCGAGCGCCTGCCCGATCCCCATCCACTGACCTCCACTCTCGAATTGGACTGCTTGCGACTAGCCTGACGAGCTTCGAGGCAGTCCACCCGAGCCAATGAGGAGAGAAGTGGACCGTTCTGGAGATCCCGCCGCTCTCGCGTCGTTGATCGGGCATCAGCTGACCGAGCACTCGGGTGGGCTCTATCGACGGCTGGCCGATGCGATCGGCGCGTTGATCGGATCCGCCGAGTTGCCGGTGGGCGCGCGGCTGCCGGCCGAGCGGCCGTTGGCTGAGGCCTTGGCGGTCAGCCGGTCTACAGTCGTCGCGGCGTACGACGAACTGCGCGCACGTGGACTCGTCGAGAGCCGCCGAGGCAGCGGTACGACGGTCGCGCCGGCCGCCTCCAAGGGCCGCTCACGCGCCGACAAACGGATGCCCACCGGGTACGGCGAATCGCTCTTCCACCGGATCGCGCACGGACCGAGCGAAGTGATCGCGATGACGTACGCCGTCGACCCCGGCATCCCCGAGTTGGCGGCGGAGGTGGAAGACCTCGCGCGCACCGAACTCCCGTTGCTGCTGCAAGGAGTCGGCTACCACCCACGCGGTCTCGAGGTACTCCGTGAGCGCATCGCCGACCATTTCGCGGAGTCAGGTCTGCCGACGACTCCCGACGAGATCGTGGTGACGAGTGGAGCGCACCAAGCGATCGCCTTGGTTACCCAGATGTATCTGCGCACGGGTGCGGCCGTCGTGATCGAGCAACCGAGCTGGCCGGGCTGCTTCGACCTCTTCGGGGCCGCGGGTGGTCGCGTGGTCGGCGTACCGCTGGACGATGCCGGTGTCCGGCCGGATCTGCTGGCGGCCGCGTTCCGGGAGCATCAGCCGGCGATGCTGTTCGTGATGCCGACCTTCCACAACCCGACCGGCCGGCTGATGTCGTCAGCGCGACGCCGCCAGGTCGCCGAGTTGGCCGCCAAGCATGGCGTGGTGGTTGTCGAGGACAACGCGTACTCCGCGTGGGATCCGGCCGGACCCGACGTACCGGCACCGCTCGCCGCCTATGCCCCGAAGGACGCCGAAGTCCTCACGATCGGGTCGGTGTCCAAGGCCGTCTGGGGCGGCCTGCGGATCGGCTGGATCCGGGCGCCGCGTCCGTTGGCGGAACGGCTGGCCAGACACAAAGCACTCGCCGATCTCGGCAGTCCGGTGATCGAACAGGCACTCACCGCGCGATTGTTGCCGAGGCTCACCGAACTCACCGCGGCGCGGGCGACAATGGCGACGGCGAGAAAACAGTTGATGGGTCAGTTGCTGACAAAGCGCCTACCGGAATGGGTCTGGGAAGAACCCGTCGGCGGGTCCGCATTGTGGATCCGGTTGCCGGATACCGACGCGCGGATCTTCGCTCAGGTCGCATTGCGGCACGGTGTCGAGGTGGTGGCCGGCCGGGCGATGGATCCGACGGGGGAGCACGACGGCTACCTGCGGGTGCCGTTCAGCTACTCCGCCGAGGTGATGTCGGATGCCGTCGACCGGCTCGCATCGGCTTGGCGTGAGTTGCGGCGACACGGGCCAGCTGACGCGGTACCGGAGATCGTCTGAGAGATGACGGATGGCGGTCACCCTGTCCGGGTGACCGCCATCGAAGATTAGTCGTTGGGAGCGCCCTCGTTGGCGCCGCGAGGCCGGGTTACCGGTCGCCCTCCGCAGGGACCGACTCGGCGGGCTTGGCATCTTCGAGCTTGCCCGTCTCGTCGTGGATCGTGATCGCGATGTTGCGCAGCTTGTCCGCGTGCTCACGTCCGTGGTGGGCGCAGAAAAGTAGCTCCCCACCGGAGGTCAGGGTCACACGAACGTAGGCCTGCGCGCCGCAGCGGTCACAACGGTCCGCAGCCGACAGGGTCGAACTCGGGGCGAGTGCTGTAGTCACTTGAGGCCTCATCTCATCTAGTTCCGTACTCACCAGATAGCAACATCCTGACATGCGGTTCGCTTCCCGGTAGGGCCAGCGTGTCCGAATGTGAGACGAACCACCTGTTCCCTTATGACGCATATTGACGGGGAATCGTTTCGGATTCGGGTGATCTGCTGTTTCCAACGGGTGTCGGGCGTGTCTTCTTTCACTGTGCGCTACATCTTCGTCACTGGGTGCGCATGAGCGGAGTGTCGTAAAACACGTCGATCGAGTCCGGATCGATATCTGCTGTAACACCTTTCTGAGCCCACCGTATCTGGTGCTGGGTCAGTACCCACGCCAACGGCGCGATACACCAGCCGCCACCAGGTGACCCTCCCGGATTTTGGGGGCGCGGCTGCGTAGGCTGTTCACGTGCGACGGCTGACGGGCCGCGCACGCTGTTCTGCTGGTGAACCAGAGAAGGAGCCCTGTGGCCGCCCCGACGCCTCGCAGTACCGAGCTCGACCCGACGTACAACGCCCGCAACCTCTTGGTGCTCGAAGGCCTGGAGGCGGTCCGCAAGCGGCCGGGGATGTACATCGGCTCGACCGACAGTCGCGGCCTGATGCACTGCCTGTGGGAGATCATCGACAACGCCGTCGACGAGGCGCTGGCCGGTCACGGCGAGCGGATCGACGTCGTGCTGCACAACGACGGCTCGGTCGAGGTCCGCGACAAGGCCCGCGGCATCCCGGTCGACATCGAGCCGAAGACCAAGCTCAGCGGTGTCGAGGTGGTCTTCACCAAACTGCACGCCGGCGGCAAGTTCGGCGGCGGGTCGTACAACGCGTCCGGTGGTCTGCACGGTGTCGGCGCCTCCGTCGTGAACGCGCTGTCCGCGCGGCTCGACGTCGAGGTCGACCGCGGTGGGGTGACCTGGACCACCTCGTTCCGGCGTGGCGTCGCCGGCGAGTTCGACGGCGAGGGCGCGAACGCGGGCTTCACTCCGTCGGTCGGTCTGCGCAAGGCCGGCCGGGCGAAGAAGGGTTCGGTCGGCACCCGGATCCGGTACTGGGCGGACCGGCAGATCTTCACCAAGGACGCGACCTTCAACTACGACGAGCTGGTCACCCGGGCGCGGCAGACGTCGTTCCTGGTGCCCGGCCTCGAGCTGGTCGTCCGCGACGAGCGCAGTGACGAGCCGACCGAGGAGTCGTTCAAGCACGAGGGCGGGATCAGCGAGTTCTGCGAGTTCCTGGCCACCGACCAGCCGGTCACCGAGGTGGTCCGGCTGACCGGTACCGGCCACTTCACCGAGACCGTGCCGATGCTCGACGACGCCGGCCACATGACGCCGACCGACGTCGAGCGCGACCTCGAGGTCGACATCGCGGTCCGCTGGGGTGACGGCTACGAGACCGAGCTGCGGTCGTTCGTGAACATCGTGGCGACGCCGAAGGGCGGCACCCACGTGGCCGGCTTCGAGCGGGCGCTGCCGAAGGTGTTCACCAGCGCGCTGACCGGCACCCGGCTGCTGAAGAGCGGCGAGGAGCTGATCAAGGACGACGTGCTCGAGGGCATGACGTCGGTGGTGACGGTCCGGCTGTCCGAGCCGCAGTTCGACGGCCAGACCAAGGAAGTACTCGGTACTCCGGCCGCTTCGCGGATCGTCGCGAAGGTCGTGCAGACCGAGCTGGAGGCGTTTCTCGGGTCGACCAAGGGCGCGGCGAAGGCGCAGGCGCGCGCGGTGATGGAGAAGGTCGTCGCGGCCTCCCGGACCCGGGTCGCGGCCCGTCAGCACCGGGAGCTGCAGCGGCGCAAGACGGCGCTGGAGTCGTCGGCGCTGCCGGCCAAGCTGGCCGACTGCCGGAGCAACGACGTCGACCGGTCCGAGCTGTTCATCGTCGAGGGTGATTCGGCGCTCGGGACGGCGAAGCTGGCCCGGAGCTCGGAGTTCCAGGCACTGCTGCCGATCCGGGGCAAGATCCTGAACGTGCAGAAGGCCTCGGTCGGCGACATGCTGAAGAACACCGAGTGCGCCTCGATCATCCAGGTGGTCGGCGCCGGCTCGGGCCGCAGCTTCGACCTGGAGCAGGCGCGCTACGGCAAGATCATCTTCATGGCCGACGCCGACTCCGACGGCGCGCACATCCGCTGCCTGCTGGCCACACTGTTCTTCCGCTACATGCGCCCGCTGGTCGACGCGGGCCGGGTCTACACCGCCGTACCGCCGCTGCACCGCTTCGAGCTGACCAACCCGAAGAAGGGGCAGGACAAGTACATCTACACGTACTCCGACGCGGAGTACCAGCGGAAGTCGGCCGAGCTGATGAAGAAGGGCGTCAAGTGGAAAGAGCCCCCGCAGCGCTACAAGGGTCTCGGTGAGATGGACGCCGACCAGCTCGCGGAGACCACCATGGACCCCCGCCACCGCACCCTGCGCCGCATCACCGTCGACGACGGCGAAGCAGCCGCCGGCGTCTTCGACCTCCTGATGGGCAACGACGTCGCCCCCCGCAAGGAGTTCATCGTCCAAGGCGCCTACGAACTCGACGAAAACCGCATCGACGCCTAGTTGCTCACGTCGTCCGCCGGGCCCTGGTCCAGCGGACGACGTCGCGCAGGGTTCCTGCCACGATCGTGAGAATGACCGTGGTGGAGATGATCAGACCGGTCCAGCCGACGATCTTCCAGCCGGCGAAGTGCAGGCCGGCCGACCAGCGGACTCCCATGTTCGCGAGCACCGCCAACGGGAAAGTGAAGACCCAGTGCTGGGCGGTAAAGGGCAACCGCAGGTAGCCGGGAACGAAGAAGAGCTGGATCAGCAGCATGAAGACGGTGATGCCGCCGATCGCGGCCTGGACGTCGTCGATGCGGCCGGCCGCGAGAGCGAACCAGGCCAGGCTCGCTGTTCCCGCCGGTGAGAGCAGGATGGACAGTACCGGCTGGAACTGCGGCGGCAAGGGCGATCCGAAGAACAGCCGGCCGGTGATGACGGCTCCGAGCAGAAGCCAGAAGTAGACGCCGACACCGAACAGGGCCATCGCCCCCGTCCGGTCGTTCATTCGGGCCAGCGTGATGGCGGCGATGAACGGTCCGGCCGTCACCGGCAGGAAGTACCCGGGATGTAACGCATTTTGGTCGAACGGAGTGGCCAGCCAGTGCGCGACGAGCTGCGCGGCGTTGATCGCGAGCGCGGCGACGGCGGCGATGGTCAGCCACCGCGCGATGCCGCCGAGCAAGCTCGCGTGGTTGCCGATGAGCAGGAGCGCGATGACCGGGATGTACGCCGTCAGCGGTCCCAGCAGCGGATGTCGCAGATCCAGCCCGAAGCTGCTGGAGTCCTTCCTGATGGTGCCGACGACGTACACGACGGTGAAGACGGCCCAGACGACGGTGGCCGCGGCGTACACGACCTCGTGCGGCGCCCGCGGGGCGCCGAGTAACTGAGTTGCCGCGGCCCAGGCTCCGCCGAGGCCGGCCAGGCCGAGCGGGATCGAGAAGAGCGTGATGGGCAACGCCCATTCGCGCGGGCCGGTCCGTGCCGCCGCTGTCCCGGCCCCTGCCTCCGCCGTGGTCGTCATGGTGTCGTCAGCCCGCCAGGAAAGTCGTCAGTACCGCCAGCAGTTCCTCGGGCGCCTGCTCGGCGACCCAGTGGCCGGCGCTGGCGATGACAGCGCCCTGGACGTCGGTGGCGACCGGACGCATTCCGTCCGCGACGTGATCCGCCCAGCTGTCGGCCCCACCGATTGCCAGTACCGGCATCGGTAGCGGCTTCGTCGCCCGTTCCTTGTTCTGCGCCATGGTGGTGTCCCAGGCGCGGTAGAACCCGAAGCAGCCGCGCAGCGACTCGGGGTTGGTGAAGCCCTGGACGTAGTAGTCGATCGTCGCGTCAGGCAGAGGCTTGCCGCCCTGGATGGCGAACTCGTAGCCGAAGAAGATGTGCTCCTTGCCCTCGACGAGCTGTTCGGCCACCTTGCCCGCGCGGTTGAAGGGAATGTGCCAGACCTTGTCGTTCAGCGGACCCGGGACGAACAGCGGCGGAGCAGGAGTCGCGCCGGGCGGGCCGGGGATCTCTGCGACGGCGAGTCGGGTCACCCGGTCGGGGTTGTCGGCAGCCAGGGCGTAGGCGGCCACCACGCCGGTGTCGTGTCCGACCACCGAGAAGCGTTCGTGCCCGAGCGCGTTCATCAACGCGATCAGGTCGCCGGCCAGTGTGCCCGCGTCATAGCCGTCGTCGGGTTTGCCGGTCAGGCCTAGTCCTCGCTGGTCGACTGCGATCACCGTGTGGTTCTCGGCCAGCGCCGGCATCACGAAGCGCCAGGCGTACCAGTTCTCCGGCCAGCCGTGGATCAGCAGCACGGCGGGACCGTTGCCTCCGACAACTGCATGCTGACGGAGTCCGGCCGTCTCCACGAACCGGCTGCTGAACGTCTCGGCGAACCTGAGCGGGAGCTCAGGCGCCTGGGCGACGGAACCAGGGCCGTCGGCAACAGGGAACTGCTCGAGATCTACGGGCATGGCAAGTCCTTTCCACAGCGGTGCGGGGGAGGTCGGCGCTGATCCGGCCGACGATCTCCATGCTCGCGCCGATGCGGCGTACGGGGACCAGGGAGAGTCCCTGGTCCGCCCGGCGGGCCGCTGACCAGGGACTTTGACCGGTGGGCGATCGACGTCGGCCGGATCAGGCTGGTGAGGTGCTCGGCCACAGTCGGTGGTCGCCAGACAAGGAGAACGGTCATGAACAGTTCACCGCACGAGCCGGAACCGGCCGGCAACGCTATTGCTGATCCGGCCGGCCACGACGCCGGCCGAGGGTTGTCGCGGCGTACGTTCGCCGGAGCGGGTGCGGCCGCCGGAGCTGCACTGGTCGGGGGTTGGGCGTCGCCGGCCGAAGCGCGGACGCTCGGTCGGATCTCCGACGACTTCGGTAATGTCGCCACGGCTCCGCGGCTGCCGGCCGGGTTCGCGCGGGTCTTCAAGAGCCGGTTCGTCAGCGCCAACGGGATCCGCCAGCACGTCGTGATCGGGGGCGAGGGGCCGCCCCTGCTGCTGGTCCACGGCTGGCCGGAGAACTGGTACACGTGGCGCTTCCTGATGCCGGCGCTGGCCAAGAACTACACGGTGATCGCGGTCGACCAACGCGGTCTCGGGCTCAGCGAGAAGACCCGCACGGGGTACGACGCGGGAACGCTTGCCGCCGATCTCGCAGCCTTGATGACAGCACTCGGTCATCCACGGTTCGCGGTGGTCGGGCACGACACCGGCATGGTGATCAGCTACGCCCTGGCCGCCGACCATCGAGACCGGGTGGAGCGCCTGGCGGTCGCCGAGGTTCCCGGTCCGCCCGGCGTGGGCGAGGCGCCGTCGTACTTCATCTTCGCCGGGGCGAACAACAAGCTGTGGCACATCGCGTTCAACCGCGTCGACGACGAACTCGTCGTCGATATGGTCGGCAGCAACGCCGACGCGTACTACCGCTACGAGTTCTCCATCCAGGGCGGTGGCGCGACCCTGCCGGACTACGCGATCAGGTACTACGTCAGCCTCTACACCCGCAATCGGGACGCCCTGCGCGCCAGCTTCGGGCACTACCGAGCCTGGGACGCCACCGTCGAACAGAACGCGGTGCGCAAGGACACCAAGCTGACCATCCCGGTACTCGGCATCGGCGGCATCAACAGCTGGGGCGGACTGGTCGCGAAGGACATGGAGCCCGCGGTCGTCGACATCACGCCTGCAGTCATTCCTGGCGCCGGGCACTGGGTCGCCGAGCAAGCGCCCGCGGCAACCCTCGCTGCACTGACCACCTTCCTGGCGCCGTACCACGCCTCGGCCTCCCGCCGGCTGCGCTCGCCTCGGTGAGGGCAGCCGCTGCCACGAGGGGTCGTGACTGTTCCCCTGCGGCCGCCCAAGACCTACGCTGGCGTTGCTTCAACATCCGCCCCGGAATGATGAACGTCCGGTAGCGCTGTCACTGGGGATGGTCAGGGCATCCCCGTGGGAGCGACATGGATCGAGTGCAGACGGTTTCGCCACGCAGAAGACGGATCCAGGAGGGCCGCCATGTCCAGGGCGGCCACTGACCCTGCTCCCCGGCTACTCGGACGGCAGAGCGAGTGTGCGGTCCTGGACCAGCTGGTGGCCGATGTACTCGCCGGCGGGAGCCGGGTCCTGGTACTGCGTGGCGACGCCGGCGTGGGCAAGACCGCCTTGCTGGCCTATCTGTCCGGACGGGTCGCCGGTTGGAGGGTCGCGACGGTCACCGGCGTGGAGTCGGAGATGGAGGTGGCCTACAGCGGCCTCCACCAGTTGTGTGCTCCGCTGCTGGATCACCTCGAACGCTTGCCCGAACCGCAGCGCGATGCGCTCGCCACAGTGTTCGGATTGAGCGCCGGGCCCGTACCTGATCGGCTCATGGTCGGCCTCGCGACGCTCAGCCTGGTAGCGGAGGCCGCCGAGAAGCACCCGCTGATCTGCATCGTCGAGGACTCGCAGTGGCTGGACCGGTCGTCCGTTCAGGTCTTCGGATTCGTCGCTCGCCGGCTTCTCGCCGAGCGGGTCGCCTTCGTTTGTGCCGCGCGGACCGGGGTCGAGGACGACGTTTTCGACGGACTGCGCTCGCTGCAGATCACCGGACTCGAAGACGCCGACGCCCGGACGCTACTGCTGGGCACGATGCACGGGCCGCTCGACGTGGCCGTCAGCGACCAGATCATCGTCGAAAGCCATGGCAATCCGCTCGCCCTCCTGGAACTCCCGCGCACCTGGACTCCCGCGGATCTGGCCGGCGGATTCGGGCTGCCCGACAGCCACGCGGTGGCCGGCAAGATCGAGCGAAGCTATCGCAGGCGTCTTCTCAGCCTCTCGCCGGAGACCCGGCTGCTGGTGCTCACCGCTGCCGCCGAGCCACTTGGCGATGCCGAACTCCTTCGCAGGGCCGCCGCGACGCTCGGCCTCGAGATGTCCGTCGCGGCACCGGCGATGGACGACAGGCTGCTCCAGATTCACAATCGGGTGGAGTTCGCCCACCCCCTGATCAGATCCGCGAGCTACCGAGCCGCCACGGTTGACGATCGCCACCGGGTTCATCGTGCGCTCGCCCAGGCCACCGACGCCAAGGCCGATCCTGATCGTCACGCCTGGCATCGCGCACTCGCGACGGCGGAACCCGACGAAGAGGTGGCGGCCGAGCTGGAACGCTCGGCCGGGCGGGCCCAAGCCAGGGGCGGTCTGGTGGCAGCGGCGGCTTTCCTGACCCGGGCAACAGACCTCTCGCCCGATCTGGCGACCCGCGCCCGGTTGGCGCTGGCCGCCGCCTTCGCCAACGTCCAGACCGGCGCCTTCGAGATCGCCCGCCGTCTGCTCGCCACTGCCGCAGCCGGGCCGGCCGATCCGGCGCACCACGCCCAGATCGACCTGGTCGGGGCGTTGCTCGCCTTTGCTTCCAGACGTGGCAGCAAGGCGACTCCACTCCTGCTCGCGGCCGCGCGACGCCTCGAACCAGTCGACCCGCAGCTAGCTCGACAGACCTACCTGGACGCCTTCTCGGCTGCGCAGTTCGCAGCCCGCCTCAACGGTGGAGTGAGCATCGTCGATGTAGCTCGGGCCGCCCGGCCTGTTGCGCTCCGCGCGGACCAGGCGCCGACCCCAGGGGACTTGCTGCTGGACGCCTTCATCGCGCTGACCGACGACTACGTCGGCGCGATCCCGTCCTGCCGGATGGCGTTGCGCAGGCTCCGCACCGAAGAGACCGCGAGCCAGGAAAGACTGCGCTGGCTGTGGCAGGGCTGCGTACTGGCACTCGAAGTGTGGGACGACGAGAGCGCCTATGCGCTGTCACACCAGCATCTCCACGCGGCCAGGAGGACCGGTGCCCTGAGCGAGCTTCCGCTCGCGCTCGGTTCGCGAACGCCGGTCCTGGTGTTCTGCGGCGAGTTGACGGCCGCCGCCGCTCTGGTCGAGGAGGCGCAATCCGTCCGGGACGCGATGGGCATCGATGAGGCGCCGTACGGCGCGTTGATCGTCGCCGCGTGGCGTGGACAGGTCGCCGAGAGCAGTGAGCTGATCGAGATCACGCTGCGCGAGGCGGCCGCGCGCGGCGAGGGGGTCGGCGTCGCGATCAGCGAGTACGCCCTCGCCGTCCTCTGCAACGGCATCGGCCGGTACGACGAGGCGCTGGCGGCCGCCCGGCGCGCTTGTGAGGATCCGCAGGAGATGGTCGCTCACAACTGGGGACTGACGGAGCTGGTCGAGTCGGCCACGCGGACCGGGCGGCCGGAGCTGGCCGAGGAGGCCGCCGAGCGCCTTTCCACCAAGGCGCTGGCCAGTGGCACCGACTGGGCGCTCGGAATGGCGGCCCGGGCTCGGGCGCTGGTGACCGAAGGCGATGAAGCAGAACGCTGGTTCCGCGAGGCCGTCCTGCATTTGAGCCAGGCCCAGGTCCGGGCGGAGCTGGCTCGGGCGCACCTGCTCTACGGGGAGTGGCTTCGTCGGTCGAACCGGCGAGCCGATGCGCGCGGTCAGTTGACCATCGGCCACGCCATGTTCAGTTCGATGGGGATGGGTGGATTCGCCGAGCGCGCCCGCCGGGAACTTACCGTCGCGGGCGCGACGGTACCGAAACACACGACGGAGGCGCGGCACGAGCTCACCGCCCAGGAAGCGCAGATCGCGCGGCTGGCGCGAGACGGCCTGTCGAATCCCGAGATCGGCGCT
Organism: Kribbella sp. NPDC051718; assembly: GCF_040681515.1. Classification (NCBI taxonomy): domain Bacteria; kingdom Bacillati; phylum Actinomycetota; class Actinomycetes; order Propionibacteriales; family Kribbellaceae; genus Kribbella; species Kribbella sp. NPDC051718. The sequence continues at coordinate 353,704 of NZ_JBFAYZ010000005.1, read as the reverse complement.
CAGCTGTTCATCAGCGCGCGCACGGTGGAGTGGCATCTGCGCAAAGTGTTCAGCAAGCTGGGGATCAGCTCTCGCCGCCAGCTTCGGGGGAGCGTGATTCGCTAGCCGCCCGTCGCGCGGCCCATCTGTCGAACGGGAACCGGTCGCCCGCTGTCCAGGAGGCTCGTAGACCTGGTGCACCAAGGTCCCAGTCAGGGCGGATCTCCTGGGTCACCGCGCGCAGGTCGAGCCACAGATCGTCGGCGGTGGGACGGCCCCAGAGCCAGTAGCCGTTGTAGATGGCGTGAATGACCAGCCCCGGTTTGAGGACGAAGGTGTACGGGACCATTGGGTCGTTGTCGGGGTCGGTGTAGTCCTGGATGTCCAGATCCAGCTGGACCGTTCGTCCCGGGTCCGACAGAAACGTCCATCGAGCGTCGACCGCGGCCCGAAACTCCTGCAGCAACGGGGCTGCGTCGGTCGAGATCGTCACCATCCGGGCACACCCCGCCGCCAGCTTCGACTGGAACGCCGCCAACTCGAGGTGATGCTGGTACTCCTCGGGACAGCGGTGACCACGAGACAGCACAACGATCAGTGGATCCCGGCCCTGGAGCTCACTGAGCGTCCGACCCCGGCCGGCATGATCCACCAACGCGCAGTCGGGGAAGGCGCCACCCGGAGTGATGTCACAACGCATGAACAACCGCCTCCCACCTGGCGCCTCGCCGGCGGACCCGCGACCGCTCCGGTTTCTCTACTCACTGTGCTCGCCCCGGCCACACCCCGCACCCGGCACACACCCTGGCCAACTCCCTGGTCATCACCTACTGCGAACCATCACCGGCCGGGCTATTCACCGCGGTGGGTGGTGTTGAGCCAGGTGGTGACGGCTGCGTAGGCGGCTGCTCTGGGGGTGGGTTGGCTGAGGAAGACGTCGTGGCGGGTGTTGGGGATGACGACGACTGTTGTCTGGGGGCCCAGGTGGGGGGCCCAGCGGGCGATCTGCTTGACGTCGAGAACCAGGTCGGCTTGGTCTGAGGCTTCGGTGTACGACTTGGCGAAGTGGGTTTTGTCGGAGTGCAGGACGAGGGTGGGCACTCCGGTGTCCAGGCCTTGGTGGACCTTGCGGTGGCCTCGGCGGACGGCGTTGAGCCAGCCGACGGTGACGGGGAAACCGAGCAGCGGCTTGAGGACGGTGTCGAAGTCCCACGCGCCGGTGCCGGAGACGTGGATTGAGTTTCCGTAGATGCCGCCGACAGGGGCGGGGAGGACCCGCTTCGGGATGACGCGGGCTAGCGGGATCAGGGCCCAGGTGATCGGGCCGCGGAGCATCGCGCTGCCTTGCTGGTCCAGCCAAGGGCTGTTGAGTACGACCGAGTCGATGGGGGCCGGGCGGCCGTTGCGGCGTCGGCGGTCCAGCCAGAGCGGGACGATGAGGCCACCGGTCGAGTGGGCGACGACGGTGATCGGCAGTCCGGGGTGTGCCTGGGTGACCAGCTCGATGCTTTGGTCGAGCTCAGCGTCGTACAGGGCGAGGTCGGAGACGTAGTGGGCCATCTGGCCGGGGCGGCGGGCTCGGCCGCACTTGCGAAGGTCCAGAGCGTAGAAAGCGGTGCCCCGGTCGGTGAAGAAGTCGGCGAGTCCGGTCTGGAAGAAGTAGTCGGCGAACCCGTGGACGTAGAGCACCACGCGGTCGGGCTCTGCGGAAGCAGTCCGCCGTACCAGGGTTGCTTCGGCCTCGCCTTCGCCATCCGGGTCGGGACCGAGGGCGATGGTGTGCTGCTGGTAATCGTCGCCGAGCACATCAGGCTTCCAGGTGGGAGTCATCAGGATCTTTCTCGCTCGATGGACTGGACGAGGGGGAGGAAGATCTCGTCCACGATCTCCAGGATCACATCGTCCGGGACCGGTTTGAGGGTCATCAGGGCTTCGTGGCGGTAGAGGTCGAAGGGTAGGGATCGGATCCGCGGGGTGAGGCGGGCGGGGTCCAGTTCGCCGCGTGCGGCCGCGCGGGCCAGAATCACGTCGGTGCCGGTCGCCCTGTGCTCGAAGGCGTTCTCGCGCAGATCGGCCGGGCTCGTGCCGGTCTCCTGGAAGTACGGGCCGAGGTAGTACGTGAGCAGCACCGTGAAGCCTGCCCGGTGCTGGTTGGCGAAGTGCATGAGCTCGATCAGGTCGGTGCGCAGCGAGCCCGTGTCCGGGGGGAGCGGCAGGTCGCGCAGCATCCTGTGGTCGACGGCGGCGCGGACCAGGTCGGCCTTGGTCGGCCAGCGGCGGTAGATGACCGGCCGGCTCGTGCCCGCGCGGTGAGCCACGGCGTCGATGGTCAGCGCGGCGTACCCGGTCTCCAGGAGTTCGTCCCAGGCCGCGGCCAGCAGGGCGTCCTCGAGTTCGGCGCCACGGCGGCGGCGTACCGGCTCGCTCTCAAGATCCACTTGCGTATCTTATCCGATCGACCTACCGTGGCGATAAGAAACGTTCATGTATCTAATGGGGGCTTCAGTGTCCGAGCAAACTGCCACCGGTATCGATCCACAGCTCAAGAAGCTGGCGATCGCCCTCGTCACGGGCGTGATGGCGGTCATCCTCGACACCACGATCGTCAGCGTCGGGCTGCATGATCTCGGCGCCGCGCTCGGCGCGTCGGTGTCGACTCTGCAGTGGGTCAGTACGGCGTACCTGATCGCGATGTTCGTCACGATGCCGATCACCGGCTGGGCGCAGAGCCGCTTGGGCAGCAAGCGATTGTGGCTGGTCTCGCTGAGCGTCTTCACCATCGGCTCGCTCCTGTGCGCGCTGTCCTGGGACGTGACGAGCTTGATCGCGTTCCGTGCCCTGCAAGGCATCGGGGGTGGCGTGATGCTGCCGCTGATGTCCACGATCCTGATGCAGGCGGCGAAGGGCCGGAACCTCGGGCGCTTGATGGCAGCCGTCAGCTTGCCGGCCGCGGTCGGCCCGATCCTCGGCCCGGTGGTCGGCGGCATCATCCTGCACTACGTCAGCTGGCACTGGATGTTCCTGGTCAACCTCCCGCTCGGCATCGCCGGCCTGCTGCTCGCGATCCGGCTGTTCCCAGCAGGCGAACCCGATCGGCGGGTGCGGCTGGACGTCGTCGGGCTGTTGCTGGTCTCGCCCGGCGTGGTCGGCGTGATCTACGGCCTCAGCAAGGTCGGCGAGAACGGCGGCTTCGGCCATAGCGAAGTACTGGTCCCGATGATCGCCGGACTCGCTCTGCTGGCTGCGTTCTTGTGGTGGGCGGCCCGGCGTGGCGAGCAGGCTCTCATCGACTTGCAACTCTTCCGCCATCGCGCGCTCGCCATCTCGACCGCGCTGCTGTTCCTCACCGGTATCGCCCTGTACGGCGCGATGCTGCTCCTCCCGCTGTACTGGCAACAGATCCGGGGCGAAGACGCATTGGGCGCCGGTCTCCTGCTCGTGCCACAAGGCATCGGCGCGCTGGCCTCCCGCTCGCTGGCCGGCCGACTGACCGACAAGATCGGCGGACGCTGGGTCGCGGTCACCGGCTTCGTGGTGATGACGATCGCGACCGTTCCGTTCGCCTTCGCGTCGGAAGGTACGAACACCTGGTTCCTGATGGTGGTCCTGCTGGTCCGGGGCCTTGGTCTGGGAGCAGTCATCATCCCGTTGATGACCGGCGCGTACGTCGGTCTCGAACACCACGAGATGCCGGACGCCAGCATCATCACCCGGATCGCCCAGCAGGTCGGTGGCTCGTTCGGTACGGCCGTGCTGGCCGTCATCCTCACGACTGCGGCCACCAGTTCGGCCAAGCTCTCCGACGCCTATGGCACAGCCTTTTGGTGGGCCACCGGCTTCACGGCCGCCGCCGCGTTACTCTCCCTGCTCCTCCCGAAACAGAGTGTGAAACCCTGAGCGGGTGCCCCGCCTCGCCTGCTTCGACCTGGACAACACGCTGATCGATCGGGATCGAGCCTTCCGCGACTGGGTCGATTGGTGGGTCCAGCGCGAAGGGCTCGGGCCGGAAGCGGTGGACTGGCTACACGAGCACGACGGCGGTGGGTACCGTCCACGCGAAGAACTGTTCGCGGGGGTGAAGGAGCGGTTCGGGCTCGACGCCGACATCACCGCGCTGGTCGACGCGTACGACCGGGAGTACCCGGTGTTCGCCTCGATCGACCCTGCCGTGGTGCCAGGGCTGGCCTCACTCCGTACTGCGGGATGGCGCGTCGCCGTGATCACCAACGGCGGGGTGGCCCAGCAGTCGATCAAGCTGGAGCGGACCGGGATCGCGGCCGTCGTCGACTACTGCTGCATCTCCGAGGCGGTCGGAGTACGGAAGCCCGATCCGCGGATCTTCAAGATCGCCGCAGCCCAGACCGGCGCGACGCTCGCCGACGGCTGGATGGTGGGGGATCACCCGGCGTACGACATCGCCGGTGGGATCGCGGCCGGGTTGTCCACGATCCTGATCGGCAACCATCATCCGGCGGCCGCTACGCCGGATGAGGTGCCCACGCACCACCTCGCGTCGGTGCTGCAGGCGTTCCCGGTGATTCTCGCGTCCTGAGCCGTGGTCTTCGGCAGCCCGGCTGGTACAGGATGTCCGCCATGAGCTACCTGCCGCCGCACGGGCGTGTGCTGACGCCGTACTTGTGTTGTCGCGATGCCGCGAAGGCCATCGACTGGTACGGCGAAGTGTTCGGCGCGCTGCCGACCGAGACGCCGTTCGTCGGCGCTGACGGGCGGATCGGCCATGCTGAGTTGGAGATCGACGGGACCGCCTTCATGCTGTCCGACAGCTACCCCGAAGCCGGTGTCGAGGCGCCCGCCACGGACAGCCTGCCGACCTATGCACTGAACCTGTACGTGCCGGATGTCGACGCCACCGTCGCGGCTGCCGAGAAGGCCGGCGCGGTGATCGAGAAGCCGCTGGCGGACACCTTCTTCGGAGCTCGGTCCGCCACCTTGCGCGATCCTTTCGGCATCCGCTGGTCGGTGGCCACCCACCTTCGCGACGTCGGGCAGGAGGCCCTGGACGCCGCGAAGGCGAGTTTTGCCGGGAGTTAGCCGAGGGCTGCCCGGAGTACCGCGTGGGCGCCTGCGACGATATCGTCGCGGTTGGCTTCGTACGTCGGGTCTGTGATCGCCGTCGTGTTGGCGACGTCGAACTTGAGCACCGGTACGTGCAGATGTCCGGCCGGCATCGACGGATCGCGGAAGTCGCGCTGGAGGGTGTTGCGGTAGGCGACCTCGTTGCTGAGGTACCCGCCGCCGGCGCCCTCGGAGGCGATGGAGCCCGGGGTCGGGCCGTCAGGGCGGCGCACCGGGAGGGTCTCGCCGGCAGGGATCTCGAGGACCGAGGTGTTCACCCGCGTCCGGAACTGGGCCGGCACCGTCGCGCCCGCCATCCGGGCGAGCGGCAGGCTCGAGGTGAGCCACTCCGGCCCCGCCGGCATGCTCGGTGAGACGACCGGCGCGTTGATCGTGCCGCCACCCCAGAGGTTGTTGTTGTCGCCGATCGAGCTGACCGAGCGGCGGCGTCCGTTGAACGCCTCCAGATCGAAGATCCCGACCCGGCCCTGGCTCATCGTCACGACGAGATCCGCGTGCTGAGGACCGCCACGGTAGTGCGGGGCGAGCGCGTTCTCGACCATGCTCTCGTCGAAGTCGGTGTAGCGGACCGGGAAGACGACGGTCTGGATCTCGTACGTCTTGCCGTTCACCTTCCAGCGCTGACCGTCCAGGGTGAGCGCGTTCGCACCGGACGGGTTGCCGATCCGGATGTCCGCGTCGAGCGTGAACGGATCGAACCCGGTGACCAGGATCTTCTGTACGCCGGGGGAGAACCGCGTGCTGGTGATCCCGCGCGACGAGTACTCGAGGCTGCGGATCAGCTCTGCGCGCTCCGCCGTACCGAGGCTGAAGTGGTCTGGCTGCCACTGGCGCAGCGCGAGCGCCATCGAGATGCGGGCCCAGTACAGGCCGCGGTCATCGGTTGCGGGCAAGGCAGGTGCAGCCTGCGGGTGTTGGGCCCGGTGGGTGGCAGTGCGCCACAGCACCTCACCCTGCACGCGCACGAGAGCGCTCGCCGCGGCACGGTTCGGCACCGCACACAGCAGCTTGCTGAACAAGGCCACCTGGCGATCGAATCCGGACCGGGCCAGGATCTCGGCCGGTACCGAGGGGCCACCGGCGACACCACGGCCGAGACGCTGCTCCTCGACGGTCCCGGCGGTACCGGAGTCGAAGCAGGTCGGCTTGAGGGTCTGGTCGGCCACCGGGGCCGCGGTGGCGACCGGGGTGGCGGTCAGGGCGGTGGTGAGGGCCAGCGCGCCGAGCAGGACGAGGCGGGGAAGAGAGCTTGGGCGGAGTCTCATACGTGATGTCTATCAGATTCCGGGAGCGAGACCGAGAGATCCGAACAGGTTTGGCTATGGCAGACAGTATGCAAAGCACTACCGTCTGAGGTGGCGTCGCCCAACGCCGTGTGTCCTGTGAGGAGCATTCCGTGACCGAAACTGCCCCGAACCGCCGAAGATTCCTGCTGGCAGCCGGTACGACGCTTGGCGCCGCCGCCCTGACCGCGTGCGCCGCCAACGACCAAGGCGCCAAGACCAATTCGCCCCAAACCCCAGCCGCCGCAGCGCCCGCGGGAGGTGGTGGACCGGCTGTCGAGCCACCGATCACGACCGGAGAGCAGGCCCTGCAACGACTCCAGGAAGGCAACGCCCGGTTCGTCTCCAACCAGGCCGGGCACGCCGACGAAGGCACCGAGCGACGAGTCGCGGTGAGCCAGGCCCAGCACCCGTTCGCGACGGTCCTCGGTTGCGTCGACTCGCGCGTCCCGATCGAGCTGGTCTTCGACCGGGGCCTCGGCGATCTCGTCGTCGTGCGCAGCGCCGGCGAAGTACTCGATCGGTCGGTCACCGGCAGCCTGGAGTTCGGGGTCGCCGAGTTGGGCACACCGCTTCTGCTGGTGCTCGGCCATCAACGCTGCGGCGCCGTCGACGCGACCATCAAGGCCCTGGACGCCAAGCTCCCGGAAGCCGAAGGCGACATCGACTACCTCGTCGAGGCACTCCGCCCGGCTGTCCAGCAGGTCGCCGGTCGTTCCGGCGACCGCCTCACCAACGCCATCCACGCCAACGTGGACCTGGTGCTCGCCCAACTCCTCAGGTCGACTGTCATCGGACCACTGGAGAAGTCGGGCGAGCTCAAGCTGGCCGGTGCCTACTACGAACTCGACACCGGCAAGGTCGTCATCAGCTGACTGGACCGAACCGCGCCCTGGTCGCCACCGAGTACACGTCGTCCATCCGGGTGAGCGACTCCTGGGTGGTGAGGCGCTGCGCGTCCCTGCCCGCTTTCGGCGGCAGGAAGTCGACCAGCGGCGGCTCCACCCAGTCGAGCGCCCCCTTCAACTTGCGGGCGACCGTGGTGCAGGTCAACGTGATCCGCATGCCGGCCGGGATCGCAGCCGGCGCGGTCCAGGTGGCGACGGGGCGGCCGACGACCGACGTACGCCGGGGAAGGCCGTTCACCTTGTGACCGAGTGAATCGCTCGCCGCGCTGACCGCGACCGATCCGAAGACGACACCATCGAGGGTGACGCGAATCCGCGAACCGGCGGGGATCGCGCCCGGGCCTACGGAGTAGACGGTGACCGTTGCCGGGTACCAGGCGTAGTACTGGTCGCTCCAAGCCGCCTGCAGCCAGCCGGCCCCGAGCTGGACTCCCCAGGGCAGTCCTGCCTTCACGGCTGGCTTGCTGAGGGTCTGGGCAGTGACGGCGCCGCCGGGCTCAGAGACCTTGACGGTGGTCGGCAGTGGATCGGTGATCAGGTCGGCTGGGTAGCGGTCGCGTACGAGTCCACCAGCGCGAACTGTGTAGCTACCGGCCGGCAACTGGGGGAGTTGCAGCGAGACCTGTCCAGCAGTCGCGGCGGCGCGCACCGGGATGACCCGGTCACCGCTCACCAGGACAGCAGTAGGCGCCGCCGAGTAGATGCGCTCGTCGTACCTGATGGTCACAACGGCCCCGGCAGCGAAGGCGCCGACCCTGAGCAACGCCCCAAGCTCAGCGGGCATCTGTACAGCTGAACCGTCGGTGCCATGAACAAGCCGAGCCGCCGACTGCGGGCTAAGTCCAGGCCCCGCAGCCGCCGCGGGCGTCGGCTCAAGCACAGGAACAGCAAGCGCTGCAGTACCGGCCAATGCGCCGGCCAGGACTGTCCGGCGCTGGAGTCCGTCGGTGGAGGTCATCGGCAACAGCCTTCCGCGAGAGTCATCGAGTAGGAGGTCATGGTCACGCCTGTGCCGCCAACATCCGCGCGAACACCTGTGCACAGATCCGCGCTTCTTCGGCATTGGGCAGCGACTCGGCACCGGCAGCCTTCAGCAGGAGGAAATCCGTGACCGGGAAGTTGCCCCCGCCGAGGTCGATGCCGTCGGCCACCTTGCTGAAGGCGGCGATCACGTTGGCCTCCGACCGATCGAAGCGATCGGCGTAGAACTTGGCGACCCGGGCGCGGGAGTTGAGCTTCAGCACCTCGCGCGATGCCGCGGACATCCCCTGGCTGTGTTCGAGGATCGGGCGGCCGATCAGGTAGGCGTCACAGTCGGCGACGACGTCCGCCCACTCGAATCCACCGGCGCCCTTCGGGACACCGATCCGCGCCGTCAGATACTGCGCCAGGTCGAGCCCTGGATCCGTCTTCCGGTCCCGGTCGTACGATCCCCAGACCTGCAGCAGATCCAGTGGCCAGCCGCCCAGGTCGCCGTAGCTGTAGTCGTCCTTGGCGGCGGAGATACCCCAATTGGTGTATCCGCGCAGGGTCGCTGCGAAGTGCTCGAAGTCGCGGGTCGTGGATGGCTTGTTCGGGCTGAGCCGGCCCAGCTCCGCTTCGCAGGCGGCCCGGGCGAGCCCCTCGAGACCGTCGTCGAGGGTCGCGGTGTAGACCGGCCAGAGCGCGCCGCCCCAGTACCGCGGCTTCTGCAGCCAGTGCGCGATGTAGTCGTGGATCCGGTAACTGAACGGTTTGAGGTCCTGCCCGGGTGTGCTGCCTTCGATCAGCGCGCGCTCGCAGGCGACCTCTGCTCGGCAGATCCACTCGAAGAAGGCGTCGAAGCCGGTCGGGCTGTCGGAGCCGTCCTGCTCGATCGGTGGTGAGACGACGAAGGTGAGGTTGACCGGCGTGGCCCGGTTCGAGACGACGTCCTTGTCGATGCCGAACGGGCTACTGCCGGGGAACTGGTTGTCGATCTCGACGATCTGGTTGTAGTGCCACTTGGCCGGCATCGGGAAGCCCATGTTGCCGGAGAAGCCGGTGGACATCCCGGCGACGAAGGCGGCCTCGGCCAGGTCCAGCTCGTCGATGATGATCGAGCAGACGTTCCGGGTGCCGTAGACACCGACCCGGAGGTTCATGCTGAGTGAGGTCGCGAACGCGTCCTTGATCCCTCGGAAGTAGTCGGCTACCGGTCCGTGGATCGTTTCGCCCAGCGCGTCGAAGTCGACCGAGAAGAACACCAGGCTGTTGCTCGGCAGGCCGAGCGTGCGGCAGCGCTCGAGTGCCTCGACGCCGTGGATGTGGCCGTTCTCCCACGTCATCGCCGAGGGCGAGTCGTTGAAGCGCTGGTGGATCGGCAGCAGGGTGAGGCCGGCCGCGCGCAGTCCGTCGAGTTCGCCCGCCGTGATGAACTTGCCGGCGCCCACGGTGTAGCGCCCGACCGTGGTGTAGCCGGCCTGGACGGCTCCCACAGCTTCGGACGGCGTCAGCTGGTGGTTGGTGTCGAAGCCCCTGGTAGCGATCGAGGTATCGCCGGAGGAGACGAGTAGCGCGCACCAGGTGCTGTAGTCGCCGGCGGAGGTGACCGGCAGTTCCATGAACGACTGGAAGCTGCGGGTGTGCTCGGCGGTGGCGTTGTCGAAGGTGCCGTTGAAGGGGCTGTCGTACCGATTGAACCGCAGGCTGGCCTGATACAGCCGGACGAACCGCTTGGCTCCGTCGGTGGCACCCGGGTTCACGGTCGCCTTCGTCCGGATGCCTTCCCGCGTGCCCGGTCCGAAGTTGCCGTTGGCAACACCGTCGGCCATACCGATCTCGTACTGCAGTCCGTACAGCATCGCGGTCTGCACCGCGCGGCCGTAGATCCCGTCGCAGGGCACGATCGCGAAGTCGGCGCGATTGATGTACGTCCCGTTCAGCCAGCGCTGGACGTCGCGCACCGAGGCGCTGCCCGGGCCGAGCTTGATGTAGGCGTCCATCGTCAGCAACGACGCCATCAGCTTCACATCGACGTACGGGTTCGCGTCACCGAGACCGATGTCGTCACGGACCCAGCCGACCGACTGGGCCAGCGGCCCCCAGCTGACCGTCGTGCCGGGCAGGCCCGGATAGCCCTTGCACCACAGCGCGGCGCTGAGCAGCCGCAGGATGTTCTCGCGGGTCGTACCGCCGTCGATCCGGCCGATCTGGGACTTGAACAGCGCGGTGGTCGTCGGCCCGAACCCGGACGTGACCGGCGAGATGCCGAGCTCGTGCTGCAACCCGCGGGTCAGCCCGAACATCGTCGGCCAGCCGGTCTGTCCGTCCTGGTCCAGGGTCACCCACCCGTCGACGCCGCCGTAGGTCTGGTTGAGCCATTGCTGCGCCGCTAGAACCTGGGAATCCACCTATGCACCTTTCCAGCTGGGAAGTCGACAGACTGTAACCAGCTGGTCCGGATGCGTGGGAGGCGTTTCGAGCCAGGTCTAAGTGTTGGTCAGGTGATCTGCTCGAGCAGGCCGGTGTCGACGTCGTACATGAAGCCGCCGACCAGGATGTCGTCGCCGATCAGCGGGTGCTCGCGGACCGCGGCGACGTCGTGCCGCAGCGCCTCGAGCTGGTCGGGGATGACGTTGAGGGGGAGGTACCCGGCCGGTTTGCCGGCGGCCAGCTCGACCTTGGCGCGCATCTCGTCCTCGGTCATCGACGCCATCGCGCAGCGGGTGTGCGGGACGACCATGATCCGCTTCACGCCGAGCAGCTGGACGCCGAGCACCAGGCCGGTCAGGGTCAGCTCGGTCACCCGGGCGCCGGCGCTGCGCAGGACCTTCATGTCGCCCGGCTTGAGGCCGAGCAGCTCCAGCGGCGGGATCCGGGAGTCCATACAGGTGACGAAACCGATGCCCGCGTGGGCGATCCCGTCGAAACCGCTGTACTGGAAGTTCTTGCTGTACTCCGCGTTGGCGGCCAGCAGATCGTCGAAGTCGCCGGGGGTGGCGCTCATCGGGTGGCTCCGGGGGTGATGCTCGCGGCACGCAAAATCGACATGGCGAAGGGTTCCTTTCCGCAGGACTCCGGGCGGGGTGGATCGGCGGACTCGCTGATCACCTCGACGGACCACAGCCGGCCGTCGCGGTGCCTGACCGTCACGGTCTCCAGGTCTTCCGCCACGACGTCCAGGACGTCGAGTCCGGCCTCGCCGATGAGGTCGCGGACGGTGATCTCGGCGAGCTGGCCGCGCTTGGTCCAGGTGGACCGGCCACGCAGCTTCTCGAGGACGGTCTCACCACGGTCGGCCGCGGTGAGAATGGCTCCGGCCGTCTCCACGTCGAGCTGGCCGTACATCATCCCTGCGGGCAGCAGAGTAGCGGTCGGTGCGAACCGGTGCCCGCCCAGGTGGGTCGACTCCCACACCCGCCCGGGTGCCTGGGCGGCGAGTGCATTGACGATCGGCCGGCCGAGCAGTGCGCAGCATTCGTCGCGCTTGCCGTTGGTGCAGACCAGCAGGATCGATTCGTTGACCGGGGCAAGCTCTGGCAGTGAGCGCATCGCTGCCTCCCGGTCGCCACGGCTGACGGCGAGGAGGTCCAGCGCGGTCAGCGTCGCCGGGTCGCAGACACTGCCGCCGAGCAGCCAGGTCCGGCCCGGCACCGTGCTGGCGACATACACCTGGTGTGAGCGCGGTACTGCGTCCGCGTGCTTGCCGGGGGAGCGGATCAACCCGAACCGCAGGTCGGCCTTCTTCGCATCCGCATCGATCTTGGCGCCGAACTCGGGATCGAGATGGCTCTGCGTCGGCGCCTTCTTGCCCCACGGACCCGGTTGTTCGACGACCAGCCAGCCGGTGGCGACGACTGCCGTACCGGGCATCGGCTCCCGCAGGTCACGACAGAACGTCGAGCACAGGCCCGGTCTGCCGCTGACTGTTCCGCTCACAAGCATCACGGTACGCGAGCGGACACCGTGTCCCCATGACCACCGTCACCTGTGGACAGCGCCGCGCCGCCCGAGCAGGAGAACCGCCAACACCGCGGCCGCGAACGCGCAGACGGCCGCTCCGGCGAAGATCGTGTGAACTTGTGAAATGGCGGCGTCCTGCAGTGCGTCGATGAACGGACGGCAGGCGGTCGGCGCCTTGCCCGGGCACAGCTCGTTCGGTGCCGGCAGGTCGTCGACGATCGTGTAGTAGCGGCGCAGCCCGAGGGCGGTCAGGGCCGAGACGCCGATCAGCATGCCGATCATCCGGGCGACCACGACCAGGGCACTGACGAGTCCGTGGCTGTCCGGCCGGGTGGCGCCGAGGATCGCGGTGTTGACCGGCGACAGGGCGAGCCCGAAGCCGAAGCCGCAGACGAGCAGCGCGATGGTGGCCGGTGCGTGCTTGAGCGCGTCCTTCTCCCAGAAGGCCATCAGGACGAACATCACACCGGCCAGGCCTAGTCCTGCGCCGGTGATCAGGCCGAGTCCGTAGCGACGGGTCAGCCAGCCGCCGACCACCGCGCCGATGGGCAAGGCGATCAGGAAGCGCAACAGGACGAGGGCGGCCGCGAGTTGGCCGCCGCTCTGCGTAGTACGGGCGAAGACGGGGACGTCGACCAGTGCTGCGATCAGGGCTGCTCCGACCAGGAAGCTGACCACCAGGGATCCCCAGGCCGGCTTGGCGGCGAGCAGGCCCGGCGGGACGATCGCTAGTGCGCTGCGCCGCTGCCACACCGCGAAGAGCCCGGCGAAGACCGCAGCGGCGACCAGTAGCCAAGGCCCGGCCGGTGCCATGACCTCACGCTCAGGATCCGCGGTTGCGAAGGCCAGTACGACGCCCGCCAACGCACAGGCGAGCAGGAGTGCGCCCAGCAGGTCCACCTGCTTCACCAAGGTCGCGAGACTCGCACGCGCCTTGAAGAGAATCAGGCCGAGCCACAGGACAAGCAGGACGAGCGAGACGACACCTATCGGCGTAAGCAGCCGGGAGTCGCCGCTGAAGGGCACGAACGGAATGCCAAGCGTGATGCCGGTGGCTAGTCGCTCTGGTGCCGTGAGCGTGAGCCCGAGCGCTATGCAGGCCAGTAACCCCACTGCGGCCGACAGAGGTGGTCGCTGGAGCCCGCGGAGGAGCAGAGCAAGGATGACGGCGACTGTGAGGTTGAGCCAGAAGATGTAGCGCCAGTCGGCGATAGCGAGCACAGCGGCACCCAATAGTGGGCCCAGGACCGAGCCGAGCTCCTGGACCGCTCCCACGATGCCTAGTGGGAGTCCACGCTTCTCTGAAGGCCAGAGGTCGGCGACCAAGGCAAGCGTCGCCGGTACGAGACCACCGCCTCCGACGCCTTGCAGGAACCGGCCGGTGACCACCAACGACAAGTCGTAGGCGCTAGCCGTGATGAGCGAGCCCACCGCGAAGAGGAGCAGCGCGCCGACCAGTACCGGCGTGCGGCCGACCACATCGGCGATGCGGCCGATCAGGGGGAGCACTGCGATGTAGCCGAGCAGGAAGCCGGACACGATCGGGGCGGCCCGCTGCAGTTCATCCGCAGACAGGCCGACCCCGGACATCATGTCGGGCAGCGCCAGTACGACGACGTAGGTGTCCGCCGCCGCGAAGGCGACCGCGACCGACGCGAGCGTCAGCCGCGCCCTGGGGCTGGCGGTCACGGCTTGCTGATCTCGACCTGCTCGCCGTACTTGTCCAGTGTCACGTCATAGCTGCTGGTGGCGCCGTCGTAGTACGGGCCGGTGATCGTCGCCGACACCAGTTGCTTGGTGTCCTTGTCGATCTTGAAGGTGCTCGGGAAGTCCTGGTCGGCCGGTGCCTTCGGGAAGATGCCCTGCAGCGTCTTGCCCTCGACGGAGCCGGTGACCTCGGTCAGCACCTTCGAGCCGTCCCGGGTCTCGCCCTTGATCTTGGCGTCCTTCAGCGTCGGCAGCACCGACGTCAGGCCCTTGGCCGGGTCGAGCAGGATGGCCGGGTCGGGCGCGCCCAGTCCGGCCAGCTGCGACGGCGGCAGCTCCAGGAACTTCGAGGTGAACGGCAGCTTCGCGTAGACCTTGCTGCCGACCGCGACGACCTCCGCGTCGATCGGCGAACCGGCGGCCCGAACCGTCAGCTTGCCCTTGAACGCGGGAGCGTGGGTGGCGACGCCGTCACCGCTGGCCAGCACCTGCCCGGAGCTCGGCAGGTCCCGGCCGGTGATCACGAGGTGCACGCTGGCGGCCTCGTCGATCGTCTTCTTGACCTCGGTCAGCAGCGCGACCGGGTCGTCCCCGGTCTTGGCCGCGGCGTCGTCCTTCTTGTCGCTGCAGCCGGCCAGCGACACCGTCAGGACGAGTGCCGCGCCGAACGCGACGAGTTTCTTCATGGGATCAGCCTGCCAGGTCTGCGGCAACCGCCGCGATCGGCTGAGCCACCGGTACGCCGGAACCGTCGCGGCGGGGGTCCAGCGGGGGAAGGTCGACCGGGGCGCCGCTGTTGGCGCTGGCCTTGACCGGGGCCGCTCCGGCGAAGGCGAGCAGCAGCCCGTCCTCACCCTTCAGCAGCCGATGGCACCGGACACCGCCGGTCGCGCGGCCCTTGCCCGGGTACTCACTGAAGGGCGTGACCTTGACCTGGCCGACCTCGGTGCCCGGGAGCGCCGACGACGAGCCGGAGATCGTGACCAGGACCGACTCCCTGGCCGGGTCGACGGCGCCGAAGTACACGACCTTCTGGCCGGCTGCCAACCGGATGCCGGCCATACCGCCTGCGGTCCGGCCTTGCGGACGTACCGCGGAAGCGCTGTAGTGCAGCAGTTGTGCGTCGCTGGAGACGAAGACGAGCTCTTCCTCACCCGTGGTCAGCTCGACCGCGCCGACGACCTCGTCGCCGTCGTTGAGCCGGATGATCTCCCACGAGTCGCGGTTGCTCAGGTGATCCGGGGTGACCCGCTTGACCACACCGGTCGCCGTGCCGAGGGCGACCCCGACCGAGTCCGGATCCATCGTGGTGAGGGCCAGCGCCTTCTCACCCGCTTCGAGCGAGATGAACTCGGCGACCGGCGCACCGCCCTGCAGGTTGGGCGCGGACGCGGTCGTCGGGATGCCCGGCAGGTCGAGCGACTCGAGCCGGATCAACCGTCCGGCGCTGGTGACCAACCCGTACTGCCCCCGCGCGGTGCTCTTGATCGCGGAGACGATCGCGTCGTGCTTGGCGCGGCCGTCATCGGTGCCGAACGGCTCGACGCCGTTGGTCCGGGCGAGCAGCCCGGTGGAGCTGAGCAGCACCCAGCACGGGTCGTCGGTCACCTCGAGCGGCACGGCGGCGGTCTTGGTCGCGCCGGACGACTCCAGCAGGACCGTACGCCGCGGGGTGCCGTAGGTCTTGGCGACGTCGGCGAGCTCCTCGGAAACGGTCTTCTTGAGCAGCGTCTCGTCGTCCAGGATCGCCGACAGCTTCTCGATCTCGCGCTCGAGCTCGCCCTTCTCGGTCTCCAGTTCGAGCTTGGAGAACTTGGTCAGCCGGCGCAGCGGCATGTCCAGGATGTAGTTGGTCTGCACCTCGGACAGGTCGTAGATGTCCATCAAGCGAGTCCGCGCGGCGGCCGCGTCGTCGCTGGTCCGGATGATCTGGATGACCTCGTCGATGTCCAGGATCGCGACCAGCAGGCCGTCGACGATGTGCAGCCGGTCCTGCGCCTTCTTGCGGCGGAACTCGGTGCGCCGGCGGGTCACGTCGTACCGGTGGCCGAGGTAGACCTCGAGCAGTTCCTTCAGGCCGAGCGTGCGCGGCTGGCCGTCGACCAGGCAGACGGCGTTGATGGAGAACGAGTCCTCCAGCGGTGTCATCTTGTAGAGCTGTTCGAGCAGCGCCTCGGGCACGAAGCCGTTCTTGACCTCGATCACCAGTTGGGTGCCGTGCGCCCGGTCGGTCAGGTCCTTGACGTCGGCGATGCCCTGCAGCTTCTTGGCCTGGACCAGCGTCTTGATCTTCTCGATCACCTTCTCCGGGCCGACCGTGTAGGGCAGCTCGGTGACCACGATGCCCTTGCGCCGCGGGGTGACGTTCTCGATCCGGGCGGTGGCGCGCATCTTGAAGCTGCCGCGGCCGGTCAGGTAGGCGTCCTTGATGCCTTCCAGGCCGACGATCTTGCCGCCGGTCGGCAGGTCCGGGCCGGGGATGAAGCGCATCAGGTCGTCGACGTCGGCGCCCGGCGTCTTGATCAGGTGCCGCAGCGCCTGGATCACCTCGACCAGGTTGTGCGGGGCCATGTTGGTGGCCATCCCGACCGCGATCCCGGCGGCGCCGTTGACCAGCAGGTTCGGGAAGGCGGCCGGGAGTACGGACGGCTCTTCCTCGCGGCCGTCGTAGTTCGGCTTGAAGTCGATGACGTTCTCGTCCAGGCCGTTGGTCATCGCCACGGCCGAGGGAGCCATCCGGCACTCCGTGTACCGCATCGCGGCCGGGCCGTCGTCGAGCGAGCCGAAGTTTCCGTGGCCGTCGATCAGCGGCAGCCGCATCGACCACGGCTGCGCGGTCCGGACCAGCGCGTCGTAGATCGCGCCGTCGCCATGGGGGTGGTACTTACCCATGACCTCGCCGACGACGCGGGCGCTCTTCACGTGACCACGGTCGGGCCGGATGTTGTTCTCGGCCATCGAGAACAGGATCCGGCGCTGGACCGGCTTCAGTCCGTCGCGGGCGTCCGGCAGGGCCCGGGAGTAGATCACCGAGTAGGCGTACTCCAGGAAGCTGCTGCGCATCTCGTCGGAGACGTCGACATCGAGGATGTGCTCCTCGAAGTCCTCGGGTTCGGCGGTGCTGCTGGTACGGCGTGCCATGCGGGTCTGCGTGCTCCTCAATGACAGCAACTCGGCGCGAGCTGCTTGGCGGCTGGGGGCCATTGTCACCGGCGGGGGTGCCCGATCCCAGCACCGACCCGGCCATCGGTCGATTCAGTCGCCCGATTCGGTCGCTCAGCGTACGCCGTACCGGATGATCCGGGCGCTACGACCAGATCGTGGTTGCTTTGTCAATCACTTAGATGGGAATCGTAGTGATCCTGCTCTAGACCACTTCGGTTGGTCTACTTCCTCCCGAAATCATCTGGGGAGGATGCGAATGCGTACTAGGTCTGTCAGGAGCAGGTGGGCCAAGGCCGTCACCGGCTCGATCGTGCTGGCGCTGGCGGCGGTCACGCTGCCGGTGGGAACCGCCGGCGCCACTCAGCCACCGAAGCCACCGGTGACCGTGCCGAAGGTGCAGCCCGAGCCGAAGGTGAAGGTTGCGCCGAGCGAGGCGCAGGCCCGCGCCGCCGCCGACCGGCAGGGCACGCCGGTCGAGGTGTCGGCGCTACGGACCGAGACGCGCACGGTGGTCGCCGAGCCGAACGGCGAACTGAGCCTGGAGATCAGCGCCGTCCCGGTCCGCGCCAGGAAGGGTGACACCTGGGCAGCGGTCGAGACCGGCCTGGTACGCCGTACCGACGGCGCGTGGGTGCCCAAGGCGACGACCGTCGATCTCGCTTTCAGCGGCGGCGGCTCGAAGCTCCCGATGGTGAGCTACGCCAAGGACGGCAAGCGACTCGCGCTGACCTGGCCGGGTAGCCTGCCCAAGCCCACGGTCAACGGCGACACCGCGACGTACGCCGAAGTACTGCCCGGCACCGACCTGGTCCTCAAGGCCACGGCGACCGGCTACACCCAGCACCTCGTGGTCAAGACCGCAGTGGCGGCCAAGAACCCGGCGCTGGAACGCATCCGGCTCGGGCTGACTACGACAAGCCTGGCCATCAGCAGCACGACCAATGGTGGTCTGGAGGCTCGTGACCCCAAGGGCGCCGTCGTCTTCACAGCACCGCCCTCGGCCATGTGGGACGCCGGTACTGGTAGAGCAGTGGCGGGCGCCAAGGTGGACGCCCAATCGCTGACCCTGCTCCCGGACCTGGCGCTGCTTCGTGGTTCCAAGACCGTCTATCCGGTGACGATCGACCCGGACTGGCGGACGTTCGACAAGACCTTTTGGACCTCGGTGGTCTCGGGCAACGGTGGTACGGCGTACCCGAACACCAGCCCGGGCGGCAGCGATGTCGCACAGGTCGGTCTGTGCAACTTCAGCGGATGCAACGGCATCGGTGTCGCGCGGTCGTACTTCCAGTTCGACACCGGCGCCTGGGGCTTCCTGCAGGGCAAGCGGATCATGGGCGGCACGCTCGACAGCGCCGTGGTCCACAGCGGTGCGTGCGTGGACAGCCGGCACAATCTGTACGGCAGCTCAGCGGTCGGTGGGGGCACGACCTGGAACAACAAGCCCACCGGACCGCACCTGTCCGGCGTGGACGTGCCGCGGTCGAACACGACCGGCAACTGTGGCGGTTGGAAAGAGGTGCACTTCCCGGTACCGGCCAGCGCGATCAGTACGGTCGGCCTGTCGACGTACTACATCCAGGCGGGCAGCGAGAGCGACAGCAGTTACTGGCGGAAGTACGACCCGGGTGCGACCAAGCTGCGCGTCCGCTACAACACTGCTCCGGCCACCCCGCAGGACACGGCTACCGATCCGGTACTGACCGCGCCGTGCAAGTGGTGCGAGGGCAAGACCTACTTCAGCGGCAACACGATCAGCCTGAAGACGACCTTGTCGGACCCGGACAACAACGCGGTGCAGCCGCAGTGGGACATCTACACCAACGGCGTCGTCGAGAACCGGTACGGTGGCTGGCAGAGCTCCGGCGCCCGCCACGACACCAGCGTCACTCTGACCGACGGCGCCGAGATGGACTGGTACGTGCGCGGCTGGGACTACGACGAGGACAACGGGAACCGCCTGGACGCCGGCCCGTGGGTGCGTGGCCCCGGGCCGTTCACGGTCGACAAGACCCCGCCGAGTTCGATGCCCAAGGTCACTGGCTCGCTGTACCGCGAGGACAACCAGTGGCATGGCGGCGTCGGCGTACCGGGCATCTTCACCCTCGAGCGGACCGAGAAGGCACTGCCCGACGAGGGCACCAAGGACGTCGACCACTACGTCTGGGGCACCACGTTCCCGCCGAACACCCCGGTCGAGGCGAACGGTCTCGGTGGCTCGGCGGGCTTCGAGTTCGTCCCGACTGCCGACGGACCGCAGGACATCTACGTGCAGTCCGTCGACCGGGCCAACAACCGCAGCGCGACCAAGACGGTCCACGTGTACGTCCGGGCCGGCAACGGCGCGCTCAGCGCGTACCCGTTCAACGGCAGCACCACGGACGACGCCTACCTGGGTGACAAGGACGGGACGCTGCAGGGCGTACCGACGTACGGACCGGGCGCGGTCGGCAACGCACTGCGGCTCGACGGGGTGAACGACTACTTCACCGCGCCGAGCGCAGCGCGAACCGATAACAGCTTCAGCATCTCGGCATGGGTGAAGCCCGAGTCGCAGTCGGACACCCGTGGGATGGCAATCGCCTCCCAGCAGGGCAACCGGGCCAGTGGCTTCTACCTGAACTACCGCGGCGACACCAAGAAGACCACCTTCATGCTGGCCGCCTCGGACACGGACAACCCGGCAACCGCCGCCGCCGAGGGGCCTGCGCTGCAGCGTGGCGTGTGGACCCAGGTGACCGGTGTCTACGACAAGCCGGCCAACCGCCTCCGGCTCTACCACAACGGGGTGAAGGTCGGTGACACACAGCTCGCCGCGAACTTCACCACGTGGCATGCGGCCGGACCGCTGACGGTCGGCCGGGAGAAGTGGAACGGCCTGGTCGGCAGCCCGTGGCAGGGCGCGATCGACGAGGTCCAGGTCTTCGACCGGGTGCTCAGCGACGCCGAGGTGCGAGCCTCCGTCGGCCGGGACAACGTCCGGACCGCGCACTGGAAGTTCGACGAGCTCACCGGCAAGACCGCCCGCAACGACGTCGACGGCAGCCCTGACCTGGTGCTGTCCGGCAAGGCGGCGTTCACCGGGACCACGGGTGGGGCACTCGCCGGTGGGCTGCGGCTGCCCGGCGGCGACGCGCTGGACTTCGCTTCCGGCGGGCCGGTGGTCCGTACCGACCAGAGCTTCACCACTGCGGCCTGGGTCAATCTGGCCGAGGCTCCTTCCGACGGTAACAACCGCACGGCGCTGTCCGTGGAGGGTGACGTCAACAGTGCGCTCTTCCTGGGCTACCGCGCGGCGGACGGCGGCAAGTGGGAGGCCCACATGCCGTCCGAGGACAAGGTCAGGCCGAGACTCGGCGACGCCGTGGTTCGCTCCGACGTCGCCGCGAGCCTGAACACCTGGACCCACCTCGCCGCGGTGTACGACGCTCCCGCCCACCAGTTGCGGATCTACGTGAACGGCAAGCTCGCCGGAACCGTGGCGCAGAACAACGGGTACAACGCGTCCGGACCGCTGACCATCGGCCGGGGCAAGTACGAGGGCACCCAGACCAACCCCTGGAAGGGGTTGATCGACGACGTCCGCGCCTACAACCGCGAACTGTCCGAGGCCGAGCTCGCCGGTATCGTTGCTCGCAGCAACGTCACGGTCGCGAACTGGAAGCTGGACGGCAACCCGGACGACAGCTCCGGCCGGACGCCCGCGTCGACCGGCACCCTGGTCGGCACGCCGGCCTGGACCGGCGGCCAGACGAACGTCCCGGCGGACTCCGACCTCGGCCTCAAGCTGATCGGCAACGGCGCCCACATGTCGGCGCCGAGCCCGCTCCCGGACCTGCGGAACAGCTTCTCGGTGGCCGCGTGGGTCAAGCTCGACTCGGACACCGGCAGGGCCTCCGTGGTCTCGCAAGATGCCGGCGGGCTGAGCGTCTTCAACCTGCACGCGTCGTGGGACAACCGGTGGGTGGTGGTGATGCGCAGCTGCGACGCCGCCATGAACTGCGCCGAAACCCGAGCGGCTGGTCCCGCGCCGCAGCCCGGCGTCTGGACCCACTTGGCCGCCGTGTACGACGCCTCGGCCGGCCTGCTGTCCCTGTACGTGAACGGCGTGCTCGCCGGCACCAAGGACTATCGGCACACCGGAACGCAGGCCGAGCCGACCATGCGGGTCGGCCGGGCGACCTGGTCCAACGGCGATGGGGTCGACCTGTTCACGGGAGGGATCGACGACGTCTCCGTCTACAACCGGGTGCTGTTCGCCGACGAGATCCGGACCATGGCCGGCCGCGATCTGACCCTGGCCCACAACTGGCGCCTGGACGAGCCGAGCGGTCCTACCGCATCGGACGCGGTCGGTGCCCGGGCGGGCACCCTGGCCGGACCCACGCGGGTACCGGGCCGGCTTGGCAACGCGCTGAGCTTCAACGGCACGAGCGACACGGTCAGTACGGCCGCTGTCGACGTCGATACCGCCAAGAGCTTCACGGTGTCCTCCTGGGTCAAGCTGCGGGAGCTGTGTGAACCCGGAGCGGACCAGGTCTGTCACACGACGGCTGTCAGCCTCGACGGCGGTGCCACCAGCAAGTTCCGGCTGGGTCACGTCCGCGACACCGACAACAACCAGTTCGGCGCCTGGACGTTCGAGATGCCAGAGGCCGACGGTACGGTCACCAAGGCTTCTGTGTCCGCGACGGATTCGGATGTGGACCAGTGGGTGCACTTGGTCGGCGTTTACGACGCCCCGGCGCACCGGCTCTGGCTGTATGTGAACGCGACCCGTCAGGGCGACGGCACGCTCCAGACGCCCTGGGCTGCCTCCGGCGGGCTGCAACTCGGCCGGGGCCGGGTGGCGAACGCTGCTGCCGAGTACTGGCCCGGCGCGATCGATGACGTCCGGGTGTACGTCGGTGCGCTCGACAAGTCCCGGATCGAGAGCCTGGTCGCGTCGTACCCGAAGCAAGGCGGTACTCCGGTGCTGCCGACCGACACGGCCGCGCACTGGAAGTTCGACGAGAACCAGGGCACGGTCGGCGCCGACTCGTCCGGTCACGGCCGCACAGCCACCATGAAGGGTGGCAGCGGCTGGATCCCCGGCAGGCAGGGGGCGGGCGCTTGGTTCGACGGCACCAGCGGGTACGCCGAGACGGCTGCTCCGGTGGTCGACACCGCCGCCAGCTTCTCCGCCGGAGCCTGGGTCTATCTGACCCAGACCGACCAGGGGAGCCGGACTGTCCTCGCGCAGGACGGCAACCGGGCCAGCGGCTTCCTCCTGCAGTTCAACGGCGCGTCGGGCAAGTGGGCGGTCGTGGTGCCGTCCGCGGACAAGGACAACCCGGAGAACAACCTGGTACTCACGTCCGCGCAGAAGGCGGCCGTGGGCCAATGGGTCCATCTCGGCGTGGTCTACAACTCCCTGCCCGACTCGAGGCAGCTCAGGCTGTACGTGAACGGTGTGCTGTCGGCTGCCCAGACCGGTGTGACGATGCCGCCCGCCAACGGGCCGACCACGATCGGCCGGGGCAAGTGGAACGGCAGTGCGACGGACTTCTTCCCACGTGGCGTCGACGACGTGCGGATCTTCACCCGGCTGCTGTCCGACGGTGAGATGCGCAAGCTGCATGACGACGTCGGCTACCCGGGGATGGGTTTCTGGCGCTTCGACGACGACACCCCCCGCGACTGGACCTGGCGCAACAACGCCAGCACGGTGACCGGGACCGTGTCGTACCCGGCCAGCCCGATCGCTGGTAAAGCGCTGCAGCTGGACGGCTCTTCCGCGATCACCTCGCAGTGGTGGGCCGCGCAGCCGCAGGACAGCTTCACCGTGTCCGGTTGGGCGAAGCTGGACCGTACGGACAAGGTCGCGACCATCGCGGCCCAGGACGGGGACCAGCTGAGTACCTTCGTCCTGCAGTACCGGCCGACCCTGGGCAAGTGGGTGTTCGGCGCGCCGGGCCGTGACGAAGACGGCGCGAAGTGGCGGTACGCCGTGGCGAACCAGCCCGCCGTGGCGGGTCGATGGACGCACGTCGCCGGCGTCCACGACTACGCGGCACACCAGTTGCGGCTGTACGTGAACGGAGCCCTGGCAGGAACGCTGAACGACGTGGTCCTGGCCGACAAATCGGGTTCGTTCAGCATCGGCCGCGCCAAGGTGAACGGTGTCGCCGGTGACTTCTTCACCGGTCAGCTGGACGATGTCCGGACGGATCTCGGGATGGTCCCGGACACCGAACTGGCTCTGCGAGGCGGCTATCCGCGACCGGCAGACGGGCAGCTCGGGCGCTTCGTGAACGACGCGACGGGGGAACGCTACACGGCGGTCACTTCTGCCAACGTTCGGCCCGGCTACCGGTATGAGCGGTCGTTGGGAGCGCCGGTCCCGGCAGGCGAGAACACGACCGCACTGATCGAGGGCGGCCTGGTCTACTCAGTCCGGCCGACCAATGTGCCGGTACAGCCGGTGTACCGGTGCAAGCAGGGTGCCAACGCCTTCGACTCGCTCGACGTGGCCTGCGAGGGCGGTACCAAGCTGGAATTGGCCGGGTACGCGCTGGCCTACGCACGAATGGCCCGCTACTACAGCGCGATCGCGACCGACCACACGACCACAGCGGACAACCCACCGGCCGGCTACCGGTACGAGGGCGCTCAGGGATGGCTGACCAAGGCGAGCGGTGTTGCCGGTACCCAGCCGCTCTACTCCTGCCGGGACGGTGTCGACAACTTCTTGTCGAACCAGTCCGACTGCGAAGGCAAGCTGGCACTCGGTGCCGTCGGCAACGTCTGGAGCCAGGTTCCTGACGGTCTGGCCAGTACGCCGGTCGTCCGCTGCAGCCTCAACGGGCAGCGCTTCATCTCGCTCTCGACCAGCTGCGAGGGTCAAACACTGGAGCGCACGCTCGGCTACACCCTCACCGCCCTGCCCACTGTGACCCCGACGTTCGCCTGAGTGCGGAGGACTCCGATGCGTAGATCTCTAGTTCGTCCTGCCCGCAAACCCGCGGCTGTGCTGGCCGCGCTGGTGCTGACGGCGACGCTGACCACCACTGTCGCCACACCGACGGTCGCGGCCGCCACCAGCGGTCCGTCCGTCCCGTTACCCGGCACCACCTCGGTGCCGTCGACCAAGCAGACGATGTCGGCACGGCCGGAGGACCAGGCCAGCAGCCAAGCCCTGCATGGTGACCAGGAGAAGTCCGCTGCCCCGAAGGAAGGCTCGGGGACCTCCTCGGCCACCTCCTTGTCGCAGTCGGCGAGCTGGTCTGTCTCAGCCCAGTCCGGCGACTTCAGGTGGTCCTACCCGCTGCGGGTGCCGCCTGCGCCGGGTGGACTCCAGCCGAGCCTCGCCTTGTCGTACTCCAGTGCGGCGGTCGACGGCCGGACCAGTGCCACCAACAACCAGGCATCGTGGGCCGGCGACGGCTGGTCGCTGGAGCCTGGGTTCATCGAGCGCTCGTACTCCGGCTGCGCCGACGACAAGGAAGGCAGTACGAAGGGTCAGAACACTCCGGACCTGTGCTGGCGCTCCGACAACGCGACGGCCGCCTACGGCGGGAGCGGCGGCCAGCTGATCCTCGGGGCGAACGGCTGGCGGACCAAGCAGGACGACGGCTCCCGGGTGGAGCGGCTCAACGGCGCGGACAACGGGGACGCCGACAAGGAGTACTGGCGGATCACCGATGTCGGCGGCACGCAGTACTACTTCGGCTCCCGGAAGGAGTCGAAGTCGACCTGGACCGTACCGGTGTACGGCGACGACACCGGTGAGCCCTGCCACGGCGCCACCTTCGAGGCGTCGTCCTGCACCCAGGCCTGGCGCTGGCAGCTCGACAAGGTCGTCGACCGGCTCGGCAACGTGATGATCTACAACTATGTGCCGGAGAAGGGCACCTACGGGCAGAACCTCAAGGACACCGCCGTGTCCTACACCCGCGGCGGCTACCTGTCCTCGATCGAGTACGGCCTGAACGACGCGGTCGACGCTCCGGCGACCGGCCGGGTCGACTTCGCGGTGGCGGACCGCTGCGTCCCGGGCAGCACCTGCACGCTGGACAAGAAGGACAACTTCCCGGACGTCCCGCTGGACGAGCAGTGCGCGGCTGACTGCAAGGACCACTACGTCCCGACCTTCTGGACCACCAAGCGGCTCGCCTCGGTCACCACGAGCGTGCGACGTGCCGCCGGCTTCACCGAGGTGGATCGCTGGACACTCGACCACCAGTTCCCCAACCCCGGTGACGGCGAGAAGGCCGCGCTCTGGCTGAAGTCGATCACCCACACCGGCCTGGCGGGCACCAGCCCGATCACCCTGGACCCGGTCACCTTCGAGGGCTCCAAGCTCGCCAACCGGGTGTACCAGGGCGGCGACAACCTGTCCCCGCTGATCCGCTATCGGCTGACCGGCATCGTGTCCGAGGCCGGTGGCGTCACTACGGTCAACTACGCGGCCCCGGACTGCCTGTCGGCGCCCACCAACCCAGAGACCAACACCAAGCGGTGCTTCCCGGTCCGCTGGACCAAGAAGAACTTCGCCGAGCGCACCGACTACTTCAACAAGTACGTCGTCGCCTCGGTAGTGCAGTCCGACCGGATCAGCGCCAACCCGCAGCAGCAGACCAGCTACGAGTACCTCGACGGCGCCGCCTGGCACTACGACGACTCCGAGTTCACCCCGGCCGACAAGAAGACGTGGAACGACTACCGCGGCTACGGCCGGGTCCGGGTCCGCAGCGGCGTACCGAACGACCCGGCGGGCCCGGTCACGATGTCCGAGCTGCGGTTCTACCGGGGCATGCACGACGATCACCTGCCCACCGGCAAGCGGACGGTCAACGTCACCGACTCCGAGGGCGTCAGCCACCCTGACCACGACTGGCTGAACAGCGCTCCGCTGGAGACCATCCAGTACCTGGGCGAGAGCGACACCGTCGTCGCCAAGTCGATCTCCGAGCCGGTCTGGCAGGGGCCGACCGCCACCCGCGGCGACTTCAAGGCGTACATCGTCAACCAGGGTACCGCTACGAGCTACACCGCACTCGACAACGGCCGTGGCTGGCAGAAGACCCGGCTCGTCAGCAAGTACGACGATCGTGGCCTGCCGACCGAGAGCGACAACCAGGGCGACCTGAGCCGCTCGGACGACGACAAGTGCATCCGGACGACGTACTCGCGCAACACCGACAAGTGGATCCTGAACCAGCCGTCCAGGGTCGAGGCAGTCGCGGTCGGCTGCGACACCACCGCGGAGTTCCCGGCCGACGCCCTGTCCGACGCGCTGCTTACCTACGACACGGCGGGCAACGTCACCAAGTCCGAGGTGCTGGACAAGCACCCGGCCACGGGACCGGTCTACCGCACCGACGCGATCCGCACCTTCGACGTCTACGGCCGGCAGCTCACCGAGACCGATGTCCTCGGGGCCACCTCGTCGACGGCCTACACACCGGCCACCGGCGGGGCAGTCACGCAGTACGTCTCCAAGAACGCCGCCGGCCACACGTCGACCGAGACACTCGACCCCGCTTGGGGTATCGCGGTCATGAGCGTCGACGCGAACCTGCGGAAGGCGGAGACGACGTACGACGCGCTGGGCAGGGCAGTCGAGACGTGGCTGCCCAACCGCTTGCGCAGTACCAATCCGACTGGTAGCGAGCGGATCACCTACACGATCCGCAACAGCGGACCGTCAGTGATCAGTAGCAGCAGGCTGGGCCCGAACGGCGTCTACACCACGTCGAACAAGCTGTACGACGGCTTACTGCGGGTACGCCAGATCCAATCACCCGCCCCCGGTGGCGGACGGCTGCTCACTGACACCCGGTACGACTCGCAAGGCCGCAGCTACAAGTCGACCCAGCCTTACTTCAACGACGCGGCCGTCGACGACCAGCTGTGGACGGCCAGCAGCGATGCGGACATCCCCGGCCTCACGGTGACGCAGTACGACGGCGCGGGCCGCCCGGTGGAGCAGATCTACCAGGGCGGGACGAATGAGAAGTGGCGGACCAGCACCCGCTACGGCGGTGACCGGGTCGACGTCACGCCTCCGGCTGGAGGCACTCCGACCAGCACGCTCAGCGATGCGTTCGGGCAGACCACCGAGCTGCGGCAGTACAAGGCCGCGACGCCGACCGGGGCGTTCGACGCGACGAAGTACACCTACAACCGGGCGGGCCAGCTCGCCTCCGTCCAGAACCCGGCCGGGAGCAGTTGGCGGCTCGAGTACGACCTGGCCGGCCGTCAGACGAAGGTGGACGACCCGGACAAGGGCGTTTCGACGAAGACCTACGACGCGGCCGGGCGGCTCCTCACCGAAGGCGACGCCCGGGGGGTCACGCTGACCAACAGCTACGACGTGCTGGGCCGGAAGCTGTCGGTGAGCGACGGCGACACCGTGCAGGCGAAGTGGACCTACGACACCGCGTCGTTCGGCAAGGGCCTGCCTGCGTCGGAGACCCGGTACGAGGGCGGGAAGGCGTACACGAGCGCGGTCACGTCGTACAACGCGCTGAACCAGCCACTGCAGACCAAGTTCACGATCCCTGAGGACGAAGGGGAGCTGGCCGGTACCTACTCGACGACGACCAAGTACAACGTCGACGGCAGCCAGCTGAGCACCACGTATCCCGCGGCTGGGGACCTCCCCGCCGAGACTGTCAACCACACCTATGACGACGCAGGCCGCGCCCTGCAGACCTACGGCGGGCTCGACGGCTCGACTGGCGAGTACGCCCTCAACACCGAGTACACGCGGTACGGCGAGGTCCAGCGCGTGCATCTGGGGGAGGGGAGCCAGCGGGCGTGGCTGTCGTACTACTACGACGACCACACACGCGAGCTGAACCGGAAGATCGTGGACGCCGAGGTGACTCGGCCGATGCAGTCCGACGTCCGGTACACCCGTGACCCGAGTGGCAACCTCACGTCGATCTCGGATACCCCGCAGGACCAGACCGGAGACGTGCAATGCTTCCGGTACGACTACCTGCAGCGTCTGACCGAGGCCTGGACGCCTGGGGCCGATTGCTCGGCTGATCCGACCACTGCCGGGCTGAGCGGCCCCGCGCCGTACTGGCAGTCGTTCGGCTACGACAAGTCCGGCAACCGCCTCACCGAGATCCAGCATGCGGTCGGCGGCGACACAACGCGGAACTACACCTACCCGGCTGCCGACACCGCTCGCCCGCACTCCCTGACCTCGGTGACCGCTGGTACCCGGACGGACAGCTATGCATACGACGCGTCCGGCAACACCATCTCTCGCAAGGTAGGCGCCCGCGAGGACAAGCTGAGCTGGAACCCCGAAGGCCGCCTGGCCGAGGTCACCGACAAGGCCGGCCGCAAGACCTCCTTCGTCTACGACAACAGCGGCAACCGCCTCATCCGCCGCGACCCGACCACGACCAAGCTGACCCTGCCCGGCCAGGACCTGAAACTCGACCGCGCCACCGGCACGATCAAGACCACCCGCTACTACAGCCACGGCGGCGCCACCATCGCCGCCCGCACCGCCGACAGCCTCACCTGGCTGTCCGATGACCATCAGGGCACCGCGCAGGTCAGCATCAACGCCGACACCCAGGCAGTGACCAAACGTCGCCAAGCCCCCTTCGGCGCACCTCGCGGCGAAACCACCAACTGGCACGACGACAAGGGCTTCGTCGGCGGCACCAACGACACGACAACCGCCCTGACCCACATCGGCGCCCGAGAGTACGACCCGGACACGGGCCGCTTCATCTCGGTCGACCCGGTCATGGACGCGACGGACCCCCAGCAGATGCAGGGCTACGCCTACGCCAACAACAGCCCGATCACCTTTTCCGACCCATCGGGCATGAAGTACTGCGCCGACGAGGGCTGCACCGAGGTCTCCACCGGCAAGGGGAACTGCAGCTGCAAACCCGGTGTCCCCTTCAGCACGGCCCAGGTGCCGGACATCCCGAAGACCGACAAGCCGGCCACCAAGCCGAGCGGTATCCAGAACAAGAAGCTCCAGGACATCGTCGACCATCAATACATCGACGGGGAAAAGTCGTGGGTCGGCAACGGCAAGACCAGCGACGCGATTCGCAACGAGCTCGCCACCGGGCGCGAGACAAAGGGATCGAACCACTGGTCGTCGGGGGCGAACGACTTCGGCGGACTGGTGGACCTGCTCGAGGAGGACCGCAAGATCAAGCTGGGGCTGGCCAAGGGCCAGCCGCTGACCCAGTTGGAGGTCGACATCGCCGTCCATGAGGCGAGGGATCTGTGGGACGCGTTCAGCCAGAACGACGCGAGTGGTGCGGTCAGCCGCCGGATCAGCGCGGATCCGGACAAGGAGGCGAATTTCCGGGCCGCGATCGGGAACGCTTCGGAGAAGCCCGCGTTCGCGATGGTGACCGACGCCAAGTTCGAGGACCGCAAGCCGCATCCGAGAGCGCCGGACGGTACCGAGCGGCCGTACAAGGTCCAAGGGGCGACGCAGCGGGGCCTGATGCAGGGCATGGGCGCGCTGTCCTACGTGCCGATGATCATCGACCTGTCCAAGATAGCCACCGAGCCTGGTGCGACGATCGGTGACAAGATCGTCGGTGGCTTGTGTGCGACCAGCGATCCGGTGGGGATCATGTGCGGCCCTGGTGGGATGGCTACCCCACTGCTGATGAGCAAGGAGGACATGACCGCGTGACGCACGACGACGAGGTCCCGGTGGATACCGCGGCCGGCCCGGTGCGGGTTCATCGAGGGAGTCTGATCGCATCGGCGCTCGATCCGGCGCGAACGGACGCCGAGCGGCAGGCACAGCTCGCCCTCGGGCGCATGCAGTGGAGTCTCGGCAGCGAGCTGGCCGATCTGCTCTGGATGGTCGTTCCCGAGGCTCGGGCCGCGTTGGCGGCGCTGGCCAGCAAGGCGTTGGCCGACGCAGCCGAGTACGGGCGGTTTCTGAGCGCCCCGTTGTACGGCGACGTGACGAGCGTCGTCTACGACGTGCTGCGGACGGCGCTCGCCGAGCAGCAAGCGGACGTCGTCCAGCGGACGCTCGCAGTACTCAGGCGGGTGATCGTGGAGGTGGACGGGGACTTCCGGTGGGGGTTCATCCACGACTATGTGATCCGCATGCTCGAGAGCGACGGGCATGGTCAGGCTCTGGAGGAACTTGATCCGGAGTTTGCCGAGCTTGTCCGGGCGACCCGGCGGAGGCTGGGTCAGGACTGAACGGCGGCTGATGGTTGGGAGCGGCGCAGGATTACTGCTGTGGGGAGTAGCGCCGCCCCGACTGCCAGTGCGAGGCAGACTGTGCCGATTGAGAGCAGGGTGCCCCACGGGACGGTCACCGGCACGTCGGTCAGGCCTACTGACATCGCATGACGGATCAGTAGGCCGACTGTCGCCGTGATCGCTGCGCCGAGGGTGAGGGCGACGGCGCCGACCAGGGCCGACTCCCATAGGACCATGCGGCGGATCTGGGCCGGGGTCGCGCCGAGGAGTCGGGAGGTGACGAACTCGTGGCGGCGCTGGAGGCTGCCCATCAGGAGCGTGTTGGCGATCGCGATGGCGCTGTACAACGCGGCCGGGCCTAGTAGCAGGATCAGGCCGAGCTGGTTGCCCTTGCGCAGCCCCTCGCTCTCCGTCCGCTCCCAGTCAGCAGCCGGTACTACGGCCGCGCCGGTGCCGGTGAGCTTCTCGCCGAGAGTTCCGATCAGCGCGGCGGCCC
Organism: Kribbella sp. NPDC051718; assembly: GCF_040681515.1. Lineage (NCBI taxonomy): Bacteria > Bacillati > Actinomycetota > Actinomycetes > Propionibacteriales > Kribbellaceae > Kribbella > Kribbella sp. NPDC051718. The sequence goes on along the minus strand of NZ_JBFAYZ010000005.1, from coordinate 322,940 downwards.
CGATCCCGTCCGAGGGCTGGACGAACCAGCGACTCGGCGTGGCCTGCGGCGCGTGCTCCCGCGCGAGGTCGAGCGACACGAACATCAGCGGGTTCACCTCTGGGGCGGCTTTGAGGATCGCGACCACCTCGAGCTGGTCCGTGCGCCGGTCGAGGAAGGTGACGCTGATCTTGTCGCCGACCCGGTACTTGTGGCCGTCCGACTCATTGCTCACGGCAACCGCTTTGCCGGTCAGCTTGGTGAGGTCGCCGGCGATCGGGATGATCGCCCGGGTCTTGGTGGCGACGGCCGGGTCGATCGCCTCGGCCTCCTCGAGTTCGGCGCTGTCGAGGTCGGTGCGGATGAGCTGGACCGGGATCGCACCGTCGGCGAGCGCGACTCCCGGCGTACTCCGGATGCCCTGTCCGACTGCTGGGGTGTTCGGCGGCGCGGTGATGACGATGGGGGAGCGGACGGTCTCCTGGATGGTCGCGGTGGAGGCGTCGGCGGCGAAGCTGAGGGTGAGGACCATCGAGCCGGCGATCGCCGAGATGGCCAGGATGGGGGCGGCGAGGGACGCGCTCCGGCGGGGCGCCGCGGTCACGTTGCTGCGGGCGAGTCGGCCGGACACCTGGGTCCAGGCGATCAACGGCGTCGCCAGCAGCCGGGCGATCAGCGGGACGACGAGAGGTGCGAGCAGGGTCAGGGCGACGACGAGCAGCATCGGCGTGAACATGGCCAGCGGGACGACTGCGTCGCCCGTGCCGGGGCGGATCAGGGCGAGGAGCACGATGGCTCCGGCCAGGACGAGTACGCCGAAGATCACCCGGACAGGCCCGATGCGGGGCGGTTCGAGGGCCGCCTCACGCAAGGCATCGACAGCGCCGACCCGGCCGGCGCGACGGGCGGCCGACCGGGCGCCGAGCATGGCGACGATCAGTCCGGCGGCGACGGCGATCGCCAGCGGCACCCAGGGGCTGGCCGGCTGGAGCTTCACCGGTGCCAGCTCCGTGTACGACGCCTTGGCCAGCACGAGTGGCGTGAACAGGTGGGCCAGTACCGCGCCGGTGATCGAGGCGGCGAGCGCGACGACCAGGGCCTCGCCGAGGACCATCCGCTTGACCTGCCTCGGAGTCGCGCCGATGAGCCGGATCAGGCCGACTTCGCGGCGCCGTGATGCGACGGCGAAGGCGAAAGTGCTCGCGATGACGAAGATGGTGATGAAGCCGCAGATCACTCCGACCATGCTCAGGACCACTTGCAGCCCAGATGCGTCCTCGCCCGAGATGAGCACCTTCGCCGTGGTCGGTGGGTCGGCGTTGGGCAGGTTGACGGTGATGGATTCCATGCCGGGGCCGTGGTAGGCGATGGTGGCCGCAGTTGCGGTCGCGGCCAGCCCGAGGAGGAAGACACCGACGGCTAGGGCGACGAAGGAACCGGCGTACAGGGACAGATGCCGGCGGACCGTCTGCCGGCTGAGGAAGAACATCAGCGCTCCAGCTCGCTCATGGCAGCGGCGATCTGGGCGGGCGTACCGCGGTCTATCGATCCGGCGACCAGGCCGTCGGACAGGAAGAGGACGCGTTCGGCGTACGCCGCGGCGACCGGGTCGTGGGTGACCATGACGACGGTCTGGCCCGCTCGATCGGTTGCCTCCCGCAACAACCCGAGGATCTGCCGGCTGGTGCTGCTGTCGAGTGCGCCGGTGGGCTCGTCGGCGAAGAAGACGGCCGGCTGGGTGATCAGGGCCCGTGCGATCGCCACGCGCTGCTGCTGGCCGCCGGACAGTTCGGCCGGGCGGCGCCGGGCCTTGCCTTCGAGGCCGACCTGGTCGAGTACCCGATGTACTTCGTCGCGGCGCGGCTTGCGGCCGGTCAGCCGCAGCGGTAGCGCGATGTTGTCGTAGACCGTGAGCGAGGGGAGCAGGTTGTAGGCCTGGAAGACGAAGCCCATCTGCTCCCTGCGCAGCTTGGTGAGCGCCACCTCGTTGAGGCCGCGCAGACTGGTCCCGCCCAGCATCACCTCGCCGGACGTCGGCTGGTCGAGCCCGGCCGCGCACTGCAGCAGGGTCGACTTGCCGGAGCCGGACGGCCCCATGACAGCGGTGAACGAGCCGCGGACGAAGTGGTACGTGACGCCCCGCAGCGCCTCGACCGAGCCGGCCTTGGAGCGGTACGTCTTGGTGATCCCGTCCAGCAGCAGGGCGGGCGGTTCACTCGGTACGACGGAGGGGCGCATCGGCGCGGTGCTGGTCATGGTTCCAGCAAACGTGCCTTTCGAGCTTTGGGCTCTGGCTTGTGCGGGACACCTGGAGTAGCGCGCACGCTACCGCCCTGGGGCCTGTTGCGGACCTAGTGTTGAGCGAGTGGAGAAACCGAACACGGCGTGGGCCGCCCTGGCATCGAGGCGGTTCCTCGTCTCGTCCTGGCCGTGGCGCAGCTATGCCTACCTGCTCAGTTCGGTTCCGTTCGGTGCCGTCACGATCGTCCTGCTGATGGCTGCGGCCGGCCTGAGCCTGGTGTTCAGCCCGGTGATCATCGGCATCATGATGCTGATGGCGTTCCCGCTGGCCGGGACGGTGATCGGCATCGTCGAGCGGTGGCGGGTGCGCCTGATGATCCCGGGCGGTGTGCGGTCGCCGCATGCTGCGATGCCGCCGGGATTCACGGTCCGGGCCCGGCTGACCTTCCGCCGCCGGGAACAGGCGTCGGTACGGGCGCTCGGGTACGGGCTCCTGCTGGGTGTCTTCGTCTGGCCGTTGAGCGCGATGTTCGCCGGTATCAGCGCGACCGCGCTCGTCCTCAGCGTGGGCGCGCCGTGGATCGCCGCGCACGAAGAGATGGGGATGGGGCCGTGGACGCTGGACACTGCCGCTGAGGGCTGGGTCTTCCTGGTCGCGTTCGGGCCGGCCTTCTACGTCGTCAGCTCCTACATCCTCGGTGCGCTCGCCGGGGCCGAGGCGGAGTTGGCGAAGGCGTTGCTCGGTCCGCGGGAGGACGAGTTGCGGCGCAACGTCGCCGAGCTGCGCCGGTCGCGGCTGGATCTGGTCGACGCGTTCGAGACCGAGCGGGCGCGGATCGAGAGGCATCTGCACGACGGCGTACAGCAGCGCCTGGTCGGGCTGACGATGACGCTGGGACTGGCCGAGCTTGACCTGCCCGAGGGGGAGGGGCGCAGGCTGGTGGTGAAGGCGCACGGTGAGGCCGAGGCCGCGCTGGCGGATCTGCGCGAGGCGGTGCGCGGGATCCACCCACGGGTCCTGGTCGATCACGGATTGGAGGCCGCGGTACGAGAGGTCGCTGACCGTAGCCCGCTGCCGGTGAGCGTGCGGATGGCGTTGCGTGGCCGGCTCCCGACGCCGATCGAGGCGGCGGCGTACTTCGTCGTGAGCGAGGCCCTCGGCAACGTGGCCAAGCACGCCCAAGCGACGCGGTGTGAGGTCGAGGGCTGGATCGCCGGCGACCGGCTGGTCGTCACGATCACCGACGACGGGGTGGGTGGCGCGAGCTTCGAAGACCGGAACGGGACCGGATTGACTGGGCTGGTGACGCGGTTGGACGCGTTGGGAGGCACACTCGACCTGTCCAGCCCACCCGGTGGGCCGACCCGACTGAGGATGGAGTGCCCGTGCCGGCTCGACGACTGAGCATCGTCCTGGCTGAAGACTCACTGCTGCTGCGCGAAGGACTGGCCAGCATCCTGGACCGGGCCGGCCACGAGGTCCGCGACACCGTCGGCGACGCGGACACGTTGCTGGCCGTCGTCCGCAAGGAGCCGCCGGACGTGGTCATCACGGACGTACGGATGCCACCCGGTCATAGCGACGAGGGGCTGCGGGCGGCTGCCGCGATCCGCGCCGAGTTGCCGCTGATCGGGATCTTGGTGCTCTCGCAGTACGTCGCCGACGCGTACCTCTCGTCGTTGCTGGAGACAACGACCGGCGGGATCGGGTACCTGCTGAAGGACCGGGTCGGTCACGTCACGGAGTTCCTCGCCTCACTCGATCGGGTCGCCGAGGGTGGGACTGTCGTCGATCCCGAGGTGGTGCGCCAGTTGCTGGCACGCCGGCGGGACGACGGGCCGTTGGCTGCGCTGACGCCGCGCGAACTCGAAGTACTGGCCCTGATGGCCGAGGGCCGGGTCAACTCGTCGATCGCCTCGGAGCTCGTCGTCAGTGAGGCGGCCGTCCGCAAACATGTCGGCAACATCTTCGCCAAGCTCCGGTTGGACGACGGCCGGGATCGTCGGGTGTCCGCGGTACTGACTTATCTGCGGAGCTGACTTGTCCGTGCTGACTTGTCCGTCGAGGGACGATTGAGCCGTGACGTGGGCTGACGAGAGTGATATCCGCAAGGTGCTTGCTGACTGCGAGACCTGGGCGGTGGTCGGGTTGTCGAACAACGCGCAGCGGGCGGCGTACGGGGTGGCTCGCTTCCTGCAGAGCCGAGGGAAGCGGATCGTGCCGGTGCACCCGTCGGCGGAGACCGTGCACCGTGAGCAGGGATATGCGTCGCTGGCCGACATCCCGTTCCGAGTGGACTGCGTGGACGTCTTCGTACGGTCCGAGCTGGCCGGCGCGGTGGCGGACCAGGCGGTGGGAATCAACGCGCGCGCGGTCTGGTTCCAGCTGGATGTGGTGGATCCGGATGCCTACACCCGGACGACGGCCGCGGGTCTGACGATGGTGATGAACCGCTGCCCGGCGATCGAGTGGGGCCGGCTGGGTCCGTCCTGACCCGTTCCGGCGAGACCTGAGGGGCCCATATGTTCAGCATCGACAATTCCACCGAGTTCGGCGCGCGGATCGAACGCCAGCTGAACGACGAGCTGGTCATCTGGCTGACCACGGTCGGCAAGTCCGGTACGCCGCAGCCGAACCCGGTCTGGTTCAGCTGGAACGGCGAGGAGATCCTCGTCTTCAGCCAGCCCGGCAAGGCGAAGCTGCACAACATCGCCGGGCAGTCCCGGGTGGCGCTCAACTTCAACGCGACCCACTCCGGCGGCGACGTCGGCGTGATCACCGGTGAGGCAGTGCTCGACGGCAAGCCGGCCACGGACGAGGAGTTCGCGGCGTACAACGCGAAGTACGCCGACGGCATGAGCGGCCTGAACCTGACCGCCGACGCGTTCCACGCCGACTACTCGGTCCTGATCCGGATTCGCCCGGACAGCCTCCGCGGCTTCTGACTTCTCACCAGGGTGGGCCCGTCGGCCCACCCTGGTGTCTTCTCAGTTGAGATACCCCTCGACCGTGTCGGCCGAGCGAGCCTGGGCGTCCTCGGGGTTCTCACCGAACTCACGCTTGGCGCGGCGCTGCCGGAGCAGGTCCCAGCACTGATCCAGCTCGACCTCGAGCTTGCGCAGGCGGTCCTTCTCGTCAGCGTCATTGATGTCACCAGCAGCGTGCTTGCTCCGCAGCTCATGCTCCTCGGCAACAAGCTCGTCGATCCGGCTGAAAAGGCTCTTGTCGTCGGTCATGAAGAAACCGTACGCCCGTCGGGCAACGGTGAGCGTGCGAGGAGCTCGGTGGTGATCAGGATGGCTAGTGATCCGGCGGCGAGTAATCCGATCAGTACGACGAGTTGCAGCGCGGCCGCGGCTGTGGGGGAGGCGCCGCCGAGGACCATGCCGACGAACGCGCCTGGAAGCGTGACGAGGCCGACCGTGCGGGTCTGGTCGAGGGCCGGCAGCAGGGCGTCCCCGGCGACCGGGCCGGCGACGAGGCGGAAGGCGTCGGGCGGCATCAAGCCGATGGACAGGCCTGCCTCGAACTCGCCGAAGCGGTTTCCGTACTCCGCCATCAGGCGCCGGCCGGCAAGGGTGGTCGCGTTCATTGCGCCGCCTACGATGATGCCGCCCATCGGGAGGATGCTCTCCGGATTGCGCGGCACCACACCGGGCAGGATCAGGATCAGAAGTACTACGGCCGCCCCGCCGCCGATGGCGACGGCGCAGTGTGCGTACTGGCCCGGTACGACCGCGACGTGCCGGATGCGACGCGCACTGGTGATGGTTGCCACGGTCATCATCACCAGGATGAAGCCGAGCGTCCCCCAGATCGACTGCAGCGCGAATCCGACGATCGCACCGACCACTGCGAGCTGAACTGTCGCCCGCAGAGCAGCGGTGACGATGCCCTTGGAGTGCCGCAGCGAGGCCAGCCGGGAGGCCACGACGGCGAGCACGACGAGCAGTGGCAGCACTACCACTGCCGCGAGTCCCAGGCCGGTGTCGTGCGACATCCGCCTATTGCAGCACGCCCACCGCCCGGATCAGCGAACCTGGCCGACACCGCCCGCGGCGCCCTGCTCAGGCGCCCTGCTCAGGTGTCGCGGAAGTCGGCCTCGTCGTAGGCGTGCTCGGTTGGTTGGCCTTTCTCGACCTTGGCGGCCTCGTCCGCGCGCAGCTCGACCCGGCGGATCTTGCCCGAGATCGTCTTCGGCAGCTCCGCGAACTCGATCCGCCGGATCCGCTTGTACGGCGCCAGGTGCTCGCGGCAGAACTCGAGGATGTCCTTGGCCAGCTCCCGTGACGGCTCGCGCCCGGCCGCCAGGACGACGTACGCCTTCGGGACCGAGAGCCGGACCGGGTCCGGCGACGGCACGACGGCGGCCTCGGCCACGGCCGGGTGCTCGATCAGTACCGACTCCAGCTCGAACGGCGAGATCCGGTAGTCGCTCGCCTTGAAGACGTCGTCGGAGCGGCCGACATACGTGATGTAGCCGTCCTCGTCCCGGCTCGCGACGTCACCGGTGTGGTAGAAACCGCCGCGCATCGCCTCCGCCGTCATCTCCTCCGCATCGCGGTAGCCACGCATCAACGGGACCGGCGCGGGAGCCAGCTCGATGCAGATCTCCCCGTCGTCACCGACCTCATCGGTGCTCGGGTCGACCAACGCGATCTTGTACCCCGGGAGCGGCCGACCCATCGAGCCGAGCTTCACCGGCTGGCCGGGCGGGTTGCCGATCTGCGCGGTCGTCTCGGTCTGCCCGTAGCCGTCGCGGATGGTGATCTCCCAGGCGTTGCGGACCTGGTCGATCACCTCCGGGTTGAGCGGCTCGCCGGCCGAGATGCACTCGCGGATGGCGGTCCGTACCGCGGAGAGGTCGGCCTGGATCAGCATCCGCCAGACGGTCGGCGGGGCGCAGAAGGTCGTCACGCCGTACGTCTGCAGGACCTGCAGCATCTTCTCGGCGTCGAAGCGCGTGTAGTTGTAGAGGAAGACGGTCGCTCCGGCGTTCCAGGGCGCGAAGACGTTGCTCCACGAGTGCTTGGCCCAGCCGGGGGACGAGACGTTGAGGTGCACGTCGCCGGGCTGCAGGCCGATCCAGTACATGGTGGAGAGGTGCCCGACCGGGTAGCTGACCTGGGTGTGCTCGACGAGCTTCGGCTGACTCGTCGTACCGGAGGTGAAGTAGAGCAGGAGCGAGTCGTCGGCCTTGGTGTCCGGCGCCGGGACCGGGCCGCTGTATTCGTGGGAGTCCTCATAGTCGAGCCAGTTGTCCACAGCTCCGCCGACGCTGACCCGGATGCAGTGATCAGCGATACCTTCGTACCTGGGTGCGTCTTGAGCTGTTGTGACGACGGCCCGTACTGCGCCGCGCGTGATCCGGTCGGCCAGATCGGCGTCGGTGAGCAGTGTGGTGGCGGGGATCATCACCGCGCCGGCCCGGATGCAGCCGAGCATCACCTCCCACAGCGGGACGATGTTGCCGAGCACGATCAGCACCCGGTCACCCGGCTGCAGCCCGGCTTCGGTGAGCCAGCCGGCCACCTGGCGGGATCGTTCGGCCATCTCGGCGTAGGTCAGCGAATTGACCTCGCCGTCCTCCTCGACGATGGTGAGCGCGGCCACCTCGGCCTGCTCGACCGCGAGCGCGTCGAACCAGTCGCGAGCCCAGTTGAAGTGGTCGAACGCGGGCCAGTTGAACTCGCGGTACGCGGTGTCGTAGTCCTCGCGATGGGCGACCAGGAAGTCGCGCGCCTCACGGAACGTGCGGGTGTTGTCCGAGGTGCTCTGTTCCTGGCTCATGGTCCGCACTATTGCCGAGCGGACCGGGATCGGCAACGCGACATCCGGTTTGCGAAACGCCACCCGAGGTGACTAAAGTCGAACGCATGTTCGATCCGGCGTCGTTTCCGTGGCTCAGCTGGCAGTCAGCCGAGGGTGACGGCGAGCACTGCGCCGGTGAGGACGAGCGGGGTCAGGACCAGCCCGCGCCAGAGGAACGACCACCAGGAGATGTGGACTCCGGCGGCACGGCAGCGATCCCGCCACAGGAGAGTGGCGAGCGAGCCCCAGAGGGTGAGCAGGCAGCCGCAGTTGACCCCGATCAGGAGCGCGATCATCCGGGTGCCGTCCGCCGAGGCCACCGGCTCCATCGCCAGGTACGCCGGAAGGTTGTCGACCGCGTTCGCGCCGAGCGCTGCCGTGCCGGTCAGTCGCAGCTGTGCGGCCAGGCTCTCCCCGGTGCCGGCGATGTCGCTGAGCAGGCCTTCGAGTCCGTGTGCCGTGAGGGCGCCGACGACGAGGAACAGTCCGACCACCGTGATTACGAGGCGCCAGGGCACCAGGGCCCAGGTGAGCTCCGCGCGGCGGCGGACGGCGAAGAGCACGACGAGCGCGAGCGCGCCGACGCTGGCCGGCCAGGCGACGTCGATACCGGTGACGAACGCCGGACCGAGCGCCAGGCACACCGCCGCCGAGCCCCAGAAGAGCACCTTGTCGTCCAGATCGGGCGTCGCAGGCACGTCGTACGACCGGCGCAGATCTTTGTGGAAGAGCGCCGCCAGGACGGCGACCGTGATCAAGATCGCCGCGATCGCCGGCCGCCAGCTGAGGCCGACGTAGTCGCGAAGCCCCAGCCCGAGACGGTCGAACTGATGCAGGGCGAGCAGATTGGTGAGATTGGACACCGGCAGCAGCATCGACGCGGTGCCGGCCAGCCAGACGGTCGTGAACGCGAACAGCTTCGGCGGGATCTCGAGCTGACGCGCCATCGCGAGCACCACCGGGGTGAGCAGCACGGCACAGGTGTCCAGCGACAGCACGATGGTCAGCGCGGTCGCGAGCACGACGACGAGCAACCAGAGCCGCCACATCCGGCCGCGAGCGAGGTGAGCCGCCTCACGAGCGGCGACATCGAAGACCTTCGCAGCGTCGGCGAGCCCGGCGATCACCGTGACGGCCACCAGAAAGACGAGCACCGGCGCGATCCGCTCGAGCACATCGAGCGCGTCCGCGGGGCCGAGCAGACCGGTGACAAGCGCGGCGATACCCCCGAGCGCACTCAACCACCACATGGAATTGCCGTCCTCCGAAGTCCGGTGAGTGAGTACGCTGGCCGCGTGACGATGCCGGAGCAGCCTCAGCGACCGGCCCAGTATGTCCTGGAGTACCCAGAGGGCTATCCAGCGGTGTACGAAGCGGACGTGGTGCTGCGCGACGGGGCGACAGCGCACTTGCGGCCGATCACGCCTGGTGACGCGGATCTGCTGGTGGCGTTCTACGGCCGCGTCTCCGAGCAGTCGAAGTACTACCGGTTCTTCGCGCCGTATCCGCAACTGTCCGACCGGGACGTGGCGCGCTTCACCCAGGTCGACTACGTGGACCGGCTCGCGCTGATCGTGACGGTCGGCGACGACATGATCGGCGTCGGCCGCTACGAGCGCACCGGCCGGCGGACCGCCGAGGTCGCCTTCCTGATCGAGGACGCGCACCAGGGCCGGGGCCTCGGGCAACTGTTGCTCGAGCACCTCGCCCAGGCGGCCCGCGAGCACGGCATCGCCCGGTTCATCGCCGAGGTGCTGCCGGACAACCGCAAGATGATCACCGTCTTCACCGAGGCCGGCTACAAGGTCGCCCGGGAGTTCGAGGACGGCGTGATCATGGTCGAGTTCGACATCGCGCCGACCGACACGTCGTTCGGCGTGATGCAGGCTCGTGAGCAGCGGTCCGAGGCACTCTCGATCGCCCGGCTGCTGACTCCGGCCGTGGTCGCCGTGATCGGCGCGTCGCGGCGTGAGGGCACGATCGGCAACGCGTTGCTGCGCAACCTGCGAGACGGGGGTTTCCCGGGGCGGCTGTACGCGGTCAACACGGACACCCAGGCCAGCGAGATCGACGGCGTACCGGCGTACCCGACGATCCGGGACGTCGACGGGCCGGTCGACCTGGCCGTGGTCGCGGTGCGCGCGGAGATGGTGGCCGACGTCATCCTGGACTGCGCGGCCAAGGGCGTGCGCGGGCTGGTGGTGGTGTCGAGTGGGTTCGCCGAGATCGGTGACGAGGGGCGCAAGCGGCAGCGGTACCTGGTCGGGCTCGCCCGGTCGTACGGGATGCGCGTGATCGGGCCGAACGCGCTCGGCGTGATCAACACCGCCCCCGGAGTCAGCCTGAACGCGACGCTCTCACCGTTGATGCCGAGCCCGGGCCGGGTCGCCTTCTTCTGCCAGTCCGGTGCGCTCGGCGTGTCGATCCTGGCGGACATGGTCAGGCGGGGGCTCGGGTTGTCGACCTTCGTCTCGGCCGGCAACCGTGCCGATGTCTCCGGCAACGACCTGATGCAGTTCTGGTACTCCGACGAGGCGACCGAGGTCGTCCTGCTCTACCTGGAGTCGTTGGGCAACCCGCGCAAGTTCAGCCGGGTCGCGCGGCGGCTGGCCGGTCGCAAGCCGGTGATCGCGCTGAAGTCGGGCCGCGCCACTCAAGGCGTTCCGCTCGGCCACACGGTCCGCCGCAGCACGTTGCCCCCGGCAACTGTCGACTCGCTGTTCCGGCAGAGCGGCCTGATCGGTGTCGACACGCCGGGGGAGATGTTCGACGTCGCCCAGCTCGTCGCGCACCAGCCGTTGCCGAAGGGGCGCCGGGTGGCGATCGTGAGCAACTCGGACGCCTTGACGCTGCTCGCTCTGGACTCGATGGCGGGCTACGGGCTCGACATGGCGGGGGAGCCGCGCACGCTCAACGCGGAGGCGACGGCTGCCGATTTCGGCGCGGCGCTGAACGAGGTGTTCGCGGACGATCGGGTCCACTCGGTCGTGGTGATCTTCACTCCACCGGTCCAGTCGAACGGTGCCGAGGTCGCGCGAGTCCTGGCGGCCGCGGCCGCTGGGTCCGACAAGCCGGTTGTGTCGACGTTCCTGGCGTCGCGCAGCGTTCCCGAGCAGTTGCGGGTGGCCGATGAGCACGGCGGCGCTGCTCGCGGGTCGATTCCGTCGTTCTCCTCACCGCAGTACGCCGTGGGCGCCTTGGCGAAGGCGACGACGTACGCCGAGTGGCGACGGCGCGCGGACAGCCGGATCCCCGACCTGCCGAGCGTCGACACGGGCGGCGCGGAGGACTTCGTCGCCGAGTTCCTGCAACGGCACCCGCATGGCGCCGACCTGGACGACGCGGACCGCCAGCGTCTGCTGAGCTTCTACGACATCAGCGTGCTGCCCGCGTTCCCGGTGCTCTCCGCGGACGAAGCGGTGGACCGCGCGGCCGACCTCGGCTTCGAGGTCATCCTCAAAGCGACGGCCGAGCAATGGCGGATGCGCCCCGACCTCGCCGACATCTGGCGCCACATCCACGACGAAGACGACATGCGCGAAGCCTGGGCCGAGATGACCCGCACCTTCGGCGTCGCGTCCGACCCCGCCCGGGCCCAGTTCGTCGTGCAGAAGATGGCCCCACCCGGCGTACCGGTCGTCATCTCCGCGCTGGAGGACGTCTCCTATGGTCCGGTCGTCACCTTCGGTCTCTCCGGGGTAGCCACCGACCTCCTGGGCGACCGTTCGTACCGCATGCCACCCCTCACCACAGCCGACGCCGCCGAGATGGTCCGCGAGGTTCGCGCAGCCCCACTGCTCTACGGCTACCGAGGCTCCGACCCGGTAGACATCCCAGCCATAGAAAACCTCCTCCACCGAGTCTCCCGCCTGACCCTGGAACTCGAGGAGGTAGTCCGCTGCGACCTTCGTTCAGTCCTGGTGGCAGCGCAGGGCGCGACGGTCCTCGACACCACCATCCGGATAGCCCCCAACGAAAAACCCCGCCAAGACACCCCCGCCCGCCGCCTCACCTGACGAACAGCTTCACGGCGAGGCGGCCGTTCGTTTGGTCATCCGTTGAGCACGTCCGGGAAGCCGAACGTCCCGACCAGCGCGGGGTCGTGGAACTTGATCACGCGGGAGACGCCAGCGGCGGTGACCGTCAGCACCACGACGCCGTCGGCCCGGAGCACCTCGCTCGCGTCCCGGCGATACACAACGGCAGCGGGTTGGCCGTTGGCGGTGGTGGCGATCATCCGCCAGTCACCTGGTTCGCCCAGTACGTACGCGTCGAGGATGTGAATGCACATGACTCGGCCCGCCTGCCAGTCGCGGAACGGCGTCGCCTCCAGCGTGGCGTCAGTGCGCAGCACCTGTTCCAGCAGGCTGGCATCCGAGTGCTCGAAGGCCGCGATGTAGCCCTTGAGCAGCGCGAGCGCCCGCTCGTCGGTCGGTTCGAGCAGTTCGGCGGGCTCCAGGTCGAGGTCCTCGAGTCGTGCGCGGGCGCGCTGCAGACCGCTCTTGACCGCCGTCGTGGTGGTGTCGAGCATCTGCGCCGTTTCGACCGCAGAGAATGCCAGTACGTCCCGCAGCAGGAGGATCGCCCGCTGGCGGGAGGACAGGTGCTGCAGGCTGGCGATGAGCGCCAACCGCAGCGATTCGCGGCCGACCACTACGGCGGCCGGATCGTCGGCTTGTGGAGTGATCCAGGCGTCCGGCAGCGGTTCCAGCCACGAGACCTCGCCCACCGCAACGGGAATCGGCGGCCGATCGGGCCCGTCGTACGCGCCGGTCAGACCTGAGGGCAGCATCCGGATCGGGCGCGGCCTCGACGCCGTCAGGCAGACATTGGTGGCGATCTTGTAGAGCCAGGACCGGATCGACGCCCGCCCCTCGAATCCTGCGTAGGACCGCCAGGCGCGCAGATAGGTCTCCTGCACCAGATCCTCTGCATCATGTGCCGAGCCGACCATCCGGTAGCAGTGCGCCAGCAGCTCCCTACGGTACAGCTCGGTATCGGCGGGGAACCGGTCTTGGTCCATCGTTAGCAGAGACCTCTCAGGGGATTAGTGCCAGTTTGCCAATGGTGGCTCTTGCTTGCAGCTCTGCTAGTACCTTCGGGCCGCTGGCCAGGTCGTAGGTGGTGGGCTGGCCGGGAGTGATCACGCCTGCGGCGATGAGCGCGGACAACTCACCCATGACCTCGCCGAAAATCTGCGGCGCGGCCTGGATCAGCGCTCCGAGGTTGAGACCTATGACGTGGACCTGGTGCTTGTAGACCAGCTCCCAGTTGGTGATCGACGCGTCGCCGCCCGCCACTCCGTAGACGACGACGCGGCCGGTGACCCGCTTGGCGGCAGTGAGGCTGGCCTCGAAGGTGGCCCCGCCTGCCGACTCGAGCACCACGTCGGCACCAGAGCCGTTGGTCAGCCGAAGTACCTCAGTCGCAATGTCGGCGCTCAAGGAGTCGAGGACGTGGTCGGCCCCCAAGCCCAGCACCGTCTCGTGCTTGCCTGGTGAGGCGGTCGCGACAACCGTCGCACCGTAATGCTTGGCCAACCTGACCGCGGCCTGGCCTGTCGCGCCCGCGGCGGCGTGGACCAGCACAACCTGCCCCGCCCTGATGCCACCCAGAGGCCTGAGCGCGGCCAGCGCAGTCGGCCAGTTCACGACCAGACCGAGCGCCTCCTGCGCCGACCAGCCCGGAGGTACCGGCATGGTCGCGGCCGCGAGCAACACCATGTACTCAGCGAACGCGCCGTCGCCGACACCCACAACCCGGCCCCCCGGTTGCAAGCCGCCCACCTTCTCGCCCACCGCGACGATCTCGCCGGCAGCCTCGAAGCCGGCCAGGTACGGCGGCTGCGGGCCGTCCCGGAAGGTGCCCTGAGCCTTCGAGACGTCGGCGAAGTTGACACCGGCGGCGGCGACCCGGATCAGCACCTCACCCTCACGGGGTTCAGGGACAGCCGCGTCGGTGATCAGGCGCAGGTCCTGCGGTCCGTCGAGCGAGGTCTGCTGCAGCGCGCGCATGGTCGCGGGAATGCTCATCGGCGATCCGTCCTTCTTCCTCGGTCTACAGAAAGAGACCGGCCCGGCCTCCTGTCGGGTAGACCCTGGCCACCACCAAAAGGAATCGCCCGCCACGCCCGTGCCCCCTACGATCGGGACCTTTGACAGTCGATCGAGGCGGGGTTGATGGGTGAGTCGGACAGCGGCGCGACAGCTATCGCGCGAGAGCTGGCTGAGGTGTTCGACGTGGGAGAGCACGCGCGAATGTCGCAGGCGGCGCGCGGAGCGATGGGTGCCGTCTGGGAGTTGAAGACTGCGGCGAGGGTGTTTGCCGCGAAGGAGTTGTTCTGGTTCGACGGTGGGTTGGACGCCGTCCGAACCGAGGTCGCCTTCCGAACGGCTTGCGCGGACGCAGGCGTACCGAGTCCGACGCCATTGCCCGCCGTCGACGGTGAGTACGTCGTACGGCTGGGTGGTGGGTGGTGGCGGCTCTACGAATGGGTCGATGGCGACGTACCGGATGAGTGGGATGTTGACGCGACCAGTTGGCTTGCCGAGCAGATGGCGTTGATCCACGCTCTCGACTGGCCCGGCGGTACAGGCGAGGTAGTGCCCTGGTACCACCGAGTCGACGTCGACTGGCCGTCGCTGTTCGATGCCGCAGAGGCAGCACAAGTCGGGTGGGCCGCAGCCCTCACCAAACTCCACCCGCGCCTCGACGAACTGACCACCCTGGTCAACGCCGCCCCGATCGGCGACCAGGTCTGGTGTCACCGGGACCTCAAAAACACAAACGTACTCCGCTCCGCCGACCGCACCTATCTGGTCGACTGGGACAACGTCGGCACCCTGGCCCCGTGGCGAGAGCTGGGCGCATTGCTGATGCACCACCTGCCCACCCCGAGAACCTCCGCCGAATCGTCACCGCCTACCGAGCCTCAGGCGGAACCTCAACCCTCGACGGCCCCACCGGCTTCGCCACCGGCATAGCCATCTCCCTCAACTTTCTCCACGGCCAAGCCAGCGCCGCGCTCGACCCCACCCTCGCCGAAGACCACCGAACCTTCGCCACCCACCAACTCACCGACCTCCTGGTCTCACTCCCGACCCTCGACCAGTTGGAGCAAGCCGCAAACACAGTCCACTCCAGCTAAGCCCGTCGGCGGTAGATGCCGTCGGTGCGAGTGAGGAGCTGGTTGTCGACCAGTAGGCGGCGGAGGGCTGCGTGGTCTTCGTGCCAGGTGTTGAGGATTGTGTTGACCTCGGACTCCGGATAGGTGCGGTCCGGCTCGAAGGAGTTCACCAGGTACTCGAGGACGATCCGGGTCTTGGCGGGGAAGGTCGGGAAGTGGGTCAGCCGGCCGTCGCGGATGAAGGCGCGGAGGACGGAATCGCGGGCCGGATCCGGGTCCAAAGGCTGGACCTCGCGGCGTCCGCTGCGAGCGACCTCCTTGAAGACGTCCTCGACCGCATGGAAACCATCGGCGGACGCCGTGAGCAAACCGGTCTTGATCAGGCGCTGGGCCGACTTGCCGACGACAGCGGGGGAGAGGCCGGTGGCTGCTGCGATCTGGTCCGGGGTACGGGCGCCGAGGACGACGGCGGAGTACGTGCGCAGGCGCGACGGTTCGGCCAAGGAGCCACAGAGCAGGTCGGCATTCATACAGTCCAACGTAATGTCGGCAGCAACCGAATTTCGGCGTGGTGCTAGACAGATCCCATGACGAGTGAGCAGCCGCAGCCCGGTCCGCACAACGCGATCACCGACGTCCCCGGCGTACTGGTCGGGCAGGTCGAACGCACCGACGCGCCATACCTGACCGGTACTACGGTCATCCACGTCCCCGACACGGCAGTGGCCGGCGTGGACGTCCGCGGCGGCGCCCCCGGCACCCGCGAGACCGACCTGCTCGACCCGGTCAACTCCAATGCCGGCGTGAACGCGATCGTGCTCACCGGCGGCAGCGCGTACGGGCTCGACGCGGCGACGGGCGTGATGGCGGCACTCGAAGAGCGCGGTCAGGGTGTGCGTGTCGGGGCGGGGGAGAAGGACGTCGTACCGATCGTGCCGACCGCGGTGATCTTCGACCTCGGTCGCGGCGGCGGATTCCAGGCCAGGCCGACCGCGGACTGGGGACGCCAGGCCCTCGAGGCAGCCACCGACGGACCAGTTGCTCAAGGCAACCATGGCGCCGGTGCCGGCGCTCATGTCGGCGGTCTCAAGGGCGGCGTCGGCTCGGCGAGTGTGCGCCTGCCAGACGGTACGACGATCGGCGCCCTAGTGATCGTCAACGCAGCCGGCTCTGCCGTAGACCCGCAAGGCCGCCTCTCAGCCGAGCGCTACGGCCTTCCAAACGAGTTCCCCGTACTACGCACCCCCACCGGCCCGCCCCCAGATCTCCCCGGCCGTGTCCCCGGCATGAACACGGTCATCGCCGTAGTCGCCACCGACGCCTCACTGGACAAGGCGGCCACCAAGCGAATGGCGATGATCGCCCACGACGGCCTGGCGCGCGCGATCGATCCGATCCACACCCTTGTGGACGGCGACAGCATCTTCGCCCTCTCCACCGGCAAGGCGCCGACCCGCCTCACTGTCACCGACCCAACCACCCTGCTCCAACTCGAAACCATCTTCGCCGCCGGCGCCCGCACCCTCACCCGAGCCATCGCCCACGCCGTCCTAGCCGCCCAAACGGTAGAAACCCCCGCCGGCCGCACCCTCAGCTACCGAGACGCCTACCCCTCAGCGTTCCCGACCACCTAGCGCCCGAACTGGCGACCTCGAACACCCTTTGGTGACCGTGGACATGAAATAACGTGTTCAAGGTCGCCGGATGGTGTTCAAGGTCGCCACAACTCCTCGGCGGTGGCACGTACGACTCCGGTACTACGTGAGGCCCGGTGTTGACGTCGAAAGACGCACGTAAGACCGGTCCCGGGTCCGACGTCCCAGAAGGCGAGTCCCGGAAAGCTATCGGGTATGAGCCACCCAGGTGTCCCCACCACGAACCCGCAGCCTCAACCCAGCACTCTGCAGTTGCAGCCCAAGCATCCGGTACCACAGGCCGGCCAGCCACCTGTGCTGGCTGGGCGGGGGCTGGTTAAGTACTACGGCGATGTGGTCGGTCTGGCCGGAGTGGACGTCCAAGTCCGGGTCGGTGAAGCCCTGGCTGTGATGGGCCCGTCCGGCAATGGCAAGACGACGCTGCTGCACGTGCTGGCCGGCATTCTCAGTCCGGATCAAGGTGAGGTGTGGCTGGGCAACGATCGGGTGGATCAGTTGAACGATGCTGCCCGGACGATCCTCCGGCGTCGGCGGCTGGGGTTTGTGTTTCAGGACAATCAGCTGCTTGCCGAGCTGCCGGCCGACGAGAACGTCGCGCTCCCACTCATGGTCGACGGCGTCTCCCGTCGCGAAGCCATCAAGCGGGCCCGCGCCACCCTCGCCCAGGTCGGCCTCGCCAACGAAGCCGGTCGCCGCCCCGGCGAACTCTCCGGCGGCCAAGCCCAACGCGTAGCCATCGCCCGAGCCCTCGTCGGCGAACCACAAGCCGTCTTCGCCGACGAACCCACCGGTGCCCTCGACGCCGCCACCGGCGCCCAGGTGATCGACCTCCTGGTCGGCGCCGCCACCCACCGAGGCGCCGCCGTAGTAGTCGTCACCCACGACGACGCAGTCGCAGCCCGCTGCCACCGCGTACTACGCATCGTCGACGGCCGGGTGAGCGACCGATGAACCCGATGACTGATCTTGGGCTGCGTTTCGTCCGTCGACCGGGGCCTGGCGGGCGGGCGGCCAATCTGGCGGCTCTGGGGGCCACCGCGATCGTCGCGCTCCTCGTCACCTTTCTCATCGCCGGCTCGCTCGGGCTGACCCACCGCTCCGATCGCATCGGCTGGCGTACCACCGACGACGGTGATCAGAAGACGGCCGTCGGCGTGGTCAACGAGATCGACGACATGGCCGGAGGCGTACCGATCACCCGGTACGACGTCGCCGTCAACAACCCGCAGAAGGACGTCCCGCCCCCACCCGGCCTGGCCGCCGCGCCGAAGCCCGGCGAGGTCTTCGTCTCACCAGAGGTCGCCAAGCACTGGTCCGACGACCTGGCCAAGCGCTACAACACAGCAAAGCCAACCGGAGTCATCACCGACAAAGGCCTCTCCTCACCCGACGAGTGGGTGATCATCCACGGCGTCGAGAAGAACTCACCCGGCGTCGCCCCAGCCGACCACCCGAAGTACCTCGACAGCTGGAACGGCAAGGCTCTCGACGAGCGGATGGCCGTACTGCTGGTCCTCGTCGCCTTCGGCATCACCCTGGTCCTCTTCCCACTCCTCAGCCTGGTCGGCCAAGCAGCCGGCGTCGCCGCCAAGCGTCGCGAACACCGCCTAGCCGCACTCCGACTCGCCGGCGCAACCCGCAGCCAGGTGCTCTGGCTGAGCGCAGTCGAGCAAGCAGTCCTCGGCCTGCTGGGTGCCGTCGCCGGCCTGATCGGCTACACCCTGCTCACCCCACTCATCGCCCGCATCCCACTAGGCGGCGGCCGCTGGTACGTCCACGACCTCACCCCGAGCTGGTGGGTCGCCCTGATCGTCCTCATCGCAGTACCAGTGCTAAGTGTGATCAGTGCGCTAATCGGCCTCGGCCGCGTCAGCATCACCCCGCTCGGCGTAGTCCGCGGTCAGACGCGAAAGGCAACCAGCGCCCTCCGCCTAGGCCTGCTGGTCATCGGCCCGATCATGCTCGCCATCCTCGGTACCGGCGGCGCGATCATCCCGCTGCTCATCGGCATCGGCCTGGCCGCTCTCGCGGTCCGCATCGTCGGCCCGTTCGCAGTACAGGTCATCGGCAGATTCATGGCCCGTACTGCGAGAGGCCCGGTCGCCCTCCTGGCCGGCCGACGCCTCGCCGACGACCCCAAAGCTGCCTTCCGCCCGGTCGCCGCGCTGGTCCTGAGTGGCTTCGTCACCGGATTCCTGGCGCTGTTCATGCCGTACGGGATGAACAGCACCGCCGCGGACCAAGCGTTCGAGTTCAACCCCAAGCAAGGCCAGGTGGCCGTCGTCGCCAACGACGCCAAACAACTGCTGTCCGAGGCGAAGATCAACGGTCAGGTCACCACCGACGACCACTCAGTGATCATCTCCATTCCAGCTGCTGACCACGAGAAGGCCCGCACAGCCCTCTACAACCTCGTACCCGGCAAGGTCCCGCTGACCAACGCCGAGCGCGACCAGCAGGACGCCGGCATGTACAAGGACCTCCGACTCGGCGTCGCACTGCTGCTCGGTCTGGTGTTCGTCACCGGCGCGGCCTCGACGGCCGCTGGTGCAGTCGGTACGGCGCTGGACCAGGCCGGCCCGGCGAAGGCGTTGCGCCGCTCCGGAGTACCGCTCAAGGTGATCGAGCGATCCGCCCGCCTCGCGGCCGTGGTACCGGTCGTCGGCGTCGGTCTCCCGGTCGTCGGTTTCGGAGCGTTGACCGGGTTGGCGCTGAGCGGCGGCGAGGTGCTCACCAAGGGCAGCTCGGGCGTGATCCTGCTCGGTGCGCAGGTGATCATCGGCCTCGTTCTGGTCGCCGTCGCCGGAGCTGCCGGCGCGCCGGTACTGCGCAAAGCCAGCGTCGGCTGAGCCCGAACGCACAGCTGTCCACAGGCACCAATCGGGCTCCGGGCCCGGCGCATGCAAGGATGAGGTCATGCGTGACCTGAATGCGCCGGTCCCGGAGCTCGCGGACGTCGCGTCCGACCTTCGCGACGCGATCGACCGGTGCGGCTACTACCCAGACGTTGTGACGGACTCTCTCGCCGTGGCCATCGCCGGCGAACCGATCCGGGCTTTTGTGCTGCAACACGAGCCGACCTTCGACCGCGACGAGGTCCGGCGCCACATCACCATCCTGGCGCTGACCCCGAGCCGGCTGATCGTCGGGCATACCGACGAGCACGCCGCCGACGACCTGATCCGGGCGCCGTACGCGTCCACCTCGACCGAGGCGATCCCACTCAACCGGGTGAACGCCGTCGTGGTGAACCGAGTGGTGCCGAATCCGGCCGGCTACGGAGCCTCCGGCGGCAAGGGTGACCCGGCAGCCGGCGGCGAGGTTGTGCTGACCATCGGCTGGGGCATGGTGAACCGGATCGACCTCGAGCCGGCCGTCTGCGCCGACCCGAACTGCGAGGCCGACCACGGCTACACCGGTTCCGTCGCCGCCGACGACATCTCGCTGCGGATCTCGGCCGCCGCGGACGGTCCGGCCGGAATCCAGCAGGTGCTCGACTTTGCCTCGGCGCTCTCGTTCGCGACGACCAGCAGGTAGAGCCGTGGCCGACCCGACGCCCGTCCTCCCTGCATACGGCGGCGGGTCGCTCGCAGACGTACTGCCCTCAGTCGCCGGTGCCCTCGCGGTCCCCGGCGAGCAGAACCTGCTCGACCTGCCACCCGCACCCCGGTACGCCGTATTGCTCCTCGACGGCCTCGGCTGGAACCTCCTCCGCCGCAACGCGGAGACGGCTCCCTACCTGTCGTCGCTGACCTCCCGCAGCCTGACCGCTGGAGTCCCGTCGACAACGGCCGCGAGCCTGACCAGCCTCGGCACCGGACTCCCACCCGGCGCGCACGGAATCGTCGGCTACACGTCGATCGTGCCCGAGACGGGCGCCCTGCTGAACGCCTTGCAATGGGACGCTCCGGTCGATCCACGCCGCTGGCAACCGCATCAGACCGTGTTCGAGCGAGTCGCGGCCGCCGGTGTCGCCACCCGCAATGTCAGCAAGGCGCGGTTCGACAGCTCCGGGCTGACCGCGGCAGCCTTCCGTGGTAGCAAGCATCGCGGGGCAGACACCGTCGAGGATCGCCTCGACGCGACCAGATTCGCCAGCCGCGAAGGTTCTTCCTCACTCGTCTACGTCTACGACTCACAACTCGATTACACCGGCCACGGGCAGGGGAGTGAGTCGTGGCAGTGGCGCAAGGAGCTCGCTGCGGCGGACGCCTTCGCCAGCCAGGTCAGGTCGGCGTTGCCGCGCGACGCAGTACTGATCGTCGTCGCTGATCACGGCATGATCGACGTCGCTCCCGAGAACCGGGTCGATCTCGACGCCGAGCCGGCGCTGACCGATGGCGTGCGCGTGATCGGTGGGGAGTCGCGGTTCAGACACCTGTACTGCGTCGACGGCGCGGCCGACGACGTACTGGCGACGTACCGGGAGCGCGTGGGGGACAAAGCCCTCGTGCTCAGCCGGGACGAAGCCGTCGGACGCGGCTGGTTCGGCGCCGTCGAGGAGCGCGTCGAGCCACGGCTCGGCGACGTCATCGTCGCCTCGCTGGGACCGGTCGCGCTGGTCGCCAGCCGACGCTATCCACAGGAGGCCGGCCTGATCGGCCTGCACGGATCGCTCACCGACGACGAGATGCTGATCCCGCTGCTCATCGACGCGGGCTAGAAGCTCCACACGTTCCAGTAGAAGCTCGCCTGCGCCGTCTTCGCCTCGGCGTCCCGAGCGGTCACGGTGACCTTGTACCGCCCTGCGCCCGGGGTGAGAACGCCGACGATCCAGCCGCGTTCCCTGTCGATGCTCAACCCCGGCGGCAGCCCGGTCGCGGTGTAGCTGATCGAGCCCTTGCTGCTCATCCCCTTGAGCAACAAGGGAACTGCCGGTGCGCCGCCGAACCCGATCTGCTCGCCGGGCTTGGTGATGGTCACGCCGGACGACGGAGCCTTCGTGGCCGCGCCGACCGCCTCGGCCGCGTCGACGACTCCTTCGCCGTAGAACGAGTTGACTGACTCCGACCCCTTGCAGACAGCTGCTGCCGCCGCAGGGCAAGGAATGTCGTTGGCCTGCGCCGCGAGTCTGGCGCGGACCTGCTCGGGGGTCAGCTTGGGATTCGCGCTGCGGAGCAACGCGGCCACGCCGGCGACGTGCGGTGACGCCATCGACGTACCGTCCAGGGATTGGTAGCCGCCACCCGGGACGGTCGAGTAGACGTCCTGGCCGGGCGCCGCGATCTTGATCTTGCCTTCGCCGTAGTTGGAGAAGGCCGCCTTGGTGCCCTGGGGGCTGAGCGCCGAGACGACGATTACGTTCGGCAGCTCGGTCGGCAGGCTGATGCACTGTGTGGTGACCGAGCGGGCGGCAGGGGTCGAGTCGTTCGGGCTGCTCGAGTCGCTGGTCTTGTTGGCGAGGTCGGTGTTCTCGTTGCCGGCGGCGGCCACGTTGACGACGCCCTTGGAGTCGGCGTACGCGACAGCGCGGCCTATGGCCTCCTGGATCGCGTCCTGGTCGGGGTCGGTCGGGCAGAGGAACATCCACGGGTCGACGTAGTAGCTGTTGTTGGTGACCGAGACGCCTTTGTCGGCGGCGAAAACGAACGCGCAGACGGTGTTCTCGGGGAAGAACAGTTGGTCGCCCTCGGGCTCGGCGACCCGGATCGACGAGACCTTCACGCCCGGCGCGACGCCGGTCATGCCCTTGCCGTCCTTGGCCGCGGCGATCGTGCCGGCCACGTGGGTGCCGTGCTCGGCGACCGGCCGCCAGGCACCTGGTCTGGTGTCGGCCTTGCCGTACGCGCAGGACGCCGACTTGCTCGCGTCGAAGTTCGCCTTCAGATCCTGGTGCTGATCGTCGACGCCGGTATCCAGCACGCCGACCGTGATCGACTTCGATCCAGGGTTCACCGCCCAGGCCTTGTCGGCGCCGATCATCGCCATATCCGGCCGGACCTGGTCAGGCGAGCTGTCCGGATGCTCTACCGGTGCCGGCGGGATCGCCGGATTGGCGATCGCAGGCGGGAGGTCGGAGGTACGGGTCGCGCCGACCTTCTGCACACCCTTCACCGTCCGCATCGCGCCGGCGAATCCGGCGTTGGCCGAGTGCACGACCAGCACACCGATGGCGTCGTACGCCGCATAGATGGTCCCCGCGTTGGCCGCGACCCCGGCCGCCACCGCCGCGGTCTGCTTGGGCGCGGTGATCACGAAGTACGCGCGCAGGCCCGCCTCGACCCGCACCGGAGCCGCCACCGACTGCACACTCGTCGCAGCGAGAGTCAGCAACACCGTCAGAACCAGAACCAGAGCTTTGCGCACGCCCAAGTAGACCCCGCCGACGCCGCAGAACAAAAGCCGACGCACCCCGGCATACCTGCGGGGGAGACGACTTTGGCAGGATGGGCGCTCGTGGCTGAGCTGCTCTACTTCACCGGGACCATGGACTGCGGCAAGTCGACGCTGGCGCTGCAGATGGATCACAACCATGCGGCGCGTGGGCGGCTGGGGAAGATCTTCACCAGCAACGACCGGGCGGGGGAGTCCGTCCTGTCGTCGCGACTGGGTCTGGAGGCCGAGGCGATCGAGGTCAAGCCGGACTTCGACTTCTGGCAGTACGTCGTCGACGAGCTGACCCAGGGCGGCCGGATCGACTACGTGGTCGCCGACGAGGCGCAGTTCTACCAGGCCGAGCAGGTGGATCAGCTTGCCCGGCTGGTCGACGAACTGCAGATCGATGTCTTCTGCTTCGGCATCCTGACCGACTTCCGGGCGACGCTCTTCCCGGGCTCGGCCCGGCTGGTCGAGCTGGCGGACCGGATGGAGCTGCTGCAGGTCGAAGCGTTGTGCTGGTGCGGTGAGCGCGCCACCCACAACGCCCGTACGGTCGGTGGTGAGATGGTCACCGAAGGCGAGCAACTGGTCGTCGGCGACATGGTCACCAACGCGGCCCAGGTCGCCTACGAGGTGCTCTGCCGTCGCCATCACCGGCGCCGGCTGACCGCCGCCCGCGCTCGTGCCACCCTGTCACCCGAGGTACTCCCGTTCGGAGGCGCACTGTGAATCCGCTGATCTCTGCCGACTCGTTGCTCGCGGCTACCACCAGGCCAGTGCTGATCGACGTCACCTGGAATCTCTCGGTACCGTCCGGACCGCCCGCGCCTCCCGGCCGCGACGCCTACGCTGCTGGTCACCTCCCCGGCGCGCACTACGTCGACCTCGACGCCGAACTGGCCGGCCCGCCCGGTGAAGGCGGGCGCCATCCGTTGCCCTCAGCAACAACTGTCGAGGCGGCGCTGCGCCGGGCCGGCGTCTCCGAGGACACCCCGGTGGTCGTCTACGACGCCGCCAACTCGATGGCCGCCGCCCGCGCCTGGTGGATCTTCCGGTACTTCGGTGTGCGCGACGTCCGCGTCCTCGACGGCGGCTTCGCGGCCTGGCGGGCGGCCGGGGGAGAGGTGAGCACCGACGTCCCGTCGGATGGCGACGGCTCCTTCACCGCCTCACCCGGCCATGTGCCGATGCTGGACGCCGAGAGCGCCGCCAAACTGGCCTCCACCGGCGTCCTCCTCGACGCCCGGGCCCCCGAACGCTTCGCCGGCGAGGTCGAACCGATCGACAAGGTCGCCGGCCACATCCCCGGCGCCGTCAACGCGCCCACTACCGCCAACGTCACCCCCGACGGCCACTTCCTCCCCGCCGCCGACCTGAAAGCCCGCTTCGCCACCCTAGGCGCCGACGGCTCCACGCCGGTCGGCGCGTACTGCGGCTCCGGCGTAACCGCAGCCCACGAAGCCCTGGCTCTCCAGATAGCCGGCATCGAAGCCCCCGTCTACGTCGGCTCCTGGTCCGAATGGATCACCGACCCAACCCGCCCCATCGCCTAACAGCCCCACGCCCCCGCCGCCGGTCGACGCCAGTGCCCGATCTGGCCTGTGCGGCGGAGCGTGTCCCGCTCGACAGGACATAGTGCCCGCATCGCAGCCGGCTGTCACCGAGCCGAGCGTGCAACTCGGTCGAGCGGCCGACTACGTCCTGTCGACCGGGACGCCGGCTGAGCCTTGCCCGGGCGGTCTGCGGTCAGCAAGCGTGCCCAGGCGGCACCGATCGGTTGTCCGTCCTCGGCGACGACACCGATGTCACCGGGCCGGGGCCAACCGTCGACGTACCGCCAGGCGTGGTCTTCGGCTGTCAGTTGCTCGAGGGTGAAGCGCGGCTGCCCGTCCCAGTTGTAGGCCTCGAGCAGCATTCGCTCGAGGAACCCTCGGCTGTAGCTGGTCTGATCAACACCTCGCCATCTTTTCCCGAACCGTGATCGAGCGGAGCATTGATAAAGTAACACGCATGGTTTAACTTACTCGGAATTGGGCTTCTGTGGCCCAGACCACACCCCTGAACCGCCCGGTGGACGGGGGTGACCCGGAAACCTGAGGAGTTCCGATGACGAGAACGGCACGGTTTGTCGTGACCCTGACGTCGGCCGCACTGGTGCTGGCGACGGCAGCCTGCGCGGACGGCACCGACCCGTCGGCGAGTAGTAGCGGCGGCGCGATCGACGAGAACGCACCCGTCACCATCACGGTGGGGAACAAGCCCAAGCCGGACAAGCCGGCCGACGTCGCCGCCTTCGAGCGCAACGTCAAGAAGTTCACCGACGCACACCCGAACATCACGGTGAAGTCGACCGAGACGTCGTGGGATCCGCAGACCTTCCAAGCTCAGGTGGCAGGTGGCTCGCTCCCGACCGTGATGAGTATCAGCTTCACCGAACCGCTGAACATGATCCCGAACAAGCAGCTGCCCGACATCACCGACGCGCTCAAGCTCGTCGACATGACCAAGGACCTCAACCCCGAGACGCTGAAGCTGGTCCAGGACGACAAGGGCCGGATCTACGGTGTCCCGTTCGAGGCCTTCTCGGTCGGCCTGGCCTACAACCGCGCACTGTTCAAGCAGGCCGGTCTGGACCCGGACAAGCCGCCGACGACCTGGGACGAGGTTCGTCAGTACGCCAAGCAGATCACCGAGAAGACCGGTAAGGCCGGCTACGCGCAGCTGACCAAGGACAACACCGGTGGCTGGATGCTCACCACGATGACCTACAGCATGGGCGGCAAGGTCCAGAGCGACGACGGCAAGAAGAGCGTCTTCAACGACGTCCCGACCAAGAAGGCGCTGCAGCTGCTGAAGGACATGCGCTGGACCGACAACACGATGGGCACGAACTTCCTCTACAACCAGGAGGAGGCGCGGCAGGACTTCGCGGCCGGCAAGATCGGGATGATCATGCAGGCGCCGGACGCCTACGACATGGCGGTCAAGAACTTCGGCATGAAGCCCGCCGACTTCGGTGAGGGCGCGCTGCCGCAGGACGGTGGCCCGTTCGGCACGCTGACCGGTGGCTCGATCAAGATGATCAACCCGAAGTCGACCAAGAACGAGATCGTCGCCGCGCTGAAGTGGATCAAGTCGCAGGAGTTCGACAAGTACACGTCCGAGGCGCTGGCCGTGCAGGACGCCAAGAACGCCATCGCCGACAAGGGCTTCGTCGGCCGGCCCGGGGTGACCCCGCTGAGCCAGGCGACCTACGACCAGTACAACAAGTGGCGCGAGCCCTACAACAACGTGCCGGTGCAGCAGTTCCAGGGCTACATCGACTCGACCAAGACGCTCAAGCTGCTGCCGGAGCCGTCGAACAAGGGCCAGGAGGTCTACGCGCTGCTCGACCCGGTCGTCCAGCAGGTACTGACCAAGAAGGACGCGGACATCGACAAGTTACTCTCCGAAGCCTCCTCGAAGATCGACGCCCGCCTGTCCAGGTAGTCCGATGGCTGTCCTGACGAGAACCCCCGTCGCCCCGCGGACGACCGCGCAGTCCGGCCGGAGCCTGACCACCTGGTTTCGCTCCGGCGGGCTGAGCAGCATCGTCTTCGCCCTGCCCCTGGTGCTGACCTTCCTGTACTTCTCCTGGGGCCCGATCGTGCGCGGGCTGGTCCTGTCGTTCCAGAAGACCAACCTGGTCACCCCGGCCGAGTGGGTCGGGATGTCCAACTTCAGCTACGTGCTGACCGACCCGCAGTTGCCGCAAGCAACGATCAACACCCTGTACTTCGCGTTGCTGGCGTTGATCTTCGGCTTCCCGGTGCCGCTGTTCCTGGCGGTCTTCATCAGCGAGCTGCGCAAGACCGGGTGGCTTTACAACGTGATCTCGTACCTGCCGGCGGTCGTCCCGCCGGTGGTCGCGATCCTGCTGTGGAAGTACTTCTACGACCCCGGCTCGGGCGTCTTCAACGCGATCCTCGGCTGGTTCGGCCTCGGCCCGTACGCCTGGCTGAACTCGCCGAACCTGGCGATGCCGGCGATCGTGCTGGAAGCGACCTGGGCCGGGGCCGGGGCGACCTCGATCATCTACCTGGCCGCGCTCACCGGCGTACGCAACGAGCTGTACGAGGCGGCGGAGCTGGACGGGGCCGGGATCTGGCGCCGGGTCGGGCACGTCACGATCCCGCAGATCCGCGGAATCATCCTGATCATGATGCTGCTGCAGCTGATCGGGACCTTCCAGGTCTTCACCGAGCCGTTCCTGTTCACCGGCGGCGGCCCGGACAACGCGACCACCACGATCCTGCTGCTGATCTACCGGTACGCGTTCATCAACGGCGACTTCGGTGCCGCCACCGCGCTCAGCGTGCTGCTCGCGCTGGTGCTGTGCGTGCTGTCGGTCGTCTACCACTTCCTCACCAGACGTTGGAGCACGACATGACGGCGGAGGCTCCGGAACGCGGCATCATCTCGTCCATGGACCGGCGCCGGCCGCTGGTCCGGTACGGGCTGCCGATCATCCAGGTGCTGTTGTTCATCGGCGTGGTGATCGCCGGCGTCGGCCCGTTGCTGTGGCTGCTGAAGTCCGGGCTGTCGACCAGCCAGGACATCCTGCGCGGACCGATGCAACTGTGGCCGAGCGGGATCCAGTGGCACAACGTGCCGGATGCCTGGAACCAGGTGCAGATCGGCTCGTACCTCGGCAACACCGCGATCATCGCGATCGGCTCGCTGCTGTCGACGTTGTTCGTCTGTACGACGGGCGCCTTCGTGCTCAGCGTCCTGCGCCCGAAGTGGGGACCGGTGATCACCGGCCTGGTGCTGGCCACCTTGTTCCTGCCCGGCGTGATCTCGCTGGTGCCGTTGTATCTGACCATCCTCAAGATGCCGGTGTTCGGCTGGAACCTGCAGAACACGTTCTGGGCGGTCTGGCTGCCACAGGCGGCCGGAGCGTTCAACATCTTGGTGATGAAGCGGTACTTCGACGCGATCCCGCGCGAGCTGATCGAGGCGGCGCGGATCGACGGGGCGAGCAACCTGCGGCTCTTCACGGCGCTGGTCCTGCCGATGTCGAAGCCGATCATCGGGGTGGTCGCGCTGCTCACCGTGATCGGTTCGTGGAAGGACTATCTCTGGCCGCTGCTGGTGCTGCCGGACCCGAAGCTGCAGCCGATCTCGGTCGCACTGCCGAGAGTACAGAAGACGACTGATCTGTCCTTGCAGATGAGTGCTTTGTTCCTGGCGGTCCTCATCCCCGTAGTGCTGTTCTTGATCTTCCAGAAGCAGTTCCTGCGTGGGGTCGGGATGTCGGGAGGAATCAAGGAGTGAGTGGATCACTGAGTGGGCGCCGGGTGCTGGTGACGGGTGCGGCCGGAAGGATCGGTCTGGTCGCGACCCGCCATCTGACGGAGCAAGGCGCGTTGGTGACGGCGATGGAGATCGCCGAGAACGACGACCTGAAGGCGGACCGGATCGTGATCGGGGACACCAGGTCGGAGGGCGATGTGGCGAAGGCGCTCGAGGGCGTCGACGCCGTCGTCCACCTGGCCGCGCTGGCGCACCCGTCGGCCGGTACGCCGTACGACGTCTACTCGATCAACGTCGTCTCCACCTTCAACGTGCTCGCCCAGGCGGGAGCGCTCGGCATCAAGCGGGCGGTCGTCGCGAGCAGCATCAACGCGTTCGGGGTGCCTTTCAACCCGGCTGACATCCGGCCGGCGTACTACCCGCTCGACGAGAAGATCCCCGCCGATGTGGCCGACTGGTACTCGTTGTCGAAGCAGAACGACGAGAACACCTGCCGGATGGCCTGGCGCCGCTGGGGGATCGACGTGGTGGCGTTCCGCTTCCCGCACGTGAACTCGCCCGAGGTGATCGAGCGGGTCGCGAACGACTTCGTCCAGGACCCATCGGGCGGAGTACGGGAAGGCTGGTCCTATCTCGACACCCGCGACGCGGCGTACGCGATCGAGCTGGGGCTGACGGCGAAGCTGTCCGGCGCCCACACCTTCTTCGCGGCGGCGAGCACCACCAACGCGCCCTACGAGACCGAAGCTCTGCTCGACAAGTACGCGCCCGGCGTACCGCGGTTGCGGCGGTTCGTCGGGCGTGAAGTACCGATCGACCTCACGGCGATCCGGACCGTGCTCGGCTTCCAGGCTCGCCACGAGCTCGACCTGCCCACGAAAACTCTGGAGATCTGAATGGCGCGAGAGACCCCAGCCACCTTCGCCCAGCCCTGGCCGGTCCGCGACGACCTCCGGATCCGCGCGGTGCAGGCGATCGTCACCGCGCCGCAGGGCATCCCGCTGGTGGTGGTGAAGATCGACACCACCGAGCCAGGCCTGTACGGACTCGGCTGCGCGACCTTCACGCAACGCTGGAAGGCCGTCAAGACCTTCGTCGACGACCACCTCGCCCGGCTGCTGATCGGCCGGTACCCCGGTGACATCGGCGACTTGGTCCGGCTGGCCGGGTTCTCCGGCTACTGGCGTGGCGGGCCGGTCACCAACAACGCCATCTCCGGTATCGACCAAGCACTGTGGGACATCGCGGGCAAGCGCGCCGGCATGCCCGTCTACGAGCTACTCGGCGGCAAGGTCCGCGCCGCTGCCGACACCTACATCCATGCCGGTGGCATCACCATCGAGCAGACGCTGGAGCAGGCGAAGGAGTTCGTCGCGCAGGGCTGGCGGCACATCCGGCTGCAGGTGTCGACGCCGGGTGGCGGCGGGTACGGCGCTCCGCGACTCGCAACGCTCTACCCGGAGGCGCCCTACCGGAACGGCTGGAGCGCCCGCGACTACCTCCGTACGACGCCCGACCTGTTCGCGGCGGCTCGGCAGTCGCTGCCGGACAACATCGAGTTGCTGCACGACGTGCACTCGCGGCTGACGCCCAAAGAAGCCGTGTTGCTGGCCCGGTCGCTCGAACCGTACCGGCTGTTCTTCCTCGAAGACGTCCTCCCGCCCGAGCACTGGGATCGGCTGCCGGAGGTCCGCGCCGCGTCGCCGGTGCCACTGGCCGTCGGTGAGCTGACGACGTCGATGGGCGACGCGGTACGCCTGGTCCGCGACGGTGGCGTCGACTTCATCCGCTCGCACGTCTCCGACATCGGCGGCCTCACCGCAGCGCGCAAGGTCGCGGATCTCGTCGAGCTGTGCGGGGTCAAGACGGCCTGGCACGGGCCAGGGGACACCTCGCCGATCGGTGCCGCCGCCAATGTCGCGCTCGACGTCAGTTCCGTTGCCTTCGGCATCCAAGAGGGGCACATCTACAACGACGCCACGCACGAGGTGTTCCCGGGCACGCTGCGGATCAAGGACGGCTGGCTGCGGCCGAACGAGACGCCCGGTTGGGGCATCGACATCAATCTGGAGGCGGCGGCGAAGTACCCGGCGGAGCTGTCCGGGCATGACGAGTGGGCGGCCGGCGTACGGCGTATCGACGGGGCCCTGGAGGCGCCGTGAAGTTCGCCGTGTTCACCGATTCGACGCCGGAGTGGGCTCCTGAGGAGGCCGCGAAGATTCTGGCCGAGCAGGGCTGGCAGGGGATCGAGTGGCGGATCACCGAGCCGGTGGAGTCGTCGCGGCCGACATTCTGGGCCGGGAACCGGGCGACCTGGCCGCTGACCGGGCTCGAGTCCCGGCTGGACGACATTCGCGCGGTCACGCGGTCGGCCGGGTTGGCGATGCCCGCGCTCGGTGGGTACGTGACGCCGAAGCAGCGGGACGACGCTGAGCGACTGCTGGCTGCGGCCGCTGCGCTCGACGCCGGGCAGGTCCGGTTTCTCGGGGTGAACACGGAGAAGGGCCAGTCGTATCGGGAGGCGTTCGCGGCGTACCGGGCTGATTGGGAGTGGCTCGAGGACCGGGCCCGGCAGCACGGCGTACGGGCGTTGCTCGAGTTGCATCACGAGAGCCTGACCGCGAGCGCGTCTGCGGCCCGGCGGTTGGTGGAGGGGCTCGATCCGCGGTACGTCGGGGTGCTGCACGACATCGGCAACACGGTGATCGAGGGCTGGGAGGAGCCGGCCCACGCGCTGGACCTGCTGGGTGAGTACCTTGCGCACGTACACGTCAAAAACGTGGCATTTCACCTCTCCGGAGTGCAAAACGACGGCACTCTGCGATGGGAGCCGAAATGGGTGCCGCTGCGCGAAGGCCGGGCGCAGTTGCCGGAATTCTTCCTGGCACTGGCCGCGGCCGGCTATGACGGCTGGGTGACGGTCGAGGATTTCTCCCTCGCGTTGCCACTGGCCGAAAGAACGGCGGCGAACCTCGAATACCTGACCGGCCTGGCGAGGGCTGCGGGGTACGATCTCGGCTAGTTCGGGGCGGAATTCGGTGAACGGGGAAAGTAATGCAGACAGAGGAGGTGGGCGATGGTCACGCCAGAGACTGACTCGGCGGTGCTCGACGAGCCGACGCGTTCCGGCGCGAACCAGTACGACCTCGGCTCCTTCAACGAGGCCGTGATCATCGAGACGATCCGGCTGGCCGGCATCATCAGCCGGACGGAGATCTCCCGGCGGACCGGGCTGACCCAGCAGTCGGTGTCGCGGATCCTGCGCGTCCTGCTGCAGCAGGGACTGCTCGTCGAGGAGGCGCAGGAGCGCGCCGAACGCCTCGGCAAACCCCGTACTCCGGTGCGGCTGCGCTCGAACGCGGCCCATGCCGTCGGCATCCATATCGACCCCGAACTGCTCACCGTCGCGGTGGTCGATCTGGACGGCACGATCGTGCGACGGGAGACCGTCGACCTGCCTGCCGATCTCGACGCGGTGCGGCTGGTCGACCTGACCGCGGCGACCGTGACGGCGGCGTTGAGTATCAGCCAGGTGGACCCGAATTCCATGCTGGGCGTGGGAGTCGCGGTGCCGGGGCCGATCAATGCCGATGGCACGTTGCTCGACCTGCCGCTGCAGCCGGCCTGGCGTGGACTGGAGATCCGCCACCTCCTGCAGGGCAAGCTGAACCACCCCGTGCTGGTCGAGAAGGACGGCACCGCCGCGGCGATCGGCGAGCGCTGGATCGGCCGCTCCGCGCGGGCCCGCGACTTCGCTTATCTGTACCTCGGTACCGGTGTCGGCAGCGGGCTGATCCTGAACGGCTCGATCTACCGCGGGCTGACCGCGAACGCCGGTGAGTTCGGTCAGCTGTGCGCCCTGAAGATGGGGGAGTGGGACGAGCAGACCGGCCCGAAGATGATGGCCGAATGCAATCCGACCGCCGGGCTGCCGGTGATCGCGGCCGGCTTCGGATATGTCGAGACCGACCCGGCCGCGAACGACGAGGCAAAGCGCTACAAAGCGGTCTGCAAAGCCGCCGCGAACGGCGACGAAGCGGCCCAGAAGGCGGTCACGCAAGTCGCATCGGTGATTGCGCAGGGTGCGGTCGGCCTGGTCGATCTGCTCGATATCGATTTGATCGTGCTCGGTGGCCCGGCGTTCGAAAAGGAAATCGCCGAGGTGCTGCTTTCCGAAATCAGCCGGGCGGTGAATTCGCACCCGATCGCGAAAGGCACCCGGACGGTCGCGGTGGAGGAGTCGATGCTGCAGGCCGATGCGGCCGCGGTCGGCGCCGCCTCGACGATCTTCCACGATGCCTTCACCCCGCGGGTCGGAGGCTCCAGCCAGGCTCGTAGGCTGCCGAAGTGACCCTGGACAGACCCCTCACAGACGACATCGAGATGCGGGTGGCGACGCTCGACGACGCCGCTGCCTTCGCCGAAGCACAGGTCCGCAATCGCGAGCACCTGAAGCCGTGGGAGCCGGTCCGTTCGGACCGCTGGTTCACCACCGCCGGGCAGGCGGACCGGCTCAGCCAGCAGCTCGAGCGGTACCAGCGCAGCGAGGTCGTGCCCTGGTTCCTGTTCCAGGGCACGCGCGTGGTGGGCGCGATGACGCTGACCGACATCGTGCCCGGACCCTTCCGCAGCGCGAGCCTCGGCTACTGGATCGATGCTGAGCTGCTGGGCAAGGGGCTCGCGACGATCGCTGTGCAGGCGGCGGCCGAGGCTGCCGACAAGGAACTCCTCCTGCACCGGATCGAGGCCAGCACCCTCACCCACAACCTGCCGTCCCAGAAGGTGCTGAAGAAGGCCGGCTTCAACCAGATCGGCACCGCCCCCGACTACCTCCACATCGACGGCGCCTGGCGCGACTGCCATCTCTTCCAGCGCATCCTCAACACGCGCCTCCCCGGCACCAAGCCCTGATCAGTCGGCCAGCACCGCCAGTTCCAGCTTCTCCAGCCGGGCGGGCTCGGTCACGATGTCGATCTCGAGGATCGTGCCCGCCTCGATGGTGAAGCGGATGACCCGCTCGAGCCGACCCGCGGGCGCGACCACGAAGCCGACCGTGCCGTTCACCAGTGCCAGGTGAGCTGATGGGACGCTGGCCGCGGCCGCAGCGAGCGCACCATTGGCGGCACTAGCCGCACCGCGGATGGCACGGGTGACTCCACCGAGATCGGTGCGCACGACTACCTCAGGATCGAGCACCTCGAGCAATGCCTCGAAGTCCCCTTCGCGAGCAGCAGCCAGAAACGCTTCGATGACCTCTCGCTGCGCCACCTGATCGGGCTCGGCTACAGCCGTCCGGCCCTGGACCCGGCGGCGAGCCCGGCTGGCGAGTTGCCTCGCTGCTACCGGCGTACGGTCCACGATCGGCGCGATGTCCTCGAACGGCACCGCGAACAGGTCATGCAACACGAACGTCAGCCGCTCAGCCGGAGTCAGCGTCTCCAGTACGACCAGCAGCGCGACCCCGACGGAGTCGGCCAGCAACGCCTCCCGCTCCGGATCGACCACGCTGAGCGCCGGCGGCGCCTCCTCGAGCGACCGCTCGTGCCGCACCCGCCGAGCCTGCAACTGATCGAGGCAGATCCGCGACACCACAGTCGTCAACCAGCCGCCGAGGTTGTCGATCCCATCGGCACCGGCGCGGTTCAGCCGAAGCCAAGCCTCCTGCACGGCGTCATCCGCCTCGGCCCCCGACCCCAGCATCCGATAGGCCACACCCCGCAGTTGCGACCGCTTCTCCTCGAACCGCTCGGCCAGCCACTCGTCGTCGTTCATCAGCATCCTCAGCTCGTCGGCACAGTCACCTGTCTGACTGTGCCGACGCCGAAAGTGTGACAGTCAGGCCGGTGGCAGCCGGATTCCGCGGCTGACGTCTACGTCGTCGTAGCGGCCTTCGAGGACGTCGAGGAATTTGACCGGGCGTTGGAGGGTGGAGGCGATGTAGACCGCGCGGACGGTGGCCAGGGCGTCGATGGCGTCGTGGACGGTGATACCGGGCTGGGCGCCGTTGGTGATGGCGGTGAGGATGTCTTCGTACTGGGCTACGTGGCCGGATGGGCGGTCGGTGTCCAGCGGTTGGTCGTCGGGTGAGCCGTCTACGTTGAGGCGGTGGAGTTGGTCGTCTTCCAGTTCGGCGCCGCCTTCGGTGCCGTGGACCGAGACTCGGGTGCGACCGCCCGGGAAGGCTGCCGTCGTCGCGTGCAGGGTGGCGACCGAGCCGTTCTCGAAGGTCAGGGTTGCGACGACCGTGTCCTCGACCTCGATCTCGTGGTGAGCCGCGCGAAGCGCCTGGGCCTGGATGTTCACCGGGCGGCCCATGAACCACAGCAACAGGTCGACTGTGTGGACGCCTTGGTTCATCAGGGCGCCGCCGCCGTCCTGGGCCCAGGTGCCACGCCAGCCGGCGGAGGCGTAGTACTCGTCGCTCCGCCACCAGGCGACCGTCGCGACGGCAGAGGTGAGCTGGCCGAAGCGGCCGGCCTTGATCGCCTCGGAGACCTGGGCGCTGCCCGGGTCGAACCGGTGCTGGCTGATCACCGACGAGACGACGCCGTGGCCGGCCGCCCGGGTGGCCGCCGCGCCGAGGCGGCGGGCCCGGGTGAGGTCGACATCGAGTGG
The DNA here is from genome assembly GCF_040681515.1 of Kribbella sp. NPDC051718. Taxonomy (NCBI): domain Bacteria; kingdom Bacillati; phylum Actinomycetota; class Actinomycetes; order Propionibacteriales; family Kribbellaceae; genus Kribbella; species Kribbella sp. NPDC051718. The sequence goes on along the minus strand of NZ_JBFAYZ010000005.1, from coordinate 287,899 downwards.
CTTCTCGATCACGACGTGCTTCTTCTCGTTGAGCGCCTGCTCGGCGAGCGCGGCGTGCGTGCCGCTCGGCGTGCAGATCGCGACGAGCGAGATGTCTGATCCCGACAGGGCCGCACCGAGATCGCCGTACACCTTCGGCTCCGGCTGCCCGGCCTCTTGCAACCGGGCGGCCAAGGCCTCGGCGGCCGCGGAGTCACCGTCGACCAAAGCGGTCACGATGGCGTCCGGTCGCGCCGCGATGGTGTCGGCGTGGGTGCGGCCGATGATCCCGCAGCCCACGATGGCGACCTGGTGTGTGTTCGTCGAGTCAGACATCTCGCCCTTTCAAAGCTACCTAGCTGTGAAGTTCGCGGTCAGTATCTGGTCCGCGCCCACGGCGAAGGAGTACGACGCGTCGGTGGAGACCACCACGCCGCCCACGGTCCAGTTCTGGAAAACGCTATCCGACGCAGCAGTGGCTGTCACGGTCACCTGCGCGCCGACCTCGTACGTTCCCGGTTCGGACTCGTTCCCGGCGATCTGTACGGTGCCGTTCCCGGCCGCCGCGACCGAGACGTGCCGCTGGACGACGTTGATCACCATCACGTTGTGCAGTGTCACCGGCCCGGTGCTGGTCGCGCCGTTGTAGCGGGCCAGGTTGGTCGCCTCGACGTCACCCTTGACCACCTTGACCGTGAAGCCGTCGCCACCGAGGTTGTCGGTGCCCAGGTTGAACGCATCCACCTGGCCGTCGTTGACGACCAGCCCGTCGTGGAAGCCGTAGGCGAACACGTTGAAGAGCGTCAGCTCGGTCGCGCCGTCGACGGTGACGATCTTGGCCGTCTTGCGCATGTACTTGTCGATCACCAGCTCGAAGATGCTGCCCTCGTTCATCCAGTTCGGCTGCTGATAGCCGATCCGGGTGACCGCGTTGCCGTTGGACAGCACGCCCTCGATCCGCCCGCCGGTACTACGGCCGACCGCGATCGCGTGGTCGAAGAAGGCGCCGGCGATCTTACGGACCACGAACCCGTCGTTGCGGAAGGTGGTGAAGTCGACGCCGTTCCATGCGTTCGGGAAGCCCGCGTTGATCACGTAGGTCCCGGCGCCGTTGCCACGAACGGCATACGGGTAAGGAACGACACCTTCGGCCTTGCCCGGATTCTGCTCGGGATAGAACACCCGGAGCCCGCGCAACCCGGACTTCTTACCCAGCGTCACGAGCGCGGGCGCGGTATCCGGAGCAGCGGTGCCGCGTCCCTCGAAGGCGTGCAGGACGGTACCGCCGCTGTTCCCGCCCTGATCGCGGTTCGGGACAGCGGATGCGCCGCGCAGCTCGACCTTGGCGGGGACGGTGAGATGCGTGGTGATCCGATACCAGCCAGCCGGGAGATACACGATTCCGCCACCGGCGCGCCCGGCCTTGTCGAGCGTCTTCTGTACGGCGCTCGTCGCGTCCGCCGTCGGGAGGTAGCCGACTCCATGCGGTGCGTCAGCGACGTACAGAACCCCCTCAGCCGGACTGGGCAATGCTCGCGACGTGTAGGTCGGAGCGACCCCGGCCATCCGGTGCACGATGCCCGCAACGGTTCCGGTGAGAGTGGTGCCAGTGACCTTCACATAGCCACGGGAGTCGTTCTGGATGGCCTGGTCGCCCTCCAGACGGCCGCCCGCCAGGGTGAGACCCCACCGGTCGTCCATCACATCGACTTTCAAAGCAGTGCCGGTGCGCTGGACATCGGGCTGCAGGAAGCTCCCGGTGAACTGCGCCCGCTGCCCGGCGACGACGTGGATCCCGACCTTGTAGTCGGAGAGCGTGATCTTGTGGAACTGGTCCCACTCGAGGTCACCGAGCACCAGGCCGGTGCCGTTGGCCCGGGTCCAGGCGTCGAGCGTCGCGCGGGCCGGCGGATTGAAGTCGCGCGCCGCCGCCCAGTACGCGTTGCAGAAGGTCACGTTCTCCCAGGTACCGACGTCGGCGCCGTTGTAGGCGCGGGCGCCTTCGAAGAGAGCGGTACCCCGGATGTTCCGGATCGTCGTGGACTCGTGCACCTGGCCGGAGCTCGGTGCGTTGCCGTGGTCGTTGGGGAAGGTGCTGATCCCGATCCCGCGGTACGAGTTGAGCATCGTGACGTCGGAGACGGTCGACATCATGTAGTTCTCGTTGCCGATCCAGGCGCCGCCGGGGATCTCGAAGGTGTAGCCGTACGGGATCGGCGTCGTCGCGCTCTGACGCGGGTAGTACGTCGTCACGCCGATCACGCCGGCCGAGCCGCCGATCCGGAACAACGCCGGACCGTCGTTGCCTGAGGCAAGGTCCGCGATGACGGTGGTGCCGTAGTCCCCGTGGTGGTTGCCGGGCTTGTCCGGGTCGCGACGGTCGCCGCGCAGGGTGCAGAACGCGTGGACCTCGACGGTGTCGGTCACCCGGTACTTGCCCGCAGGGAGCCAGACGGTGCCGCCACCGGCGTCGACGCAGGCGTAGATCGCGTTCTGGATCGCCTTGGTCGAGTCCTTCACGCCGGTACGGTCCGCGCCGAACTCGGTCGCGTCGAAGTCGGCGACGACCAGGTCTTCCGTCGGGTTGTCGGTGTTGATCAGCTTGGGCTTGGGCACCACGACCGGCGACTCACGCAGCTGCAGTTCCTTGACCGTGTAGTTGTCGGCACCGGTCAGGGCGACCCGGACGTACCGTGCCTGGACGGTCGCGAACCGGGTCTTGCTGAACTGGTTGGCACCTGGCGAACCTGTCCGGCCGACCGTGGTGAAGGTCGAGCCGTCATCCGAGACCTGCACCGTGTAGTCGGGCGACGAGACCGGACCCCATTCGACCCGGACGTCGTTGACCGCACGCTTCTGCCCCAGATCCAGCTGCAGCCAGGAGTCTCCGGGTCCGCTCGTCCAGGTGCTCTGGTGGTTGCCGTCGTTGGCGTTGCCCGGATTGGCGCCGCTGCTGGCACTCGCAGTACCGGTTGCAGTGAAGTTGGTGTCGACGATCGAGGCGTTGAAGGCGGTGAGCTTCGCCTGCAGAGTCTGCAGCGCCGCCTTCACCTGTACGTCGGTGACGCCCGGCGTCGTCGCGACCGTACGGGCATCGTTGATCGCCCGCAGGAAGCTCGCGCGGCTGCCGACCGGGAACTGGCCGTCGCGCGACCCTTCCCGCGCGGCCTTCTGCACCCGGGCCGCCTCGTCGATCAGGTCGTTCAGCCCTTCGGTGACGTCGAGGACGGTGGCCACCTTCGCCACCCGGACCGCCGCGACCTTGAGGTCGACCGCACCGTCACCGATGTGGATCCGGAAGTCCGACCCGTTGGACCGGTTCGTCATCACGGCGTCGGTGAGTGCGAACGTGTAGGTCTTCCAGGTCTTGGTGTTGCCGTAGGTGACGACCGGCGAGTTCTTGAACATCTCCGGGATCGTCGTGCCGGGGGAGTCGTAGTGCAGCCCGAACTGGCCGTTGCCCTCGTCGAAGTAGTCGATGCTGATCAGCACCAGGTTGCGGTTGTCGTAGAGGTACGTGTCGGACACGTTCATGTAGAAGAAGTTCATGCCCGGCGACGGCGCGGTCCGGTCGGTCTGCCAGTAGGCGCGGCCGTCCTGGACGCCGGTGATCAGGTTCTCCCCACGGTCACCAGGCCGCGGGGTGATGCCGTTCTGGGCCGGCGATGCGCCGAGGTTGACGGTTGCTCCCGCGGTGCTGATCCGCAGGCCCGCGACGGTGATGTCCTCGCTGCCCTGCAGTCGCAGGTCACCGCCGCCGAGGCGGTTGGCGAACTCGATGTCGTTCAGGGCGAAGGTGCCGGTCTGCCAGGTGCCGGTGTTCTTCAGCTGGACGTTGTCGGCGCGCGCTGCCGGGTCGGCGGCCGCGTCGTACTGGAGCTGCAGGGTGCCCGTGCCGCTGTCGAGGTAGGTCACGGTGACCACGACGTCGTCGGTGTTCAGCTCGCCGACGTAGTCGCCGTCGACATCGAAGGTGAAGTAGCTGGTGTCGGCGGCCTGGTTGGTACGCCAGAAGGTGCGGCCTTGCTCCGTGCCGGTCCTGAGACCAGCCGGATCCGCACCGGCGGACGGCTTCACGCCCAGCGTGGTGGGTGTCGCGCCGAGGTCGGCGCCGACACCGCTCGGATACATGGTTGCCGCGTGTGCGGGGGTCGCGACAAGCGCTCCGCCCAGCAGAAGAGCGGGCAACAGACCCGCTAGCAGGCGTCTAGAAGACATGACAGGAACCTCCAGGTGGCGGGCCCAGGAGTAAGGGTGCGTGTAAGTTAAACCATGCGTGTTACTTATTCAAGAGTCCGTGACTCCGGTCGGCTGGATAGGCTTTTTCCGTGCCCAACGAAAGCTTCCCCGAGATCCAGCAGTGGCTGTCCGGTACTGCGCGCCCGCTGACGAGCCTGGTCGCGGGGTCGCCCGTCGAGGATCTGGCCCCACTGGGCGAAGCGCTGGCTGACGTGAGGGTGCTCGGACTGGGGGAGGCCACCCACGGCACACGCGAGTTCTTCCAACTGAAGCACCGGCTGTTCGAGTACCTGGTCACCGAACTCGGGTACACGGTGCTGGCGATGGAGGCGAGCGAATCGGCCGCGCCGGCCGTCGATGCGTACGTGCGCGACGGCGTCGGCGATGCGGCGACCGCGGTGGCCGGGCTCGGCTTCTGGACCTGGCGGACCGAGGAGGTCGTCGCGCTGGTCGAGTGGATGCGCAGCTACAACTCCGGACGGCCGGCGGCTGAGCAGGTTCGCTTCGCGGGGATCGATCCGCAGCGGTGCTCGGCGTCGGTGGCGGCGGTACGTGAGTTTCTGGCCTCGTCGGTGCCTGACCGGCTGGCCGCGTTCGATGAGGGCTTCGGGTATCTGTCCGATGCGCAGCCGGGCTCGGTGCCGGACAAGGATCGGCTGGTGGTGCGGGAGGCTCAGCAGCTGATTCCGTTCCTGGAGGCCAAGGGCGCATCAGCGGAAGTGCTGAACCATGCGCGGATCCTCGAGCGGGCCGGCGATCTGGTGAGCCGGCCGAAGGAGAACAAGGATCCGGCCGAGACCCTGTTCGCCGTCCGCGATGCCTACATGGCCGAGGCGATCGGGCGGCTGGCCGACGAGGACCCGAAGCGGCGGATCGCTGTCTGGGCGCACAACGGTCATCTCGCAGCCAGTCGGCAGTCTGCTGAGCTGCGGCCGATGGGACAGCACTTGAGGGAGCGGTTCGGGGCGGAGTACTACGCGTTGGCGTTGCTGTTCGGGTCCGGTGCGTTTCGTGCTCGCCGGCTGCGGCCCGGTCCGTGGCCGGGGCCGATGGACGGACCGGTCGTTGCCAACAGCATCGATCGTGGTGGCTTCAACGCCCTCGAAGGTCAGCTGGCGGCGGCGAGTCCGGGCGACCACTGGCTGAACCTGCGCGGCTCCGAGGACGCGCCGGAGCCGGTGAAGCGGTGGCTGGCCGAGCCGCAGATGTTCCGGAGCTTCGGCGCATACGTGCAGCGGTGGACGTACCGGATGCAGTTCACGCCGACGTTGCTGACTCGGGAGTACGACGGCCTGATCTACGTGGCGACCTCTACTCCGTCGGTGCCGTTGCCCGAGACAGTGCCGGCCCAGTGACGCTGTCCCGCCGGTCGCTGTTCGCAGCGGGTCTCTCGGCGGCGGTGCCACTGGTGGTGAAGCCACACACCAAGCCTCTTGCAGCCTTGTGGGCGGTGAACGACGGCGAGAAGGTCGACGCCGACGACCTCGCGAATCCGCACAAGCGGCACAACTCCGCGTGGGACGGCCAGACTGTCCACGTTTTCGGCGCGGGCAACGAGGTGGTCGCGTTTCAGCTCGTCGCGGAGGCCGGTTCGGCTGGCATCGGCGCTCTGTCGGTGCGGCTGCCTGTACTACGGCAGGTCGGCGGGCCGGGAGTGATCCGGTATGCGCCGCCGGCCGCGGATCCGACGTACACGATCGGTCGTCAGATCCAGGTCTTCTCCGAGCGCTACATGACCATCGCCGAGCGGTCGAACGCGGACTGGATCTACCTGCGCGACTCACCGGCCGAACCACCTGACCCGCTCGGACCCAAGCCGGTCCAGCTCGTCCCGGAGAACGCGGCGCAGGGTGGATTCCCGCTCGCCGTACCGGCCGCTCGCAACCAGGCGTTCTGGTTCGACATCTACATTCCGCGGCATGCGCCGGCGGGCGTCTATCGCGGGCGGATCGAGGTACGGGCCGATGATCAGGTCCGGATGGTGCCGGTCGAGCTGAAGGTCTTTCCCTTCATGCTGCCCGACGAGAACAGCATCAACGCGATGTTCTACTACGAGAGCTCACAGGTCGAACTGCGGTTCGGCCGCAACCTCGACCCGGTGTTCCACCGCTTCGCCCACCGCAACCGGGTCGAGTTCGTGGACGCCTACGACATCGCGACTGCCACGGCCGCCCGGCCGCGTTTCACCGGCGCGGACTTCACCAAGGCGAACGGGTACGAAGGCCCTGGCGAGGGCGTCGGGAACAGACTGATCCCGCGCACCTTCTACGGCCCGGAGCCGGACTTCGACACCCCCGACAAGGCGAGGGCGAACGCTCCGCTGTGGACCGACTGGCTCACCAAGAACCTGCCGGGCAAGAAGACCTTCCTCTACATGCCCGACGAACCCAGCGCCGAGGATTACGAATACATCCGCTCATTGTCGGCCGCGGTGCGTGCATCGGGCGCACCCCTGCCGATCTTCGCCACCCACGCCTATGACGCCGTACTGGACGGGCCGGACAAGGCGATCGACATCTGGGCGACAGTCGCCGATCTCTACGACTCGAAGGCTGCTGCTGCGCTCCGCGAGGAAAGCCGGGACATGTGGTTCTACAACGGCCAGCGCCCGAACGTCGGCTCAGTGGTGATCGAATCGCCGGCCACCGATCCACGCGCCAACCTCTGGGCGGCGTTCAAGCACAACGTCTCGACGTACTTTTACTGGCACACCAACCACTGGCGCCACAACCGCCAGGCCCTGCCAGGGCGCGAGCGCAACCAGAACGTCTGGGTGGACCCGGTCACCTTCTACAACAAGCGCGGCTGGTGGGCCAACGGGGACGGCGTCCTGATGTACCCCGGCGAAGACCTCATCTACCCCGACCAGACCCGAGGCATCGCCGGCCCCATCTCCACCATCCAGCTGGCCAGCTTCCGCCGAGGCATCCAAGACCACCTGTACCTGACCATGGCCCGCAACCTCGGCCTCCACCACCTCGTCGACCGAACAGTCGCCCAACTCGTCCCCGCCGCCCTCGACGAAGCCGGTCCCAGCGTCTCCTTCCCCCAACAAGCCAACCCCTACGAGCAGGCGCGCCTCGAACTCGCCCAAGCCATCTCGGACCGAATCTGATGTGGACCGTCCAAGGCGAGGAACCTGAGCGCGCCGACGTCAACGCGCTCCTCCGCGACTACTTCGCCGAGCTCACGGTCCGGTACTTCCACCGCCCGACCGACGAGGCCGAGATCGACCTCACCCTCGCCGAGTACCCCACCACCGGCCTGGGCATCTTCCTCGTACTCCGCGCCGACGGCGTCGCAGCCGGCCACCTCGGCGTCTACCCGACCGGCGAGCTCACCCGGTTCTACGTCCACCCCGATCACCGTCGCGGAGGTGGCGGCCGGGTACTCCTCGCCGCCGCGGAAGACTGGGCTCGCTCACAAGGTCTGAAGCGACTCTTCCTGGATACCCGCCATGACCTCGTCGAGGCGCGCGCCTTCTACGCCTCCGCCGGCTTCACCGAGATCGCGCCGCCGACTGCCTCACCGGGCAAGTTCCAGGACCACTGGTTCGAGAAGGCGCTGTAGTCGGCCAGGCTCAGGCGACGCTGACGAGGGTGCGGGTCGGCTCCAGCAGCGGCAGCAGAGTGAAGAAGTGGGGGAGCGCGTCGGCCAGGCGAAGGCTGCCGGCCTCGTAGCCGGTCCAGCCGAACACCAGTTCGCCGTCCAGCACGTGCTCGGACAACGGCTTCGCGAAGGCGCTCAGGGTGACGCGATCCGGGCCGGTCTGCGGGTGGTGGTCACCGCAGCCGCACTCAGCCGCGATCACGATCGACCGCAGCGCGTCGGGGGAGTAGTGCCGCAACCGCAGCGTCGTACCGCGGGCGGTGAACCGCGCGATCGTTGCATCAGGCAACTGAACGAGCAGCTCGACGGGCACCGGGTGGGAGCCGGGCAGCAGTCGCAGACCGCGGGCGGCAAGGAGATCGGACAGAGCGGAGAGGTTCATCGCAAGAATCCTGTGTGGCTGGTGTCGGCGGGCGGGCCTGGGAAAAGGGCAGGGCCTCGTGCGCCTCAGACGGCGCGCGTCAGCGACAACAACAGCGACAACACAGCGGGATTCGCATGCGGAGACTATGGCAGACCGCACCCGGCGCTGCCAAACATCGCCCGCCATCTGAGACAGCTGTCCGCCTGGTGTCACCGCAGGGCGGCCCGGATCTGCCTGGTGAGGCAGATCCGGGCGGGCAGACCCACCGGCTGTTCGGTCAGCACTCCGCCGCGATCGCCGGCCAGACGCTGCTACCTCGGACCGACTCCTGGTGGATGGGCGCAAACATCGAAAGCAAGCCACGCGTCTGCCTGGTCTACCTCGGTGGCGTACCCCAATACCGCCAACTCTGCGCAGACGTCGTAGCCGACAACTACAGAGGCTTCCACCTCTACTAGCTACTAGTCAGCCTTCTTGCCGAACATGATCTCGTCCCAGCTCGGCACGCTCGCCCGCTTGGACCCCCGCTTGGCCGGCTTCTTCTTCTCCTCAGCCGCCGGAGCAGCTTCTCCAGCCGGAGCTGCACCGGCCGGCTCGGCAGCCGCGGGCACCTGCCCAGCCGGCCCGCCCGGGGCTTGCACGCCCGGCGCCTGACTGCCGGGTGCTTGCCCGCCCGGCGCCTGACTGCCGGGTGCTTGCCCGCCCGCGGGCTCGGCTGAACGCCGGGGATCCGCTGGCTTCGGAGCCGCCGGCCGCGCACCACCTGGGCCGTGGCCTTCGGCCGGCCCAGACTCGCGCGCAACCTGCCGCGGGTCCGCAGGGCGAGGCGCTTCGCGCCGAGGCTCAGCCGTGCGCGCAGCGCCTTGGCCTGGGCCGTGGCCTTCGGCCGCGCCTGGCTCGCGAGCAGCCGGTCGTTGCTCGACGGGTGCCTGGCGCTCCGGCTGACGGTCCGGAGGTGGCATGCGGCGTTCGGTGAAGCGGTTCTCCGGGGCGGCGGCGCGTTCTTCCGGTGGGGACAGGGGTGGGGCTTCGACGGGGAGTTGGGCGGGGCGTTCTACTGCGCGGACGGCGGGGCGCAGGGTTGGTGGGGGCTCGATCGGTACGTCGATCAGGGTGGGCTCTTCGTCGGGGCTGGGGACCGAGTGCACCCGTCGCGGGCCGCGCTCGACGTCGCGGGCGGTCCCGTACTCCGGGTCGCGTCCGAACCCACGTCCGGTGTCCCGGTTCGCGTCGCGATCCGCCTGGGCCGCGCGACCGCGCGGGAGACTGATCGTGTCCTCGAAGCCGGCCTCATAGCTGTCCGCGCCGTGATCGGGCGCCAGACTCAGATCGAAGTCGGCCACCGCGGTGAGCCGGCGCTCCGACGTCGGCTGCGGCGCGATCACCTGCGCCTGCTCACCGACCAGCCAGCGCGCCTCGTCGTCGTCCGGGACCGCATAGCGGCCCGGAGCGTCGTAGGCGAACATGGCGACCTTCTCGTCGTTCTCCTCGACGAAGTACGAGACGCGAACGGCCCAGCGGCCGTCGTCGCGCCGCCAGGCGTCCCACTCGGCCGTCGCCGGGTCGACGCCGCGGATCCGCAGCCGCTCGGTCACCCACGCACCGAGGTTGCGGGTCGGAGCGTCGCCACCGCCACGACGGCGGACGGACGCGCGCTGGGCGAGGCTCGCGACGTGGTCGCGCTCGGCCAGCACGGGACCGGCGAACGCCATCACCCGCTCCATCGGCATCTGCGCGACGGCAGCGACCGCCTCGGGACTCTCGCCGGCCCGAATCCGGGCCTGGATGTCTCGTGGGCGGAGCGCGCTCTCCATTTGAATCTCCAGCTGGCCGAGTCGGGCACGGTCGCCGCGCAGGGCCGCACGCAACCGGTCGTCGACCGGGACGGCGAACTCCTCACCCGTCTCTGCCAGCGCCAGGATGAGCTGCTTGCCATCCTGGCTCAGACCGACGAGCCTCGCCTCGCGCATTGCCTATGTTCTCCTGTGCGGTTCTGAACAGTCTCTCCCGATACCTGCGCCTCGACCAAGACCGGCGCGCCGTGCCCGCCGATCAGTGTGGAGGTTGCGTCACAAAACCCCATTCTGCCTGCTCAGAAGGGTCCTTGTCGTCACATCAGTCACACTAGTCACAACCGCGAGTGATCACGACACCGGCGTGACGGAAACCGGTCAGTTCACCGGGTAGGCGGCCCGCACCGCGAGCGTGCGTACCAGGTCGTCGTGCCGGTCCCCGACATTGCGCCGGATTCCCGCCGGGACATCCTCGTCCGCGACCAGGCCGGCCGCCAGCCCGACGACCCGCTCGTCGATCGCGTAGACCGGGAAGGCCAGCGCCGCGCTCTGCGCCACCACCCAGCCCGACCGCAGCTTCTCGGTGCCCGCGATCTCCGCGAAGTACCGGTCCACGTACGGCGCCGTCAGCTCGAGCTGGCCGTACTGCCAGAAGCCCTCGCAGGCCGCGTACAGCTCGTAGTTGGCGATCTCCGCGTCGGTGGTGATCTGCGCCCAGGTCCGTTCCTTGGCCTCGGCGGTCGGCAGGGCCGCCCGGCACCGGGTCGCGTGGACGATGCCCTCCGACGAGGTGTCGCGCGCGAGTTCCGCGTCGATCCCGGCGTCGTCGATGGCTCCCAGCGCCGCCAGCCGCAGGGTGATGACCCAGCGCAGGTCGGCATCGACGGCCAGACCGTCCGGTACGCCGTTGCCCGCGAGCCACCCGCTGAGCAGGTCGACGTCATCGGTGACCCCGACCACGCCACGCACGACGGCGAGTTGCAGGCTGCTCCCGGCCGGTAGGGACTGAAGGCGCTCGGTCAGTACCGCCGCCAGCCGCGCGCGATACGGCTCGACCGGGAGGTACCGGCCCAGCATCAGCCGTGCCCATCCGGCCATGGCGCCGAGGGCGATGTCACTGGTCTCGGTCGCCAGCGCGGCGAGCACGATGTCGAAGCCGAGCCGCGGGTCGAGCTCGGCGTCGGCGGTCGAGTCGCGCAGGCTGTTCAGGATGACGGCGCGGGTCACGCCGTCCTCGATCCTCGGCATCACCGCCGGCAGCTTGCCCAGGCTCTGCGCGTCGAACCGGATCTTCGCCCAGGTGTCGTCGGCCGCGTCCGGGACGACGACCGCGACAGACGGGTCCAGCGCGACCTCGACCTCGTCGGCATCGAGCAGGACCGGTACAGACACGCCCTGGCCGGACTCGTCGTACCCGCCGATGGTCAGCTGGTGCGGACGGTCGGCCGGGTGAGCGGCCGGCGCCTTGCGGTGCAGCTTGATGCCGGTCGCCGTGCGCTCCGCGGTGATCGTGTCCATGCCTGGCGTCCGGAGCCAGTTCTGCGCCCAGGCCTCGAGGCCGACCGCGCCGGCCTCGGTCCACTTGGCGACCAGGTCGGCGAAGGTCGCGTTGCCGAACTCGTTGGCGTTGATGTGCGCCTTGACGCCGTTCAGGAACACCTCGTCACCGAGGTAGGCATTGAGCTGCTTGAGTACCGCGGCGCCCTTGGCGTAGGAGATGCCGTCGAAGTCGTCGAGCGAGCCGAGCGCGTCCTTGACCGCGTCGGCGGCGATCGGGTGGCTCGACGAGCGCTGGTCGGCCTGCTGTCCCCACCACTTGCGGATGAACGCGAAGTCGATCCAGTTGTCGGTGTAGCGCGTCGCGGCGGTCGCCACCCGGTGGGCCATGTACTCCGCGAACGACTCGTTCAGCCACAGGTCGTTCCACCACTGCATCGTCACCGTGTCGCCGAACCACTGGTGCGCCATCTCGTGGACGACGGTCCGGGCCCGGTTGCTGCGCTCGCCCTCGGTCACCGCGGACCGGAACACCATCTGGTCGCGGAACGTCACGCAGCCCGGGTTCTCCATCGCGCCGGCGTTGAACTCGGGCACGAAGGCCTGGTGGTACTCGCCGAACGGATAGCGGTACCCGAAGAGCCGGTGGAACTCGTCGAAGGCCTGCCCGGTCACCTCGAACAGGTCCTCGGCCTCCCGATCGAGCGCCTCGGCCAGCGACTGCCGCGAGACCAGCCCGAGCGGGATGCCGTCGTGCTCACCGAGGATCTGGTGGTACGGCCCGGCGACCAGCGTCACGAAGTACGTCGAGAGCGGCTTCGTCTCCGCCAGCTCCCAGCGGCCCGGCGACACCTGGGTCGCGGCTCCGTTGCCGAGCACGATCCAGTCGGCCGGCGCGGTCACGGTCATCCGGTACGGCGCCTTGAGGTCGGGCTGGTCGAAACACGCGAAGAACCGGGGCGCGGCGTCCAGGAACGACATCGCATAGAGATAGGTCAGCCCGTCGGCCGCGTCGACACTGCGGTGCAGACCCTCGCCGTCGTTGGAGTACAGCATCTTCGCCACCACGACGAGCTCGTTCTCCGCGCGCAGCCCGGTCAGGCCGAGCCGTCCGTCGGCCAGGCCGGCCACGTCGACGGGCGTCCCGTTCAGCGTGACCGAGACGAGTTCGTCGGGTTTGACGTCGAGCCAGCTGGACTGCTCAGCGGCCGAAAAGACGATCCTGGTGGTCGATCCGAACGTCCGCTCGCCCTGGGTGAGGTCGAGGTCGACGTCGTACGAATGAACGGAGAGTGCGGCGGCCCGGGTACGGGCGCCGGCGACGGTGAGGCTCGGCATGCCGAGCACTCTATGCGCTGGTCCCAACGTTCGGCAGCGGCATCGATACAGTTTGCCCATGACCGAGATGGAGTATCGCCAGCTGGGTGACTCCGGCCTCACCGTGAGTGTGGTCGGCCTGGGTTGCAACAACTTCGGCGGCCGGATCGACGCGGACCAGGCCGAGGCTGTCGTCGGGGCCGCGCTAGACGCGGGCATCACCTTGTTCGACACCGCCGACGTGTACCGCGGCGAGCAGGGGTCGAGCGAGGAGATCCTCGGCAAGGCGCTCGGCAGCCGCCGCGACGACGTGGTGATCGCCACCAAGTTCGGCGGTGACATGAAGGGCGACAACGGGCCCGACTGGGGTGTGCGCGGTTCCCGCCGGTACATCCGCAAGGCGGTCGAGTCGAGTCTGCGCAGGCTGGGCACGGACTGGATCGACCTCTACCAGCTGCACGTGCCGGACGAGGTCACGCCGATCGAGGAGACGCTCGCCGCGCTGTCCGAGCTGGTTGCCGAGGGCAAGGTTCGGTATCTGGGCAGCTCGCAGTTCGCGGGTTGGCAGGTCGTCGACGCCGACTGGGCCGCGCGGACGAACGGTTCGCAGCACTTCATCAGCGCGCAGAACCGGTACAACCTGCTCGAGCGCGAGGTCGAGGACGAGCTGATCCCGGCCTGCGAGCACCTCGGCATCGGCGTCCTGCCGTTCTTCCCGCTCGCGGCGGGCCTGCTCACGGGCAAGTACAAGCGCGGCGCGGAGGCTCCGGCCGGGACTCGCCTGGCGAAGCAGCCCGAGCGGCTGGCGCGTGCCGACTTCGACAAGATCGAGGCGCTCGAGACGTTCGCGGCCGAGCGGGATCTGACTCTGCTGGACGTCGCCATCGGTGGGCTCGCGGCGCAGCCGACGGTGGCATCGGTGATCGCCGGCGCCACCAAGCCGGAGCAGATCGAGCAGAACGTCGCGGCCGGTCTGTGGGAGCCGACCTTCGAGGACCTGGCGACCCTGGACGAGCTGACCTGATGCTCATCCTGCTTCCACCGTCCGAGGGCAAGTCCGGCCGCGTCCGCGGCAACGCGGTGCACTTGCCCTCGCTGTCGTTCCCCGAGCTCAACGACGTCCGCGAGACCGTGCTGGAGTCGCTGGCCAAGGTGAGTTCGACGGAGGACGCGTACGGCGTACTGAACGTGGGGGCCTCGCTGGCCAATGAGGTCGAGCGGAACACCCGTTGGCGGTCCGAGCCGTCGGTGCCGGTGTCCGAGCTGTACTCGGGGGTCCTGTTCGACGCGCTGGGCTACTCGACGCTGTCGCCGGGCACCAAGCGGCGGGCCAACACCCGGCTGCTGGTGATGTCGGCGGCGTGGGGTGCGTTGCGGATGGCGGACCGCGTACCGGCGTACCGGCTCTCGATGGGGACGACTCTGCCGGGGCTCGGGCCGTTGGCGACGGTGTGGCGGGATCCGCTGGCCGCGACGCTCGAAGCGGTCGCCGGCAACTCGGTGATCGTCGACTGTCGCTCGTCGACGTACGCCGCTGCGTGGAAGCCGGCGGGTGAGCAAGCGGCCAAGTGGGTGGCGGTGTCTGTCGTGCGCGAGCGTGGGGGAGTGCGCTCGGTCGTCTCACACAACGCGAAGCACACGCGCGGCCTGGTCGCTCGCCATCTGCTGGAGTCGGGCAAAGACCCCGGTACGCCGAAGGCCCTGCACAAGCTGATCTCCGAGCGCTGGAACGCCGAGCTCGACCGGACCGGTCCGGCGTGGACTCTGACCGTGGTGGAGCACGACTAACCGTCATCAGGCATTAACCGCTGAGTAGTTTTCCCTGGAGCACCGGCGGGGAAGGGTTGAGGCAGCGCAGTTCGTCAGGGGGGCCGATGAAGTCACCGCCCAACGTCGGAGGCCTGAAGATGCGTCGCCTACTTGCATGCTCGATCAGTGTTGTCGCCGCGACCACAGCCTGGATCGTCGGTACCCAACCAGCACTGGCTTATCCGCCGACCCCGCCGTCCGCCAGCACGGCGCAGACCCAGCTGAACTCGCTGACTGTGAAGGCGGAAGGCAGCACGACCGGCTACAGCCGGGACAAGTTCCCTCACTGGCACACCGTGTCGGGGACCTGCGACACCCGGGAAATGGTGCTCAAGCGGGACGGCACCGGAGTCACCGTCGACAGCAGCTGCCAACCGACTGCCGGCAAGTGGTACAGCGTGTACGACGCTACGTACGTCACCACCTCCTCGGGCGTCGACATCGATCACATCGTGCCGCTGGCCGAAGCGTGGAAGTCCGGCGCGAGCACCTGGACCACCGCCCGGCGCGAGGAGTTCGCCAACAATCTGACCATCGCGCAACTGATCGCGGTCTCGGCGTCGAGCAACCGCTCCAAGGGAGACAGCGACCCGGCGTCGTGGCAGCCGACCAACGCGTCGGTGCACTGCATCTACGCCCGCGAATGGATCTGGGTGAAGTACACCTACGGCCTGTCGCTGCAGTCGGCCGAGAAGACCGCTCTGCAGCAGATGCTCGCGGCCTGCTGATTATTCGGCTACTCCCGGTCTACCCTGTGGGACCACAGCGTGACAGACCTGGGAGGCAGCATGAGTGACAGCGCTAGTGCACCCACCGCGACGGAGGACCGGCCGGAGCTGAAACGCGTGATGGGCCCCGGACTGCTCTTGCTGTTCGTGGTCGGTGACATCCTCGGCACCGGTGTCTACGCGTTGACCGGCAAGGTGGCGGGCGAGGTCGGCGGCGCCGTCTGGCTGCCGTTCCTGTGTGCGTTCGTGGTCGCGATGCTGACCGCGACGAGCTACCTCGAGCTCGTCACGAAGTACCCGAAGGCCGGTGGCGCCGCGGTCTACACGCACAAGGCCTTCGGCATCCACTTCCTGACCTTCCTGTTGACCTTCGCGGTGATGTGCTCGGGGCTGACCTCGGCCTCGAGCGCGTCGAAGGCGTTCTCGGAGAACTTCTTCAAGGCCGTCAAGATCAACTCCTCGCACGGCTCGATCCTGATGATCACCGCGCTGTCGTTCATGGCACTGATCGCGCTGGTCAACCTGCGCGGTGTCGGCGAGAGCGTCAAGGCGAACGTCGTACTGACGCTGGTCGAGCTGTCCGGTCTGCTGATCGTGATCGGGATCGGCGCCTGGGCACTGGCCAACGGCGACGGCGACACCTCCCGGCTGACCGACTTCAACACACCGTCCGGTGAGTCGCCGTTCAGCGCCGTCACCGCGGCGACGGCGCTGGCGTTCTTCGCGATGGTCGGCTTCGAGGACTCGGTGAACATGGCCGAGGAGACCAAGGACCCGGTCAGGATCTTCCCCAAGATCATGCTGATCGGGCTCAGCATCACCGGCGTGATCTACGTTCTGGTCGCGATCTCGGCGGTCGCGCTGGTCTCTCCCGACGAGCTGAACAAGGGCGCCACCCCGTTGCTCAAGGTGATCCAGGCCGGCGCTCCGGGGTTCCCACTGCAGATCTTCGCCTGGATCACGATGTTCGCGGTGGCGAACTCGGCGCTGATCAACATGTTGATGGCCAGCCGGCTGCTCTACGGGATGTCGCATGAGAAGGTCCTGCCGGGCCCGCTCGGCCGCGTCCTGCACAAGCGCCGCACGCCGTGGGTGGCGATCCTGTTCACCACGCTGCTCGCGTTCTTCCTGATCGGGTACGCCGATCTGGCCGCGCTCGGTGGTACGACCGCCTTCCTGCTGCTGTGCGTGTTCGCGGTCGTCAACGTCGCCGTCCTGGTACTGCGTCGCGACCGGGTCGAGCACAAGCACTTCCACGCGCCGACGGCGTTGCCTGTGCTCGGTTTCATCCTGTGCGTCTACCTGGCCAGCCCGTTGTCCGGGCGTGCGAAGGGCGACTACAAGATCGCTGGCTACCTGATGCTCGTCGGTGTCGCGCTGTGGGCCATCACCTGGCTGCTGAACAAGTACGTGTTCAAGCGCAAGTCGGACTTCGATCCGAGCCACCTCGACCCGAGCGGCCCGGTGAACTAGCTCTCGGTACTTCGTGCGGTGGTCATCCTCGGGGTGTCCACCGCACGCGGCCGGGCGACCGGGTGGAGAGGTAGCAGTGCGGCGAGGACGACCGTGCCGAGCGCGGCCAGGCCGAGTCCGACCGCAAGCCAGCCAAGCGCTTTGTACCCGGCGCCCGCATCGATCGCCAGCCCACCGATCCAGGGGCCGATCGTGATGCCGACGTTGAACGACGAGAAGTTGACCGCCGTCGCCAGCGTCGGCGCGTCACCGGCCAGGCTGAACACCCGCGCGTTCAGGGCCGGGTTCACCGCGAAGCCGAAGCCGCCGAGCAGGAAGATCGACGCGATCGCGACCTGCGGGGTGCCCGCCCAGGCGCCGAGCACGGCCGACATCGCGCACAGCCCGGTGATGCCGACCGCCAGGGTGCGGAAGGGCAGCGCATCGGAGTACCGGCCGCCGATCGTGATGCCGATCAGCGAGCCCACGCCGTAGAGGGCGAGCACGGCCGGTACGGCGCTCGGGTGCACGCCGGCCGTGTCGGTGAGCAGGGGAGCGAGGTAACTGAACACCACCAAGATCGCCGCGGTGACGAGCGCGGTGGTGGCGTACGAGAGCCAGAGCCGTGGATTGGCCATCGCGCGCAGCTCGGTCGAGATCCTTGGGGTCTGGCTGGGGTCGGGCCGGCCAAGCGGGATGGTGGCCAGGATGCCTGCCATCGCGCAGACCGACATGATCGCGACCGTCCAGAACGCGGCCCGCCAGCCGAAGTGCTGCCCGATGATCGTGCCGGCCGGCAAGCCGACGATGGTCGCGATCGTCAGGCCGCCGGTGACGACGCTCATCGCCCGGGCGCGCGAGGTCACCGGCACCAGCCCGACGGCTGTCACGGCGGCGACGGCCCAGAACCCGGCGTACACGAAAGCGCCGACCACCCGGGTGACGAGCAGGAACTCGTAGTTCGGGGTGAGCGCGCCGGCGACATGGCTGAGCGCGAAGAGCGCGAGGAAGACCAGCAACGCCGTCCGCCGGGACCAGCGCAAGGTGACCACCGCGAGAACCGGGGCGCCGATCAGCATGCCGACCGCGAACGCCGAGATCAGCAGGCCCGCATCCGGGATGGACACGCCGAGGTCGGTCGCCATTTCCGGCAGCAGGCCGGCCAGCATCAGCTCGGACGTGCCCTGGGCGAAGATGGCCAGGCCCAGGATGTAGACAGCGATCGGCATCGCGGGATGTTCCCTCCGGATTCTGGGTCGTGCAGGGGCGGCTCAGAAACGGTCACCTCGGTCGCCTGTGACGGCGAGTGTCGGGACCGTGTCATCCAGTGTGACCGAGCGACTACGATCACGCAGCGCCACGCCCAGACCCCGGACAGTTGTTGCAAGTTCCTGCAACCGCGCCACGGCGTGGCGGCGGGCGTTTCGGGGTGCCTGGGTTTGCCGCGATCGGGCAGAGTTGATACATGAGCATCCCGACCCCGGCACGGCGTACCGGCAGCCTCGTCGACGGCCCCAAGATCTTCGGCGGCGTCAAGCTGCTGGGCGTGCTGGTCGGACTGATGTGGGTGAGCGAGATCGTCGACACCGCGCTGGACGGCCGGCTCGACCAGTACGGGATCGTCGCCCGCACCCCCGACGGCCTGTTCGGCATCCTCACGTCGCCGTTCCTGCACTTCGGGTTCGGGCACCTGATCTCGAACACCGTGGCGCTCGTCCCGCTCGGCGGGCTGATCGCGGTGAGCGGCGCCAAGCGGCTGTTCTATGTGACGGCGATCGTGGCGGTGCTCAGCGGGTTCGGCACCTGGCTGATCTCGCCACCGAACACGATCACGATCGGCGCGAGCGGCGTGGTCTTCGGCTACGCGTCGTACCTGATCGCCCGCGGCATCTTCAACCGGCGCCTCGGTCAGGTGGCGGTCGGCGTGATCGTCATCGTCGTCTGGGGCAGCGCGCTGCTCAGCAGCCTGCTCCCGCAGGACGGCATCTCCTGGCAGGGCCACCTCTGCGGCGGCCTGGCCGGCATCTTCGCCGCCTGGGTCCTCTCCGACGACCGCCCCAAAGCCGTCACGGCCGGCCAGCGACCAGTCATCTGATGGCGCTCAGGATCGAACAGGTAATCGATGGGCCGGGGCTATCCGACTGGCAGCTCGTGCACAACGAGATCATTCCGACGGATCCGCTGTCGCTCGACGTCATCCGGGAGCGGGCGCAGCGCCGCCGCTTGACAGTCGCGTATGACGACGACGTACCGGTCGGCTGCGCGACCGTGCGGCCGCCAGAGGACGACACCCCGGCCGCCACCCTGATCGTTCGAGTGCTCCCCGCCCACCGCCGCCAAGGCTTCGGCGACCAGTTCTACACAGCCGAACTGCCACACGCCCAGGCACTGGCCGACTCCGTGGAAACGGTCGTGCTGGAGTCCAACGAGGACGGTCTGCGCTTCGCCCTGGCCCACGGCTTCGTCGAGACCGAGCGCTACCTGCTGCCCGGCAACACCATCCCCTTCATCACACTGCGCTCAACCGATCGTTGAGAGGTCGGTGTTGGCGCCGCAGATGACTGCTACCACTCGCTCGTCCGCGGCGGGCCGGTAGGCGCCGGTCTGGAGGGCAGCGTAGGTGACGGCGGCACCGTGCTCGACGGCTAGTTGATACTCGCGCCAGAGTTCGTTGCGAGCGGCAACGATTGACTCCTCGGTGACCAGGACCGACTGCACCTTGTTGGCCTGGACGGCCTCGAACGCGAGCGCTCCGAAGCGGCGGGCACCGAGCGAGTCGGCCGCCACGCCGCTGACAGCGACGTCGATCAGTTCGCCCGCGTCGAGCGTCTTGGCGAGGGTGGGAGCCAGTTCGGGCTCGATGCCGATCACCTGGGCGCGGTCTCCAAGCGCCGTCGCAATGCCACCGATCAGGCCGCCACCGCCGACGGCGACCAGCACGGTGTCGAAGTCTCCGAGGTCCTCGAGCAGTTCCAGGCCGATCGTCCCCTGCCCGGCCACGACTTCCGGCTGGTCATACGCGTGCAACAGCAGAGCGCCCGATTTGTCTGCTTCGGCTACGGCGGCCTCGTACGCCTCGGCGTACTCGTTCCCGACCTGGACGACATCCGCGTCGAGAGTTCGCAGCCGCGCGACCTTGGCCGCCGGCGCCGTGGTGGGGACGAAGATGCGAGCCGGTACGCCGAGCTCGCGAGCGGCGTACGCGCCGGCCAGACCCGCGTTGCCACCAGACGCGGTCACGATGCCCTGTCCGGTGAGAGCGCCCTGCTCCTTCGCGACGAGCAGCCGGTTGAACGCGCCGCGCGGCTTGAAGGAGCCGACGTGCTGGAGCAGTTCCAGCTTGAAGGCCAGCGTCGGCGACACACGGAGTACCGGCGTACGGCGGACGTGGCCGGCGATCCGGTCGGCGGCGAGCTGGATGTCGGCAGGAGTCACGGTCATGTGTCCCACCCTGCCACGCGGATCAGGACTACCGTGGCCTCACTGATGAGTTGGAGGCGACCGATGGGTGCGTACGAGGACAGTTACCGCCGCAGTCTGGCGGACCCGGAGGGGTTCTGGCTCGAGGCGGCCGGAGCGATCAGCTGGACGCGACCGCCGACGCGAGCGTTGGACGACTCGGCGGCACCGATCTACCGGTGGTTCCCCGATGGAGAACTCAATACGTCGTACAACGCGCTCGATCGCCACATCGAGGCCGGCCTCGGCGACCGGACCGCGCTCATCTACGACTCACCCGTCACGGGCACCACCCGCAGGTACTCGTACGCCGAATTACGGGACGAGGTCGCGCTCTTCGCGGGCGCGTTGCGCGATCTGGGCGTCGGGGCCGGTGATCGCGTGATCGTCTACCTCCCGATGATCCCTGAAGCCGTGATCACGATGCTCGCGTGCGCCCGGCTCGGCGCGATCCACTCGGTGGTGTTCGGCGGGTTCGCCCCCAAGGAGCTCGCGGCCCGGATCGACGACGCGACGCCGAAGGTGATCGTCGCGGCCTCCTGCGGGATCGAGCCGACCCGGGTGGTCGAGTACAAGCCGATCATCGACGCAGCGCTCGAGATCTCGACGCATCAGCCCGACCGGACCGTGCTGCTGCAACGCGAGATCGCGCCCGGAAAACTCGGAGAGCGTGATCTCTCCTGGGAGGACGCCGTTTCCGGTGCGACTCCCGCCGATCCGGTGCCGGTGGCGGCGACCGACCCGCTGTACGTGCTCTACACGTCCGGTACGACGGGGAAGCCGAAGGGCGTCGTCCGCGACAACGGCGGGCACGCCGTCGCGCTCGCCTGGACGATGGGCGCCGTCTACGGCATCAAGCCCGGCGACGTCTGGTGGACCGCCTCTGACGTCGGCTGGGTCGTCGGGCACTCGTACATCGTCTACGCACCGCTGCTCATCGGCGCCACGACCGTGCTCTACGAAGGCAAGCCGGTCGGTACTCCGGACGCGGGCGCCTTCTGGCGAGTGATCTCCGACCATGGCGTGAAGGCGCTCTTCACGGCGCCGACCGCGTTGCGGGCGATCAAGAAGGTCGATCCCGAGGCTCTCGAGCTCGCGAAGTACCGGCTGGACGGGTTCAGCACGCTCTTCCTGGCCGGCGAACGGCTCGACCCGGAGACGTACCACTGGGCTCACGAGAAGCTCGGCGTACCGGTCGTCGATCACTGGTGGCAGACCGAGACCGGTTGGCCGATTGTCGCCAATCCGCGTGGGCTGGAGCCGCTGCCGGTGAAGCCTGGGTCGGCGACCGTGCCGCTTCCCGGGTGGGACGTACAGGTGCTCGATGCTGACGGGTCGCGGCTGCCTGCGGGGGAGGAGGGCTCGATCGCGATCAAGCTGCCGCTGCCGCCGGGGGCGTTGCCAACGCTGTGGGGTGATGACCAGCGCTACATCGACAACTACCTGAGCCGGTTCGACGGGTACTACCTGACCGGCGACTCCGGGTATGTCGATGCCGACGGCTACGTCTTCGTGATGGGCCGGACCGATGACGTGATCAACGTGGCCGGGCATCGCCTGTCGACCGGGAGCATGGAGGCTGTGCTCGCGGCGCATCCCGCGGTGGCCGAGTGCGCGGTGATCGGTGTGCACGACGCGTTGAAGGGTCAGTTGCCGCGCGGGCTGGTCGTCTTGAAGGCCGGGGCGACGATCTCGGCCTCCGTCTTGCAGGAGGAGTTGGTGGCCGCCGTGCGCCGGGACATCGGCCCGGTGGCCGCGTTCCGGGATGTGTCTGTGGTCGATGCGCTGCCTAAGACGCGCTCGGGCAAGATCCTGCGCAAGACGATGCGCGGCATCGCCGACGGCCGCGACGAACCGGTCCCGTCCACGATCGAGGACGCGACCGTGCTGGAAGCGCTCCGCCCGATCCTCCGGCACGAACTCTGACAATCGTGTGAACTAGGCTCGGGGTATGCGAGTCGTCATAGCTGGTGGACATGGACAGATCGCGCTGCGGCTGACGAAGCTGCTCGCCGCGGACGGGCACTCGGTCGTCGGGCTGGTGCGCAACCCCGCGCACGAGGCCGATATCGCGGCGGCCGGCGGCGAGGCGGCGGTACTGGACCTCGAGTCCGCCGACGTCGAGTCGGTGGCGAAGGTGCTGGCGGGCGCGGACGTCGCGATCTTCTCGGCCGGTGCCGGCCCGGGCAGTGGCAACGCTCGCAAGGACACCGTCGACCGCGGCGCGGCCGGGCTGCTGGCCGATGCGGCCGAGCAGGCCGGCGTACGGCGTCACATCCAGGTCAGCTCGATGGGTGCCGACCGGGTCGACCAGCTGGATCCGAACGAGTCGTTCACGATCTACCTCAAGGCCAAGAAGGCGGCCGAGGACGACCTGCGCGCCCGCGACGGGCTGGACTGGACCGTCCTGCGCCCGGGTTCGCTGACCAACGACCCCGGTACCGGCCTGGTGCTGCTCGCGGACAAGACCGGCCGCGGCAGCGTCACCCGCGACGACGTCGCGCTCGTCCTGGCCGGACTGTGCGACACCCCGGCGGCGATCGGCCGCACCCTGGAACTGATCGGCGGCGACACCCCGGCCGCCGAGGCATTGGCCACTCTCTGACGTTGCTACCAGCAACAGATTGCGACTGATATGGGCGACGACAACCAGCGGCACGTGCAGTTCGAGCGCACTGCCAACAGCAAGTACGAGGTCCGCAACGTCCGCGGCGGCAGCATCTCGGTCGGCTCCGGCGCCGACACCGACTTCACCCCGGTGGAGCTCCTGCTCGCGGCGATCGGCACCTGCTCTGCCATCGACGTGGACATCGTGACCAGCCGCCGGGCCGAGCCCACCGAGTTCCGCGCCACGGTCAGCGGCGACAAGCTCCGCGACACCGAACAAGGCAACCGCCTCGAGAACCTGGCCGTCGAGTTCACCATCCGCTTCCCCGAGGGCGAAGACGGCGACAAGGCCCGCGAGGCGCTGCCCCGAGCCGTCAAGATGTCCCACGACCGCCTCTGCACAGTGAGCCGCACAGTAGAACTGGGCACCCCAGTCACCACCACGCTCTTCGACTGACCTACTGCACCGAGTGCCGCTCCAGGTGCCATCCCGCGGTACGGGTTGATCGACGGACCTCGGCCACCGTGCGCACCTTGCGCGGAGTGCTCCATGCTTGCGACGGCTTGTGCAGCGCGTAGCCGCCCCCGAGGGTGACGGCGGCGTGCTGCACGAGCCGGGTGTCGGTGTCACGCCACACGAGGACAGTCCCCGGTACGTCGTCCCGCCCGCTACGGCTCGTGTTGTCAGCCAGCCACTGCTCGAACGGCTCGCGCTGCATCCACACGTGCTCAGCACCCTCGACACCGGCGGCGGCCATCACGGTGCCGAAGCAGTTCGCCCCACTACCCTCCGGCCAGGTGCCGGCCAATGCGCGGGCGTTGGGGAGCAGCTTCGGCCAGGACCTCACCTCGCGATGACGGCTCGGGTGCAGGTCCTCGCTGACGATGTCCGGTAGCACTTTCGCCGCCAGGGGTCCTTCGAGCAGGGACTTCCACCAGACGAACCGATGGCCGTCGGCCTGCGACTTGATCTCCGGCCCCAGTACGGCGCGCCACCGGCGTACCGACGGCACTGCCGCCCGTCCATTGACCAGCTGCGCCCGGACCAGCCCGGCCCTCGTTGCCTGAGGCAAGCTGTTGAAGGTCGCCTCGTCCAGCCAGACTGAGCGGAGCCGGGAGTCGAGGTTGTAGGTGCGGTAGGTGTCGCGGAGGTTCGGGCTCGGCTCGGTGTCGTCCTGCTGGAGCTTCCAGCTCCTGAGCTGCTTGGCGGTGACGTAGAAGGGCTGCTTGTCCGGGGCGAGCCAGTCGACCCAGTTCTTGAGCAGGGCGGGGGAGACCGGGATGTCGAGGACGCGCATCAGAGCTCCGGGGGTGGGGTCTGCGGGCCTCGGTAGGGCTGGGTTTGGCTGTAGACGAGGTTGGTGGTGGTGCTGCCGAACTCGGTCAGTTCGTTGACCAGTTCCTCCAGGTGGGCCATGGAGCCGGCGGCTACTTTGAGCGTGTAGCAGTCGTCGCCAGTGGTACGGAGGCATTCGAGGATCTCGGAGCGCCGCTGGAGGAGCTTCTTGAGCGGGTCGTGCTTGTTGCCTGGGTACTTCAGCCGTACTACGGCCAGCACGGCGTACCCGACCTTCGCCAGCTCGACCTCGGCGCGGTAGCCGGTGATGACACCGGTCGACTCCAGCCGCTTCAGTCGCTCGGTCGTCGCCGAGGCGCTGAGGTTGATCCGGCGGCCCAGCTCGGTCAGCGGGATCCGGCCGTCACGTTGCACCTCGACCAGGATGGCCCAGTCGGTCGGATCGAGAGTCACGGTCATCAGGTCAATCTACCGGTGAATCCATGGCCACGAACCCGGTTTTCGGCGAGGAATCTCTTCAGGCGCGACCTTTCGGCTGGATAGCCTGAGCGGGTGCAAATCGGTGTGAACGTCCCCAACTTCGGCCCCGGTACCGACCCCGGCCGGCTCCGCGACTGGGCCCAGACCGTCGAGGGTCTCGGCTTCGACCGGCTGCTGGTCTCCGACCATGTCGCGGTCACCCCCGATGTCGCTTCGCAGTACCCGGCGCCCTTCTACGAGCCGTTCACCACGTTGAGCTGGCTGGCGGGATTCACCACGATCGGGCTCGGGACGACGGTACTGATCGCGCCGTACCGGCACCCGCTGCTGGTCGCCCGGATGGCGGCCAACCTCAATTCACTGAGCGGCGGGCGCTTCGTGCTCGGGCTCGGAGTGGGGTGGGCGCGGCAGGAGTTCGAGGCGCTCGGCGTCGACTTCACCCGTCGCGGCAAGCTCACCGACGAGCTGATCCGCGAGGTCCGCGCGGCATGGTCCGACGACGCCGACTACCGCGCGGGTGACATCCCGATCTGGGTCGGTGGCGGCAGCGACGCCGGCCTGCGTCGCGCAGTACGGCTCGGAGACGCCTGGCATCCGCTGCGCCGGCGCGTCGACTGGATGCGTACCGGGCTCGATCGGCTCAAGGAACTGGCCGCCGAGGAAGGCCGACCTGTGCCAGCTTTCGCGCCACGGATCGTGCTCCGACTCACGGCCCAGCCGTTGCCTGAGGCCGAGCGAGTGGCGGGGGAGGGATCGCTCGAGCAGGTGCTGGGCGATCTCGAGGAGCTCCGGCTGCTCGGCGCGACGACCGTAGTACTGGATCCGTTCGGCGGCGACCCGGCCGAAACCGAGCGGCCGCAGAACGCCTGGAAGGACCTCGCGATCGTCGCGGCGTCCATGGATGGAGTGGAGCGACAGTGACCCCCTCAGCAGAAGAATTCCTCCGCCGTGCGATCGGTCTGGCCGCAACGGCCCGGGAATCCGGGAACCCGCCGTTCGGCTCACTGCTGGTCGGTCCCGATGGGACGGTGATCGCCGAGGACCACAACACGAGCATCACCGACAACGACATCAGCGCCCACCCGGAGCTCAAGCTCGCCAAGTGGGCCGCGCGCGAGCTGGACGCCGACGCGGCCGCCGGCACCACGATGTACACGAGCTGCCAGCCCTGCGGCATGTGCACCGGCGCCATCGAGCGCTCCGGGCTCGGCCGTGTCGTCTACGCGCTGTCCGGTGAGCAGCTCCACGGGCTCAAACCCGGTGGCGGCTTCGCTGCCGTGCCGCAGGAGGGTCCTGCCTTGTACGACGAGGCGCGGGTGCCGGTAGACGGCTACTACAACTGACCTGGCTCTGCCCAGCCGACGGGCTGGGCAGAGCGCAGTACTAGTTGGGGGTCAGGCAGAGCGTGTACTTCGCGTTCCGGTCGGTGTATGACACGGTCGAGTCCTGGAACTTGGCGCACTGGTCGCCGTCCACGGTGTTGTCGAGCTTGCCGATCACCTTGTAGTCCGCCTCGCTGGACGAGCAGTCGACGACCTTCACGTTCGGCTTGTCGGCGGTGCCCTTGTTGTAGACGCAGGAGCCGATCGTGGCCTCGGGGTCCTTGTTCAGGTTGGCGACGACGATCAGCGCGATCACCGCGATCGGGATCAGCAGACCGAGCACGGCGGGGCGCTTGAACAGCGGTTTGCCCGGATCCATCGGGCGGCCGGGCGCGTTCGGGGCCGGCTCGGGCAGGTTCCTGAACTTCGAGGAGGTAGCGAGGTTCACCAGCATCGTGATCGGGTTGATGATCATCGACCCGATACCCCACCAGCCCTGCCACATGCTCTTCGCGGTCATGTCGCGAGTCGCCGCGGTGCCACAGGTCTTGCAGAACGGTCCCTGCAGCTTCAGGAACCGCATCATCACCAGGAAGCCCTGGTGGCCCCGCACGGTCGCCTCGACAGCCGGCACCCCACCACAGAACCGGCACTGCGGGCCCGGCTGCCCCGGCTGCTGCGGCGGCGCGTAGTTCTGCTGCGCGTACGGCTGCTGCCCATACTGCGGCTGCGGACCACCGTACTGGGGAGCGCCCTGCGCCGGCTGCCCGTACTGCGGAGCTCCCTGGCCCGGCTGCCCGTACTGGGGCTGCTGCGGTGGGGGGAACTGGGGCTGGCCCTGCGGCTGTCCCTGGTTCGGGCCGTACTGCGGGAATTGCTGAGGGTGCTGGCCCGGTTGCTGCGGGTGCGGAGGGTACGGCTGGCCGGGCGGCGGCGTAGTGGTCACAAAGTTTCCTGTTAACTCGATTCGGGAAAAACCGACACCGCACCCTACTCATCGGTCCGGCTCACCAGCACCCTCGGTATGAAACGGTGACCTGGTGACCGAGTCAGCCGCAGCCCCCGAAAAGCCCGCCAGCCTCAGCATCGGCCCGCTCGAGCCGGCCGACCGCAAGACCTGGGAGGAGCTCTTCGCCGGCTACAACGAGTTCTACGGGCGCACCATGCCGGCCGAGTTCTTCGACCACTCCTGGGCGGAGTTCACCACCGGCACCCGAATGCACGCGCTGGCCGCCAGGATCGACGGCGAGCTGGTCGGGATCGTTCATTTCCTCACCCACGCGAGCACCACGTCGGCCGATTCGTGTTACCTGCAAGACCTTTTCACCGCTCCGGCCGCCCGAGGCCGCGGAGTCGGCCGTGCGTTGATCGCGGCCGTCACCGACTGGGCCCGTGCGCAGAACTGCGGCCGCGTCTACTGGTCGACCCACGAATCCAACGCGACCGCCCGGCGGCTCTACGACCAGGTCGCCGAGAACCGCGGCTTCATCATCTACTCGCTCCCGCTGTAGCGAGTCACCAGCTCGTTGCCGAGCCGCGCCAACTCAGCCTGCACTGACGGCGGATCCAGTACTTCGATCATCCCGCCCCACCCGGCCAGATGCTGGGCGATCATCAGGGGAGAGGGCGCGGTCAGCCGGAGCTTGATCCGCCCGTCGTCGGCCGGCCCGACCACCTCGACGTGCCGGCCGTGCCGATCCTGCATCACCCACAGGTATCGCTCCTCGATCAGCAGCGTCGCCGCCATCAACGACCGCTGCTGCTCCATCTCCTCCACCACCCGGCTCCACGCCTCGGCCAGGTCGAAGTCGTCCGGCCGCTCCGCCGGTACGCCGGTGAGCTCCGCCTCCGTGATCCGCTCGACCCGGAAGGTGCGCTGGCCCTTCGCCGTCCCCGCGATCAGGTACCAGATGTCGTCCTTGTCGATCAGCCCGAGGGGATCGACCAGCCGTTCCGTCTCGGCGCTGCCGCGTCCGGCGTACCGGAGCCTGACCTTGACCCGGCGGACGACGGCATCCTGCAACCGGCGGACCATCTCGGGCCGTTCCTTGACCTGCTCACCCCAGCGCGCCGGGTCGATCACCACCGCCTCGGCAGCCGCTTCGGCATCCGCACGGAACGTATCCGGCAGCGCCCGCACCAACTTCCGCAGCGCGGCCTTCGCCTCCGGCGCAACCGACGCCGCCGGCCCGACGAGCAGGAACAACGCCTGCGCCTCGGTCGCGTTGAGCCCGCTGAGATCCGTCCGCGCCCCGCCCAGCAGCGACCATCCACCGTTGCGCCCAGGCTGTGGATAAACCGGGATCCCAGCGGTCGACAACGCCTCCAGGTCCCGCCGCGCCGTCGCCACCGAGATCTCCAGCTCCTCGGCCAACTCGGCCGCGGTCACCCGCCCGCGCGCCTGCATCAGCAACAGAGTCGCCACCAACCGATCAGCCCGCATGACCCGATCCTCCCAAACAAACTGCTCACCCGGTGACTACTTTGGCTGAGTTTTGTCGGCGGGCGTTCCTAGCATTGGGGTCAACAGTCGGCGAGTGGGTGGAAGGGGATCGTGATGACGACGCTGGAGGGCCGGACGGAGTCCGCGCTGATCGTGATCGACGTGCAGAACAGCGTGATGGAGGGCTCCCACGATCGGGACGCCGTGGTCGCGAACATCGCCACTCTGGTCGACAAGGCGCGCGCCGACGACGTACCGGTGATCTGGGTGCAGCACTCCAGCGAGCACATGCCGATCGACAGTGAGGGGTGGCAGTACGTCCCGGAGCTGAAGCAGGGGGAGTCCGAGCCCGTCGTCCGCAAGCTCTATCCCGACTCCTTCGAGGACACCGACCTAGAATCCGTTCTCGCCGACCGCAAGATCGGCCGCCTGGTGGTCGCCGGCGCGCAGACCGACGAGTGTGTCCGCTCGACCCTGCACGGCGCGATCGTCCGCGGCTACGACACGCTGCTGGTCAGCGACGCCCACACCACCGAGGACCTCTCCGAGTGGGGCGCGCCGACTCCCGACAAGGTCATCTCCCACACCAACCTCTACTGGTCCAACCACCAAGCCCCGGGCCGGACCGCCGGGACCGCCACCACCGCAGAGGTAGGCCTTGGAGATTCACCTTCACAACCCAGCTGACGCTCTCGGGCTGGCTCGCGACATCTGGCCGCTCTACCAGGAGGCCTTCGGCGACTTCGACACGTTCGACCACTGGCGCACCGACCTGTACGAACGGCACGCCGCCCGAGACGGCTACCGCCTCGTCACAGCCGTCGACGACTCAGCAGTCGGCGACTCGGCGGTCGTCGGGTTCGGTTGGGGATATACAGGTCAGCGAGGCCAGTACTGGAGCGACCTGGTCTGCGAAGCGCTGCCGGCTGTCATCACCGATGAATGGGTCGGCGGCCACTTCGAACTCGTCGAGCTAGCGGTGCTGCCTGCCTACCGCGGCCGCGGAATCGGCCGCGCCCTCCACGACAAGCTCCTCGAATCCGTGACAAGCCGATGCCTGCTCGCACGAGCGACGATCCAACCGATCCCGCGGTCCGGCTCTACCTGGCCGCGGGCTGGTGGAAGCTCGGGGTGCTTCGGCCAGGAGTTCAGGTGATGGGCAGACTTGCGGCATGACTCTGGATCACCGGCAGCGTGACCTTCTGGCCGAGTGGTTGCCGCGGGCCGAAGTGGTGAAGGACCTCAGCTGGGGTCTGGTCGGCACGACCGTGCTGGAGTTGGTGCAGGACGGCGAGCGGTACATCGCCAAGGCCGGCGACGCCGCCGACGGCAACATCGCCACTGAGCTGGAGGCGCACCAGGCCTGGCTGAAACCGTGGACAACCCACAACCGCGCACCGGAACTCGTCCACGGCGACGACCAAGCCAAGCTGCTCGTCACCCGCTACCTCCCGGGACACCTGGTCGAGGGCACCGACCACGAACACGATCCAGAGACCTACCGCCAAGCAGGCGAGCTGCTAGCCCAGCTCCACGGCCAATCTGCCGTCGCCGCTGACTTCGAAGCAGGGGAGAACGAGAAGGCCCTCGCCTGGCTCGCCAGGCCGCACCGCATCGCACCCGACGTCGTAGACCAACTCCGCACCCTCATCAACTCCTGGCCGACACCAACCACGGACCTGGTCCCGACCCACGGCGACTGGCAACCCCGCAACTGGCTGATCCACGACGGCACGGTCAGCGTGATCGACTTCGGCCGAGCCGGCCTCCGCCCGGCGTACACAGACTTCGGCCGCCTCGCGGCCCAACAATTCCGCACCGACCCAACCCTGGAGACCGCCTTCCTCCACGGCTACGGCACCGACCCCCGCGACCCCGACTCCTGGCACCGCCAACGAGTCCGCGAAGCCATCGGCACCACCGCCTGGGCCCACCAGGTAGGCGCCGACTCCTTCGAAAACCAAGGCCTCCGCATGCTCACCGAAGTCCTCGACTCCTAGGCCGCAACCTGTACGCCGAACATCCGCTCTGCATTGCGAAGTGATTCCTCGACGACCACTCGGGCGTTCTCGATCATCTCCGCCTCGTAGGTCGCGAGATCACCGCCGACCAATGCGTCCGTGAGACGAGCGGCATCCCAGAGCGCGGTGTTGGCGCCGGCTCCAGCAGCCGGAGTCATCGGGTGGATCGCATCGCCGAGCAGGGTGACCCGCCCGGTCTGCCACGGCTCGATCCGGGTGCTGGTGCGCAGCGTGATCGGGAACGCGGCACTCACATCCGCCGCGGCGACCAGTCGCTGGATGGTGGGGTGCCATTCGCGCGTACGGCGTACGACGAGATCCCAGAGCCCCTCAGCAGACAGCGCAAACAACTCCTCGTCAGGAACACCCAGTACTTCGTGAGTCCCCGTCAACACCGCCATCAGATAGTCGCCGTACTCCGCCGGCGGCGTCCTGAACTGCACCGGACCGAAGGCCAACCCCGGCCCACCGCCCACCGTCACGAAGTTGAAGCCCCGCAGGAACGCCGGCGGCACCAGCTCCCTGATCGCGTCAGTCAGGGGAATCTTCCCGTAAATGCACCGCACCCCGATGTCGACGATCGGAAAGTCCGGCAGCAACTGCCCCCGAACCCGCGACCCAATCCCATCGGCCCCCACCAACACATCGGCCGTGGCCGAGGTCCCGTCCGTGAACCGGAGCTCGACCCGCCCATCAGCCGTCTCCCGATAGCCCTCGAACTCATGCCCGAACCGCAGCACCCCATCGAGCCCAGTCATCAACGCCCGCCGGAACGCATACCGATCGACCGCGCTCACCGTGTCCGGCCCAGCAACCGGGAACGTCTGCTCGAAGGTCGGATTCAACTGCCCATCGAACCCACCCACCAGATCACCGGGCCGCGAAGAGGTCTCCACAACTCGCCGCATCACGTCGGCAGGCAGCATCGCAGCCAACGCGTCCTCACCGACCGGACTGATGTGGATGCGATACCCCTGCTTCCGGCTGAGCGGTGACTCGTCCCGCTCGTACAGCCGCACCTCCACGCCGGCCTTCGTCAGCCCCTGGGCCAGCGCCAGCCCACCTATTCCGCCACCCACGATGGCGACTCGCAACGAAGTACTCATCAACTCTCTCCCCAATCAACTCGTTCTACGACTCTATCATCCATATAGCTGACTAAATCAGACCTCGGATACCATCGGAGCCATGAGCCCGAGGCGAGCACCGGCGGCGGACGAGCGGCAGCGCGACGCCGAGCGCAGCAAGCAGCAACTGCTGGACGCGGCGGTGATCGAGTTCGGCACCCGCGGATTCAGCGGCGCCCGGGTCAGCGAGATCGCGACGCGAGCGGGCGTCAACAAACAACTGATCTCGTACTACTTCGGCGGCAAACAAGGCCTGTACCAAGCAGTCACCGACCGCTGGCGAGCCGGCGAACCCGCCCTGGCCGAACCCGCCGGGAGCCTGGGGGAGTTGGTCGCCGCCTACGCCCGCGAATCCCAGGCCCAGCCCGACCTGGCCCGCCTCCTGATCCGCCAAGGCGTAGACCAGGACACCAGCGCCGGCGACGAAGCCGAACAAGCAACCCGCTTCCAACAGGTCCTGGCCGACATCCGCCACCGCCAGTCCAACGGCGAACTAGCCGCCGACATGGACCCGGCCTACACCACCCTCGCCCTCTTCGCCCTCTCCGCGGCCCCCATCACCTTCCCCCAAATAGCCCGAGCCCTGGGCCTGGACCCCGACTCCAAAACCTTCACCGACCAGTACGCCGACCAACTGATCCGCCTGGTGAGCCACCTCGCCGACTGAAGGCTCCTCATCTAATTGTGTTGCTCGGTGACGGCCGGGGCACCTAGCGTCGCGGGTATGACCTCTCAGTTGGTGGCGCTCGAGTTCGATGCGAACGATCCGATCCGTCTTGCGCGGTTCTGGGCCGGTGTGCTGGGCCGGGAGGTGGCTGAGGACGGTGTCACGTTGCTGGCGGGGGAGGAGACCGAGTTTCAGATTCGGTTCTTGCCGACCGAGGCTGAGAAGACTGAGCCGAACCAGATGCATTTCGATCTGACGAGTGAATCGCTCGACGGGCAGCAGCAGAAGGTGGCGAAGGTGCTGGAGCTGGGTGGCCGGCACATCGACATCGGGCAGACGCCGGAGGACGGTCATGTCGTGCTTGCCGATCCTGAGGGCAACGAGTTCTGTGTGATCGAGCCTGGCAACAACTTCCTCGCTGACACCGGCGTGATCGGCGCGCTGTCGTCCGATGGCAGCCAGGCGGTCGGGTACTTCTGGAGTGAGGCGCTGGGCTGGCCGCTGGTATGGGATCAGGACGAGGAGACGGCGATCCAGTCGCCCGACGGCGGGTCGAAGATCAGCTGGGGTGGGCCGCCGGTACGTCCGAAGACTGGGAAGAACCGCCTGCGACTGGATGTCGCCACGCCTGCCGGCAGCGATCGGGAGGCGGAGATCGATCGCCTGGTCTCGCTCGGCGCGAAGCGCAGCGAAACCGACGCGGGGGAGGACGGGTCGATCCAGCTTACCGACCCCGACGGCAACGAGTTCAGCGTCCTGCGGTGATTCAGGGGCGGCCGAGTTGGTCGCGTCGGCGGGTTAGGTACGCGGTCTCGGCTGTGTTGCCGGCCAGTTCGATGGCTTGGTCGTACGCCGCGCGCGACTCCTGACTGCACCCCAACCGTCGCAAGAAGTCAGCCCGAGTCGCGTGGTACGCGTGATACCCCGCCAGCTTGTCCTCAAGACGGTCGACCGCCGCGAGCGCCACATCCGGACCGTCGAGCTCAGCGACCGCGATCGCCCGGTTGAGCGCGACGATCGCCGACGAGTCGAGGCGTACCAACTGGTCGTACAAAGCAACGACCTGCGACCAATCCGTATCACCGACCGCGCGAGCAGACGTGTGCACGGCATTGATCGCCGCGAGGATCTGATAGCGCCCCGGAGCCACCCCAGCGGCCAGCCGCTCGCGCACCAGCTGATGCCCCTCGCCGATCATCGCCACGTCCCACGCGCCACGATCCTGCTCGACGAGCGTCACCAGTTCGCCGGTCGCCGACACCCGAGCAGCACTGCGAGCCTCGGTCAGCAGCATCAGCGCCAACAACCCAGCCACCTCACCGTCCTCCGGCATCAGCGCCCGGATCAACCGGGTGAGCCGAATCGCCTCAGCGGTCAGCTCGTGACGTACCGGATCCGTCTCGGAACCAGTCGCCAGATACCCCTCGTTGAAGACCAGGAACAACACAGCGAGTACGCCGGACACGCGCGCCGGCAGATCCTCTGCGGACGGCACCCGATAGGGGATCCGGGCCGCCTTGATCTTCGCCTTCGCGCGAGTGATCCGCTGACCCATCGCCGTCTCCTGCACCAGGAACGCCCGGGCGATCTCGGGCACGGTCAGCCCACCGACCATCCGCAGCGTCAGCGCCATCCGGGTCTCCATCGCGAGCGCCGGGTGACAACAGGTGAAGATCAGCCGGAGCCGCTCGTCGTCGATCGCGCCAAGGGACTCGGGCGGTTCGTCGTCGGACAACATCTGAGCCTCCTTGTGCTTGTCGTCGCGCTTGCTCTCCCGGCGGATCCGGTCGATCGCCTTGCGGTTGGCGGTGGTCGTCAGCCAGGCACCGGGATTCGGCGGTACGCCGTCGGCCGGCCATTTCTCGACCGCGACCGTGAACGCCTCGGCCGCCGCCTCCTCGGCGATGTCGAGATCACCGAACCGTCTGGTCAGGGAGGCGACCACCCGCGCCCACTCCTCGTGGTGGACCCGGGTGATCGCCGCCTCGACCTCGCTCACAGGAACGGCCGCACCTCGACGCGACGGTTGCAGACCCTGGACCCCTCGGCGGCGAGCTTGAGCGCCTCGTCGAGATCGGCGGCCTCCATCACCCAGAACCCGGCGAGGAACTCCTTCGACTCCACGAAGGGCCCGTCGGTGAACACCGCCTCGGCCCCGCGGTTGTCGATCACCGTGGCCGAGCCGGGTCCGGCGAGTCCGCCGGCGAAGACCCAGTTGCCGTCGGCGATGATCCGCTCGTTGAACACGCTGATGGCCGCCCGCTCCTCCGGCGTACCGGCGTGGGTGGCCTCGTCCGCGATCACAGAAACCAAGTACTGCATCTCAACTCATCTCCTGTCGTCCCGGCCGGGCAGCCGCTCACCCCTACAACGAAGAACCCGGCCCCGATCCGACACCGGCCCGGACTTTCTCCGGGGGATCTTTCCAGAAGAAGAGGCAGCGACCTTCGCCTGAGAGCGCTCTCAGGTCTAGCGTTCACTCCATCTCACGACCCTGATGGAGAGTGCACCCGCCGATGAGCACGCTGAAACCGACGATCGAGGATGTCGCGCAGCTGGCCGGTGTGTCCCGGGCGACCGCGTCCCGGGTGATCAACGACGTTCCCGGCGCCTCCGCGCCGCTGCGAGAACGGGTCCGTGCAGCCGTGGCCGAGCTCGGCTACCAGCCCAACGAAACCGCGAGAGCTCTGGCCACCGGACGCCAGCGTGCCATCGACGTCATCGTGGTCACCCCGGACTTGAGCGTCGGCTGGCTCGGGACGCACCCGTATGTCAGCCGAGTACTGCCAGGCGTGATGCCGGTCCTTCAGGGCGTCAACGCCCAGTTGCGGTTACACGCGGTAGCGCAGGCG
Source organism: Kribbella sp. NPDC051718 (assembly GCF_040681515.1). Lineage (NCBI taxonomy): Bacteria > Bacillati > Actinomycetota > Actinomycetes > Propionibacteriales > Kribbellaceae > Kribbella > Kribbella sp. NPDC051718. Next base: position 252,837 of record NZ_JBFAYZ010000005.1, on the reverse strand, counting down.
ACTGCTGCGGACGAGCTCGACCAGATCGCCTCGACCACCACACTCGGCGCCGTCTTCGCCGAGATCACGCCCGACCTGGCCGCGCACTTCTACCGGCGGTGCCGACGTGCCGTCTCGCTGGTACGTACCGATCCGGCCGTACCCGGGATGGAGGCCGACAACTTCGGCGGCGCCTACGAGGCGGTCAACCGGCTCCACCAGCTCGGCCATCGCCGGATCGCCGCCATCCACGGACCGACCCTCAACCCCTGCGCCATCGATCGACGGGCCGGCTACCTGCAGGCGACGCAACGGCTCGGCCTGGCAGATTTGAGTGCCGATGGCAACTTCCGGCGCGAGGGCGGGTACGACGCCGCACAGCAGTTGCTCGAACGGCACCCGGACATCGACGCGATGTTCATCGCCTGCGATCTGATGGCCGCCGGCGCCGTACAGGCCATCACCGCCAGCGGCAGACGGGTGCCGGACGACGTCGGCATCATCGGCTTCGACGATTCCATCGCGGCGGTCTGTACCAATCCGCCGCTGACCACGATGCGGCTGCCGGTCGAGGAGATGGCCAGTTCCGCCGCGCGCCTGCTCCTGGCGGGAGGCCCTTTACGCGGCCACCGGCAACAGTTTCCGGTCGATCTCGTAGTACGGGAAAGCACCCGCGAACCTGACACGGGGAGGGTTGGTGGCACTCGATGACCAGGTGGTGGGTACTCCTGGTCTCAGCCGCCCTGGGACTCCTGGCCGTCATCGGCCTCACCATCATGGCCCGTGGAAATTCGGCTGCGCTGTAGTCCTTCGACGTGCAGAGTAAGCGGTCATGAGGAACTATCCGCTGCTCGATCTGCGCATCAGTACGCCGAGGATCGAGTTGCGCAGTACCACGGACGAACTGCTGGACGAGCTTGCGGAGGTCGTGCGGGCAGGCAAGACGCACGCCGATCCGCCGCCGTACGACGACCCCATGTCGTTCTACGAAGCCGATCCGGATCTGCGGGTCGCCAAGTGGCTGCGCGCGGTATGGCGCCGACGCGGCACCGTCGAGCCTGAAGGTTGGCGGCTCGACTTCGTCGTGATGGTCGACGGACGGCCGGTGGGGGAGCAAGCGCTGTTGGGCCTGGACTTCTCCACCCTCGGGACGGTGAGCAGCTTCTCCTGGCTGTCCACCGACCAGCGTGGCCACGGGTACGGACACGAGATGCGGGCAGCCATCCTGCACCTCGCCTTCGACGGCCTCGGCGCGAAGGAAGCCGGCAGCGACGCCTTCGTCGACAACCAGGCTTCCAACGCCATCTCGCGAGGTCATGGCTACGAGCCCAACGGATCCGAGTGGGCCACGCGGCAAGGCGAGCCCGGCCTGCTCAACCGCTGGCGACTCACCAGGGACAACTGGGCGCAACATCGGCGAGACGACATCGAAGTCCACAACCTCGAGGCCTGCCGCGCCTACTTGCCGCTGTCGTAAGCGCGGGCCGCCAGTCGTTCGGCTTGTTCGATGCTTCCGGGGTGTAGCCAACCTTCATCGAGAGTTGGCGTAGCGCCGTTGTTCACGGTCATTTGGTAGTCGAGGCAGGCCAGCCAGAGCGGGCGCAGGTTCAGGATCTGGGGGAGTCGCTGAAGCTCTTCGTCGGTGAGCTGGATGTGCTGACGGTAGCCACGCAGGACGGCGTCTATGTTGTCCGGGTTGCCTTCGGCCGTGGTCCGCAGGAGCCAGGCGAGCGCGGGTAGTCGCGGCCCGCGCCCAGAGCCGGCCCAGCCGACGATCGTGAGCGCGCCGGGGATACCGACGGCCGCCCACAGGTGATAGTTACTGTGAGTGAGCGCTTCCGGTAGCCCTTCTGCGTCGTCAGCGTTCTCGACCTGATCGCGCAGCCAGTCGAATTTCTCCCGGCCGGCGGGGGACACCTTGTCCTCGACACTGACCAGGAAGCTCATCGCCGCGGCAACATCTTGTTTCGGCCGGCCCACGTAGAAGCCGCCGTCGGCTTCCTCGGCGCCGCCGTCTCTGGCGACCGCGCCATCTGCCTGGGGGAGCGCGTGCAGTCGGCCGAGCAGGCTGCCCAGTTCCTGGGCGATCTCGGCGTGTTCGCTCCTGCCGTGCTGACCGCCTGGGCGCCCGCCGTCGATGAACTGGGTCACGATCACGCCGCTGTCGTCGAACACCGACACCGGTTCCTCGTGCGCGATCCGTTCAGCGGGGAAGTCGTGCGCAGCCAGGAATCGCAGGATCTCTGCGTCGCCCTCGACCCGAGCGAGCCGGTCGGCGGGAGACGAGAACACTCGGGCGATCCACGGGGGACCGTCCTCCCGACGGACGAACAACGTCGACGGGTAGTGGCCGGGCCACGAGCCATCGGGCCGGGTGGCTGGGTCGTCGTCGATCGGCGCCAGCGAGCTGATCCGGATGCCGTACCGCGTCTCGAGGTGAGCCTTGAGATCGGCACGCTCGAAAGGGCGGGTCCGGGCGAACGGCGATCTGTTGATCTGCTCCAGATCAGCGAGTGCTTGGGTATACCGCTGACCGGTCTGCCGGGCCCGATCGCGGACGGCGCGTTTGAAACTGCCTTGCTTGGTCATGACAAGCCTCCTCGACATGTCTTCGCCCCCCAGCGACGCGACATTCGATCCAGGCCTGGACACCACCACTTTGGCCTTGAGGGCGGATTCCCCTTCGCCATCTCGAGGACTTCGCTGGGGGAGGTCCACAGAGGCTGGGCGTCGGCCGACGCCAGAACCTCATCTTAGGAGAGGGGCCAGAACCGTACCAGTTGACATAATGTCAGTTATCGGACATTCAGGGAGAAGACTCAGGAGGACGGCCAGGAGCTGTCTTCCAGCCTGATTCTCGGCTCGATGCCGTCCGACGGGTTCTGTCAGCGGCTCTGAGAGCGTCCTGCTGACAGAACCACTGCGGTTGGTCGCAGCTTTGTCATCCGAGGAAGCTTGGATGACAAAGATCTTGGAGCTGATGCATTTATCCCCCGGAAGACAGCCCAGCGGTCGACGCCGGTTCTGTCATGCATAATCACCATTATGCAGCAGGTTCCGGCCGGAATTGTTGCCTGATGCAAGGAATGAGCCCAGGGGAGTCGGGCACGGATCGCAAACTGTCGGTGGCGGTCGGTAGAACTCCCCCATGAAGGTTCTCGCAGCTCAGTCGGCGTTCTTCGCTGCCCGGCGTCCTCGCAAGGACTCCCCCCACACCACCGACGCGTACCGCCGCGACCTGGCCGGCATCACCACGCTGCTCTGCACAAACCTCGACGTCGAGCTCGAACAACTCGAGGTCGACGACCTCACCGCCCATGCTCTGCGCGCCGCCTTCGGTGCGTTCGCCGACAGCCACGCCAAGAGTTCCGTCCTGCGCGCCTGGTCCACCTGGAACCAGTTCCTCACCTTCTGCGTGTCCGACAGTCTGCTGGCGGGCAACCCGATGGGAGCAGTGGCCAGACCCAAAACCCCTCCCCTCTCCCCCAAGCCTCTCCGCGGCGAGGACACCCCGGAAGTTCTGCTGCGTTCGGTCGCCGACGGTGCCCGCCAATCGCGCGATCCCTGGCCGGAGCGGGACGTCCTGGTGATCGCGCTCGGTCTGGTCGCCGGTCTGAGATCCGGCGAGATGCGCACCCTGACAGCGGATTCGCTGGCCGGGCGTCCCGGTGAGATGCGCCTGCACGTCCACGGCAAAGGCAGCCGCGACCGCTCCATCCCGGTCGAGCCGATCATGGCCAAGATCATCGAGACGTACATCGATTCGTGCGCACAACGCTTTCCCCGTAAGCGATTCAGCCGCTCCACAAAGCTGCTGCTTGACCGTACCGGCGAGCCGATCGGCCGTGGCGGCCTCGAGTATCTCGTGAAGTCCTGCTATCGCTGGGCCGGCCTGCACGATCGGGTACCAGCGGGCGCGAATCTCCACGCGTTACGCCACACGTTCGCCACCAGACTCGCCGAGGACGGCGCCACCGCGACCGAGATCATGAGGCTGCTCGGCCACGCGAGTCTGGCCACCAGTCAGAACTACATCGAGGCCACCGGCCGGGAGCAACGCGCTGCAGCAGCAAGCAATCGCACCTACCGCTCCCTCGACCAAGCAATCGGTGAGAATGAAGCGTGATCAGAGACGACTTCCTCGCCGTTGGTATGTCCGCAGCGCAACTCCTGCGCGAGCCCGCGGTCATCGAGGCATGGTCGAAGCCGAGTGCGCTGGAGGAGTTCACCGTGAGCGGCCTGGCGGGCCATCTCGCCTTCCAGGTTCTCGCGATCCCGGAGATCGTCGCGTCCCCGATCCCCACCGAGCCGACGATCACGGTGCTCGACCACTACGCCCGGGTCGAGTGGATCGACGCCGACTTGGACGACGAGATCAGCCTGCGAATCAGGTCGGGTGGCGATCTCATCGCGGCGGACGGTCCCGGAGTACTGGCGGATCGGCTGGATGCGGCACTCGAGCAGCTCACCGTCGAGCTGCCGGAGATCGTCGACCGCCCGGTCCGGATCTCGTTGTGGGGGCCGTGGTCGCTGATGCTCGACGACATGTTGCTGACCAGGCTGATGGAGCTCGCCGTGCACTCGGACGACTTGGCCGTCAGCGTGGGGTTGCCGACGCCGGAGTTGCCGCCGAGCGCGGTGGAGACGGTGCTGAGTCTGCTGACGCGACTCTCCGTCCGGCGGCACGGCGCGAGCGCAGTACTGCGTACGCTGTCTCGGGCGGAGCGGGCACCGCGGACGATCACCGCCTTCTGACCCGCCCCGTCCATCTGTGCTGTGAGGAGCTCCGATGTACCGAAGGCTTGTCATCAAGTTGTCCGGCCAGGCGATCGCGGGATCGGCCGAGTTCGGCTTCAACAGCGACAGCCTGACGCATCTGGCCCGTGAGGTGATCGCCGTGCACGAGACCGGCGTTCAGGTGGCGGTCGTCGTCGGTGGCGGGAACGTCTTCCGCGGAAACCGGGCCGAGGACTGGGGTATCGACCGGGTCGAGGCCGATAACATCGGCATGCTCGGCACCGTCATCAACGCGGTACTGCTGCGCGGCCGGCTCTCGGCCCTCGGCGCGAAGAACGTCCGGCTGATGACCGCGATCCCGATCAACAACCTGGCCGAGCCGTACATCCGGCTGCGCGCGCTGCGCCACCTGGAGAAGGGCGGAATCGTGTTGCTGGCCTGCGGAAACGGCCAGCCGTTCCACACCACCGACTATCCGTCGGTCCAGCGCGCGATCGAGCTGAGCGCCGACGCGCTGCTGGTCGCCAAGAACGGCACCGACGGCGTGTACGACGCAGATCCGAACAAGGTCGCCACCGCCCGCCGCTTCGACCGCCTCAGCTACCAGGAGGTCATCGACAAGGGACTGGGCGTGATGGACCAGAGCGCCTTCATCCTCGCCCGCGACCACGCACTCCCCCTGCACGTCTTCGACATCGACCACGACGGCGCTGCGGCGGCCATCAGTTCCGGCGCGCACATCGGCACCCTCATCGACTGAGCTCAAGGCGTACGGACCTGGAGCTCAGTCGACAGTGGTAGGTCCGATACCGACGAGCCGACGCGGAGAGTGAAGGTGCCGGGCTCGGTGGTCCAGGCGTTGTCCCAGTACTCGAAGGTATGGGGATGCAGGGGGACGGTGATCTCGCCGGTTTCGCCTGCCTCCAGACTGACGACGGCGAAGCCGGCCAGCCAGCGGACCGGGCGATCTACAGTGCTCCCGGGGCGTTCGGCGTACACCTGGATCACGTGTTTGCCGAATCGCCGGCCGGTGTTGTGGACGGTCACCGCGACAGAGGTCGCGGAGGCACGGAGGTCGGACAGCGACCAGGTGGTGTAGCCGAGGCCGTGCCCGAAGGCGAAGGCCGGTTCGGTCCCGGCGCGGAGCCAGGCGCGATACCCGATGTGGACGCCTTCGTCGTACTGGACCGTACCGTCGTGTGGAGTGACGTCGATGACCGGTACGTCGGCCTCGTCGCGCGGCCACGTCGTGGGAAGCCTGCCACCGGGCTCGACGATGCCGAGCAGGACGTCGGCCAGTGCGTTGCCGTACTCCTGGCCGCCGAAGTAGGTGACCAGGAGCGCGGCGACTTCGTCGCGCCAGGGCAGCAGGACGGGCGAGCCTGCGTTGACGACCACGACCGTCCGGGGATTCGCTGCCACCACGGCCCGTACCAGCTCGTCCTGGTGGCCGGGGAGCGCGAGGGTCGTCCGGTCGTGGCCCTCGGATTCGACCTTGGAGTTGGTGCCGACCACCACGACTGCTACCTCGGCGGCCCGGGCGGCCTCGACGGCCTCGGCGATCAGTGCCTGCGGGTCCGAGCGGTCCGGCTCGACGCCGACGGTGATGCTCAGGGCGTTGCCGAGACCGCCTTCCGATCTCGCCAGGTCCAGTTCCACGCGGACGTCTACCGGCCGGCCGGCGATCACGTCGAGCGGGGTCGAGATGGACGGCGGTGACAGCAGGGCGGCACCGAGGTCCGTGCCGACCGGTACGACCGTGTCCTCACGGAGAAGCTTGCCGTCGGCATAGATGCGGCCGCGGCCGACCGAGGCGAACCCGAGCAGCACCGCCCCGGACTCCCCCGGCGTGTACGTCGTACGGAACTCGAAGACCGACGTGTCGCCGATCGGCGCGTTCCCGCCGAGATAGACCAGCGCACTGGAGAAGCGATCCTCGGCGAACAGCTCTGACCCGTCCTCGGCCAGGAAACGGGTCCGGGCGCCGGGCCGGCCGGTCTCCGGGTTGGTCATCGTCGACAACGGCAACTCCGCGACGCCTTCTTGGACCACTGCGCCGATCGAGTACGTCACCTCGGTGTCCGGAAGCGCCGCACGGAGTCCGTCGAGCGGTGAGACCACTGCCGACGGGATGACGGTCGCGCTACCGCCGCCCTGGGTCCGCGCGTCCCGCGCGTTGTGCCCGATGACCGCTATCCGCTGGAGAGTGCTCGCGTTCCAGGGCAGCTCGTCGGCGTTGCGCAGGAGTACCGATCCTTCGGCCGCCGCCGAGCGCGCGAAGGCGACGGTGTCGACCTCCGGTAACTCGGCCGGCTTCTCGAACCCTTCGAGGGCGCCGACCCGGGCCGCCAGCGCGAGCAGACGCAGCACCTTCCGATCGATCGCGTCCTCCTCGACCTCACCCGACCGCACGGCCTCGACCAAGGCATCCCCCCAGGCCCCGATCGGACCCGGCATCGCCAAATCTTGCGAGTGTTTCGCGCTTTCGACGCTGCGTACGGCGGTCCAGTCGCTGACGACGACGCCGTCGAAGCCCCACCCGCTGTTCAGCGGAGTCTCGAGCAGTTCGTTCTCTGACGCGGTCGCGCCGTTGATCGAGTTGTAGGCGCTCATCACCAGCCACGCTTGGGACTCGGTGACCGCCTTCTCGAAGGCGAGCAGGTAAACCTCGTGCAGTGCGCGCTCGCTGACCACGACGTCGGCGGTGAAGCGGTCGGTCTCGAAGTCGTTCGCGACGTAGTGCTTCGGGGTGGCACCGACGCCGAGCTCCTGTACGCCGGCCACGTAGGCGGCGGCCAGCTCGGCGGTCAGCACGGGATCCTCGCTGAACGCCTCGAAGTGACGTCCGCCGAGGGGCGACCGGTGCAGGTTGATCGTCGGGCCGAGGACGATGTCCACTCCCTTGCGGCGGGCTTCGAGTGCGGACACCACGCCGTACCGGTGGGCGACGGCGAGGTCCCACGACGACGAGAGCGCGGTGGCGGACGGGAGGTTGAGCGATGGGTCGCGCTCGTCCCAGACCGGGCCGCGGACACCGCTGGGACCGTCGGACAGGACCATCGACCGCAGCCCGATCCCGGGCAGCGGGTGGGTCGACCAGAAGTCCTGGCCGGTGAGGAGCTGGACCTTCTGCTCGAGCGTGAGGCGACCGAGGAGATCCGTGAAGTCAGCGGGTGTCGGGCTCATGCGTGTCACTGTAGGCGCGAAATCCAGTCCCAGTTCCGGCTGCCGGACGAGCCGGCGGACCTCCTGGATCATCTGATCGAGCTGCTGCACCCCACGTCCCGTACCTGACATTCGTCGCAGCCGGTGCACGGAAAACCGATTGCTGCCGGGGAGCGGCCTCTGCTGTACTCCTGACATGCGAGCTCACTTCATGTTCACCCAGGAAGGCCATACCTCCTCTTCAAGGGACATGAAGCTGCGTGCGAACACTGAACTTGGGAATCCTGGCGCATGTCGACGCCGGTAAGACCAGCCTGACCGAGCGGCTCCTCTTCGCCGCCGGGGTCATCGACGAGGTCGGCAGCGTCGACGACGGCAGTACCCAGACCGACTCGCTCGCGCTGGAACGCCAGCGCGGGATCACGATCAAGTCCGCGGTCGTCTCGTTCGCGATCGACGACGTCACGGTCAACCTGATCGACACTCCCGGCCACCCGGATTTCATCGCCGAGGTGGAGCGGGCGCTCAGCGTGCTCGACGGCGCGGTGCTCGTCATCTCCGCGGTCGAGGGCGTCCAGGCGCAGACGCGCGTTCTGATGCGGACGCTGCAACGGCTCCGGATCCCGACCCTGATCTTCGTCAACAAGCTCGACCGGCGTGGCGCCCAGGCGCCGGAGTTGCTGAAGAGCATCGCGGATCGCTTGTCGGCTGACGTCATCGCGATGGGTGAGGCGGCCGGGCTAGGAAGCCCGAGCGCCGGGTTCGCGTCGTACGGGCGAGACGACCTCGACTTCACGCACACGTTGATCGAGCTATTGGCTGTCCATGACGATCAGCTGCTGACGACCTATGTCGAGAACGAAGCCGCACTCTCGTACGACGTACTGCGTGCCAAGCTGGTCGAGCAGACGCGGCGGGCACTCGTGCATCCGGTGTACTTCGGGTCGGCGATCACCGGCGCCGGGACCGACGAACTGATCGCGGGGATCCGCGAACTGCTGCCCGCAGTCGAAGGCGACGTCGACGGACCCGTGTCGGGGTCGGTCTTCAAGGTCGAGCGTGGACGGGCCGGGGAGAAGATCGCGTTCGTGCGGATGTTCTCCGGCGCGATCCGGACGCGGGATCTGCTCCGGTTCCACGGTGACCGCGAGTCGAAGGTGACGTCGATCAGCGTCTTCGACGGTGGTTCGGTGCTGACCCGGCCGGAGGTGACCGCCGGGCAGATCGGCAAGCTGTGGGGGCTCGGTGAGATCCAGATCGGTGACGCGATCGGGGCCGAGGGGATCAGCGCGGAGAGCGGGTACTTCGCTCCCCCGACGCTCGAGACGGTGATCGCGCCGGTCAGTCCGTCGGACAAGGGCAACCTGCAGGTCGCGCTCTCTCAGCTCGCCGAGCAGGATCCGCTGATCAATCTGCGCCAGGACGACATCCGCCAGGAGACGTTCGTGTCGCTGTACGGCGAGGTGCAGAAGGAGGTCATCCAGACGACACTGGCCGCCGAGTTCGGGATCGACGTCACGTTCCGCGAGACGACGACGATCTGCATCGAGCGGCTGGACGGGATCGGGACCGCGGTCGAGTTCAACAAGCAGGACCCGAACCCGTTCCTCGCGACCGTCGGCCTGCGGGTCGAGCCGGCGCCGGCCAACGAAGGTGTCAGCTTCCGCCTCGAGGTGGAGCTCGGCTCGATGCCGTACGCGTTCATCAAGGCGGTCGAGGAGACCGTTCACGAGACGCTGCAGCAGGGCATCCACGGTTGGCAGATCCCGGACGCGCGAGTGGTGATGACGCACTCGGGCTACTCGGCGCGACAGAGTCACGCGCACGCAGTCTTCGACAAGAGCATGTCGAGCACGGCCGGCGACTTCCGCAACCTCACCCCACTCGTCCTGATGACGGCGCTGCGCCAGGCCGGCACGACGGTGTACGAGCCGATGCATCACTTCCAGCTGGAGATCCCAACCGACACCACTCGCGGCGTACTGGCTGCCCTTGCTCGGCTCCGAGCCATCCCGCAGGTACCAGCTTTGGGCTCCGAGACCTCCGTCCTGGAAGGAGAAATCCCGGCAGCCGCCGTCTACCAACTGGAGCAGCAGCTGCCCGGCCTCTCCCGCGGCGAGGGCGTCTTGGAGTCGGCGTTCGAGCGCTATCAACCCGTCACGGGTCCGATCCCCGACCGGCCACGCACCGACAACGACCCACTCAACCGCCGTGACTACCTACTCCACGTGCTCCGGCGAGTGTGATGAGCACCTTCTCCACCTCGGCGAGGCGCCGGTCGCGCACCTCCCGGAGACTGAAGGCGCCTCCGCGGTGCGGACTGAGAACAACATTCGGCAGCTCGTGAAACGGCTCGGCTGATGCCGCTATCCCGGTAGCGGCATCAGCCGAGGACGCCTCGTTCCACCAGACGTCGAGTCCTGCGGCGATCTCTCCGGTCAGCAGCCGCTCGTAGAGCGCTCTCTCATCGACCAGGGCGGCTCGCGCGACATTCACCACCACACTCGGCGTCGGCAACCCCGAGATCACCTCGGCACTGAGGAGACCAGCAGTTCGGGCAGTCGCAGGTGCAGCCAGTACGACGACCCGCGCGCAACCAGCGAGCTCGGCAAACTCCCCCACCGGGTGCACACGCACCTCGCCATCGGCGTACGGCGAACTGATACTCCCCCGGATCGTGTGGACCTCCATGTCGAGCGCAGCCAGCGAGCGCGCCACCCGCCGACCGATCTCGCCGTAGCCGACGATGACCGCCGGATGCCCGGCCAGAATCATCGTTGGCGTCGGGGGTACGAACCGAGGCGTCCAGTCGCCGGCGCGCATCGCCTGATCCGCGGGGACCAGCGCACGGGCGGCGGCCAGCACCAAGCCGAGCGCGAGCTCGGCCGTCGGACCAGCCGTGTGGTGGACGGGCCGGACTGCGATCTGCGGGTGCGCACCCAACAGTTCCGAGGTCGCGGCAGGCACTCCGGCGAACGGGATGACCAATGTGTGCAGGCGTTTGGATGCCGTCAGCAACGAGAGGCTCGGTCGGCCGCCGACGAGTACGTCGTACGCCGCGTCAGCCGGCGGTACGTCGCCATCGGTGAACCGCCAGTCTGGATGCACTGCTGCCAAGCGATTGGCAGCATCGTCGTCCAATCCGTCCACGCCATGTACCCAGAAGTCGGCCACGGGCGCAAACTACCAACCCCGGGCGAGGTAGGCCTCCAGGGCGTCTGCTGCGCCGGTTGGGCCGCCGGCGGCTTGGATGTGGTCGGCCATTGTGGCGAGGTTGTTGCGGATGGTGGTGTCGGTGGTGAGTTCGTTGATGGTGGTGCGGAGGATGTCGGGGGTGATGTCGTTCTGGAGGCGGCGGCCTAGGCCTAGTTCGGTGACTCGGTCGGCGTTGGCGGATTGTTCGGCGGTCTGTGGGTAGGTTGCCAAGGGCACCTGGTTGAGGAGGGACTCCATCACCGAGTTCATTCCGGCGTGGGAGAGGAAGACGTCCGCGTGTTCGAGGACGGCCGGCTGGGGAAGTACGGGCGGACGTCGAAGTTCGGGGGGATGTCGCCGAGGTCGGCCGGTGAGACCTCGTTGCCGATCGCCATCGCGACGTTCCAGTGGGTGCCGCCTAGGGCCTTCGCGCAGGTGGTGAAGAAGTCGGGGCGGTCGTTGACGGCGGTACCGAGCGAGATGAAGAGCAGCGGCGAGCCGGGTGACGTCCAGTCCGAGACGGCGGTACGCGCCCCGATCGCGGGCCCCACGAAATGGAAGCGGTCGTCGAAGGTCTCCCCCGACAGCTGGAACTCGCGCGGGATGAAGACCAGGTTCATCGGCGCGATCGCCCCCGCCGTCGCGACCGTCTCGAGCGGCACCCCGAAGTCCTTCGCGTACTGCGCCCGCGCGGCCAGGAACTCCCGGAACTTCGGGTGCGTATGGTCGAAGTCGGCCGGCACCAGCGCCTGGGTGAGATTGAACTGCTCGTTGCCGGCGAAGTTCGCGACCGTGGCCGCCTCGAGCAGCCCGAGCTTGGCCGCGAGGGCCGGCCCGATGAACGTCATCATGTCGTACACGAACAGATCCGGCCGGTCGTCGACGAGCCACTTCTCGACCGCCGGCGTCACCCGCCGCGCACTGTTCACGAAGCTGGACAACATCCTGGCGAGATCCTCGGTCGTCTGCCCGGTCCGCGCGACCTTGATCGCCTTCGGCTCCCAGTCCAGCTCGACCAACTCGGCCCCGGCAGCCCTGACCGCGTCACCAAAGGCCGGCCCGGTCGCATAAGTCACCCGATGCCCTCGCCGCACCAACTCGGCAACCACCGGAAGAGTCGGATTGACGTGCCCCGCGGCCGGGATGGTCAAGAACGCGATGTGATCAGCCATAGATTCACATCGTCTCCACCCCACGACCCGAGCTCCAACCCATTTACCCGATCAGGCAATTCCTACGGATCAAAGGTCCACGGCAAGTGTCACCGACTTCGGTGCGAAGCCCCGGCTCTCGTACAAACGCAGAGCGGCCGCGTTCTCCGCGTACGCCGTGACGTGCATGCGCGCGGTCCCACGCCCCTTGGCCCACTCGACGAACGCGTCGACCAACCGTCCGCCGACGCCCTGTCCTCGCAGGTCGACGCGGACGTACATGCTCACCAGCTCGGCCTTGCTTCCGGTCCACATGTCCGACGGCTCCGCGAACATGCCGACGAGATGACCGGCGACCTCGCCCTCCACCGCAGCAACGAGCACCAGCGCCTGAGGATCAGCCAGCAGGTCAGCGCACCATTGCGCGCCGTGGGTGGCCGGCCAGCTTGCATTGCGGAGAGAGTCGCGGTTTGCGGCGTCCTCCGCGAAGAGCGCGGCGCTAGAGGCGACCACGCCGGGCAGGTTCTCGGCGGTGGCTGGTCTGATCTCCATCGGGCTACTCCTTGGCGGTGGCTGGCGTGACCGGCATCGGGTTAATCCTTGGTGCCGATGACTGCGGTGGCGTAGAGCTCCTCGGACGTGCTGATGCGGGGTGTCAGGCCGGCCGCGGTGAGGATCTCGGCGGCGACTGGGGCTTGGGCTTCGGTTGTTTCGGTGAGCAGGGTGCCTCCGGGAGCCAGCCAAGCGGAGGCTTCGCCTGCTACCTGGCGGAGGATGGCGAGGCCGTCGGTGCCGCCGTCGAGGGTGGTGTGGGGTTCGTGGAGGCGGGCCTCGGCGGGGAGGAAGGGGATCTCGTCGGTGGGGACGTAGGGGACGTTCGAGAGCAGGACGTCGATGCGGCCGCGCAGAGACGGTGGCAGGGCGGCGTACAGGTCGCCTTGGGTGACGTGGCCGCCGATGGGCTCGACGTTGCGGCGGGCGCACGCGACGGCGATGGGGTCGAGGTCGGCGGCGAACAGAGTGATGTCGGGTTGACCCGCGTGGACGGCGACACCGAGGGCGCCTGAGCCGCAGCAGAGGTCGACGACGATCGAGCCGGGGTGGGTGCGCAGGAGAGCTTCCGCGACCAGGTGTTCGGTGCGGCGGCGTGGGACGAAGACGCCGGGGTCCAGCAGGATGCGCAGTCCGCAGAAGTCCGCGTAGCCGACGATGTGTTCGATGGGCAGCCCGGCGACGCGTTGCGCGACCATGTGGGTGAGCTCGGCGTCGTCGCGGGCTGCCGCGATCAGCAGGTCCGCCTCGTCCTCGGCGAAGACGCAGCCGGCGGCGCGGAGGGTGCTGACGATCGTTGAAGTAGTGATGCGGTCAGATTACTGGAACGCGTTCACGCCGGTGAGTTCGGCGGACAGCGTCCACAGCCGTGCAGCCGACGCCGGATCGACGGCGTACGGCCGTACTCCGGGCGCATCGTCCGTCGACAGTTCGGCGACCTCGCAGTCCTCGCAGAAGACGCCACCCTGACCGTCGAGCTGGGGCGAAGTGGCCGCCCACACCGAGGTCGACGCGCCACCTTCAGGAGTCTTGAACAGATCCGGGCGCGCCAGGTTGCCCTCTTCGTCGATCCACCCGAAGCCGACCATCTCCTCACGCTGCAGATGCCGCTGCAACGGCGTCAGGATCCCGCCCGGGTGCACCGCGAAGGCCCGTACGCCGGAATCCTTGCCCAAAGCATCGAGCTGTACCGCGAACAGCGAGTTGGCCGTCTTGGCCTGCCCGTACGCCGCCCACTTCTCGTACCCCTGGGTGAACTGCGGGTCGTCCCACCGGATGTCAGAGCGCCGGTGCCCCGACGACGACAACGACACCACCCGCGCACCGCCGTCAGCGGCGAGCGCCGGCCACAGCTGGTTGGTCAACGCGTAGTGCCCGAGGTGGTTGGTGGCGAACTGCGATTCCCAGCCCGGCCCGACCCGTGTCTCCGGGTTGGCCATCACGGCCGCGTTGTTGATCTGGATGTCGATCGATCGCCCGGAGGCGAGGAAGCCTGAGGTGAAGGCCTGCACACTCGCCAGGTCGGCCAGATCCAGCTCGCCGACCTCGACGCCGGCGATGTCGGAGAGCGCTTCCTTGGCTGCGTCCGGCCGACGAGCCGGTACGACGACCTGGGCGCCCGCCTTCGCCAGCGCGCGGGTGGTCTCGATCCCAATGCCGGAGTAGCCGCCGGTGACGAGCGCGAGTTTGCCGGTCAGGTCGATGCCCGCGAGGACCTCGTCCGCCTTGGTGCCATGGCCGAAGCCCGAGCCGATCTTGTGCTGTGGAGTGCTCATAACACCGACAGTACGAACTAGAGCTGGCTCTAGGTCAAGCTCGGCAGTCACGCATCCAGATGTGGATTTGCCTTCAGCGACTCGGCGAGCCGCTGAAGAGCCGGGTTGGGACTGTCCGGACTCCACGCCGCATGCAGCGTCACCGAGTGCGCGTCCGCCGCGTCGAGCTCGCGATACCGCACGCCCTGCACGCCCATGGCCATGATCGACCGCGGAATCAGCGCGCACCCCAACCCGGCCCGGACGAGCGCGAGCATGGTCGGCACCTGCGACGCGAGCTGGCTGACGGCGTACCGGTTCATCCCGATCATCGCGGCGCAGATGTCGTGCAGGTACTGCGAGCCTTCGGGGCTGTAACCGATGTAGTCGTCCGTCACGTCAGCCAGCGAGACAGCGCTCTCTCCGTCGGCCAGCTTGTGATCTGCCGGTACGGCGAGCACGAGATCCTCCGAATGCACCAGGACCGAGTCGAACTGCGCAGGGATCGGCGGCCGGACGATGCCGAGATCGATCTCCAGATTCGCCAGCGCCTCGAACTGATCCGGACTCACCAGCTCGGTCAGCTCCGCCGTCACCGCCGGGGTCCGCTTGCTCACCATCGTCAGGAAGTCGGCCAGTACGGCGTACGCCCCGATCGCCGTGAACGCGATCCGCAACGTACCGGTCTGCCCATCGGCCGCTCGCCGCGCCACGTCAGGCGCAACCTCGAGCAACGCCAGCACCCGCCGCGAGTGCTCGAGGAACACCTGGCCGGCCGCCGTGAGCCGCACTCCCCTGCCGGTCCGGTCGAACAGGCTGATGCCCAGAGAGCGCTCCAGCCCCTGGATCTGCCGGGTCAGCGGCGGCTGGGTCAGGTTGAGCCGCTGGGCCGCACGGCCGAAGTGCTGTTCCTCCGCGACCGCGACGAATCCACGCAACTGCTGCAGGGAGAGATCCATGGCGATGCCCTCACGGTATCGGTCGATGCGGAAATGGGCTTGGACGAGCATAACGGAAAGCCCTTACCTTCGGGTCCAAGAGTTCCGATCCGAGGAGTCAGCTTGTCCAAGCTAGCCGTGGTGATGACGCCCGACCGCGCCGACGACGTGTGCAGCCCGCAGACCCGGGAGCTGCTGAACCAGCGGTTCGACGTCACCTGGGCCGGTCCCGACCTGAGCGCCGAGGTAGTCGCTGAGCTCGCCGCCGGGAGCGAGGTACTCCTGACCAGCTGGGGTACGCCGCACCTGGACAAGGCGCTCTGGGCGGACGGCAACGGACCGAAGGTGGTTGCGCATGCGGCCGGCTCCGTGAAGAAGCTCGTCGACCCGGCGATCCTCGACCAGGGCGTCGCCGTCTTCTCGGCCGGCACCCGGATCGCCTGGTCGGTCGGCGAGTACTGCCTCGCCTCGATGCTCACGCTGGCGCGCCGACTCCCCCAGTTCGACCAGGCACTCCGCGCCGGTGGCTGGAAGCAGCCTCAACTGCGTGGTGGTGAGCTGGCCGGCCAGCAGGTCGGCATCCTCGGAGCCAGCTCGACCGCTCGCGCGCTGATCACGCTGCTCAAGCAGTTCGGTTGCGACCTCGTCGTCTACGACCCGTACCTGACAACGGAACGCGCGCAGCAACTCGGCGTGCGGGTGGTTGAGTTGGAGGAGGCGCTGCAGTCGCGGTTCGTCTCCATCCATGTGCCGGATGTGCCGGAGACTCGTGGGCTGGTGACGCGGAAGCTGATCGAGCAATTGCCGGACGGTGCGATCGTCGTCAACTCGTCGCGGGGGCCGGCCGTCGACCAGCCGGCGCTGCTGGAGCACTGCCTCGATGGGCGGTTGTTCGCGGCGCTGGATGTGTACGATCCGGAGCCGCCGAAGTTCGGTGCCGATGTGTTGGCCGCCCCGAACCTGCTGCTCACGCCGCATATCGCGGGTGACACCGTTGAGGGTCACCTCGCGCTGGCGGGTTATGTCGTCGAGGACGTACTCAAGTGGCTCGACGACGGTGTTCGCGGTCCGAGCTTCGTCGATCCGGCAGTCTGGGCGATCGCGGCATGAGCAGGATCAGGTCGGTCGAGGTGTTCCCGGTCGCGGTGCCGTTCGCGCGGCAGTTCGTGCTCGGCAGCGGCGCGGTCGGCTCCCCCGACAAGGCGCCGGACCAAGCGGCGGCAGTGGTCTTCGTGAAGCTCACGACCGAGGACGGGGTGGTCGGTTGGGGCGAGCAGAGAGCGCTCCCCAGCTGGAGCTACGAGACGGCGGAGACGATCGCGGTGGTGATCAAGCGTCATCTCGAGCCGATCTTGCTGGAGCTGACGCCTTTCGAGGTCGAGTTGTTTCACCAGCGGGCGACGAAGCGGTTGAGTCCTGCGGTCTCGAACGGCTTTCCGTTTGCCCGGGCAGCGGTCGACCTTGCGATGCATGATGCTGCGGGCAAGCTTGCCGGCGTACCGGTGCATGCGTTGCTCGGCGGGAAGCTGCACGACGAGATCCCACTGTGCTCGGCGATCGGGGTCGGGGCGCCGGACGTGGTGAGGGAGCATGCTCAGCAGTCGTCGGACTATTCGGCGTACAAGGTGAAGATCGGCGGGGATCTGGACTCCGACGCGGCCGCGATCGAGACGGTCGCGGAGGTGGCCGGCGCCAAGCCGCTGTGGCTGGACGCCAATCAGTCGTACCGCCCGAGTGCGCTCAAGCAGCTTCTCGACCGGACGAGCCATGTCCGGACGATTCATTGCGTCGAGCAACCAGTACCGAGCACGGACACCCTCGCGATGCACCGGCTGCGCGAGCTGATCGACCTGCCGATCGCGATCGACGAGGGCAGCTTCACCGCGCAGGATCTGGCCCGGGCGGTCCGGCTCGACGCGGCCGACCTGGTCGTCGTGAAGATCTGCAAAGCCGGTGGTCTCCGGAACGCGCTGAAGACCGCTCAGGTCGCGCTCTCCAACGGCATCGAGATCCTCGCCAGCGGCCTGACCGACTGCGGCATCGGCTTCGCGGCCGCCATGCATCTGTTCAGCCAGCTCGAACTGGCACTGCCCGCAGAGCTGAACGGGCCCGAACTGCTGTCGGACCTGTACGTCGAGGGGCTCACCATCACCAAGGCCGTCGCAACGGTCCCCACCGCGCCCGGTCTGGGCGTCCAGGTCGACGAGGAGCGCATCCGCGCCGAGTCGATCACCCTGCTCTTCACCTAGAGGAGTGCCTTCATGTCCCCTGAGCTGTCCCGCCGCAGCTTCCTCAAGTACACAGGCGCCGCGGTGGCCGCATCCGGAGTACTCACAGCCTGTTCATCAACGCCCAAGAACGCGGCCACTTGGTCGATGTGGTCCAGCAGTCCGGCCGAACGCAAGGTCTGGGAAGACTTCAGCAAGTACGTCGAGCAGCAACTGAAGCTCGAATCGATCCCGACCCTCACGCCGTCCGGCCCCTATCCGACCAAGCTCGACCTCCAACTCGTCAGCGGCACCGCCAGCCTGGTGACCGCGCTGAACGGTACGCTCATCCCGACCTACGCCTCGCGCGGCGCCCACCAGCCGCTCGACGACCTGATCGCCGCCGACCCGGACTTCAAGACCGACGACTTCTACCCGCTGAGCCGGAAGATCTCGTCCTTCAACGGCAAGACCTACGCGATCGGCTTCGACGTCGCCCCGACGGTCATGTACTACAACAAGACGATCCTGACCAAGGCGGGAATCGAGCTGCCGTCGAAGACCGAGCCGATGACCTGGGAGACCTTCCGCGATCTCGCCAAGGAGCTGACGAAGCCACCGGATCAGTACGGCTTCACCTGCGCGCCGGCCATCGACGACCTGGTGTCGTGGATCTACTGCGCCGGCGGCAACGTCATGAACGACGACCAGTCGGTCAGCACGCTGAACAAGCCGGCGGCGATGCAGGCGATCCAGTTCGTCATCGACCTGTTCGTGAAGGACAAGGTGACACCGCCGATCAGCAACCTGGTGACCGAGAGCTCGCTGGCCAACTTCATGGAGGGCAACGTCGCCTTCATGCAGAACGGTCCGTGGCAGGTGGTCAACGTTCGCAAGGCGAAGTTCGACTGGGACGTCATCCCGTTCCCGGCCGGGCCGGTCGGCAGTACGCCGAGAGTGTCCGGCTCCTCCTTCGCTATCCCCTCCAGCGTCAAGGGCAAGGATCTCGAGCTGGCCTGGCGACTGCTCAAGACCCTGACCAGCACCGGGGCCCTGGACATCTATGCGAAGGCCGGCCGCAACAACCCGGCCCGTCTCTCAGCGGGCAGCGCGTTCAAGCCGCCGCCCGACAATCTCGGAGTCGTGCAGGAGATCCTGGCCGGCAAGGTGGCCGGTGGGCACGCGTTCGACGTGACGACCAACTGGAACCAGGTCAAGCAGTTACTCGGCCAGGACCTGCCGCGGACGTTCCTCGGCCAGGTGTCCGTACCTGACGCGATCAATGGTTTGACGCCGCGGCTCGACGTACTGATGAAGCAGCACCAGGACAACATCCGCCAAGCCGAAGCCCGGAAGAGGTGATCCCGGATGGCTGTCGACACCCTGCCCGCGCAAGCGGCGACGAGCGCCAAGTCTCCACCGACCGGACCGACGCCACGCTGGCGGAACAAGGAGACCCTGGCCGCCTGGCTGTTCATCCTGCCCAGCCTGATCGGCTTCCTGATCTTCACCGCCGGCCCGGTGGTCGCCGCCGGGGTGATCTCGCTGCTGAACTGGAACCTGTTCAGCAGTCCCACCTGGGCCGGCCTGAAGAACTTCACCCGGCTCGGACCTGACCCGACCTTCTGGTCGGCGCTCGGCAACACGGCGTACTTCACCTTGGTGAGCGTTCCGTTGACGATCCTGGTGAGCCTCGGACTGGCCTTGCTGCTCAACCAGGGACTGCGCCGGATCGCCGTCTTCCGCTCGCTGCTGCTGTTGCCGTACGCAACGATCACGGTGGCGGTCGCGTTCGTCTGGATCTGGCTCTACATCCCCCACGGTGGCCTGGTGAACACCGTGCTGGGATGGTTCGGCATCGACGGACCGGCCTGGCTGATCAGCGACAACTGGGCGATGCCCGCGCTGATCGCGATGAGTGTCTGGAAGAGCTTCGGGTTCGGCATGGTCGTCTTCCTGGCCGGCCTGCAGGCGATCCCTCAGCAGCTCTACGAGGCAGCGAAGGTCGACGGCAGCTCGGCCTGGCAGAGCTTCCGCAGCGTGACGCTGCCGATGCTGTCGCCGTCGCTGTTCTTCGTGATCGTGACCTCGATCATCGGCTCGTTCCAGGTCTTCGACCAGGCGCTCATCATGACGAACGGCGGGCCGGGGTCACGCACCACGACGCTCGTCATGTACATCTACCGGACCGGCTTCGAGAACTACGACCAGGGGTACGCCGCGGCACAGTCGCTGGTCCTGTTCGGGTTCATCGTCGTCATCACCGCGGCCCAGTTCGTGCTGCAGCGGAGGCTCGTCCACTATGACGACTAACGCCCTGGCACCGCTGCTGAAGAACCCGGTGGCCACGCGCAAGCTGGTCGTCTTCGCCTGCTATCTGGTTACCGCGCTGACGCTGGTACCGGTCGTGATGATGGTGCTGGTGGCGTTCCAGTCCGACGCGGAGTCGATGGCCGCGCAGCCGTCGTTCTGGCCGAGCAGTTGGCATCCGGAGAACCTGAAGCGGGCCTTCGAGCTGGTCCCGCTCGGCCGGTACCTGCTCAACACGATCATCTTCGCGGCCGGTACGACGCTGCTGGAGACCGTCACGGCCGCGCTGGCGGCGTACGCGTTCGCCCGGCTGAACTTCCCCGGCCGGAACTTGCTGTTCGGGATCTACCTGGCGACGCTGATGATCCCGTCGCAGGTGACGCTGATCCCCCAGTTCATCCTGGTCGCGAAGCTGCACGGCATCGACACCTGGCCGGGAATGATCCTGCCGCACGCGTTCACCGCGCTCGGCGTCTTCCTGTTGCGGCAGTTCTTCCTCGGTATCCCCCGCGACTACGAGGAGGCGGCTCGCCTGGACGGAGCCAATCGCTGGCAGGCGTTCACCCGGGTGATCGTGCCGCTGGCGGTGCCGGCGATCGCGACGCTCGCGGTGTTCAAGTTCATCGGCCAGTGGAACAACCTGCTTGTCAAGATATCACCTATACTCTTGCCATGCGCAGAGACACCGAGAAACCGAAGTACGCGTGTATCTATTGCCGTCTGAGCTACGCCCCGGACGGCTCGCTGGAGAAGGTCGAACGGCAAGAAGGCGACTGCCGTGACCTTGGTCAGAAGATCGACTGGGGAGTCTGCTGCGTGTACTCCGATAACAACAAGTCGGCGTGGCAGCGCAACCGAAAACGCGCTGAATGGGGCGCTATGCTCGACAGCCTGCAGCCCGGCAATGTCTGTCCGCGGGGCAACAAGCATGACGGGATCCTGATCTACCACGGTGATCGTCTGATCAGACAGCCGTGGGACCTCGAGCTGCTCCTGAAGGTCGCGGACGATCGGCATCTGCCGCTCGCCTCGCCGCAAGGCACCCGGGATCTGAACAGCGAGGACGATCGGTTCATCCTCCGGATCGAGGCCGCGCAAGCCTGCCGGGCCTCAGCCGATACCTCCCGCCGGGTGAAGCGCGATGCGCGAGCTCGCTCGGAGAAGGGTGGCGCCGGCACTGGGTCTAACCGGCCGTTCGGCTACGGCGTACCGACAGGGAATCTGGGCCGGACGGGGAAGCCGCTGTATGACATCGAGAAGCTGAACCGCAAGGAAGCAGCGATCGGGCGCGCGGCCATCAAGCGGTTCTTGGCCGGCCAGTCGCAGGGGGGCGTGATCGCCTGGCTGAACACGAAGTGCACGACGACAGCCGGCAACCCGTGGAAGGCCAACGCGTTCCGGGCCTGGCTGTCCGCCCCGCGAACCGCGGGTCTCGTCGAGTACGACGGCAAGCTGATGCCGGCGCGATGGAAGGGCCTGATGACGCCGGAGCAGCGGGAGGACGTGCTCGCTCTGCTCCAGGCGCAAAGCGACACATACGGCTACTCGGGACGGGAGCGGTTGTATCTGCTCACCGGGAAGGCCGCGGACTGCGGTGGTTGCGCAGGGCCCCTGTACACGAAGCCGGCGAACAAGACCGGCGACCGCCTGTACTACTGCAAGACCCCTCGTTGCCCCTCCCCTGTCGCGCGGAACGTCCGGCTGCTCGATGCGTATGTGGTGGGCCGCGTGCTGCGGCGGCTCAACGAGCCTGCCTTCCTGGCCGCCGTGCACGCCTCGCTGGACGAGCCGGGCCTCGGCGGCGAGATCGCGGCGCTTCAACGACGCAAGACGGCGGACACCGCAGTACTCCAGGATCTGGCCGATCATCCGGAAGTCGACACCGCATTGTTGGCGCTGGGGATCGCTAGCTATGACCGCAAGATCGCGCAGCTGCGTGCGCAGATGGCGGCGACATCTGCGCAGCGGCTCCTGGTCCGGATGGCAGGGATCACGCTCGAACAGTGGGACCTCGAGCCGATCGACGTCCGGGCTGAGACGGTGCGCTCGCTGTTCCAGGTCACCGTGCTGCCGGCAGGTCGCCGCGGTCCCGGCTTCGACCCTGCGTCAGTGCGGATGAAGCGGCGTCAGCTGGACGACTAGCAGCAGCCTTCAACACCCAGGCGGGGAGCGGAGCCCGCCCGGATGTTCAGGGCTACTCCCCCGCGTTACCCCTACCGTCAACCATCCGGCGGAGCAGCACGAGCTCCCGGGCGTTGCCGCCGGTGTCGTACCAGTCCCCCAGCCTGCGCTCGAGAATCAGCATGATTCCCGCCAGCGTCGACGCCACCCCTGCGGCGACGATCAGCAGGCTCGCGAGCCTTTCTTCATGTACAGCAACCACCGTTGCCGCGACCACCAGGATCACGGCTACAACGATCACCCCTTTGATCGTTCCAAACACTGCGGGTTCCCCCAGCTCAACTTGGGTATGGACAAAGATGCCATCCCGGTCGAGTAGGGGTTGCGGCCTGCACTCGGCCGGGGTGGTGCCCGTTACATCCTGTGACCCGCTATGCGCGTTACACGACACGCCAGATTTGCAGGAAGTAGCCACAATTGCCTACTTCAATGCGTCCAGTCGCTCGTTTAGTTGCCTTAGGCGTCGCTGAAGATGTGCGGTCAGTGACGCTCGGTTACTCTCGTACTTCGGGTTGAGATACTCGAGCTCGTCTTCGGTCTCGGCGATCAGCCGCCGGAGCTCATCCGCCGACACCTCCTCCGGTCCGTCGTCGCCGGCCTCTGTCCGCGCCCGCAACTGCTCGACGGTGAGGCCCAGGGCGACGGCCAGCCGGCGGAACTCCGCACGCCGCGGCCGGCTCCGGTCGTTCTCCCAGTTCTGAATGCTGGTTCTAGAAACCTGGGTCTTCGCAGCCAACTCGTCTTGGCTCATATCCCCCGCCTCACGCAGGGACCGCACCACAACTCCGAATGTCTCAGTCGCCATCGGAACCCAAGTTAGGCCCAAGTTTGGCCTTGCGTCAACCGCCGGGCTTGACTTGAGCTTGACTTGGGCTCAACTTGGGCTCTATGTTGGCTCACATGCAGCTCAATACCGAAGCGCTCAAGGCGCTCCGTCTGGCCGGGGGACACACCCAGGCCTCGCTCGCCGAGCGCACCGGTATCAGCGAGAACGCGTACCTGGCGATCGAGCAGGGCAAGGCCCACCCCCGCGTCTCGACGGTCAACAAACTGGCCGCCGCGCTCGGCCTGACCCTCGACGAGTTCCGGTCGCGCACCCAGACCGAACTTGTGCAGACGAAGGCGGCCAGCTGATGCCGCGGCTCGGCGGACAGACCCGCCGCAAGTCGCGGCAAAGCAACGGCGGTCACCGCATGCACCGCCGCAACCGGCTCGCCCGGCGGATCGCGCGTCTCGGCGCCGGCCGCAAGAGCGCCGGCTGGGGCCGATCCGGAGCGCACTGATGGCGCCGCGCAAGACCCACCCGACGAGCGGACGGCCTCAGCAGAAGCCGAAGGCACCGAAGGGCGGCAGCAAAGGCGGAAACACCGGCGGATCGACAGGCAAGAAGACGTGAAGGCATACCCCCTGCGCGTGTGCCGCACACCCGCCGAGGCCTTCACCGCCGGTTGGGACGACGGCGACGGCGACGCACCGCTCACCCAGCAGGAGATCGAGCGACTGACCGCCTTGCACGGGCCGTTCCTTCAACCACACACCGAGGCTTCGGCCTCCTGAACCCCGGGTCGGCGCCGGTCAACAAGCGTCAACACCCCCCGGGCGCCGAGCTCCCCCAGCTCCTGGCGCCGACCCGGTTCCAACAGCACAGACCACCAGACAAGCCGGAGCCCGGCTCCACCGACAAGCAGAAACCGGGCTCACGAACTACGAGGAGTATCCCATGGGACTGGACGTCTATCTCTACGAGCGCGCGGAGCAGGAGGCAAGCGACGCGCACAACACGGCGTGGGAGGCCTGGTACGCCAGGTTCGGGGAGCGGTCCGAGGACGACCCCGCTGTGGCGCAGAGCAAGCTCGAGCACGAGATGAGCATCCTCGGTCACGAGGCGGACTGCTCGGAGTGCGTGCACACTGCCATCCCCGCGGACGCCAGCTCGTCCGACGTACCGAGTGAGCGCTACCCCGGCCACCTGTGCAACCGCCGTTACCTGCGGTCGTCCTACAACGCCAGCGGCTTCAACCGCGCGGTACCGGACTTCCTCGCCGACTCCAACGCGACGTTCAACGGGATCTTCGAGCCTGTGCGGGGCACCTCGGACGATTACTCGATCGAGCTGACCGACGCGAGCATTCCCGGACTCGAACAAGCGAAGGACAAAGCACTGTCGGTCGCTTCGAGGCTCGCCACTTGCGATTCGCTGCGTGTGATGGACGCGACGGCAATGATCGGCTCTCCGGAGCATCTCTGGGGCGACCTGCCGACCGACGAGCAGGTGCTCGCGTGGTACCGCGAGGAAAAGGCCGGCAGCGCTGACCGTGCATGGCTCGCAGACGGCGGCTACTCCACCGCGAAGGGCGCGGTCCTCGGCTTCGACAAGGGCCAAGAAGTCTTCGCGATGACCCTGGGCAAGGACGTGCTCGGCCGCCCGTGCGCCATGGCGGTCTACCGCGGCGACGTCTCCTCATACATGGAGTCGGCCGAGATCGTCGCTGAGTTCTGCGACGAGGCCGTCATGCTCATCCGCCGCGACGGCGCCGTGTTCATGCACTGGAGTGGATGATGCGCACCCTGCTGAAGGCCGTACTCGGCGGGGGCCGGCACCGCGGACCGCGACAGCTGACACGGACCACGCCGACCGCCGAAGCCCAGCACGCTGGGGGTAACGACTGGTTCGCCACGTTCGAGTACGACCCGATCATCGACGACGAGATCCCGGTCGCCCGCCTGATGGGTCACGACTCCTGGCGGTACCTGTGACCGGCGACTGGCGGGCGGTCGCCGCCGCTGGGGTTGCCGCACTCGCTTGCGCCGGCGTTGGTGTGTACGTCGTCTCCCAGGACTCCCCCGCCGTGTCGGTCGGCAAGGCCCTGCGGCCGACGGCCCAGCCCGGCGTACCGGTGCCGCAGCGCTACGACGCGAAGCCCGTCGAGCAGTCGCCGCCGGTCGCGGACACAGTGCCTAACAACGGCACGTGGCTCATCGGCAAGGAGGTCAAGCGCGGCACCTATCACACCGCCGGCAGCTCGATCTGCCTGTGGACCCGCTTGCAGCGCCACCCGTCCGGCGGCTGGGTCATCGTCGATGGTGCATACCGCATGGGCCCGCAGACCGTTGTCCTCGGCAAGGACGATGACGCTTTCGCGACCCAGGGTTGCCCGACCTGGCAGCTGGTGCCGTGATGCCCGCCGAGATGCACAGGCCCATCGGCCGGCCCCCGCACCCGCAGTCCGACTGCACGTTCGCGTACTGCGGGCAGGTCTCCGCGGCGACCATCGCCGAAGCCGAGGACATGCACGCCGCCACGCCGTTCACAGCGCCGGAAGGCTCGACGTACGCAGCCACGATGGCGTGGATCGAGCGGGTCGTTGCCGACAGCACCCGGCTGCGCGCCACCAGGCACGAGTACTACACGCTCAACGGCCAGCTGTGGGTGCGAGTCGAGGGCGGCAACCACGAGGCGCACGCCTGGCACGTCGCGGTCGGCGGCTACGCGATGCCGTCGAACATCGACCGGCACGGCGTCCGCCGGCAGATGATCCTCGGCACCCGCGTGCACGTCGAGGTCGTTGACGACCCGCGCACCCGTGGAAAATCGCCGGCCGAGATGGCGACCGCCGAGTGGGTGGCGCACGTCGAACGTGATGAGCGCGGTGGCATTAACGCCGGCATCGCGCTCATCGTCGGCTGTGTCGGCCTGTTCCTGTTCGGCTTCACCCATCCCAGCCGCGTCCCCGACGGCCACTGGCTGCTCGGCATGTTGATCGTCGGCCTGGTCGTCATGGCGCTCGTCGCCTTCGGCCGTAGCTATCGCAGGACTGAGCGCGCGTCGGCCATCTACACCGAGAAGGTCGAGGGCCGGACCCAGCAGCACCAGGGTTCTGACCACCATCAGGACGGTGTCGCGTGACGACGCCGGAGCCCGTCCGCACGTCCCTGGTTGTCGACAAGGACGGCGACATCTGGCAGTACAACCTCGTCGACGGCCAGTGGGATTGCATGACCGAGTCCTCCTCGGGACCGTGGGAGCAGACGCTCGCCTTGCTCGGTCCGGTCACCGTCTACCCGCCGGCGTCCATCGACTGCCAGGCCACTGATCTGATCGGCCTGCGCGAGCGCATCGAGCGCCGCCTCACCGGCGTCCTGTCCACCCCCGACCGCGTGTCTGTGGTCGGGATACTCGGAGCGGAGTTCAACGAGCTCCTGCTCCTCCGGAACGGCAACGGGGCGGTGGTGCCCGGTGGAGGCGCCTCACCCTCTGCTGCGGCTGGCGGACCCGCCGCCCCGTTGCCCCGAACCTTCGAGCTCGTTCGTCTCGTCGACCACTCCGGTGTGTCCGGACCGGGGCTCGTTGCCTACGGCGTGCAGTTCCCCAGCGGCCGCGTTGCCCTGCACTGGCACAGCAACCGGCCCTCCACCGCCGCCTGGGACAGCGTCGACGACATGCTCGCCGTGCACGGCCACGGCGGCGACACGATCCTGCGCTGGCTGGGCGGTGCGTGATGGCCACCCGGTACCACGTTGGCTGCGATGCTTGCCCGTTCGTTGGCTCCTACGCGAGCGAGGCCAAGGCCGACTACGCGTTCAGCCGGCACTCGTGCGAGCGGTGGCTGCGGAGGGCCGCTGACGCCGAGCGGTACCGAGCCCGCAACGCCGCGATCGACCGGACGCCGAAGCCCTGTCTGCACAAGCAGGCGAACCACGAGCACGGCACCTACGCCTGCTACGTCCAAGACCTTTGCCGGTGCCTTCCGTGCGCCGCGTCCAACGCGAGCTACGAGGAAAACCGCACTCGCCAGCAGGCGTACGGCCGGTGGAACGGTCTGGTCGACGCCGGTCCTGCCCGCGCTCACATCCAGAGCCTGCTCAACCAAGGCATGGGGCTGAAGCGGATCATCGCCGTCACCGACCTGTCGTCGGGCATGCTCTGGAAGCTGATGTACGGCAAGCGCCGACCCGACGGCCGACAGGTCCCTGCGAAGCGCATCACACCCCGCAACGAGGAACGCATCCTCGCGATCCAACTCAACGTGGCCGACGGTGCCCGGGTCGACAACACCGGTACGGTCCGCCGGATCCAGGCACTGGTCGCGCTTGGCTGGTCCCAGTCGAACATCGCCCGCCGGCTCGGTATCAGCCGCGCCAACTTCACGCCGATCGCGCAAGGCCTTCGACCGGCCACGACCGGCGCCCACGACCGGGCAGTCCGCGGCTTGTACGCCGAGCTGTCGATGAAGAAGCCGCCGGAAACCACGCACCGCGAGAAGCTCGTCGCGTCACGTAGCCGCAACTACGCCAAGGCACACGGCTGGGTATCGCCGCTCGCCTGGGACGACGAGAGCATTGACGACCCCGCAGCCAAGCCGTACGCCGACACCGAGACGGACACGTCGTACGTCGACCAGGCGGCCGTTGAGCGCCGGATGTCCGGCGACAAGAGCGTCCGCCTGAACGCAGCCGAGCAGGCCGAACTGGTACGCAGGATGACCGCCGCCGGCACCAGCCGCAACGAGGTCGAACGTCGTACCGGGATCAACCCGCAGCGTGCGCTGAGGCAGGCATCGTGAAGCCTAAGCAGAGCATCCGGCACGTCGGCCTGAGCACGTTGAGGGCCCACGACAACAACCGCGACCTGTCGCACGAGCGCGTCGAAGAGATGGCCGACTCGATGCGTGAGCACGGGGTACTGCTGCCGCTCGTCGTCACCGAACACCCGACCGATCTCGACTGCTGGCTCATCCTCGACGGTCACCACCGCGCGGCCGCCGCCCGTATGGCCGGCCTGCCTACCGTGCCAGTCGTTGTCCGCCACGATCTCGACGACACCGACGAGCAACTGGTCGTGATGCTGGTGGCGA
Source organism: Kribbella sp. NPDC051718 (assembly GCF_040681515.1). NCBI lineage: Bacteria > Bacillati > Actinomycetota > Actinomycetes > Propionibacteriales > Kribbellaceae > Kribbella > Kribbella sp. NPDC051718. The sequence continues at coordinate 224,813 of NZ_JBFAYZ010000005.1, read as the reverse complement.
ACTGCCAGCGCCAGGAGCTGAGCGCGATTGATCGCGCCGAGGTGCTCGGCCAGTTGCGCGACAGGCAGGGCCTGACGCTGGCCGAGGTCGCCCGCCGCACCGGGCTGTCCGCCGGGCGGATCAGCGAGTCGCTCGCGCTGCTCGACCTGGACCAGGAGACGCGTACCCGCGTACGTACAGGCGAGGTCGGCGTCGGCACCGCGACCAGGGCGGTACGCCAGGCCCGCAAGGTGCAGCGGACGGCACGGGCGTTCGGGCGGCCCCAGGCCAAACCGACCGATGCGGTCGCAGTCGAGGGGCCGCACTTCGGCAAACAGCACCCGCTCGCTGAGCGTGTCCAGAAGCTCTGTGTTCACACCGACGTACGTACCGGTCGTGTCCGGCCCACGGTAGGCGGCATTGCCTGCGGGCAGTGCTGGGAGCAGGTCATCCGCACCGACGAACTCAACCGAACGGCAACTGGAGAACGTAAATGACCGATCAGACTTTCGCTCCCAAGCCCGTCGTACAGCCGGTGACGCCTGTCGTCAACTACGAGCCCGGCAGTCGCCTGGAGCAGCTGCACGCCGAGTACGTCGAGGCGAAGGCCTTGGCCGCGTCCGCCAAGGAGCGCGCCGATGCCGCGACCGACGCGCTCAAGCTGGCGCTGACCGAAGCCGCACCGGGCGCCGGAACGATCCAGCTGGAGGGCACGGCCGGCCCGCGGCTGCACCTGGCCTACGTGGAGACGTGGCGCTTCGACAGCACCAGGTTCAAGGCCGACGACCCGGTCAAGTACGTGCAGTACGCCAAGAAGTCCGGCAGCTGGACGCTGCGCGTTGCCAAGGGCAAGGACGCCTGATGGCCAGCGCAAGACGGGTCAGCAGCGTCGGGTGTCTCCCGCGTGCGATCTGCATCTACGTCTACCCCGCCGACCACCACGTGCAGTCGTTCCGCGGGAAGGGTTGCACCTGGTCGAAGCCGTCCAGCGACAAGACGCGTGACGCCGCCAAGGCCCACACGGCCGAGACCGGGCACAACACGCTGGTGGTCGCCGAGACGATCGACGAGTACGAGCAGGCGGTGAGCTGATGCCGCACAAGCCTGGCGATCAGACCACCGAGGCGCTCTTCCGCCGGAGGACCCGGGTCGCCCACCGCGCCGGCCTCGGCTTGTTCGGTTCCGTTCTGGGGACGGTGCGGGACCTGCACGATCGGCCGCTGGTCGTCGTGCAGTGGGAGCACGGCATCACCAGCGCCTCCAAGCCCGCGTCGCTCGAGCGGCTGTCCGACGAGGTGGGGCCACGATGAGCATCCGCGAGCGCCTGCGCGGCGCCTCCATCAGCTCCGTGCTCCTGCACGGCATGCCGACCCTCGTTGGCGGTACCCGCGTCATCGACTCTCCCGGCCTGCCCGACGGCGTCGAGCCGCCATCCACCGCAGTACGGGTGCGTCCGGCGGCCTACCCGGAGACCCCGGAGTACGTCGACGCCCGCACCGAAGCCGCGGCCACCTGCCGCAACCTCGGCCTGGACATCACCAACGTGCACTGGGACACCGCGAGCATCGCGGACTACGTACGCCTGGCGTACGCGCAGGGATTCCGGGCGTGCGTCGCCAAGGTTGAGTCGCCCGACACGGCCGACGCCATTGCCGTGGCGATCGAGACCCCGGAGATCGTCATCAGTGCCCCCGGCGGGGCTTTCCGTACGACGCTGGTCCATCAGGTCGCGTCCGTGCAGCGCGCTGCCATCTACGGCGTGCCGAAAGAGCTGAAGGCCGAGGCCGGCCGATGACCGAACAGAAGCTAGCCACGCGGGGTACGTCCAACGGCAACGTCTCCGGCAGCTCCTATGACCGCCGGCGCCGCCGGGCGTGGCTGGTCGAGACCTACCGGGCCGACGTGGACCTATACGTCAACACCTACGGAGAGTTCACACCGACCGAGCCATCCAGCGTCAGCATCCACGCATGTCGGTGCTACCGCTGCGGTGAGCTACTCACGGTTGACACCGTCACAGTGGACCGGATCATCCCGGGCTGCAAGGGCGGCACGTACCGGCGTAACAACATCCGGCCGGCCTGCGGCTCCTGCAACAGCATCACCGGCAACCAGGTCCGCTGGGGGTCGAAGTGACCGTCATGTACCCGCTGCACGAGAAGATCCCGCCGGAGGAGGCGTTCCGGGTCGGCTACCGCACCCAGCTGGGCGGCGGCCAGCACTGGCCCGGCGGCCTGACCCTCGAGGAAGCCGAGAAGCGGCTCGCTGAGCGCCAGGCCGAGATCGCCGGGCGTAACGCCCCGTCGCCGACGTCCTGGTACATCGAGCGCGTCACCTTCTACCGGCTCACCGAGCTGGTCAGCGAGGTGCGGGCGTGATGGTCTCCGGCGAGCTCGAGTACCTCAGCAACTTCAGCAAGCACTACTGCACTCTTGACGGTCTGATCTACCTGACGGTTGAGAACGCCTTCCAGGCGGCCAAGGTCTCGAACCCGACCGAGAGGGCGATGCACGGGTTCACCCACTGCTCGCCGCGGGAGGCAAAGCGGATCGGTCGTTCGATCGAGCTCCGTCGCGATTGGGAGCAGATCAAGCTGCCGCTGATGCGTCAACTCCTGGCTTCCAAATTCTCCAGCAACCTTGGTCTAGCGGAGCGCCTTGTTGCCACCGGCAACCTGGATCTGGTCGAGACAAACACCTGGCATGACCAGATCTGGGGCAGCTGCGTCTGCGACCAACACATCGAGCTGCCAGGTCAGAACCTGCTCGGCGTCTCGTTGCAGTGGTTGCGGTACTACCTGGCGGGCTGTGGCGCGTGAGTACGCCCGCGGACTTCATGGCCGCCGCCCCCGCGCCGCTCAACGGCAGCTCGCCCTGGGCGAGCCGGTACGCCGGTGAACTGCGCCGCGTCTTCCTCGACCACGCGGCTCGCGCGCCGCGCACGCTGCAGCAGCATCTCGGCCCGTCCGAGCTCGGCGTCGAATGCGACCGCCAGGTCGCCGGGAAGTTCGCGGCGCTGCCCGCCACCAATCATGTCTCCGACCCGTGGCCGTCGATCGTCGGTACCGCCTGCCACGCCTGGGCGGCCGAGGCCTTCGACGCGGAAAACCTGCGGCGCGGCGTACTGCGGTGGGTCACCGAGCACCGTGTCACGCCGCACCCGGACCACCCCGGTACGGCGGACCTGTATGACGCGCACGAGAAGGCGGTTGTCGACCACAAGTTCCTCGGCGAGTCGAGCATGGCGAAGATCCGGAAGAACCCGCCGCGCAAGTACGTCGTGCAGCTGCTGCTGTACGGGCAGGGCTACCGCAACCTCGGACTGCCCGTGAACCGCGTCGCCCTCGCGGCGTACCCGCGCACGGCGGCGAGCCTCGACGGGCTCTACGTCTGGGAGAGGCAGTACACGCCCGCCGACGACGAGCTGCTCCAGGTCGTGTTCGACCAGACCGCACATCGCCGGCAGTACGCCGAGCAGATCGTTGCCGGGCGCATGGACCTCATGCAGGTGCCGGCCGCAGCGGACAGCGACGAATGTTTTTTCTGCCCGTTCTACCGCCCACAAGCAGCCCGGGACGGCCAGTACGGCTGCCCCGGGCCCGACAAGGCCGTACCAGCCGCTGTCGGAGCAACACCCACTTCCCCAACCAACTGACAAGGACCACCCGCATGACCGTTCCGTACCAGGGCTATCCCCCGCAGGCACCGCAGCAGCAGTACCAGCAGCCGCCCGCGCAGGGCTACCCGCAGACCTACCCGCCGCAGCAGGGTGGGTACCCCGCACCGCAGTACGCCCCTCAGTACCCGCCGCAGCAGGGCTACGCACCGCAGCCTCCGGCCGCTCCGCCGGTCCCGCTCGCACAGGGTTCGCTGGACGACTACTACAGCCAGCCCAGCACCGGGGGCGGCGGCGGGCTCAAGTTCACTGGCCCCAACAACCAGCCGCTGATCAACCAGTCCTACCTGATCCGGGTCACCCGACCTGTGAACAACGGGGACATCCAGCAGCAGACGGACAACCAGAACAAGCCGCTGTTCTTCAAGGACGGCCGGGCGAAGTTCGTCATGATCGTCCCGGTCGAGCTGCTGGAGCCGAACCCGAACCACCCCGAGGGCCTGGCCAAGTGGTACGTCAAGGGCGCTGCCCGCGATGACCTGGTCCGGGCCATGGCTGAGGCCGGCGCACCGGAAGGTCCGCCCGAGATGGGCGCGGTCATCCGCGTGACGCTTACCGGCACCCGGCCGAGTGGTCCGGGCATGAACCCGGCGCACGTCTTCGCCGTCCAGTACTGGCGGCCGGAGGGCACCCACGGATCTACGCCCGCGGCCGCACCCGCCGAGCAGCAGGCTCCTGCGCCCGCGGCTCAGCAGCAACTGCCTCCCGCCAACTACACGCAACCTCCTGCCCAGCAGCAGTACCAGCAGCCTGCACCGGCCCAGCAGTACCAGCAGGCGCCCCAGGGTTACGGGACCCAGCAGCCGGCCTACCAAGGTCAGCCGCAGGTGAACCCGAACCTGGGTCAGGCGCCCGGCCAGTACCAGCAGCCGGCCCCTCAGCAGGCAGCACCGCAGCAGGTCCCGGCACAGGCCGGACCGGGCGCCACTTCCCCGGCGCCCGGACAGCCGTTGCAGCCACCGGCCGACATGCCCGCCGACCAGCGGGAGCTCCTCGCCCGAATCACGGGTCAGCAGGTCGCGACGCAGGCCGGATAACCAATCTGCAGCACGTGACGGCCCGGCTGCCCCTCTCGGTGGCCGGGCCGCCACTCCGCACCATCCACCCCCAGCAAGGAGTTCACCCGTGAACCACGCAGTAACCCTGGGCGCCGATTACGTCGACCAGCACACCGGCTACAGCGGCCGCGCCGTGTCCGTGCACTACTACGAGCACGGGTGCGAGCGCATAGTCCTGGAGTCGTTCAAGGACGGCGAGATCAAGACCGAGACGTTCGACGCGCCGCGGCTGGTCAACGCCGCGACCAAGGACCCCGTCGTACCAGTCGAGCCGAAGACCGGCGGCGACCGCGACACCGTCGGCAAGCGATCGCTGCCGTCCCGCTGATGGTCCCCATCTACGGTGAGCTCGCTGCCGACGGCCGGGACATCGTCCTGGTCGCCGGTGGTGGGCCTGCGGAAGACGTCGCGTACGCGGCCAAACTGCTGCAGCAGCTCACCCCGCTGGTGTCGAAGTCCGACCCGCCGGGGGGCCTCACCCTGGCCGCGACCTGGCCGGCCGTCATCCAGCTGGCACACATCTTCGGCGACCGTTGGCGTCCCCAGCCCGCGCTGCAGGCCTGGGCCACGCAGCAGATGCTCGCGCGCACCACGCCGTACGCCAACCAGTACAAGCTGCCCGAAGGCCTTACGCCGTACCCGTGGCAGCTCGAGGGTGCCGCGATGATCGCGGCCACCGGAAAGGCGCTCATCACCGACGAGCCCGGCACCGGCAAGACCATCACCGCGATCCTCGGTCTCGTCGAGCGGCTGGCGCGCTACTTCAACAACGAGATCGACAACGCCCCCGAACCGATCCTCGTGGTCTGCCCGGCGTCCGTCGTGGACGCCTGGGTCGCCGCGTTCCGGCTGTGGGCACCGTTCTGGCGCACCGCCGCCTGGCGCGGAGCACCCCGGCAGCGCGAGGCCCTGATGGGCCAGGCCGACGTCTACGTGACGTCGTACGGAACCGCGCGGGTCGACGCCAAGGGCGGGAACCGTCCCGGTCCGCTCGAGCGGCTGAAGCCGCAGTCCGTCGTCATCGACGAGTGTCACCTGATCAAGAACCACGACGCCCAGCAATCGAAGGCGGTACGCCGTCTCGCCCGCAAGGCGACCTGTGTGGTCAACCTGTCCGGCACGCCGATCACGCACCACTCCGGCGACCTGTGGCCAGCACTCGAAGCGATGGAGCCGCTCGCCTGGCCCGCGAAAGGCCGGTACGCCGAGCGCTACCTGCTGACCGTGCCCGGCGACTACGACGAGACCGTACTGGGCTTGTCGCCGTACACCGAGCCGGAGTTCCGGCTGTGCCTGCTCGGCCAGACCCGCCGGGTAGCGAAGACCGACGTGCTGAAGCACCTGCCGCCGAAGGTGTACAGCGTCCGCACTGTCGAGCTGCCCACCGTGTGGCGCAAGGTCTACGACGACTTCGAAGAGAAGATGCTCGCCGAGCTGCCCGACGGCGAAGAGCTGTCAGTGATGAGCATGCTGTCCCAGCTCGCGCACCTGTCCGCGCTGGCGAGTGCCCCGGCCGACGTCGAGTACACCGAAGGCCCGGAGATCGACGAGTACGGCCAGCTGAAGCAGCACGTGCACCTCGAGCTCAAGGGGCCCAGCTGGAAGGTCGAGGCGCTGCTGGAGATCCTGGCCGAGCGGCCCGGTCAGCCGGTGCTGGCGTTCGCCCCGAGCAGACAGCTGATGATGCTGGCGGGCGCGGCCGCGGCGAAAGCAGGCCTGCGGGTCGGCCACATCGTCGGAGGCCAGACACCGAAGGCTCGCACCGCGGTCATCGACGCCTTCCAGGCCGGGCAGCTGGATCTGATCTGCGCCACCACCCAGGCCGGCGGTGTCGGCATCACGCTGACCGCCGCCAGCACCGTGGTGTTCCTGCAACGCCCCTGGTCGCTCGTCGACTCCATCCAGGCCGAGGACAGAGCCCACCGGATCGGCTCGGAGGTGCACGAGTCGATCGAGGTGATCGACGTCGTCGCGGCCAACACCGTCGACACGCGCATCCGCGCAGTACTGCGTGAGAAAGCCGGGCAGCTCGCCGAGCTCGTCCAGGACCCACGCATCGTCGCCGAGATCCTCGGCGGCTCCACCCCCGCCCAAGTCCGCGTCGCCAAGCAGGCGGCCGAGATCCTCGGGCTGCAGAAAGCGAGCTGAGTCATGCGCAAAACGTTCACGGCAACGTGCCGGCTAGTAGTGAGGAACGGCCAGCCATCCAACCGGGTGCTCTCGGACTGCGCCCCCCAGGGCGTGCCGTTCGAGACCACCGACCCCGCGCTGTTCGACACCCACATGCTCGAGGTGCACAACCGCAAACTCGGCCACGTCTGGGTCGACCACGACAGCCGGACGGGCGGCAAGTTCGCCGCTGCGACCCCGGGCTGGGTACGTGACGCCGCAAAGCCGTGGAAGTACCGCGCCGTCAAGAACTCGAAGACCTTCGAGCCCAAGCCGATGGAGCCCGGCGCGGATGTCACCTGGAAAGAGCTCGTCGAGACCGGCGCGGTGCGCGTCGAACCGAAGTGGTCGGATGAGCGCACAGGCCAGTTCGTTCCCGAACGCCGCTATCCCGTCACGGAATGGGTCGAGCGAACGGGCCAGGTGTGGTCGCTGGGCTACTGGCCCAAGTCGGTGTGGGTGGTGCCGTATCTGCCGTTCCGTGGCGAGCTGTCGGTGCTGCTGCAGGACAAGCACGGTCTGCGCGTCGTACAGACCGTCCCAGCCAAGAACTACAGAGCAGAAGCCGCAGCATGACCGCCCTCGACGAAGCGTGCTGCGCCTCGGTTCAGGATGGCTACGGCCATCACCCCGGGTGCCAGAACGCACCGCGTCCTGTACCGCAGACCGTCGACAACCTGCTAGCCGAGCTCGAGGCCACGTCGGAGCTGGCGCCCACCAGTCAGGACGACCTGCTCACGTTCCTCGACGAGCTGCTCGACAACGCGGCCCACAGCGATGAGTGCTACGTCAACCCGGACGACACCGTCTGTTTCTGCCTGATCGGCAAGGTGCGCGCCGCCCTGCCCAAGTGCGAGGTCAACCGGCAGTTGGCGTTCGGCCGAGCGTGGCGCTGCACCCGCACCGCTCACCCGTCCAGCCCGGACCGCCACGTGTTCGGGGAGGTCTGATGACAGCCGTCGAGTACGGATCCGGCGTGCTCGGGGCGCTCGGCGCACACACCACCACCGGTGACATGGCCACCGCGGACGTCGGCCTGTTCGGCGACTCGATCGCCCAGCGGGGCACGCCGGAGCTCACCAACTGGCTCGCTGGCCTCGGCAAGACACTTGCCACCGACAACCAGGGCGGATGCACCACCGAGAACGCCCTGGACCGCACGGCGAACTACCCGACGCTGCCGCAAGTCATCATCATGGCCACGGGCGCCAACGACATCTTCCAGCCGCCGCTGCTCACCGACCAGCTGTCCATGGCGCTGGCGCTGTTCGCCGGCCACGACCTGATGTGGGTTGACGTGCAGGTGTGCCGGCCCGGCACCGTCACCCGGCAGATCGCGGACCAGCGCAACACCGGCTACGTCAACGGCTTCATCCGCGACGCCATAACCCCGGACCGTGTAGCCGGCTGGTCGCGGACGTTCGCGAAGGCACCCGCCCGTCTCGGCATGTACCTGGAGACCGACGGCGTGCACCCCCGCGTCGGCCCGCAACCGCAGCCGTACGGGGACGGCACCGCGCACTGGCGCGCCATCGTCATGGGCGTGCTGGGAGGTCTGCTGTGACCGAAGACCCGGTAGGCGTCGCACTGCTGAAGAACGCCGACGAGCTGCGCGGCCACCTCGACACCCTCAACGACGCCGGCACCGACGACCGCTGCGTCGGAGTCGACTTCATGGGCGAGCCGTTCCTGGCCGCCCTGACCGGGCCGTACGCCGGTGGCGTCCGCGTCGTCTGCTGCGATCCCGAAGACATCGAGCGTGACCAGGTTGAGTACTGCGATGACTGCGGGCAGGCCACCAAGCGGTTTGACGAGACCACACTGCGCTACCCGGTGGTCGTCCTGACAGGGAGGCCAAGATGAGCCCCACCGATCCGAACGAGGCCGTCAATCACCCGGCGCACTACGGCGGCGACACCACGTACGAGGCGATCAAGGTCATCGAGGCCTGGGGCCTTGGCTTCACGCTCGGCAACGCCGTCAAGTACATCTGCCGGGCCGGTGCCAAGGGCAGGCGGATCGAGGATCTGCGCAAGGCCGCGTGGTACCTCCAGCACGAGATCGAGCGCCTGGAGGCCGGCCAGGTCGCGGCCTGCGACAACTGCGGCTGGGTCGGTGGCATCGCCAAGGTTGTCGACGGCAAGTGCCCGGCCAACTGCACGCTCCCGCTTCGGTACTGCGCAGGTGTGTCATGACTGCCGTACGCGTCATCGGCGTCGACCCCGGGCCCACCACCGGCATGGTGCTGCTGCGCTTCAACGACGGCCCGTTCGGGATCAGCCACGTCGTGCAGTGCAACCACGGCGTCGCGCCGGCCCTGTTCGAGGCGCTGCTCCGGATCGACCCGACGACGCCCACGATCGTCGGCATCGAGCGGTTCGTCATCGGGCGCAAGTCGATGCGTTCCGGCCGGCACGGCGAGGTCACCCGGGACCTGATCGGCAGCATGCGCGAGATCTGGGACGAGCACGACAGCACCAAGGACGGGCGGCTCGGCGGGCGCTGGTTCGTCCGGGCCGCCGTGCAGGTGAAGGCCTGGGCCACCGACGAACGCCTCGACGCGATCGGCCTGCTCGACAGCACGAAAGGTATGGGCCACGCGCGCGACGGAGCCCGGCACGCCCTGTTCGCCGCCGTTCACGACGGCAAGATCCCCGACCCACTGAGCAAGAGAGCGAGAACCTGATGGCCCGTTGCCGGCAGGAGGAGTGCCCGAACTGGTCGGGTGACGGCCGGGTGTGCCCATGCGCACTGTTCGACCTGGACACCGACGCGCCACACCCGCTCGACGACGACGACCTCGAGCTACCGGAGTCGTACTGATGACTGCCTACGAGCTCAGCGACCGCCTGGTCGACCACGTGATCCATCGGTTCGACAACCGCAACAGCACAGACCAGGAGAAAGAGCTGGTTCGCGCGCTGAAGAGCCAGCGGCCCATCCCTGTGCCCAACAAGGTCGGCGCGGTCGTCCGGACAGACGGCGGCGTACAGGGCTTCACGCTGTGGGTGCTCTGTCAGCTGCCCAGCGCGTGGACCAGCCCCGAAGACCCGACGAACGGGGTCTATGTGACCCCGCAGATCGGTGGCATCACCGAGGTCCTCGCGATCGGAGTAACCCTGTGATCCACCTGCTCGACAACGCGCTGCCCGGTCACACGGCCTGCTGCAAGGTGCCGCTGAACGAGCTCGATGCCGTCGGCGACGAGGCCGTGCCGGACAAGAAGGCCGGCCAGGTCAACTGCCCGCAGTACGGCTGGTCGGGAGCTCTGGAATCCGATGGCTAGGACGTTCGAGGCCCGCTACTGGGGCCGCTGCCACGAGTGCGGCGAAGGCATCGAGCCCGGCGAACAGGTCGCCTACGCCGACAACGAGCTGGTGCACGAGGACTGCCACCCGGACCTGCTGGACGAGTAGCCGCAGTACCCGCTTCACCCCACCACCCCTGCGAACAAGGGAGCCACCCGTGGCGACTCTGCAACACATCCCGTTCACCTTCGAGGCGCTGCGCGACACCGGCGTGCTGTGGCTGGTCAACCGCGCCGTGTTCCATCCACGTGGCGTCGCGTTGGCGCTGCATCTGGGCACCACCGGCGGCGTGATCGGCTGGTCCTTGGTCGCATCGCCGGACGGCAGCCCGTTCACGTTCGACGGAACCACGATCGACGAGGCGGCCCGCATGCAGGCTGTCGAGGAGCTGATCCGGGTCACCAAGGCGGGTGAGGCGTGATCGACCTGACCATCACCTCGAAGCGGATCAACCTCCGCTTGACCTGGGGGAAGCAGAAGCCCGCGGCTGTCGCCGAATCCACCCTCACGCCCGTCGGTACGTCGTACCCGCTGCAGATCCACCCGGTCGGCTTCGCCGCTCGCCGGTCCGTGAAGGCGGTGCGCTGATGACGGGCGTGTACGCCGAAGGCGTCGTCGGGTACGCGCAGGCCGGCTGGCCGTGCATCATCCCGGTACCGCCCCTCGACAAGTTCCCGCCGCCCGTCGGCTACACGGGCGCCGCCGGGCGCGACACCGACCCGCTGCAACTCGTCGAGTTCGCCACCACCCACGCCGGCTACTCGATCGCGCTGCGGATGCCGGACGGCGTCATCGGCATCGACGTCGACCACTACGACAAGGCGGTCGAGCAGCCCGACGGCAGCACCAAGACCGTGAGCAAACGCGGCGCCGACACCCTGGCCGCGTACGAGGCGAAGTGGGGCGCGCTGCCGCCCACCTGGTCCTCGACGGCCCGTGGCACCACGGAGGGCCCCGGGCCGAGCCGGATCCTGTTCTACCGCGTCCCGCCACAGCGCTACGGCACCAAGCTGGACGGCGACGTCGAGATCATCCAGCGCCACCACCGGTACGCCGTCGTCGCGCCGTCGACCAACACCCACGCCGGCGCGCAGTACCGCTGGTACGACCCGGCCGGCCTGGTCAGCGAGCAGCCCCCGAAGCCGATCGAGCTCCCGGAGCTCCCGGCCGGCTGGGTGACCGGGCTGCTCGAGAACGCCACAGACCAGGGGCCGGCTGCCTCGGACCCGATGGCCGGCCAGCATCTGCTGGACCAGCTGGTGGTCGACGACCGCGACGAGTGCGCCGAGATCACCAACGCCCGGCTGCTCGCCCTCGAGCTGGCCGGCCGCGCCGACGCCGGCAGCCGCCACGACACCATGACCGCGCGGATCCACCACCTGGTCCAGCTCGCCGCACACGGCCACACCGGCGTGGCCGCGGCGATCGCCGATCTGCACGCCCTGTGGCTCCACCAGACGGCCGGCGAGGACCGCGGCCCGGAGTTCGGCCAGATGCTGCGCACCAGCGCCCGCAAGGCGGTCACGCTCGTCGGCGCCAACCAGGTGCCCCGCGATCCGTGCGTGCTGGACCGCGGCTTCAGCGTGCCCCCGCCGATGCCGGTCGACAACCGGCCCGACGACCCCGACAACGAGGTCCTCACCGAGCCGATGCGCGCTCCGCGCTGGTGGAGCATCCGCGAGGTGATCGGCGCGGCCGCGTTCGACCCCAGCTCAGATCTCGACCAGACGCTCGGCCAGGCGGTGCTGGACCGCATGCTGCCGGAGCTCCGCTACGCCTACGACACGAGCAACTGGCTGCTGCGCCTCCCGGACCGCTGGGAGCTGCACGGCGACCTGTCCGGCTGGGCCGTCGCCGAGCTCGGCTGGCTGATGCCGCAAGGCGACGCCGACAAGGAAGCCTCCAACGAGGAGAAGTCACGAGCCAGCCGGCGCGCCCGCTTGCTCAGCCACAAGGGCGCCTCGGCGATCGCCTCGAAGATCAAGGTGCTCGTCGCCAGCGGCGCGCACCCGTCCGCGATCCGCCTGGGCGACCTGGACACCGAACCGGACGTCATGTGGGCCGGCGGGCTGCCGTACGACCTGCGCGCCAGCCACGAGGCCCCTCAGCTGGCCCGGATCGATCCGTCGACCCCGCATCTGCACACGACCGCCGTCGCTCCGGAGCGCCGCCCCACGCCGCTGTGGGACGCGTTCCTCGCCTCGGTCTGGCCCGACCCGGAGATCCGGGCGTGGGCGATGCGGGTGCTGTCCATCACGCTGACCGGGTACTCGGACCGGGCGCTGCCGATCCTGCTCGGCGAGAAAGGCCGCGGCAAGACCCAGGTCGTCAACCTCGTGATGAGCGTGCTTGGCAGCTACGCCCACGCCGCCAACCCGAAACTGCTGGGAGCCACCGACAGCCACGACACGATCATCTTCGACCTGCGCGGCCGCCGGCTGTCGTTCATCGACGAAGGGCCCCGGGAAGGCCGGCTCGGCCAGGAGCGGCTCAAGCAGCTCACCGGCGGCGGCGAGCTCACTGCCAACCAGATGCGCCAGGACGCCATCACCTTCCGGCCCACCCACACTCTCGTCCTGACCGCCAACGACGAGCCGATCCTCACCGACCCCGCGATCCGGGACCGCGTGCGGCTCATCCCCTGCGACGGGGACCCCGAGGCGGTGGGCGCGACCCGGGCCGCGATCGGTCACGTCAACAGCCGCGCCTGGCAGCAGGAGGCGCCCGGCGTACTGGCCCTGCTGATGGCCGAGGCCGCCGGCTGGCTGAGCGACCGGCACAGCGCCATGACCGCGGCCGCGCCGGAGAGCATCCGCTGGCTGGCCGAGACCGTGGGCGCCGAGCAGGACCCGATCCGTGTGTGGGTCGAGGACGAGATGGAACCGTGGGACACAGGCACCGGCTCGCGAGAGCTCTACCAGCTGTTCCGCGCGTCCTGCCAGCGCTCCGGCATGCGCGCCGATCTGACACCTTCGGAGACGAAGTGGGGCCGCGAGCTCACCCGTCTCGGCTACCCGAGCGTCCACACCAACCAGGGCAAGCGCCGGTCACTGCGTCCTCGGTCGATGTGGGCACCCAGCCCGCAACCCAGCCCTCAGCAGTCCGCAGTGACGGGTTATGACGGGTTGGTGACGGGTTCGCAGACCAACCCGTCACCGATAAACGCGCAGGTCAGGCCCACATTTCGTGCAGAAAGTGACGGGTTGACGGGTTCAACAGCCCTTTTAGCCCCTCACGCGCAGGCGCCCGCGCCCGCACACACGCACGTGAGCGACGAAGCAGAATCAACCCGTCAACCCGTCACCGAGGAGCCGAATAGCGGCTCTGACCTGCGGAAACACCCGGATCCGAACCCGTCACAGGGGGCCTCAACCCGTCAGGAGGCGCTTCCGGGCCTCGAACCGGCCGCCGCGAAGCCTTCGACGAAGGACGAGTTCACCCGCCTGGCGAAGGCCGCGGAACGCGCCCGGATCCTCGACGAGGCGGCCGGCGACTTGGTCGAGTTTCCCACGCTCGTGACTCGTGGCCCCGGTGGCACCGCCGGGGTCGTAGCGGTGGGCCTGGCTGACGCCGACCTGCTGCTCGACACCATCACGGCCACCGACGCGCCGCTCACCGTGGACATCGAGAACACCGGTTACCCGGTCGGACATCAGCACTACGGCCTACGCACCGTCCAGTTGGGCGACGAAGCGTTCAGCGTCAACTTCGACCCCACCGACCCCGAGCAAGACGCCTGTATCCGCAAGCATCTGGCGGCCGCCACCTGGCTGCACGCACACTCTTCGACCGCGGACGGCGTACCACTCACTGTGGCCGGCCTCGTGGACTGGGACTCGTTCTGGGACCGCATGCACGACACCGTCATTCCGGCCAAGCTCGCGGATCCACAACTCACCGGCTCTGACCCGGGGCTCAAGGAGATCTCGGCCGCCGTGCTGGGGACCGAAGCCGTCTCGACCGCCGCCCTCGAGGGACGCAAACGGCTCTTCACCGCCGGCAAATGGCTGATGGACACCGAGCCAACCACCCCGCTGGAACGGTCCGGCTGGGCGCAGGTGGACTCGCGCTGCACCACCATGCAGCGCTACGCCGGCGCCGACGTCCTCGACACCGCCGCGATCGCCCGGCGCCTCCCGCCGATCCCGGACAACATCCTGGCCCGGGAGCGGCTGGCCCAGCGCATGACGGCCCGGATCGCGCTCGACGGCCTTCCTCTGGACGCCGACCACGTCGACACCAAGCACGCCGAGCACACCCAGGCCAAGGGGGAGCTCAGCACCCAGCTACGCGACCACTACACGATCGACAACCCCGGCAGCGCCAAGCAGATCGTCGAAAAGCTCACCGAGATGGGCGTTGGCCTGCCCAAGACCAAGCCGAGCAAGAAGTACCCCGAGGGCCAGCCATCCGTGGCAGCAGGCGTCCTGGAGCAGATCAAGAACCAGCCAGGTCTGCGAACGGAGGCCTTCGAGCTCATCACAACCGTCCTGGACTACCGGCACCACGCCACCGCGCTCTCGCTGTTCCTGGAGACGTTCCACAACCTGGTGCACCGTGGAGACGGACGGATCCGTTCGACGATCTACACCCTCGGCACCGACACCGGTCGCATGTCATCCGTACGGTTCAACCTCCAGCAGCTCAGCCGCGTGGGCGGGATCCGCGCGTGCATCACCGCCGATCCCGGACACAAGCTCATCAGCGCCGACTTCAGCGGAGTCGAGTTCCGGGTGGCGGCCGCACTGTCACAGGACCCGAACCTGATTCGCATGCTGCTCGAAGGCGTGGACATGCACACGGTCGCCGCCCAGCAGGTCTATGGGCCTGAGGCCACGAAGGGCGATCGGTACAACGTTAAGCGGGGGAACTTCGGCTGGCTCTACGGCGGGCGCGCTCCGACGCTGGCCAAGCAGATGGGCGTCCCGATCCACGTGGCCCAGCAACTCATCGACACCCTCAACCACCTGCTGCCTGGCGTCACCGCCTGGTCCGAGGGGGTTAAAGCCGGCCTGGAGTTCGGCCACATAACCTACGAGGCGTACTCCGGCCGCGTCATTCACCTGCCCGTCAGCGCCCCTCACGCGGCGCCCAACTACGAGATCCAAGGCACGGCGCGCGAACTCCTGGTCGACGGCCAGATCCGCTGGGACTCCACACCGTGGGGCCGCAGCATCATGTTCCCCGTCCACGACGAGGTGGTGGCTATGGTCCCCGAGAATGAGGCAGATGACGCCACCGCAGCGCTCTCCGGCTGCATGGCCAGCGAGCTGTACGGCGTACCGATCGTTGCCGATCCCAGTACGCCGTCCTTCGCCTGGCAGGACGCGGCATGACCGGCCCGCGCAGGCTCGACCTGCACGACCTGGTCCGCGAGCTCTGCGAGGAGACGAAGCACTACGAGTTCTACATGCGCAAGCTCAAGGCCAAGCACCACGTCACCGTCAACCCACCACTGCTCGTCCAGCTGGCCGCTGCCTCGACACCGAAAGCAAGCGTCGAAGCCGGCACACTGCGGCCAGCCGGCAGCAAGCCATCGGCCGCGATCGAGGCGATCGACGCCCTGATGCGGATCGACCGTGACGCCGCCGCCTGGCTGCGCTCGCTTGGCGAGGACGACCCGGGCAACGTCATCCAGTGCGTGGTCAGTCTGGCCGCCCTGGCTCCGCAGAACCGCTGCGCCAGGTCCAAGCCGCAGCGTGACGAACACACCAAGTGGGTGACCTGCTGCAGATACCACCAGATCGAGGTCGATGTCCGCCGCTGGTGGAGCTGGGCACGAGTGGTCACCAGATGGGACCTGCCACCCTGGACACCTGACAACACCTGTCCGCTGTGCGGTACGAGAGGCAGCCTGCGGGTGCGGGTGGTGGATCGCCTTGCCGTCTGCGCCGAGGACGAGTGCCGCGAGACCTGGGACGAAACCACCATCGGCCTGCTGGCCGACCACATCCGAGCCGAGAACCACGAAGGCGAGGAGCAGGCATCGTGACGTCGATGTTTGACATGAGCCCAAATTGGGCCGCACACTAGCCCCGATAGCAGAGCTGTCTCTAGAGCCAGATCGCCCGAAGCCCCCAGGCCCCCCGACCTGGGGGCTTCGCTGTACCCCCCCACCCGGAGGTCGACGTGGCGAACACCCCCACGCCAGCACCCCTGGGCATCTGATGACGGCACCCGGGGACCAACGGGCTGGCCGTGCGTGGCAGCTGCTCATCGAGCGATGCAAGGCACGCTACGGCTGGGACTGTCACCTGTGCGGCCAGCCCATCCCACGTCACCAGCTACCGCGAGGACACCCGCTCAAGTACGAAGCAGACCACGTGCTCAGCTACGACGACTACCCCGAGCTGCGCATGGTGCTGTCGAACCTGCGTCCGAGCCACGGCCGCTGCAACAGATATCGAGGCAAGCGGGTACTCACCCCCGCCCTGGTAGCCGAAATCACGGTGAAGTTCGCGACACGCCGACCGGCCCTTGACTTCTTCAAGGGGAGGGGGGCGGTCACTGAACGTGATGGGGGCGAGCCTCCGGCAGGACCTCCTCCCGGTGCCTTCTCTCCCTGAGTAACCGTCTTTACGTATTGGGGGCGAAAATGACTACGGTCTGTAACGCACCCAACTGCGCCAAGACTGTCCCCCAGACGCCGGGCAAGCGGGCGCGCCTCTACTGCGACGCCAACTGCCGCAACAAGGCGCACGCGGCGCGCAAGGCCAACCCGGCCGCGGTGCCGACCATCCCGGCCCAGGCGGACACCCCGCCCGTCGACATGACCCTGGCGGACGTCGTCAAGCGCGACCTCGAGCTCGGGGAGCGCCTCGAGACCCTGCCGGGTCAGCTGGCGCTCGCTCTGGCCGTCCGGATCGGCTCGCCGGGCACAACCGCTTCCAGCGTGGCCACGCTGAGCAAGGAACTGCGGGTGCTGATGGCCGAAGCGCTCGCCGGGACCGCGCCGAAGCAAGGTGACTTGCTCGACGAGTTCAGTGAGCGCCTGGCGCGCAAGGCCGCCTCGGCGTGACCGCCACGCTCGAGCGGGTCGCGCCGGCGTACTTCTGGCGGCCGGAGCGCCGCGGTTCGTACGGCGACGAGGCCATCGACCTGGCGCAGGTCGCCGGCGTCACCCTGGACGCCGAGCAGAAGCACGACGTCGACGCGATGCTGTCGTACAAGGCCGGCGGCCGATGGCTCACGCTCGAGCAGGCGATCATCGAGGCCCGGCAGAACGGCAAGACCAAGGGCGTCCTGCAGACCGTCACGATCTTCGACCTGTGGATGCTGCCGCCGGACCGCATCGTGTGGACCGCCCATCTGTTCAAGACCGCCCGCGACGCGTTCAACGACTTCATCACGGCGATCGAGACGAGCTCGGAGCTGTCCCGCCGGGTGAAGAGGATCAGCTACTCCCACGGCGAGGAGTCGATCGAGCTCACCACCGGGGCACTGCTCGAGTTCCTCGCCCGGTCGATGGGCGGCGGCCGAGGCCTCGGCGGCAAGCGGTTCGTCGCGGACGAGGCGCTCATCCTGTCCAGCACCTCAATGGGCGCCCTGATGCCGACCTTGTCCGCCCGGGCGGACCCGCAGATCACCTACGGTTCCTCGGCCGGCAAGCTCGGCTCCGATCACCTGCGCAGGGTTCGCAACCGCGGCCGCGCCGGCGGTGACCCGTCCCTGGTCTACATCGAGTACTGCGCCCCAGGCGGGTGGGGAACGACGCCGTGTGCGGCGCGCGATGAGTGCGTCCACGGCGAGACCCCGGGGTGCTACTACCCGACGTGCCGTGACGGCATCGAATGCTCGCACCTGTACGGCGTCGAGGGTTGCTCGCTCGACAACGAGGAGTACTGGAAGCGCGCCAACCACTCACTCGGCCGAGTCCGCCCCAACGGCACCGGCATCACCTACGACTACGTGCGGGCTGAGCGGCGCACGCTGGACCCGATCGAGTTCGGCCGCGAGCGCAATGGCTGGTGGGAAGATCCGCCGAACGCTGAAGAAGAGGATCCCGCGGTCGACCTGGTCCGTTGGAGTGAACTCGCGGACCCCCTGGTGCCTGCCCCGACCGAAACCGTGACCCTGGCGGTCGACGTACCGCCCGATCACTCCACCACATCGATAGCCGTGGCGTGGGAAGTCGACGACCGGATCTGGGTCATGGTCACCGAGCTTGTCGGTACGTCGAAGGCGGCCAAGAAGGTGGCCGAGCTGTGCGAGGCGTACGACGTCGCCGACGTCTCCCTGCACGCCGGCGGCCCGGCCGGGACGCTCGTCGCGGCGATCGAGGACGAACTCGAGGGCAGCGAGCTCGAGCTCCGGACGATCTCGACGCAGGAGGCCGCGCAGGCCACTGGTGCGTTCGTCGACCTGATCAAGGAACCGCTCGACGACTTCAAGCGGCCCACTGGGCAGAAGCTGCTCGGCCACCTGGACCAGCTCGAGGTCAACAACGCACTGAAGGCGGCCAGGCTCCGCGACGTCGGCGACGGCCTTCAGCTGTGGGACCGCAAGGACCTGACCAACCTGGCACCGCTGATCGCGGTGACCTTGGCCGCTAACGGCTACGTGAAGCACGGGCGCGACTCGTTCTTCGGCGGTGGCTGGCGATGAGAGAGGGCCACTGACATGGCAGTGCTGGAACGAGTGCCGCTGGACCGGATCACGGTCGAGGCGAAGGCGGTGCGGCCGGGCAGGACGATCCTGCTCGCGCTGGCCGGCCTGCTGTACGGGCTGGGCTGGCTGGTGGCGAAGGCCTTCGGTGTGATCTGGCTGGCCGCGGCCTGGACCGGTACTGCGGTCAAGGTCGGCTGGATGGACGCCCGCAAGCCGAAGCTTCCCCGGGTCGACTGATCCGTGGACCTTCTCGCGCGGATCAGCGCTGCCCGTGGCGTCGAGCAGCGGTACTCCGTCGACGAGTGGGCCCAGGACTGGATGGACCAGCTCGGCTACGGCGGCGTCAGCGGGCTGGGCCTGAACCAGACCTACCCACGGCAGTCGATCGAGGAGATCCGTCAAGAGCTCCCCGCCTACATGGCCGCGCTCCAACGATGCCCGCCGGCCTTCGGTGCGCAGTTGGTGCGCGGGTTGGTGCTCTCGGGGGCTCGATTCGCATTCCGCAACCGATCTTGGACGAAGACCCCACGCCGGATCTGGTCCAGCACCGCGCTGGCACCGCTCGAGCGACCGTGGCCGAACGCAACCACCGGTGAGCTCATCAGCCGGATGGAATGGCACGCCGGTCTGGCCGGCAACGCGTACGCCCACCGCCGCAGCAGCCGGCTGCGCGTGTTGCGTCCCGACTGGGTCGGCATCATGTACGGCTCCCAGCTGGAGCCGGACAACCCGATGCACGCCCTCGACGGCGAACTCCTCGGCTACGTCTACCGCCAGGGCGGCATCCACAGCGGCTACGGCGAGCTGGAGATCCTCTCGCCCGGGGATGTCTCGCATTGGTCGCCGATCCCTGACCCGCTGTCTCCCGGCCTTGGAATGTCCTGGGTGACGCCGGCCATCAGGGAGATGCAGGTCGACCGGGCCGCGACTCAGCACAAGCTCCAGTTCTTCGCCAACGGCGCCACCCCGAACCTGGTGGTCTCCGGGATCCCCGCGAAGAACAAGGCTCAGTTCGACCGCATCGTCGAGATGATGGAGGAGAACCACGCAGGCGTGCACAACGCCTACAAGACCCTCTACCTGACCGCCGGCGCCGACGTCACCATCGTCGGATCCGATCTGTCCAAGATCGACATGAAGGCGATCCAGGGCAGCGGCGAGACCCGGATCAGCGTGCTGTCCCGCGTACCGGCCGCTCTGCTCGGTATCAGCGAAGGCCTGGCCGGGAGCGCGCTCAGCTCGGGCGGCTTCCCGTCGGCCAGGCGGATGTTCGCCGACACCTGGGTCTATCCGACGTTGCAGGACCTCGCCGCGGCGATGACGCCGATGGTGACCGTGCCCAGCGACTCCGAGCTCTGGTTCACGGCCGATGACATCCCGCTGCTGCGGGAGGACGGCAAGGACGCCGCCGAGATCCAGTCCACACAGGCCACCACCATCAACTCGCTTGTGACGGCCGGCTACAAGCCCGACTCGGTGATCGTCGCGCTCAAGGCCAACGACTGGGGCCTGCTCGTTCACTCCGGCATGTACTCCGTCCAGCTGCAGCCCCTCGGTGCCGCAGCGGCACCGCCGAAGCCCCGCACCGAAACCTGAGCCCGCACCAGCGGCAGAGGAGTAACCATGGAGACCCCGCAGATCGAGGTCGTCCGCGCCTACGCGCCGAAGACGGTGCTGCGCGCGGTCGACGACACCGCTGCCGCCGACAACACCTTCGATCACGTCATGGAGGTCCGGTTCTCGACTTTCAACACCTGGTACGAGATCGACTCCTGGTGGGAGGGCGAGTTCCTCGAGCGCACCGTCAAGGGCGCGTTCGCCGAGACCATCGTGCAGGACCGTGACGCGATCAAAGTGCTGTACGACCACGGATTCGACTACCAGATCGGCAACAAGGTCCTCGGTCCGATCGACGACCTGCGCGAAGATCCCGACTCCCCGGTCGGTGAGGTGCCGCTGTTCGACACCCAGTACAACCGTGAACTGCTCCCCGGCCTGGAGGCCGGCGTGTATGGCAGCTCGTTCCGGATGAGGGTGACCGGCGAGACCTGGGACGACGAGCCCGGCGTCTCGGCCTGGAATCCGCGCGGTCTGCCGGAGCGCACGATCACGAAGGTCCGCCTGTTCGAGTTCGGCCCGGTGACGTTCCCGGCCAACCCGGAGAGCACGGCTTCGATGCGAAGCCTGACGGACGCGTACTACGAGCGGCTGATGCCGCGTGAGCCGCAGGCGTACGACGCCGCGCTCCGCGCGATCGGCCGCTCCCGACCAGATTTCACCGGGCGACCTGGTGCGCGGAGCACAGGTGGCGGTGGCACCGACGTCGAGCCGCAGGGCGGCGACACGTCACTCACGCAAGCCAACCGAGACCGGGCCCTGCGTTGGGCCCAGCGACGCATGAAGGGACAGCACCATGGCTGACAAGCCGGACACCATGTCCACCAAGCTGGAAGAGCTCCGCGGCAAGTCGGTGACCGACCTGACCGAGGGTGAGACCCCGGAGGTTCTCCGCGGGCTGACGCCCGACGAGCTCGACCAGTTCATCGAGGTGCTCGACGCGCACCTGCGCTCGATCCACCAGAGCGACGAGGGCGAGCTGCGGGACCTGACGTCCGCCGAGCAGAGCGCCTTCGACTACGGCATGGTCGTGCGCGAGCA
Source organism: Kribbella sp. NPDC051718 (assembly GCF_040681515.1). Taxonomy (NCBI): domain Bacteria; kingdom Bacillati; phylum Actinomycetota; class Actinomycetes; order Propionibacteriales; family Kribbellaceae; genus Kribbella; species Kribbella sp. NPDC051718. Next base: position 203,359 of record NZ_JBFAYZ010000005.1, on the reverse strand, counting down.
CGCCATCAAGAAGCTCGAGGAGCACCGCGCGATCGCGGACGTGTTCCGCCGCCGGCCGAAGGCTGTCGAGGTCGCGATGACCCGCAGCTGGGGCAACTCCGACGACCCGTTCGGCGACGTCCGTCGGCTCAACACGAAGGAAGCCCGCGACCGCGCGCTGCGGAAGCTGGACGACCGGGACGCCACCGGACACATGTCCGACGCGGAGAAGGTCCAGGTCGAGCGGACGATCCGTCGCGACACGGACATCGCCCGCCGGATCCTCGTCACGGAGAACGAGCACTACCGCGAGGCGTGGATGAAGCTCGTCACGCGCACCCACCCGTTCCTCTCCCAGGAGGAGCAGCGGGCGATGGAGGCGTACGAGGAGTACCGCGCCATGTCGGAGGGCACCACCACCGCCGGTGGCTTCGGCGTGCCAGTGTTCATCGACCCGTCGATCATCCTGACCGCCCAGGAGAGCGGGAACCCGTTCCTGCAGCTGTGCACGCAGAAGACGGTCACCACCAACCGGTGGAAGGGCGTCAGCTCGGCCGGCGTCTCCTGGTCGTTCGACGCCGAAGGCAGCCAGGTCTCGGACGACTCCCCGACGCTGGCGCAGCCGGTGGTCGACGTCGAGATGGCCCGCGGCTTCATCCCGTACTCGATCGAGGTCGGGATGGACTACCCGGCGTTCGCCGACGAGATGAGCACGCTGCTCGGCGCCGGGTACGACGAGCTGCTGGTGCAGAAGTTCTCGGTCGGCGCCGGCCACGGCTCCCTCGAGCCGATGGGCCTGCTGACCGCCCTCGACGCCAACACCAACGTCGAGGTCGCCGTCACCACCGACGGCGCATTCGGCGCGGTCGACGTCTACAAGGTGTGGAAGTCCCTGCCGCAGAAGTACCGCCGCAAGGCCAGCTGGATGATGTCCGTCGACGTCAACAACCAGATCCGGCAGCTGGGCACGGCGAACAACTTCCACGCCAGCACAGTGGACCTGAAGGCCGAGGCGGCCGACGTCCTCATGACCAAGCAGGTCTACGAGTCGCCGTACTTCCCGGACTTCGCCCTGTCCACCACCACCACCTCGAACCTGCTGGTCGTGGGTGACTTCTCCAACTACGTGATCGCCCGCCAGGGCGGCATGTCGGTGGAGTACATCCCGCAGCTGTTCCAGCAGACCACGGCGGGCACCGGGTTCGGCCGGCCCACCGGCCAGCGCGGCTGGTTCGGGTACGCCCGGATCGGCGGCAACTCGGTGAACGACCTGGCGTTCCGCCTCCTGCAGGCGTAACTCCCACCGCAGTACTGAGGCGGGTCCTTGACCGGGGTGGACAAGGGCCCGCCTCACCATCCACCCCAACCCCGAAGCTTTGGAGTACCGCAATGCTGAAGATCGTCTTCGCCACCACGACCACCACCGTCTCGAACGGTCCGGGCAGCCACACGGTTGTCCACGAGGGCGAGCACTGGTGGGCCGGCGACCCGCTCGTGAAAGCGCACCCCAGTCTGTTCACGACGGACGGCCGGCATGGCTTGTGCAGCTCCGTGACGCTCCCCGAAGACGACGACAGCGCCGCACCCGAGCCTGTGATCGAGTCCGAGTGGCTGGGCCTGGTCGCGTCGTTCAAGGCCGCAGGCCTGACGCCGGAGACCGCCGCCGCGCTGGCTGAGGCGGCCAACCAGACCGCTGGCCAGGCGGCCGCCGACGAGGTCAAGACCGGAGGTGATGCCAGTGCCAGTCAGCCGACGACGCAAGCCCCGGTCGAGCAGGCCACGAAGGCTCCCGGCGAGAAGCGGACCACGCGGCGTGGCTGATCAGCCCAGCGCGGTCACGATCGCCTACGTCCACAGCAACGAGGTCGCGCACTCCTGGCACATGTCCCTGCTCGAGCTCATCGGCTACGACATGGCCAACAGCGGCCGCGTCATCGCCGGCGGCTGGCTCGCGATGCGCTGTGGCACCGACGGACTGCCGGCCGCCCGCAACGAGGCCGTGCTGCAGTTCCTCAACACCACGACCGCGGAGTGGCTGTTCTGGATCGACACCGACATGGGGTTCGCGCCCGATACGGTTGAGCGGCTGCTGCAAGCCGCGGATCCGGTTGAGCGGCCGATCGTCGGGGCGCTGTGCTTCGCCCAGCGGGAGATGGCGCCCGATGGCAACTCCGGCTACCGCGTGAAGGCAGCCCCGACGATGTACGACTGGGCGAAGGCCGGCGACAAGCAGGGCTTCCTGGCCCGGCAGACGTACGAGCCGAACACGCTCACCCGCTGCAGCGGCACCGGATCCGCGGCCATCCTGATCCACCGCTCGGTGTTCGAACAGATCCGCGACGCCTACGGGCCAGTCTGGTACAACCGGGCTCCCGAGCCGGAGAAAGATGCCGAGGGCATCCAGCGGATGATGGGCGAGGACCTCTCGTTCTGCCTCCGCGCCGGCACCCTCGAGCTGCCGGTCTATGTCCACACCGGAGTGAAGACCACCCACCTGAAGAGCGTCTGGCTGTCCGAGGCCGACTACCTCGATCAGTACCTCGTCACCCAGATCAAGGACGTCGACCCCGACGCCGGCAGGGATGCGGTCGATGACGCGATCATCGCTGCAGACCCGTCGAAGTGCCCGTCGTGCGATGGCGCGCGATGGATCAAGGATGAGAACTGGTCACCGGAGTACCCCGAAGAGCAGCGCGGGCGGCTCAACCGCAATGGCGACTACATCGGCTTGCTGGCCTGCCATCGCTGCAACCCTGACGGAGCAGCAGTGCGCGAGACGCCGGTGGCGGTATGACCAACAAGCCCACGCCGCCGGCCCCCGAGTCGCGGTGGACCCCACCGCGGCCGGACTGCCCGCACCCGGAGTACTGGACCTCGACGGACGCGCATTCCACCGAGATCGAGGTGTCCGAGCTCGTTGCCGCGTTCGTCCGGGCCCTGCAACCGGACTACGTGGTCGAGACAGGTACCTGCTGGGGTCAGACTGCCGAGCTCATCGGCCAGGCGCTACGCGCCAACCGTCACGGTCGGCTGATCTCGCTGGAGATTGACGCAGAGAAGATCGAGTACTCCCGCAATCGCTGCGGGGGCCTACCGGTAGAGGTGATCCAGTGCAGCTCGCTGGAGTTCGCTCCGACCGAGACGATCGGCTTTGCCTGGTTCGACTCTCTGCTCGATCTGCGGCTGCCGGAGTTCCTCCAGTACCGCGAGCACATGCAGGCCGGCACCGTCGTCGGCTTCCATGACACCGGACCACAGTTCGGTGCCTTCGGCCCCATGATCGCCAGCATTCCCGGCATCCGGCCCATCCAGCTACCCACACCCCGCGGCGTCACCTTCGCCGAGGTCCTCTGAAGGGGGCTGATCGTGTCCAACGACCTGGTCGACCCTTCGGAGCTCACCAGCTACCCCGGCGCTCCATTCACGCAGCAAGCGGTCGACGGTGCCGTGTGGGCACTGCGCCGGCGCGCTGGCTGGCACATCGCTCCCTCGAAGAACGAGACCGTCACCGTGGACGGCAGCGACACCCGGCTGGTCGTCCTACCGACACTGCAGCTGACCGCGGTGTCGGAGGTCCGTGACGTGTCTGGGTCCGCGCCGGTCGTTCTGCACAACTGGAGCGCCGCACGGGCGGGGATGCTGCGCCGTGCCGCTGGTTGGCCTCGGGGGTTCCAGGTGGTTGCCGCGGACATCACCCACGGCTACGACGAGACGCCGCCCGACCTGTTCCCGGTCATCGCGGCCATCTGCAAGCTGATGGCTGACGACTCGGACGTGGCGCAGGAGTCGTTGGGCGCCTGGTCCACGACGTTGCGCGATTCGCTCACGGCCGAGCAGAAGGAAACGGCCGACAGCTACGCGATCCCGAGGTTCGCGTGACTCTGCCGGCCCGGCTGCGCACGCACACTATCCAGGTCGAGCCGTACCAGGGCACGGGCGCACGCGGGCCGGTCTTCGGTACTGCGGTGCCGGTCACCTGCCGCGTCGAGGAGAAGGTCCAGCTGGTCCGCTCCGACACCGGCGAGGAGGCGGTGTCCTCGTCGATGGTGTTCTGCGACCTCGACGTCGTCATCCCCGTCGAGTCCCGCGTCACCGTCAACGGCCGCGTCACCTCGGTGCTGACGGTGGCGACGTTCGACACCGCCGGCCGATCCCGCCTGGAACACAAAGAGGTCTTCCTCGCGTGAAGGTGTCCTGGAACACCAGCAAGGCGAAGGAAGCAGTCCGGCAAGGCGGCGAGAAGGGCCTGGCTGCAGGAGCGCAGCTCGCGTTCGAGGCCTCGCAGAACGAGGTGCCTGTCGACACCGCTCAGCTGAAGCAGTCCGGCAAGGTCCTCGTCAAAGGCAAGCGGGCCACCATCTCGTACGGCGCAGGCCTGCCCGACCAGCGCGCCGTCATCGTCCACGAAAAGTTGGACCTCCAACACCACACCGGTACGGCCAAGTACCTCGAAGTGCCTGTAGTGGCGTCGGCCCAGCGTGTGTTCCAAGCGATCGCAGACGGCATCCGCCGGAAGCTCAGATAGGAGACCCCAATGGCACTGCTTGCAGTGGTCAACATCAACGATGCCGCCGGCACCCAGATCGACTTCGTGGCGGCGACCGTCACCACCGGCGACACCATCCCGATCACCGACGACCGCACGAAGGCGCTCGTCAACAACGGCAGCGGCGCCCCGATCACGGTCACGGTGTCCTCGTACAAGAGCATCTACGGCCTGGTCACCCCCGACCGGGTGGTGACCGTTGCTGCGGGCAAGCTCAAGGCGATCCCGCTGTACTACGCCTTGAACGCGGACCCGGCCAACTCGTACCGCGCGAAGCTGGTCTGCTCGTCCGTCACCACCGTCACGATCGCCGCAGTAGCCGACTGACGTGGGGTTCACCACCGACCTGCTCACCGGTCTGGCCACCCGGTGGCACAACGCAGGGATCGCGGTGTACCAGGCGACCGGTGCCTACGCGGCCAACGACATCGCCATCGTTCTCGGCGTACCAGGGCAGAACCCGGCTGCGCAGATCGCCCTCGCGGTCTATAACAACGGCGACGACGCCACGCTGTCCGACTCCACCCCGATGGTCCAGGTCCGTTTCCGCGGGCAGAACGCCGATCCAGTCGGGGCCGATGACCTGGCCGACGCCGTGTTCGACGACCTGCAGGGGTTCACCGGCAACTTGCCGAACGGGATCCGGGTCGTCTTCGCCAAGCGCAACTCGACCTTCCCGCTCGGCATCGACGGCAACGGCCGCCAGGAGCGGACAGACAACTACGAACTGACGGTCCATCGGCCGTCGGCGCATCGCGAATAGGAGAGTGACATGCCCGCAACCACAAAGGTGCCGCTCGGCGCGTCGACGACCGTGCGCAAGTGGTACCTCGACGTCAACACCGGCACCTTCGCCAGCCCGACCTGGGTCGGCGTCTTCGGCATGACCGAGTTCAAGCCGGCCATCGACCCGACCACCCAGGACGACAGCGACTTCGACGGTGGTGGCTACAAGTCGGTCACCAAGACCGCCGAGGCCTGGGGCTGCGAGTTCAAGGTGGCCCGAAAGGTCACCGCCGCCGCGAGCACGGCATACGACCCGGGCCAGGAGTTCCTGCGTCTGAAGGCGATCGGCCAGTTCGGGCCGGCCAACTCGGTGGACATCCGGTACTACGAGATGGAGCCGAACGGCCCCCGGATCGAGTCGTACCGCGGCAACGCGGCCGTGTCCTGGTCGCCGGACGGTGGGGCGATGGATGCCCTCGACATGGTCTCCGTCAAGCTCGACGGTCAGGGCAAGCTGACCCCGACGACGCACCCGGCGCCGTAACCGATGCCGTTCGAGGACCTCGGCAACTGGGCCGAGCTGGTTGGGCTGAAGCTCCCGATCGGCGGCAAGACCTACATCCTGCCGCCGATCGGCGCGAAGCTGGGCCTGCGGATCGTTGCACTCTTCGAGCTCGGCGCCGACCTCGCCCGTGGACGCGCCCCTGGCGCCGTCAACCAGGAGCTGCTCAGCGACGAAGACGAGGAGAACCTGTTCAAGCAGGTCCTGGGTCCGGTTTACGACGAGATGCTCGAGGACAACGTCCCGTGGCCGGCGCTCAAGCACGCCGCGATGACGGCGATGATGGACGTCGTCTACGACCGTGAGCGTGCCGAGAACTTCTGGTTGCGCCTGGGAAAAACGACGCCGGCGAAGAAGCCGGCCAAGAAGCCGGCGGACCGGTTGCCCCGCAAGGCTACGGCGAGCAAAACGAGCACGGCCTCCACCGGTACGTCGACCCGCCGCCGAGCGCCCGCAAAGAAAGCGGCGGCGCCACGTGGGCCCAGATCCTCGCCCTCTGGCACCTGATCGAGCCGGACTTCCAGCAGTACTACGGCATCGACCTCGAAGACCAGGCGCTGGTCGCCGCACGTAGCTGGCGCTGGCTACGTCTGCGCATCGAGGGGCTCATGTACGACCCGAACACCCGGTTGGCCCGCGGGCTGACCCCGGAGAGGGGCGCCAGTGTCGCTGAAGGTCGGTGAGCTAGAAGCGGACGTCATCCTCGACGACTCCAAGTTCGACAAGGGTCTCGACGGATCGAAGGACCGTTTCAACCGCTTCGCCAAGACTCTCGCCCAGGAGGCCGAGAAGTCTGGCGGCACAGCGGGTACCGCACTCAGCGACGGGCTCGACAAGGGTATGGGCCGGGCCGGCAACAAGCTCGGTCAAGAGTTTGCGAAGAGCCTGGGCCGTGACGCCGCCAAAGCTGGCGAGACCGCCGGCGACGAGCTCGCCGACGGCGTTGACCACGGGCTCGATAAAGCCCGCGACAAGGCCAAGAAGTTCAACGACGACCTGAACAAGGGCGCCGCGAAGGGCGGCGGCGAAGCCGGCAAGTCCCTGACTTCCGGGATCGGCGACGGGCTCAGCGGGCTCAAGGCGCTGCCCGCGCTGGCGGCCGGCTCGGCGCTCGGTGCGGCGGTGATCGCCGGGTTCATGGAAGCCATGGACATCGAGGACGCCAACCACCTACTCGCCGCGCAGCTGGGCCTCAACGAGAAGCAGGCGGCGAAGTCCGGCCAGATCGCCGGCGACCTCTACAAGAGCGCCTTCGGGGATTCCGTCGCCGACGTCAACCAGGTACTGGAGACCGTCTTCCAGAACGGCCTGGCCAAGATCGGCGACTCCGAGGACGCGATCAAGGGCGTCACCACGCAGGTGATGAACTTCTCCAAGATCTCCAAGGAGGATGCACTACCGGTCACCCGCGCCGTGGCGCAGATGCTCAAGACCGGGCTCGCGAAGAACGCCACTGAGGCCTTCGACATTCTGACGCGTGGCCAGCAGCTCGGGATCAACAAGTCCGAGGACCTGCTCGACACTCTGAACGAGTACGGCACCCAGTTCCGCAAGCTCGGTCTCGACGGCAAGGACTCCCTGGGTCTGATCAACCAGATGCTCCAGGGCGGCGCACGCGACGCGGACACAGCCGCCGACGCCATCAAGGAATTCAGCATCCGGGCGATCGACGGCAGCAAGACCACCGTCGACGCCTACAAGTCCCTGCACCTGAACGTCAAGGCGACCACGAAGGCCTTCGGCGAGGGCGGTCCTGCGGCCAAGAAGGCGTTCGGTGACATCCTCGACCAGCTGAACGCGATCAAAGACCCGGTTGAGCGGAACCGGATCGGCGTCGAGCTTTTCGGCACCAAGTGGGAGGACCTCGGCGCCTCGATCGGCAAGGCCGACCTCGACACCGCCGCGGCTTCGCTCGGCCAGGTGGCCGGCGCCGCCAAGGACGCCGGCGACACCCTCAACGACACCACCTCGTCCGGGCTCGCGAGCGTCGGCCGCACGATCAAACTGTCGATTGTCGATGCCATCGGCAAGTATGCGCTGCCCAAGCTGAAGGAGTTCGCCGGCTGGTTCAACGGGCCCGGCAAGTTCGTCCTGGTGTCCTGGGCGCTCGACGCTGCCTCGGCCTTCCTCGACTTCTCGGACAAGATGCTCGCCGGTCTGCAGTCGATGCTCGGCGGCCTGTCCAAGTACGCCAAGATCGCGCTGATCGCGGCCGCCGGATCCGTTGCCGTGTTCAACCCCGGCATGGCGATCAACATGCTCAAGCAGGCCGACGCCGTAGGTAAATGGGCCGACGAGGCCAAGGACGGCTTGGGCGGCGCGCGAACCGAGCTGCAGGGCTGGAAGAGCCAGCTGGACAAGACGAACCTCAAGGTCAAGTTCCAGGCGGACATCGCCGAGCTCGACGCGAAGATCGCCACCGCCCAGAAGGAACTCAAGAACCCCGACCTCACCAAGACCCGCAAGGCTGAGCTGACCGCCGAGATCAAAAACCTTATGGCGCAGAAGGCCAAGGCACTCGGCACCACCGGGCTCGCCGACCCGAAGCTGATCGCCACCAAGACGGCCAAGCTGACCGCGGACATCCGGACACTCGACCAGAAGATCGCCGACGCCAAGAAGGCGCTCAAGGCCCCCCACCTGACCGCCACGAAGACCGCTGCGATCAAGGCGGACATCCGGGACCTACTGGCCAAGAAGAAGCGTGCCCAGGATGCGATCAACGCGCTCAAGGGCAAGACTGTCAAGGTCGTCATGCAGTACACCTCCACCGGCGTCAACCTGACCGCGCCGTCGAGCGTCGGCCGAAGGGCAGGCGGTGGCCCGGTGGAGAAGGGCACGCCGTACATAGTCGGCGAGAAGAACCCGGAGCTGTTCGTCCCCGACGAGGACGGCAACATCCTGCCGCGTGTCCCATCGCCTAACGGTGGAGGTGGCTCGCCGTACGCCGGCGCCAGCGGCTCGGTTGTCGAGGTCCGCCTCGAACTGCACGCGACCAGCCGCCGCGACCAGCTGCTCCTTGACGAGCTGCGCGACGCGATTCGGATCCGCGGCGGCAACGTGCAGACCGTGTTGGGTCCGCCGCGCTGATGGCGTTCCCGGCGGACGACCGCGACGTCCTGGTCGAGATGAAGATCGGCCCCACCACGTGGACCGATATCACTGCCGACGTCTACACCCGCGATCTGATCGAGATCACCCGGGGCCGCAACGACGAAGGCGCCGAGGCCGCCCCCTCGTTCTGCAGGTTCAGCGTGGACAACACGGGCGGAAAGTATTCCTTGCGGAATCCGCTCAGCACGCTCTACGGCAAGATCGGGCGCAACACCCAGGTCAGGGTCTCCCTCCAGACAGACCCCGTGTACGACGCCTACAGCAACGCGTCCGGAACCGGCGACTTGTCCTGGACGCACACCCCCGTCGGCAACCCCACCGGCGTGTGCGTGTTCATCTGGCAGTACAACACCGCGTCAGGCCAGGTCGCTTCCGTCACTTACGGCGGCGTCACGATGGAGCGGAAGATATTCGGGCTGTTCGCGCTCGGCGCCACCAACATGGTCGGCTACTGCTACTGGCTGAACACCAACATCCCGGACGGCCCCCAGACCATCGTCGTCGACACGACCGCGACCATCCTGCGGCAGGCGAGCGCAGTGTCCGTGACCGGTGGCAGCAACGCCGAGATGGACAACTCGGGCTTCGCGAACAGCGGCGGCTCAGCATCAGCCAACCCAGGCATGGCGCTGCTGACATTTAAGCGGACCCGGCTTTTTGGTTCCATGTTCAGCGAACTCGATGACGGCTCAACGATCAGCGCCGGCACCGGCTACGTCGAGCTGGGCGAGCACGACATCGGCACCGAGACTGTCAGTGTTGAGCGATCCGCCGTTCTGCCAGCCGGAAACTACGCAATCGGCTGGAACGCAGCTTCGGCGCACTGGGGAATCATGACGGTCGCCATCCGCACCGTCTACTACCGGTCGACCACCGAGATCCCGGCGCTGCCGCCCCGCTGGAACGACACCGGAACGGATCCATCGATCCCGATCGAATCAGCCGGCCTGCTCCGACGCCTCGGTCAGGGTACCGACCCGGCGCAGACCGGGCTCCGCGACTACATCCTGTCCCAGCCGCAGAGCCTCACCTCGTACTACCCGTTGTCCGGTGCCGAGGGCACCAAAGAGAGCATCAACCTCGGCTCGACCTGGAAGGGATCGACGAGGTTCTCCGGCGTCAAGGACCCCGGCCCTGGCCCGGTGTTCACGTACGGCGTCGACATGGGCTCCTACCTCGGCACAGGAATGGAACTCAACGCCACCGGCAACACCTCGTACATGTTCGGGCAGGTCGGCACCGGCGAGCCCTCCGGCGCGGCGTTCGACTTCGTGTGGCAAAGCCCAGCCATGGGCGTCCTCACCGCCGAGATCCAGGACTACAACCTCAACCGGTGGTCCGTCACCCTCAACACCTCGAGCGACGACTGCACCGCGCAGGTCTCGTTCATCGACCCCAACGTAGGCCCGATCGGGTTCGCCGCAACAGCGTTCCTGCCGGAGCTCCAGAACACCGACGTCCACCACTGCCGGTTGCAGGTGATCGTCGTCGGAGCGGACACCAACTACACGCTGTACATCGACGGGGTCTCCGTGAAGACCGGGACAATGGCCGGGTACAAGTGGCTGGGCACCTCGGTCTTCCGCCTCTACTACACGCGGTACGTCAACCAGACCGTCATGAACATCGCCCACATCACCGTGTGGTCCGAGAACAACCCGGCCGTCATACCGTCCGCCGCAGCCCTCACCGCGGCCGCGAAGGGTTACGCCGGCGAGACCGCCGGCGACAGGTTGCTCCGGATCTCCAGCGTTGGAGCCATTCCGCTCACCATCGTCGGAGACCCGGCTGATACGACCGTCATGGGGCCGCAGTACAGCGAGTCCAAGCTCACCCAGCTACGGGACGTCGAGTCGACCGACCTCGGGATCCTCGCCGAGCCACGCGACCAACTCGCTCTCACGTACCGGACCAGGGCTTCGATGTACGCCCAGGCACCGAAGGTCACCCTCGACATGTCCGCCGGTCAGGTGTCCGCGCCGTTCGAGCCGACAGACGACGACACCTACACCCGCAATGACGTCACCGCGGTACGCAGGGAAGGCGACAGCTACCGGATCATCCAGACCGTCGGGAAGCTGTCGATCTCCGACCCGCCAAACGGCGTGGGCCGGTACAAGGACGAGGTCACCGTCAACGTCCAAACCGACGCGCAGCTGCCCGGGTTCGCTTCGTGGCTGATGAACGCTGGAACCCTCGACCAGGCCCGCTACCCGTCGATCACAGTCGACCTGGCCAAGAGCAGCATCGTCGACGCCGGCCTCGAGGCGGCCATCCTGGCGCTCGACTACGGCGACCGAATCCTGCTGTCCAATGCCAGCTTCCTCAACATCTACGACGACATCTCCCTCATCGTGCTCGGCTACACCGAGACCATCGGGCCACACGAGCACAAGATCCGATTCAAATGCATGCCTGAAGCGGCGTACGCCGTAGCTGTCTACGGCACCTCGCCCACCGTGGGTACCGACCATTACGACACCAACGGGTCCGCGCTCGCCGCCGGCGTCAACTCGACCGCCACATCTCTGTCCGTAAAGGACACGGGCGGCACGTTGTGGACCACCGACGCGTCGGCGTTCCCGTTCGACATACAGGTCGGCGGCGAGCGGATCACGGTGCAGAACATCACAGGCACTAGCTCGCCGCAGACGTTCTCACCAGTCATCCGCAGCGTCAACGGTGTCGTCAAGAGCCACCTCACCGACGCTGACGTCCGGCTGTTCCGCACCCCCCGCTACGCACTCTGAGGAGGCTTGAATGGTCTACGCGCAGGCCGGCGACCGCGTTGTCGCCCCCGGGCTACCGAACGTCCAGGTCTTCACCAGCAACGGCACCTGGACCAAGCCTGACGGACTGCGCGCGGTCATGGTCGAGGTCGTCGGCGGTGGCGGCGCAGGCGGCGGAACCACCGGCGTCACAGCCAGCACCCAGGGCGAAGGCGGGTACGGCGGGGGCGGCGGGTACGCCCGGAAGTTGTTCCAGGCAAGCGAACTGTCCGCGACGGAGACCGTCACCGTCGGCGCCGGCGGAACCGGTGCCAGCGGGGCCGCGGGCAACGCCGGTGGAACCAGCGTCTTCGACTCGGTATCCGCCACAGGCGGCGGTGGAGGCGCGGTCGTGGCGAACGTCGCAGCCGGCAGCAACAGCGTCGCGAACGGAGGCGCTGGAGGTGTCGGCGTCAGCGGAGATTTCAACGTCAACGGGTCGCCCGGATTGAAGGGCCGGACGCTTAACGGCATCGCCGTACTGACCGGGTCCGGCGGAACTTCTGGCCTCGGGTTCGGCGGTGGCGCACAGTCCAGAACTGCCGCTGGCACGGGCAACGCCGGCGCGGCGTACGGCGGTGGTGGGGGCGGTGGCTTCGGCGCCGCGACCGTCACCACGGGCGGCGCCGGATCAGCAGGCGTCGTAATCGTCACCACCTACTTCTGACTCGGGAGCCCATATGCATACCGACTGGATCATCGCCTTGAGCGCCCTCTGCGGCGCGCTCATCAGCATCGCTGGCTTTGTCCGCTTCGTCGGCCACCCTCTCGTAAAGATCTGGAAGCGCGTCGACGCCTTCCTCGAGGACTGGAACGGCACCCCCGGCCGGCCCGGTCGGCAATCCACCCCATCCATGCCTGAGCGCATGGCCACCGTCGAGGCCGGCCTGGCCGCAGTAGAGAAACAGGTCACCCCGAACGGCGGCAACACCACGCGCCTGGGCGACCGGGTTGTCCGCATCGAGCGGGCCCTCGGCAACGAGCCGGAAGGCACCTGACCATGGTCGACTATCTACCCCGTTCCGCCTGGGGCGCCCGCGCCGCGAAGTCCGGCCCCGGCGACCTCACGCTGTCCCGCGTCGTCGGTACCGCGGTCCACTGGCCCGGCACCGAGTCCAGCAAGCCGATCAGCAAGACGGGCGTGGCGTCCGCGTTGCGGGGCTGGCAGGCGTACCACATGGACCCCGAACCGGGCGGCCGCGGCTGGTCGGACATCGCCTACCAGGTCGCCGTCGACCAGTGGGGTCGCGCGTGGACACTCCGCGGGCTCCGCACCCAGTCCGGTGCTAACGGCGACAACAGTGTCAACGAGACGTACGGCGCGGTGCTCCTGGTCCTCGTGCAGGGCGAGGAGCCGACCGAGGCGATGAAGGCCACGGTTCGCGAAGTGATGGCCGACTACGACCGGCTGTACCCGAACTGGGCCCACGTCGTCGGACACGGAGACATCCGCCCCCACGGCGGAACCGACTGCCCCGGCCCGGCGGCCAAGGCGGCACTCAAGCGGGGCGAGTTCTTCCCTCGTCCTTCAACCCCCACCCCGACAACGCCGGAGGACAACATGGCGAACTGGACCGAAGACGAGCTACGCAAGATCAACCGCGAGGAGCAGGAGAAGTACGCCAAGCGGTTCTGGACCGACCCGACTGGCACCGGCACCGCGCTGATCAAGAAGGTCGAGGCCCTCGGCAACGGTCTCGTCGCGATCGGCGCGCAGCTCACCGCCGAGGACAAGGCCGACGACGCCGCGCTCAGCGCTGCCGTCGCCGAACTCAAGGCAGCGATCGCCGCTGAGGTGCCCGCGCCCCCAAAAGCCTGACCGACCGGCTGGGGCAATTGGCGGTCGACGGCTACCTGATCAACAACAACGTCCACAAACCCGACCTGGCCGGCGAGCAGACGATGTACGTCTACGGTCCCGGCTCCTGGTACGTGGTCGCGAACCATTCGAAGCCTGGCGTACCGCCCGGTGCGATCAAGTCCTACCCGGATACGCAGCGGAACTTCGCCGACCGGACGATCGACTCGTTCACGCAGATCGTGGCCGAGTACTCGATGACCAACCCGCCGGCCGGCGAGTGGAACGCCGCCTTCGATGTCTGGATCGGCGGGATCGGTAGCAAGTCCACGGCCGAGGTCATGGTCTGGACCGACCACCGCTACAACGGCGTGATCCCACCACCCAACGCCGAGATGTCCAGCACCGTCGTCATCGACGGCCAGTACTTCAACGCCTGGTGGCGCCGCAACGGCAACGGTGGCCGCTACATCGCGCTGGCCATGAACCCCAGGAAGTCCAGCGGCTCGGTCGACCTGCTGAAGGTCTTCCGCTGGCTCGTCCAGATGGGCTGGCTCAAGGGCACCGACAAGGTCGCGGCGATCGAGTACGGCGTCGAGATCGCGAACACCGCCGGCGGCGAACAGACGTTCCGGCTCAACGAGTACACGCTCACCGCGAACTGATCGGAGCAATGAAATGCCCAACTTTTTCCGGCGGGATCCCGCCGCCTACGTGACCGCCCTCGAGGCGTTCCTCATCCTCGCGATCTCGTGGGGCTGGTTCGGACTCACCGAGGACAAGCTCCCGCTGATCATGGCGGTCGCCTCCGGGCTGCTCGGCGTGGTCACCGCGATCCTCACCAAGCGCACCGGATTCGCCCTCGCGATCGGACTCGTGAAGTCCACGATCGCCTTGCTGGCCGGGTACGGACTCTTGCTGACCGACAACCAGACGACCGCCATCATCGGCGCTGCGGTCGTCCTCCTGGGCTTCTTCAACTGGACGCAGACCGAGCCGGCCGAGAAGCCAGGGCTGCACGAAGAGGATCCCGGACAGCTGCTCGAGGTCGCTGGATCGACCGGCGCCGTCAGCGACGCCGGCTGGCGCTCGCCGCGGGAAGCCTGACCGATGGCCGACCTCTGGAGGCCGCCCACAGGGGTCGGCCTACTCAAGCACCACGCCACCAGCAAGACGGTCACCCTGCCGGACGGCACAAGGGCGCTCGTCACCCTCGACGACTCCGGGACCGTCGAGCACACCGAGACGCCGGAGCGCCTCGACGTCGTCGTCCGGCCCCGCACAGTCCGGATCCAGATCAGGAAGGGGCGGGGCAATGTCGAGAGCCGATGACATCCGCGCGGCGGCTGAGTCAGCAGCCAGGGTCGCTGAGCTCGAGGACGAGCTGCTCGCGGCCAAGGACGACGAGTCCGTCACCGCCGAGCTGAAGCACGAACTGCGCTACGCCCGCTGGGTGCAGCGTGGCGGACCCGCCGACGAGGAAGCCGCTCTGGCGGCCGAGGACGGTGCACACACAAACCGGGCCGTCGCGCAGCTGTACGCGCGCTGGCTGACCGAGCAGGAGGGCTGACCGATGGCTGTCACCGCATCCGGCCTGTACGGCCTCACCCTCGAAAAGCAGATGAACGCGACGGCGCTCCCGACCAACGGCCTGGAGTCCGAGACCGCCGTCAAGGTGCTGATGGTCACGGACTCCGAGGTGCCGAACTTCGACACCCACGACTTCCGCAACGACGTCACCGCGGAGGTCACCGGCACCGGCTACACGGCCGGCGGTGTCGTCATCACCGGCACCGAACTCACCCTGGCCGGCGGCGTGCTCACGTATGACGCCAACGACGCCTCCTGGTCTTCGTCGACGATCGCCAACGCGATGGCTGCGATCGGCTACTTCGGCCGCGGCGGCGCGTCGTCGGCGGACGAGCTCGTGTTCCTGTCCGACTTCGTGACCGCCGCGAGCTCGAGCTCCGGCACATTCACGGTCCAGTGGAACGCCGCCGGCATCTTCACCGTCGACTACACGCCCTAGTCACGATCCGCCGGCGACGACAGCGCTGAGAGAGGCGATCCGGTGGTCACCAAGATCGACCAGGTCGGCCCCTCGGCGATCGCCGGCGCGTCGCTGATCGGACCCAACTACCCGGCGACCGTCCTCGCCGGTGACTACCTGATGCTGTGGGTGAACTACGAAGGCGCCGCGAGCAACAACGACACCCTGAGCGGCTGGGGCAGCAAGGTACTGACGCTTGCTGGCGGCAACATCTTCAAGTCGCTTTATATCAAGGTGGCCGCCGGAGGCGAGACCGGATCGGTCGGTACGATCGCCGCGTCAGGCGCGACGTACATCATGGCGACTGTGATCCGCTTCCGGCCCACAACCGGCGGCAACGTGATCATCCGGGGATCCACCGACTACGGTGTGGACAGTACGACGGGTGCCGCGTACAGCGCGGCCTCGCAGGCGGCGTTCACCACGGTCTCCGGCGGGCTGATGGCGTACGACGTCGCCTTCGACAACACGACCACCAGGTCGGGCCGCGGGATCTCACAGTCCGGGGCAACCTTCGGCGCGAACACGGCCTACTTCGGTTCCGGCACCAACATGCTCGAGGAAGCCGGGCACTACCCCGTTACGACCGGGGCGGTCGGGACGATCACGCAAACGTTCACCACCCTCGGCACGCCGTCGCAGGGCATCACAGCCTTCGTGATGCTGACCGAGGGTGCGGCCTCCAGCGACGCCACCGCCACCCCGGCCGCGGTCGTCAGCACCGTCGCTGCTCCGCAGGCCACGCCCTCGGCCGGCGCCACCCAGAGCCCAGCCGCTGTCAGCGCGGTGGTGGCGCTCCCTTCCGCCGTACCGTCGCTGCCCAAGACGGTCGCTCCGGCGCAGGCCGTCACAGTAGTAGCGCTCCCGGTGGCAGCTCCGTCCGGCGGCGGTACTGCGACGCCAACTGTCGTTACAGCCGTCGTCGCGCTGCCAGTAGCTACTCCGCGAGGCGACGGCACCGTGACGCCCGGCGTCGTCGGCGCGGTCGTCGCAGCCCCGGCCAGCGGGCGCTCCGTCGGCGCCGGCCCCGCGGTACTGCCAGCTGTGCTCAGCGCGCCTCAGGCGACGCCGCTCGCGGGTGGTAGCGCAACTGCAACCCCAGCGACCGTCACCGCTGCCGTGGCAGCGCCCCAGACATCCCCGTCCGGGTCGGCCGCGACTTCCCCGGCGGTGACGGTCTCCACCGTGGCGCTCCCCCAGGCCACTGTGGTGGCCGGGGCCGCGGCTCAGCCGGCCACCACAGTGGCGGTCGCAGGCCTGCAGCGTCCAGCGGTGTCGGTGGTCGCCGGACCGGCTGCAGTCGTCGCCACCGCAACGCTGCCCCAGGCGACGGTGTTGGCAGGCGGCAACACCACTGTGACGCCGGCGTCGATCGTTGCCCTTGTCTCGATCCCACTCGCCGCACGATCCGCAGGAGCAACCGTCACACCAGCCAGGATCGTCACCACGCTGTCCGCGCCCCTGGCGTCACCCACGATCGACGACGTCGCGACTCCCGGCGTCGTCCAGGCCGCGGCCGCGGTACCGAACTCGTCCCGGACGGCGGCCGCGGTCATCTCACCAGCGACCACCGTGCTGATCTACGCGTTCCCGCTGGTCACCGCCGGCGGACCGCCCCCCGCCTTCACGCCCGCTCTCGACGCCATCGCATCGACACGGAACACCCGAGGAACCGCGGCCACCCGCCAACTCGGCAGCACAGCCGTAACCCGCGACCTGAACGGCGCGGCCACCACACGGGAGGACGAAGCGTGAAAACTGGGGATCTCGAGCCGCCGTGGATCGTGGACATCAGCGACGCTGGCGCCCAAGCCGACCTCAACACCGTGCAGGACTGGCGGTTCGTCGCCTCGCTCAACAACGTAGTCGTCTTCACCGACACCGACCCGGACGTCGTGGTCGACACCACCCACACCTACAAGGCTGCTATCACCCACAGCTGGGTGTCCGGCGAGACGGCCAACGACGGCACCCTGCGCGCTGAGGTCGTCGCCGTGTGGCCCGGCGGCCGCGAGCAGACCTTCCCGGGTGAAGGCCACGCGACCTTGCGGATCGAACCCAGCTACGACTGACCCACCCAATGCCGAAGCGGCCCACTCTCCCCCGTCCGGGAGGGTGGGCCGCTTCTACATGTCCGCCTACTCGACGAACGCGATCGGGTGACTCTCGTAGTACTCGTTGCTCCGCCAAGTGCCGAGGATCTGTCCGCCGACGTCGTACTGGACATGCATCTTGTGCTGGGTGCCGGCCGGTCGCCCGCACCGCCCCCGGTCGCGGCAGATCGCGAACTCCCAGTACCAGTCGCCGTAGTCCGTACCCCGCAACGGTGGCGGATCTGCGGCGACCGGCGTCTGGGTCAGTCTTCGCTCAGCCATTCGACGCCGAGCGCGTCACGGTGGTGGCCTTTGTGGTAGCCGAGTACACAGGGCTGCCCAACGGCCGAGCGACCGTCACAGGCATCCGCCGCATGCAGGACAGGCCAGCCCTGCTCGTTCAGGTCAACCTCCGGGCCGGTTTGCACCCGGTCACTCACGTTCTGCGCCATCGGTCCTGTCTCCCGTTCGTGGGCGGCGGCGGCCCCCCGACCGCTCTTCGAGGGACCGCCTGTGGAACGGTCGGGGCGGCGAGGCAGGAGATCCGGCGCCACCCCGACCGGTGCGGCGAACCAAACGCTATGACTTGGGTGAAACTGGGGGAAGAAAGTTTCTTTAAGTTTCTTTTGAGCCGTTGACTCTTGTCCGGCCAGGCAGCACCCTGACAACGCAACTCCACCTACACTCACGTACAGGAGAACTGCCATGGTCGATCAGCCCGTACAGCTCAAGCACATCGCCACCGACCCCGACACCGGCCGGGACGGCTGCCCGTCGTTCTACGAGACCGGCGACGGCAGGTACATCGTGCAGGGCTACCAGCTCACGAGCGCCGATGCGCGCGGCCAGCTGGTGAACTTCCCTGAAGGCGAGGACGCGGTGATCGTCACCAAGGGTCTCGTCGACCTCATCGTCGCCCACCACAAGCAGACGCCGGCGTGACCGAGACCAGCACCTTCGCTGCCGCCGGAGCCGAGTTCATCCGCTTCGCCCGCAGCTACCAGCACACGGCGTACCGGCAGGAGGTGCGAGACAACTACGTCGACCCGGACGAGGTGCCGGACATCAAGCGCTTCCTCGCCCGGGAGCCGCTCGACGAGTCATGGATGGACGATTGGCTGGGCCTGATCCTGCGGCGCACGCTGGCAGGCCAGCGGATCCACCGGGTCCGGATCGTCACCGAGCCGTGGTCTGACTACACGCGGTTCGGCCTGAACCTGTCGCGGCTCAATGTCGCGGCCGGAGAGGACATCCGGTACCTGTCCCGCGATCACGCCGACGGGCTCGGTTTGCCGGAGTACGACTACTGGCTGCTCGACTCGTCCAAGATGTGCATCCTCCGTCACGACGACCAGGACGTCCTCCTGGGCGCCGACATCGTGACCGACCCCGCGGTCGTCGTCGAGCACGCCCGCTACCGTGACATCGCCCAGCGGTACGCCCTCCCGAGGGCCGCCTACCTGGCGCAGTTCGGCAACGAGTACCTCAGCAAGACCAACATCGACAAGTAGAGCGAGCGTGGGTGTCCAGTTTCCAGAGAGCACGTGAAGCGCTAGGCAACCGCCTGCGCGAGATGAGGCTGGACGCCCACCTCACCGGCCGGGCCTTGTCGTCCGAGACCGGCTTCGCCCCACCGAAGATTTCGAAGATCGAGAGCGGCCGGCAGACGCCATCGGACCGTGACATCGAGCAGTGGGCCGCGGCTTGCGGCCAGAGCGGTGTGGTCCCGGAGCTGAAGGCGACGCTGCGCTCGCTCGAGCAGCAGTATGTCGAGTTCCGCCGGATGTCCCGAACCGGCCTGCCGGCGCGGCAGCGGACGATCGGTGACATCGAGGCCAGCACCGAGACCGTCAGGAACTTCGAGCCCTGCTTCGTGCCGGGCCTCCTGCAGACCGCCGAGTACGCCCGGTTCCGGTTCATCGAAGGCGACGCCGGGGACACCGAGCGCGGCGTGCCGACGAGCGAGGCCGAGGTCGACGAGGCGATCGCCGCCCGGATGGACAGGGCCCGGGCGCTGCACCGCGGCGACACCAAATTTCACTTCGTCATGACCGAGGCAGTCCTCAAGTACCGGGTCTGCCCGCCCGACGTGATGGCCGGCCAGCTCGGCTACCTGATCTCGATGACCACCGTGCCGACGATCCACGTCGGGATCGTGCCGTTCAGCGCCGACATGGCGGTCGGGCCTCTGCACGGCTTCTACCTGTACGACAGCACGCTCGTCCTGGTCGAGCTGTTCACGGCCGTCCTCAACGTCAGCCAGCCCGGCGAGATCGGCGCCTACGAGCGCGTCTTCGGGCACCTGGCGGACGCTGCCGTGTACGGCGCCGAAGCCCGGTCGCTGCTGGCCGACGCGTTGGACCGGCAGCAGGTCGGCTAGCCGGACTCGAACACCTGTTCTATCGTGGCGGTATGGCGCGCCACCCCGATTCGAGCCCACAGGACTTCTGGCAGGCGGTGCTGAACGAGCACTGGCCGCCGGCCGCCGTCGCACGGTCGCTGCGTGACGTGCCCAGCGATCGGCAGATCCCGGTGGTAGCGCGCGTGGTCTACAAGGATGACGGCGAGCAGCAGCTGGCCGGTGTGGCGGTGCGCTGGACCCAGCAGCACGTCTGCGTTCGTATCGGTGATCGCAGGCTGGCGACAGGGCTGGTCTGGCTCGCGCCGGCCGACGTGTGGCGGGCTACTTGAGCTTGTCGAGGACCGCCTGATACTTGGGCCGCAGCTTGGCCGGCGTCCGCTGCGCCAGGTAGGACAAGACCACGTTGCCGGAGCTGTACGCCGCGTCGCCGTACGTCGTGGCGAAATTCGCCTGGGCGGCCTCGTCCGCCCAGGTATAGATGCTGATGTCATCGGTGGTCAGGAGCTCCATGCATCCGAGTTGCTGGGTATCGCAGGCCTCGTCGTTATAGCGCTCGTTGCGCACCGGCAGGCCGGCCGCCTGGAACGCCTGGAGGACGTTCACGGCGGACAGCACGTTGTGCCCGTCGATCTCGGAGGCGGTCGTCGTGGGCGCCGCGGTCGGCGTCGTTGAGGCGATGGTCGTCGACTGGCTGGTCGAGGCGGCCGGTTCGTTGTTGCTACTGCAGGCTGCGATGGTCAGCAGCAGGAAAGCCGCGGTGAGTGCGGCGAGTGTCTTCGTCATCACGAACAAGGTAACGCTGAGTTGGGTTGACGCCTAGGCGTCGGTACTGCGCATATGTGGTGCACGCGGCCGGTTGGTTCGTTGTTCCCGTCCGCTGGTGAGGTCGACCGCAACCACAACGCTCAGGCGTTGACCCATGCCCGCCTGATCGAGCGCCGAACCAGCGATCGAAGACTGGCACTAGGCGGCACGGCCAGCTACCCTCGGCTCCGTCCGGCGCGGCATGGGCACGGTGCTCCGGTCCTCGGCTTGCTCTCGCTGGCGGTGTGGCACCGCTTCTGCCTCCACTCGCACGCGGTCTTCCCCTGCCCCGCGTACGGCTTATCTGTATGTGGTGTTGGTGTCATCATGAGGAACAGCAACCTTCTCTGGCCGCTCGTCATCTCGAACAGCGACTCCACCCGCACCGCGGCCGTCGGGCTGCAGGTCTTCCAGGACACCAACGGGACGCAGTGGAACCTGCTGTTGATGGCGGCAACCATCACGACCGTCCCGTTGATCGTGCTCTTCTTCCTCACTCAACGCTGGTTCGTCAGAGGCATCACCATGAGCGGGCTCGGAGGCCGCTGAAAACATGACCTATACCTGGTCCGTCTTCACCAAACCCTGGTCCGGCCTGCCCGGCGACGAGCTGGGCAAGCTCGTCGCCGGCCTCGGCTTCACCGGCGCCGAGATCCCCGTCCGCGACACCGCCTTCGTCACCCCGGCCACCGCCGGGTCCGACCTGCCACCCTTCGTCGAGCAGCTCCGTGCCGAGGGCGTCGAACCGATCAGCATCGCCGGCGACCTCTCGGAGAGCGCGTTCTCAGCGGCAGCCAAGGCGGGCGTCCCGATGATCCGCATCATGGCGCCCATCGGCCCCGACGGCTATGCGGCCTCCGTACGCCGGATCCGTCAGGAACTGGAGGACGCCATCACGCTCGTGACGCGGTACGGCGTACAGGTCGGTGTGCAGCCACATCACGGCAGGTTCGTCACCTCGTCCCTTGGCGTTCTCCACCTGCTGGAAGGTCTCCCGGATGAGTTCAAGGTCGTCTGGGATGCCGCCCACGACGCCCTCGCCGGCGACGACCCCGCCGTCACCCTCGAACTGGTGAAGGACAGACTCGGCATCGTCAACCTGAAGAACGCCAAGTACCTCCGCACCGACGAAGGCTGGAAGACCTGGTTCGGCCAAGCCGATGAAGGCCTGTCCGACTGGTCCGCCGTCTTCGCGAACCTCCACGACTACACCGGCCCAATCTGCCTCACCGGTCAGTACTCCGATCCATCCGTGCCGGTGGAAGAGCGCTTGAGAAGCGATCTGCGCACCGCTGTCACATCCTCGTCGGCCGCTCCGTCAGGGGAGTATGACTGAACGGATGAAGAACCCGGCGATGATCCTGCCGGACGCGATGACCGGGATCCAGAACATCTACAAGGCGATGTACAAGGGCGGTGTCCCTGCCACCATCCTCGAACTCGTCCACCTGCGGGCCAGCCAGATCAACGGGTGCTCCGCCTGCATCTACGGCGGAATCCACAGCGCGAAGAAGAACGGTGAGACCGACGAGCGGTTGCACCAGGTCGTCGCCTGGCGTGAGTCGGAGCTGTTCACCGACGCCGAGCGGGCGGCGCTGGCGATGGCCGAGGCGGCGACCCGGCTGGCCGACCGGCCGGACGCGGTGACGGACGAGATCTGGGCCGAGGCAGCCAGCCATTTCGACGAGACGCAGCTCGCCGCGATCGTGTTGATGATCAGCCTGACCAACCTGTTCAACCGACTCAACACCACGGTCCGCGCCACCGCGGGCGCCACCTGGGCCTGACGGCTCCCTACACGAGTGCCCTGGACCTGCGGGCCGGCTGCAATGCGGCCCGCAGGGCGGGGGCGATGATCCGGCGGACGTCGGCGTCCGACATGGTCGCCGCCGGACGGAGCGGATTGAGGTAGCGGGTGAAGATCAGGCCGCCGATCACCGCGACGGCGGCCGTGGCACGATCGGTCGCGTCGGGGCCGCGGAGAAATTCAGCAATCCGGCCGTGGATCTCCCGTTCGAGAAATTCCTGCAGGACCTGCATCACGTCGGCGTCCTGCGGCGCCATCCGGGTCAGCTCGGCCAGTGGCTCGGCGTCGGCCCACATCTCCAGCACCGCCTCCAGCAACCGGTCGGCGAAGCCCGGCTGGTCGCCTTCGAGCGCACGTACCATCGCGGCGGACTTCCCACAGCGGAACTGCATCGCCTCGCCGAACAGCCCTTGTTTCGAACCGAAGTGATAGCTGATCAGCGCCGAGTCGACCTCGGCCGCCGCAGCCACCTTGCGGACCGTCGTACCGCGGTAGCCGTGCTCTAGGAACAGGTCGTAGGCAACGGCGCTGATCCGGTCCTTCGTGGCCGGGTTGCCCCGCGGACGCCCTCGCGATTTATTCATCAACGTTGAATATCCCTGCCCGGGAAGCGCACTGTCAAGCACGTCACCGGATCGCCCGGCGACAGTGAGGGAGCAGCATGCGCATCGTCGTTTTCGGGGCAGCCGGAGCCACCGGCCGGGTGCTGGTCGAGCAGGCACTGGAGGCCGGCCATGAAGTCGTCGCCGCGGTCAGACGGCCGGAAGCGGTCGCTCCGCGGGCCGGGCTGAGCGTAGTACAGGCTGATGTGATGGACGCGGCGTCGGTTCGTACTGCGATCGCCGGGGCTGACGCCGTCTACTCGGTGGTTGGCGGCAAGCCGTCGCGGAAGCCGGTGGAGCTGTATTCGACGGCGGCCACGAACATCGTCGCCGGGATGCACGAGACCGGGGTGAAGCGGCTGTTCGTGATCAGCACGGTGGTTCTCGAGCCGGGGTGGCGGCCGAGCAATGCCTTCTTCTTCAACAATGTTCTCGACCCGCTGGTGAATCGCGTGGTGGCGCGGACGACGCACGACGACATGCGGCGGATGGAGCGGATCGTTCGCGACAGCGGGCTGGACTGGACGATCGCGAGGCCGTCGGGGTTGTTCAGCAACGGCGCGGTGACGGCGTACGAAGTACGCGAAGATCAGGCTGATGGAGTGTTCACCGCGCGTGAGGACCTTGCCGCGAGCCTGCTCGCTCAGCTGGACACCGACGCGTACGTGGGCCGCGCGATGGCCGTCATCACCACCGCGGTGAAGCCGAACATCGCCAAACTGATCTGGCGAGAGGCCATCATGTCGTCATGAAGTACATGCTGTTGATCTACGGGAACACGCAGACGTGGGATGCCCTCGACGCGGACGGGATCGAGGCGGTGTACGACATGCATCGCGAGATCCTGGCCGAGACGCGGGCCAGCGGTGAGCTGCTGGCCTCCGATGGGCTGACCAGCGAGCACGCGCGGGTGGTCCGGGTCACGGATGGCGTGGCGGCTGTCACCGACGGGCCGTTCACGGAGGCGAAGGAAGTGCTGGCCGGCTACTACCTGCTCGAGTGCACGCTGGAGCGCGCGACGGAACTCGCGGCGAGGCTGCCCGAGGCCCGCTACTCCCCGATCGAGGTCCGCGCACTGACGGAACCGATCAAGGAATAGCCGCCCGGCGTTCCAGGGGCTTGCCGGTCTCAGCTCGGCGTTGACCTGAGACCGGCGAGCCACTGATTCGGCCGGTGACCCCCAGCCGCAGGCTAGGGTGTTCATCCGGTCTGGTCAGCCCAGCTCGTTCAGCTGGGGTAGCTCGGCGCGAGGGTGACCCCACCTGAGGCGGGCTGATCACCCATCCCCCGGCCACCCCGGACGAACAGTGTCGCGCCCCGCTCGGGTGCCGGAGCACCGTCGTCGAGACGCAGTGTGGTGGTGAGGCCGTTACTGAGCCTCAGTACCGCCACGCGGCGCGGTTGCCCGGACGGGATCGACGAGTTCACCTCGTGGACGCCGGTACAGACCGCCGGTTGAACAGCAGCCCGGCCGAGTTGCGAAGTACCGTGACTCCTCACACCACGGCACTGCTCGGCGAGCTTTTTCAACGCTGGCACACATCCCCCTCTCATTGTTCCCCCGAGGAACAGTTGTTGACGGGACAACTGCAGTCCTACGGTTTCTGCCGCTTGGAACGGAGCAGCAGTTGCCACAATTCCGGACCTGACGGGGCACGGAAGTGATCCCGGCAGCCTTGCTCACAGTGACGGTCTTTTCAAGGGATGGCGCAGCGAATCCCGCCTGCCGGAACTGTTGTCCAGCCAACGACTGCCCACTGAAACCCCTGACAACGATTCCAACGCCGATCCGCCTTGGTAAAAAGGGGAAAGGGAGTCAGCGGGCCGTACTCGCACGGGTGATGATCCGGTGCGGAATCATCACCCGCCGGGGGGTTGCGTCCTTGTCCGCCATCCGTTCACCGAGCAGGTCCAGCGCCGATTCAACGAACAGCCGGCGGTCGAAATCGACCGTCGTGAGGGGCGGAACGGTGTACTGACTTTCTCCGATGTTGTCGAATCCGGCGACCCCGCAGTCACCCGGTACCGCGACGCCGGACTGCCATAGTGCTGACAATGCACCGAAGGCGATCGTGTCGGTGAAGCAGAAGAACGCGTCGGGTAATTCGTGGGTGTCGATGTAGCGCCCGACGACCGCCGCGGCACCTTCCGGGCTCCACCGGTCGAGGCCGATCTCGAGCTCGGGATCGGGCCCGATGCCCGCTTCGGCGAGAATTTCGCGATAGCCCTGCGTCCGCAGCCGCGCCGCCGCCGTCCCGGGAGCATCGGTCGAGCCGCCGATCCGGCCGGTACCGCTGGAACCGCTCGGGATCTCCGGGGTGCCAACCGCCGCGATGCGCCGGAAGCCCTGGTCGAGCAGATGCTGGGTCATGTCGCGCGCGGCAGCAACGTTGTCGATCGCAACCTGGCTGACCATGTCCTGATCTACGTCACCGATCAGCACGACCGCCGGCAACGGGCCGGCCGTCATCACGGCGCTGTCGTCGAGGTTGACCGGGTTGAGGATCAGTCCGTCGACCAGATGCGCACGTGCCTTGGAGAGCAGTTCGAACTCGCGCTTCGGCTCGGCGGCCGTCTGCTCGATCTGCACACCCCATCCACGCCGGTGAGCCAGCTCGACGACCAGATGGGTGATCTCCGCGGAGTACGGCCGGAGCAGGTCGGGCAACGCGAGCCCGATCATCCCGGACCGGCCGTTCCGCAAGCCACGGGCGCTCATGTTGGGCACGTAGTCGAGCTCGACCAGCGCCTGCTCGACCCGCTCGCGCGTCTCCGGCCGGACGAACACGACGCCGTTGATCACGTTCGACACCGTCTTGGGTGAGACCCCGGCCAGCTTGGCGACATCCTTGACCGTGGCACGCATGGCCCCATTGTCACCGACGTCCCGCGATTCCGCGCGATGCCTTCGTTGTCAGTACTCCGGGGTGGCGCGGCTCAGCGCGTCGTGAGCGCGCCGCCGTTGCTGTGCAGGGTCTGGCCGCTGATGTAGCGCGCGGCCGGCGAGGCGAGGAAATGGATGGCGGCCGCGATGTCACTCACTTCGCCGTGGCGCTTGACCATGGTTGCCGACAGCAACCGTTCGCGCCGCTCGGGGGTGAGCCGGTCCTGGAAGAACTCGGTCCCCGCGGTGAAGCCCGGCGCCACCACGTTCGAGGTGATGCCGCGCGGACCCAACTCGGCGGCGATGTCCTGGTTCCAGGTCGCCAGGGCCGACTTGGCCGCGCCGTACGAGCCCGCGCCGCGGGTGCCGGCGATCGAGCCGATGTGGACGACCGCTCCCCCGTCGGCGAGCCGGGCGCGAGGGCGGTCGTCATCAGCACGGCGGTCAGCACGTTGGCGTCGAAGTTGGCGATCCAGTTGCTCTTGAGCAGTGCGAGGTCCTGCTCGTCGTCGGGCGCACCGAAGTCGGTGTTGCCGCCGGCGTTGTTCACGAGCACATCCACCTCCCCCGGCAGTTCGAGCACAAAGCGGCGTACCTGCTCCGGATCGGTCCCGTCGCAGACGAACGCCTGCGCGCCGAGCTCCGCCGCCGCCTTGCCGATTCCCGTCCCACCGCC
Source organism: Kribbella sp. NPDC051718 (assembly GCF_040681515.1). Taxonomy (NCBI): domain Bacteria; kingdom Bacillati; phylum Actinomycetota; class Actinomycetes; order Propionibacteriales; family Kribbellaceae; genus Kribbella; species Kribbella sp. NPDC051718. The sequence goes on along the minus strand of NZ_JBFAYZ010000005.1, from coordinate 176,588 downwards.
GGTCACCACAATCGTCCTGGACACGCCACACTCCGTCGTTTAGGTCTAAATGTTTAGCTCTAAACGTAGCATGGCTCCGTGGATGCCTACCCTCTCGATACGCCGAGCCCGTACCCGCCGGCCGCCATCGCCGAAGCCTGGCAGCGCGAGCGGCCGGGCACCCCGACCGATTCGATCGGGATCGTCACTCCCCTGTGGCGGCTGGCCAAACTCTTCGCTGACGACCGACGCCGCCTGCTGGCCGACCTCGGCGTCGACGGCGCCACCCTCGACCTCCTCAGCGTGCTGCGCCGCGCCGGTAGGCCGTACGAACTCACCACCCGCCAGCTCACCGAGCGCACGCTGGTGACAGCCGGCGCGATCTCCCAGCGCGTCAACCGCGCCGGACAGGCGGGACTCGTGGAACGCCGCACCGAGACCGATGGCTCCCGGGCGGTCGTCGTCTCCCTCACCGACGCTGGCCATGCCTTGGTCGAACGGACCGTGGAACAGGTCCTCTCCCGTGAGTCGGACCTGATCTCGTCCCTCACCGCCGCCGAGCGAGAGCTCCTGGCGGGCAAGCTCCAGTCGCTGCTCGACGACGTAAGCCGGCGAGTCCGCGCAGAGCCGAACCAGACGCCGACCGCCCGCTGACGGCGCGGGCAGTCGGCTCTCGTGGAGTGCGGTCAGCCGACGGTGGCGGCTTCCGTGGTGGCGAGCTCAGGGGCCGTGTCGGTGCGGCGGGTGGGGATGAAGGCGGCGATGAAGAAGGCGACCAGGGCTGCGGCCGAACCGATGGCGAGGATGACCCGGAAGCCGTCCTTGGAGGGGACGCTGACCGGGCCGAGGCTGATCGTCAGGTGGGCGAGGATGACGCCGGCGACCGCGCTCGAGATCGAGGTACCGATCGAGCGGCTCAGCGTGTTGAGGCTGTTCGCGGCCGCCGTTTCCGAGACCGGGACGGCGCCCATGATGAGGGCCGGCATCGCGCCGTACGCGAAACCGATACCGGCGCCGATCACGGCCGACACGATGATCAGGTGCCAGACCGCGCCCATCGCGACGATGCCGAGCGCGTAGCCGGCCGCGACTATCAGGGCACCGATCATCAGGGTCGTCTTCGGTCCGCGGGCCTTCGAGATCGACGCCGAGATCGGTGCCGTCGCCATCATCACCAGACCGGACGGTCCCATCACCAGACCGGCAGTCAGCATCGACTGGCCGAGGCCGTAGCCGGTTGCCTTGGGCAACTGCAGGAGGGTCGGCAGGACGAGCGACATCGCGAACATCGCGAAACCGAACACCGCCGAGGCGATGTTTGTCAGCAGCACCTGCGGGCGGGCGGTCGTCCGGAGATCGACGAGCGGCTGCGACGACCGCAGCTCGAACCAGCCCCAGACCAGGAACACTACGACGGCCGCACCGAGCAGGCCCAGTGTCGAGGCAGAACCCCAACCCCAGTCAGCACCCTTGGAGATCGCGAGCAGCAAGCAGATCAGCCCGGCTGAGAGCCCGGCAGCGCCAATCAGGTCGAACCGGCCGCCGGTGCGGACCGCCGACTCGGGGACGAACGTCAGTACCAGCGCGAGCACGATGACGCCGAGCGCGGCCGACGTCCAGAAGAGCACATGCCAGTCCGCCCGATCGGCCAGGAAGGCCGCGGCCGGCAGACCGAGCGCGCCACCGACTCCGAGTGAGGCGCTCATCTGGGCCGTCGCGGAGCCGAGCCGCTCGGATGGCAGTTCGTCGCGCATGATGCTGATGCCGAGCGGGATCACCGCCGAGGCCATCCCTTGCAGGATCCGCCCGACGAGCATCGGCGTGAGCGAGTCGCTCAGCGCCGCGATGACCGAGCCGGTGATGAGCAACCCGAGGCTGACGAGCAGCATCCGGCGCTTGCCGTACATGTCGCCCAGGCGGCCGACCACCGGTACTGCGACCGCCGCGGCGAGCAGCGTTGCGGTGATGACCCACGCCGTTCCGGACGCCTTGGCGTGCAGCAGCATGGGGAGTTCGGGGATCAGCGGGATGACGAGGGTCTGCATCAGCGAGACCACGATGCCGCCGAAGGCGAGGACCGCCACGACGGCGGTGGGCTTCGGCGAGCGGGCAGTGGGCACGAGAGCCTCCGGTTGGGCGAAACGATGAAGACAACGCCGACGACATTAAGTCAGTCAGTTGACTTACGCAAGTGAGCTGACAGACTGGACCGCAGGACGAGACGAGAGGTGCATCCATGACGGCGGCCGAGAAGACCGCGCGGGCCGACCGGGCCGGCGCCACCCGGGACGTGATCCTGGCGACCGCCGAGCGGCTGTTCGCCGAGCACGGTGTGTTCGGCGTCTCCAACCGGCAGATCAGCGAGGCCGCCGGGCAGGGCAACAATGCCGCCGTCGGCTACCACTTCGGCACCAAGACCGACCTGGTCCGCGCGATCGTGCGCCGGCACACCGACCAGATCGAGCAGCTCCGCGTGCGGATGCTGGCCGAGCTCGGTCCCGAGCCGGACGTCCGCGACTGGCTCGGCGTGCTGATCCGCCCACAGGCCGAGCACCTGGCCGAGATCGGGCCGCCGACCTGGTTCGCCCGGTTCAGCGCGCAACTCATGACGGATCCCGGCCTGCGCCAGATCATGCTCGAGGAGTCGCTGACCTCACCAGCGCTGCAGCAGATCATCGACGGGCTCAAGGGCGCCCTGCCCGACCTCCCTCCCCCGGTGCGGCGCGAGCGCGGCGACATGGCCCGGCTGCTGATGGTGCACCTGCTGGCCGAGTACGAACGCGATCTCGACGCCGGTACGCCGGTCGCGCGGGCCACCTGGCAGGACACGGCTACCGGGTTGATCGATGCCCTGGTCGGCCTGTGGACCGCGCCCATGACGGCCTGACCCGGCACCAAGACCTTCAACCGCCGATAGGAGGTTGGACGGCGGGCCACGGTTCGCGGCGGAGCGCAGTACAGGAAAAGTCTCTACAGGCGGCTCAATGAGAGACTGGACTGCATGCCTGCCACGATTTCAGCCGACAGTCACGACGTCATCCAGGTCCGCGGAGCGCGGGAGAACAACCTCGGCGGGGTCTCCGTCGACATCCCCAAGCGCCGGCTGACCGTCTTCACCGGAGTCTCCGGCTCCGGCAAGTCCTCCCTCGTCTTCGACACCATCGCCGCCGAGTCCCAGCGGCTGATCAACGAGACCTACACGGCCTTCGTGCAGAACTTCATGCCGAGCCTGGCCCGCCCCGACGTCGACTCGCTGCGCAACCTGAGCGCCGCCATCATCGTCGACCAGGAACGGATCGGCGCCAACGCGCGCTCGACGGTCGGAACGGCGACCGACGCGCACACCATGCTGCGGATCCTGTTCAGCCGCCTCGGTACGCCGTACGCCGGACCGCCGTCGGCGTTCAGCTTCAACCGGGCCGAAGGGATGTGCCCCACCTGCGAAGGACTCGGCAAGGCGTCCGAGATCGACCTGGACGAGTTCGTCGACCGGTCGCTGAGCCTGAACCAGGGCGCGGTGAAGGTGCCCGGATTCGGCGTCGACACCTGGTACTGGCAGTTGATGGCGAAGTCCGGGCTGTTCGATCCGGACCTACCGCTGAAGGACTATCCGGCCGAGGTGTGGGACCAGTTCCTGTACCAGCCGGCCACGAAGGTGAAGGTCGGGACGAGCAACCTGACCTTCGAAGGCCTGGTCAGCAAGGTGAAGCGCAACCTGCTCGCGAAGGACCGCGAGTCGATGCAGAACCACGTCCGGGTGTTCGCGGACCGGGCGGTGAAGCTGGTCCGATGCCCGTCCTGCGACGGTGCGCGGCTGAACGAAGCAGCACTTGCGGTGCGGATCGACGGGGCCGGGATCGCCGAGTGCTCGCGGATGCAGATCAGCGAGCTGTCGCAGTTCATCGGCGGGATCAAGGACCCGTCGGTCGGGCCGATGCTCGAAGGGCTGCACGCGACGCTGGAGTCGATGGTCGACATCGGGCTGGGCTACCTCAGCCTGGACCGGGAGTCGTCGACGCTGTCGGGTGGCGAGGCGCAGCGGGTGAAGCTGGTCCGGCATCTGGGTTCGTCGCTCACCGATGTCACCTACGTCTTCGACGAGCCGACGGTCGGGCTGCACCCGCACGACATCCAGCGGATGAACGAGTTGCTGCTGCAGTTGCGCGGCAAGGGCAACACCGTGCTGGTCGTCGAGCACAAGCCGGAGACGATCCAGATCGCCGACTACGTGGTCGATCTCGGTCCGGGTGCGGGGCAGGCCGGCGGACGGCTTTGCTACGCCGGTGACCTGAAGGGGTTGAAGAAGTCGGGGACGCTGACCGGGCGGTACCTCGATCACCGGGTCGGATTGCGCGATCAGGTCCGCCAGCCGACCGGGCAACTGCGGATCGAGGGCGCGACGCTGCACAACCTGCAGGACGTCAGCGTCGACATCCCGCTCGGAGTACTGACCGTGGTCACCGGGGTGGCGGGATCTGGGAAGAGCTCGCTGATCCACGGGTCGCTGGGAGGGCGCGATGGGGTGATCGTTGCCGGGCAGGATCCGATCAGGGGGTCGCGGCGGAGCAACCCGGCGACGTACACGGGTCTGCTGGATCCCATCCGGGCGGAGTTCGCGAAGGCGAACAAGGTGAAGCCGGGGCTGTTCAGCGCCAACTCGGTCGGCGCCTGCCCTACCTGCAAGGGACTCGGGGTGGTCTATACCGACCTCGCGATGATGGCCGAGGTCGCCTCGTTGTGCGAGGACTGCAACGGCGCCCGGTTCACCCCGGAGGTACTCGGCTATCTGTTGCGCGGCAAGAACATCAGCCAGGTCCTGAACATGTCGGCGACCGAGGCGCGTTCCTTCTTCGAGAAGGGTCCGGCCCGCGCGATCCTCGACCGTCTCGTAGCAGTTGGCCTCGGCTATTTGGGCCTAGGGCAACCACTTACCACCCTCTCCGGCGGCGAACGCCAACGGCTGAAGCTGGCGATCCACATGGGCCGCAACGGCACGACGTACATCCTCGACGAACCGACCACCGGCCTGCACCTGGCAGATGTCGACCAGCTGCTCACCTTGCTCGACCAACTGGTTGACGAAGGCAACACAGTCATCGTCATCGAACACCACCAAGCAGTGATGGCCCACGCCGACTGGCTCATCGACCTGGGCCCGGGCGCCGGCCACGACGGCGGCCAGATCGTCTTCACAGGCATACCGGCCGACCTGATCGAGAGCAGCGCCTCCCTCACCGCGGAACACCTGCGCCAGTACGTCGGTGCGCCGGCGACCGTCGACGTCTAGACGCGAAGAAGGCCCGGCGGACGAATCCGCCGGGCCTCCTTCAGCAGCTGACTAGCTGCAGGTGTAGATGGTGGCGTTGTCGAGCCACCAGTTGGCCGGGATCAGGTCGGAGAAGTCCGCCCCGTTCCCGTTCCAGCGGAACTTCAGCAGCTTGCCGCTGAACTGCGACACGTCCACCCGGCTGGTCTCCCAGCCGCCCGAGTTGCCGTGCCAGTTGGCCGGCTCGTCGGGGAAGTTCGGGTCGACGGTCGGCCCGTTCGTCCACGGCAGCGCCGAGCTGTCGTGCCAGGTGGTGCCGTTGTCGTCGGAGTAGTCCAGCGTCGCCGTACCGGTCCGGACCGCGAAGATGAAGAACACGTTGTAGAAGTTGTACGCGTGGGTGAAGCGCAGGTACGTCTTCTCGTTCTTGATCTTCATCGCGCTCTTGGTCTGCACGGTGATCGACGACGTCGGGTCGGTGATCTGGCCGTAGAGCGAGTCGTCGCCGTCGTTCGAGTACGAGGTGTCGACCTGGGCGGTCGGGTCACCCTGCTGCTTGCCGAGCACCCAGCCCGGGGTGTGCGTGACGACGCCGTCCGGGTCTTCCTTGAAGGAGGTGGTGATCAGGTTCTTGACCTTCTCCGCCGAGGTGTCGCAGACCGGAGCCTTGGCCGGCTTGCCGATGCCCGGCGCCTTGTCCAGCTCGGTGGCCAGGATCGCCTTGTTGACCTCGGCGCAGTCCGCGTTGGTCATGTTCTTCACGTGGTGCTTCTGCAGCACGTTGCAGGTGGAGCGAAGGGCCTCGGCCAGGTCGCTGTAGTCAGCTCCGCTGGTCAGCACCTTCTGGGTCTCGTGCCACAGCGACTCGGACTTCGGCAGGCCGATGCCTACCGGGCTCTGGCCGTTGAACGAACCGCCGTCGGCGATCAGGAACGCGGTCTTGTTGCCGACGCCGGAGTTGAAGTGCACGCCGCCGTTGTCCTGGAAGAACTCGTCGTCGAAGAAGTTCGGGCTGGACATCTTGTCCGGGTCGCCGAACTGCGGCGGGTTCTTCATCGAGCGGATCGCGCCGAGGCTCGAGCCCTCACCCATCAGCCAGCGGTTGGCCGGGGTGTCGTCCGCGGACCCGTTGGTCAGGTCGGTGAACTCGCCCATGATGTCGGACAGCGACTCGTTGATCGCGCCGGACTCCCACAGGTAGGCCAGGCCGGCCGTGTGCTGGGTGACACCGTGGGTCAGCTCGTGACCGGTGATGTCGTCGGTGCTGACGCCTTCACCGAAGGCCATCTGCTCGCCGTTCCAGAACGCGTTGGCGAACGGGCAGGAGCCGCTGACGCAGACCCGGACGGTGCCACGGATGGCCTTGCCGAGTCCGTCGCCGTAGTCGGCGCCGATCAGGTTCGTCAGGTCGGTACCGAGCCCGGCGTACAGGTTCGAGGTGTCACCGAAGAAGTCGAAGACCTGGTTGACGTCGCCGACCGAGGAGACCGGGCCGCCCTCGACCCGGGTCGGTGCGAAGACGCCGCCGCCACAGCGGGCGTCCTCGTTGCCGGTGACGATGTTGGTGTGGTTCGCATCGCAGACGACGCGGTTGATGTGCTCGGCCAGGTCCCAGGCGATCAGCGCCTTGCCTGCCGACGCGTGCACCATCGCCTGCCAGCGGACGTCACCCTGACCGGTCACCTCGTACAGGTAGACCGGGATGGCGACAGAGCCGGGCTGACGGGTGACCAGGCTCATGTCGAACCAGCGCGGGCCGACCAGCTTGGCGGTCAGCGTCGAGCCGTCGACCTTGGCGCGGGTGGCCACCGACTGGACCGCGGTGTCCTGCGCCTTGGCCTTCGCGGCGTCGACCGCGCCGGCGGCCGGGAACGCCCCGTACGTCGCGAGCGAGACCTCACCGTTGGCGGACTCCAGCGCGCCGGTCTTGTCCAGGTTGGTGACGATCTCGCCGCCGTAGACCTGGACGCCGTCGATGGTCTGCTGGAACTTGACCTGCGAGCCGAACGCGCTGAGCGAACTCGACTGCGCCACCAGGTCGGCCGGGCGGGCACCGAAGTACGGCGCGACCGAGGCGACCTGCGCCTTGGCGACCGCGACCGCGTCAGGCTTGCTGGAGGCGGACTTGCCGGCCTTGGCGCCGACCGAGGCCGGGGCCTTCAGCGGGGTCGTGGGCCGGATCGAGTGGGCACGGCCGGTCTCGTCGCGCTTGGAGACCAGTCCGCTGCCGCCGGCCTTCGGAGAAGCGATGATGCGCATCTCCGGGCTCTGGGCGGCCGTGGTGTCGGACGACGGGACGGGGGCGCTGTTGGCCAGCCCCGGTGCCGTCAGGCTGATGGAGACTGCGCCGACCGCGAGGCCGGCGAGCCAGGTACGAGCTTTCAAGATGTTCCTCCCCTTGCAGTTCTCACGCTGAGCGGGCGTGAGGGCTGCAATCTGTCATCCGCCCAATCCCCTGCGCGACCGCACGTGATCCATCTCACACCCAACCGTTTCGGGCTCTCACGGACGGTCACTACAGCGTTGGAACGTCCGCTCAGCGGACCCTACGCAGAGTGCTGGCACAGGTGCGTCGCGGCACCAGGAGGCCAACGGTAGAAGGCGAAATCTGGCCGGATGACGGGAGTTTCCGGCCTGCTCGACAGCCCCGGCGAAGGGGTCGTCGAACAGGCCGGAAGGTGTCTCAGGTGAGCTGGTCGTCGACCAGGTTCGCGTACCCGGTGTGGCCGGTGGTGTTCGGGTGGTACGACTCGCTGATCGGGTTCGACAGTCCGTTGATCCACTCCGGGCTGCCGCAGACGGTGTGCCCGATGAACGCCGAGGTCGGGTTCACGAAGCTGTAGCCGGCCGCGCTCGCCGCGGCCGCGATCTTCGAGTTCAGCAGATCGGCGGTCGCGTTCAGCTTGGTCATCTCGTCGCCGCTGAAGAAGGTACCGGCGTTGCAGTCGGTGCCGTTGAACAGTCGCGGGTAGCCGACGATGATCACCTTCGCCGTGGTCGCCCGGCTGCGAACCGTCGCGTACAGGGTGTTGAGCCGGCCGGGGATGGTGTTGTTGATGGTCGCCTGGGCGGTGGCGATCGCGCCGTTGCAGTCGCCGAGCCAGGACGGCTTGGCGCACTCGGTGATCACCGACGAGAAGCCGGCGTCGTTGCCGCCGACCTGCAGGGTGACCCAGCGGACGCCGCTGTTGAGTGGTCCGAGTTGGTTGGCGGTGACGTCGGCGACCCGGGCTCCTGAGCAGGCGACGAAGGTCAGCGCGGCGCCGACGCGGGCGGCGTCGAGGTACGGATAGGCCTTGGTCGAGCGCTGGCAAGAACCGCTGTCGGCGATGTAGGTGCGGGTGCCGACGCCGGAGGCGTACGAGTCGCCGAGGGCGACGTAGACGGGGGCCGCGGCGTGCGCGGCGGTGGGGGTGAGCAGCGCAGTAGCGACTACTGCGGCTCCGACGAGTGCGGCGAGTTTCTTCATGGGCGGACCGCCTTCTGGTGTGGGGGGAACCGAGGCAGGGTGAACTCAGAGTCACCATCCTCTACCAGTGAGTAACGCGCAATACTTCGGTAAGAAATTCACCGGAGTGTGCTGAATGCGGTAACCACTGTTTGCCCGTCCACCCCTCGGTGGAACTTCGGCGCCGCTCGGATGGAGATGCACCTCGATCCCGGCCCGGGCGGCCAACTGGCTGCCACGGTGAAGGCATGTGGACCCGACGAAGCTTCCTGACCTCGACCATCGCCCTGACGAGCCTGGCTGGAGCGCTGCCGGCGCGAGCCGCCTCGACCTCTACTTCACCCTCACCCGCCGCCGACCTCACCCTGAGGTTGCCGGCCCCGGCCGGACCTCATCGGCTCGGCGTGAGAACCCTGCACCTCACCGACAGGGGCAGAGTCGATCCGTGGAACGGAAGTCCCGATCGCGAGCTGGTGCTCACCGTCTTCTACCCGGCCCGCACCACCCGCGGCTGTCATCGGGCGCCGCAGATGACAGCAAGAGCCGCCGGGAACTTCAAGGGCTTCGCCGCCTACTACCACCACCTGCCCGCAGGTGTGGACTGGTCGGCGACCCTCACGCACTCGTACGCCGACGCGCCTCCCGCACCGGGACGCCGCCCGGTCCTCCTCTACTCCCCCGGCGGAACCGACCCGCGAACCCTCGGCACCGGCCTCGCCGAAGACCTCGCCAGTCACGGCTACGTGGTCGTCACCATCGACCATCCGGGTGAGACCAGTGAGGTCGACATCCCCGACGGCGAGCTGCGCACGATCCAGATCCCGCCGACCACCCCGACGGATCCGGTCCTCTCCCGGCTGATGATGTCGACGCGCTTCGCCGACGTCCGCTTCGTCCTCTCGCGGCTCAGCACCCTCGGTCTGCCCCTCGACCTGCGCCGGATCGGCATCTACGGCCACTCGGCCGGCGGCTCGACCGCGGCCCAGGCGCTGTACGAGAACCGCGAACTCAAGTCGGCCATCAACCTCGAGGGCTACCTCGACTACCTGCCACTCCCGCCAGGCGAACCCGACGAGCTCTACCCCATCGCCCAGCACGGCAGCGACCGGCCGCTGCTCCTGGCCGGCACCGACGGTTTCCGCGACGCACGCTTCGACAGCTCCTGGTCGGCGCTACTCGCTCACCACGGCCCGGTACGACGTACCGAAATCGCCCACGCCAACCACTGGGTCTTCACCGACCTCGGCGCGATGGCACCTCAACTGCAGGCCGCCGGACTGATGACAGCCGAAGACCGCACCGACCAAGTCGGTGCGGTCAACCCGGCGATCTCGGTCCCGCTGATCCGCCGCACGGTCCGGTCGTTCTTCGACCGCACCCTCAAACGCTGACCCGCTGGAACTTGCGCAGTACCAGCGAGATCCAGCTCCAGCCGAGCGCGACGGCCGCGTAGAAGGCGAGCACCGGTCCACCCGTCGACCCCGATGCGATCCCCGCGAAGGCCGCCAGGAAGGAGACACCGGTGACGATCGAGTACGCCGACCAGCCCCGCTCCCCACCACGCGCGAACCGTCGGGCGACAACGAAGCAGGCGATGACGAAACCCAGGAACCCGATGCCACCGGCCGCGAAATGCAGGCTCGCGTGCCAACTCATCGAGGCAGCCTGACCGTCCGGAGCACCTGCCGGAAAGCCCATCGACGGGTCGGGCACGAACAGGCCCGCGGCGACCGTGCCCACGCCGTACAGGCCGAGCAGTCGAGGCGCCCACCGGCTGCCGGAGACCCGCAGCAGCCCCACGGCGCCGGCGATCAGGAGCACGCCGGTGATGACGAAGTTGGCGGACTGGATCCAGCCCAGCTCGCCGACGGCCAGCATGCTCGCGGCGTGCTTGCGGATGTCGAAGCCGTCGCGGGTCAGCGCCTGCGCGGCGACGACCAGGCTGAAGAACGGGCCGGCGACGATGCCCGCCGTCAGGAGCCGGCGGGTCGGCGAAGTCGTGCTGGTGTAGGTGGTGGCGATGGCGGTCATGGCATTGTCCCTTCGGTTGGTCTTGCCAACGCGTCGTACGGGACCTCACCAAATCGACAGCTAGTGCTCCGGACCGGGAACCGACAGCGGGTCGAAGCCGTAGGGCAGCTCCAGACGATGGGCCGTCATCAGCTCGGCGTCGCCCAGCAGCTCGCGGGTCTTGCCGTCGGCGACGATCCGGCCGCCGTCCATCAGCAGGCTGCGTTCGCAGAGCTGCAAGGCGTACGGCAGATCGTGGGTGATCATCAGCAAGGTGACGTCGAGGCCCGAGAGGATGTCGGCGAGTTCGCGGCGACTGGCCGGGTCGAGATTGCTCGACGGCTCGTCCAGGACCAGTACTTCGGGACGCATCGCCAGCACCGTGGCCACCGCGACCCGGCGCCGCTGACCGTAGGACAAGTGGTGTGGAGCGATGTTCGCGTGGTCCTGCATGCCGACCTGGACCAGCGCCTCCTGCACGCGATCCTCCAACTCCGGCCCACGCAGCCCGAGGTTCGCCGGACCGAACGCGACGTCGTCGCGGACCGTTGGCATGAACAACTGGTCGTCAGGATCCTGGAAGACCAGACCGACCTTCCGCCGTACTTCGGGCAGGTGTTCCCGATGTAGATCCGTCCCACCGATCTGGATCCGCCCGCTGCCACTGCCACCCGCCACCGAACCGAGGATGCCGTTGAGGTGCAGCACCAGGGTCGTCTTGCCCGCGCCGTTGGGACCGAGCAGAGCCACTCGCTCGCCGCGCTGGATGGTGAAGTCGACGCCGTACAGGGCCTGCCGCCCATCGGGGTAGGCGAAGACCAGACGCTCGACGTGGATCGACGGACCGCTCACAAGCCAGCAACCCTAGCTGTCACCGCGATGAGCACCGCGAGCAGGGAGATCGCGAGCCCCTCGGCCCACTGGTTGCGCGCGGCACCGGAGGCGGCCAACTGCGGCATCCGGCCGGTGTAGCCGCGCGACTGCATCGCCAGGTGGACCCGTTCGCCGCGCTCGAAGCTGCGCACGAACAGCGCCCCTACTCCCCCGGCGACCGCTTTCAGATGACCGACGCGGCCACCGGCGTACCCGCGGGACTCGCGAGCGATCCGCATCCGGTGCAGGTCGTCCGAGACGACGCTCAAGTAGCGGACCATGAACGACAGGATCGCGACGAGCGTCGACGGCAACCGCAACCGCTCGAGGCCGGCGAGCAGCTCGCGTGGAGCGGTCGAGGCCGACAACACGATCGCCGCGATCACGCCGAGGGTGCCCTTGGCGAGAACATTCCAGGAGCCGAGTACGCCCGGCTCGGAGACCGACACCCCCAGGACGTCGACTTGCGGGCCGGTGGCGACGAACGGGAGGACCAGGGCGAAGACGATGAACGGGGTCTCCACCGCCAGCCGCCTCATCACCGTTGTCACCGGCAACTTCGCCAGGGCGACCGCGCCGGCCAGCAGCGCGGCGTACAGGGCGAAAGCCCAGAAGACACCGGCCGGGGTGGAGACGACGGCCAGGACGAAGACGAACAGCGCGACGATCTTCACCTGTGCGGGCAGCCGGTGGATCCGGCTGTCGACCGCGACCAGCAACCCGTCCCCTGCCGCCCCACTCACCGCGCGCCCCCGACCAAGCCGTCCGGCGGCACCGCCTCGACCGAGCCGCTCATCGGGCTGCCGGCCAGGTGGCCCAGCCGGTCCAGTCGGTCCACTCGGCGGCGAGGAAGGTCTGGTCGTCGGAGCGCATCAGGCGGCCTTGTCCGCGCGGGCGGACGACCGCAGCGACGCGATCTTCGCGATCGCGAGGCCGACGACGATCGTCACCAGGACGCCGATGATGCCGGCCAGCGCTCCGGAGACCTGCGAGTTGCCGATCCCGCTCACGCCGTAGTCGGCCAGCGGGCTGCTCGCCACCGCGGAGCTCTTCGCCGCGCTCTCGAAGCCGAGCTTGGCGCCGACGAACTCGAGGCCGTCAGGATGTGCGCTCGCGAACAGGCTGACCACCCCCGCGACCAGCAGGGTGGCCGCGATGCCGACCCCGTACGACCGACCGGCAGGCCGGGCCGCGACCGGCCGGTCCGGCGAGACGGTCGAACTGTTGCCATCGGCATCGACCAGGACGAGGTCGGCCTGCAGGTGCCGAGCGGCATAGACGAGGTCCGGCCGGGTCGCGACCACCGCGCTGAGCACGGCGGCGGTGATCACCGCCTCACCGAGCCCGACCAGGATGTGCCAGCCGACCATCGCCGTCGCGAGCTTGCCGAGCGGGATGTCGACCGCCCCGCCGCTCGCGTAGAGGCCGGTGAAGCACAGGGCCGCGACCGGCACCGAGATGAGGGCGCCGACGGTCGTGGCCGGTACGACGCTGCCGACGCGCTTGGGCAGAGCCTTGAGGAGTGCCCGCGTCACGAAGTACCCGACGAGAACGGTGACCAGGCCCATCAGGGTGATGTTGGTGCCGAGTGCGGTCAGGCCGCCGTCGGCGAAGAGCAGTCCCTGCACGAGCAGCACGGTCGACATCACCAGGACGGCCGACCACGGCCCGACCAGCGCCGCGGCGAGCGCACCGCCGAGCAGGTGCCCGCTGGTCCCGGCGCCGACCGGGAAGTTCACCATCTGGACGGCGAAGACGAACGCGGCGGTCAGCCCGGCCAGCGCCGGACCCGTCTCACGGATCTCCCGGTTGGCGCGCTGGAGGCTGAAGCCGACCGCACCCGCGGCGATCAGGCCGGTGGCGATCGAGGTGGGCGCGTCGAAGAACCCGTCAGGAACATGCATGAGCACATTCTTGATCTACTTGCGACCCAATCGCAAGAAGAGACCTACAGATCGGCGAGTGCGGACTCGATCGCGCGGTGGATCGTCGGGTATGCGTAGATCATCTGTCGCAGAGTGTGAACGGGAACCCGGGCATGCACCGCCAGCGCGAGCGTGCCGAGCACCTCACCACCGGTCGGCCCAGCACTCGTCGCGCCGACCAGGACACCCTGCTCATTGTCCATGATCAGCTTGATGAATCCCTCGTTGTCCGCCTTGTGGATCCATCCTCGCGTGGAGGCCGGCACCTGGGTGATACCTGTCCGTACGTCGAGACCCTGGTCGCGAGCCTGCTTCTCGGTCAGCCCGACCGCGCCGATCTCCGGATCGAGGAAGGTCACCCGCGGCATCGCGTGATAGCTGGCCTTGGGCGCGTCCTCGGCACCGAGGATGTCCAGGACGGCGACGTTGGCCTGGTACATGGCGTTGTGCGTGAACACCCCGACCCCGGTGACGTCACCGATCGCCCACACGCCGTCACCCGCGCGGACATGCTCGTCGACCTCGATCCGGCGCGCGGCCGGGTCCAGCCCGACCTGGTCGAGGCCGAGCTCCCTGATGTCCACCCGGCGACCCGTTGCCACCAGCAACTTCTCACCGGTGACCGTGCTGCCGTCCTCGAGCGTCACCGTGAACGCGTCACCGCTGTGGCTGACCGATTTGGCGTGTTGACCGGTCCGGAAGGTCACGCCGTCGCGCTCCAGGGCGAACCTGGCCAGCTCGCTCGACTCGGGCTCCTCCATCGCCAGCACCCGGTCCGCGCCCTCGATCACCGTCACCTGTACGCCGAACCGTGCGAAGACCTGCGTCAGCTCCATCCCGATCGCGCCACCGCCGAGCACCAGCAACGACGCCGGCAGCGTCTCGAGCCTGATCGCGTCCTGGTTCGTCCAGAACGGCGTACCGGCGAGTCCTTCGATCGGCGGGACGACCGGGACCGTGCCGGTGGCGACGATGATGCCGCGGCTCGCCTCGAACTCGCGGTCGCCGGAGACCACCCGGCCGGGGCCGGTGATGGTGCCACGGCCGCGGACGAAGGTGACACCCTTGCCGACCAGCCGGTCGACGGCGACCTTGTCGTTCCAGTTGTCGGTCGCCTCGTCGCGGATCCGCCTGGCGACCGGGGCCCAGTCGGGCGTGACGGTCGCGGTACCGGCCATCCCGTCGACCCGGCGGGTCTCGGCGATCAGGTCGCCGGCCCGGATCATCATCTTGCTCGGGATGCAACCGAAGTACGGGCACTCGCCGCCGACCAGCCGCGGCTCGATCCCGACCACGTTCAGCCCCGCCTGCGCCAGCCGGCCGGAGGCCTCCTCGCCACCGACGCCCAGCCCGATCACGACAACGTCCACCTGTTCAGCCATGCCGCCAATCTCGCAGACGGCGCCGCCCTCGCCAAGCCCTGTAGCTGCGTGTCATCGGACGGTAAGTGGCTGATCGCTATCCGGGATTCAGATGCTGTTCACCAGCGCTGACTAACTTTCAGTTGTGGACTTTTCCGGTCTCGGGGACATCAATCTGGAGACCGTGATCGCGGCCGTCGCACTGATCGGCACGGTGATCGTCTGGCTGGTCGACCGGTACTTCCTGCGCCGCAAACGGCTCGTCTACCGGGTCCAGGTGGATGCCCCGATCGGCGTCTTCCCCAGCTCGCACATGGTCGACGTCGAGGTCCGGTACCAGGGTGCCGTCGTGCCCGATCCGAGCATCGTGCTGCTGCGCGTGGACAACGCCGGCGGCATGGACATCGAGCCGCACCACATGCACGAGAAGGTGTCGTTCGCGTTCCCCGACCGCAAGATCGTCGGGCTCGAGGTGACCGAGGCCAAGCCCGAGGCGCTCGGCGAGATGCTGCAGCGCCAGCTCGACTCGGAGAACTTCATCGAGACGAGCAAGCTGATCCTGCCGCGGACGGCGATCAACCGGGGCGACAGCTTCAAGTTCCTGCTCGTCCTGAGCGGGCGCGGCGACGGGGTTACCCACTCGGGATATCTGGCCGGTGGGTCGGCCGGTGGCGGCGTCTACCACGAGCCACGGCCGCGGGGGCCTGGCCGGCGTACGTTGATGTTCGGGGCGTTGTCGCTGGTGCTCGTCGGGGCGCTGGTCGCGTTGTTCGTGGTCGATGTGTTGCAGCCGCCGGACAACTGCTCGGCCGGGCAGCTGCGGGTGATCGGGTCGACCGCCGTGGAGCCGACGATCCGGGAGCTGCGCAGCGCGTACGCCGCCGAGTGCACGAGCGCCGACATCACGATCGCCGCCAACGGCAGCCGCAGCGGGACGCGCGAGCTCGACGAGACCGGCGCCAAGGACGCGGCCGCCGCGGAGAAGCTGATCGCGATGTCGGACGGGCGGGCCGAGGAGGCGCCGGACCTGCAGGGCAAGGCCGTCGCCATCGTCGTGTTCGCCGTCGTGGTGAACCGGTCGACCGACGTCGCGGCGCTGTCCGCGGCGCAACTGCGCTCCATCTACGCGGGCAAGGTGACCAACTGGAAGCAGCTCGGCGGGCGCGACCTGCCGATCCGGATGGTCTCTCGGGTCGGGCCGGACTCGGGTTCGCGACGGACCTTCCGCGACAAGGTGCTGGCCGGCGATCAGGAACTGGGCATCTCGTCCGACGACTGCCGCACCAAGGACGATCCGGTCGCCAAGCATCACCGCTGCGAGGTCGGTACGACCGAAGAACTGCTCGCGCGCGTCAACGACATCGAGGGCGCGATCGGGTACGCCGAACTGGGCAGCTCGCGCAAGTTCCCCGGCATCACGGCGCTCGCGATCGACGGCGTCGTACCGGAGGCGGCGAAGGTGGCGGACTCGTCGTACAAGTTCTGGGAGGTCGAGTACGCCTACACGTACAAGTCTCCCGCGGCAGACTCGCTGCAGGCCGCCTTCCTCACCTACCTGACCTCGACGCCGGCCAAACCGGTACTGGAGCGCGACGGCCTGGTCCCCTGCCCAGACCTGCCGTCATCCTTCTGCGGCTGACCCTGCTGGAGCGAGTGCCGACTGCAGGCTGCCCGGCAGCGGGTGTGGCAGCTTCGTCGGGTGGACGGGCGCGAGACCGTCGAAGGCCAGCGCGAGGTAGCGGCGCCAGGCGTCCGGGTGCGCACCGAGCACGGGCGCGGCGGTCTGCTGGATGCCGCCGAGCAACAGCACGATGTCCGTGCCGGTCACATCGTCGCGAATGGCACCTTGCTCCCGGGCCCGAGCGGTCAGTACCTCCACCAGCCCGGCGAAACGCTCGATCGCGGCCCTGACCTCGGCATTCTGCAAGGAGGGCTTGCCGACCACCTCGCAGAAGGCCTGATCTCCGGCGAGCGCCTCGACGCCGGCCGTCATCAGCTCCCACAGCGCCTGACCCGCGTCGTCGGCATCGCGCAGGCTGTCCGCGGTCTCGATCAGCCGGTCGAGGAGTTCGAGCATGATCGCCGCGAGCAGGTCGTCCTTGCTGGCGAAGTGCCGGAAGACCGTGCCCTTGGCGACCCCCGCCCGCTGAGCGATCTCCCCGATCGACACCTCGACGCCCGACTCCGCGAACGCCGAACGGGCCGCGTCGACCAGCAGGCCGCGGTTGCGCACCATGTCCGCCCTCATGGTGTGAACTCTACCACCTAACATGACCGCCCGGTCAGGTTGTGCCTAGACTGAAAATGACCATCCGGTCACTTTCTAGTCGAAGGAGTCCCATGAACCTCGAAGGCAAGATCGTCCTCGTCACCGGAGCCTCGTCGGGCATCGGCCAGGCGACCGCCCTCGCACTGTCGAAGGCAGGCGCCAAGGTAGCCGTCGGAGCCCGCCGGGCCGACCGGCTCAAGCTCCTCGCTGAGGACGCACCGGGCGAGATCCTCGCCCTCGATCTGGACGTCACCGACCAGCAGTCGATCCAGGACGCGGTCGCGGCGACGGTCGCGCACTTCGGCCGGCTGGATGCTTTGGTGAACAACGCCGGCATCATGCTCAGCGGGATGATCCTGGGCGCGGACACCACCGAATGGTCGCGGATGGTCGACACCAACCTGCTCGGCTCGATGTACGCCGTGCACGCCGCGTTGCCGCACCTACTCGAGTCGAAGGGGACCGTCGTTCAGGTGTCGTCGACCTCGGGCCGGATCGCGTCGGCGGCCGGGGCCGCCTACTCGGCCACCAAGTTCGGCATCACCGGCTTCATCGAGTCGTTGCGGCAGGAGGTCACCACGCAGGGCGTGCGGGTGGTCGTCGTCGAGCCTGGATTCGTCTCGACCGAGCTGGCCAGTCACATCACCGACCCCGCGATCCAGGCGATGGCTCAGCAGATGGCCGCGTCGATGCGCACATTGCAGCCCGAGGACATCGCCAACGCGGTCGTCTACGCGCTCGGCCAGCCCGACCACGTGTCGGTGAACCAGCTGCTAATTCGGCCGACAGACCAGGATCGCTAACGCTAGATTGGGCCTCTCTCATTAGATCGATGGAGGCCCGAATGTACGTGATTGCACACCTCAGTGACCCGCACCTCGACGGCACCGCCACCGCACGCGACCGGCTGCGCAGCGTTACCGGCTACCTGCGCGCGTTCTCGCGACCGGTCGACGTCGTCTTGGTGACCGGGGATCTGGCCGATCACGGGCTGCCCGCGGAGTACGCCGAGGTCGCGGCCGAGCTGGATCTCGACGTACCGGTGCTGATGTTGCCGGGCAATCACGATGTGAGTGCGCCGTTGCGTGCCGGGTTGCCGGTCGAGTCGGCTGGCGAGGGGCATCCGGTTCATCAGGTGCAAGACGTAGGCGCGGCCCGTTTCGTGCTGCTCGACACGTCGGTGCCGGGTGAGGACCACGGGTTGCTCAGTGCGGAATCACTTGAGTGGCTGACGGGAGTACTGGCTGAGCCGGTGGACGGTCCGTTGTTCGTCGCGTTCCACCACCCGCCGAACAAACTCCAGCATCCGGTACTGGACCAGTGGGTCCTCCAGGACGCCGAACCGTTCGCCGCCGTACTCCGCGGCAAGCCGATCACCGCGATCCTCACCGGCCACGTCCACAACGGCGTCTCGACGACCTTCGCCGGGCACCCGCTATTGGTTGCCCCCGGCATCCGATCGACCGCACCCCTCCCCTTCGAGCCGGCCGCCGCCAACGGCCTGGTCGACGTCGAGGCCCCACCCGGCCTGGCCCTCCACATCGTCGCCGACGCTCAACCTCTAGTCACCGTCTATCGCGTCATACCAGCCCGTCCCACGACCACTGCGGAATAGTCAGATCGCGTGGCACCGAATCCTTGGACCCGTGGTACCGAGCCATGCTGACGCTCGTCGCCCACGCGAAGTAGTCGTAAAGCACCTGGCGCACAGGGTCGGTCAACCCGACGTCATCCAGCGCCTGCCCAAAGCAGACGATCGCCCGCCGATCCATCTCCAGGTGCTCACCATTACCGCTGTGCATGTGCACGACCGAGCTCTCGGTCCCGTAGCCCGCGCTGGTGAACGCGGGCGGACCGCCGAGCGCCTCGACCCAGTAGGCAGCAAGGCGCTCTGTGTGCTGCGGATGAAACCCATGACTGAACGCGTGACTCACAACCTCATCAGCCAACACCCGCTCATGCCAGGCAGCCGCCAGCCGAAGCAGCCCTTCATCCCCACCCGCAGCCTCATACACACTCTCCATCCCCCGAGCCTGGCACCGACCTCCACCACCAGCAACCCTCGCTCGACGAACGGTGAGCAACACGAGGGGGCCCCGGACCAGTGGTCCGGGGCCCCCTCGTCGCAGCGGGATCAGAAGTTGATCATGTGGCCTTCAAGGCCGTGGAAGGCCTCTTGGAGCGCCTCGCTGAGGGTTGGGTGGGCGTGGACGTTGCGGGCCAGTTCCTTGGTGGTCAGGTCCCACTTCTGAGCCAGGGTCAGCTCGGGGAGGAGCTCGGTGACCTCGGGGCCGATCAGGTGGGCGCCGAGCAGTTCGCCGTACTTCGCGTCGGCGATCACCTTGACGAAACCGTTCGGGTCGCCGAGGCCGTGCGCCTTGCCGTTGGCGGTGAAGGGGAACTTCGCGACCTTGACCTCGAAGCCCTCCAGCCGGGCCTGCTCCTCGGTCCAGCCGAAGCTGGCGATCTGCGGCTGGCAGAAGGTCGCCCGCGGGATCATCACGTAGTCGAGCTCCATCGTCTCGACCCCGGCGATGGTCTCGGCCGCGATCACGGCCTGCGCCTCGGCCGCGTGCGCCAGCATCAGCTTCGCGTTCACGTCGCCGATCGCGAAGATGTTCGGCACGTTCGTCCGCAGGAAGCCGTCGACGCCGATCGCACCGCGCCCGGTCAGCGCGACCCCGATCTTGTCCAGGCCGTAGCCGTCGACGCGCGGCTGGAAGCCGATCGCCTGCAGCACCTTGTCGGCCTCCAGTGTCTGCTGCGCGCCGTCCTTGCCGGTGACGGTGACCTTCACCTTGTCGCCGGAGTCGTCGATCGAGTCGACCCGGGTGCCGGTGAGCACGTCGACACCGAGCTTCTTGTACGCCTTGGCGAGCTCCTTGGAGACCTCGATGTCCTCCAGCGGGACCATCCGGTCGAGGAACTCGACGATCGTCACCTTCACGCCGTAGTTGGCCAGCACGTAGGCGAACTCGACACCGATCGCGCCGGCGCCGGCGATCACGATGCTGCCCGGCAGCTCCTCGGTGAGGATCTGCTCCTCGTACGTGACGACCCGCTCGCTCAGCTGGGTGCCCGGCAGCAGCTTGGTGGTGGCGCCGGTGGCGATGATGCAGTTGTCGAAGGTGACGGTTTCGGAGCTGCCGTCGTTCAGCGCCACGTCGAGGGTGTTCGCGTCGACGAACGAGCCCCACCCGTCGAACTCGGTGATGTTGTTCTTCTTCATCAGGAAGTGCACGCCCTTGACGCGGCCGTCGGCCACCTTCCGGCTGCGCTGCACGGCCGTCGGGAAGTCGAAGCTCACCTCGCCGCTGATGCCGAAGGTCTTCGCCTCCTTGCGGAAGATGTGCGCCAGCTCGGCGTTGCGCAGCAGCGCCTTGGACGGGATGCAGCCCACGTTCAGGCAGACACCGCCCCAGTACTTCTTCTCGATGATGGCGGTTTTGAGCCCGAGCTGGGCGGCGCGGATCGCCGCGACATACCCACCCGGTCCGGCGCCGAGGACAACAACGTCAAAGTGCGAGGCCATGACTGAAATCCTAGTCGCTGGCACCAGCGGATCCCGCCTCGGGCCGGGGTGGGTGACGACGGTCACCATCGGGCAGTGTGTCCTGCCTCATCGTCACGGACGGTGAGCTGGGGTTCCGTCAGGACCGTCCGACGCCTACGCTGGGGCACGCATGGGGGATGTCCTCCTTCCGTGCGCGCGTGAGGCGCCCTGTGGCAGGGATACGGAATACGAGGACTGGGGGCTCGATGCTGGGCAACGGCCGGAGACTGCGGCTCGCCGCACTCGGCGCGGTGATGGCAGTCGTAGCGCTGCCGACGTATGCCGCGTTCGCCGACCAGACCCCACCTCCACCGGCCTCCGTGACGGATGTGAACCGGTCGCTGGAGCAGCTCCAAGCCGAGGCTGCCGAGATCCAGCTCGACGTCGCCAAGGCCACTGTCGCCTACACGAACGCGCTCAAGACCGCGCAGACCGCCGAGGCCGCGGCCAAGAAGGCCGAGGCGTTCGCGAACAACACCAAGAACAAGTCGCAGGACGAGCGCCGCCGCCTCGGCCTGCTGACCGCCCAGGCGTACCAGCTCGGCATCCCGACCGTCCTGGGCACCGAGTCGATGCTCTGGTCCCTCGCGCCGGTCGCGGAGAACCTGCAGGAAATCGCCGACCGCCAGACCGCCATCCGGCAACTCGGCAGCACCCAGGTCGCGCAGTACAACGCAGCCACGGCAGCAGAGTCCACAGCCGGTACTGCGGCCGCTGACGCGGCAACCAAGCGTGCTGCAGCCGACGAGGCCAACAAGAAGGCCACCGAGCTCGGCAAGACCGTCCGGGAGAAGGCCGCCAGCGCAGCGATGGCCATGGAAGGCCAACTCGCCGACCTGGCCGGTGCTACCGAGCTGTCCAAGCAACTGCAGACCACTCGCAACCAGCAGGCCCTCGCCAACTGGCAGACGTACCTGGCCGAGTTGACCGCAGCGAAGGTGAAGGCGCCGGCCGCTGCCGCCATCAGGAGCCCGTTCGACCTACCGCATGGCCTGCTGCAGTACAAGGTCGCCAAGGCGCCCGTGCCCGGTGTGGCGGCTGTCGTCAGCAGTGGGCGCCCGCTGCGCGTCCTGTCGGCCGAGACGATCCGCGCGGTCAACCAGGCCTTCTCACTGATGGGCAAGCCGTACGGCGTCGGCGGTACCGGCCCGGACAAGTACGGATGTCTCGGCGCTGCACGAGCCGCCTGGCAGCCGTACACGACCCTCGCCGGGCTCGCGACCAGCGTCTACGCGAACTACCAGAAGGTGCCGGTCAGCCAGATCCAGCCCGGCGACATCCTCCTGATGGGCAGCCGGTCCGTGGGCCTCTTCCACGTCGGTATCGCCCTCGACAACGCCGAGATGATCGCTGCCGACGAGGCCAAGGGCTCGGTAGCCGTCAGCTCGATCCCCGACAGTATGTACGCCGCGCTGCGCCCGACTCTCGGCAAGCCGCTGAAGGCCCAGGTCGCCCCTGCCACCACACCGGCCGCAGCGACCTTCCGCTGTGGCAACACGGCGACCACGGTTGACGTCGGCACCGGCGGCTGGACCTGGCCGCTGGCCGAGGGCACCTACGAGATCGGTACGCCGTTCGGCCAGGCAGGTGCGCTGTGGTCCAGCGGCTTCCACACCGGCCAGGACTTCGTGGCACCGGTCGGGACGAATGTCCGGGCGGTCACCGCCGGTACCGTGCGGATCGAACACCCGGCCTGGGCCGGCAACCTGGTCCGCATCGACCACGGCAACGGGCTCGAGACGCTCTACGCGCACCTGAGCCGCATCGACGTCGCTGACGGCACACATGTGTCGGCCGGACAGCAGATCGGTGCCGTGGGCACCGAAGGCAACTCCACCGGGCCGCACCTGCACTTCGAAGTACGGCTCGGCGGTGACGCGGTGAACCCGATGCCGTTCCTCGCGACTGGTGGCACGAGCACTGGCTGGGGTGGCTACAGCAACGGTCTGATCCCGCAGTCGCAGCTCTGCGGCATCGGTGGCGCGCACATGCTGCGTTGCGATGCAGCAGCGGCGTACCAGCAGCTGTCCAGCGCGTTCCGGCAGGCGTTCGGCAAGAACCTCTGCATCACCGACTCCTACCGCTCGTACTCGGCACAGGTCGACCTGTACGGCCGCAAGCCGTCCCTGGCAGCCCTGCCCGGCACGTCGAACCACGGCTGGGGTGTGGCCGTCGACCTCTGCGGCGGCATCGACAAGTTCGGCACTGCGCAGTACGAGTGGATGACTGCCCACGCACCCGCATACGGCTGGGTCCACCCCGACTGGGCGCGCCAGGGCGGCAACCGCGAAGAGCCTTGGCACTGGGAGTTCGGCAAACCGCGCAGTGCGTAGTCGTCTCCTCCCCTGGCTCCGGAAACACCGCTGGTCGACCGCTGCCTGCTCCTTACTGCTGGTGGCGATCCTCGGAGTCATAGCAACGCCGTACCTGTCCGCCTTCGGCACAGCCGACGGTTGGCGGGGCTACGGCAACGGCAAGATGCCCGCCGACCAGCTCTGCCGCGTCGCGCCCGGCCACAAGCTGCGCTGCGATGCGGCAGCGGCGTACGGGGAGCTTGCCGCGGCCTACAAGGCTGACTTCCACACCGAGCTGTGCATCACCGACTCCTATCGGCCATACCGGTCGCAGATCGATCTGCTGCGCCGCAAGCCGACGCTGGCCGCCTTCCCCGGTACTTCGAACCACGGGTGGGGGTTGGCCGTCGACCTGTGTGACGGCATCAACGACTTCGGGACTCCGCAGTACGAGTGGATGACCGCCCACGCGGCCGCCTACGGATGGGTGCATCCGGAGTGGGCTCGCGAAGGGGGCTCGCGGCAAGAGCCGTGGCATTGGGAATTCGCCGGGGATTCGGTCCGATGACCACGTAGGCTGGGGTTGTGGCCGAGCAGACCAGTCCCGACCGCACGGACGACAACATCACGCTGGACGCCCAGGACGACCGCTGGGAGTGGCGGCGGAAGATCCGTGCGAACCCGCGCAAGCTCCTGATCTACCGGATCGGGATCGGCGTGCTGGGCGGCATCCTGATCATCGCGGCTCCGCTGACCGGGTGGCTGCCCGGGCCGGGCGGGATCCCGTTGTTCATCGCGGGTCTGGCCGTGCTGGCCAGTGAGTTCGAGTGGGCGCAGCGACTGCTCTACCGGGTCAAGGACTGGGTCAAGGCGCTCACCACCTGGACCGGCAAGCAGCCGGCCTGGCTGAAGGCGCTCGGTACGGTCGCGCTGTTCGTCTGCGTGCTCGTCGCGATCTGGCTCTACCTGGCGGTGCTCGGCGTACCGGGCTGGCTGCCGGACTCGTGGGAGTCGTTCCTGCACAAGCTGCCGCTGCTCGAGTAACACGCTTGCCTTCACATCAGTGTGAGGGTTTGAGAATGGCGGCATGACCCGCTCGAAGTCCGCCACCTTGGCTGTGCTGTCCGTCGCCCAGTTCCTGATCGCGCTCGACTACTCGATCATCTACATCGCACTGCCGAGCATCGCGACCGACCTGAGCCTCGAGCCGGCCCTCGCGCAGTGGGTGATCAGCGCGTACGCCGTCCTGTTCGCCGGCTTCCTCGTGGTCGGCGGGCGACTCACGGACCGGCTGGGCGCCAAGCGGTTGTTCGTCGCGGCGATCATCGGCTTCGGCTTGGCCAGCGCGGTCGGCGGCATCGCCCAGGACGGCACGGTGCTGCTAGCTGCCCGCGGTGCCCAAGGACTCTTCGCGGCACTGCTCCAACCGGCGGTCATCGGTTTGATCGGTAATACGTTCGCCGCCGGCCCCGCCCGGAGCCGCGCACTGGCCGTGTGGGGCTCGGTCGGCGCATCGGGACTGGCCGCCGGGGCAATCCTCGGCGGCGTCCTCACCAGCGCGTCCTGGCGACTCACCTTCCTGGTGAACGTCCCACTCACCCTGCTGGCAGCGCTGGGCGCCGTCACATGGATCCACACTCCATCAAGCCGGCTCGCCTCACGTGTCCCTCTCATCGCCTCCGCGCTCGGCACTGCGACAGTCCTGGCGCTGGTGATCGGCCTGACGCTCGGCACCGACCACCCGACCGCCGCAGCGGTCAGCCTTGCCCTTGCAGTCGTCTTCCTCATGACCTTCGTCCGCAACGAAGGCAGGTCTCGCAATGCGTTGATCGAGCGGGCGCTGCGTAGTACCGGCTCGTTGAAGGCAGGGGCTGCGGCCACGGCGCTCTACATGGCCAGCGTCGGCTCGGAGTTCTACGTCCTCACGTTGCTACTGCAATCGCAGAAGGGCTACACGCCTCTCCAAGCGGGCTTGGCGTTCCTGCCTCTCGCAATACTCGTCACCATCGGCAACACCGCCGCCGAGCGCTCCGTACGCCGGTATGGCCCAGCCGCCGTCCTCGCAGCGGGATTCGCGATCGCCGCTGCCGGGCTGCTCTGGCTAGCCCTCGCACTGGACGGCTCGTACGCCGGCAGCCTGCTGCCCAGCCTACTGCTCAGCGGCTTCGGCCACGGCGTCATCTACACCTGCATGTTCATCATCGGCACCCACGACGTAGCGCAGGAGCAGCAAGGCACTGCGGGTGCGCTGCTGACGACCTCGCAGTACCTCGCAGGAGCACTGACCATCGCTGTACTGACGCTAGTGCTCACCGACTCCCCCGGACCGGCAGAGTTCCGGACCGCCTTCCTGCTGACCACTGCGGCCGCGGCCGCAGGCGCGCTACTGGCGTTGCGTCGCTACCTCGTAGTCGCGGATGACGAAGTCGCTACTGACCTTCTGGCCAACCCGAAGCATCTGGTCGAGCAGGAACGGTGTGCCGAGTAGGCGGTTGCGGGCAGCGATCCCGAAGCGGGTCCTCGGCGCCAGGAACTTCCCCGTCCGGTTCCCGCCGCTCTGGCATGCCCGGACGGGTTTGCGCAGCTGCCTCTCGTACGCGGCGAACGCCGCCACATGGTTGCCGTCAGCTGCAGCCAGCTCACCAGCGAGGATGTAGGCGGCGACGATCGCAGTACCGGTCCCCATGCCACCCACTGTCGCGCCGTAGCCCGCATCGCCGACCAACGCGATCCGGCCGTCCGACCAGCGATCGACGTCGACCCGGCTGATCGAGTCGAAGTACAGCTCGGTGCAGTCGTCCAGGCCGTCGAGGATCGCGGGCACCTTCCAGCCGATATCTGAGTAGGCGGACCGTAGGATCTCCTTCTGCTGTTGAGGATTCCGGCGATCGTAGGTCAGCTCCGGCGAGGCGAAGACGAACATCGCGCCTGCCTTGGCCGGATCCCGGTGATCCATCCCGACACTCGCCAGCCGGCCCGGCACGTTGTACATCAGCCCGTCCCGCTCGATCCCGAACGAGTTCTGCAGATCCCACCCGGCGATGTAGTACCCCAGATGCCTGACGTGATCGCGACCGAACACCAGCCGGCGCACGACAGAGTGCATCCCATCAGCCCCGAACACCAGGTCGTACGTCGAAGCCATACCGCTCTCGAACGTCACGTCCACCCCACCGCCATGCTGCTCCATCGACGCGATCGAGTCACCGAACCTGTACTCCGCCGACGAGCGACTGTGCTCGTACAGCACCTGCGACAGGTCGGACCGCAGCACCTCGAGCTCTCCCCCGGCGAACTCCGGCGGCAGCCGCAGCACCTGCCGGCCGTCCTCGTCGACGAACCGCATCGCCGTGCCACCCGTCTGCCGGTCGCGCAGCTCGTCGAGCACTCCCATCCGCTCAAGCACGACCTTGTTCGCACTCCCCCGGAAGTCGACTGCATAGCCACCCTTGCGCAGCGCCGGCGCCAACTCGACCACTGTCACCTGATGGCCGTATCGCCCCAGCCAGTACGCCAACGCCGGACCGGCGACACTCGCCCCCGAGATCAGAACCTTCATCCCACACCCTCCGATTGCACTGTGTCCATCGGACACTGTTTCGATAATGTGTATGGTAGACACAGTTCAATCGCCACCACAAGCCAGGAGTCGCCGCGATGATCAACCTGCTCTGGGGTGACCCGCCGCCGCCCACCCGCGGCCCCAAGCCGGCGATGACCGTGGAGGGCATCACCAAGGCGGCGATCGCGATCGCCGACACCGACGGTCTCGACGCCGTCTCGATGCAGCGCGTCGCGGCCGACTTGTCGTTCACGAAGATGGCGCTCTACCGCTATGTCGGCGGCAAGGCCGAGCTGGTGTCCCTGATGACCGACCGCGCGATGGGCCTGCCACCCCACCACCCGCCGCGGCCGTGGCGCCAGGCGCTGATGGACTGGGCGATGGACCTGTACGCCACCTTCGAGCGGCACCCTTGGCTGCTGCTCTCCACGGTCGGCCGGCGCGCCCTCGGGCCGAACGAACTCACCTGGATGGACTTCGGCGTACGGGCCCTGATGGAGACCGGGCTGACCGGCGGTGAGCAGATGGACGCGCTGCTGACCATTGCCGGGCAGGTCCGGACGATCGCCCATCAGAGCCTCACCCTGCCGGGCGGCACGATCGGTATCTCGGAAGAAAACATCACCTCGGCGCTAGCCGAGATCCTGGCGACTCAGCCCGACCGCTTCCCGGGCCTGGCAGCCGCTATGCAGTCGGTGGCGGGCAGTGAGAACCAGGGCCTCGACTTCGGCCTCAATCGGATCCTGGACGGACTCGAAGTACTGATCAAGCGCGGGTGAAGCGGGCGCGGTACATGGTTGCGCTCAATCCGTAGTGGGACTTGAAACGGCGGGCGAAGTAGTTCTGGTCGGGCCAGCCGACAGCCTCGCCGATCCGGTTGATGGGCTCGTCCGTGTGCAGCAGCCGGTCCGCCGCCAACTCGACGCGATGCCGGGACAGGTAGGCCATCGGTGGGAGCCCTGTCGATGACTTGAACAGACGGACCAGATAGCCGGGCACCAGATGTAACTCAGCGGCCAGTTCGGTCAGCGTCCAGTGGTGGGCCGGATCGGCCTCCATCAACCTCATCGCCGTCAGTACGGCCGGATGCGCTGGCCTGGTCGAGCCGACGAGTTCACCGGCCAGCGCACGAGCCAGGCAGCTCAGGAACAGCGACAGCCGACCTACGACGTCACCGCGATGCAGGTCGAGCGGCCGGGCGCGCAGATCCTCCAGATGCTCCAGCTGGCTGATGCACTCCTCCATCGGAATCTCGTCGAGGTGTCCCGTCAGCACTCCGCGCCGGCGGGCCGAGTTCGGACCGGTCCAGAGCAGGTAGCCGAGCAATGCGTCCTCGCGGGTCCAGGCCAGCTCGTGCTGCAGCAGGTCGGCGGAGAAGCAGCAGTTGAACATGTCCAGGCCGTCGCAGCCGTCGTACCCGTGCCACACGCCCGGACGCAGCAGCAACACGTCGCCGACACTCAGCTCCTGATACCCGGCCGGGCTGTGGTGCACTCCGGTGCCACCCGTCACGACGGCCACCTCGAAGAAGCTGTGGGTGTGCACGGGATGGGTGCCCTCGTGCACGAAGTGGCCCGAGTAGGCGTAGGCGCCGTCGATGAAGTACAGCAGCGTTCCGGCGTTCTCGATCGGCGGCTCGGTCATAGTCCAACATACGAGCCGAGGTGCATTTCGTGCTACCTCCGGTGCACTCCGGACTATCGGCTGCCCAGTGCGCGTCGCAGGATCGATGAAACATCGAATGAATCGTTTCACGCGTTGGGAGCACAATGACCCGTCCTGCTGCCGCACCCGTGTCCATCCGCTTCGAACACCGCGCCAGCCCGGCCCTAGGCCTCGGTGTTGCATCGCCCCGGCTCTCCTGGCAGGTACCGGCCGCGGCCGACGACTACCACCAGGCCGCCTACGAGATAGAACTGGCTTCAGGCGAGGTCCACACCGTCCAGTCAGCAGAACAGGTACTGGTCCCCTGGCCCGGTACGCCGTTGACTTCCCGCCAGCGAACCGCCGTCCGAGTCAGAGTCAGCGACGGGGTCGACTGGAGCGACTGGAGCGAACCAGCAGTCGTCGAGGCCGGCCTGCTCAGTCCTGACGACTGGACAGCACGCTTCGTCAGCCCACGCGACATCGGCGCGCATGGCCGGCCCGCACCGATCGTCAGCGGCTCCACCACGCTGCCCGACGGCATAGTCAGCGCCCGCCTCTACGCGACCGCCCACGGCGTCTATCTGCCCTCGCTCAACGGCAACCGGGTCGGCGACGAGGAACTGGCGCCTGGCTGGACGGCGTACCAATACCGACTGCGCTACCAGTCCTACGACGTCACCGACCTGGTACGACCCGGCGAGAACACCCTGGACTTCCTGCTGGGCAACGGCTGGTACCGCGGCCGTCTCGGCTTCCAGAACCAGCAGGCCCTGTACGGCGATCGCCTGGCCGTCCTGGCGCAACTGGAGGTCACCACCGCCGACGGCGAGACCCACGTGTTCGCCAGCGACGACTGCTGGACCGCCCGTGAAAGCCAGATCCTCGCCGACGACCTCTATGACGGCCAGCGCTCCGACTTCACCTACACAGCGGCTGACCCAACGCCGGTAGACGTATTGGACGCGGACCTCGGCCTGCTGGTCGCCCCGGACGGCCCACCGGTTCGGATCACCGACGTATTGCCTGTCGTCGAGATCACCACCTCACCCACTGGCAAGACGCTCGTCGACTTCGGCCAGAACCTGGTCGGCCGGGTCCGCCTCCGGGTCCGCGGCGGAAACAGTGGCGACGAGGTCGTACTACGCCACGCCGAAGTACTCGAGAACGACGAACTCGGCGTCCGCCCACTCCGCACCGCCAAGGCCACCGACACGTACGTACTCGCCGGCCCCGAGGAGCGAACCCTCGAGTCGCCCCTCACCTTCCACGGCTTCCGCTACGCCGAGATCACCGGCGTCGACCACCTCGCCGAGGAGGATCTCGAAGCAGTCGTCCTCGGCTCCGACCTCCAGCGGACAGGCTGGTTCGAGTCGTCGAACGAGTTGCTCAACCGCTTCCACGAGAACGTCGTCTGGGGGATGCGCGGCAACTTCCTCGACGTCCCCACCGACTGCCCGCAGCGCGACGAGCGACTCGGCTGGACCGGCGACATCCAGGTCTTCTCCCCCACCGCTTCCTTCCTCTACGACAGTGCCGGCTTCCTCACCAGTTGGCTGGCCGACCTGGCCGCCGAGCAGCACAAGGACGGCTCGGTCCCCTTCGTCATCCCCGACGTACTCCGCGACGCCGGCCCATCGACCGCTGCCTGGGGTGACGCGGCAACGGTCGTCCCCTGGGTGCTCTACCAGCGCACCGGCGACCGGGACCTCCTGGTTCGGCAACTGCCGAGCATGCGGGCCTGGGTCGACCGGATGACCGACCTGGCCGGTGAGGACCTGCTCTGGTCGGGTGGCTTCCAGTTCGGCGACTGGCTGGACCCGACCGCTCCCCCGGAGAACCCGTTCCGAGCCAAGGTCGACCCGGATGTCCTTGCCACCGCGCACCTCGCCCGCTCGGCGGAGATCGTCGGCTGGGCGGCCGAGCTGGCAGGTGACGCCGACCTGGCCCGCCAGTACACCGACCTCGCGGCGAAGGTGCGCACGGCGTTCGCAGCGGAGTACACGACCGAGGGCGGCCGGGTGCTCAGCGACTCGACCACGGCGTACGCGATGGCTCTGCAGTGGGCGCTGCTGCCTACGGACGACCAGCGGAAGCGCGCTGGTCAGCGACTGGCCGACCTGGTCCGCATTGCCGGGTTCAGGATCAGTACTGGCTTCGTCGGTACGCCGTTGATGACGGACGCGCTGTCCGACGCGGGCGAGTCCGACCTGGCGTACAGACTGCTGCTGCAGACCGATTGCCCGTCCTGGCTCTATGCGGTGACCATGGGGGCCACCACCGTCTGGGAGCGGTACGACAGCATGCTTCCCGACGGGAGCATCAACCCCGGCGAGATGACGTCGTTCAACCACTACGCCCTCGGAGCGGTCGCCGACTGGATGCACCGACGAGTGGCCGGCCTCGCTGCCGGCTCACCCGGCTTCCGCGAGATCGTCGTCCACCCATTGCCTGCCGCACAGCTCACCCGAGCCGCCGCCCGCCACCTGACGCCGTACGGCGAGGCAAGCGTCGAGTGGACCCGCAGCGACGGCCACTTCCACCTCACGGCCGTCATCCCGGTCGGCGCGACCGCGACCGTTCACCTGCCCGACGGCAGCAGCGCTGTCGAAGTACGGCACGGCAAGCACGAATGGACTGTCGCCGACCCGTACTCCGACGTACCGCCGCTCGGGTCCGATGCGACCATCCGGCAGCTCATCGACCACGAGCCGAGCTGGCGGTCGATCGTGAGCACCACGGTGGACGCTGGTGTCGCCAGCGACGAGGCCCAGCTCGCCGGCCGGCTGGAGCGCTATCTCGACGCCCCGGCGACCAAGCTCGTCGATCTTGCCGGCGGCAACTTCTCGCCCGCGGCCGAGGCCGTCCGGGAACGTCTCGACTCCTTGCTCAACCCGCAGTGAACCGGAGGTCATCGACATGATCCGCTCACGTACGACCGCACTGGCCACCCTGGCTGTCGCCGCGCTCGCGCTGACCGCCTGCAGCGCGGGCAGCCTCGGCTCCAGCGACTCAGGTGGTGGCGGCGACGCCGTCACGCTCAACTTCCTCGTCGACAACGGCGAGCAGACGGTGAAGACGGCGGAGCAGCTCGGCAAGGACTTCGCCGCCAAGACTCCCGGCGTCACGGTCAAGGTCGAGACCCGCCCGGCCGGCAGCGAGGGCGACAACATCGTCAAGACCCGGCTCTCGACCGGCGACATGACCGATGTCTTCATGTACAACTCGGGCTCGCTGTTCCAGGCGATCGCGCCGCAGAAGAACCTCGTCCCGATGGGCGACCAGCCGTGGGGTGCCGGGCTGGACGACAACTTCAAGAGCACCGTCACCGCCGACGGCCAGATCTACGGCGCGCCGTACGGCGGCTTCATGGGTGGCGCGATCCTCTACAACAAGCCGGTCTACGCGCGACTCGGACTGCAGGTCCCGAAGACATGGGCCGAGTTCATGGCCAACAACGCCAAGATCAAGGCGGCCGGCATCACCCCGGTGATCCAGACCTACGGCGAGACCTGGACGTCACAGCTGTTCGTGCTCGGCGACTTCCACAACGTCGCGGCGGCCGAACCGGACTTCGCCGACAAGTACACGAAGAACCAAGCGAAGTACGGCACCTCGGCGACTGCCCGGAAGGGATTCGAGCACCTCCAGCAGGTGCACGACCTCGGCTACGAGAACAAGGACTTCGCCTCGGCCAAGCTGCCGGACGGCCTGAAGTTGCTTGCCCAGGGCAAGGGTGCGCACTACCCGATCCTGTCGGCGGTGGTCAGCGACCTGGCGGCCACCTACCCGGCGTCGACGAAGGATGTCGGCCTGTTCGCCATCCCCGGTGACGACGCCGCGAAGAACGGCCTGACTGTCTGGGCACCGGCCGGCGTCTACGTCCCGACCAGTACGACGGGCGCCAAACTCGACGCCGCCAAGAAGTTCCTCGGCTTCATCGCCAGCAAGGAGGGCTGCGACTCGCAGGCCAAGGCCGGTGCCGTGACCGGACCGTTCGCGGTGAAGGACTGCAAGCTGCCCGCCGACGTACCGCAGGTCGTCCAGGACATGCAGCCCTACATCGACAAGGAGGGCTCGTCGAGCCTCGCGCTGGAGTTCCTGTCGCCGGTGAAGGGCCCCTCGCTCGAGCAGATCACCGTCGAGGTCGGCTCCGGCATCCGCAAGGCCGCCGCCGGTGCCTCGCTCTACGACGAGGACGTCAAGAAGCAGGCCCAGCAGCTCGGCCTGGCGGGCTGGTGAGCCGTGGCCACGACGTCGATCCACACGTCCGCCAAGACCCGCACGGCCGTCGCCGGACGTGACCATGGCCGGCTGCGCAGCCCGTACTCGACCTGGTTCTACCTCCCGGCGGCCGTCGTCTACGGGGTGCTGTTCGCGATCCCGACCTTCGCGTCGTTCTACTTCAGCCTGACCCGCTGGAGCATCTTCGAGTCCAGGTTCATCGGGTTCGGAAACTTCACCACGTTCTTCCAGGAGCCCGCCCTGGTGAAGGGCTTCACCAACACGCTGATCTACGCGGTCGTCACGTCCGGTACGAAGGTCGTCCTCGGGTTGTTGCTGGCGGTCCTGCTCACCTCGCAGATCGTCGCCCGCGGCTACCTCCGGTCGGTGGTGTTCTTCCCCGTGCTGGTCTCCACGATCGGCGTCGGCCTGACCTTCACCGTCTTGATGAACCCCGAGCGCGGGCTGATCAACAGCGGGCTGTCGGTGCTCGGGATCGACGGGCCGGGGTGGCTCACCGATCCGAAGTACGCGCTGTTGTCGGTGGCACTGGTCGACGTGTGGAAGGGCGTCGGGTTGGCGACGCTGATCTACATCGCGGGGATCGTCTCGATTCCGGCGGAGTACCTGGAAGCGGCGAAGGTCGACGGCGCGACCGCGTGGCAGAGCTTCCGGCGGATCATCCTGCCGCTCGCCCGGCCGGCCACCGTGACGGTGATCATCTTGTCGCTGATCGGCGGGTTGCGATCGTTCGACCTGATCTGGGCGATGACGCGTGGCGGTCCGGGCTTCACGTCAGATGTGATCGCGTCGGTGATCTACAAGCAGTACCAGGCCGGGTTCTACGGCTTGTCGACCGCGGGCAACGTGGTCCTGTTCGTCGTGGTGACAGCGATCGTGCTGCCGTTGTCGCGGTTCCTCAACCGTAAGGAGGTGGAGCTGTGAGCACAGCCGTCGTCAGTGGCTCCCGCCCGCACCGGAACTATCTGCTCAGCGTGGTGGCGATCGTGGTCTCGATCGTCGTCTTCCTGGTGCCGTTCGCGTTCATCGTGCTGACCGCGGTCAAGGACCGCCAGCAGGCCTCCCTGCTGGACTTCTCCTGGCCGCACCAGTTCCACTTCGTCCAGAACTTCGTCGACGTGGTCAAGGCCCGCGACTACATGCTGATCATCGCGTTCATCAACAGCTCGATCCTGACCGTCGCCAGCGTGGCCGGGATGGTCGTCCTGGCCGCGATGGCCGCGTTCGTCCTGCAACGCAAGGCGAGCCGCTGGAACGGCCTGATCAACTTCCTGGTACTGGCCGGGCTGATCATCCCGCCGGCGGTGGTCCCGACGATCTGGGTACTGCAGCGGATCGGCCTCTTCCGCACGATGCCCGGCCTGATTCTGGTCGAGATCGCCTTTGGCCTGTCGTTCTGCGTACTGCTGTTCCGCGCCTTCGTGGCGACCATCCCGCGTGAGCTGGACGAAGCGGCGATCATCGACGGCGCCGGACCGCTCCGGTTGTTCTTCCAGGTGATCTTCCCGCTGCTGCGCTCCGTCATCGTGACGGTCGTGGTGGTCCAGTCGGTGGTCGTCTTCAACGACTTCGTCAACCCGCTGTACTTCCTGCCCGGCGACAAGAACGCGACCGTCCAGCTCACCCTCTACAACTTCTCCAGTCAGTTCACCACCCAGTACAACCTGCTGTTCATGAACATCCTGCTGATCACCATCCCACCGCTGGTGATGTTCCTGTTCTTCAACCGTCAGATCGTCGCCGGTATGACGGCCGGCGCCATCAAAGGCTGACCCTCGCCAACCACCAACCCTCGCCATAACGGCCGGCCTTGGTTGCCAGCAGCAATGACCGGATCGCCCCGCACGCACAACTCATCAGACAAACGCTTACCCCGGCGTGTCGGGCCGGTCCGCGAGGGTTGTGCATGCGCGGCGGCCCGCCCGAGGCCCGCCATCGCGGCGCGACAGGTGCCTTGGCGGGCATGCTCCTGTCGCGCGCCGCCGAAGGGCCCGATCCGGGCTCGGCTGGCGAGTTGATCGGCCGCTGGCGGGTCGGCTGGCGGGTTTTGTTACCGCTGGCGTGAAACTTGACGTCATCGGCCCCAAAACCTGCCAGCGGTCGAGCAAATAAGGTGTTCCGACCCCGCCCGGCGCCCGGCAGCCGGTCGCCCACCCCACAGGCCCCGCCCTACCCATCCCGGGCCGCAACACGGGTCGGCCGGGCCTGGTAGTGACCCTGCCGATTGTTGCCGGTCTTCCCAGCGGCTCCGGAACAGCTGCGTCCTTCCGACCAGGACACTCAAGCAGCCCGGCGACGCGAACCACAGTCCCTTGAACTGGGCAGACGCTCGCTGCCCGACCTACCGGAGCTCTCCGCTTCTCAGCTGCGGTAAAGGAGGTACCCCTGGGGCTGCTTCTCGAAGTCCAGCGGTGGGTGCGTGAAGGTGGCCAGTTCGGTGAAGCCGGCGGCGGTGAGTGCTTGCTGCACGTCGGCGACCTGGTACTGGAAGACGTCCAGCGACAGCGGATGACCGTAGGCCTGGTCGAGGTGGTAGCCCTCGGTGCCGATCTTCCAGGCGTGCAGCAGTAGGCCACCGGGCGCCAGCACGCGATGGATCTCGGCGAAGACCTTCGGCAACTCCTCCGGCGGGGTGTGAACGAGCGAGTACCACGCGAGCGCACCGCCGAGCTCGCCATCGGGCAGGTCCAAGTCGAGCAGGTCGCCGACGTCGAACCGCAGCTCCGGGTAGGCCTTGCGGGCGACCTCGACCATCCCCGGTGAGAGGTCGAGGCCGAAGGCGTCCAGCCCGCGCGAGGCCAGGTACGGCGTGATCCGGCCGGGACCGCAGCCGAGGTCGCCGACCCGGCCGGTGACGAGCTCGGCGAACAGGTCGAGCATCGCCCGGTCGTACGGGTTCTCCGCGAGGAAGTGGTCCAGCTGTTTCGCGTAGTCGGCGGCGGCGACGTCGTAGGACGCCCGGATGTCAGAGGTCATGGTCGAGGACGTTAGCGAAGGCCGCCGACAGAATTCAGAGCAGCGCGGGCAGCCACTCGGCCAGGCGGTGGTAGTCGTGGAGGCTGTTGTAGGCGTGGGCCGACAACCGGATGAAGACGCGGGTGTCGAAGCCGGTCAGGGTGATCTCGGCCTTCAGCTCGCGCGAGGCCTTCTCCTTGAACGCCTCCCCTGCGTCCGGCGAGCGCTCACCGGGGAACGGCAGCTCGACGAGGCGCATGGTCGCGGCGGGGTGGGCGACGTCGGCCACCGAGGTGCCGAGCGACTTGGCGAGGATTCGGGCGCCTTCGTCGACCAGGGTCGACAACTTGCTGCGGCGGCGGGGCCATTCGAGGTCTTCCAGGACTCGCAAGGACTCGGGGGCGGCGATCCACGCGGCGTAGTCGGCGGTGCCTTGCTGGTCGAAGCGCTCGGGGAGGCGTTCGTCGTACTCCGACCAGCTCACGATCAGCGGGCGGGTCGCCGTCCGCCATTGCTCTGCCACCACGAGCCCGGCCGTCGCGCGCGGGGCGGCCGGCCACTTGTGGAAGTTGCCGGTCCAGAAGTCGGCACCGTCCTCGGCGGGTGCGTCGAGCAGGGCCGGCGCGTGCGCCCCGTCGACGATCGACGGGATGCCGAGGGATCGGCACAGCGCAGCCAGACGACGGATCGGGAACACCATCGCGGTCGCCGAGCTGATCTGGTCGACGATCAGCGCCGCGGTCCGCTCGTCCAGCACCGCCTCGATGGCCGCGACCACGGCCTCGTCGTCGGCCTCCAGGGGCACGTCGACGATGACGACCTCAGCCTGGTTGGCCTTGGCGAAGCGCTCGGCGGCGTACCGGACCGCGCCGTACGCATGATTGGTCAGCACCAGCTTGCTGCCCGCAGGGATCGGGATCGTGCTGAGCGCGGCCGTCACGCCGGCGCTGGCGTTGGCGACCAGCGCGAAGCCCGCCGGGTCCGTCTGCAGGAAGGCCGCCAGCTCCAGCCGGCTCGCCGTCAGGCGCTCCGGGACCGAGCGGAACCAGCGCATCGGGTTCGCCTCGGTCTCGGCGCGCAGCAAGGCGAGCAGTTCCTGCGTACGCCGCGGGACGGCGCCGAACGAGCCGTGATTCAGGTGCAGGACGTCGGGGTCGAGGGTCCACAGGTCGGGGCGGGGGCTGAGTACCGTCACCGGCTCAACGGTACATACTTCTCGGCGTGTATCCCTACCTCGACCACGAGGGGCCGATCGCGATGGCCCACCGCGGCGGCGCATTGCACCCGGACAACGTCGGCTACGAGAACTCGATGCACGCCTTCGAGCAGGCGGTCGGGCTCGGCTACTCCTACGTCGAGACGGATCTGCACGCGACCAGCGACGGCGTCGTGGTCGCCTTCCACGACCACCGGCTCGACCGCGTCACCGACCGTACCGGCGTGATCGCCGAGCTGCCTTGGTCAGAGGTGCGAAAGGCGAAGATCAACGGGCATGAGCCGATCCCGCTGCTGTCTGACGTTCTCGAGCGCTTCCCCAAGATCCGCTTCAACCTGGACATCAAGGCCGACAACGGCGTCCAGCCCGCGGCCCGGGTGCTACGCGAGCACGACGCGATCGACCGGGTCTGCGTCTCCTCCTTCTCCCAGGCGCGCGTCGACCTGATCCGCCGCGAGCTCGGCGAACGCCTGGCCACCGGTTTCGGTCAGCGCGAGATCGCCAGGCTCCGCTTTGCGCCGTACCGGATGGTGTCGCGGGGAGCCTGCCTGCAGATCCCCGAGTACTACGGACGCCTCCGCGTACTCACCCCCGGCCTGCTCCGGCGAGCACATGCCCTCGGCAAGCAGGTGCACGTATGGACCGTGGACGACCCCGCCGCGATGCACCGGCTGCTCGACGCCGGTGTCGACGGACTGATCACCGACCGGACCGATCTACTGCGCGACGTGCTGATCGAGCGGGGTGAGTGGGTCACACCGTGAAGGACAGCCAGGTATCCGGCTCGATGTTGGGCTTGCCGGGCACCGGCCGCTGCTCGTCCTTGTAGCCGTCGACGGCCAGCTCGCCCGCGATCCGGCGCCAGAACCTGGCCGCCCCAGGGTTGTTCTCCTGGAACGCGATCTCCCAGTCGCCGGGGTGTCGGCGTAGTACGGCGAGAGCGGCCTGCCAGCCGACCTGCTGGCGCCGGGCGGCCCGGAGTACGAAGAACTCCCCCATCACCCGCAGCCCGCTCACCAGCCCGCGGACCAGGACGAACCCGGCCACCTGGTCGCCTTGCTTGACGAGGTAGCCACACCGGTCCGCGTCGGTGAAGAAGGTCCGCAGCCGTTCGGTCGGGTAGAGCCCGTCCGCGCCCGGGTAGTTGTACCGGTACTCCGACAGGTCGTGCCGGTACAACTGCCACAGCCGCTCGATCAGCGGGTGATGTTCAGCGGTTATCGGCTGAAGTGTTATCGAAGAAGGCACCGCGTCATCCTCACACCTGCCACACTCCTCCGCATGGGAATTCTCTCGGCCCCGGCGAGTGTCGACAAACGTGAGTACTGGGGCTTCAGCCTGTACGACTGGGCCAACTCCGGCTACGTCACGACGGTCGGCACGGTGCTCTTCGCGCCGTACCTGACCTCGGTCGCCGAAACCGCCGCCTGCGGCCGGGTCGGCACCACCGAGGACCCCTGCACCACGAACCTGCACGTGCTCGGGCTAGGTATCTCGCCCGGCTCGCTCGCGTTCTACGTCGTCACGGTCGCGACGTTGCTCTCGGCGCTCATCCTGCCGATCGTCGGCGCGATCGCGGACCGGTCGCCGCGCAAGAAGCTGCTGATGTGCGGCTTCGCCTGGGCCGGCGCGCTCGCGGCCTGCTGCATGGTGTTCGTCACCGACGGGCGGTGGGCGCTCGGCGCGTTGCTGCTGTTCCTCGGCAACCTGTGTCTCGGGTCGTCGCTGGTGGTCTACGACTCGATCCTGATCGACATCGCCGGGCCTGACGACCGCGACGATGTGTCGTCGCGCGCCTGGGCCTTCGGGTATCTCGGCGGGTTCATCCTGCTGGCGCTCAACCTCGGCGTCGTCACCGCGCATGACGCGCTCGGGATGGACAAGGCGACCGCGGTCCGGCTGAGCCTGCTCAGCGCCGGGCTCTGGTGGGGGCTGTTCACGTTCATCCCGTACCGGAAGCTGAAGAACCGGCCGCCGGCGAACGTCGTACCGGTCGGTGGCGGAAACCTGATCCGGCAGAGCTTCGGGCAGCTGTTCGCGACGCTGAAGCACGTGCGGACCTATCCGATGACGTTGCTGTTCCTGGTCGCGTACCTGTTCTTCAACGACGGGATCCAGACCGTCATCTCGGTCTCCTCGACGTACGGCGAGAAGCAGCTCGGGTTCGAGACGCAGATCCTGATCATGACGATTCTGCTGGTCCAGTTCATCGCGTTCTTCGGGGCACTGGCGTTCGGGCGGTTCGCGCGCAAGTACGGGACCAAGAACACGATCATGGGCGGGCTGGTGGTCTGGATGGTGATCGTGATCGCGGGCTTCCTGCTGCCGGCCCACCAGATCGCGCCATTCCTGGCGATGGGCGCGGCGATCGGGATCGTGCTCGGCGGTACGCAGGCGCTGTCACGGTCGGCGTTCAGCCAGCTGATCCCGCGCGGGCGGGAAGCCGAGTACTTCAGCCTGTACCAAGCCGGCGAGCGCGGTACGTCGTGGCTGGGCACGCTGGTCTTCGGTCTGGTGCACCAGATCACCGGCTCCTACCGGCCGGCCATCGTCGCCCTCGGGCTCTTCTTCGTGGTCGGTCTGGTGCTGCTCTCGCGCGTCGACATGCGCCGCGGCATCGACGAGGCCGGCAACACCCAGCCGACCGTCTTGGTCTAGGTGGGCAGCGGCCGGGCGTCGACGACCTGCTTCATCACCAGCGTCGAGCTCACCCGCTGCACCCCGGGCAGCGCCGCCAGGTGTTCGTCGTACAACTGCTGATAGGCCTCGAGATCCGCCGTCACCACCCGGAGCAGGTAGTCCGGGTCGCCGAACAGCCGCTGCGCCTGAACAACCTGCGGCAACCTAGCCACCGCCGCCTCGAAGTCGGCCACGGTCTCGCGGTCCTCCTGGCGCATGGTGATGAAGACCAACGCCTCGAACCTCAAGCCGAGCGCCACCGGATCCACCACCGCGCGGTATCCGCGAATGGCCCCCGCCTTCTCCAGATCCCGCAGCCGCCGATGACACGGTGACAGGCTGAGCCGCACCTTCGCCGCCAGATCGGTAACCGTCAGCCGGCCGTCGAGCTGAAGCTCCGCAAGGATCTGCCGGTCGATCGCATCCATGGAGAAGATTCTCCCTCACATCGACTGCTGAGGGGTAGAAGTAGGGAGCACTTTTGGGCGGATCTTTCCTAATCTTCCAGCCATGGAGATCAGCTCACTGGCCGCCTTCGCGACCGTCTCGGTACTTCTCGTACTAGTCCCCGGCGCCGACTGGGCCTACGCGATCGCAGCCGGCCTGCGACAGCGATCCGTTGTCCCAGCCGTCAGCGGGCTGATGCTCGGCTATGTCGCGCTGACCTGCGTCGTGGCCGCCGGCCTGGCCGCGTTGATCGCTGCGCGCCCCGAACTGCTGACCGCGTTGACAGTCGCCGGCGCCGCCTACCTGCTCTGGCTGGGCGTCGGTACTGCGCTGCACCCCACCCAGCCCGCCTCAGCCGACAGCGTGGAGCGCTCGTCCGGCCGGGTGTTCTTCAAGGGCGCCGGCATCAGCGGCCTCAACCCCAAGGGCATGCTGCTCTTCCTGGCCCTGATGCCTCAATTCCTCCGCGGCAACTGGCCGATCGCCGCCCAGATCGGCGCCCTGGGCCTGATCCACATCATCATCTGCGGCGTCGTCTACTCAGGCGTCGCAACAACCGCCCGAGCACTCCTCCGAACCCGCCCCACCATCGCCCACCAAGTAGCCCGCGGCTCCGGCATCACCATGATCCTGATAGCCGCGGGCCTACTGCTCGAACGCCTCCACTAACCCGCCTCAACGGTCGGGGGCTGTGGATGGGTGGTTGCTGTCGGCAAGGGACTCTGGATCGCGTCGCCGGGCTGCTCGAGTGTCCTAGTCGAGGCGGTGGGTATCAAGGGCGCTTCGCGTCCCTTCAGGATCGAACAAGTTCGACCCTTGACACCCACCACCACGACCAGGGAAAGACGCAGCTATCCCGGAGCCGCTGACAAGACCGGCAACAATCGACAGGTCCACCACCAACGCCCGGCGGACCCGTCTTGCGGCCCGGGACGAGCATGGCCGGCCCCGTTGAGTGGGCCACCACCAAGGCCCGGCCGACCGCGTTGCGGCCCGCGACGAGCACAGCCGGCTCCACGGAGTGCGACTGAGCCAGCGCGCCCTCCCGCCGAGTCGGCCAATGGCAGGTTCTCGTACCGCTGCCGTGAAGCATCACCCCACCGGCAACAAAACCCGCCACCGAACCCCGTTCCTTCTCCCACCACCACCCTGCAAGCCGCCAGCAGCCGAACAACCCGCCACCCGCCCCGCCCAACCCCCCGTCGGGGCCGATCTCGCCGACCCGTCGCCACACGACAGCACCAAACCCACCCACAGACCTGTCACGCCGCGACCGATCGCACCACCCGGACCGCCACGCACGCACAACCCCCACCAACCACCCCGCCACGCCACGCCACGCCGCAGGTAACCGCCTTCCCAGCGAGTTGTGCATGCACCGACGACCCGACGTGGCCCAGATCAGCCCACCGACTCCGCGCAACAGCACCAACCCGCCCCAAGCGCCTGTCCCACCGGCCGGACCCGCCTGCCGCCCCCGCAAATCAGTTGCCTGAGGCACCTTGTGCCCCACCTGAGCATTCCCCGCCGACGGATCTGCTCACGTCAAGCACAAAGACGCCAAAACCGGCCAGCCCGGCCATCGGACCCGCCTTGCCGTCGGCACCCCCGCAACCCGACCCACCTTGCGATCGGTACTCCGCGGCACGAGCCGCCTGGTCAGCGGACCCTCTGGGCTCAGACCCCTCCGCGGGATCCCGACAGCTGCGTCCTTCCCTGGTCGAGGCAGTGTGGGTCAAGAGTCGAACTTGTTCGATCCCGAAGGGACGCGAAGCGCTCTTGACGCGCACTGCCCCGACTAGGACACTCCCGCAGCGGGAGCCCGCACACAACAGTCCCCGGTGCCCAGCCCCACGCAACCGCAGCACCCTTACCGCGAGCACCCCGGACGGCAGCGGGCAGCGGGTGGCGGCGGGTGGGCAGCGTACGCGGGGCAGGCCGTCCCGCCGGTCGTCGTGGGCCGGCGGGAGGCGGCGTTGGCGCTGACGTCGGGTGGTGCCTGGCCGACGTCGGGTTGCGCCCGGGCTGAGGTTAGGCCGTGCTCGGGTTGACGTTAGGCCGTGCCGCGGGCTGATGTTAGGCCGTGCCGCGGGTGGAGGTTAGGCCGTGCCGCGGGTGGAGGTTGGGTGGCGTTGGGGCCTACGTCGGCTGGGGTTAGGGGGCGGCGTACTGGTTGGGCGGTGGAGTATTCGTCGGCGCCTACGTCGTACGGGGCGGTGCGGGGCTGGCCGTCGAGGTCGTCGGTTACCTCGCTGGCGTGGTTGATGGTCGCCGCGTTGATGGCGGGGCTGGTAGAGCTGAGGCGGTGGATGCCGTCGGTGCCGGGGGTCAGCTTTGGGTCGGCTCGGGTGTAGCCGGAGGTGGGGATGTTGCCGTTGGAGGCTGCGCCCCAGAGGATGTTGCCGGACCAGGTGATGC
The DNA here is from genome assembly GCF_040681515.1 of Kribbella sp. NPDC051718. Lineage (NCBI taxonomy): Bacteria > Bacillati > Actinomycetota > Actinomycetes > Propionibacteriales > Kribbellaceae > Kribbella > Kribbella sp. NPDC051718. Next base: position 134,444 of record NZ_JBFAYZ010000005.1, on the reverse strand, counting down.
CTTGCTGGTACGGCATGTCGGTGAGAGAGCCGGACGAGCCGACCAGGAGGTTGTCGGTGATCTTGCAGGACAGCGGCGGCACGGTGCGTTGGCTTTCGCCGGCGATCGCGCCGTTGTTGTTGCGCAGCGTGTTGAGAGTGATGGTCACCCGGTCCGGAGCGTCGTTGCCCTTGCGAGAGGTGTCCGACTCACCGGGGGTGTGGTCGCGTTCCGAGCCGCTGCCCAAGACGATGCCGGCACTCCCGACATCGCCGACGTAGTTGTTGACGATCAGGTGGTCGTTGCCGTAGATCCGGATCCCGTTCTCGCCGGAGAGCAGATAGTTGCTCTCCACCCGGTTCGCGTTCCCGTGCCGCAGGACGATGCCGCCCTTGGACGAGCGCACCGTGTTGTACCGGATCTTGCTGCCCGACGACTTCACCGAGATCGCCTCGGGGTCGCCGTTCACCCGCTCGAACAGGTTGTACTCGACCGTCGCGTCGGCGTCGGCCAGCGCCCGGCTGCTGACCCCGAGCCGGATCGGCTCACCGCCGTTGTCGCCGGTGAACGAGTGGTCCCGGAAGTGGTTGCGCAGGATGTACGTCCGCTGCGCGATCACATCGTCACCCGACGGGCCGTCGACCACCAGGTAGCAGCCGGCCGTCGACTTGTCGTGGAACACGTTCCGGTCGACCTTCACATCATTGCCCCGGACAACAACCGAGTGGCCGACCGACGAGGCCAGCTGGAAGTCGTTACGCGTCAGCCGCAGCCGCGACGAGTTGGCCGCCAGGTCCAGCGTGACGCTCTGCCGGAAGTTGAGGCCGCTGATCGTGACGTAGGACGAGTTCGAGAACACGAAGGTCTGCGACCCGGTCAGCGTCACCCCACCCCGCGTCTCGGCCTGGATGACGATCGGCGCGGCGCTGGTCCCGTTCCGCCCGCTGATCGTGATCGCCGAGTTCACCGCGTACGAGCCGTTGGCCAGCGTGATCGTCGTACCGGCGGTCGCGGAGTTGATAGCGGACTGGAGCTGGGACAGCGAGGTGACCAGAGCGGTCGTCTGAGCGGCGACCGATCCGGGTCTGGGTAACTGCAGAGCGGCGACGGCGGCAACACCTACGCCGCCGAGCAGGAAGGCACGACGATCCATGGCAAGTCTCCTCAACCGTTGGGGCGGTACAGCTTGCGGTATTCGCTCGGCGTCACCGAGCTGACTTGACGGAACACCTTGGAGAAGTACGACTGGTCCATCCCGACCTCGGCCGCGATCTCCTCCATCGGCCGGGTCGTCGAGGCGAGCTCGCGCTGCGCCCACTCGATCCGGACGCGTTTGATGTACTGCTTCGGCGACAGCCCGAACTCCGTGCGGAAGCGCCGGACGAACGTCGCCAGGTCCTGCCCGAAGTGCGCTGCCAGCTCCTCGACCGACAACGCGGTGCCAAGGTTCTGCTGGATGTACTGGACGACGCTGGTCTCCTCCGTCTGCTGCTGCGCCAGCCGCACCGACCCGGCCGGCGCACTGTCCAGGTAGTGCGCAAACAGCGCGGTCAACGCGGACCGCAGCCGCAACGGCGTCGCCAGACTCGGCGGATCACGGTCAGCCGCGCCGACCTGCTCGAACAGCGTCGCCGCTTCTTCCGGCGCCTTGCTCGGCACGATGTACGGCAAGGACAGCAGCTCGCCGATGTCCCGATCACCGATCAGCGCGGAGAAGTGCAGCCAGTGCTTGCGGAAGACGTTGTCGCTGATCGTCTCGTACGACACCGGTACGTCGGCCGGCAGATAGCAGAGCTCCCCCGGCTTCGGGTAGAGCTCCTGCTCCCCCACGACCAGCCGGCCCTCACCTTCGAGGATTAGGTACAGCCGCGAGAACGGATCGGGCTGCAACGGACGCGACCACTCGCGGTGCACCTTGGTGATCCTGGCGGCGACGACGAGATCCAGCCGCAGCCGGTCCAGATGCGTCCGGATCAACTCGTCCTCCCGCCGGGTGCTCACGCCAAGCTCCTGGGTCTTCATCACGCGTTCGGCCCGACCTCGGCGGCGGTGAGCGGGCGCAGTACCGGACGCCGCCGCGAGTACTCGTCGGCCCCGACATCGACCCGGCCGGTACGCCGATCGCCGTCCAGATCGAAGTCGACATCGCGGTACGACCGGCTCGCAGCGTTGATCGCCGGGCTGCCCGCCGTGAGCCGGCGGATCCCGTCCACTCCCGCCGCAAGCTTCGGGTCCGCCCGGAAGAAGCTGCCCGCCGGAGCGTTCCCGTCCGTCGCCGCGCCCCAATGGAGGTTCCCGGCCCAGGAGATGCCCTCCTGGAACGGCATGTTCACGTGTTGCCCGTTGTCAGCCACCAAGAGATTGTCGGTGATGATGCAACCGAGCGGCGGCAAGGTCCGGTGGCTCTCCCCACTGATCGCGGTCGTGCTGTCCAGCACGGTGTTCAACGCGATCAGCACGCCGTCCGGCGCATCGTTCCCGCGCCGCGACGCCGGCGTCTCTCCCGGTAGGTGGTCGCGCACGCTCCCACTGCCGAGCACGATGCCCGAGCCCGCGATCCGCTCGAGATAGTTGTTCACGATGTAGTGGTCGTTGCCGTAGATCCGGATCCCGTTCTTGCCCGAGAGCAGGTAGTTGCCCTCGACCCAGTTCGCGTTGCCGTGCCGCAGCACGATCCCGCCGAGGCTGTCGCGGATCGTGTTGTGCCGGATGATGTTGCCGGTCGACTTCACCGAGATCGCTTCCGGATCGCCGTTGGCGCGCTCGAACAGGTTGAACTCGACCACCGCGCCGGCCTTCGACAACGCCCGTGGGCTGACCCCGAGCCGGATCGGCTCACCGCCGTTGTCGCCGGGGAAGCTGTGGTCGCTGAAGTGGTTGCGGTAGATGTGGACGCCGGTCGCCATCTCGTCGGTCCCGGCGCCCTCGATGCCGAGGAAGATGCCCAGCGTCGTCTTGCCGTGGAACGCGTTGTGATCGATCGTCGAGTGGTCGGCGCGGACCATCACCCAGTGCAGGCCCTCGATGTCGGCCAGCTGGAAGTCGTTGCGGGTGAGCCGGATCCGACGGCAGTCCGGCGGGAGGTCCAGGGTGGTGCTCTGCCGGAACCCGAAGCCGCTGAGTGTGATGTCCGACGACCCGGTCAGCACGAAGCTCTGCTCGCCGGTCAGCACCACTCCACCCGGCGACTCGGCCCGGATCGTGATCGGCACGCCGGGCGCACCGCGCTTGCCGGTGATCGCGATCGGCGCCCCGGCCGGTACGGGATAGTGGCCGTCAGCAACGGTGATGACGGTGCCCGGTACTGCGGTGGCGAGCGCGCGGCGCAGTTCGTCGAGCGTACGGACGTACCGGCGATCGCGGCGGTGGGCGACGGCGGGCAACGTGGCGGTCATGGTGACACCTGCCAATCCGGCGGCTGTGCCGGCGGCGAGAAAGGTACGGCGGTTCATGGGTTCTCTCCAGAGGCGGTTGGTGAGAGGAACAGTTCGATCACCGGTACGGCGACCTCGGGGCGGCGTACCGGGAGTTGGAGAGTCAGCGTCCCGGGCGGCTGGGCGCCAGGCTGGGTGTTCTCCGCGACCCGACTCGGGTCAGGTTCGATCAGGTGGATCTCCGACGCGTCCGAGAGCAGCTGGGCGTAGCTGACTTGGCCGGCCAGGTCAGGCAGGTGGACGTGCTTGAAGGGCCAGCTGAACAGGTGCAGGTAGAGCCGGTCGCCATTCTGGGTGTAGCGGGCGTCGGGCGGAGCGACGTACTGCGAAGCGCCCGCGCCCCGGATCGAGCGCTCGTGCAGCCGCATCCAGTCGCCGATCGCCTGGAGGGTGCTCTCGGCGATCGGATCGATCAGCCCTCGGCCGGTCGGGCCGACGTTGAGCAGCAGGTTGCCGTCCTTCGAGACACCGTCGATCAACATCCGGACGAGCAGGTCGGGACTCTTGTAGTCGAAGTTGTCCCGGTCGTAGCCCCAGCTCCCGTTGAGGGTCTGGCACGCCTCCCACGCGATCGGCCCGTCCGGACCCTCCATCGGGCCGGCCGGCTGGTACTGCTCGGGCGTCACGAAATCGCCGGGCAGTCCGGTCCGGTCGTTGACCAGGATGTCCGGCTGCAACTCGCGGACCATCGCGAGCAGCTCCTCGGAGCCCCAGTCCTCGGCGCCCTTGCCACCCCACCACTGGTCCGAGCGGCCGGCGTATGAGAAGTCGAAGAAGAGGTAGTCGATCTGCCCGAAGCCGGTGAGCAGTTCCCGGACCTGACCGTGCAGATACGTCCGGTACTCCGCGATGTCGCGCGGCTGCTTCTTCGCCTCCTCGTCATCGCGCTGCGGGTGCACCCCGTCGATCGGGAACGACGGGTGATGCCAGTCGATCAGCGAGTGGTAGAAGCCGACCTTGAGCCCCTCGGCCCGGCACGCCTCGACGAACGGCTGCAGCAGATCCCGGCCGTACGGGGTGTTCGTGACCTTGTACTCGGTCAGGGCGCTGTCCCAGAGGCAGAACCCGTCGTGGTGCTTGGTGGTCAGTACGACGTACCGCATCCCCGTGCGCTTCGCCGACCTCGCCCACTCGCGCGGGTCGTACAGGTCGGGGTCGAAGCGTTCGAAGTACCGGTCGTACTGCGCATCCGTCATCCGCTCGCGGTTCTTGACCCACTCGTGCCGGGCCGGCAGCGCGTACAGGCCCCAGTGGATGAACATGCCGAACCGGTCGTGCCGGAACCACGCCTTGGACATCGTGAATCAGCCTTTCAGGGCGCCCGCGGTCAGGCCGCGAGCGAAGGAACGCTGGAAGAAGAGGAACACCATCACCGATGGAAGCAGGGCGAGCAAGGACGCGGCCATCACCACGCCGGGCGTGACGACCGGGTCGATCCGCAGCGTCCGGAGCGCGAGCGGCAGGGTGTAGGCGTCCGAGTTGGTTGCCACCAGCAACGGCAGCAGGTACTGGTCCCAGATCATCGTGAAGCCGAACACGCCGATGACGCCGAGCGCCGGCTTGCACAGCGGCAGGATGATCTGGCCGAAGATCCGGAACTCGCCGGCGCCGTCGATCCGGGCCGCCTCCTCCAGCTCGGGCGGCACGTCCTTCATGAACTCGGTCATCACCAGGATCGAGAACGCCCAGGCGCCGAGCGGCACGATCATCCCGGCGAGCGTGCCCATCAGGTTGAGATGCACCAGCGGGAGATCGGCCAGCACGAGCGTCAACGGCAGCGCGAGGATCTCCTCGGGCAGCATCATGGTGGCCAGGATCGCGACCATCACCAGCGTCATGAAACGGAACTTCTTGCGGGCCAGGGCGTAGCCGGCAAGAACGGAGACCGCGACCTGCAGCAGCAACCCGAAGCCGACGACGAAGAACGAGTTCGCGAGATAGCGCAGTACGCCGTGGTCGAACGCGACCCGGAAGTTGTCCAGCGTCGGACTCTTCGGGAGGATGCTCAGCTGGGTCGGGTCCGACACGTGGTTGAAGGAGCTGACCAGCAACGCGAGCAGCGGGCCGGCGAAGATCACGAACAGTCCGGCGTACACGACGAACTTGACGGCCTTGGCGACCAGCCCGGTTCTCTCGGTGAGGCCGAGGGCGGTCTCGGTGGCGGCGCTCATGCGGTTCTCCTTCTCCGGAGCAGCTGCACGCACACGGTCAGTACGAGCGTGGCGACGAACAACAGGACGGCGCCGGCCGAGCCCACGCCGAGCCGGTTCTGTTCCAGCCCCAGCTTGTAGATCAGAGTCATCACGACCTCGGTCGAGCCGTTCGGGCCGCCGTTGGTCAGCAGGAAGACCTCGGTGAAACTGCGGAACCCTCGTACCGCGGCGAGCACGAACAGGATCGCGAACACGGGCCGCAGACCGGGCAGCGTGACATGCAGGATCCGTTGCCTCGTCGACGCGCCGTCGACCGTCGCGGCTTCGTACAGGCCGCGGTCGATGCCTGCCAGCCCGGCGAGGAAGATCATCATGTCGTACGGTGCGCCGCGCCAGATCCCCGTGACGGCGATCGACGCGAGCGAGGTGTCCGGGTCATTGATGAACCCGGACGGACCGAGCCCGATCAGACCGAGCAACTGGTTGAGCAGGCCGTCGCTCGTTGGGTGGTACATGATCCGCCAGAGCTCGGCGACCACGGCGATCGGTACGACGACCGGCAGGAACGCTGCCGACCGGATGAAGGTGAGCTTGCGGGTCTGGCCCTCCACCAGCAGGGCCAGCCCGAAACCGAGCACCATCGAGCCGAACGTCTGGCCGATCGCCAGCACCACCGTGTTGCCCAGCGCCGAACGGAAGCTGTCCGACGACAGGATCTCGTTGTAGTTGGCCGAGCCGACCCAGGTGTTGCCCAGGTACGGCCGGACCTCCTGCACGGACATCGAGACGGCCTGGGCCATCGGGATGAACTTGAAGTACAGGAAGAGGATCAGCGCGGGGGCTAGGAAGAGCCATGGGATCCACCACTGGCCTCTTCTGCCTTTCGGACGCGCTTTTTCTTGTTGCTGCCTGGGCGCTGCTCTCGGTGGAGCGGCTTCCTTCACGCTCACGATGCGCCGATGCCTTGCTTGCTGAGGGCCGCGGCGAGCTTGCCGTCGAGCGTGGACATCTCGGTCTCGAGGTTCAGGCCGCAGTCGGCGATCAGCGCGTTGATGGTGTCGGCCGAGTCCTGCCGGATCGGCGTCCAGTTCGGGATCGACGGGGCGTACCGGGCGTGGTCGCGGTAGACGTCGGCGTACACCTTCCAGCGCGGGTCGTTGCGGATCGTGGTGACGTCGACGCTCTTGTTGACCGGCAGCTGCACACTGAAGGCTTTCTCACCTTCCATGCCGAGCTTCTGCCCGTCGGCCGAGATCACGTAGGAGGCGAACGCGTCCTGCGCCGCCTGGTTGGCCGAGCCGGCCATCAGGTAGACGCTGCCGCCCTCGGCGAGCACGGTCGAGTCCTTCGCGCCGGCCGGCACCGGTACGACCTCGTACTTGTCCTTGCCGAGCGACTTGTCGAAGCGGGGCATCAGGTACGGGCCGACGACGTACATGCCGGTCTTGCCCGCCTCGAACGTCTCGTTGGTCGGCGGCGTGTCCATCGTCGCGGCACCCGGCTGGATGACCCGGTCGGTGCACGCCAGGTCGCGGAACCACTTCACCGCGGCGGTCGACTCCGGCGTCGACATCGTCGCCTTGTAGTGGCCATCGGCCTCCTTGGTGATGAAGTCGCCGCCGGCGGCCCAGAGGAAGTTGGAGAAGTACCAGGACGCGTACCCACGCTTGGTCGACCCGGGAACGGCCAGCCCGTAGGTGTCGTTCTTGCCGTTGCCATCCGGGTCCTGCGTGGTGAACGCCTTCGCCAGCTTGGTGAACTGGTCCCAGGTCTTGGGGACAGGCAGGCCGGTCTTGGCCCGCCAGTCCTTGCGGATCAGCAGGGCGCTCGCCTGCGCGGAGTACGGAACGCCGTAAACCTTGCCGTCACCAGCCGTCGCGGATGCCACCGCGGAGGCGAGCAGCTGGTCGGTCCCCGGCACCTTGCTCAGATCGACCTCGCGGACGATCCCCTGACTGACCATCGTGCCGAGCTGCGACGAGTCGTTCATCACGATGTCCGGCAGATCCTTCTGCGCGGCCCGCTGCGACAACTTCGTCTCGAAGTCGTCGAAGATCGCGGTCACCGTCACCTTCCGCCCGGTCTTCGCCTCGAACGCGGCCGCGAGCTTCTTCATCCCCTTCTCACCGTCCCCACCCGGCGTAGTCCGCGTCCACAACTCCAGCGCCGCGTTCGGATCCTGCTTCACTTCAGCTGCCCCGCCGGTGCCGCAACCACCCACGGCCAGCACCGCCCCCAGCCCCAGAGCAACCCACGTCAACGCCTTACCCATGCCGTCTTCTCCTGTCGACGAAGAGGCGATTTGTACTTTTTGCGCCTCATTTCGTCGGAAGATAGCGCTTTCCACGCTGGCACGTCAATGATCGGACGCCGCGATGCTGGTGAGAGCGCGACCACCCAACTCCCCCACGCCGGCGCCACGCTCGCTCCTGCGTCGCTCACACGGCGCGAAGCTCCCACCCACCCCGCGCTACGCGCGACCATCGACTGCGCCGCGATGCGCTACGCGCGAGGTGTGGGCTGCGCCGATGTTGCGGGCTTCGCCCCGCGATGTGCGCTCCGCTCGAGCACCGGCTGCGCCCGCCTGCGGGCTTCGCCCCGAGTGTGCGCTACGCCCGACCGATGGCTCCGCCGACCTGCGTGCTTCGCCCGGAACGTGCGCTACGCGCGAGAGCCGGCTGCGCCGCAGTGCGCTACGCGCGAGGCGTGGCTGCGCCCATGCTGCGGGCTTCGCCCTGGGGTATGGGGACTCCGCGCTGGGCGTGCGAATCGGCGGCAACGCGTGCTTCGCCCGGGGTATGCGCTACGCGAGGTGTGGGCTGCGCCCAGGTCGCGGGCTTCGCCCGGGAGTAGCCGCTCCGCTCGACCAACGGCTGCGCTGCGATGCGCCTCGGGCGACGTGGGCGCGCGCAAGCGCACCGCTCGCGCGCAGCGCACACTTCGGGCGCAGCCCGCTCGATCGCGCGTTGCGCGTGCCCCGGGCGCAGCCCACGTCTCGCGCATAGCGGACCGCGGCGCAGCCGGTTCTCGCGCGTAAGCGAATACACCAGGCGCAGCCCCGCCCGATCGCGCGGAGCGCATACCCCGGGGCGCAGCCCGGTTGGTCGCGTAGCGCGGGGTGGGTGGGAGCTCAGTGCCGTGTGAGCGACGCAGGAGCGAGCGTGGCGCTGGCGTGGGAATAGCCGGCTAGTGGGTGACTGAGATTGCGAACGGTTTGAAGCCGGTGGAACGGATTACGTGGGGGACGAAGAGGATTGCGGCTTCGGTGGCTCTGGCGGTCTGGATGCCGCCGAGGTCGGTGATCCAGTCGGGCTGCCAGCCGAGGTCCGTGAGTAGCTCGCGGACGGATTGTTTGGCTTGGGCATCGTCGCCCGACAGGAAGACCGTGGGTGCTGCGGCGAGCATGGTCGGCGCGGTCATCACCGGGTAGAGCATGGTGTTGAGGGTTTTCACGATGAGGGTGTCGGGGAGCGCTTGCTGCAGTTGTTCGGCGAGGCTGGAGCCGGGGTAGAGGAGATCTGCGGGTAGGCCGTCCGGGCCGTCGATGGTCGCGTTCGAGACGTCGATGAGGATCTTGCCGTGCAATGGCTCGCGTAGGGCGGTCAGGCGTTCGAGCGACCCGGAGCCTGGAGTCGCGTTGATGACGACCTCGGCAGCGGAAGCGGCCTTGGCGGCGGCGCCGGGTGTGCGGTCGGCGGTGGTTACTTCGTGGCCGGCTTTGGTGAGGGCGGCCGCCAGATTGCCGCCGACGCGTCCATTGCCGAGCACCGCGATCTTGGTCATCAGAGTTGGTCCTTTGAGAGAGTCGCGACAGCTTCGGCCTGTACGCCGGGTGCGGCGGCCAGGAAGCTCCCGCTGGCGGGAGTCCAGTCGTTGCCTTCGGCATCGGAGATCCGGCCGCCGGCTTCGGTGACGAGCAACGCACCGGGGAGCAAGTCAGCACGCGCACCGGCGTACTGCCAGAACGCGTCGACGCGCCCCGCCGCCACGTTCACCAGATGCAGAGTCGCCGGTACGGACGTACGCACAACAAGTGCATCGCGGAGCATCGCGGTGATCGAGCCCCCGACGCGCCGGGTGACCGCTTCGGTTTCGTCCGGTCGCGCCTGGCTCGTCGCGACAACGCTCAGCGCGAGGTTTGAGGTCTGCGATACCTGGAGCGGCTGGCCGTTGAGGTGGGCGCCGGCCCCAGCGACGGCCGTGTAGGTGTCCCCGGTCAGTGGGACGTGGACGACGGTCAGCACAGGCTGGTTGTCGCGGACGAGGGTCGCGGTGACGGCCCACTCGGGGATGCCGCGCAGGTGGTTGATGTTTCCTTCCGCCGGATCCACGACCCACCATTCGCCGGTCGGCAACGCTCCGCCGTCGAGCTCCTCCTCGACCCAGCGGGCGTCGGGCCGCAGCTCTGTCAGGCGAGGGCGCAGGGTCGACATGGCCGCGTCGTCGTTGGTGGCGAGCGCGCTCATCAGCTGATCGAACGTCTCGTACCGGACGACGGGACCGAAGCGGTCGAGCAACGCGTTGCCGGCCGTTCGGACGGCCTGCACGGTGTGTTCCAGGAGTTCATCAGTGGTCATAGCTCGACGGTAGGTACGTCGTGGATTAACAGCAAATGCATGCTAGGCACGGCTAGCATTACTCCCATGCAACTGGATTTGAACCTGCTCGCCGCTCTCGACGCGCTCCTCGAAGAAGGCAGCGTGCAGGCCGCTGCCGACCGCACCCATGTCACGGCACCCGCGATGAGCCGGAGCCTCGGCCGGATCCGGCGGACGACCGGGGACCAGATCCTGGTCCGCACCGGCCGCACGATGACCCCGACGCCGTACGCGATCGCCGTCCGCGAGCAGGTCCACGAACTGCTCCAGCAGGTCCAGGGAGTGCTGGCGCCGAGCCGCGAGCTCGACCTCGCCACCCTCGATCGCACCTTCACCCTGCGCTGGCACGACTCATTGGTCGCCGTTGCCGGGCCGAAGCTCCTCGCCGCAGTCGGGCAAGCGCCCGGCGTACGGCTGCGCTTCATCGCAGAGTCGAGTGGCGACACCCCCGGACTCCGCCGCGGCGAGGTCGACCTGGAGGCCAACGCCAACCACACCCCCGCCGCCGACATCCACACCGAACTGGTCGTCAGCGACATCCACCACGTCGTCGCCGTACGCCAGGATCACCCGCTCACTAAGCACAAGGCGCTCACCGCCGCCCAGTACGCCGCAGCCGAACACCTCACCGTCTCCCGCCGCGGCCACCTCGCCAACTCCATCGACGACGTACTGGCGCAACGCGGCCTCACCCGTCGAGTAGTGGCGTCCGCAGCGACCGAAGCCGCCGCGTTCGCCTTCATCCGCACTACCGACCTACTGGTCACCGTCCCCGAGCTGACCGCAACCACGGCAGCCAAAGACCTCGACCTAGCCCTACTCCCCCTACCGCTCGAAACCCCACCGGCAGCGGTCTACCTCTCCTGGCACCAGCGCTACGACACCGACCGAGCCCACACCTGGCTCCGCAACCTAGCCCGCACCGCCCTCCAATCAGCTAGCAAGAAGAGGGCGGCGCAGGCGCCGGTACGGGTCGGCTGGGCGGCGAGCGGCGGGCAGTCGCCGTTCGGCTAGCGGGTTGAGGGGGTGGCTGTTGGGTTGCGGCCGAAGCCGGTTTCGCCTTCGCGGACTGTGCGGGCCGTCAGGGTGCCGTCCGTGGTTTCGCCGCTGACGATGACCTGCTGACCGGCCTTGAGGTCGGCGGCGGTTCCCTGCGCGGTCGTCGTGATCGCGGTGTCGCCGGTGAGCTTGATCGTGACGTCGCCGTTCTGCGTCTTCACCACCAGCTGCGAACTGCTCGCGGACACGACCGTACCGATCGCAGCACTCCCCTGACCGCCGCCAGGTAGTTGCCCTTGGCCACCACCACGGAAGCCGCCGTAGCCACCACCGGCCGCACGGCCGGCACCAGTACCAGCCGCGGCGGCCGGCGTGGAGTCCTTGGCGAAGGCGGCGTGCAGCCCGGCGCCACCGGCCAGGCCGATCGCCAGGACGACCACACCGGCCAGTACGGCGGTTGCCGCCGGCAAGTTCAGCGTCTTCTTCGGTTTCAGCGCTTCGCCGACCTCTTCGTCGGTACCGATCTGCGCGAACTCGTCATCGGGGTGTTGCGTGCTCATGGCTGGGTCCTTCTTACTCGTGGCGGAGTGCATCGATGGGACGGAGACCGGCAGCCCGATGGGCGGGCATACTGCCGAAGAACAGGCCGACGGCGGCGGACACGCCGAAGGCCAGAGCGATCGAGGAAGGCACCAGCACCGGCTGTACTCCGGCCAGCTGGAACCGGCTGACGATCAGCGCCGCGACCACGCCGACGGCCCCGCCGATCAGGCTGAGCAGCGTCGCCTCGATCAGGAACTGACCGAGGATGGTCCGCCGCCGGGCACCGAGCGCCTTGCGGATCCCGATCTCGCGGGTCCGCTCGGTGACGGTGACGAGCATGATGTTGGTGACGCCGATCCCGCCGACGATCAGGCTGATCGCCGCCACCGTCGCCAGCAGCGCGGTGAACGTCGCGGCCGTGTCCTGGCTGGTCTGCAGGATCTGCGCGGAGTTCTGGATCCGGAACGGCGACGTCGTCGTGGCAGGCACCTGATGCCGCGCCGTCAGCAGCTGCGTGACCTCGGCCTGCGCGGTGTCGACCCGTTCCTTGCTGGTCGCCTGGACGACGATCTGCGAGAGCGCGCCATAGCCGGCCTGCGTCTCCCGCAGGGTCGTGATCGGCACGATCACAGTCGCGTTCGGATCGGTGAACCCGGCCGCGTCCTTGGCCGCCAGCACACCCAAAACGTCGAACTCGACCGCGCCCAGTTTGATCGTCTGCCCGACCGCCGAGTTGGCCCGGCCGAACAGCTCGGTAGCCGCCGTCTGCCCGAGCAGCACGACCCGCTGCGAGCTGTCGACGTCCTGCTTGGTGAACGCCCGGCCGACCCCGACCGGCGTGTTCGTCGCCGGCAGGTACTCCGGCGTCGTCCCGATCAACTGGCTGACGGAATAGCTGACGTCGCCGTTGGTCGCCGTCCCACCGGTGGCCGTCATCACCGGCGCCACGGCCGCGACGTCGGGAGCGAGCCGGTCGTCGCCGAGCGCGTCGGCATCGGCCATCGTCAGGCTGTACTGCTGCGCCGACGGACCGGCCTGGCCGCGCGCGAAGCCGCCACCTCCCCCGGTCGTCGAGACGGTCAGCAGGTTGGTACCGAGCGCTTCCAGCCGGTCCTGCACCGCCTTCCCAGAACCATTGCCGACGGCAACCAGCACGATGACGGCACCGACGCCGATGGCGACACCGAGCACAGTGAGCAGCGAGCGCAGCTTGTTCGCGCCGAGACCGCGCAGAGCGGCCCCGAGCAAGTCGCGAGGAGACATCAGCCGGTCACCTCGTCGGCGACGATCCGCCCGTCCGCGACCCGGATCAGCCGCCGCGCCCGCCTGGCCACCTCGTCCTCGTGGGTGATCACGACGACGGTCCGGCCCTCGGCATTCAGCTCGTCGAACATGCCCAGTACTTCGTCCGTCGAATGAGCATCCAGGTTGCCGGTCGGCTCGTCGGCGAGCAGGATCCGCGGCCCGGTCGCCAGCGCCCGCGCGATCGCCACCCGCTGCTGCTGCCCACCGGACAGCTGATTCGGCCGATGGTCCTCGCGATCCGAGAGCCCGACCAGCTCCAGCGCCCGACGCGCACGCCGGCGCCGCTCAGCCTTCTTCAGGTGCGCATAAGTCAGCGGCAGCTCCACATTCGCCAGCGCCGAGGTCCGCGGGATCAGGTTGAACGACTGGAAGATGAACCCGATCTTGCGCCCGCGCACGAGCGCCTGCTGGTCCTCCGACAGCCGGGCCACATCGGTACCGTCCAGCCAGTACTCGCCGCGGCTCGGTACGTCGAGGCAGCCGAGGATGTTCATCAAGGTCGATTTGCCGGATCCGGACGAGCCCATCACCGCGACGTACTCGCCGGCATCCACCCGCAGCGACACCCCGCGCAACGCGTGCACAGCGGTCTCGCCCATGCCGTAGGTCTTGGTGACGCCCCGGATCTCGATCAGGCCATCAGCGGCCACGGTTCGCCCCCGCACCAGTACCTGCGCCGGTACCGGCACCCGGGAACTGCCCGGTACCGCCGCCCGGGAACTGCCCCGTGCCGCCCGCTCCGGTCCGCCCCTGACCAGCGCCCTGCCCGGTGCCCCCTGTACCGATCACACCCTGGATCAGCTCGATCTGGTCGCCCTCGTCGAGCCCCGACGTGATCTGCGTGAAGCTTCCGCCCTGGACACCGATCTGCACCTCGCGGCTACCGGCTCCATTGGCCATCGTCACCGTGTGCGCAGTCCCGCTGGTCACGATCGAGGTCGTGGGCACGTAGAGGACGTTCGTCGCCTTGGCCGTCTGCACGGTCACGTTCGCGGTCTGCCCGATCCGCGCCGACGCCGGCACCTTGGCCAGCGTGAAGGTCGCCGAGTACGAGACCACACCGTTCGTCGTCGTGGGAGTCGGCGAGACCGAGGTCAGCGTCGCCGTGAGCGTGCTGCCCGGCTCGGCGTTGAGGGTGACCGTGGCGGCCTGCTTGGCCTTGATCTTGACCGCGTCCGCCTCGGGGAAGGACGCGACCACCTGCAGCGTCTTGAGATCGGAGATGTCGACGAAGCCGGTACCGGCCGCGCTGCTCGTCGTGGCGCTGCCGCCGGTCGAGCCCTGCCCGGTCGTGCCGGTACCTGTCGAGCCCGTCGAACCCGACCCGCTCGAGCCACCCGCGACAGAGCCGACCGAGCCGTTGATCGCGGTGATCGTTCCCGCGATCGGCGCCTTCAACGTGGTGTTGGTGACGTCGGACTGGGCGGCCTCGAGGTTCTGGTCGGCCTGCTCCTTGTCCGCCTTCGCACGCGCCAGGCTCGCCTCGGCGTTCGAGACCGCGACCTCGGGACTCTGACCCTGGCTCTGTGTCTGGGTTTGGGTCTGCTCCCCCGGGGTCGGCGTGGGCGTCGGCTCGGCCGCTGCCTCGTCAGCGGCTTCCTTCGCGTCCTCGGCGTCGTCCAGGCTTTCCTGGGCGGCGGTGACCGAGTTCGCCGCGGCGATCTGGTTCTGCTCGGCGATCCGTACTTCGCGCTCCGCGGCCGCCGGATCGATCCGCGCGATCGCCGCGCCCTTGGCCACCACCTGGCCCACCTTCACCAGGACCGCGGTCACCGTGCCCGACGTCGCGAACTGCGGGGATGCCGTCTGCGAACTCTGCAGGGTGCCGCTCGAACTCACCCCCGCGGTCACGTCGCCGCGCGCGACGGTCACCGTCGGGCGGGTGGTACCGGCCGCTTCCGACTCGCCGCGGAAGAAAAGCAGGTAGGCGGCTGTTGCAATGGCCAGAACGATCGCCACCAGGGCGACGTTCAGCATGCTGAGGCCACGGAGTTTGTGCCGTGGGAGGAGACTGGCTTTGGTCACGGACGCAGACGCTAGGGCCCGTAACTGAGGAATGGATCGGGCCTTCCTGGCAACTGGCTGTGAAGATCGGGCGGCGCGATGGCTGTGGTCTGCGACACACAGTGATTCGTGAACACCTGATGACAGGGCGTGATGACGGTGCTGTCAGGTGCGTACCTGGAGCTCGGGCATGCCAAAATGGGAATGATCCGGGTCGGCCGACCGTTGTCTCGGATGACGAATCTCGGAGGTTTGACATGTCTAATCGCGTTCTGCGTGGTTCGGGGCTGGGTGGGGTCAGCTTCGAGGATGACCGCGGCGTCGAGTTCGCGCCGCGCCAGATGATCACTTACGACTGCCCGCGGGGGCACGTGGTCGAGGTCACGATGGCGCACGACGCCGAGGTGCCCGCGATCTGGGAGTGCCCGCACTGCGGCAGCGAGGCCGCCCGCTCGACCGGTGAGAAGCCGGAGCCGAAGCAGGAGAAGCCGGCCCGGACGCACTGGGACATGCTGCGCGAGCGTCGCAGCATCTCCGAGCTGGAGGAGCTGCTCGCCGAGCGCGTGGCGTTGCTGAGGTCCGGCGAGATCGGCCCGGCGCACCTGCACCGCGCCCCTCGGGCGACCGGCAAGCGCAGCGCCTGACAAAACCCGAACGGGCCCGTCACCACGAAGGTGGTGACGGGCCCGTTCAGTCTGTTCCGGGCGGGTTGGTGGCCCCGCCAAGAACTACCTCAAGCCTGATCCGGCGGCGAGACCGACACCGGTAGCCCCGCCAAGCCGTGCAACAGGGCACTGCTCGTCCACCGCACGTCATCGGCCGGTACTGCCAGCCGCAGGTGCGGGTAGCGGGCGAGCAGCCGGTCCAGCGCGATCTCGATCTGCATCTTGGCCATCGGGATCCCGATGCAGTAGTGCACGCCGTGCCCGAAGGAGAAGGTGCCCTGCGGGCAGCGGGTGACGTCGAGCCGGTCCGGGTCCTCGAACTTGGTCTCGTCGCGGTTCGCCGATCCCCAGGACAGGGCCAGGATCTGGTCCTTGGGGATGACCACGCCGCCGACCTCGATCTCGGCCTTGGTGAACCGGAAGGTCCCGACCGACGCGGCCGGGTCGTAGCGCATCAGCTCGTCCACCGCCGCCGGGATCAGCGACGGATCCGCCCGCAGCTTGTCCAGCTCCTCGGGGTGGGTGAGCAGGTTGAAGACGCCGTTGCCGATCGAGTGGACCGTGGTGACGTGGCCCGCGGTCACGACGATGAAGATCATCCCGACCATCTCGCTCTGGGTGAGCTGATCGCCGTCGATGTCCATCTTCAGCATCTCGCTGATCATGTCGTCGCCCGGGTTCTCCCGGCGGGCGTCGATCAGCGCGTTCGCGTACTCGGTCATGTTCTTCGACGCCGACGCGACCTCTTCGGGGTCCTGGCCGGCACCGGTCAGCGTGCCCGACCACTTGCGGAAGTTCTCCCGGTCCTCTTCCGGCATGGCGAACAGGTCGCAGATCGTGCCCAGCGGCAACGGCCAGGCGAACTCGGCCAGCAGGTCGACGACCGGCGCCGCCTCGAGCTTGTCCAGCAACCGCTCGACGGCCAGCTCGACCTTCGGGCGCAACGCCTCCTGGCGGGCCGGCGTCACCGCCTTGATGGCCAGCTTGCGCAGCCGGGTGTGGTTGGGCGGGTCGCTGTTCAGGACGTGCGCGGCCAGCTCGTCGTCGAAGCCGGGCTCGGCCTCTTCGTCCTCGTCCCTGGTCGAGTGCATCGGCGAGCTCAGCGTGGAGTGCTTGGCATACATCTCGTTCAGCCGGCGGCCGTCCTTGCCGACGCGCGGGTCGAGCGCCAGCATCTTGCAGTCGGCGTACCGCGTCACCAGCCAGACCTTCGCGCCGTGCGGGAAGATCACCTCGTGCACCGGGCCCTCGCCGCGGAACCGGCGAAGATAGTGCGCTTGCCTCTGGACAAAATCCTCGCCCAGCTCTTCAATCGTTTGAGTTACCTCATCTGGCATATCCGGGTTCCCCTCCTAGGTGGACGCGCGGGCTCCAGGCACCCCCGCTCCGCAACGCCTTCAGACTTGAAGAGGCGCGAGACCGGCCAGTTCTGATACACGCGGGCGCGTGCCGCTCGGCCGTGCCTCAACGGGCAGTACGCCGGATCTGTATCAGCTGGGCCCCGTCGCGCCCTCAGTAACCAGAGCAGCGCCAGTCGCTGGGTGTGGGGGAACAGAAAGGTGAATCGCCGATGAGCGGTGAGGTAGCGGACGACGCGGGGACGAAGGCTCGACCGGGGGTGTTCGAGACCTGGCGACAGACTCCACGCGAGGCCAAGGCGCTGCTGGCCGGTGTGTTCGTCAGCAAGCTCGCCTCGTTCTTGCAGATTTTCCTGGTCCTGTTCCTGACCCATCGCGGGTTCTCGGGCAGCCAGGCCGGCTGGGCGCTCGGCGTCTACGGCGCGGGCGCGGTGCTCGGCACTGCGATCGGCGGCTGGCTCAGCGACCGGCTCAGCCCGCGGTCGGCGACGGTGATCTCGATGATGGGATCCGCGGTCCTGATCGCGTCGCTGATCTACATCAAGTACTACCCGCTGATCCTGCTGGCCGTCCTGCTGGTCAGCGCGGTCGGTCAGTTCTATCGGCCGGCGGCGCAGTCGATGATCACCCAGCTGACCCCGCCGGACAAGCTGGTAATGGTCACCGCGATGTACATGCTCTGCGTGAACCTCGGCACCACCGTCGCGCCGCTGATCGGCGTCGCGCTGGCCGAGATCTCGTACAACCTGCTGTTCTGGGCCGAGGCGCTGGCCGTTCTCGCCTTCGGTGTGATCGCACTCGTCGCGCTGCCCAAACCGGATCGCAGCGCTGCGGCTGCCAAGGAGAAGGCTGAGGCTGCCGATCCGCCGATCCGCGGGCGGTACGTGGACGTCCTCCGCGACTACCGGTACTCGCTGTTCATGGTCGCGTTCTTCCTCCAGGCCGTCGTCTACGTCCAGTACACGGCTGCCCTCCCCCTCGCGATCAAGGCGGCCGGGCAGAGCATCTGGTGGTACGGCGCGCTGATCACGATGAACGCGATCATCTGCGCGACCTGCCAGATGATCGCGACCAAGTTCGTCCAGGGCTGGCCGATCCGGGTGGTGCAACTGACCGGCTTCACACTGGTGGCGCTGGGCTATGCGATGTACGCGATCGACATGCTGCCGGTGTTCCTGATCCTGGGCACGCTGTTCTGGACGCTGTCGGAGATCGTCGGAGTGCCGACGATGTTCGCCTACCCGGGCATGATCGCGCCGCCGCATCTGCGCGGCCGGTACATCGGGGCGATGCAGACCATGTTCGGCCTCGGCGCGACAGTCGGCCCCGTGCTCGGCGTGCTGCTGTTCGAGCACATCGGTCAGCGGGTCTGGATCTGGATGACGCTGATCGAGGTGGTCGCCACGGTGATCGGCGCGATCGGCATCCGCCGGGCGACCGCGCCGGGAACCGACGACACCCCGACGCCCGACTCGGTGGTCGAGTCGCCGACCGGCGTGGCGGTCGACCCAGCCGACTGACCTACTTGTCTTGTGGCTTTTCCGGATCGATGACTTCGCCCTGTACTACGTCGTCGCGGGCCGCGCGTTCACGCTGCGCGCGGTCGGCGTCCTCGGCAGTCGGCGGCCGGAAGGTGCCCGGCATGAAGCCAGTGATCGGGTTGCCGCCCAGTTGGGCGGCAACCCGGCGGCTCAGGAACGCGGCCAGCGCCTTGCGCGCGAGCGGCCGGGTGAACGGCAGTACGAAGAAGAACCCGAAGATGTCGGTGATGAAGCCCGGCGTCAGCAGCAGCGTGCCACCGACCAGGACGAGCGCCGCGTCGGCGAGCTCCCGGGTGGGCATCCGGGCGGTCTCGGTGGCCTGCTGCAGCGCCTTCCAGGCCCGCCGGCCCTCCCGCTTGATCAGCCAGGCGCCGAGCGCGCTCTCGACCAGCAACAGAGCGACAGTAGGCCAGCCACCGATCGCCTGACCCACCTGGATGATGACGTAGATCTCGGCCACCGGGACGACCAGCAACGCGACTGCGACGAACCAGGGCATCTTCCACACCTTCTTCATGATTCCTAGACGGGAACCTTTTCACGATCCGGGGTCGCTGCGGGCGGGTTGCCAGGGTCCTCGGTGCGTGGCTTGCGCCGGGCCAGCAACGCCAGTACTGCTCCAAGGATGCCCAGGCCGGTCAAGATCCCCTGCGGCCAGCCGCCCAGCGTGGTGGCCGGCGTCTTCTGATCGCGGACCGGAACCTTGGCGACGTACACGTCCGGGACGAACTGACCCGACTTGTGCTCGACCTTGCCGTCGGGGTTGATCACGCCCGAGATGCCGCTGGTCGAGGCGATCAGCACGGTCCGGCCGGTCTCGATCGCGCGCATCCGGGTGATCGCGAACTGCTGCTCCGGCTGCCCGGTGTCGCCGTAGGTCGCGTTGTTGGTCTGCACGATCAGGATCTGCGCGCCACCCTTGGCCACGTCCGACACCACGTTGTCGTAGGCGAGCTCGAAGCAGATCAGATCGCCGTACATGACGCCCTTGATCGGCATCAGCCCGGGACCGACGCCGGGGATGGTCTGCCGGCCGATCATCTCGAGCCGCTTGATGTAGGGCAGCAGTTGGTCGCGGAACGGGATGTACTCACCGAACGGCACCGGGTGGCGCTTCGCGTACCGCTGGCCGGGACCGGTCGCCGGATCCCAGACGATGCCGGTGGTCTGGCGCTCGTTCGGGCCGGGCCCCTCGGTCACCGCGCCGACCAGGATCGGCACCTTGACCGCCTGGACCGCCGTCTCGATGTCCTGCTTGGTCTCGAAGTCCTTGTACGGATCGATGTCGGTCGAGTTCTCCGGCCAGATGACCAGGTCGGGCTTGACCTGCGAGCCGGCCTCCACCTGCTTCTCCAGGTCGAGGGTCGCGTTCATGTGGTTCTTGGTGACGGTCCGGGCCCGGCCGAGGAACTCCAGCCCCTTGCCGGGCACGTTGCCCTGGATCATCGCCGCGGTGACGGTCTTGCCGTTGCCGTCGGTGGAGAGCGTGACGAGCGAGCTGAGGCCGACGATCGCGATCCCGGCGACCAGGCTGACCGCGCGCAGGCCGATGGCGCTGCGGCGACGCAGGACGGCGTACACGAGAACGCCCAGCAAGGCGATGACGAAGCTCAGGCCGGCGATCCCGACCAGGGAGGCGAGCTTGCCCAGTGGGGAGTCGGCGAAAGCCCAGGCCAGCCGGCCCCACGGGAAGCCGCCGAACGGGACGGAGCCGGTCGCATACTCGGTGGCCACCCACAGGCACGGCACCCAGAGAATCCAGAGTTTGTGCTTCAGGGTCTGGCTCGCCAGCGCCCCGAAGACTCCGTAGAAGAGCCCTTCGAGGATGGCCAGCGCGATCGCTGCGTCGCCCCCGATCACGGTCAGCCACGGAACCAGTACGGCGTAGTACGTGATCCCGAAGCCGGCGCCGACCAGGAAGCCGCCCTTCATCGAGACGCCGTTCAGCATCGCGAGCAGCAGCGGTACGGCGGCGATCGCCAGCCACGGATGGTCGTGCGGTTGATAGGCCAGCCCGAGCAGCGCGCCCGCGCCAACCGCGACGGCCACCCTCGGCAAGATGCGCACCAATGCCTTAAGCCGCTCCACAACCACGCCCCTTCGCCTCACCACCGGTCGGACGACCGTACAACGTCTGGTAGGCGCAGATATATCCGGCCGGAGTGGCAGGGCAAAAGGAAAGAGGCTCGGCGCTCCTTCGGACCAACCGTCGACCCGCTGGATGCGAGCCACCCGGTTGTTGTCTACTGGGCGCCGAGCCTCTTCCACCTCTGCCCCGCGGGGGGCTAACCACCGGCGATCTCAGCCCCCGTCGACTCAAGCCTGGCACTGGCCTGGTCAGCGTCGCGGGATCATCCGGTGGCCGAACTTCTTTGAACCGTTGATGAAACGGGTGGTGACGACTCCCAAAACGATGCTCGTTCGCCGCCGCCCTGTCAACCTTTCCGGCGCTGACTTGAAGTCGTTGTAACACATTTGGCTGCCCTGACAGGACAAACGAGCAGCCGCCACCGATGTCACGTTACAGAGCCGTCTCGGCACTCCACGTAATCGTTACCCAGGGCAACTAATCGTCACGCGACCGGTACGACGACGGTGCCGGTTGCGCGCGTGATCACAAGCGGTTCGGCCAGTACCTCGGCCGCCGACTCCGACAGATCCGTGCGGCCACGGCAGACCACCGTGGCGACGAACTCGAGCTCGCGACTGCGGTTGCCGACCCGCGAGATCGTTGCCTTCACCTCCACGATGTCACCGGCCCGCAACGGCTGCAGGAACTGCACGTCCGAGTAGGAAGCGAAAAGTCCTTCATCTCCGTCGGCCTGGATGCACACCTCTGTCGCGACGTCGCCGAACAGGCCGAGGACATACGCGCCGTCGACCAGGTTGCCCGCGTAGTGCGCGTGGCTGTACGGGACGTAGCGACGGTGGGTTGCGGTCAGGCCGATAGTTGCCTTGGTCATGCACTTCTCCGAACGGCTGCGTGCTTGCGACGGGTGACGAGGGCATCGACGAGATAGCTGGCCACTTCGCCAGGAGTGGTACCGCGGCCGAACACCCGGTCGACGCCGAGCTCCGGCGCCATCGCCTCGGTGAAACGGGGGCCACCGGCAACCAATACGGGACGGGCGTCCTCGGCGTACGCCTCGCGGAAGGCGGCCGACATCTCCTTGGTGTTGAGCACGTGCGCCTCCCGCTGGGTGACGACCTGCGACACCAGGATCGCGTCCGCCTTCTCGGCCTTGGCCCGGCGGACCAGCTCCGGTACCGCGACCTGGGCGCCGAGGTTGACCACCTTCAGCTCCCGGTAGTACTCCAGCCCCTTCTCCCCCGCGAACCCCTTGATGTTCATGATCGCGTCGATGCCGACGGTGTGCGCGTCGGTGCCGATACACGCGCCCACGACGGTGAGCCGGCGTCGCAGGCCCTTGCGGATCGCCAGGTTCGCGTCCTTCGGGGAGAGCAGTGGGTAGTCGCGCTCGATCACCTCGACCTTGTCGGTGTCGACCAGGTGGTTCACCGGCCCGTACACGACGAAGAAGGTGAAGTCCGGTCCCATCGGCTTGGCGTGCACGACCAGCGCGGGATCCATCCCCATCTTGTTGGCGAGCTGGATCGCCGCACCCTCGGCGCGCTTGTCGTGCGGGATCGGCAGCGTGAACGACATCTGCACCATCCCGTCCCCGGTGGTGTCTCCGTACGGCCGGATGATGCTCACTGCGCCTCCTCGAGAAGCTCGATGGCTGGGTTGTAGTACTCCGACGAACGTCGTGCCACGCCGTCGAGTCCGCGACCGGCGTCCTGCGGCCGCTTCATCAGGCCGAAGGTGCCGTCGCCGATCGCGTTCAGCAGGCCGTCGTCGACGATCCGCTCCAGCAGCTCGACCGACTCCCCCAGCACCTGCCGGGCCCGGTTCGCGATGAAGCCGTTCGGCGCCGGATGGAAGTCCTCATGAAGGTTGCCTGCGGCACCCAATACGTAGCGGACGTTCTGCAGGGCCAGGTCGCGGTCCGAGATCCACGGGGTGACGACCGCCTCGGTCATCATCCCGACCAGCAGGATGCCCTGCCCGGTCATCGCACCGACCAGGTTGAAGAAGCCGTCGAGCAGGTAGCCGCGGAAGACGTCGCCGGTCATGTGCCGGGTCGGCGGCATCCACTTCAGCGGCGCGTCCGGGAAGAGTTGCCGGGCAAGCATCGCGTGCGCAAGCTCGAGCCGGAACGAGTCCGGGATCTCCGGGGTGATCTCGAAGGCGTGGCCCAGCCCGAGCTGCCAGTCCTCGAGCCCCGCCTCCTTGGCGAAGTACTCGTTCAGCAACTGCGACACCGTCACCGTGTGCGCGGCGTCGACCGCGTCGGCGGTGGTCAGGTAGTTGTCCTCGCCGGTGTTGATGATGATCCCGGCGCGGGCGTGGATCTGCCGGCTGAACCGCTGGTCCACGAAGGTACGGATCGGGTTGATGTCGCGGAACAGGATCCCGTACATCGAGTCGTTCAGCATCATGTCCAGCCGCTGCAGGCCGGCCAGCGTGGCGATCTCCGGCATGCACAGGCCGGACGCGTAGTTGGTGAGCCGGATGTACCGGCCGAGTTCGCGCGACGACTCGTCCAGCGCCGCTCGCATCAGGCGGAAGTTCTCCTGCGTCGCGTAGGTACCGGCGAAGCCTTCGCGGGTCGCGCCTTCGGGTACGTAGTCGAGCAGGGACTGTCCGGTCGAGCGGATCACCGCGATGATGTCCGCGCCCGCCCTCGCCGCCGCCTGCGCCTGCGGGATGTCTTCATAGATGTCGCCGGTGGCGACGATCAGGTAGATCCACGGCCGCTGCTCCGGATCGCCGTGCTTCTTGATCAGCCGGTCTCGCTCACGGCGCCGGCCGTCCACCAGCTTGAGCCCCGCGGCCGCTGCCTTCCGCGACGCTGCCTTTGCGCGTACTGCGTCGCGCCCCTCGGGCAGCCGGAAGGTGACCGACCCGGACGCCGCCTTCTGCGCCAGGACGGACAGGTCCTCGGCCTCGCCTCGGAGCAACGCGTCCCAGACCGGCAACGCGAGTCCGTGCTCCAGGCCGACATCGGCCCGGACGGTGTCGGCGAGCCGGTTCACCCAGGGGATGCCCTCGGTGTCGGCTCCCGCCAGGCCTGCCAGCCGGAGTACGGCCCGCTCGACCGAGACCGTGGTGTGCTGCTTGGCGATGTTCACGATCGGCCGCCCCGCCTTGCGGGCCAGGCTGCGCGCCTTGCGCACGGTGACCGGGTCGAGGTCGAGCTTCTTCACTGCACGGGTCACGATGACCATCCTTCGGATTCATACACGACACGACCGCCTACTACGGTCCGCCGGCAGGTCGGTACGGGTGCGTCGTCACTCAGATCCGGCAGAACCGGTACGCCGGCGCGCGGGTCGGTCGACCAGGCGGCAACCCGGTCGTCCGGGGTCTGCACGACCAGGTCGGCGTCGCTCTCCCAGATCGCGTACGTCGCGGCGGTTCCCGGCGCGAGCACGCCGGCGTCGTCGATCCCAGCCGCTCGCCAGCCGCCACGGGTGTGGGCGGCGAAGGCGGCTCGCACGGTGATGCGCTGGCCGGCCTCATGGTGGAAGGCGGCCGCCCGCACCGCTTCCCAGGGGCCGACCTCGGTCACGGGGGAGTCTGATCCGAACGCCAGTACTACGCCCGAGCGGGCCAGCGACCCGAACGGGTTCATGCCCGACCAACGGTCGCCTACGCGTTCGGCGTACATGTCGCTCGGTCCGCCCCAGAGGCGATCGAACATCGGCTGGACGCTGGCGACCACGCCGCAACGAGCGAGCGTCGCGATGGCGGCGTCGTCGACCATTTCGACATGTTCGAGCCGGTGCCGTGCGGCCACAAGTGCCTGCACGCCGACCTTCTCGGCGGCCAGCTCGAAGCCGCGCGCGATGTTGTCGAGCGCCAGGTCACCGATGCAGTGGAAGCCCGCCTGGATGTTCTTCTCGGTGCACGCGATCACGTGCTCGGCGATCTGCTCGGCCGTCAGGTAGGCGTGACCGCGGTGATCGGCCAGATCCTCGTACGGCGCTCGCAGGGCGGCCGTGCGGGAGCCGAGGGCGCCGTCGGCGTTCAGGTCGCCTGCCAATCCGGCCAGGCCGTAGGTGGTGACGTTGTCGAAGACGCCGGGCTCACCCCAGTACAAGGTTGCCGAGAGCCCCAATTCGTCGGCGGCCTGGCGGACGAGCGGCAACTCCCAGAGCGGGCCGATGTGCGGCGCGGCCATTTCGTGGAAGGCGCCGACGCCGCGCTCGGCCATTGCCCTCACTGCTGCTCGCGAATCGGCCAGGCGTTGCTCGGGGCCGACCAATTCGCTCAGGGCGTCGCGGACGTCGTGGTGGGCGTCGCGTTCTACCCGGCCGGTGGCGTCGTAGCCGGCCTGGTTCGTCAGGTTGGGGACTGCTGCGGCGAGCGAGGACGAGATGACGCCGGAGTGGCCGTCGACGCGGGAGAGGTAGACGCGGCGGCCGCCTGCCGCTCGGTCCAGTTCCTCGGAGGTCGGCGGACGGTGCTCAGGCCACTTCGTCTCGTCCCAGCCGGAGCCGTCGATCACGGCGTCGGCTGAAAGTTTGGCGGCGAAGGTGGCGAGGCGGTCGAGGGCTGCGGCGAGGTTCGTCGTGCCGGTGAGGTCGAGGCCGGTGAGCAGGGCGCCGGTCTGCGCGGTGTGGATGTGCGCGTCGACGAAGGCGGGCGCGACGAGCTTGCCCTGCAGGTCGATGACCTCGTCGGCACCGTTCGCGTAGGACGCGGCGCTGATGTCGTCGCCGAGCCAGGTGACCACACCGTCGTCGAAGGCGATCGCGGTGGCGTGGGGGTCGGCGGGTGAGTAGACGGAACCGTTCGTCAGAAGTGTGCGCACGGGGTTAATCCTCCGCCAGCCTGCCCTCGAACAATTCACGGACACCCGGCTCGTCCCGCAACAGCTTCAGCGCGTACTCCGCGTGGCCTGGCACGTATCCGTTGCCGACCAGCATCGTCACGTCGGCCGCCAGTCCCTCGGCGCCGAGCGCGGCGGCGGAGAAGGAGGTCGCCATCGAGAAGAAGATGACCGTCCCACCAGCCTTCGTCGACAACACAGCACCGTGCTCGCAACCGGGGACATCGACGCAAACGACCGTGATGTCAGCGGTCCCCGCGGAACCGTCGGCCGCTCCCGCGGCCCCGCCGCCAGCGGATTCGACAGCCTCCAGCGCGCCGGCCACCGCCTTCGCGAGTGCCACCGGGTCGCGGGCGTCGGCGAGGGCGACCGCGTCGGCCAGGCCGGACTTGTCGAGCTTGTCGGCCTCGGCCTGGAACGGGATGATGCCGATCGTCCGCGCTGCCCCGGCGTCACGGGCCGCGGCCAGCGAGAGTGAGCCGGATTTACCTGCGCCGCCAATTACTGACACGACAGGCTTTATGCCTTTGTCGACATATGAGCGCACCACGCGAGCCGTCAGCGCCGGTGCTCCACAGACATCCATCACCGCCAGCGAGAGCTCCGGGACGAGGTCGTCCGGGAGCTTCGCCACGATCGACCGGGCGAAGAGGATCGCGTGCCCCTTGGCCGGCACCTGCTCGCTGCGACCGTCCCAGTCGGCCAGACCGTCGGTGATCTGCAGCGGGGTCAGTGTCAGCGACACCAGCGTGGCGACTCGGTCACCCTTCGCGACGCCGAGCGGCGAATCCGGGCCGACCTCGTCGACGGTACCGACGAGCATGCCGCCCGAGCCGGTGACCGGGTTCTGCATCTTGCCGCGCTCGGCGACGATCCGGAGTACGGACTGTTTGACCGCCTCGCCGTCGCCGTCGTGTGCCTCGGCCAGCTGCCGGTAGGACGCGGCGTCCAGATTCAGCCGCTCGACCGAGATCCGCACCTCGTCGGGCCACAGCTCGGGACGGGCATCCAGCTGCTGGGCGGCCTGCGGTAACACTCCGGCGGGTGCGATCACACGATGCAGTCCGACCGGCGAACCGGTGCTGTCGGGCACGGGAACTCCTTGGGTGGCGACGGGCAAAATAGCAGTGTTGCGAGTATGTGGCGGAAATATTGCGGTGTTCTATTGGATCTACCGTAACTTCTATCGCTATCCTCACATGAGACCGACACCGTCGTGGAGCCCCCAGGAGGACTCGTGACCGATCTGATCAGCCCGGAGCTTGCAGTTGCCGAACAGAACGGGCAGCCGTACGCGTACCGCCGGGCCGACCTCGTCGAGCCTGACTGGACCCGGATGCCGGGCTTCAAGGACACCACCGCCGAGGAGTGGCGCTCGGTGCAGTGGCAGCGCTCGCACTGCGTGAAGAACGTGAAGCAGTTGCGTGACGTGATGGGCGACCTGCTCGAGGAGCGCGCCTACGAGGACCTGAGCCGCGACCAGGCCGAGCGCGCGACGATGTCGATGCTGCTGCCGCCGCAGATGCTCAACACGATCGTGCCCGACGGCGCCGCCGCCGGGCACGACTACACCGAGGCGTTCTACGCCGATCCGGTTCGCCGCTACATGCTGCCGATGTTCAGCGACCGCCGCGCTGACTGGCCGTCCCACCCGCACGCGACGAGGGACTCACTGCATGAGCACGAGATGTGGGCCACGGAGGGGTTGACCCACCGGTACCCGACCAAGGTTCTGGCGGAGATCCTGCCGACGTGCCCGCAGTACTGCGGGCACTGCACGCGGATGGACCTGGTCGGGAACTCGACCCCGGTGATCGACAAGCTGAAGTTCACCATCAAGCCGCAGCAGCGCCTCGACGACATGCTCGACTACCTGCGCCGCTCCCCCGGCGTCCGCGACGTCGTGGTGTCCGGTGGCGACGTGGCGAACATGCCCTGGCCGCGGCTGGAGTCCTTCCTGACCAGCCTGCTGGAGATCGAGAACATCCGCGACATCCGGCTCGCCACCAAGGCGCTGATGGGGATGCCGCAGCACTGGCTGTCGGACGACGTCCGGGCCGGCGTCGAGCGGGTCGCGCAGCTCGGCCGCAAGCGTGGCGTGATGATCGCGATGCACACCCACGTGAACGCCGCCCAGTCGGTGACGCCGCTGGTGGCCGAGGCGACGAAGGCGATGTTCGAGGCCGGTCTGCGTGACGTCCGCAACCAGGGCGTGCTGATGCGCGGCGTCAACGACTCCGTGCCGCAGCTGCTCGACCTGTGTTTCGCACTCCTCGACGGCGCGACCATCACGCCGTACTACTTCTACATGTGCGACATGATCCCGTTCTCGGAGCACTGGCGGGTCTCCGTCAAGGACGCCCAGCACCTGCAGCACGGCATCCTCGGCTATCTGCCCGGCTTCGCGACTCCCCGCATCGTCTGCGACGTCCCGTACGTCGGCAAGCGCTGGGTGCACCAGTTGTCGGAGTACGACGAGGTCCGCGGCATCTCGTACTGGAAGAAGAACTACCGCACCGGGATCGAGCAGCAGGACCCGGAGGCGTTGAACCGCACCTACGAGTACTACGACCCGATCGACACTCTCCCGGTCGAGGGCCAGAACTGGTGGAAGCAGCACGCCGGCGACTCCCTGGCCCAGGCCGAGAAGCAGGCCGCCGCCTCCCGCGACGCCGCCGAGGCCCAGAAGCTCCTCCAGATCAACTGACGTTTTCCGCTGGTGTCGTTCGACAGGGGATGACGGCACCAGCGGAGGCACTACCTACCCGTGGCTGATGATGACGCGGCCGAACGGGTTGCCGGTGCGGTAGTAGGCGATGGCCTCGGCGAGATCGTCGAAGCCGATGACGCGGTCGATCACCGGGCGCATGGTGGTCGCCGCGACCAAGCGGTTGAGCTCCAGGAACTGGCGGCGGCTGCCGACCGCCATCGGGCGGAGGGTGGCGCCGGAGCGGAAGATCGTTGCTGCCGACAACGGTTCTGCGTTCGCGGCCTTGCCTTGGCTGGCGCCGACCAGAGTGACCTCGCCGCCTTGGGCGACCGCTCTGACGGACTGGTCGAGTACGCCTGCGATGTCGATCACATGGTCGACGCCTCGCCCGCCGGTGAGGGCGCGGACCTCCTCGTACCAGTGCGGGTTCTTGCTGTAGTCGACGACGGCGTTCGCGCCGAGCGCCTTCAGGCGGTCAGCCTTCGCCGGGCTGGATGACGTCGCGATCACGTCGGCGCCGGCGAGCTTCGCCAGTTGCAGCGCGAACAGGCTGACGGCGCCGGAGCCCAGGGTCAGGACGGTCTCCCCCGCGATCAGCCCTTGGCCGCCGGTCAATGCGTTCCAGGCGGTCAGGCCGATCAGTGGGAGGGCGGCGGCTTCGTCGTACGAGAGGTGCTCGGGGATGGGGACGACGCCGGACTCGGGCAGTACGGCGTACTCGGTGAACACGCCGTCGAGTGATGAGCCGAGCTGGGCTGCGTACTCGAACTGGAACGGGCCGTCGATCCATTGCGGGAAGACCGCGGCCGCGACGCGCTCACCGATCTTGATGCGGCGGACCGCGTCGCCGAGCGCGACGACCTCGCCGACGCCTTCGCAGCCGGCGACGACGCCTGGGGTGATCGGCAGCGGGTAGTCGCCTTCGAGGACCTTCAGTTCACGCATGCTGAGCGCGCTCGCGCGCATCCGGACGAGGATCTGGCCGGGGCCGGGCTCGGGTACGGGCCGTTGCCTGGTCTCGAGCTCGCCGATCCCCTGGCCGGCGGTCACGTGGTAGCTCTTCATCGTCTCGTTCATGCTCGCAATCCTTCGACGCGGCGATCGGTGCGGCAATTCCCGGCAGGGAATAGGCCGGAGGCGCTAATGTCGTCGGACAGGGGAATGGGGGGTGGGTTCGATGGGGTGGTACAGCGTGCGCTGCATCTTCCAGCTGAACGGGATCAGGGCGGACGATTCGCCGTACGAGGAGCGGATCACGCTCTGGCGGGCGGACGACTTCGACGCGGCGATCGCGCTGGCGGAGAACGAGGCGCTCGACTACATCGAGGACACCGACTGGGCCTACCTCGGGCTGGCTCAATGCTTCTACCTCGGCGACGAAGTGACCCAGATCCTGCAGGGCACCGAGGTCTACTCGCTGATCCGCAGCAGCCCGCTGGCGCCCGAGCCCTACCTGGACACGTTCTTCGACACCGGCACCGAGCATCAGCGGGAGACGGACTAACCTCCTCGGCGTGACTGACCTCCTTGCCGCCACCAGGGCGTCGTACGACGCTGTCGCCGAGAGCTACGCGGAGTTCATCGCGGGGAAGCTCGAAGGGCTGCCGATGATGCGGGCGGTGCTCGGCGCGTTCGCGGAGCTGGTCAACGGGCCGGCCGCCGAGATCGGCTGCGGGCCGGGCAACATCACGAGCTATCTCGCGTCGCTGGGGATGGACGTCCACGGGATTGACCTGTCGCCGCGGATGGTTGAGATTGCGCGTACGGCGTACCCGACGCTGCGGTTCGAGGTGGGCTCGATGACCTCGCTCGAGCTGGGCGACTGCTCGCTTGGCGGGCTCGTCGCGTGGTACTCGATTCACCATCTGCCGCCGGTTGAGCTGCCTGGGGTCCTGGCCGGGTTTCACCGGATCCTGTCGCCCGGCGGCCGGTTGCTGATCGGGAGCCACGCGGGCGTGGAGGAGCACCGGAAGCCGACCGAGGGCTACGGCGGCATACCGGTCTCCTACGAGTCGTTCATCCAGCCACCTGAGCGCATCGTCGCCGCAGTCCAGGCCGCCGGGTTCACGGTTACCGCTGAGCTGATCGAGCCTGGGGACAAGCCGGGCCGGAAGTACCTGTCGCTGTTCGCGCAGAAAGACTAGAGCGCGGGTGGGCGCCGCTCGTACGGCGTGCTGAGCACGATCGTGGTCGTGGTGGAGACGTTCGCGCGGGCGCGGATGACGGCCAGCAACTGCTCCAACGCGTACGGCGTCGCGACCCGGACGATCAGGATGTAGCTGGAGTCGCCGGCCACCGAGTAGCACGACTCGATCTCGGGAACCTCCCGCAACCGCTCGGGCGAGTCGTCCGGCTGGGAGGGATCGATCGGCCGGATCGAGATCAGCGCGGTCAACGGCAGGTCGAGCGCCGTGTGGTCGATGGTTGCCGCATACCCCAGGATGATCCCGCGCTGCTCCAGCCGCTTCACCCGCTGGTGCACCGCCGACGTCGACAGCCCGGTCGCCTTCCCCAGGTCGGTGAAGCTCATCCGCCCATCAGAAGCGAGCAACGCGACAATCTTCCGATCCAGGTCCTCCATGCGCAGACCTTACTCTGAGAAACCGTTCCCCAGCAGCAGGCGCCCAGCGCTGGACCGGGCGGGCCTGGGATGTGAAAGCATCGGCGGCATGGCTGAGAGGTTGATGTTGCTGGATACGGCGTCCTTGTACTTCCGGGCGTTCTTCGGGGTGCCGGACACGATGAAGGCTGCGGACGGTACGCCGACGAACGCGATCCGGGGGCTGCTCGACTTCATCGCGCGGCTGGTGGAGAACCATCGGCCGACGCATATCGTCGCCTGCTGGGACGACAACTGGCGGCCGTCGTGGCGGGTCGCGCTGATTCCGTCGTACAAGGCGCAGCGGGTCGAGTTCGTCGCCACGGGTGGTGAGCAGGTCGAGGACGTGCCGGACCGGCTCGAGCTGCAGGTGCCGTACATCCGCGCCTGCCTGGAGGCGCTCGGTATCGCGATCGTCGGGGCGGCCGACCATGAGGCCGACGACGTGATCGGGACGCTGTCGCACCAGGCGACGATGCCGGTCGACGTGGTCACCGGCGACCGGGATCTGTTCCAGTTGATCGACGACTCGCGCGGTATCCGGATCATCTACACGGCCGCCAAGGGCGTTGGCCGCGCGGACGTGTACGACGAGAAGGCGCTGCTCGCGAAGTACGAGATCCCCGCCAACCGGTACGCCGACTACGCGACCCTCCGTGGCGACGCGTCGGACGGGCTGCCCGGTGTCAAGGGTGTCGGTGACAAGACGGCCGCCTCGCTGATCACGGCGTACGGTGACCTCGCCTCCATCCGGAAGGCCGCCGCCGACCCGAGTACGCCGATGTCGCCGTCGGTCAAGCGCAAGATCCTCGACGCGAGCGACTACCTCGACGTCGCGCCGAAGGTCGTCGCGGTCGCCAAGGACGCACCGGTGGGCAGCTTCGACGCGGCGATGCCGACCCAGGTGCACGACCCCGAGAAGTGGCTCGACCTGGTCGAACTGCTCGAGCTCGGCGGCAGCGCCCAGCGCGTGATGTCCGCGCTCAACCTCGGCCCGAAGGAAACCGCATGACTCGCACGCTCGAGCTCGCCGGGAAGTACGGCGAGGGCATCATCGACCTGCGCCGCGCCCTGCACCAGGTACCGGAGTACGACCTCGATCTCCCCAAGACCCAGGGCCTGATCCTGCAGGCACTCGAGGGCCTCGACCTGGAGATCACCCTGGGCAAGGAGCTGTCCTCGGTCACCGCCGTACTACGAGGTGGCGCCGGCCCCGGCCCCGTCGTGCTGTTGCGTGGCGACATGGACGCGCTGCCGGTGACCGAACGGGTCGACGTGCCGTTCAAGTCGACTCATGTCGGCTTGATGCACGCCTGCGGGCACGACCTGCACGTGGCCGGCCTGGTCGGCGCGGTGAAGATCCTGCACGAGCTGCGCGATCAGCTCGCGGGCGATGTCGTGTTCATGTTCCAGCCCGGCGAGGAGACGACCGGCGGAGCGCCGATCATGATCCGCGAAGGCCTGCTCGAGGCTGCCGGGCGCCGCGTCGACTCGGCGTACTGTCTGCATGTCCAGTCGTCGGGTGACCCGCTTGGCGTCTGGAGCAGCAAGGCGGGACCGTTGATGGCGGCCGCTGATCAACTGAGTGTGCGCGTGGTCGGAGCCGGTGCGCATGGTTCGGAGCCTTATCGCGGCAAGGACCCGATCCCGGTGCTGTGCGAGATCGTCGGCGCGCTGCAGACGATGGTGACCCGGCAGTTCGACGTGTTCGACCCGATCGTGCTGACGGTCGGCAAGATCGCCGGCGGCACCAAGGAGAACATCATCCCCGACGACGCCTTCTTCGACGCGACCATCCGCAGCTTCTCGGTCGAGTCGCAGGCGAAGGTCCAGGAGTCGAGCGTCCGCCTGGTCGAGCACATCGCCGCCGCCCACGGCCTGACCGTCGAGGCCGACTACCGCGTCGGCTATCCGGTCACCGTCAACGACGCCGCCGAGTACGCCTTCGCCCGCCAGGCGATCGTCGACCTCTTCGGCCCCACCCGCTTCCGCGAACGCGCCCACGCCGAGTGCGGCGCCGAAGACATGTCGTTCGTCCTCAACGAGGTCCCCGGCGCCTACGTCAACCTCAGCGCCTGCGCCGCCCCCGACCCCGAGGCCGCCGCCGACAACCACTCCCCCTTGGCCGACTTCGACGACTCCGTCCTCCCCGACGCCGCCGCCCTCCTCGCGGAGCTGGCAGTACGGCGCCTGGCCCGCGGTCTGTAGAAACCGACGGAGGGGACCTCTCGGCAAGAGAGGTCCCCTCCGTCGGTTCCAGGGAGTTTCTAGGGACTTTCTAGGGAGTGAAGTCGTCTTCGTCCTCGTCCCAGGCGGCCGGTGGCCCGGCCGGGACCGGGGCTGGGATTGCCGCCAGCTCCTCGTCGATGTTGGCTACCGCCCCGCTGAACTGGGCGTTGTACAGGCGGGCATAGGCGCCGTCGACTGCCAGGAGCTGGGCGTGGTTGCCCTGTTCGACGATGGAGCCGTTCTCCATCACCAGGATCAGGTCCGCGTCGCGGATCGTGGACAGGCGGTGGGCGATGACGAAGCTGGTCCGGTCGGAGCGCAGGGCGGCCATGGCCCGCTGGACCAGGACCTCCGTGCGGGTGTCGACCGAGCTGGTGGCCTCGTCGAGGATGAGCAGTTGCGGGTCGGACAGGAAGGCCCGGGCGATGGTGAGCAGCTGCTTCTCACCGGCGCTGACGTTGCTGCCTTCCTCGTCGATGACCGTGTCGTAGCCGTCCGGCAGGCTGTGCACGAAGCGGTCGACGTACGTCGCCTTGGCGGCGGCGAGCATGTCCTGTTCGGTCGCGTTCAGATTGCCGTACAGGATGTTGTCGCGGATCGTGCCGCCGAACAGCCAGGTGTCCTGCAGCACCATCCCGATCCGCCGGCGCAGGTCGTGCCGGGTCAGCTCGGTGATGTCGACGCCGTCCAGCGTGATCCGGCCGCCGTTCAGCTCGTAGAACCGCATGATCAGATTGACCAGCGTCGTCTTGCCGGCCCCGGTCGGGCCGACGATCGCGACCGTCTGGCCCGGCTCGGCGACCAGGCTCAGGTCGGTGATCAGCGGCTTGTCCGCCGTGTACGAGAACGACACGTGCTCGAACTCGACCCGCCCGTGCGAGTCGTTCAGCTTGGCCGGCGTCTTGTCCTCCGGCACCTGCTCCACGGCGTCCAGTACTTCGAACACCCGCTCGGCCGAGGCGACGCCGGACTGCAGCAGGTTCGCCATCGACGCCACCTGGGTGAGCGGCTGGGTGAACTGGCGGGAGTACTGGATGAACGCCTGGACGTCACCCAGCGACATCGAGCCGTTGGCGACCCGCAGCCCGCCGAGCACCGCGATCACCACGTAGTTCAGGTTCCCGATGAACATCATCGTCGGCATGATCAGGCCGGAGATGAACTGCGCCCCGAACGAGGCCTGGTAGAGCTCCTCGTTCTTCTGCGCGAAGCTCGCCTCGATCTCCTTCTGCCGGCCGAACACCTTGACCAGCTCGTGGCCGGTGAAGGCTTCCTCGATCTGGCCGTTCAGCGCGCCGGTGTGCCGCCACTGGGCGACGAACCGGCCTTGTGACCGCTTCGCGATCACCGCGGTCAGGATCATCGAGATCGGCACCGTGACGAGGGCGATCAGGGCCAGTACCGGCGAGATCACGAACATCAGCGTAATCACGCCGACCACCGTCAGCAGCGAGGTGAGCAACTGGCTCAGCGTCTGCTGCAGGCTGGTCGAGATGTTGTCGATGTCGTTGGTGACCCGGCTCAGCAGCTCACCACGGGGGGCTCCGTCGAAGTAGCTCAGCGGCAGCCGGTTGAGCTTGTCCTCCACCTCGGAGCGCAGCTCGAACACGGTCCGCTGGACCACGCCGTTCAGGATGAAGCCCTGCATCCACGACAGCAGGAACGAACCGACGTACAGGGCCAGCACCAGCATCAACACGTTGCGCAGGGCATCGAAGTCGATGCCGACACCGGGGATCAGGTCGATGCCGCCCAGCAGGTCGGCCTTGCGGTTGTCGCCGGAGGCCCGGAGCTGGTCGATCAGCTGTTGCTTGGTCTGCTCCTTGGGCAGCAGCTTGCCGATCGCGCCGGCGAAGATGATGTCGGTGGCGCGGCCGAGGATCTTCGGGCCGATCACCGACAGCCCGACGCTGGCGATCGCGAGCAGGATCACGCCGCCCACCTGCAGCCGGTGCGGCCGCAGCCGCCGGAGCAGCCGCTTGGCGGACGGGACGAAGTTCATCGACTTGTCCCCCGGAATGCCACCGGGTGGGCCGAAGGCGCGCCCGGTGGTCGGGCGCTCGGTCGCCTTGACCGTCTCGGCCGGCTGGTCCTCGCCGGGGGTTTCTACCACGGTCTGATCGGTCATGCTGCTTCCTCCGCGGACCGCTGGGACTCCACGATCTCGACGTACGTCGGACAACTCTGGAGTAGTTCGTGATGGCTGCCCTTGCCGACGATCGCGCCGTCCTCGAGCACGATGATCTGGTCGGCGTCGATGATCGTGGACACCCGCTGCGCGACGATCACCACGCACGCCTGCGCGGTGACCGGTCTCAGCGCGGCCCGGAGCCGGGCGTCGGTGGACAGGTCGAGCGCGGAGAACGAGTCGTCGAACAGGTAGATCTCCGGCTTGCGGACCAGCGCCCGGGCGATCGCCAGCCGCTGCCGCTGACCACCGGACACGTTCGTCCCGCCCTGCGAGATCGGCGCCTCGAGGCCGAGTGCCATCGACTCGACGAAGTCCTTGCCCTGGGCAATCTCCAGCGCCTCCCAGAGCTCCTCGTCGGTGGCCTCGGGATTGCCGTAACGCAGGTTGCTGGCGACGGTGCCCGAGAACAGGTACGGACGCTGCGGGACCAGGCCGATCCGCTCCCACAGTGCTTCGGGCTCGATGTCGCGTACGTCGATACCGTCGACCAGCACGCGGCCATCGGTGGCGTCGAAGAGCCGCGGTACCAGCGAGAGCAGGGTCGTCTTGCCTGCGCCGGTACTACCGATGATGGCCGTCGTCTGGCCGGGCGATGCGGTGAAGGAGACATCTCGTAGTACGGGCTCGGCGGCACCGGGGTACTGGAAGGTCGCGTCGTCGAAGACCAGCTCGCCGTGGCCGATGAAGTTCTTGATCGGCGTGACCGGCGGGCGGACCGAGGACTCCGTGTCCAGTACCTCGCTGATCCGGTCCGCGCAGACCGCGGCGCGCGGCACCATGATCAGCACGAAGGTCGCCATCATCACCGAGAACAGGATCTGGATCAGGTAGCTGATGAACGCGGTCAGCTGGCCGACCAGCATCGCGCCGCTCTCCACCCGGGAGGCGCCGAACCAGAGCACCGCGACGGTGGACATGTTCAGGATCAGCATCACGACCGGGAAGACCAGCGCCATCAGCCGGCCCGCCGAGATGGCGGTGTTGGTGACGTTGGTGTTGGCCTCACCGAAGCGCTGCGTCTCGTGCGGCTCGCGGACGAAGGCCCGGACCACCCGGATACCGGAGATCTGCTCGCGCAGCACCCGGTTGACCGCGTCGATGTTGACCTGCATCTTGCGGAACTGCGGCACCATCCGGCTGGCGATCAGCCCGATCGACGCGGCCAGCAGCGGCACGGCGACGGCCACCAGCCAGGACAGGCCGGCGTCCTCGCGGACCGCCATGAAGATGCCGCCGATCATCGTGATCGGCGCCGCGACCAGCATCGTGCAGGTCGTCACGACCAGCATCTGTACCTGGGTGACGTCGTTCGTACTCCGGGAGATCAGCGTCGGCGCACCGAACTGGTTGACCTCGCGGGCCGAGAACTCACCGACCCGGTGGAACACGGCCGCGCGGACATCCCGGCCGAACAGGGCGGCCGTCTTCGCGCCAAAGTAGACCGCTGCGACCGTACAGACGATCTGCGCCAGGCTGATGCCCAGCATCCAGCCGCCGTTGCGGACGATGTAGCCGGTATCGCCCTTGGCGACGCCGTTGTCGATGATCTTGCCGTTCAGGCTGGGCAGGTAGAGAGAGGCGACCGTCCCGATCAACTGCAGGACGACCACCATGGACAGGTTGCCGGCGTACGGCCGTAAGTGCGTACGCAACAGGCGAAGAAGCATCAGCGGTCCCCGGGTTCGTGGAGGCGGACACCGTCGAGCGCGAAGTCGACGATCTCCTCGGCGGTCATGGTCCGACCGTCCGAAATCAGTGGGTGGGTGGCGGCGAACGTCATCAGCCGCAGCCGGTGGACGACCTCGTCCGGCGTCAGCCGCAACTGGTCGGCGTCGGGTTTCAGGATGTCGGCGAAGGCCGCGTCGGCGCGCAGACCGTCGGCGCGCGCCTTGTCCCGCTCCTCGGGCGCGCCCTTCCAGTCCGGCCGTTGGTGCATCCGCATGGCCATGAAGAGCTTGAAGACCTTGCTCAGCCGGCCCTGGGCGATCTCGACGGCGGCGATCATCCGCTCCCGCAGCGGCAGCAGCCGGTCGACCTCGGCCAGCTCCTCGAGGAACGGCTCGACGTCGAACGCGGTCTTGAAGGTGGCGTCGATCAGCGCGTCCTTGCTGCCGAAGGCGCGGAAGATGGTGCCCTCCGCGACGCCGGCCGCCTCGGCGATCTGCCGGGTGCTGACGTCGACGCCGTACTTCTCCAGCAAGGGCATGGTCGCCTGGACGATGGCCGCGCGGCGCTCGTCGGGTGGCAACGGGGTTGCTCGTGGACTCACTCGATCGACACTAACTGAGTGAGCACTCACTCACAACTGCATTCAACCGGTGTCCAGACCTTGCCCTGGCTGGCTACAATTCTCGTATGCCATACCAGATCTACAAGGCGAGGAGCTTGACCTCTAGCTATGTTGAGGTTCTACGGTTCGAAACTGTCGGTGGTCGGGAGGATCATCGTCCTTCTCAAGTCCTCGACACCGGAGCCACACCGTGAGTATGGAAATGACCGCGTGGAACTCGATGTACCACGCCATGCACGCCCAGGACGAGAAGCGTCCGTTCTCGAAGGTCACGCTGCGGCGGATCCTCGCCTTCGCCCGCCCGCATCGGCGGCAACTGATCCTGTTCCTGGTGCTGAGCATCGGCGCGGCGTTCCTCGCGGTGGCCACTCCGGTGCTGGCCGGCAAGGTGGTCAACGCGATCGTCGAGGGCAAGGAGTTCAGTCTGGTGCTCCGCCTCGCGATCCTGATCGCGCTGATCGCGGTCGCCGAGGCGGGCGTCGGGCTGCTGACCCGGTGGCTGTCCGCCGGGATCGGTGAAGGGCTGATCCTCGACCTGCGGACGGCTGTCTTCGACCACATCCAGAAGATGCCGATCGCCTTCTTCACCCGGACCCGGACGGGCGCCCTGGTGTCGCGGCTCAACAACGACGTGATCGGGGCCCAGCGCGCCTTCAGCGACACGCTGTCGGGGGTGGTCAGCAACGTGGTCACCTTGGTGCTGACACTGGTCGTCATGCTCGGGGTCTCCTGGCAGATCACCCTGCTCGCGCTCGTCATCCTGCCGGTCTTCGTCATTCCGGCGCGCCGGATCGGAGCGCGGCTGGCCGGGCTGCAACGCGAGGCGGCCGACTACAACGCGACGATGAGCACCCAGATGACCGAGCGGTTCTCGGCGCCGGGTGCGACGCTGGTGAAGCTGTTCGGGCGGCCGGTTCGGGAGTCGCACGAGTTCGCGGTACGGGCCCGGCGGGTGCGGGACATCGGCGTCCGGACCGCGATGGTGCAGTGGGTGTTCGTGACGTCGTTGACGCTGGTCTCGGCGCTCGCGCTGGCGGTCGTCTACGGACTGGGCGGGTTCTACGCCCTGCGCAATCAGCTCGATGCGGGTGATGTGGTGGCGATGGCGCTGCTGCTGACCCGGCTCTACTCCCCCTTGACCGCGCTGGCGAGTGCGCGGCTCGAGGTGATGACGGCGCTGGTCAGCTTCGACCGGGTCTTCGAGGTGCTCGACCTGGAACCGTTGATCAAGGACAAGCCGGATGCCGTTGTCGTGCCTGCCGGGCCGGTGTCGGTGGAGTTCTCGAAGGTGCGGTTCGCCTATCCGTCGGCGGACAAGGTGTCGCTGGCTTCGCTGGAAGAGGTGGCGAAGCTCGACACGCGCGGTGGCGAGGAAGTACTGCATGAGGTGTCGTTCCGGGCCGAGCCGGGGCAGATGGTCGCGCTGGTCGGGTCGTCCGGCGCGGGCAAGTCGACGATCGCCCAGCTGATCCCTCGGCTGTACGACGTGGACTCGGGGTCAGTGAAGCTCGGTGGAGTGGACGTGCGCGACCTGACGGCGGAATCCCTGCGGGACACGCTCGGGATGGTGACGCAGGACGGGCACCTGTTCCACGACACCCTCCGGGAGAACCTGCTGCTCGCCCAGCCCGAGGCGTCCGAGGAGGAGCTGTGGGAGGCGTTGCGACGGGCTCGGCTCTACGACTTGATCCACGGGTTGCCCGACCAGCTGGAGACTGTCGTGGGCGAGCGCGGCTACCGGTTCTCCGGCGGTGAGCGGCAACGGTTGACGATTGCGCGGTTGCTGCTGGCGCAGCCGCGGGTCGTGATCCTGGATGAGGCGACGGCCGCGCTGGACTCGACGTCGGAGGCCGCAGTACAGGCTGCTTTGGCGGAGGCGCTCGACGGGCGGACGGCGGTGGTGATCGCGCACCGGCTCTCCACCATCCGGGCGGCCGATCAGATCCTGGTGATCGAGGCGGGGCAGATCGTCGAGCAGGGCACGCACACCGAGTTGCTCGCTGCCGGCGGGCGGTATGAGGAGTTGCACCGGACACAATTCGAGCAAGCCGGGGACGTTCCGGTCGTCGCGGTCTGATCCAACAGCTTTCGACAGACGAGGGAGAGCGGCTTGGCCGGGTATGTGCACGCGGGGGCGCTGGCAGGTTTGGCAGCGGTGTTCGTCCCGGCCGATCCACCACGCGACAGCAGCGTCGCCTTCTGGGATCCCTCAGGAGGCGACCTGCCACTCGGCGTCGGTGAGCAGACGACCCACGAGCTGGTGGTGAAGGACGGCGACGCCTTCACCACCCGTACGGTCCGAGCCATCCACCTGCCGATCGATCGCGCAGTACCGGTGCTCGGCCGCATTCGCACCACCCCAGGCGCCCATCCTGCATCAGCGTTCTGGGGAGCCGTCTCCCTGATCGCTCTCCAGCTCGTAGCCCGCGGCCGCCTTCTCCCCGGCGTCTCCCCCGCCGGCCACGACGCCTGGCGAGCCGGCCCCCTGGACCCCACCGACGTGGACCGAATCCTCAAACTCGCCGAAGCCATCCCGTTCGAAGCTCGCTGCCTCCCGCTCCCCCGCACCGCAGAGTCACCAGTGGGCACCGACCAGCCGGGGCGCCGCGCCGCCGCCCCTCCTTCTGCGCCAACGGAGTCCACTTCGCATTCCCCAGTTGCAGTGCAGTTGCGGGTGCCGGTCGGAGAAGACTTGGTTCGGCAGTTCATCGATGCTGTTGCGGATGGGATGCCTCGGTCGCCTGGGGCTGTGAAGGCTCATGGGAGTGGGTTGTTCGCGGCCAGGCAGCCTCAGCAGGCTTCTCGGTTGCGGGGGTGGGCCGATGAGGTGTCGGCGGGGCTCGACACCGGGGTGCGGATCTCGCTCAGGATCGAGTTGCCGGAGTCGCTTGGGTTCCGGGCTGTGGTGCAACTGCACAGCTTGAAGGACCCGACGCTGGTACGAGACGCCGCGGACGTCTGGGCGGAGGATGTGAGCGGCTTCGGCCCTCGTGCCCGGATCGACGCGACGCTTGCGATCCGGCGAGCCGCCCGGGTCTGGTCGCCGTTGAGCCGGTTGCTCGACTCCGCAGTACCGGATCGACTGGAACTGGCGGATGAAGAGGTCGCCGGGTTGCTGGCGACCGGCGCACAACGACTGGCGGCGGCCGGCATCGAGTTGCACTGGCCGCGCAGCCTCGGCCGCGAGCTGACCGCCCGCGCCGCGATCACCTCCACCGACGGCCCGCCGTCCGACATGCCGAGCTTCTTCGGTGGCGGCAAGACCCTCGACTTCAGCTGGCAAGTTGCTCTCGGCAACGACCCGCTGACCCAGGAAGAACTCGACCAGCTCGCCGAGGCCACCCGCCCGGTGGTTCGCCTCCGGGACCAGTGGATGCTGGTCGACCCCGAGCTCGCCCGCAAAGCCCGCGAACGCATCCTCAAACCGGTCACCGCGATCGACGCCCTCGGCGCGGCCCTCACCGGCACCACCGAGGTCGACGGCCGGCAGATCGCCATCACTCCGACCCGCTGGCTCGACGAGCTCCGCGCCAAGATCGCCGACCCCGAGCGCTCCCAGGACCCGATCGACCCACCGGCAGCCCTGCAGGCGACCTTACGCGACTACCAGTTGCGCGGCCTCCGCTGGCTCGCCCGGATGACCGACCTCGGCCTCGGCGGCTGTCTCGCCGACGACATGGGTCTCGGCAAGACGATCATGCTGATCTCCCTCCACCTCCACCGCCAGCTCACCCCCGACACGTCCGGTCCGACCCTCGTCGTCTGCCCGGCCTCGCTGCTCGGCAACTGGGAGCGCGAGGTCCAGCGATTCGCGCCAGGCACCCCGGTACTGCGCTTCCACGGCTCCGGCCGCTCACTGGACGGTGCCGACGACGGGTTCGTGCTCACGACGTACGGGACTCTCCGCCGCGATGCTGCCCGGCTCTCCCAGCACCGCTGGGCACTCCTGGTCGCCGACGAAGCCCAGCACGTCAAGAACCCCACCTCCGGTACGGCGAAAGCCCTGCGCACAGTCCCAGCCCGTGCCCGAGTCGCCCTCACCGGTACTCCGGTGGAGAACAACCTCTCCGAACTCTGGGCGATCCTCGACTGGACCACCCCCGGACTGCTCGGCCGGCTCAGCGTCTTCCGCACCCAATGGGCGCAACCGATCGAGGCCGACAAGGACGAAGCCGTCGCCGAGGGACTCGCGAAACTCGTCAAACCGTTCCTGCTCAGACGCCGCAAGTCCGACCCCGGCATCGCCCCCGAGCTCCCGCCGAAGACCGAGACCGACCAGCCGGTCTCCCTCACCCGCGAGCAGGTCGTGCTCTACGAAGCGACCGTGCGCGAACTGCTCGACGAGGTCGCGGCGAGCGACCAGATGGCCCGTCGCGGCCTGA
This sequence comes from Kribbella sp. NPDC051718, assembly GCF_040681515.1. NCBI lineage: Bacteria > Bacillati > Actinomycetota > Actinomycetes > Propionibacteriales > Kribbellaceae > Kribbella > Kribbella sp. NPDC051718. The sequence goes on along the minus strand of NZ_JBFAYZ010000005.1, from coordinate 92,565 downwards.
TCGTCAAACTCCTCACCGGGCTCAAGCAGATCTGCAACCACCCGGTGCAGTACCTGAAGGAGGGCGACGACGCCCGTCTCACCGGTCGCTCCGGCAAGCTCGAACTGCTCGACGAACTGCTCGAGACGATCATCGCCGAGGACGGCGCCGTGCTCGTCTTCACCCAGTACGTCGCCATGGCAAGGCTGCTCGAACGCCACCTCGCCGACCGCGGCATCGCCACCCAGTTGCTGCACGGCGGCACCCCGGTCCGCAAACGCGAGGAGATGGTCGAGCGCTTCCAGGCAGGCGAAGTACCGGTGTTCCTGCTGTCTCTCAAAGCGGCCGGCACCGGGCTCAACCTCACCCGGGCCGATCACGTCGTCCACTACGACCGCTGGTGGAACCCGGCCGTCGAGGATCAGGCGACCGACCGGGCGTACCGGATCGGTCAGACCCGGCCGGTGCAGGTTCACCGGTTGATTGCCGAGGGCACCATCGAGGACCGGATCGCGGCGATGCTGAAGAGCAAACGCGCGCTCGCCGACGCAGTACTGACGGCTGGGGAGGCCGCCCTGACCGAGCTCACCGATTCCGAACTCGCCGACCTGGTCGAGCTGCGAGCCGCCCGATGAGCGGCGAGGAGGCGCGCGGGTTCCCGGCCTTCCCGGCGCAGGCGGGACGTAGTACGCGCGGGAAGTCGTGGTGGGGGCGCACCTGGGTGCAGGCGCTCGAGGACACGTCGCTGGATCTGGGCCAGCTCCGCAAGGGCCGGCGTACCGCGAATACCGGGCAGGTCGGCACGATCACGATCAGCCCGGGGCGGCTCGCGGCGACTGTCTATGCGCCCGACGACACCTACGAAGCCGTCGTGCACATCGACCGCCTCGACGACGCCGAATGGGACCGATTCCTCGACCAGGTCGCCGCTCGTGCGGGCCACATCGCGGCGTTGCTCGACGGCGAGATGCCCCACGATCTGGTCGACGCCGCGGCCGATGCCGGCGTGGCGCTGCTTCCCGGCATCGGTGATCTCGACCCCTCCTGCACCTGCGACAGCTGGGAACTCCCCTGCCAGCACGCCGCCGGCCTCTGTTATCAAGCCGGCTGGCTGCTCGACGGAGACCCGTTCGTCCTGCTGCTCCTCCGCGGCCGCTCCCGTGAGACGCTGCTGGACGACCTGCAACGCCGCTCGTCCACTCCGCCTGCAGAGCACCCGGCCGAAGAGGACGGCGTTCCCCCAGTTGCGGCGGCCAGACAGATTGGTGAGCTCCCCGACCTGCCGCCCCTCCCGCCCAAGCTCGCGATCGAGGACCTCGCGGTCAGCGGGATCGACCCACTCGCCGATCTCGAGCCGGCAACCTTGCCGTTGCTGGTCCTCGACGCCGCCAGGCGAGCCCGCGCCCAACTCAACGCGCTGCTGTCCGGCGCGCCAGATCCCTGGCTCCTCGACGAGTGGCAAGACAGTGTCCGGCTGGCCGCCGACTACCCGGTACTCCGTGAGCGGCTGTCCGCCGCGTGGGACCGGCCGGCCGCGCTCAGCCTCGGCGTACAGGCCTGGTCGTACGGTGGCGCCGCCGCGCTCGATGTCCTGGAACACGTTTGGTCGCCCGACCCGGGCGAGCTCGCCCGCGCGCGCACCGAGTTGCTGGCTGCTGCCGACGACGACCTCGCCATCACCGCCGACCACAACCAACTGACCACCTCCGGCTCTGTCCGCTGCCAGACCCGACTCGACCACAGCGGTCGCTGGCACCCTTACCGGCTCGTCGATGATGAATGGCACCCCGCCGGCCCACCCGACCGCGACCCCACCATCGCGCTCGCGCCACCGGACAACTGGTGACCGCCGCAGCAGGCTGAATCGGGATGCAACCAACTTCGGCCCCGTAGGCGTGTCTAACCCGGTATCAAGGATCGGGGAAACAGATGAGTGATCGGGACGCCGCGTTCGAGGCGTACTTCACGGCGCGGTCCGGCGCCATGCGCGGCACGGCATTCCTGCTGTGTGGCGACTGGCACCGGGCCGAGGACCTGGTGCAGCAGACGTTCACGAAGATCTATCTGGCCTGGCGCCGGATCGAGCAGCGCGAATCGATGGACAACTACACCAGACAGACGCTGGTACGGACGTTCCTGTCCGAGCGGCGCCGGGCGTGGTTCCGGCACGAGTCGATCGGGTCGCCGGCCAGTGACCGGGCCGCGCCGGCGGCCGAGCTCACCGAGGAACGGCTCGTGTTGATGGAGGCGCTCGTGAAGGTGCCGCCGAAGCAGCGCGCCGTGCTGGTCCTTCGGTACTGGGAGGACCAGTCCGTCGAGCAGACGGCCTCGTTGCTCGACTGCTCGACCGGAAATGTGAAGAGCCAGGCCGCCCGCGGGCTGGCGACGCTGCGCGGACTGCTGGAAGAGGAGAAGGTTCGATGAACGAAGAGGATCTCAAAGAGGCGTTTCACGACGTGCTGGTGCGCAGCAGCCCACCGTCGTCGATGGATCCCGCGGTTGCTCTCCACCAGGGTCGCCGGGTCCGGAAGCGGCGCAGGGTGGCGTGGGTCGGGGCGGCCGCCGTGACGCTGACTGTTGGCGCCGTGGCCGGTCCCACCCTGATCGCGAACCTGGGTGACAACGGGTCGACCGGCCCGATGGTGGCAGGCGGCGGCACCCCCTCGCAGGCAGTGCCGACGCCGAAGTCAGGCTCCACCGTCGTGCCGTCAGCACCGACCACCCGCAAGACTGGCGACCCATGGCCTGAGGGTCAGACCGACCGCACAGCGAGCGCGGGTCCACGCGCGGTCCGGGTCGGGGCACTGATGGCAGACCTGAGCTCATCGGTACCGGCGGGGTTCAGCACGCCGAACCTGAGGTACCCGGACGGTCGCTCGGCGAGATGGCCCCAGGCCCAATATGCGTCCGCCGACGGGGAGCAGGACTACTGGGAGTACATGGCCACCATCCCGGTGCAGAAAGACAATCGGGTCGGTCGGCTGCTGGTCATGTCGACCACGCCCGACGGGAAGCCGGCGACCAGCCCGTGCAAGCTGGCACTGACGTTCTGGGGCGCGAGCGGGACCTGCGCCATCGTGGATGTCGACGGCAAGAAGGTTGGCGTGGTGACCGCCAAGAAGGGAAGCGACTACGACCAGACCGCTGCCTACCGGTACGACGACGGGACGGTCGTGTTCCTGGCCCAAGCCAAGAAGACCGACCTCCCGGGCAAGTCGCCGCTGACGCAGCCGGTCTTCACCACCCAGCACCTGGCCGAGAAGGTGACCTCGGCGGAGTTCAAGATCAGCGAGTGATCAAGGGTGCAGACAGCCCCGCCTCGACCGCACCGGCCGAGGCGGGACTGTCGCCGTTGTGACTCCGGGTGCCCGGCGGGCACGGTCAGTTATCCGGCAACGCAGGTGCCCGACTGGCGGTTAAAGGTTTTCCCTGAACTCGCCGAATCACTTGCGCGCGCACCTTGTATACATGAAACAGTCGACGGAACCGCTCCTACCGGGAGGACGAAATGCCCCGTCGAACTCCGCCGTCACTGAACCGCTCCAGTTGGCTCGCCCGCCTTCCCCACGCCGCCCGAAGGCGACGTTCGCTTTCGGGGGCCGTGGTCGGGGTGGTCGCGCTGGCCATCGTCGGAGCCGCGTGTTCACCGGTGGAGCCGGCGGCCGAGCAGCCGAGCGGGCAGACCGGCGCCTCGGGTCAGGACGTCTTTGGTGACCCGGCCGATCCGGCCGCGGTGAAGAACGGCGGCACGCTCACCGTCGCGCTCTCGGCCGACCCGGACAAGCTCGACCCGACCCTGTCGCGCAGCCTCTACTCGCGGTACGTCTTCCACACCATGTGCGAGAAGCTGTACGACCTCGGCCCGGACGCCAAGATCGTGCCACAGCTCGCCACGGCCCTGCCGACCGTCTCCCCCGACGGCCTCAGCCTGACGATCCCGTTGCGCGAGGGCGTGAAGTTCGCCGACGGCACCACGCTCGACTCCGCCGCGGTGAAGTTGTCGATCAACCGCGGCCTCACGCTGCCCGCTTCGGGGCGCAAGAGCGAGCTCGGCCCGATCAGCTCCATCGAGACCCCCGACGCGAAGACCGTCGTCATCAAGCTGTCCAAGCCGTTCGCCCCACTCACCGCAGCACTCGCCGACCGCGCCGGTATGGTCCTCAGCCCTGCCGCCGTGAACAAGCTCGGCGCCGACTTCTCCACGGCACCGGTCTGCGTCGGCCCGTTCAAGTTCGCCAGCCGGGTCGCGCAGAACTCGATCAAGGTCGTCAAAGATCCCCTGTACTACGACGCCGCCAAGGTGCACCTGGACGCGATCGAGTACCGGATCATCACCGACTCGAGCATCCGCTCCGCGAACCTCCGCTCGGGTGACGCCCAGGTCGCCGACTCCTTGTCGAGCCAGGACGCGCCGACCCTGCAGAAGGACAGCAGCCTGAGCGTCCTGCAGTCCCAGTCGCTCGGCTACCAAGGGCTGACGATCAACATCGGGAACGCCGACGGCATCGGCAACCCCGTCAAGCAGCTCGACACCCCGATCGCCAAGGACCCGCGTGTCCGGCAGGCGCTGGAGGCGTCGATCGATCGGGAGGCGCTGGTCACGTCGATCTTCAACGGGTTGAACACCGTCGCCTGTTCGCCGATCTCCCCGAAGAGCGAGTTCAGCTCGGACGCCGCGCAGAAGTGCCCGGCGCACGACACGGCGAAGGCGAAGGACTTGCTGAAGCAGGCGGGGGTCGCGACGCCGTACAAGGTCTCGATGATCACGTCGAACAACCCGGACAGTCTGCGGCTGGCGCAGGCGCTGCAGGCGATGGTGAAGGAGGGTGGATTCGACCTGGTGATCAAGCCGGTCGAGTACGCGTCTCTGCTGGACCAGCAGGATCGGGGTGACTACGAACTGCTCCAGCTGGGCTGGTCGGGGCGGGTCGATCCGGACGCGAACATCTTCAACTTCGTCGGGTCCGAGGGCAGCCAGAACGTTGCCGGGTACAACAGTCCGGAGGTCGACAAGCTGCTCACGGACGCGCGGCAGTCGAAGGACCAGGCGCAGCGGGTGCAGCTCTACGGCCAGGTGGTCAGCAAGTTGCAGCAGGACGACCCGCTGATCTACCTCTACCGCCAGCGCAACCTGACCGGCGTCACCAAGAAGGTCCTCGGCGTCCAGACCTACCCCGACGGCGTCATCCGGACCGCCTTCGCGGGCTACGCCAAGTGATATGAGGCGGTACCTCCTCGGACGACTCTGGCAATCGCTGGTGACGTTGCTGCTAGCAACTGTCGTGGTGTTTCTCGGGGTGCGCGCGTTGCCGGGAGATCCGGCGCTCGCGCTGGCCGGAGAAGATCGTGATCCGGAGTCGTTGCGCGCGATCCGGGAGCAGTACGGCCTCGACGACTCCGTGCTCGTTCAGTTCTGGCAGTTCGTCAGCCACGCGGCGCGGGGCGATCTCGGCCGCTCGATCAGAACGGGAGAGAGCGTGACTTCGATGCTCTCCAGCGCTCTCCCCGTGACGATCGAGCTTTCCGCTCTCGCGATCTTCGTCGCCGCCCTGCTCGGAGTCGGCGCCGGCGTGGTCGCCGCAGTACGCCGCGGCCGTCCTGCCGAATGGGCCGCCAACGCCCTTGCCCTGCTGGGTCTGTCGGTCCCCAACTTCTGGCTCGGGCTGATGGCGATCTTGTACCTCTCAGTCGCGCTCGGCCTGTTCCCCGCCTCCGGCTTCGTACCGTTCTTCGACAACCCGATCGACAACCTCCACCACCTCGTTCTGCCGGCACTCATCCTCGGCACCGGACTGGCGGCGGTGATCATGCGCCAGACCCGCTCGTCGATGCTGGACGCGCTCTCCGCCGACTACATCCGCACCGCCGAAGCCAAGGGGCTGCCGCCGCGAGCCGTGATCGGCCGCCACGCCCTCCGCAACAGCCTGATCGTCGTCGTCACGATCGTCGGCCTCCAACTCGGCGCCCTGATCTCCGGCGCCGTCGTCACAGAGCGCATCTTCGCGCTCCCCGGCTTCGGCAAACTCACCGTCGATGCCGTCTTCCAGCGCGACTACCCCGTGATCCAGGCGGTCGTACTGGTCACCGCTACGGCGTACATCGTCATCAACCTGCTCGTAGATCTCCTGTACTCCGTGATCGACCCGCGCATCCGCGTGCGAGGTGAGGCCTGATGGCCGTCGCCGACACCACCATCACCACCGCGCCGGTCACCTCCCGCCGCCGCAAGGTGGTCCGCCGGATGCTCCGCAATCCACTCGCGATCGCCGGCCTCGCCGTCCTCGCCATCGCTGCCCTGGCCGCTGCCTTCGCGCCCTGGCTCGCGCCGCACGAGCCGACGCTGACCCATCTCGACCGTGCCTTCGCGCCGCCCGGTACGGCTGGATACGTGCTCGGCACCGACGATCTCGGCCGGGACGTGTTGTCGCGGATCATGTTCGGGCTGCGTGCTTCGCTGCACGTCGGGTTGCTCGCGGTCGCGACCTCGTTGCTGATCGGCGTACCGCTCGGGCTGATGGCTGGGTACTTCCGGGCGATCGACGCGCTGATCTCGCGTTTCACCGATCTCGTACTCGCGTTCCCGTTCCTGATTCTCGCGGTCGGGCTGGCCGCGATCCGCGGGGCGAGTCTCGGAAACGCGGCGATCGCGATCGGGATCGCTCAGATCCCCGGGGTGATCAGGATCGTCCGCTCGGAGACTCTGCGGCTGAAGTCTCTCGACTTCGTTTCTGCCGCGATCGTCGATGGTGCCGGCGATCTCTGGGTGCTCGGGCGGCACATCCTGCCGAATGCGGCGTCGGTGATCATCGTCCAGGCGACGGTGGCGATCCCGGCGGCGATCCTGGGTGAGGCTGTGCTGTCGTTCCTGGGGCTCGGCATCCAGCCGCCGGCGCCGAGTCTGGGCACGATGTTGTCCGACGCTCAGCAGTTCGCGACCCGGGCGCCCTGGGCGGCGGTGATGCCTGGGGTGGCGATCATGCTGCTGACACTGGCGTTCAACATCGTGGGCGACAGTCTGCGCGACGCTCTCGATCCGAAGGCGAGTCGCCGATGACCGGGTCAGTGCTCGAGGTCAAGGATCTCTCGGTCACCTTCCGGACCGAGGACGGTCCGCTGTCGGCCGTCGATCACGTCAACCTGCAGGTCAGCGATGGCGAAGTACTGGCCATTGTCGGCGAGTCGGGCTGTGGCAAGAGCGTGACCGCGATGAGCCTGGCCGGGCTGCTCCCCCGCTCTGCGACTGTCGACGGCTCGGTCCGGCTGGATGGGGTCGAGCTGATCGGTGCTGACAAGCGGACTCTTCGGTCGATCCGCGGGCGGGAGGTGGCGTACATCTTCCAGGAGCCGATGACCTCGCTGAACCCGGTCTTCACGGTCGGCTACCAGATCAGCGAAGTGCTGCGCATCCACATCGGTCTGTCCAAGCAGGCGGCTCGCAAACGGGCGGTCGAGTTGCTCAAGCTGGTCGGCATCTCGTCAGCGGAGCGGCGGGTCGATGACTATCCGCATCAACTGTCGGGTGGGATGCGGCAGCGGGTGATGATCGCGATGGCCGTCGCGTGTGATCCGAAGGTGCTGATCGCGGATGAGCCGACTACTGCGCTCGACGTGACGATCCAGGCAGGCATTCTCGATGTGCTGCGGGCACTGCGCGAACGACTCGGCACGAGCGTCGTGCTGATCACCCACGACCTTGGGGTGGTTGCCGATCTGGCTGACCGGGTGGCGGTGATGTACGCGGGACGGGTGGTTGAGACTGCCGAAGTACACGAGCTGTTCGCTCGGCCTCAACACCCTTACACAGCAGGCCTTCTGGGTGCGTCGCCATCGGCCGGGCGCCACGCGGGGACTGATCGGCTCAACGAGATTCCAGGGCTGGTACCGGTCCTTGCTGAGCAGCCCGACGCCTGTACGTTCGCCGACCGGTGCCCGCGCGTCGTCGACATCTGCAGGACGAAGGAGCCGGTGCTGACCGCTCGCGTGGCCTGCTGGAATCCGGAGGGCAGATGACCGAGTACGCGCTGGAACTCGAGAACCTGGTCATGCACTTCGGCCCCGTCCGTGCCGTCGACGGTGTCTCCCTGCGGATCCCGAAAGGCGCTGTCGTCGCCCTGGTCGGAGAGAGCGGCTCCGGCAAGTCCACCGTCGGCCGCTGCATCGTCCGCCTACTCGAACCAACCGAAGGCACCGTCCGTCTGGCCGACGCCGACATCACCCACCTCAACCGCCGCCAACTCCGTACACACCGCCGCAACGTCTCAATAGTCTTCCAAGACCCCGCTGGCTCCCTCGACCCACGGTTGTCGGTCGGCGACATCGTCGGCGAACCCTTGCGACTCATGCGCCGCCGTGGGGCGCTCTCCGCCGGGTCCAGCCAGACCGGATCGGCCAGCGCCCCGCGGCGCGAGATCCCCTCCACGGTGGCCGATGCGCTTCGGCGGGTCGGTCTCAGACCGGAGGTGGCTCAGCGGGCGCCTCATGAGCTGTCGGGTGGGCAGCGGCAGCGGGTGAGTATTGCTCGGGCGTTGATTTCGTCGCCTCGGTTGCTGGTGGCGGATGAGCCGACCAGTGCGCTGGATGTGTCGGTGCAGGCGTCGGTGCTCAACCTGCTGGCCGATCTGCAGCGCGATCTGGGGTTCGCGTGCCTGTTCATCACGCATGATCTGTCGGCCGTCGAGTATCTGGCTGATGAGGTTGCCGTGATGTATCTGGGGCAACTGGTCGAGCAAGGCCCGCGGGAGCGCATCTTCGGCGTACCGGCTCATCCGTACACGCAGGCGCTGCTGTCGGCGGCTCCTGTGCCCGACCCGTCCACCCAGCGGGCGCGGCGACCAGTGCTGCTCGGGGACGACCTACCGTCGGCTATAGACCCGCCACCGGGTTGCCGGTTCCACACACGCTGTCCAGTGGCGATCGAGAAGTGCAGGACGGTCGTACCGGAGTCCAGGGTGATCGGGGAAGGTGGACACCGAGTCGCCTGCCACCTAGTAGGCGACGATGGCAGTGGACCCGACGTACGCGATCAAGCAGACACCACTAGAGGAGTTGCTCGATGACCTTCACCACCCGGCCCACCCTGCGCGGCACGTTCGGGATGGTCTCGTCCACGCACTGGCTGGCGTCACAGTCCGCCATGCGGCTCCTGGAGCTCGGTGGCAACGCCTTCGACGCCGCTGCGGCCGCCGGGTTCGTGCTGCACGTCGTGGAGCCTCACCTCAACGGTCCTGGTGGTGAGGTACCGGCGATCATCGCTACCGCGGCCGACCCGACTCCGCGGGTGCTGTGCGGACAGGGGGTGGCTCCGGCGGGTGCCACGATCCAACACTTCAAGGGGCTGGGGCTGTCGCTCATCCCGGGCTCCGGGCCGCTGGCGGCCGCAGTACCGGGTGCTGTCGACGCCTGGTTGCTACTGCTGCGTGACCACGGCTCGCTGCCGCTCCGGACGGTACTGGAGCCAGCGATCGGGTATGCGCGCAACGGCCATCCAGTGCTCCCTCGAGTGGGCGACACCGTCAATACGGTCCGGGAGCTCTTCACTGAGCACTGGCCGACATCTGCCGAGCTGTGGCTGCAGGCTGGCGGGGCGCCGCGGGCCAACGAGTTGTTCCGCAACCCGGCGTACGCCGACACGCTCGAGCGACTCGTGATCGCGGCCGAGGAGGCCGGCGCGGACCGCGTCGCGCAGCTCGAGAGGGCGCGTATTACGTGGCGCCAAGGGTTCGTCGCCGAGGCGATCGACCGGTTCTCGCGGTTGCCGCATCGCGATTCGAGCGGTGAGGACCATGCCGGGCTGATCACGGGTGACGACGTCGCGTCGTACGAGGCGAGCTGGGAGGAACCGGCCACCTTCGACTGGCACGGGCACACCGTCGCCAAGACGGGACCGTGGGGTCAGGGGCCGGCGCTACTGCAGTCGCTGGCTGTCCTCGCCGAGCTGGGTGACCCGACGGCGCTTGATCTGACGAGTGCTGAGGCCGTCCACACGACGACAGAGATCACCAAGCTGTCCTATGCGGATCGGGAGGCCTGGTACGGCGATGGCGTCGACGTACCGCTCAAGACGCTGCTGTCACCGGGGTACGCGGCTGAGCGGGCGGCATCGGTCGGCGCAGCCGCGTCGTACGAGATGCGGCCGGGGAGTCCGGATGGGCGGGTGCCGCGGTTGCCATCCCTCGTGAGGGGGGTTGAGGGCGATGCGAGCACCGGGGAGCCCACGGTGGCACCGGATGGGGCTACGCGCGGGGACACGTGCCATGTCGACGTGATCGACCAGTGGGGCAACGTCATCTCCGCTACCCCGAGCGGTGGGTGGTTGCAGTCGTCGCCAACGATTCCCGAGCTGGGCTTCTGCCTGGGGAGCCGGCTGCAGATGTTCTGGCTGGAGGAGAGGTTGGCGTCGTCGCTCGCCCCTGGGCTGCGGCCGCGGACCACGCTCACGCCCACGCTGGTACTACGGGATGGCGCACCCGTACTGGCCTGTGGGTCACCTGGAGGCGACCAGCAGGACCAGTGGCAGCTGTTGTTCCTCCTGCGGCATCTTGCGGGCGGCCAGGAGTTGCAGGAGGCCATCGATGCGCCCGCTTGGCACACCACTGCGTTCCCGTCGTCGTTCTACCCGCGAGGCGCGGTACCGGGCAACCTGACGCTGGAGAGCCGTCTCGGCCCGGTAGTGCGCGACACGTTGATCAGCAAGGGCCATCAGGTCGTCGAGTCAGATCCCTGGAGCCTAGGCCGCCTCTGCGCCGTGTCCCGCACCCCAGACGGCGTACTGGCCGCAGGAGCCAACCCCCGAGGAATGCAGGGCTACGCCACCGGCCGCTAGGCGGTCGGGCCGGCTAGGGCGGCTTGGGCTGCGGCTTCTACGTGGTCGCGGGCTGCTGCGGTTGCGGCAGCGCGGTCGCCGGCGGCGATGGCGTCTACTACGCGGATGTGCTCTTTCCACGAGTGCGGTGCGCGCTGGGCGGCGCCGAGGCGGAAGACCCAGTGCACGTGGTGGTACATGGCCGCCGACAGCGACGCCAGCCACCGGTTGCCGCTGATCTCGATCACCGCGAGGTGCAGCGCACTGTTCAGCTCAGCGACCTGGTCGAAGTCCTCAGCCTCCGTGGCGGCACTCGCGTCGTCCAGCAACTTCCGGAGCCGGGCGACGTCGTCCTCAGTCGCCCGCTCAGCCGCCAACCCCGCAGCGAGCGTCTCGAGCTGCTCCCGTACGGCGAACAGATCCCGGATCGCCGTCTCGTCCAGCGTCGCCACCACAGCACCACGCCGCGGCAGGATCTCCACGAAGCCCTCGGTCTCGACCACCCGCAGCGCCTCACGGACCGGATTGCGTGACACTCCGAAGTCGTCCGCCAGCCGGTTCTCGGTCAGCCGCTCACCCTGTGCGTAGTCACCGTCGACGATCCGTCGCCGCAACTCGGCCAGCACCTGATCCCTGAGCGCAAGATGATCGCCACCGATCGTCCGCGCCACCCCACTTGACTCTCCCCCGTACCGCTGGTCCACCCCGAGCTCCCCTCTGGCCTTGCCTGGTTCCGCAGCACCCTACCCGCCGATGGCGCCGGCACCCCACAACGACTGCACCTCAGGCGAGGCCGGCGTCGTGGGCCAGGAGGGCTACCTGGACCCGGTTGTTGAGGTCGAGTTTGAGGAGGACCCGGGTGAGGTGGGTCTTGACGGTGGGAACGCCCATCGCGAGGTCGGTGGCGATCTCGGCGTTGCTCTTGCCCTGGGCAACGGCTGCGGCGACCTCGCGTTCACGGTCGGTGAGCTTCGCCAGTACTTCGAGAGCTTGGTCGCGACGGCTCTGCTCGTCGGGCCCGGAGACGTAATCCATCAGCTGACGGGTGACCGCGCCGGACAGGATCGGGTCTCCACCGGCGACCTTCACCACCGCGTCGACGATTTCCTGGGGCGCCGCATCCTTCAGCAGGAAGCCGGCGGCGCCGGCCCGTAATGCGTGCACGAGGTGTTCCTCCGAACCGAAGGTCGTCAGGATCACCACCTCAGGCGCGTCCGCGACCGCGCGGATGGCCTCGGTTGCTGTCAGCCCGTCCATCACCGGCATGGTGATGTCCATCAGTACGACGTCCGGCTCGGCCGCACGGACGGCGTCGATCGCAGCGCGTCCGTCGGACGCCTCCCCCACGACATCCAGCTCGGCGGCACCGCCCAGCATGCTCTTCAGACCAGCCCGTACGAGCGGATCGTCGTCCACGACAAGCAACCGAACAGCCGCCGCCACCATGCCAGTCATCCTAGAGCGGGCCAGGGCAACCACGCGTGCAGGCGGAAGCAGTTCGTACTGGTCGGGCCGTGGTCGAGCGTGCCGCCGGCCAGTTTCGCCCGCTCGGCCAAACCCACCAGACCTACCCGCGAGCCGTCGCCTGGCACACCTGCCACCAACGGATTACGGATCTCGATGGAGAGTCCATTGCCCGCGGCCCCCGAGAGGACGACGGTGACCGGCTGACCGGGTGCGTGTTTGCGCGCGTTCGTCAGCCCCTCCTGGATGATCCGGTAGCCGTGCCGCCCAGTGGCCGGCGGGATCGAGTCGGGAGGCGACGGGAGCGGCGTGAGGATCACCGTCATGCCCGCTGCACGCGACTCCTCCACCAGGGCGTCGACGTCCACCAGGCCAGGTTGCGGCCGCCGGTCGCCTGGGACGGTGGAGTCGGGCGCACGTAGTACGCCGACGATCTCCCGCAGATCCTCCATGCACTCGCGCGCACTCGAACGGATCACCCCGGCTGCCTGCGCAAGCTCATCGGACGGCATCCCCGGCCGGAACTCCAGCGCCCCGGCATGCACGCTCAGCAACGACAACCGATGTCCGAGCGCGTCGTGCATCTCGCGCGCGATCCGCTCCCGCTCGCGCCGCCGACCTTGCTCGACGCGCAACTCCTGCTCCTCCTCAGCTCGCCGGGCACGCTCCGCCAGCGACACCATCAGCTGCCGGCGCGTCCGTACGACGATGCCCCAGGCAACGACCGCCACACAGAGCAGGCTGGTGAGGCTGACCACCATCCAGTAGACGTACGGGATCGACCGCGCCGGCGGATAGATCCAGAACTGCACCAGGCACGACAGCGCCGCCGCGACACAGCCCAGCACACTCACCAGGGTCCGCCGATGCACCGCCAGGCTGAACAGCGCCAGCCCACTCGAGCTCCCCACGGTCGGGAAGAACGCGGACAACACGATCAGCACCAACGCGACCTGCAGCGGCCACTTCCGCCGCAGCATCAGCGAGAGCGCGGCCAGTACGCCGATGGTCACATGCAACCCGACCGGCGGATCGAGCCTCGACCCGTCGGGAATCGCCAGCCCGATCACGCTCAACCCCATGCCGAGCACGACGAACGTCACGTCCACGACCCAGTCCCGCGGCGTACGCCGGCCGTCGCCCGGGGCAGCACGCGACCCCGGGCTGATCATCGCCGTCAGCAGCCCGGGCCGGTCCAGCTCGATCGACATACTTCAGACGGTAACCCGCGAAGCGTCAGCGCTTGAGGATCTTGAGCACCGCCGCGGTCGTGATCGGGTGATAACCGGGCCGCGCGGTCTCGAACACCTGACTCGCGAACTCCCGGCCGTCCTCGGTCCGTACCAGCGCCTTGTACACGGGCAGCACCAGCTTCATCCGGCCCACCCGGGTCAGGAAGCTCGCCAGCTCCTCGTACGCCGGCGTGTAGGTGCTCGCGGCAACGATCGAGTACCACCGACGCGCGATCTCGCCATTCGCGGTACCGGTGAGGTCGAACTCCCGGTCCAGCTGCTGCAACTGCTCCGCCGTCAGTACGTCCGGCGCGGCGTCGAGGAAGCGCAGCCACTCCTGCGTCGTCCAGTGCTTTGCACCCTCAGGCAGCTCGCCGGTCGAGAGCCAGCGCGCACGCAACTCGTCGACGACCTCGAAACGCGCAGAGACCGCTCTCTCGGCGAAGGCGGGGATGCCCGGCTCGTCCAGCCAGGCGGCGAGCTCCGCGTCTGTCACCACACCTGGGTGCTTGTCCAGCAGCTGCTCCTGCAGGTGCTCGACGAAGTCTTCCGAGTTGATGCTCTGGAACGCGAAGCGATCGAAGTACCCGCGCAGGAAAGGATCGAAGATCTCCCGCGTGAACCGCTCCTCCAGCCAGGTCAGGAACCAACAGCCCTTCAACGGCCCGAGCCCGGTCGTACCGTGGTACTGCGACCGGTGGTTGAGCCCCGGCAGCTCGGCTGCCTGCTCCGCCGCTGAGAGCGGATCCAGCTTGACCACGGTCGCGTGCTGCTTGATCGCGGTCTCCATCACGGCCAGCTCGGTGCCGTAGACGGCCTCGACGATCCGGTACTCGACGTAGGCCGTGAAGCCCTCGTTGAGCCAGATGTCGTCCCAGCTGTTCTGGGTCACCAGGTTGCCCGACCAGCTGTGCGCCAACTCGTGCGCCACCACGTTGACCAGCGACTTGTCGCCGATCACCACGGTCGGGGTGGCAAACGTCATCCGCGGGTTCTCCATCCCGCCGTACGGGAAGGACGGCGGCAGTACCAGGATGTCGTAGCGGCCCCACCGGTACGGCCCGAAGACCGCCTCGGTGACGCGCATCATCTCCTCGATGTCGGCGAACTCGGTCGCCGCCCGCTTGGCCATCTCGGGCTCGGCCCAGACACCCGTCCGAGCGCCGATCGGCTCGAACACCAGGTCGCCCGCGGCGATCGCCAGCAGGTACGACGGAATCGGCTCGGGCATCACCACGTCGTACGAGCCGATCCGGCGCGACTCCGTGCCGTTGTCGGCGCTCATCAGGACCATCAGCTCAGGCGGGGCCGTGACGTGCGCGGAGTAGCTGAATCGCACGCTCGGGGTGTCCTGGACCGGAACCCAGCTCCGGGCGTGGATGTGCTGGGACTGGCTGAACATGAACGGCATCACGCCGCCCGCGGTCATCGCCGGCTCCAGCCACTGCAGCCCCGTCGCCGTCGGAGCGGTGCGGTAGCTCACCCGCACCTGCCCGTGCTGCCCGGTCCGGATCGTCAGCGCCGAGCCCAGCTCCTTGTCCGGCACCGCCAGGCTGTACTCGAGCGGCTCCCAGTCCCCGTCGACCGCGCCCTCCACGGCGAGCACGGTCAGATCCCGCGTATCGAGGACCAGCCGATCGCCCGGGCCACTCCAGGCGAGCGTGTGCGTGGCCGTGCCGGACAGCACCTTGGCGGTGAAGTCCAGGTCGAGGTCCAGCGCGAGGTGGGTGGTGCGCACCAACGCCGGTTCGGCGTAGGAGTGGCGATCGTGGCTCACAGGGGCTCCCGAGGCAGAATGTCGTTCGCAGGACATTACCCACGGAAAGGCCCGATGACGCGGCCTATTAGGGCCATGGGCAGCACCGTGCCAAAACCGGTTCAGACGGGGAACCCCTGCTGGATCAGCGAAATGGGGACAGGATGGCGCAGGGACGGCCGGAGCTCGTACTGCAGCGGAAGCCGTTCGGATCGTGGCTGCTCGGCCCGGCCGGCCAGTCGCCACGGCAGCTGCGGATCCGTGGCCAGTTGCTGCTGACCGTCTTCTCGCTGGGCACGAACATCGTCGGCGCCTCGGTCGTCTTCATGCTCAGCGTGTTCGTGCTGCCCGGCCCGCCCCCGAACCACGAACTCCAGCTGGTCCGGGCGATCGCCTTCCCCGGGTACTTCCTGCTGGCGCTCGTGGTCGGCGCGGTCTGGAGCACCCGGTACGCCCTGCGCGCGACGTCCTGGGTGCTGGCGGAGCGCCCGGCCACCCGCAAGGAGCAGATCACCACGTTGCAGCTGCCGTTGCGGCTGAGCATGATCGAGGTGTTCCTCTGGCTGCTGGCCACGGTGCTGTTCAGTGTGCTCGCCCTGATCTACCAGCCCGACAACGTGCTCCGGATCATGATCACGACGTTCGACGGCGGGATCGTGACGTGTGCGGCGTCGTACCTGCTGACCGAGTTCGCGCTCCGGCCGGTCGCCGCGCGAGCGCTCGCCGACCAGGCGCCGCCGCGCCGGTTGCTGGCGTTCGGGCTGAAGGCGCGGACGGTGTTCTTCTGGGCGGTCGGCTCCGGGGTGCCCGTGCTCGGGCTGATGCTGACGGCGCTGCTGGCGCTGATCGAGAAGGACGTCTCGCCGACCCGGTTGTCGGTGATCATCCTTGCCCTCGGCACCGTTGTGCTGGTCTGCGGGTGGCTGCTGACCGCGCTCTCCGCCCGGTCGGTGGTTGCCCCGGTTCGTTCGGTGCGGAACGCGCTGACGGTGACCGGCGACGGGGAACTGAACGTCCACATCCCGGTCTTCGACGGTACGGAGCTGGGCTCACTCCAGGCGGGGTTCAACCGGATGGCTGCCGGCCTGCGTGAGCGGGAGCGGATCCGCGATCTCTTCGGCCGCTACGTCGGTCCCGACGTGGTGCGGGAAGCATTGGCCAGTGATGCACTCGGCGGCGAAGAGCGCTTCGTCGCGGTGTTGTTCGTAGATCTGGTGGGCTCTACCGAGCTCGCGGCGATCCGGCCGCCCGGTGAGGTCGTCGCTTTGCTGAACAGGTTCTTCGAGATCGTGGTCGACGAGGTGGACCGCCAAGGCGGCTTCGTCAACAAGTTCGCCGGCGATGCGGTGCTGGCGGTCTTCGGTGCGCCCGCCGAACTGCCCGATCCGGCAGGGAGCGCTCTCCAGGCAGGCCGCGCGCTTGCTCGGCGGTTGGCTCAGGAGTTGCCTGAGGCAACGGCCGGGATCGGCGTCACCGCCGGTACGGTCGTCGCCGGCACCGTTGGAGATGTGCGGCGACACGAGTACACAGTGATTGGTGACCCGGTCAACGAGGCGTCCCGGCTCACCGAACTGGCCAAGGCTGTCCCCGGCCGGCTGCTCGCCTCGATGGCCGCTGTCAACGAGTCAGCGCCTGCAGAAGCCGGCCACTGGAGGCCTGGCGAGGAAGTGACTGTCAGAGGCCGCAACCGCCCGACCCAGCTAGCGATTCCCACCTAAGTAGTCGTGGAGCAGCGCCGCGCCGTGCAGCATGGCGCGGGTCCGTCGGTCGTGCGCTGCTCGTCTCTCCGCGACCGCTGCCCGCAACGCCTCGGCGCTCCCGGCCTTCCGCAGCCCGTCCAGAACCGGTCGGATCTGATCGAACCCGTACCGCCCGCGCCGCAGCATCGCGATGATCCGCGCATCCCGCACCTGCACCGGTCCATACCGCCGGTACTTCGTCCCCGCCTCGCGCACCGGCACGAGCAACTCCGCCGACTCCCACACCCGCAACGTCGACGTCCGCACACCGAGCTGCGCGGCCAACTCCCCCACGAGCAGATCCGGTCCATTCACCACCGGTACGCCGTCCAGGAACTCCTCAGCCGCCTCTCCCAGCGCCTCGCTCGCCACATCCGTCGCCAACCGCTGCTCGTGCAACCCGGCATGACTCGCATCGATCAACCGGAATGCCAGCGCCAGATCCCCCTCATGAACGGCCTGCATGATCCGCGTAGAAGTCTCGTGGCCGAAGCCAGGCACCAGTGCCCGAAACGTCAGCATCGCCCGCAGATGGACCTCGCCGTACTGCCGGTAGCCCGACTCACTCCGCGGCACCTCGGGCAGGATCCCGACCGTCTCGTAGTTCCGCACCAACTGCGTCGAGATCCCGGCCCGGCGTGCCAGATCGACCGGTCGCAACGCCATCCGTCAGCGCCCGCCCGCCACGTCGACCATCGAGCCGGTCATGTACGACGCGCGATCCGAGGCCAGGAACGCGATCAGCTCGGCGACCTCCTCGACCTTGCCCGGCCGGCCCAGCGGCGGCGTACCGCCGATCCGCTCGAGCCGGCCTTCCTCGTGGATGTCCGTCTCGATCAGGCCGGGCCGGACGCCGAGGACGCGGATGCCTTCCTTCGCGACCTCGTTCGCCAGCCCGATCGTCATCGTGTCGACCGCCGCCTTGCTGCTCGCATAGTCGACGTACTCGCCCGCCGATCCCAGCACGGCACCGCGCGACGACACGTTGACGATGACTCCCCCGGCACCGCCACGGGCGGTCGACATCCGGCGTACCGCCGCTCCCGCGACCAGGAACGCCCCGATCGTGTTGATCCGGAACACTCGCTCCAACCGCTCGACGTCGTAGTCGGCCACCCGCCCACTCGGCGACACGATGCCCGCATTGTTGACCACGGCACCGATCGCCCCGAGCTCACCGGTCACTGCGTCGAAGAGCCGCTCGATCTGGTCGGCCTCGGCCACATCAGCCTGTACGGCGTACGCGCGCCGCCCGGCCTTCTCACAAGCCGCGACCACCCGCGCTGCGTCATCCGCCTGGGTGCGATAACTGATCCCGACATCCCAACCGTCCAACGCCAACGCGACGGCCGCCGCCGCCCCGATCCCACGGCTCCCACCGGTGACCAACGCCGTACGTGTCTCAGTCATGCGGCTCAGCCTTTCACGCGGGCGGTCTGAACACCTGCACCTGCACTTCGTTGTCGCTGAACCCCAACGAGCGATAGATCCGGATGGCCAGGTACTCGGGATCGGCGACCATCACCAGCGTGTGCGCCCCCAGTTCGTCGAACCCGTAGCGCGAAGCCTGGTGGACCAGGGTGCTCGCGAGTCCCTGCCCCCGATCGTCGGGGTGCGTCTGGACATTCTGGAACCGAGCCACGTCCGAGCCGTCGGTCGCCAGGCCCAGCGAAGCCTGCAACCGATCTCCATCGAAGGCGCCGAACCAGGTCCCGTGCCCGGCGGCCGAGAGAGCGCGTTCTGCTTCGACCCGACGCCGGTTGAACACCCGGTAGTCGTCGTCGACCTCCATCGTCGCGGCGGTCAACGACAGCCCGACCTGCTGCTCCCAGTCGTCGTCGGTGCTGAGGGTCCGGAACTGCGAAGTCGTGTTCGGCCGGGCCGGCGGCCGGACCGCCGTCGCGCTCATCACGGTGCTGGGGTCGAGCTTGAAGCCCGCGGCAGTGATCTCCTCCACGCTGCCGACCGTCCCATCGGTCGTGTCCACGCCGAGGGCGAGGTGCTCTGCGTCGGGGAACTCGCCCTTGAAGATCTCCTGCCGCTTGGCGAGGTCGCCAGGCGCGAACGGGGTCCGGAAGAGCAGATAGTTGCCCCACCAGAAGCCCGGGTTGGCCGGCGTCCGAACGACGACATACTCGCCCTGGTCGGTCAACTCGCTACCGCTCAACTCGAGCAACATCAGATCGGTGCGATAGCCGAGATTGCTGATCGGAATGTCCACCCCACCATCGTCGGGGCACCGTCAAGACGATTTGTACGACGGCCGCCACTTCGGGTCCTCGCCGCGCTGGGCCGCGGCGGCGATGTTGCGTTGCATACCGCCGAAGACGATGCCGTGGAAGGGCTTGATCGCCCACCAGTACAGGTGTCCGGGCAGTCCGTGCGGATGGAAGAGCGCTCTCTGCCGGAAGATCGTCCGCTCGTTGTCGTCGGTGTCTACGATCAGCTCCAGCCAGGCGAGACCCGGTAGCCGCATCTCGGCCCGCAGCCGGAGCAGCTTGACGTCCTCGATCTCCTCCACCCGCCACCAGTCGAGCGGGTCGCCGACGGACAGGTCGTTCGGATTTCGCCGGCCGCGGCGCAGGCCCGGGCCGCCGAAGACCCGGTCGAGGACTCCTCTGGCCCACCAGCCGAGTCGCCAGGAGTACCAGCCGTTGCCGCCGCCGATGCCCTCGATCACCGACCAGAGTTGCTCGGGAGTCGTCGCGATCGCGCTCTCCCGCTCGTCGACGTACAGGGAACCGCCGGACCAGTCCGGGTCGCCCGGCAACGGGTCGCTCGGTGCGCCGGGCATGGACGCCGAGGCCCAGCTGGTCGTGACGTCGAGGTCCTGGACTCGCTTGAGCGCGAGTTCGACGGCACGGTCGAAGCCGATCAGGCCGCTCGCGGGGTCGGCGACGTACTGCTCGATGTCGTGTTCCTTGCAGACGACCTCGTGGATGAGGCTGTCGACCAGGGGTCTGGCGATGCTGTTCGGGACGGGCGTCACCAGGCCGACCCAGTGGCTCGACAGTGAGGGGGTGAGCAGCGGGAGGGTGATGATCCGCCTGCTGGTGAGGTGTGCGACTGCGGCGTACCGCTGCATCATCTCGCGATAGGTCAGGACGTCGGGGCCGCCGATGTCGAAGCCTCGGCTGACGGTCGTGGGCATCTCGGCGCTGCCGACCAGGTACAGGAGGACATCGCGTACTGCGATCGGCTGGATCCTGGTGTGCAGCCAGCGCGGGGTGACCATGACGGGCAGTCGGTCGGTGAGGTACCGGAGCATCTCGAACGATGCCGAGCCCGAACCGAGGATGACCGCGGCGCGCAGGACGGTCGTCGGTACGCCCGACGCGAGCAGGATCTCGCCGACCTCCCGGCGCGAATCAAGGTGCGGCGACAACTCCTCGCCCTGCGGATAAAGCCCGCCGAGGTAGACGATCCTTTGCACTCCGGCGTCTCGTGCGGCCGCGCCGAAGGTCAGCGCGGTATGACGGTCGCGAGACTCGAAACGCTTGCCGGTCCCGAGAGCGTGGATCAGGTAATACGCAACGTCGACACCCTCCAACGCCGCGTCCAACTGGCCCCGATCCCCCGCATCGGCCTCGACCACCTCGACCTCGTCGTACCAGTCGCGATCCCGCAGGCGGCGCGGATTGCGGGCCATCGCGCGGACCCGGTAGCCGGCTTTGAGCAACTCGGGCACGAGCCGGCCGCCGATGTAGCCGGTGACGCCTGTGACGAGGACGAGCTTGTTCGTATCCATGTGGGTCGTCCGGTGCCCTGTTTATGGGTGGTTGAAGCGTCTTTGACATGCAGCCACATGGCTGCCTATTGTGGTTAGGCAGCCAATTGGCTGCATGAATGGAGTGGTGATGGACGACGAGGTGTTCCGGGCGCTGGCCGACCCGAGCCGGCGGCAGTTGCTGGACAGCCTGAACGAGCGCAACGGGCAGACCCTGAGCGAGTTGTGCGCCGGACTTTCGATGGCGCGGCAGTCGGTCAGCAAGCACCTCGCAGTACTGGAGAGCGCGAACCTCGTCACCACCGTCCGGCGCGGCCGGGAGAAGTTGCACCACCTGAACGCCGAGCCGATCAACGCCATCGCCGATCGCTGGATCAACCAGTACGACCGGCGGCGGGTTCAGCTGTTCGCCGACCTCAAGACAGCATTGGAGACAGAACCAGTGAGCGACAACGACTTCGTCTACACGACCTACATCAAGACCACCCCCGAGCGACTCTGGCAGGCGCTGACGAATCCTTCCTTCACCCAGCAGTACTGGGGCGTGCAGCACCGCACCGACTGGAAGGTCGGCTCCCCGATCGACTGGGTGATGGGCGACGTCACCATGTCCGGCCCCGGCCAGGAGGTGCTCGAGTACGACCCGTACCGCCGCTTCGCCTTCACCTGGCACCACATCACGCCCGAGTTCGCCAAGGCGACCGAGATGGACGACTCCCTCTTCGCCAAGACCAGCGCCGAGCCCCTCTCCCGCGCAAGCTTCGACCTCGAGCCCGACGGCGACCAGGTGAAACTCACCGTCATCCACACCGGCTTCGAACCCGGCAGCGCCATCCGCGCCATGATCGACGACGGCTGGACCAAACTCATCTCCGACCTCAAGACCTTCGTCGAGAAGGTCAGCTAGTTTTGAGGATGTGCCAAATCGTCTAGGCGAGTACCTCCGGGCAAGACGTGAACAAGTCCACCCCGAAGACGTAGGCCTGCCCCCCGGCGGAAGACGCCGCGTCCAAGGCCTCCGCCGGGAGGAGTTGGCCCTCCTGGCCGGCATCAGCAGCGACTACTACATCCGCCTGGAACAAGGCCGGGACCAACACCCCTCAGACCAGGTCCTGGACGCCCTGGCGAAGGTCCTACAACTCTCCCCTGACGCCACGACCCACCTTCACCAACTAGCCCACCCAACTCATCCCCGCGGCCTGGCCGGCACCCCCAACGACGTCCCCCCAAGCCTGATCCGCCTGATCAACACCTGGCCCACCACGCCCGCGTACGTCCAGGACCGCCTCCTGAACATCCTCGCCTCGAACCCGATCGCCACGGCCCTCTCCCCCGACTACACGATCGGCAGCAACCTCCTCCTCAAGGTCTTCCTGGACCCCGCCGAGCAAACCTTCCGCCCCGAGTGGCCCGAAGTAACCGCCAACGGCGTAGCCGCCCTGAGAGCCCAGATCGGCTCCAACCTCGACGACCCAGACCTACTGGCCCTGGTCGACAAACTCTCCACCGGCAGCCCCCACTTCCGCACCCTCTGGAACCGCCACGACATCAGCCCCAGACTCAGCACGACCAACCGCTTCAACCACCCCGCCGTAGGCCCGCTCTCCCTACGAGCCGAAAAGCTCCGGCTCTCCACCCCAGAAGGCCTAACTCTCTGCATCTTCCACGCCGACGACCACACCCCCACCGCAGAAGCGATGGCCGACCTAGCCGCGCAGCTGGACGTCATTGCCGCCGGAACAGCTCGCGGGTGAGTTGCGATGCCTGCCGGAACAGCGGCGGGGCCGGAGTACGGATCAAGTCGGAAACGTCGGCGGTTCCAGGGGTTGCCCTCTTGCTCGCCGGTGCCTTCTTCGCCGCCGCCTTCTTGGCGGTAGCCCCTCGCTTCGCCGCCGCGCGCTTCTGGGTCGGTGACGTCGTCTCCGCTGGCGCAGGATCGTGCCCGTAGATGAAGTAGCGGGTCTGCAGAGGTTCGAGATGCAGTTCCACGACGCTGGCCTGCCACCACTTGGCGGTCTGCCAGAACGCCTCCGGCGAACTGGCAGCGCTGTCCAACCCAGGACACAAGTCGTAGCCGGCGGCGCCGACAAGGGACTCGATCACCGCTGCCGACGGGATGCCGTGCCCGCTCAGAATGGGGTTCCCGGAAGCGCCCGCGCCCCAGACGAAAGCGAGCCACTCCAAGATCAGGCTCGGTACGTCGATCGCGACCCGCTGCTCGGCGAACTGGCCGAGGATCGACTTCTGGTTCTCCAGGTCGCCACGCCACAGGTCGGGTTCCACCGGAACCTTGATCAGGGCGACATTCGGGTACAACTCAGGATCGCCGTACCGGTCGAGCGTCGCGCCCTGGACGCCGTTGTAGGTCGAAGGCATCTGGAACCCTTCCTGCGGCTCGAGCGAGGTCTCCAGCAGCCGGCTGTCGCCGGTTCGCGGGTGCACGGTGGAGATGAGCGCGGCATGGGACCAGTGGCTCGGCGTCATGTCGTGCCGCAGGTGCGACTGGGCGACCTTCAGCCGGAAGTCGTAGATACTGGTGCCGCCGACCAGTAGCAGCCAAGTTGCCTTCGGCCCCTTCGAGTCGTGGCCCAGGGCATCCATCTGGCGTCGTACCCAGTCGAGGTTGTCCTCGCCGGCCGCGCGATCGTCCCACCGGAAGTGCTTTTCCGCCGGGTCGAGCGCTGAGGAGCCGCGAACAGTGAGCATGAGGTCTCTCCTAGCATCACAGGCGACGCAGCGACATGCGCGGCGCACGGATCGGATTCATGGACTTGCCGGGTTCGTTGATCATCCAGTAGAGAGTGTCCACGTCGACGCCGGTCTGGGTCCGGCTGAACTGCAGCAACGTGACGTGGTCCCCCATCTTGTCCGCGTCCTTGGTCGGCCACTGCATGACGCAGTCCAGCACCTCTGCCGTACCTTCCACCCGAAATCGCTGCTTCGGCGGCTCGGCCTCTGACCGCTTGCCGTCCGGCCTCGGCCGCAGCGCGACCACGGACGCCGGCGAGGAGATCACCTCGTACAGGTTGCTCCACGGCCGGTCCCGGTTGCCGGTCCAGTGCGCTGCCGAGATCACGCGGCCGTAGTGCACATCGCCGGTCAGTGCCAGCGGTGGCCGCCCATGGCTCGACAGCTTGAGCAGGCCCTCCATGATGCGCGGATAGTCGCGCAGGTTGGCCAGATTCTGATCCTTGTACTTCGCGAACTTGGTCTTGGCCGGCTGGAACAGCGATGGCCCGGTGACCAGAACCGGGAGCAACTCGCTGCTCCCGATCACGTCGCAGACCCAACGGTCGAACAGGGCGAGATCTTCGGAGCGGGCGCTTTGCCCGGGGGCATGCCGCTCGTTGACCGTGCGGAATGTCCGATTGTCGAGCATGAAGAACGACAACGGCGGTACGTCGATGCGATAGGAGTACTGGTTGGTCTCCGCGAGCTGGAAGCCGTCGAAGAGTTCGCGCGCCGCCAGCTCCCAATGCCCCCGGCCAGGGCCGAACATCGTCGTCGGCCAGAAGATCTGCGACTGCGGATAGTTGTTCCAGTACTCGTGATCGTCCGGGATCGACGCCACCGGGGCCGCCCGCAAGATCCGCGCGTACGCCAAGCCCTGCCAGTTCCTCCGGTATTTGACCTCGAACGCCTTCGCGAGCGCAGCCTGGCTGTAGAGGGTCTGCGACTTGAAGTACGGACTGTCCAGATACACCTGATCCCCCATGGCGATCACGAGGTCCGGACGCGTCGCCTCGTTCTGGCTCAACGAGGCCACCAGCTCGCCGGCCCGACCGCTGGAGTCGCCTGGCTCGTAGAAACACGAAACCGCCAGAACGTTGAACGTCTCCCCCAACCCGAAGGGCAGCCGCCCGGGAAGCGGGCGAGTCGTCAGCGAATAACTCTTCCGACGGCCATCGGCCCAAACCGCCGCCACCTCGACCGTGTCCGGCAGCGGACGATCCAGGCGTACCTCCGAGACCGGTACTTCGAACACACCCATCTGGCTCACCACGTCCGGCAGCGGCACCCGGGTCAGCGCCCTCACCTCACGGATATCCCCAGCTCGAATCGGATTTCCGTTGAGCGACCACTCGAGCCGCTCCGGCTCCTCGGCATCGAAAACACCCACCCACAGGCGATGGCGCCCCGACGGGGCTGTGGCGAGCGCATGGAGCTCGACCGGGTACACCTCTACGCCGGCGGATTGCGGACGGCGTACGTGACTCCGCCAGTGGCGCCGATAGCAACCAAAGCTGCAAGCGCCGCCGAAACCCATTGCCCATCAGTCATCGACCCGAAAGTCGAAGTCGGCCCCTGAAGCGCCGTAACCAAAGACCCCCCAAAGGCAATGAGCCCACTCAAGATCCCCGCCGCGACCGCCTTGTACGGCTTGGTCGTAGTAGCCATTTCAACCGCCCCCCTTGCTTTTCCCCAGCATCCCGCCCCCACCCCACCCTGGCAAGGTGCGAGGCATCTCTCCGCAGTCAATACGTTCCCAACACAGGAATACCGCTCCCCCTGATCGGAGACCCGACATGCTCAGGAAATCCTTCGGACGAAGCAAGTCATCAACTCACCGCCGTCACCGCCGCCCTGATGCTCTTCGCCACCACCCTCACCGCCTCAGCAGCCCAGCCCCCGCCGCCCGCTTCTGCACCTGGATCCGCAAAGGCGAGTACTACACCATGTTCCAGTTCTACAAATGCACCACCTACTCCCTGAGCGGCTGGCTGGGCACCACCAACTTCTACAACCACCAAAACGTCCAGGTAGAAACCCTAGGCTCCCGCCACGAACACATCGGCTACATCCTCACCAACTACAAATTCATCACCAACTGGGACAAGGTCTGGTACATAAACCTCTGCACCTGACCACGCTTTAGCATCAGCCCGCGGGTACCTTGAACCGACCTACAAGGCACCCGCGCACAACGGCCTACCGAACGTGGCCCCCCACCAATCGTCCCGACGTATGCGCGATCCATCAGGATCGCCCAGGTGTAGGAAGCCCCCTGCCGATCCCTCACCTCACCCGGCCTATCGACAGGCATGACCTACGCCGCCTTCTCAAAGTTCGCCCGCGACAGCGACCGATTTATCTCCCGCCCGTCACGCGACACACGCAGGTAGTTCCCCGGCACGCGATACACGAACTCCCGCCCAGTAGCCGTCGAGAACGTCTCACCAGCGCACCGCTCAATGCGAGCCCAGACCTCATCGAAGGACGCCACACCCAACAGTCTGTACCCAGCGGTCGAGATACCCGAGAGCCATCCGTGGACAGCCAAGGGGCGTTCCGCGGAGCCTCTCCGACCAGTGCGGGAGGCCCATCAGCGTCCGGCCGTCACTCGCGCGGTCAATTCCGACGATTCAGGCTGCCCCTGCGCTCTGTCATCGCCGGGGTGCGTCCTCGGCCTCTGCTCACAGGTCCCGCGGGCCGATCGTGATCACCGTTCCGTCTTGTGCCTGAGCCCTCGACCCGTCCGGCGCGTTCAAGTTGATGTTCTCGTCCCGACTCCACCACCAGACTTCGACATTCTGGCACCAGGAGTAGACACGGAACGCCTCGCCCTGGAAGACGGCGGGCGACAGTTCGGTTTCGCGGTTCGCGATACGTCAATATAGGGAGCCCACCGACGGTGTTTCCGCGAAACCTGGGCGCGAACCCACTACGCTGCTGGATCTGCTGCCGGACACAATGCCAACGCGGGGTCGCCTGGCGACCAGAGGGAGCGACTCCATGGCAGGACGTAGGAAGCCGGGATTGTGGGTCATGGAGGGCAACTGGTCAGCATCCGTGCGTGATGTCCGCTCGGTCGACCCCGTCCTGTCGGCCCTGCAAGACGGCCGTCGTGCCCATCACGCCAGGCGCCACATCAACGACCCAGATGACTTGGCTCTGAGCCTCAAGCAGTGGGGACAAAGACAACACGACGGCTTCAACATTGGTTACATCGCCCTCACGGCAGCCCAGGCACCGTTCACATCGGCAGGCGGTCTGTCGACCTCCATCAACTCGGCGAACTACTTCCTCGGGCCGCTCTGACGAAAAAGGCTCTCCACTTCGGTTCCTGCTCGGTACTAGATCTGCCTCCAGAAGAACAGCAGGCCCTCCGCAAAGCGCTCGGCGTCAAGGTCATCACTGGCTTCACGAAGGATGTCGAATGGTACGAGAGCCTCGCCTTCGAACTACTTCTTTTCGAGGCGTTGACTAGGTACACGCGCCCCAGCTACGCGGCGAAGTATCTCTACAAGACCCACTCAGCCTTCGCTGATCATCTCGGCTTCGTCATGATCCGCGACGGTCTCGCCGGCGCTAACCCGACGGCCGACGAAGCCCGTTAGCTCGTGATGGGTGAAGTCGCTAACCAATCCGGCTTTGGCAATGCGTCGAACCATGTCTCAAAGTCACGTACTCCCGCGTCCAGCAGCATGACTGTCACCCAACTTCGGGCCAATGCGTCAAGAGCCTCGGTGTCGGCTGACTCGGTTGTGGAGCGCGGGAACGTAGCACCGTGCGGATGATCGTTTCCGTCTCTGGGAAATTCATCGACTGCGACTACGGTCGGCACACGGTACGTCGAGGACTGGAGCCAGCCTTCCCACGGCAGGAGCTCAGTCGGTGAATCCGCGCCTAGCGCTCTCGCCACGGACTCACAGGTTGTCGATACGGCCACCAGTTGGGCGAGGACAGCAGCGTAGAGATCGGCGATGGAGACTTCTCGTACAGTCTGCGCGACGGCATACCAGCGCAGCCCCATGAACATTGACAGCCTCCGGCCGGCGAGTTGCAGAAACGCGGAGGCCTCGAGCGGCACGTCGCCTGCCGACAGCGCCCGCGCATTATCCACCGGCGTGCGAAGACGCAGCGTGGTCGACCGCGCCTCGATGATCCGCCACGTAGGAGCCGTCCTTGTCTGGCTCGTACCCCAGCACATGTTCGGCACTGCCGATGCTTGAAGAGCATTGAGGGCAGCGTCTCGGGAAGGAGTCGTGAGCCATGGGCTGTTGAGGATACGCTGTGGAAGGTGTAGGCCGCCTGCCAGCCGAAGGGCGGCAATCGAGCCGTCATCACCCTGCCACAGCGGAAAGTCGGACGGGGCGGCGATCGAATACGCATGCCCGGCGAAGCGGCCGCCTTCCTGCTGAGGGACTCGATCCCGATTCACCAGATCGACGATTCGCCCGCGATCAGCCGGGACCGACTGCCCCGGCACCCTGAACATGACACGGCCGGCTACAGCCACCGGATGGAGCACAGCATCAGCATCGACCCGGACAACTATTACCAAGCGATCCTTCTGCGGCAATCGCACCGCGATGACCTCCGGCATCGCGTTAGGCAGGTGCCCTTGCAGGGACGATATGAGGTGGTCGAAGTCGCGCTGAGAGACGCCAACAAAACGGGCGTCACCCGTGGCATCCTCCGCTACCCCGACCAACACCAGTCCACCATCACTGTTGCTCAAAGCCCCAACAGCCTCGGCGACGTTGTTGCGGTCACGCCTCGACTTGAGCTCCAGCGTGAGCGACTCGGTCAGCATGTCCGCCTCCTCGGCGTCCAGCACGAACTGTCGTACGACCTCGAAGTCGATCCGATCAGCGGGGAGCGAATACAAGTCTTTGCTCGGCATGAGCACAGTATCGGTGAGATCGCGTGCCGCACCGCGGCGGCCCGCCACAGAAGGGGTATGCGGAAACAAACTAGTTCGCGCCGAGCCTGATGGGGCCCTTCTCGTAAGGGGTCGCAACAACACGCGGGTGGATCGAACAAGCCAACGGCGAGGTATCTCAGCAATCTCAACCACAAATATCAAGTATGTGTATCTTGTGATTTCTTTAGCGGTCGGCGCGGCTTACTTTCAGGCGCCCCGCCGACCGACTACTATATAAGATTGTTCTTGTTCTTGTTCTTGTTCTTGTTCTTGTTCTTGTTCTTGTTCTTGTTCTTGTTCTTGTTCTTGTTCTTGTTCTTGTTCTTGTTCTTGTTAGCGGATGCGCATGCCTGAGATTGCTCGGGAGATTACCAGGCGCTGGATTTCGGAGGTGCCTTCGAAGATTGTGTAGATTTTTGAGTCTCGGTGCATGCGTTCTACGGGGTACTCGCGGGTGTAGCCGTTGCCGCCCAGGATTTGGATGGCGTCTTCGGTGGCCTTGACTGCTACCTCGCTAGCCTTGAGTTTGGCCATTGAGCCTTCGCCGTGGCGGTAGTCGGGGGTTTGGCCTCGCATGAGGGCGGCTGACATGAAGCCGGCTCGCCAGACGAGGAGGCGGGCGGCGTCGATTTCCATGGCCATGTCGGCCAACTTGAAGGCGATGCCTTGGTTGTCGATGATGGGGCGGCCGAATTGTTCGCGGCCCTTGGCGTACTCGAGGGCGAACTCGTAGGCGGCGCGGGCGATGCCGATGGCCTGGGAGCCGACGATGTGGCGGGTCATTTCGAAGGTGGCCATCGAGGCGTTGGTGCGGTTGGCGGAGCCGTTGTTCTCGCGGGCCTTGGCCAGGCGGGCGTCGAGCTTCTCCTTGCCGCCTAGGACGTTGGCGGCGGGGATTCGTACGTTGTCGAAGAAGACGTCGGCGGTATGGGAGGCGCGGAGGCCGTGCTTCTTGAGTTTGGTGCCCTGCTCTAGGCCCTTCACCTCGGACTTCGGTACTACGAAAGCCGCCTGCCCGCGGCTGCCGAGAGACGGGTCGACAGTGGCCACGACGACGTGGATGTCGGCGATGCCGCCGTTGGTCGCCCACGCCTTCTGGCCGTTGATGACCCACTCGTCGGTCTTTTCGTCGTACGTCGCCTTGGTGCGGATCGCTGACACGTCCGACCCGGCTCCCGGCTCCGACGAGCAGAAGGCGGCGACCTGTACGTCGTCAGGCGTGCCGTAGCAGCGCGGGAGCCACTGGCCCCACTGCTCGGGGGTGCCGTTGGAGAAGACGGCCGAACTGGCCAGGCCGGTGCCGACGAGCGACATGCCGATGCCGGCGTCACCCCAGAAGAGCTCCTCCTGGACGAGCGGCATCAGCAGCCCGGAAGGGTCGATGAACAGGTTGATCGACCCGTCCATGGAGTACAGGCCGATCTTCGCGGCTTCCTGGATCACCGGCCACGGGGTCTCTTCGCGCTCGTCCCAC
The DNA here is from genome assembly GCF_040681515.1 of Kribbella sp. NPDC051718. NCBI lineage: Bacteria > Bacillati > Actinomycetota > Actinomycetes > Propionibacteriales > Kribbellaceae > Kribbella > Kribbella sp. NPDC051718. The sequence continues at coordinate 62,745 of NZ_JBFAYZ010000005.1, read as the reverse complement.
TCGGAGGCAGCGGGGCGGATCACGTCGGCGGCGAAGGTGTGCGCCCAGTCGCGGATCTCGACCTGCTCGTCGTTCAGGTTCAGGTTGAACGTCTGCCACTCCGGCTTGGACCGCTCGGCCGCGAGTTCGCCGGCCAGTGCCATCACGTCGGCCGACAAGGGCTCGGCGGGCGGCGTACTGGTTGACTCGGTCATGGTCATCGATTCCTCCGGAGCGAGCTGCAGGGTGATCGTACGGGAGTGATGTTACCCACGAGTGTAACTATCGTTTGCACCCAGGGGTAGCAGTATGACTAAGATCGGTCCATGAGCTCCGCGCTGCTCGCGATCGGACGCCGCCGGACCACGGCGGAGCGTCGTCGCGACCGCGAGCGGGACATCATCCGGGCCACTCGCGAACTCTTCGACGAGCGCGGCACGATCGACGCCCAGATCGACGACATCGCGAAGCGGGTCGGGATCAACAAGGCGCTCATCTACCGGCACTTCGCGGGCAAGGAAGAGCTGTTCGCGCTCACATTGGTCGACTATCTGGGCGAGCTCGACGAGCGGCTCCAAGAAGTAGACGGCCCGCGCAAGGCACCGATGAACAGACTCAGGAGCCTCAGTGAGGTCTTCGTGGACTTCTGCCTGGAGTATCCGGCCTTTGCTGACTGCGCAATGAGTCTGCTCCGAAAGACCGGCGAAGAACTCTTCGGAGAGATCACCGAGCCCGTGATGATCAAGCTGGGCAACGCGATGGCCGCGGCGCTCGATCGGATCTCGACCATTCTCAAGGCGGGTCAGAAGAGCGGCGTCTTCGACGAGGTCGACACGGACTACCTCGCCAACCACCTCTACACGCAGACGCTCGGGGCGATGCACATGGCGCGGATGGGACTGATCGTGTCCCGCCAAACGGGTGACAAGGCCCACCCGGTGGTCCACCACGCCGACATCAGCACAGTACGAGCGACCGCCATCACCGCAACGCTCGCCACAGCAGTTGGCCGCAAAGCATTAACCGGTACCACCACGCGCAGTACGAAAAAGGCCACCGCCAGGCGCTCACCCTCAAGTACCGCAGGAGAGAACCAGTGACCGAGACCCGCAAGGTGGCCGTCGTCGCCGGCAACCGCATCCCGTTCGCCCGGCAGGACAAGACCTACCGGCACGCGTCGAACTCCGACATGCTCACCGCCGCCCTCAACGGTCTCGTCGACCGCACCGGACTCGGCGGCCAGGAGGTCGGTGAGGTCGTCGCGGGCGCGGTCCTCAAGCACGCCCGCGACTGGAACATGGTCCGCGAGGTCGTCCTCGGCTCGAAGCTCGCGGCGACGACCCCGGCGTACGACATCCAGCAGGCGTGCGGCACCGGACTCGAGGCCGCGATCCTGGTCGGCAACAAGATCGCCCTCGGCCAGATCGACGCCGGCATCGCGGGTGGCGTCGACACCGCCTCCGACGCACCGATCGCAGTCAGCAACGAGCTGCGCAACGTGCTCCTCGATCTCAACCGGGCCAGGTCGATCCAGGAACGCCTCAAGATCCTCACCCACCTCAGGCCGAAGGACATCGTTCCGGAGATCCCGCGCAACGCCGAGCCGCGCACCGGCAAGTCGATGGGCGACCACGCCGCCCTCACCGCGCTCGAGTGGGGCATCACCCGCGAGGCGCAGGACGAGCTGGCCTACAACTCGCACATCAACCTCGCCAAGGCGTACGACCGCGGCTTCCAGGAAAGCCTCATCACGCCGTACCTAGGCCTCGAGAAGGACCAGAATCTCCGCGCCGACACCACGCTGGAGAAGCTGGCCAAGCTCAAGACCGTCTACGGCAAGGGCGAGACGGCCACGATGACCGCGGGCAACTCCACTCCCCTGACCGACGGCGCCTCCACGGTGCTGCTGTCCACGGACGAGTGGGCCGCCGACCACGGACTCAGGCCGCTCGCCTACCTCACCCACTCGCAGACCGCCGCGGTCGACTACGTGAAGGGCGCCGAGGGCCTGCTGATGGCCCCCGCGTACGCCGTACCGCGCATGCTCCAACGAGCCGGCCTCACCCTCCTCCAGGACTTCGACTACTACGAGATCCACGAGGCGTTCGCGTCCCAAGTACTGTCCACCCTGAAGGCCTGGGAGGACCCGATCTTCTGCAAGGAACGCCTCGGCCTCGACGCCCCACTGGGCGAGATCGACCGGGCCAAACTCAACGTCAACGGCAGTTCGCTGGCGGCGGGTCACCCGTTCGCAGCGACCGGCGGCCGGATCGTCGCCGCACTGGCCAAGCAGCTCGACGAGAACGGCGGCGGCCGCGGCCTGATCTCGATCTGCGCCGCCGGTGGCCAGGGCGTCGTCGCCATCCTCGAGAAGTAGGAGCAGACCGAAGATGACGGATCGCTACCAGACTTTCACCCGTACGCCGCTGGGCCGCACGCTGGTCAAAAACCTGGGACTGCCAGACCCCACCCCGCTGCCACGCTGGACCGACGGATCACCCGTGATCGACGGCCAGGTCGTCCTCGGCGCGATCACCGAAACCGACACAGGCAAGGCCATCCAGGCCCTCCTGCGCGACATCGGCGCCTCCTTCAGTACTGCGGCCGAAGGCGTCGCCTCCAGCACCCTCCGCCCGAAGGCACTCGTCTTCGACGCGACCGGCGCGACCTCGACCGCCGATCTCACCTCATTGCAGCGCTTCTTCTCGCCCGTCATCCGCCAGCTCGCTCCGGCGGGCCGTGTGATCGTCGTCGGCCGCACCCCGGAGCTGTCCGCGACCCCCGAGCAGCAGATCGCGCAACGCGCCCTCGAAGGCTTCACCAGGTCGCTCGGCAAGGAGGTCAAGCGAGGCGCCACGGTCAACCTCGTGTACGTCGCCCCCGACGCGCACGACCAGCTCGACTCGACCCTGCGCTTCTTCCTCTCCCCCAAGTCGGCGTACGTCGACGGCCAGGTCGCCCGGATCGGCACCGGCCCCCTCGTCGGCAACGACCCGACAGCGCCCCTGGCCGGCAAGGTCGCCCTCGTCACTGGAGCAGCGAGAGGCATCGGCGCGGCCATCGCGCAGACCCTCGCCCGCGACGGAGCGACGGTCCTCGGCGTCGACGTACCGCAGAACGCCAACGACCTGCGCAAGGTGATCACCAAGATCGGCGGCCACGAACTCCTGCTCGACGTCACCGCGATCGACGCGCCGCAACGGATCGCGGCGGCCGGCGCGGAGCTGGGCGGCCTCGACGTCGTCGTCCACAACGCCGGCATCACCCGCGACAAGCGGCTCGCGAACATGCGTACCGACACCTGGGACGCCGTCCTCGACGTCAACCTGCGCGCACCCGAGCGGATCACCGCCCATCTGCTGGAAGCAAAGAGCCTCAACGACAGCGCATCGGTGATCGGCGTCGCCTCGATCGCCGGCATCGCGGGCAACAACGGCCAGACCAACTATGCCACCTCCAAGGCCGGCGTGATCGGCCTCGTCCAAGCGCTCGCGCCACGGCTGGCCGAGCGCAACCTGCGGATCAACGCGGTCGCCCCCGGCTTCATCGAGACCGAGATGACGGCGAAGATCCCGTTCACGATCCGTGAGGTCGGCCGCCGCGTCAACTCGCTGCAGCAGGGCGGGCTGCCGATCGACGTCGCCGAGACAATCGCCTGGTTCGCCGATCCGGCCTCCGCGGGAGTCACCGGCAACGTGGTCCGCGTCTGCGGCCAGAGCATGCTCGGCGCCTGAGATGCCCACTCGCCGGTACGACGATTCGCCGGGCTTCGGCTCGCTGTACGCCCGCACGGTCAAGGCGACGCTGCGCAAGGCGGAGTACGAGCCGGACCTCGACGGGCTGACCCTGGAGTTGCCGCGGGCAACAGTCGACCAGGACCACCTGACGGCGTACCGGGAGGTCACCGGGTTCGCCGCCGGCCCCGCGCTGCCGGTCACCTATCCGCACATCCTGGCGTTCCCGCTGCATCTGGATCTGATGTCGGACCCGTCGTTCCCGTACAAGCCGATGGGCATCGTGCACCTCGGCAACACGATCACCCAGCTCAAGCCGCTGCCGATGCACGCCGAGTTCGCGATCACTGTGCACAGCGGGCCCGAGCGCCCGCATCCGAAGGGCACGGTTTTCGAGGTGCTCAGCTCGGTCAGCGTGGACGACGAGGTCGTCTGGACCGACACGACGACGTTGCTGAGCCGCTCGTCCGGCACGCCGTCGGCCCACGCCGACCTGCTGCCCGATCCGGGTCTGGAGCCGACCGCGGTCTGGGATCTCAGGGCGAACCTCGGCCGCCGGTACGCCGCTGCGTCCGGCGACCGTAATCCGATCCACCTCTTCAAGCTCTCCGCACAGGCCTTCGGGTTCCCCCGCCAGATCGCGCACGGGATGTGGGCCAAGGCTGCTTCCCTGGCCTCCATCCAGCGGTCCGGCGGGCTCCCCGACGCCTACACAGTCCGCGTCGACTTCCGCAAACCGCTCCTGCTCCCGTCCCGAGTCACCTTCGCCCACAGCCGCTTGGGCGACTTCGCCATCTACAACCAGGAGCAGACCACCACCCACCTGATCGGCCAGCTCCAACCCCGCTGAGCGTGTCCCGACCGACAGGACATAGTGGTCAAATAGCGGCCGGCCACCGCCTCCGTGAGCGCGGCGATCGGCCGAGTTAGCGACTATGTCCTGTCGGTCGGGACAGTCATCCCTCACGCCGGAGTGGGTCACACTCGGCAGCCAGCCGGTCCAGAGCCTCGCCGGCCGGGGCTGGGGGCAACTGTTGTCCGTCTCGGAGACGGATGGCGAGGGCACCCGCCTCGACCTCACGCGCGCCGATCACGGCCTGGTACGGCGCCAGCCGGTTCTCCCGGATCCGCGCACCCAGCGACCCCTCGTCGGCATGCGCGACCTCCACCCGGAGCCCGCGATCCCTCGCCCGCCGTGCGACCTCCAGAGCTGCCTTCTCCTCGTCATCCGAGATCGGCAGTACCACGAGTTGCACCGGCGCGAGCCTAGCGGGGAACGCGCCGCCGTGCACCTCGATCAGATGCGCAACGGCCCGCTCGATGCTGCCGACGATCGCCCGATGCACCATCACCGGCCGATGCTTGTTGCCGTCGGCACCGATGTACTCCAGCCCGAACGCATCCGGCTGGTGGAAGTCGACTTGAATGGTCGAAAGGGTCGACTCCCGCCCGGCCGAATCGACGATCTGGATGTCGATCTTCGGCCCGTAGAAGGCCGCCTCGCCCGGCTCCTCGGAGTACTCCAGTCCGGACTTGTCCAGCACATCACGCAACAGGTCGGCCGCCAGCGCCCAGCTCTCCGCCGAGCCGACGTACTTGCTGGACGGGTCGCCAAACCGAGCATCCGAAGCGGGCAATGAGAGGACATAGCCCGACGCGCTGATGCCGAGGTCGTGATGCGCCTGCTTGATGAGTTCGAGCGCTGCCAGCGCCTCGTCGGCGACCTGCTCCAGCATGCAGAAGATGTGCCCGTCGTTGAGTTGCATCGCCCGGACTCTGGTCAGCCCGCCGAGCACGCCGGACAGCTCGGAGCGGTACTGACCGCCGAGCTCGGACATCCGCAGCGGCAGCTCGCGGTAGCTGTGGGATCGGGATCTGAACATCAGGGCGTGATGCGGGCAGAGGCTCGGCCGGAGTACGACCTCCTCGTCGCCGATGGACATCGGCGGGTACATGTCCTCGCTGTACTTCGACCAGTGGCCGGAGATCTCGTAGAGCTCGCGCTTGCCCAGTACAGGCGAGTAGACCTGCTGGTAGCCGGCTCTTCGCTCGACGTCGGCGATGTACCGCTCCAAGGCCTGCCGGATCGCGGCGCCGGCCGGGAGCCAGTACGGCAGACCTGCGCCGATCAGCGGGTCGGAGTCGAACAGGCCGAGTTCGCGGCCGAGCTTGCGGTGGTCGTACTTGGCTTGGTTGTTCATGGGATGTGCACTCCTCGGGTGATGAGGCGAGTGTCCACATGGCGAAGCCCCGGGCACTCGCCCGGGGCTTCGGAAAATCGACAGTCAGCTGTCAGCGCGCCGGGACGTACCTCGGCGTCGTCGTCACCACCGCGCGCTGATTCATACCGACAACGCTAGCAGATGGCTCAAGCTTCTTCATCGTCCAATTCGAGACCGATCGGCCGGATCAGCCCCTCCTGCGCGACCGACGCGACCAGCCGTCCGTCCTGGCTGAACAGCCGCCCGGTCGCGAACCCACGAGCACCCGACGCCGACGGTGACGCCTGGTCGTAGAGCAGCCACTCGTCCGCGCGGAACGGCCGGTGGAACCACAGCGCATGGTCGATCGAGGCCGGCTGGATCCGCCGGTCGCCGATGATGATGCCGTGCGGCAACAAGCTTGCCCCGAGCAACGTCAGGTCACTCGCGTAGGCCAGAACGCAAGCATGCAAGGCCTGATCGTCGGCCAGCTTGCCCGAGGCCCGGATCCAGAACTGCCGCCCGGTGAGACCGGCCAGCCGGACGTCGAGCGCCGCCCACTCCTTGTTCCAGTCCTCGGCCTTGCGCCCGCTCGCCGCCTCGAAGACCGACGCCAGCGTCGGCGCCTCCTCCGGTGGTACCAGGTCGTCCGGCATCTTGTCGGCGTGATCCAGCCCCGGCTCGGGCACCTGGAACGACGCGGACATGTAGAAGATCGTCTTGCCGCGCTGCGTCGCGACCACCCGCCGGCTGCTGAACGAGCGGCCGTCGCGGATCAGCTCGGGGTGGTATTCGATCGGTACCGACGTGTCGCCCGGGCGGAGGAAGTACCCGTGCAGGGAGTGCACGATGCGGTCCTCGCCGACCGTACGGCTCGCGGCGGCGAGTGCCTGGCCGAGCACCTGCCCACCGAACACCCGCTGGGCTGACGTCTGCGGCTGCCGGCCGCGGAACAGGTCGGCGTCGATCTTCTCCAGGTCGAGCAGCTCGACCAGATCCTCCAGGGACTCGGGCATGCCTCATCCTGACAGCTTCTGCCGGAGGTACCGGCAGCCCCTTGGGTTGGCGTCGTGTGTCGCCCCTCACTCGGGTGTTTTCGGTGAGCTTTCGGTCGCTGCTTGTAAGTTGATGAGCACTCAACCATCAAACGTACGACTGACAGGAGTAGCTGTGAGCCCCCTCCGCACGCTGACCCGGCCCGTCCACGCAGCCCGCGACCTCGTCCTGCTGATCGCCCGCGTCGGCCTCGGCGTCGTCTTCATCGCCCACGGCTGGCAGAAGTTCCGCACCAACGGCCTCGACGGCACCGCGGCCGGCTTCGATCAGATGGGTGTACCGGCTCCCACGCTCTCCGCGTACTACGCAGCCGCCGTCGAACTCATCGGCGGCGCAGCCCTGGTGCTCGGCGTACTGACGACCGTCGCCGGGGTCCTGCTGGCAATCGACATGGCCGGCGCGTTCCTGTTCGTGCACATGTCGAACGGGGTGTTCGTGGCGGACGGCGGCTGGGAGCTGGTCGTAGTACTCGGCCTGTTCGCTTTGGCGCTGGCAGCCATCGGCGCCGGCCGCTTCAGCCTCGACAACACCCTCACGCGGAGTGCCACGGGACGTGCGACCGTCTCCGCCTGAGTGCAGAAGGCGCCCACCAGTTGGTGGGCGCCTTCTGTGAAGTACTTAGTTGTCTTCCTCGCGGTTCAGTTCGGCGAGGAACTGTTCGACCTCGGCGCCTAGCTCGTCTGCTGACGGGGTGGAGCCGGCTAGGAGGCTGCCGCGGCTTACTGAGCCGGCGGCTGCGTCGTACTGGGTCTCCAGGGCGTTGACTACCGAGGAGGCGTCCTCGGAAGCTTCCACCTGCTCGTCTACCAGGCGGCCGGTTACGGCGGCCTCGTCCAGGAGGGCCTTGCTAGGGAGCAGCAGGCCGGTTGCCGCTGAGATCGCGTGGACCAGGGCAAGTGCTGCGCCCGGGAAACGGTTCTCGGCCAGGTAGTGCGGGACGTGGACAGCGAAGCCCATGGCGTCCTTGCCTGCCTCGCCCAGCCGCACCTGGAGCATGGTGGCGGCGCTGGCGGGGAGACGCATCTCGCCGTCCCAGATGTTCGAGCGGGTGACCAGCTCAGGCCGGGTCGCGTGCGACGTGAGGCCGAGCGGGCGGGTGTGCGGGACGCCCATCGGGATGCCGTGCACGCCGATGGTCAGCGTCACGTTGTACATCTCGATCAACTGACGGACAGCACCGGCGAAGCGGTTCCAGTGGTTGTCGGGCTCGACGCCCTCCAGCAGCAGGAACTCGACGCCCGCGTCGTCCTTCATCAGGTGCAGCGACAGCTGCGGCGGGCTGTAGTCGATGAACCGGTCCTCGGCGAACGTCACCTCGGGACGGCGGGCCCGGTAGTCGTGCAGAAGGTCGACGTCGAACCGCGCGAGCAGCCGGTTGTCGAGCACCTCGAGCAGGTGGTCGGCCGTCACCCGGCCGGCCTGGCCGGCGTCCATGAATCCGTCGAGCGAATGCACCAGCACCTTGGGCGTCGCCGCCGGGCCGGTCGCCACCGACTCGTCGACGATCTCGTAGAGGTCGTCCGGTCGCAGCATCGTCGTCTCCTTCTTAGTGGCCTTCAGGGCGGTCGGCCCCTCTATCCTGCCTTCTCCCTCAACAACGCCCGCGCGCCGGGCGGTAATTCCGCCTGCTGGGACTTTTCTCACTTCGTCCTTCGCTCCGCGCCTGAGCCGCTGCGTCGACGTGTCCAAAAGCGGTCAGACATGCCCGCGGACGAGCAATCTGGGAAAGCGCTTGCTAGCGTGCTCCTGTGCGCACCGAATCCGAGCCGACCCCAACCGCCCTCCCGCCGTCCCCGGAGACCGCCCCGACCGCGGCCCAGCCGGCTCCGACGCTCGTCCCGACTGCTGCCGTCACCGGGCGACCGACGGTGATGCTCGCGATGAACGAGTCCAGCCGGGCGCGCGTGCTGGTGCCCGCGGTCCGCGAGCGTCTGGAGCGGGTGGCCGATGTCCTTCTGGTCGGTCCGGGGAGCACCGGCAACCCACGGCACGAGCCGGGCAACCCGTTCCTCGACGACCCCGCGATCCGGGCGGCGCTCGGCGACGTAGACGTGCTGCTCACCGGCTGGGGGTGTCCGGCGATCACGCCTGAGGGGCTTGCGGCGGCGCCGAAGCTCAAGGCGATCATCCACGCGGCCGGGTCGGTGAAGGGATTCGTCGACCCGGCCGCGTTCGAGCGCGGCGTCCAGGTCTCGTCCGCAGTCGTCGCCAACGCGCTGCCGGTGGCCGAGTTCACCGTGGCGACGATCGTCCTGAGTGGTAAGCGGGCGTTCCGGCTCGGAGCGGAGTACAGGATCAACAAGCACCGGCCGGATCCGAGCGCGGTGCCGGGGAGCTACGGGAGCACCGTCGGGCTGCTCGGCGCGTCCCGGATCGGGCGGATGGTTGCGGAGCGGCTGCGCGCGTTCGATCTCGAAGTACTGATCAGTGACCCGTATCTGAGTGCAGCCGAGGCTGCTGAGCTCGGCGCGGAGCTGGTCGAGCTGGACTCGTTGTTCAGCCGCAGCGACATCCTGAGCGTGCACGCGCCGCTGCTGCCCGAAACGGTCGGCCTGGTCGACGCCCGCCTGCTCGGGCTGTTGAAGGCCGGCTCGGTCCTGATCAACACCGCTCGCGGACGGATCGTCGACGCCGCCGCGCTCGAGCGGGAGTGCGTCGCGGGCCGCCTCGACGCGGTCCTCGACGTCACCGACCCGGAGCCGCTGCCGCCGGATTCCCCGCTGCTCGACCTGCCCAACGTCTTCCTCACTCCGCATCTCGCCGGCGCGGTCGGCAACGAGGTCGCGAGGCTCGGCGAATTGGCCGTCAGTGAATTGGAACGTTTTGCCGCCGGCGCTCCTCTTCATCACGTCATCAATTCCACCGAACTCGGGAGGATCGCATGAGCCGCCTCGTGCTCCCTGACACCGACCGTGTGCTGTCCCGCCAGACCGGCTGGGTGCGCGCCCATTGGGAGGCCCTCGCCGACCACCTGCTCGACTCGCTGGTCTCGTACTTCTCCCCCGGCAACGCCCGCGTCGTCCTGCCCGGCCGGCCGAGCCGCTCCGGTACTTCGTCCGACGAGCTGGAAGGGTTCGCCCGGTCGTTCATGCTGGCCGCCTTTCGGATCGCCGGCGTCCGCGGCAAGGGCTGCGAGAAGCTGATCGAGCGGTATGCCCGCGGCGTCACCAACGGGGCCGACCCCGACCACCCCGAGGCGTGGCTGCGACTTACCCCTCGCTCGCAACAGATGGTCGAGGCGGCCGCGATCGCCGTCGCGCTGCACGAGTCCCGGGAGTGGATCTGGGACCGGCTCGACACCCGCGCTCAGGAACACGTCGCGGAGTGGCTCGGCGGCTTCATCGGGTCGACCACGCACGACAACAACTGGCGGCTGTTCCAGGTCGTCAGCGAGCAGTTCCTCGCCTCCGTCGGCGCGCCCTACTCGCAGGAGGACATCGACGGCGGGCTGGACCGGATCGAGGACTGGTACGTCGGCGACGGCTGGTACTCCGATGGCGACGGGCAGAACTTCGACAACTACATCGGCTGGGCCATGCACCTCTACCCGGGCATCTGGACCCGGATGGCGGCGGCGACTCCGGGAGCGCAGTACGACGACCGACTGAAGGTCTATCGCGAGCGGCTCGCACTGTTCCTGGAGGACGCGGTTCACCTGGTCGGCAACGACGGTGCGCCGGTCTATCAGGGGCGGTCGCTGACGTACCGGATGGCGGCTGCCACGCCGTACTGGATGGGGCAGATTCTCGACGCGACGCCGTTGTCGCCTGGGCAGACGCGGCGGTTGTGTTCAGGGGTTGCGCGGCACTTCGTGCAGCACGGCGTACCGGATGAGCGGGGGCTGTTGACACTCGGGTGGTACGACACGTTCCTCCCGACTACGCAGCCGTACTCCGGGCCTGGGTCGCCGTACTGGGCGTCCAAGGGCTTCATCGGGCTGCTGCTGCCGCCGGAGCACCCGGTGTGGTCGGATCCCGAGGAGACGGTGCCACTGGACGAGGCCGATCAGGTACGGGCGATGCCTGCGCCTGGATGGCTGGTGCATGCGAGCCGGCACGACCAGGTGGTCAAGCTGATCAATCACGGCGCGGACCACGCTCCCCCGGCCGAGCCTGTCGGAATCGAGCCTGCCGCCGACCCGCACTACGACCGGCTGGCCTACGCGAACCATGCTGGGCCGGAGATCTCCGACGCCGCCTTGTTGCAACGGGTGGACAACCTGACGTCGCTCGTCGACCAACACGGCAAGTCGAGCTATCGCGGGCGGATCCGGCGGCTCGGCGTGGGGGCGCGATCGGCAGCGTCCTGGAACAACGCGTGGCTGGGCAGCGACGGCCCGTGGGCGATCGAGACCGCGTCGGTGGTGCACGGCGGCTGGGAGATCCGGTGTTCACTGGTCGACGGGCCGGCCGGCGTGCTGGTGCGGAGCGGTGGGTATGCGGTTGCCGGGCAATCCTTGCCCACAGCAACGGTCGGCGAGGGGCCGGCCTGGGCGTCGGCGCGGAACTCCGACGGGCTGATGGCGGCCGTGGTCAACCTGCACGGGTACGAGGAGGCGGGTGTGCACCGCGATCTGGGGGCGAACCCGTTCGGGCCGCACTCGGCCACGCCGTACCTGACCGCGGCTCACAGCGGGGAGCCGTTGGTGCTTGTGCACGCGGTGTTGCTGACCCGTGACGCGATCCGCCCCGAGGCACTTGCCGAGGGCATCGCGGTAGCCGTCGACGGACACGAGATCACTCTCACACTGCCCGGTGACGACACCGAAATAGTCCGCCTGGGGAACCACTGACCTCGTACGGTGGGGGTATGACGGAAACGATCGAACCCGCTGCCACCGACGCATTGTCGGAGGCGGTCGCGGCCGACCCCAGTACGGCCAACCAAGAGAAGTTGTGGGCGGCAACCTTCGGGCTGGACCGCTGGTGGTTCGTCCAGCGCGGCGAGCCGGACAACCCACAGCCGTTCGTCGGCGTGCACCAGGACCAGCCGTTCCTGATGGCGTTCACCTCGGCGCAGCGCGCCCGGGGCTTCGCGATCGAGAACGGGCTGAGCCCGGCCGACGCCGAAGTACTGGTGCTCGCACTGACGCCTGACGACGCGGTCGCGCAGGCGCCGGTGTGGTTGCAGCAAGGGATCGCCGCGATCACCTTCGACCACGGAATCGCGGGCTATTTCGCCCCTTTGGGCAACCTTCCTGCGATCCGCTCGCATGTGGCGACCCTTACCTGACAGCAATCTGACACGCCGTTAGGCCAGCCTCGCCAACGGTGAGAAATCCGTTGGCGAGCACTACATTGGCCTGCATGAGCACGTACGAGAAACTTCTTCAAGAGCAGATCAGGAACGAATTCACGGCGTCCCACCAGTACACCGCGGTGGCCGTCTGGTTCGACGACCAGGATCTCCCGCAGCTCGCGTCGCACTTCTACAAGCAGTCGCTGGAAGAGCGCAACCACGCGATGATGATGGTGCAGTACCTGCTGGACAAGGACATCCGGCCGCAGATCCCCGGCGTCGGCGAGGTCGTCAACGACTTCAAGGTCGTGCTGGAGCCGCTCGAGCTCGCGCTGCAGCAGGAGATCACCGTCACCAAGCAGATCGAGACGCTGGCCCGGACCGCGCGCGACGACGGCGACTACGTCGGCGAGCAGTTCATGCAGTGGTTCCTCAAGGAGCAGGTCGAAGAGGTCTCCGCGATGACCACCCTGGTCAACGTCGCGAAGCGGGCCGGCGACAACCTCTTCCACCTCGAGGACTTCCTCGCCCGTGAACTCGTCGGCAACGAAGGCTCCGACCCTACCGCCCCCAAGGCCGCCGGCGGCGCCGTCTAACCTCCGCGCCGTTCAGAATCCTCGTTCCTGAACACCAACGCCCGTGCTCAGGGCCGCCGCCGTGCGCGCGGCGGCCCCGGCCGTACCTCGTAGTGCCAGCTGAACTACCAGGAGCTGGTTCCGCCTCCGCCGCCACCGCCGCCGGAGAAGCCGCCGCTGAACCCTGAGGAGCTGCCGCCTCCGCCGCCGCTGCCTGCGGGAGCTGGTGGTGGGTCGAAGGTGTTGGCCACGGTCTGGCTGATGCTGCCGGCCGCGAAACCTGAGCTGTAGTAGGACGGGCCGGAGTACCAGTAGGGGTCCGGGGTGATCCGGCCTGCTGCGACCAGTTGGGCGCAGACGCGTTGCCAGCGGTCGGCCAGTTCGAAAGCGATGGCCCAGGGCAAGTACTTGCTGAAGATGTCCTCGCCCTCCTCGAACTTGAGCTGATCCGCCTCGGCCGTCGCCAGATAGGTCCGGAAGCCGACCAGCTGGTCGGTCACCGCGCGGCCGGCGGCAGTTCGTTGCCCACGGCCCCGTACTCCGAACCAGATGCCGATCGCGATCACCACGGCCAGCGCCGGCACCCCGAAGAGGATCGCCCGGCCGAGGCCACCGGTGGCCGCACCGATCGCCGTACCGCCGACGAGTCCGCCGAACACCCAGGTGCCGAGGATGCCGAGGCAGGCAACTCTCGCGCCACCCGATACGGCCTTTCCGCCGCCGGCGCGTGGCATCCGGACGTACCAGTTGCGCTGCCTGATCTGCTCACGGAGCTGGGCGATCATGGCGTCGTGTGCCTCGCGCATCGAGGTGTCGCCGGTTGGCCGGCGCTCGAGGACGATCTCCGAGTTCGGCTGCAAGCCGGGGAACAGTCCTTGCATGAGGTACTGCTCGTGCGGCGCTGTCGCCACCGCGGGGTTCACCAGCACGGCCTTCTGCTCTTCGCCGGTGTTGTCGATCCGGATCCCGCCGCGGACCGCGAGGTCGATCAGGGTGGCAGCGGTCTCGGTGGTGTTGGCCTTCGCGTCGATCAGCAGGCCGCCCTCGGCGACCGGGATCCTCGGCGGCGAGAACGCGACCGGGAGCTGACTCTCCTTCAGGTCGTCCTTGACCGGCGCCGCGACCATCCCGTCCGGCGGGAAGCTGCCCGGCGGCATCCCGGCGAAGCGCTGGTCCTTGTTGCCGTTCTTGCTGTAGAGCACGGCGGCGAGGATCGCTGCGAAGCTCACTGCGCCGGAGCCGATCAGGCCGGGGACGGTGAGGCCGTTGCGCTGCAGGAAGTTGGGGGCGTCCATCACGATCGGGGTGTCGTTCTGCACGGCACCGGCCGGGATCGCGGCGACGACCGTCAATCCGTTGTGGGATGCGAGCTCTGCCTGGCTGTAGACGGCGGTGCCGGCGGTCACCGTTGCCTGGTCGCACGGAGTCGAGCTGCCTTGCGGTCCGGCGAAACAGGTCGCGCGCTGCACGCCCTTCGGCACGGTGACCTTGACCGAGACGTTTCTGGTCACGGCATCGCTCAGTGTTCCGGTGGTGTCCCAGTAGAGCTCGCTGTGGTCGTCGAAGTGCCGGAGCGCGCCGCGTACGTCGTACTGGAGAACGTAGGTGGCGGTCGGGCCCTTCACGGTCCGGTCCGCGTCGCCGATCTTGATCCGGAGGCTCTGGTCGCGATCGTTGTTCGTCTTGTTGACCGTCTGGGTGAAGGCGGCGCTGTCTCCGGACGGGCTGGAGACGCGCACGTTCGAGATCTGGTACTCCTGATCCTTCGCCTTGTCGTCGACGTAGACCTCGCGGGTGATCAGGTCACGGATGATGCCGTGCCGGTCGGCGGCCGGCAGGAAGCGGTAGACGATCTGCTCGCGGACCTTCAGCACTCCGTCGGTGGTCACCTCGTAGGTGAACTGCATCGAGTCGATGACGTCCGAGCTGCCCGTGGTCGCCGCCTGTGACGGTACTGCCGAACCGGCCAGGACGAGCCCGGCGAACACAGCGGCGACGGCTGTGAAGAATCCCCTACGCATGTCGCGACAGTACCGACGCCAAGGGTCCGTCAGTACCCGCGACTGGCCGGTGTGTCGCCCGAATGCCCCATCGGGTCGGCGGCCTGGTTCGGCCGCTCGGTGGAGGCCGGTTCGCCGGCAGCCTGGATGGCGGCGGCTACCAGGTCGGCGGCTGTGGTGTCTCGGGTGCGGCGGCCGCGGTCGTAGTACTGGGTGGTGGCGATGGTGGCGTGGCCTACGTCCGCTTGGACGTGCTGGATGCGGGCGTCTTGTTCCAGGGCGATGGTGACGTAGGCGTGGCGGAGGGCGTGGGGGTGGATCCGGTCGGCTACCTCGGCCAGAGCGGGGCCGGCTTGTACTGCGATCCGCCGCAGCAGTGCGTTGACGTCGAATCGGGAGCAGCGGGTGCCGTCCTTGGTGGCGATCATCGGGGCGCGGTTGGCGCTGGTCCTGCCTCGAAGGGCTGGGGTGGCGGCGTCGGTGGCGCGGTCGCGCTCGGACAGGTAGTCGGTGAGGGCTGTCGCGGCGAGGTCGGTCAGGTAGACCTCGCGGTGGAGGCCGCCTTTGCCTAGTACTCGTAGCATGGGCTCGCCGCCGGACAGAACGAGGCTGTCTCGGTCTAGCCCGACTAGCTCGGAGACGCGGAGGCCGAGGGTCAGTAGGCCGACTACTGCTACTGCTCGGCGGGCGTACAGCTCTTTGTGGCGGGTGCGGTTGGGTAGCTGGGCCGCTGCGTCGAGGAGCGCTCTCAGCTGGCCTGCTGTCAGCCTGATCGTCGGCGATGCGTCCCGTGCGGTGCTGCCGAGTCCAAGTCGCGCTCGGTTGAGTGCTGCTGGGTTGGCCGGTACTACGCCCGCTTCGGTCAGGTGCCCGTAGAACGCCGACAACGTGGACAGCATCCGCTGCCGAGTCCGCTTCTCCGCACCAGCCGCATCCAACTGATGCAGCCACGCCTTCACGTCAGCACCGGTAGCCGCCCGCGGATCCATCCCCCGCCCCGCACACCACCGAAACCAAGCCAACTGATGCAACACACCGACCCGCCCAGCTGGTGGCCGACGCTCACCTACTGCAGTGTCACTCGCTTCAAGACCCATTAGAGCGTCGACCCAGGCGGTGGGTAGACCGAGGGCGTAGGCGTAGGTCTTGCGGGTGCCTGCGTTGGCGTACTGGGTCAACCAGTCGGCGATCTGTGCCTGCAGTTCCGCCGGATCTTCGACGCCTGGCCAGTCTTCGAGCGGTTCAGCTGTGGCGGGGACTTCTCTGAGCGTCTCCAGGACGACCAGAGCGTCCAATTCGGCGGGCATTTGGCCATCTTCGTCTGCGCTCCCAGTCCAGCTCATGCGGCTCGCCGGACGTACCCACAAAACACTGGTTTCGTTGGTTGATGGTTTGGTTTTGGAAACGCCGAACCGATTAGGCGGTTTTGGATCTGCAAACCTCTACGCTCACGGGCATGAGTGAGGAGACTGGACGCTGCGGTTACAGCAAGTGCCGGGCAGAGTTGCCGGTGCCGGGGACGCAGGGTGGGAGGCCGCGGAGTTTCTGCCGGGACACCCGCTGGGACGGCGGCCGGACCTGCGCGCAAATGGCGAGGGCCGAGAAGGAGGCCCTGGGAGCACTAGGCCTGGACGCCGGCAGCAACACCTTCCGGCTGGACGCCGAGCGCCTGCGAGACCACCTGGAGACGATCCGCGAGCCAGTAGACGCCTTGACGGCGGCACTGGCGGCAGTAAGCACCCGCCTGGACGAGGTGGAGGCCGCTGCAGTCGCCTCTGTCGAGACTGCCCACGCGCAGGTCGCAGAGGCAGAACGAGCCCGACTAGCGGCCGAGGAGGCCCGCGAGAGTGCCGAGCAGCGCACCCGCCAGGCAGTAGCAGCCGCGGAACGAGCCGCCAAGGAACGGACCGAGGCGACCGATCGGGCCGGCGCAGCAGCCCGACAGGCGCTCGACGCCACGGAGGCCCTGGGCGCAGCCCGCCAGCAGACCCAAGACGCGATCGCTGCCCGAGACAACGCGCTACGGGAGCGGGACAACGTAGTACAGGCGCTCGAGGACGCAGTACAAGCCAAGGACCACGCGGTACGCCAGGCGGAGGCAGTACTGGCCACCAAGGAGCAGCAGTTGCACGACGGGGAGCGGGACCGCCTCGAGCTGGCAGCAGCGCTCGAACGGACGGCTTTGGAGCGAGACACCGCTCTCCGAGGAGAACTAGAACGCCGAGCCGAGCTGGAGCTGGTACGTGCCGAGCTAGCCGCCCAGCACCAGACTGCTCGCCAAGCGGAAGCCACCGCAGTTGACCTGCAGGCCGCCCTGGCAGGCGCCGAAGCAAAGGCCAGTCACCTGCGCGACTTGTCGGCTCAGACAGACGCCGAGCTCAGCCACCTCCGTCAGACGGCCGCCGAGAACGTCACTGAACTCGCCCGTCTTCGCACCGAACTGGCCGAACGGCCGGCAGCCCGCCTGCACCCGGAGGATCTCCGGGCGATGCTCACCGCGCTCGCCCCGGCCGCGGTTGCTTCCTCCGCCGACTGACTTCTGCAACCGTCCCGCGGGGGCTTGTGCTGGGTGGGCGGTTGGGGGAATGGTGGGTGAACCAGGAGGAAACGTCATGGCAGACAAGGCGAATGCTTCCCAGGGCGGTGGTGCTGCTCCGGTCGCGGACAGCCCGGCCGCTATCCGTAACGTGGTGCTCGTCGGGCCGTCGGGTGCCGGCAAGACCACTCTGGTGGAGGCTTTGCTGGTCGCCTCCGGAGTGCTGAACAGACCGGGGACCGTCGTCGACGGTACGACGGTCTGCGACTGCGATGACGCGGAGATCCGGCAACAGCGGTCGGTCGGGCTCGCCCTAGCCCCGCTCCCCCACAACGGCGTGAAGGTCAACCTGATCGACACCCCTGGGTACGCCGACTTCGTGGGTGAACTCCGGGCCGGCCTGCGCGCAGCGGATTGCGCTCTCTTCGTCCTCCCGGCCAACGAGGGGGTCGACGAGCCGACCAAGGCGCTCTGGCAGGAGTGCGACCAGGTCGGCATGCCGCGCGCCGTGGTGATCACCAAGCTCGACCACGCCCGGGCGAACTACGAGAACGCGCTCTCCACGGCCCAGAACGCCTTCGGGGACAAGGTTCTCCCGCTCTACCTCCCGGCCGACGGCAGTGGTCTCGTCGGGCTGCTCTCGCAGACGCAGTACGAGTACGCCGGCGGCAAGCGCACGACGCACGATCCCGACCCGCAGTACGCCGATCAGGTCGAGGAGCTCCGCGGCACGTTGATCGAGGGCATCATCGAGGAGTCCGAGGACGAGTCGCTGATGGAGCGCTATCTCGGCGGCGAGGAGATCGGCCAGGACGTACTGATCGAGGACCTCGAGAGAGCGGTTGCCCGCGGTTCGTTCTTCCCCGTCATCCCGGTCTGCAGCGGTACCGGCGTCGGCACGATGGAGCTGCTCGAGGTCGCCACGAGCGGGTTCCCGTCGCCGCCCGAGCACCCGCTGCCGGAGGTGTTCACGCCGCACGGCGTACCGCGCAAGCAGGTCGCCTGCGATCCGGACGGGCCGTTGCTGGCCGAGGTGGTGAAGACGACGTCGGATCCGTACGTCGGCAGGGTCAGCCTGGTGCGGGTGTTCTCCGGCACCATCAGGCCCGACACGACGGTTCACGTGTCGGGCCATTTCACGTCCTTCTTCGGGGACGCGAACAGCCACGCCGACCACGACGAGGACGAGCGGATCGGCACGCTCTCGTTCCCACTCGGCCGCCAGCAACGCCCAGCCAGCGCGGTGGTCGCGGGAGATCTCTGCGCGATCGGCCGGCTCACCCGGGCCGAGACCGGGGACACGCTCTCCGACAAGGCCGATCCGTTGCTGCTCAAGCCGTGGACGATGCCCGAGCCGCTGCTGCCGATCGCAGTACAGGCGCACGCGAAGACCGACGAGGACAAGCTCAGTGTCGGACTGCAGCGACTGGCCGCCGAGGACCCGACGATGCGGATCGAGCAGAACCCGGAGACGCATCAGATCGTCTTGTGGTGCATGGGCGAGGCGCACTCCGACGTCGTACTGGACGCGCTCGCCAACCGGTACGGCGTGACCGTGGACACCGTCGAGTTGCGGGTGCCGTTGCGGGAGACGTTCGGCGGCAAGGCCAAGGGCCACGGGCGGCACGTCAAGCAGTCGGGCGGGCACGGGCAGTACGCCGTCTGCGATATCGAGGTCGAGCCGTTGCCGGACGGGGCGGACTTCGAGTTCGTCGACAAGGTGGTCGGCGGGGCGGTACCGCGGCAGTTCATCCCGAGTGTGGAGAAGGGCATCCGGGCGCAGATGGAGCGCGGCGTCGGCGCCGGGTATCCGATGGTCAACATCCGGGTGACACTGCTCGACGGGAAGGCGCACAGCGTCGACTCGTCCGACATGGCGTTCCAGATGGCCGGCGGACTGGCACTGCGGGAGGCGGCGACCGCGACGAAGGTGAACCTGCTGGAGCCGGTCGATCTGGTGTCGGTACTGACGCCCGACGATCTGGTCGGCGCGGTGATGAGCGACCTGTCCGGCCGTCGAGGCCGTCTGCTCGGCACCGAACGAGTCGGCGAGAGCCGCACGCTGGTGAAGGCGGAGGTGCCTCAGGTCGAGATCACCCGCTACGCCATCGATCTGCGCTCGCTCTCACACGGCGCGGCATCCTTCACCCGCAGCTTCGCCCGGTACGAACCCATGCCCGACTCAGCCGCCGCCCGGGTCAAGTCCACGGTCTGAGGGAGCTCAGCTGAGCCGGCGACGAATGTCCTTGCTGCGGAGGTACTCGGCGACGTCGTCGTAGCGCTCGGACTGGTTGGCGAACTCGATGTACGAGCGGACCCGATGCAGCCAGTCCAGCGTCGACGGCTTCACGGTCGGGAGCGCGGCCGACAGATGCTGCATCGTCAACGGCGGCTCCCCACCACTGGCCAGCGCCTCGTCGATCACGCGATCGACCCCGCGCTCGACCAGCGCCCGCAGGTCGGCACCGCTGAACATCGGCGTCTGGCCTGCCAGAGCCTTCAGATCCACCCCGGTCGTCGGCACGTCCTTCAGCACCACCGAGAGGATGTCCGCGCGAGCGGGCTCGTCCGGCGGTGGTACGAAGATCACCCGATCGAACCGCCCCGGCCGCAGCATCGCCTCGTCCACATCCCACGGCGCGTTCGTCGCGGCAAGGACGAGCAGGCCCTCGTTCTCCGAGCCGATCGCGTCCAGTTCCTGCAGCAGTACGTCGACCAGGCGCCGCGACTCCGACCCGCCGTGCTTGTGCCGCGCGAACGCCAGCGCGTCCAGCTCGTCGAGGAACAACACGCACGGCGCGTTCGCCCGCGCCCGCTCGAAGGCGGCATGCAGATTCCGCTCGGACACCCCGAGGTACGGATCCATCACGTCCTCGATCCGCACGTTCACGAACGGCAGCCCACACTCCCCCGCCGTCGCCCGCGCTAGCAGCGTCTTGCCACAACCGGGCGGCCCGTAGAGCATCACGCCACCGCCCGACCTCCGCCCGTACTTCGAGTACAGCTCGGGCCGGCTCAGCGGCAAGATCACCATCCGGTGGATGACCCGCTTGATCTCGTCCATCCCACCGACCTGGTCGAAGGTGGTCGTCTCCTTCGCAGTGTCGGCCTCGAACTCCGGCTCGTCCTCCGGACCGACCTTCACCCGTACGCCGCTACGCTCGGCGATCATCTCGTCGGCCAACTGCTGTAGGCGCCCCGTCCCTTCGACCACACCAGCCTGCCGGGCCGCCTCGAGGCAACTCCGCAGCAACGCCAGCCGCCCATTGGCCGCCGCCAACTCGCCGACCGGCACGAACTGATCCGTCGGCAGGCCGTGCTGATCGAGCAGCACGACGTACTCGTCGAGCGCCGAATCGGTCTCGTCCGCGGCGACCAGCGTCTCGGCGAGGATGAGCCGCAGCAGCACGTCGTCCGGGCTGGCCTCGACGGCCTTGCGCAGCGCGGAGATCCGGTCGTTCGTCATGAACCCCACTTCCGGTTGATCATGCGGCGTACCAGCGGCGGCGCGACCCATGAGTAGATGCAGAACGCGAACCAGCCGATCGCCGCGACACTCGCGAGGACCCCGAACCCGGCGTACCGGAGGCCGTAGATGATCGCGATCGCGCAGATCCAGACCACCAGCGGATTGAACCGCTGGAACGGCAGCAGGGGCCGCAGCAGCGGATGGTTGATCAGCTTGGCCTCCCGCGCCGCTCCGCGCAGATCGCCATCGGCCGGGTTGCTCGCGGCAGCGGAGGCGAGAGAGCGGTATCCCGACCGCGCGTCGCCGGTGAGCATGGACGCCGTACCGTGCAGTGCCTGGGCGCCTGGGTCCTCGGGATCGACAGAGAGCGCTTCCTGGCTGTGCCGCCGCATGTCCTTGTGGCGGCCTTGCGCGAAGGCGACCTGGGCGCGGGCCGACGACACGGCCGCGCTCTCCGGCGCGAAGGAAGCGGCTCGCTCGACCAGAGCAGACGCCTTCTCCGTCTGACCCGCGGCCAGGCAGACGATCGCGTATCCGAGCAACAGGTCCGGCTCATTCGGATCGAGGCTGAGGCCTTGGAGGTAGACCGCCTCGGCCTCTTGCAACTGCCCGGCCGCACGCAAAGCGGAGCCGAGTAGTTGGAGCAAAGGCGCCGACTGGCCATAGTGCGACAGCCCGGCACGTAGTACGTCTATTGCCTCGCTGTTGCGATCGAGAGCGTGCAGAGCGGCGCCCCGGAACAGGAAGGCGCGGTAGTCGAGCGCCGCATCACCCCACAGCCCTTGGAGCTCGTCCAGCGTGCGCTCGGGGTGGCCGATCTGCAGCCAGTGGCCGGCCATCTGGAGCCTCGCTTCGGTCGGCTCGCTCACAGCACTGCCTCGATCAGCATCAGCAGGGCAACCTCGACCACGCCGCCGGCGATCACTGCGGCCAGTCCAGGCCACCAGAGCGACTTGTACTCCGCGCCGCGCAACTGGTACGCGCGATCCATCGGCTGCTGGATCCGCAGCTCGACCAGGCAGGTGAGCACCGCGATCACCCGGATCACCACGCGCGTCCCCGACGCGATCGTCACCTCACCCGTCAGCAACTCGAGCACCACCGCGACGACCACGAAACCGGCGAACCCGGAGCCCATGATCAGCCACCGCCCACGAGCCGGTACGCCGAGCCGACGCGCGTTCAGCCAGGCGATCGCGGTGACCGCGAGGACCCCGCCGAAGAACGCGACGTACGCCTGCGACATCAACCGCCAGGGGCGCACGGTCACGTCCACGTCCGCGCCGATCGTCGGGCGCAGCAACTCGTCGGACATGGGACTCCCTCAGGGATGGAGCGGGTTGGCGCAGTTTAGCCTGGGGCGATGACCGAGAACTGTCTTTTCTGCGGGATCGTGGCCGGCACCATCCCGTCCCAGCGGGTCGCCGAGAACGAGCGCGCGATCGCCTTCATGGACATCAACCCCGCCACCCGCGGGCATCTGCTCGTCATCCCGCGCGAGCACTCGACCGATCTGCGCGAGGCTGCTCCCGAAGACCTGACCGCCGCCACACTGCTCGCCCAGTCCCTGGTCAGTCGCGTGATCGACCGGCTGGACGCCGACGGCGCCAACCTGCTCAGCTGCATCGGCGCCGACGCCTGGCAGTCCGTGTTCCACACGCACCTGCACGTCATCCCGCGGTACAAGGACGACCCGCTGCAACTCCCCTGGCACCCGACCCCCGGCGACTTCGACGCCATCGCGGCCACCGCCGCTTCACTGCGCTAACGCCTGGCGACCAACTCGTAGACGGCGACGAGGTCGCCCACCAGAACACCCCAGTCGTACGCCGGTACTGCGGCCTTGCCGGCCATCCGCAGCTTCTCGCGCTCGTCCGGCGAGGCCAGCAGCCGGGCAGCCTGCGTGGCAAGCGCATCCGGGTTGCCCGGCTCGAACAGTTCGCCCAGCCGGCCGCCGTCGAGCACCTGCCGGAAGGCGGCCAGATCGCTCGCCAGCACGGGAGCGCCGGCGGCCATCGCCTCCAGCAGTACGATCCCGAAGCTCTCGCCACCGAGGTGCGGGGCAACGTACACGTCTGAGCCGGCCAACATGTCGGCTCGGGCCTCGTCGTCGATCGCGCCGAGGAAGAGAACGTTCTGCCGGCAGTGCTCCGGCAGCGACCGGCGAGCCTCGTCAGCCTGTCCGGTGCCCGCGACCAGTACCTTCACCTGCGGCCGGATGGCGACCAGCTTCGGTACGGCTGCCATCAGGACGCCGAGCCCCTTGCGTGGTTCGTCCATCCGGCCGAGGAAGCTGATCGTCCCGTGGGCACCTTGCCACTCGGGCCGGATCCGGCCCGCGAAGTTGCCCGTATAGAGACCGTTCGGGATCACCACCGCCTCACCGCCGATGTGCTGCACCATCATCGACCGCGCGTTCTCCGAGACCGCGATCCGCGCGTCCAGCTTCTCCAGCGCGGGACGTAGCAATCCGGCCGCGGCACTCATCGCCCGGGAACGCACCTGCCAGGTGTGGAAGGTCGCCACGAACGGCCCGTCACCGGCCCAGAGCGCGATGATCGAGGCGCTCGGCGTCATCGGCTCGTGCACGTGGACGACGTCGAAGGCGCCCTCCGTCAGCCAATTCCTGACTCGCGCGGCCGTACGGGGTCCGAAGGTCACGCGGGCGATCGAGCCGTTGTAGGGCACTCCGACGGCGTGGCCGGCTGAGACGACGTACGGCGGGCCGTTGTCGTCGTCGACCGGCGCGAGCACCGAGACTTCGTGGCCTAGGGCAAGCAACGCCTCGGCCAGGTCGCGGACATGGTTCTGGACCCCACCCGGCGTACCGAGTGAGTACGGGCAGACCAGGCCGATCTTCATCTCAGTCCAAGAAGATTCGCTGCAGCATGTGCCAGTCCTGCGGGTGTTCGGCGATGCCGAGAGCGAAGGCGTCGGCGCAGCGCTGGGTCATCTGCGCCGGGCCGCCGGTGCGGTCGATCGGGTCGTGGAAGGTGATGACCAGATCGGGGCCGTCGTAGTGCAGGGTCGCGGGGATCAGTGGGGCGCCGGTGCGGACGCTGAGGGCTGCGGGGCCGGCGGGCATCCGGGATCGGCGGTCGAAGAACGTCACCGGGACGCCTCGCTCGGAGAGATCACGGTCGGCCACGAGGCAGACGAAGCCGCCTGATCGCAGTCGCTCCGCCAGTACTCCGAACACGTGCTCGTCGCTTCCGGTCAGGGGAAGCACCTCCATGCCCAGCTTGGCACGGTAGGCGACGAAACGGTCGAACAACGACTCGGGGCGCAGGCGCTCGGCGACGGTCGACACGGGCATACCGGTACGGCCGGCCCAGGCGCCGGCATGGTCGTAGTTGGCCAGGTGCGGGAGGGCGCAGATGACACCCTGGCCCGCGTCGTGGGCGTCGCGGAGGAACTTCTCGTTGACCGTACGCACCCGGCCGACGATCCGCTCGTCATCCCACTCAGGCAGCCGGAACGCCTCCTGCCAGTACCTGAGATAGGACCGCATCCCGGCAGCTGTCAGGGCGTCGAGCTCAGCCTTCGTCGCTTCCGGCCGGACGACGGCGAGGTTGGATCGCAGTCGCTGCACCCCTCGCCCGTTCCGGCGTATGACGAAGTCCGCCACCCGCCGAAAGACCGCCGACACGACTCCTTCCGGCAACCGCCGCACCAGCGCCCACGCCGCCGCGAACGCCAGATCAACCACACGCTGCCGTAAAGCCTCCACCGGTCAGGAAGAGCTCGGCGGCGTGCCAGGCGTGCCGCCATCCGGACCGCCCAAACCAAGGTCGCTCGGCGCCACTCCGTCCGTTGGGTCGGCTGCTGGCGTCGGACTGGCCGGCGTAGTACCGGCTGGGGTGCCGAGGCCGGCGTTGGCGGGGTCGGAGAGGACTTGTTTGCGGACTGAGAGGGTGCGCTGGACGACTGTGATGGTGCTGGCGACCGCTAGGGCGCAGAGGACGATCTTGAGGAGGATGGGGAGGTTCAAGACGTCGGAGAAGAAGCCGATGACCAGGACGGAGACCAGGCGGTCCGAGCGTTCGGCCAGGCCGCCGCTGGCGTGCAGGCCGAGGCTCTCGGCCTTCGCCCGCGCGTACGACGTGGTCGCGCCCATCACCAGCGCCCAGAGCGTCACGCCCGCCATCCACGGGGTGTGCCCGTGGCTGCCCGCGTAGTACAGCACCAGTCCACCGAAGATCGCGCCGTCGCCCAGCCGGTCCAGCGTGGAGTCCAGGTAGGAGCCCCACTTCGACGACGTACCCGAGGTCCGGGCCATGTAGCCGTCGATCAGATCGGAGAAGACGAAGCAGGTGATCACGACCGTGCCCAGCCAGATGTGGCCGCGCGGGTAGAAGATCAGCGCACCGGCGCAGACGCCGATGGTGCCGACCAGCGTGACGGCATCGGCGCTCACGCCGAGCCTGAGCAGGAGGTTGGCGATCGGTGAGATCACCTTGGTCCAGAACTGCCGGAATCTGTTAAGCATGGCGACGCGATCGTAGACCAGTCCGGGCACCGGCAGGTGAAGCGCCACCCCGGACGACTTTCGCGGCCCCCACTCCCAGGCGCACCATGGGCACACCGGATCGGTCTCCCCCACCCAGCTGGGAGGTCCAGATGATCGCACCCCGCCCCGTGCCGACGGTCGCCTCACCACGCCTGACCAAGGCGGCGGCCGTACTGCGCACAGCGGCGTGCTGGACCGTCGTCGGAGCGCTCCTGGTGGCGTGTTCGGTGGCTCGGCGGGCCAACGAGGGGCTGCCGCCGACTCCGGTGCTGCCTGCGGTGGTGCCTACTGCCATCGCGCCGCCTCAGGCGGAAGGGTTGGACGGGACGTCGGGTGAGGCAGGCGTGAATATCTGTACTGCGGTCGCCTGGCCCCTGAGCAAGGAGCTCGGCGTGACGGTGACCGCCAAGCCGTTCTCGTGGAACGACGGTGGGTTACCAGCACTCGACCTGTGCACGCTGCTGCTGGACGGGCGGGCGGTGACCGTCGGAGTCACCGCGCTGGCGAAGCAGCCGGACTCGGTTGATCGGCTGGCCGCAGGATCCGGGACGCTGGAGTTGCTGCCCGAGCTCGGGCCGGATGCGCGGATCAGCCCGTCGCGAGTGGTGTTCCCGGTCGATGACCGGGCGATCAGGGTGCTTTCGACCGGCGGGATCGATCGGTATCCAACTGGGATCGACCGGGTGAAGGCCGTCGCGATCAGTCGGGCGGTGCGGGACGTAGTACCGAGTTTGCTTCGTACTGCGCGCCAGACGGACTCAGCGTGTCAGTTGTCGACGCCAGAGGCTGAGAAGTTCATCGGCACGCTGGTCCAGCTCCGGCGCGACTACCGGGTCAACGGCGCGCTGACCTGCATCTGGGGCAGCTTCGACGCGACCGTCTCGATCGTCGAGTCCTTCCACGCCGACACGATCCCAGAAGCGGTCCGCACCCCACCGCCGCGCTTCGCACCGATCGGCAAACCCGGCTACTACCTGCCCGACCAGGGCGAACTCGTCTTCCGCCAGGGCCGCCGCGTCGTCCGCGTCAGCGGCCTGACCAACCCATCCCGCGAAGTTCCACTCGAAACCCTTCTAGGTGTGGTCGGCCCGCTGCTACCGCTGTTTATCAAGTAGTCGGCCAGGACTTCGCGAGCAGGGCGCGAGTCTCCGACAGCAACTGCGGGAGCACCTTCGTCTGGGCGATCACCGGCATGAAGTTCGCATCGCCACCCCACCGCGGCACGACATGCTGATGGAGATGAGCGGCGATCCCCGCCCCAGCGATCTCGCCTTGGTTCATCCCGATGTTGAACCCACGCGCGGCCGAGACGATCCGCACCGCCTGCATTGCCTGCTGCGTCAGCGTCGCCACGTCCGACACCTCGTCCGGCGTCAGCTCGGTGTAGTCGGCAACATGCCGATACGGCACCACCATCAGATGCCCCGGGTTGTACGGATACAGATTCAGTACCGCGTACGCCGCCTCCGACCGCCGGACGATCAACCCGTCCACATCCGCCAACGCCGGAATCCGGCAGAACGGGCACCCCTGCCCCGCCTCACCCGTCGTCGGCTTGTTCTCCCCGGCGATGTAAGCCATCCGGTGCGGAGTCCACAACCGCAGGAACGGATCCGGCGTACCGACCCCGTCCTGCTCCTCCACACCCTCCAGCTCGTACGGCGTATCGCCGGGGAGATCGGTCATACCTGGACGCGCTTCTTGACTGCCTCGACGATCTCCGCGATCGCGTCGGCGATCGGGATGCCGTTCTTCTGGGTGCCGTCGCGGTAGCGGAAGGAGACCGAGCCGGCCGCCATGTCCTCGTCGCCGGCGATCAGCATGTACGGGACCTTGGCCTTCTGGGCGTTGCGGATCTTCTTCTGCATCCGGTCGTCGGAGGCGTCGACCTCGATCCGGATCCCCTCGGCCTTGAGCTGCTTGGCGATCTCGTACAGGTAGTCGACGTGGCCGTCGGTGATCGGGATGCCGATCACCTGGACCGGCGCGAGCCACGGCGGGAAGACGCCGGCGTAGTGCTCGGTCAGGACGGCGACGAACCGCTCGATCGAGCCGAACAGCGCGCGGTGGATCATCACCGGGCGTTGCCGGGAGCCGTCGGGCGCCGTGTACTCCAGCTCGAACCGCTCCGGCAGGTTGAAGTCCAGCTGGATCGTCGACATCTGCCAGGTCCGGCCGATCGCGTCCCGCGCCTGGACGGAGATCTTGGGTCCGTAGAACGCGGCGCCGCCCGGATCCGGGACCAGCTCCAGCCCGGAACCCTCCGCGACCTCGCGCAGCGTGTCGGTGGCTTCCTCCCAGACCTCGTCCGACCCGACGAACTTCTCCGGGTTCTTGGTGGAGAGCTCGAGGTAGAAGTCGTCCAGGCCGTAGTCGGCCAGCAGGCCGAGCACGAAGGTCAGCAGGTTCTTCAGCTCGTCACGCATCTGCTCACGGGTGCAGTAGATGTGCGCGTCGTCCTGGGTGAAGCCGCGGGCCCGGGTCATGCCGTGGATGACGCCCGACTTCTCCAGCCGGTACACCGTGCCGAACTCGAACAGCCGCAGCGGCAGCTCCCGGTACGACCGGCCGCGCGAGTCGAAGATCAGGTTGTGCATCGGGCAGTTCATCGGCTTCAGGTAGTAGTCCTGACCCTGCTTGCGGATCTCGCCATCCGGCCCGCGCTCCTCGTCCAGGTGCATGGGTGGGTACATGCCATCGGCGTACCAGTCGAGGTGACCCGAGGTCTGGAACAGCTGCGCCTTGGTGATGTGCGGCGTGTAGACGAACTCGTAGCCGTCCTCGACGTGCCGCTGCCGCGAGTAGTCCTCCATCACCTTGCGGAGCACGCCGCCCTTGGGGTGGAAGACGGCCAGGCCGGAGCCGATCTCGTCGGGGAAGCTGAACAGGTCCAGCTCGGTGCCCAGCTTGCGGTGGTCGCGCTTGGCGGCCTCCTCGAGGTGGTTCAGGTAGGCCTTCAACGCGTCGCGGGTGTCCCACGCGGTGCCGTAGATGCGCTGCAGTTGCGGGTTCTTCTCGCTCCCCCGCCAGTACGCCGCGGCGACCCGCATCAGCTTGAAGTTGCCCAAGTATCCAGTCGCGGGGACGTGCGGACCGCGGCACAGGTCCTTCCAAGCGACCGAGTCGTCGCGCCGGATGTTGTCGTAGATCGTCAGCTCACCGGCGCCGACCTCGACCGAAGCACCTTCGGCAGCGTCCGCGGAGGCCGAGCCCTTGATGCCGATCAGCTCAAGCTTGTACGGCTCGTTCGCCAACTCTGCGCGCGCATCGTCGTCGGAGACCACCCGGCGGCTGAACCGCTGCCGCTCCTTGATGATCTGCTGCATCTTCTTCTCGAGCTTGCCCAGGTCCTCCGGGGTGAACGGAGTGGCCACGTCGAAGTCGTAGTAGAAGCCGTTCTCGACCGGCGGGCCGATGCCCAGCTTTGCGTCCGGGAACAGGTCCTGGACGGCCTGCGCGAGCACGTGCGCGGTCGAGTGCCGGATGATGGCCAGCCCGTCAGGCGACGACGCCAGCACCGGCTCGATCTCGTCGCCGTCGGCGACCACCCGGGCCAGGTCGCGCAGCTCGCCGTTGACCTTGGCGGCGATGGCGGAGCGGTCCTGACCGAAGATCTCGGCGAACAGCTCTCCGACGGTCGTCGTCTCGGTCACACTCCGCTCAGCCTCGCCCTCGACGCCGATCAGATGGACCTTGACTTCCGACACGTTCACTCCTCGAGTACGCCGGTCCGCCGTGCGCGGCCCGTCACATCGCAGATGGTATCGAGTCGCGCCGGCGAGCGTTGCGGCCCATCCACAGGGGGACGCGGAACCGCCCGCACCTGACGAAAGTCAGGGGTCGCTGCCTCCCATAGTCCGATGTGCCGGCCCCTCCCGGATTCCTAGGTTCGTAGTGACACTGGCGAACCGGGAAAGGCTCCGCGTGATCACCCTCGAAGCACTCAGCAAGCGCTACGGCGAGACCACCGCCGTGGACGCGCTGGACCTGACCATCTCCCCCGGCCGAGTCACCGGCTTCCTCGGCCCGAACGGCGCGGGCAAGTCGACGACGATGCGGATGATCCTCGGCCTCGACACCGCCACCGCCGGCCGCGCGCTGGTCGACGGACGCCCGTACGCCGATTGGCCGGTCCCGCTCACCAAGGTCGGAGCCCTGCTCGACGCGAAGGCCCTGCATCCCCGTCGGACGGCCCGCAACCACCTCATCGCGATGGCGCGCAGCAACGGCATCCCGGTCAGCCGGGTCGACGAGGTGCTGACGATCGTCGGCCTGGAGGAGGTCGGCCGCAAGCGCTCCGGGCAGTTCTCCCTGGGCATGGGCCAGCGACTAGGGATCGCTGGCGCATTGCTCGGGGATCCCGAGGTGCTGATGTTCGACGAGCCCGTGAACGGTCTCGATCCGGACGGCGTCCGCTGGGTACGCCGGTTGATGCGCCGGCTCGCCACCGAGGGACGGACCGTCTTCGTGTCCAGCCACCTGATGAGCGAGATGCAACTGACGGCCGACCAGCTCGTCGTGATCGGTCGCGGCCGATTGATCGCAGATGCGCCGATTGCCGAGGTCATCGCGGGATCGTCGCGTACGACCGTCCGCATCCGGATCCCGTCGCAGGTCGACCTCGCGGTACTCCGGGATCGGCTGATCGCGGAAGCGGAGCAGGTCGAATCGCTACCGGGCCAGCTGATCGTCACCGGCGTACCGGCTGAGCGGGTCGGTGATCTCGCCCACGAGCTCGGAGTACGGCTGCATGAGCTGCATACCGAGCGCGCCTCGCTCGAGGAGGCGTACATGGAGCTGACCGCGGACAGCGTCCAGTACGGGGTGGTGGCGGGATGAGCGACTCGATCCTGCACTTCACCCAGGAACTGATGTCGTCGTGGTGGATCTACCTCGCCCTGTTCGGCTTCGCCGCGCTGGACGGGTTCTTTCCGGCGATACCGAGCGAGACGCTCGTCGTCACGGCCGGCGTCTTCGCGGCGACCGGCGGACCCAACTTGTACGTCGTGATCGCGATGGCCGCGGCCGGCGCCTTCCTCGGCGACCACGTCTCCTATGCGCTCGGCCGAGGCGCGGGAGGTCGGCTACTCGATCGCTTCGAACCGGGGACGAAGCGGCACAAGCTGACTCTTTGGGCACGCAATGCTCTGTCAGAGCGCGGCGGCTTGGTCCTGGTGGTCGCTCGCTATGTCCCCGGTGGGCGGACCGCCGTGACGCTGACGATGGGCGCGGTCCGCTATCCGCTGCGCAACTTCTCCCTCTTCGCGGCATTGGCCGCCGTCAGCTGGGGCCTGTACTGCTCGCTCGTCGGCTACCTGGGTGGCAAGGCCTTCGAGGACAACCCGCTCAAGGGCGTCGCACTCGGCATCGGCCTGGCGCTCGGCGTGACCCTGATCGTCGAGGCCATCCGCCACCACCGCCGGACCCCTGAACCTCAGGTCGAGGGTCAGACCGAACTAGTCGAGGCAGGAGAACGATGACGACGGCAACCATCACCGTCCAGCGCAGGTCGAGCGGGCTGCGGGGCGCGGTCGCGTCGGAGTGGACGAAACTCTGGACGGTCCGGTCGAGCTGGCTCAACATCATCGCCGCGCTGCTACTGACCGGCCTGCTGGCTCTGCAGTTCGGCTTCTCAACTGCCTACGACTACGAGAACCGCTCATACGAAGGCGTGATGGAGAAGACGGCCGTCGGCGGGGTGGCGGTCTCGGCGATGACGATCGTGCAGATCGTGGTCGCGGCCTTCGCGATGCTGCTGGTGACATCGGAGTACTCGACCGGCAGCATCCGCTCGACCCTGCAGTGGACGCCGGTACGCCCGAACGTAGTACTGGCGAAAGCCATCGTCCTCACGCCCGTGCTGTTCCTATACGGCCTGCTGCTCGGCATCGTCGCGTCGGTCACCGGCGGCCTGGCGATGGGCCAATGGGCGGACTGGGATCTGGCCGCCCTCGTGGTCGACCTGCTCGCGGTGGCGGCCTACGTGACCCTCGCCGGACTCTTCACCGCCGGCATCGCCTTCATCATCAGAAGCACCGCCGGCACCCTCACGGCCGCGTTCCTGTTCCTGATCGTCATTCCGATGATGCTCGCCCAGAGCAGCATCCGGGCGTTGGTCTGGCTGGCCGCCCTCCTCCCCGGCGGAGCAGGCCAGAACTTCCTGTCAGGCTCCACCGACCCACTGTCCCCCACCCTCAGCTTCCTGGTACTCATCGTCTGGGCCGCAGCCGGCCTCCTCACAGGCACCGCAATCCTCACCCGCCGCGACGCCTGAACCTGGCACCTTGAACATGAAATGGCGACCTTGAACACGTTATTACGTGTTCAAGGTCGCCAGTTGGTGTTCAAGGCCGCAGCTTCTCGGCGGGGCGGTCGGGGCTCAGCGCGGGACGTTGAGGGCGATGGTGATTTGTTCGGCTACCTTGGCAGCGAGCTCGAGGGCTGCGCGGCGGGTGGCTGGCTGGAGGGCTGAGTGGTCCAGGGGGCCCTCGGCGGCGATGTGGGGGTCGGTGGGGATGTCGACGACAGCGGCCGCGCGCGATTCGAAGTACGGGCGGAGCTGCTTCTCGACCTCCTTGTTGACGTCGCCGGGGCCGTTGCTGACCGCAATGACCGCGCGGCGGATCAACCGCTGCGCGTCCGGACCCTGGTGGTCGAGCTCCTCCAGCATCTGCACGGCGGCGGCGCAGGACAGGCTCTTCCACTTGATCGGGATGACCAGGACGTCGGACGCCTTCATCGCCTCGCGCCAGTTGCTGGAGCCCTCGTTGTTACCGGTGTCGATCACCAGCACCTTGTAGAAGCGGCTCAGCAGCCGGTGGATCTGATCGAAGTCCTTGGCCTCGATCTGCGCGTACGTCGTCGTGGCCGACGTCAGTACGTCGTACTGCCCCGACACCTGATGACGCAGGTACGCCCCGACGTCCCCGAGCCGCGCATCCGGCTGCGTGAGCATCTGCATCGCCTGCAGCAGATCCGTCACCGTCGAGCGGCTGTTGGTGTCGTGCGTGCGTAGATGCATGTTGCCGCGCAGCTCGTTGTTGTCCCAGGCCACTACCCCGCCACCGCGCGCCTGACCGAGCGCGCCGGCCAGCAGCAGCGTGGTCGGCGTCTTGCCCGACCCGCCCTTCGGGTTGGCGATCGTCACCGTCACGGGCCGCCGGAAGGCGGTCGCCGCGGTGGCGCGCGCAATGCGCTCCAGCCGCTCGGAGGTGCCCGGGCGCAAGCGCAGTACGCTGCGAACGCCCTTCTCGGCAGGAGCCTCCCGCGGCAGCGGTAGTGCCTGCAGCAACTCGTCAGCGCGGTACGAGACCTGCCGATCCGGCGGCGGCGCGCCCTGACCGGGAATGCCCTGCGGGAAGAAGTGCTGGGCGGCAGGCGAGAGCTGAGGCCCTGCTGGCTGGCCGGGCTCCTGGGCGGGCTGCGTCCACGGGTCGCCTGCGGGCTCACTGGAACGCGTCCAGGCTTCGCCTGTCGGCTCATACCCAGCGGACTTGCTCCACGGGTCCGCAGCAGGTTCCTTGCTCCGTGCGACCGGCTCTGCAGACGACTGGCTGGACCACGCGTCGGCAGCGGGCTCGGCTGCCGGCTGCTGGGTCCACGGGTCCGGAGTGGCGGTGGGAGTCTCGGCGGGCTGCGACCACGAGTCGCCAGGGAACTCCTGGGACAGCGCGTCCGGCTGCTCTTCCTCCACTGCCTCCTCCTCGACCTCTTCCGGGTCGGGAGTCGCCTGGCTGCTCACCGGCGGCTTCTGCGCGGGAGGCGGGGGTGGCGGCGTGGTGGGAGCTGGGTTGGGATCCGGCTGGGTCCAGGACGGGGTCGGCTGCCACATCCTCCGGACCTCGGCCGCTGCCGCTTCCCGGTCCTTGTGCTGTCCGGAGTTGTGCGAGTCGGTCACGACCTAGATCCCCCGATTCTGTGAGAGGGGGGCGGGGCTGCCGCTCCCCTGGGGCTGGTAACTGGGTGTCTGGGCTGGATATCCCGGGTAACGATCCGCCCGGGAGGTCCCACTATCCCATGACCGGGTGTCCAGGCGATGTCACCCGCCGGAGCGTCGGCCGGCCACCCCGGATACTGCCCGCCCACCGGCGCTGGCCGGTAACGGTCAATCCGCGACCAGCCCGGCTTCGTAGGCGACGATCGCGGCCTGGACCCGGTTCTTCACCGCGAGCCGGGTCAGCACCGCGCTGACATACGCCTTCACCGTCCCCTCGACCAGGTACAGCCGGCCGGCGATCTCGGCATTAGAC
Organism: Kribbella sp. NPDC051718; assembly: GCF_040681515.1. Lineage (NCBI taxonomy): Bacteria > Bacillati > Actinomycetota > Actinomycetes > Propionibacteriales > Kribbellaceae > Kribbella > Kribbella sp. NPDC051718. Next base: position 29,198 of record NZ_JBFAYZ010000005.1, on the reverse strand, counting down.
AATCCCGCGCCGACCAGGGCCAGTACTTCGCGTTCGCGCGGCGTCAGTACGTCGATCTGCTCCTTGGCAGCCGCGGCGCGTGCCATCCGGCCACCGCCCGTACCGGCACTGAGCTCGGCGATCACCCGGTGGGCGACCTTCGGCGACAAGTACGCCGCGCCTCCGGCGACCGCCTTCAACCCAGCGATGAGCTCATGAGGATCGCCGGACTTCAGCAGGAAGCCGCTAGCGCCGTCGCCGAGTGCCTTGGCGATGTAGGCGTCCTCGGAGAAGGTGGTCAGCATCACGACGGCCGTCTCCGGAACGGTCCGCTGGATCTCGGCACCGGCCGCCAGACCGTCCATCCTGGGCATCCGGATGTCGAGCACGGCGACGTCGGGTCGATGGCGCAGAGCAAGTGCGACGGCTTCCCGCCCGTCGGCCGCTTCGGCAACCACCTCGATCGCCTCGTCCGAGCCGAGAATCGCCCGCACCCCGGCCCGAACCATGGCTTCGTCATCGGCCAGCAGCACCCTGATCGTCACGGCGTCCCTTCGGTGGTCGGTCGGCCCTCGGTGGCGGGGAGCTCGGGTCGGACCGAGCCGGTTTGGACGACGTCCTTGGCCACCAGCGCTCCGTTCTGGAAGCACAGGCGGTAGGCGTAGGTGGTCGAGAACGGTACGTCCGGACGGTAGAAGCGGCAGGTCCATTCCTTCGGCTGCTCCACCCGGTCACTCGGCGGGTCGACCATCTGCATCGCCGGCAGCCGGGTCTCCACCTGGTCGATCGGCTGCCCCAGTTGGAGCGCGTCATAGTCGGCCGGCCGCAGGATCGAGCTGTACCCGACGATCAGGTAGTAGCCAAGGGCAACCAATCCGACGACGGCGCCGATCGCGACCGGCACGGTGACGGCGGTGATCAGGCCGCGCCTGGCGTTCCGGCGTACGGTCGCCCGTTCATCTGCCGTCCCCGACTCGGCCGTCACCTCGGCCTCGACCCGCCCACCCACGCGCGGGATCCGAGCCACTACTTCAAATCCCCCGGTACTCCGAGCCTCTGCCCGCAACACCCCGCCCACCAACCGAACCCGCTCCCTCAACCCAGCCAGCCCTCGCCCACCAGACCCACGAACTGCGTCGGTGTTCACCAAGCCGGATGGAGCATCGTTCAGCACTCGGATGTCGACCTGGTCGTCGCCGTACGAGACGGTGACAGACACCTCGGCACCCGGTGCGTGTTTGCTCGCGTTGGTGAGTGACTCCTGGACAACTCGGTGGACAGCTCGATCGACCATCGGGGGCAGGTCGGCGCTGCCTTCTTGGACCAGCTTCACGGCCAGCCCGCTCGCGGCTGCGCGGTCGACCAGCTCCGCCACGCTTTCCTGCGCCGGTACGACGGACGCCTCGCCGTCCCGGAGTACGCCGATGATCTCGCCGAGCCGTTCCGTCGCGGTGGCGGCAGCCTCGCGGAGCTCGGTGGCGGCTCGGCGATGCCGCTCGGGCAGCTCCGCGTCGACCTCCAGTGCGGCGGCTCGCAGGGCGATCAGGCTGAGCTCGTGGCCGACCGAGTCGTGCATGTCCTCGGCGATCCGGGAGCGCTCTCTGAGCCGTTCCTGGGTGATCTCCATCCGGTGCTCGCGCTCGATCCGTTCAGCGCGATCCCAGCCGGCCGTGGCGAGCAACGCCTGCTGCGCGCGGTACCGGCCGATCAGCCACGGCAGGACGACGACCAGCAGCGAGAGAAGCAAGATCAGCAGCCAGGTCAGTACGGCCTCGGTGACCGGTACGTCGCGATGCACGGTCAGGCTGAGGATCAGCAACGCCGCCAGCTCGACGCAGCACATGATCACGAACTGCCGTAGCTGCGTCTCCCGCCGCCCGGAAACGTAACTCAGCAACGAGATCGCCGGGATCAGCGCGATCGGAACGCCCATCGTCGTACCGAGACTGCCGGCCAGGATCACCACCTCGGTGGCGATCACCAGACTCAGCCCGATCACCGGACGCCGACGACGGAGAAGGACAGCAGCGGCCAGTACGGCGAGGCAGCCGGCCCGCATCCAGAGCGGATCGTTGCGGGCGCCGCTCTCGGTGAGCACCAGCAACGAGAGTCCGGCCCACAAGCCGAGATCCCCCGCGCGCGTCCACTTCACCTCCCCGACGCTACACAGGAGAGCGCTCCCCGGCGTACTGCCGAAAGTCAGTTGTTGTCGGCATCGACCAGCCGGAAGGGCACCAGGGACAGCTTGGGGACCGATTCGCCGCGGAGCTGGGCCAATAGCAGGTCGACCGCCTGCCGGCCCATCTCGCGCTGATCCTGCCGGACATGCAGGAAGGGTGGCCCGGCGATCGGATCACCCGGCGAGTCGAAGCAACTGATCACCAGCTCGCTCGGTCTCAGCGCGCGATCCAGCATCCGGGCCAGGTTGTACTCGCAAGCCACGAACGCGGTCACCTCGGGAAAGCGGTTCCGGAACGCCCGGATCAGCTCGAGATCGGAGCGGACGCTCTCCGGCGTGAACGATCCCGGCAACGTACTGCGCAGCTCGGTCAGCTGATGCGGCTGGTACCGACCCGGCGCCCGCCCGGCGAACGCCGCCCGGAATCCCTCCAGCCGGTCCTCGATACTCGACGTGTTCAACGGCGGCGGAGAGACGAACGCGATCTGCCGATGCCCCCGATCGAGCAGCCGCTCGGTCAAGGCACGCGACGCGGCGACGTTGTCGGTATGAACGGCCGACACCGGTATGCCCGACAGATGCCGGTCGACGAGCACGAGCGGGAACCCGTCGAGCACCTGCCGCAACAGGCTGGCGTTGTAGAAGTCGCCGTGCACCGGGAAGACGATCAGCCCGTCCACCTCGCCCGACGCGACCAGGGACTCGACCGCTTGCTCTTCGTCCGACTGACGGCCGCGCGTCCGCCGTACGATCAAATTCGCGCCCGCCTCGGCGCAGTGCTCCTCGATCGACTGCAGCAACTCCAGCCCGTAGGCCTCGGAGACGTCCGGTATGAGCAGGGCGATCGTCCCCGGAACATGGTTGCGGCGGGCCGGACGGAGCGTGCCTCTGAGGGGCGCGGTCACGCCCTCCAGGTCCGGCAGGTGCTTGACGACGAACGACCCTTTGCCGCGGATCCGTTCGATCAGGCCGGCTTCCCGGAGTACCTCGAGAGCGCGTTTGGAGGTGATCCGGCTGACCTCGAACTGCGCCGCCAGCTCCATCTCCGACGCGACCCGGTCGCCCGGCCCGAGCACCCCACTGCGGATCTCCTCGAGCACATGCGTACTGATCCGCTCGTACAGCAGAACCACAGCGATCGCCTTCCCGCTCAACAGGTTGATATACCAAACCAGCCCTGCTCCCCCGAGGCAAGTAAGCCGGTTGACCTATACCAACCTGTTGCCCCGGCCCGGCTGAGGGCGAAAGCTTCCCGGTGCACCCGATGGGCTGACAGCATGCCGCCATGAATCGTCCCGGGGTGGGGTTCGCGACGCGGCCGGTGGCCGGGGTCGCGGTGGCGCTGGCCGTCGTACTGACCGCTCTGTCCGGGCGCTACGGCTTCCATCGCGACGAGCTGTACTTCCTCGTCGCCGGCGATCACCTCGCCTGGGGGTACGTCGACCAGCCGCCCCTCACGCCGCTGCTGGTCCACATCTCCACCACCATCTTCGGCGAGACCCCGATGGGCATCCGGGTGATCTCGACGCTCAGCAGCGCACTGACCGTCGTCGTGGTCGCCCTCATCGCCCGCGAGTTCAACGCCACCCGCCGAGCCCAGATCCTCGCCGCCATCTGCACCGCCGTCTCGGGCTTCGTGATGGGCGTAGGCCATCTGGCGTCGACCGCGACCTACGACCTGCTCGCCTGGATGACCATCGCGCTCTTGGCCATCAAGCTCCTCCACACCAACAACCCCCGCTGGTGGGTAGCCCTCGGTCTAGCAGCCGGCATCGCCTTGGAGAACAAGTACCTGGTCGTACTTCCCTTAGGCGCACTCCTGATAGCCGTCCTGATCACGGGCCCACGCTCGGTACTCCGTACCTGGTGGCTCCCCGCCGGCCTAGCCGTAGCGGCCCTCATCGCCGCCCCCAACCTGATCTGGCAAGCAACCCACGACTGGCCCCAACTCACAGTCGCCAGCGGAATCAGCGAGGACGACGGCACTGAGAACCGCATCATGTTCGTCCCGCTCCAGATCCTCCAGCTCTCCCCGTTCCTGGTCCCGCTCTGGATAGCCGGCTTCCTCAACCTCTGGCGCTCCCCCACCCTGCGCTGGGCCCGCCCGATCGCCCTCGCCTACCCGATCATCTGCGTCGTAGTACTAGCCCTAGGCGGCAAGCCGTACTACGCCCTCCCCCTACTCCTGGTACTGATCGCAGCCGGCTGCCAACCCACCATCAACTGGCTAACCGCCGCCCGCACCCGATCCCGCCGCACCACCCTGACCATCGGCCTGACCCTCACCGCCCTGACCTCAGCCCTTTTCACCCTGCCGATCCTCCCCGCGTCTGCAGTCAACTTCGTCATCCCCATCAACCCCGAACAAGGCGAACAGATCGGCTGGCAAGAACTGACCACCGCGGCCGCCACCGCCTGGCACCAAATCCCCGAAGCCCAACGCGCCCGAGCAGTCCTCTTCGCCGGCAACTACGGCCAAGCCGGCGCGCTCACGAAGTACGGGCCTGCTCTTGGCCTCCCCCGCCCCTACTCAGGCCACATGAGCTTCCACGACTGGTCCCACCCCTCAGACATGCAGAACGGCCCAGTCCTCCTGGTGGAACAAGAACGCACCCCCACCTACGAAGCCAACTTCACCAACTGCCACCAAGTAGGCACCGTCGACAACGGCGTAGGCGCAGACAACGAAGAACAAGGCACCGCCCTGGTCCTATGCTCCGGCACGAAGGCACCGTGGTCCCAAACCTGGCCGGCTCTCCGCCGGTATTACTAACGACCGGCGGACGGCTAGGCCACGGGCCGGGGGAATGCGACCGGGCTCCGATTCCCGTTCCGGTCCACCGCACGAATGCCCATCTGCACGTTGTCCTTGGAGATGTCGAGCGTCGCCGTGGTGACGTTCCCGACTGGAACCGCGCTGCTCCAATCGGATTCCGTGGTCTCCCGCAGGACCACCTCGTACCCGGTCAGGTTCGTTTCGGGGTTGGCATTCCAGGAAAGCGCGGTGAGGTTGGTGCCCGAGAGGATGCCAGGCGGTGTCGTATGAATCTGGGCATTCTTGGGGGTGCCTGGGGAGGACGCAAGCCCCCACAGTGCAGCCGCGTTCACCCTGGTCACCCTGGCAATGTAGTCGATATCCACGAACTCGATCAGGTCGCCGAACTGCACGCCATCCTCGATCCGGACGTTCTGGTGCTCGTGATTGAAGTTCTCCCGAGGCTCGGTGAACCTGGCGGCCGGGTAGCCCTGGCCTTGGAACGAGACGTGGTCGCTGGCGCGGAGGAACCGGTCGCGCCGCCAGATCAGCCGGATCTTCATACCGGTCAAGCTGTGCGGCGCGACCGAGTGAACGAAGCGGCCGAGTTGGCGAGCCTGCCCGTCGTTCTCACCGCCGGCGGACTGCAGGAGGGAGATCTGGGCAGGCGTCACGTTGGTCGGAACCCCCTCCAGGAACATCCGCACGCTGAACGGGTCGGGCTCGTGGCCATCGAAAGACCGGCTGGCCCCGATGATGTCGTCGCTGAACATGCCCTGGACGTCATTGCCGGCCGCCGCCATCTGCTGTGCCATGAAGGAGGAGCCGTACAGCCCTTGTTCCTCTCCGCTAACGGTGGCGAAGACGATCGTGCCGGGAAACTGATGGGTCGCGAACACCCGCGCGAGTTCGAGCACACACGCGACGCCGGATCCGTCGTCGTCGGCACCGGGTGCGTCGCTGGTGAAGTCCATGACGTCGGTCACTCGTGAGTCGAGGTGGCCGGTGACAACGTAGAACCGCTCGGGTGTCGCGGTTCCCTTCAAGGTAGCGATGACGTTGGTGATTCTGGTGGGGACCGGGATCCGGCTGGCGACCGGTTGGATGAACGACTGCAGTTGCACCGTCATGTTGCCGCCGGACCTGGCGGCAATGGCATCCATCTGCTGACCTACCCACTCCGTGGCCGCTCCGATGCCACGCACCGGATCGGTCTGGGTGGACAGGGTGTGCCTGGTGCCGAACTCGGTCAGCCGCTGGATCGTTGCGCCGATCCGCTGGGGATCGACGTCCCGCAGCAATCTTCGTAGCTTGGAGTCGAACTTCGAGGGCCCGAGGGCGGCATCAGGTCCAGTCGGTGCTGCAAGGGCGGGATCGGCGTACGAGACAGCCGCCTCGGCGGCAGGTCCTACCAGCGATGCGCCGACGGTACCGGCCGCCACAGCGCCTGAGCCGGCCAGAAAGGCGCGGCGGCTCGCGCGCGGAGACGAGGATCGAGACGGATCGGAGCCAGACATGGCGCCTCCTGGGCGTGGCGGGACATTTGCGCCTCGTCCTCACTCTGGCACGCACCGCGCACCACGTCAGCCCGTCACCGCAAAGTCTTCGCACGTGGCCGCCGAGACCCTCTGTGACTGCCATGAAGGGGCACCGTCCAGGGTTCCCACCAGGCAGACGCACAGCGTCGCGAATCAACAGCCCGAGGCGAGCCGCGGGGTCAGCCACCGCGGGACGCCAACTAGCAAACTCAACCACAGACAAGGGGGTGTGGATGGCGAAGCCTCCACAACGCGGCAAGCGAAGCGCCGCCGCACAAATGACGAGAGCGACCAGGTTCGCCTATTTCGGCGAACACAGGTCGCTCATCGATCTCGTGGGCGATACTGGGTTGGAACCAGTGACCTCTTCGGTGTGAAGGCGGATGCGCCGTCCCAATAGCCGTGCGGTGGTTCGTAGATGACTGCCGCCGTAGCGTCGCCCGTCATCTCCCGTCGCGGCAAACCATTCGTCTTGCTGCTTTTTCGCTGCCCTTGGTGTGCGACGGCCGATTCCTCGGAGCGTGTCCGAGACCATTGGACTCGCCATGGTCTCGGACACGTCGTCCGCATGCTAGTGAGCGTCGTCCGGCACTTTGACGAGCATCACCGACGCGGGGTCGATGTCGCTCGCGACCGCCAGATGCGGCCGGTCATGCTCGCCTCCGAGGAGCTGCACCGCCGCCTGGGCCGAGAGGTGTGCCGAGTTGACGGACTGGCCGTTCGCGATCGCGGCGTAGAGCCGAGTCGCGTACGTGATGGCGTCCGAGTCATCGATCGTGCCAGTCATTCCGATAGCCAACGGTGCGAACAGATCGACCAGGGCGTCGGCCTGCCCAGCCGACTCGCAGGAGTTGAGCACAATCAAAGTGGGCGGATCGTCGGTCGCCCTACAGGCGTTCGCAAAAGCCTCTGCGGTGACGATCACTCCCTCGTGGAAGTCGTCGACGTCGGCCTCGAACTCGATGACCCGGTCATTGCTGTGTCCGGAAAAATGCACAACATGCGGGCGGAACTTGGTGATGCCGTCCAACAGATCGTCGGTGGTCGCTGATGGGCACAGCCGTAGATCCACGTAGTCGCGGTGCAAGGTCGCCTCGACGGCTCGCTGAATCTTGCCCTGCTCCCGGCCGATTCGCAGATCGCCCTCGGGTGATGCGGCGAGCATCAACACGCGGAGACGCTCGGGCTTCGGCTTGCTGAGCTGGCGTAGGGCGTGGTCGGCCTTTGCCTCGGTCCAGTTGATGCGTTGTTCAAGGCTCAGACGGTGCGCAGCGGCTTCCTGCTCGATTCTCAACTGCTCGGCTTTGCGCTGACGCTCAGCGCGGTCTGCTTCCGACTTCCGTCGGCGCTCCGCTTGATCAGCCGCTGCCTTGCGCTTCCGCTCGGCATTGTTGGCTTCGGTCAGTTCGGCCTTGGTCAGCTTCTCCCAGAGGCCAGCTGCCTCGGCTCCGTACTTCGCCGCCTTGGCCTCCAGTTCCGCCGCGTCCTTGCCGTACTTGTTGGCAGCAGCGGCAGCGCGGTTGGCCTCCGACAGCCGCGTCTTCTGCGTGTAGAGGCTGGACGTCCTGGACGCGGACTCCTGGGCCTTAGCGGCGTCATGACGTTTGGCGGCTTCTTTCCGGCGAAGCTCCGCCGCCTGCTTCGCGGCGGCGGCCTGAGATTGACTCTTCTGCTTGTGCTGGCTGCGGTACATCGTGACGCTCATGGATCGCGGTCTCTCCTCGTGGAGTCACACCGCCGAGCCTGCAAGGGCGCACCTGGTGTACGCCACCCACGACGAGTGGGTAGGGTCTGATGCGCGTACCCGGCAAAGGACGCAGCAGACCCCGGCTCGGCTTCCGACCTTCGTTCGGATTGCCCGACCGGGGTCTTCTATCGTGCTGCCCCCATACTGCCATAACGGATCGATAACCAAAGAATTACATCGATTGTGACTACCGCTCACAGGCCACCTATGGCTTCCTGCGACGTTTAGGGGGTGGATCCGATCCCCCCCACTGCCAACGCTTTCATCTGCTTAGGTGGCCAATGGGCCTGACTCTTGTGCGTTTGTGAACCGAGAAGAAGTCGCCTCACAGGCCGGGCAGTGGCGCCCCACCTGGTGTGATCAGGTCGCATCGCTGAAGGTCTAGCGGGGATCGAGTGCCGCCAACACCCATTCCCAGCTGAAGCCGGATGCGGCTTCCGCGCCAGTTCCGGATGCAATTGCATCGACTGCGGAGGTTGATCCACTCTGCGGGTCGACGATCGTCACCCCCGCGTATCGGAGCACCGCGAGCGAAGCAAGCCACGCTGGGTGACCGGCTAAGTCGCGCTTCGCGAATGGGGTCGCTGCGGTCGGTGTGCGCGAACCAAGGGCGGAACAAAGCGTCGTGAGCGGGTACGTGTTGGCGTTGCCGTTGGCCCAGGCGTTGAGGGTGTTAAAGGTCATGGGGACGACGGCGACCGCGTCGGCCGGTGGGGTGCGCTTCGGCTGATGTGGGGTGCGGTTGCCGGTGATGACGGGAGCATCTCCCAGGTCCTGGTCTGCGAGCCAGGGCATGGCGGCATCGGTGGGGATGACGTAGGGGTCCCAGCCGTTGGCTCGGGCGGCCTGGACGCCGTCTGCGGTGCGGGAGGCGAGGGGTGCGCCGCAGACGACGATGTAGAGGGTTCGATTGGTCACGCGAGGACTCCTGCGCGGGTTGCGATAGCGGTTAGGGCTGGGGTGGGTTTGCGGGAGCGCTTGAGGAGTTCGCGGACCAGCTCGCGGGCGATGGTGTGGTAGCGGATCGACTCGGGGGCGACGCGTTCGGCTTGCTGTAGGTGGAGGATCGCTTCCATGTCGTTCTTCGCGTGCGCCTGAGCCCATGCCAGGTCGAGATGCAGGCGGGAGCGGCGACCCTGGAGTCCGGCCGGCAAAGTCTCAGTGTCGATCTCCGTCGCTACCCGCAGGACACCGGCAGGGTCTCCGAACTCGGCAGCTACAGACGCCTTGTGGATCAGCACATTGGTAGGACCGAAAGCCGTCCACCAGTGGTTGCCGTCGTGGGCTAGCAGGCCAGACAGGCGGTCTGCAGTCGCCAGACGCTCGGTGGAGGCTGCCCGGTCGGAACGTCGGCCCGCGATCACTGCCGAGATGAGCCACAGCGAACCGGCCAGAGAGACGGCATCAGGGGCATCGGAGCTTGTGAGCGGCATGAGGCTCTCTGCCGATCGGACAGCGACGCGCTCCGCGTCGTCGGTGCGCTGGCTTCGCAGGAGCGCACAGACAACCTGGTATGCGGCCATTCCCTGCGCCGTCTTGGACTCTGCAGCCATGGCGGCGTGAGTCGCTCGGTCGGCGGCGAGCCAGCCGAGCTGGTGCTCCCCCACCTTCGTCAGGAGCTTCGCAGCGGCCGAGTAGACCGAGCAACGCGCAAGGTGCGTCTCTCGCCCGTCGCGGCCCTGATAGCCGTCGTACGAGTCGGCGGCTTGGATGAGGTCGGGAAGCATCGCCGTAGCCGACTGGTACCGGGCGGCCTGGTACGCCTGGTGCACGAGGACAGCACCGTTGCGGAGCTGCGGGAGCGGCCAAGGCGTCACCTGCTCCCCCAACAGGTGGTGATAGCCAGCGAGCTGACTGCGGACGGCGTCCACAGCCGTCACCTGCTCTCCGGCGTCAGGAGCCAGGACCCAGTCGCGGCCGATGAGGTCGGCAACCTCGATACGCAGAACGGTTGCTAGGTCGTTCAGCGTGGACAGACGGTCGACGCCGCGAATGCCCCGCTCGACTTGGGACAGCCATGACCGCGACATGCCGATCAGACCGGCCAGGGCGTCCTGCGACATGCCGCGCCGTTTGCGGTACGCCGCGATTCGCTCACCGATCTGCATCTCGCCCAACCTTCCGCGACCGTCGTGCGTCTAGTCAACCTCCGTTCTGACCACGCAATGCGCATAAAAGTTCGCAAGGCGCTGACTGCGCAGAGGCAAGGCACTCTCACCTGACTCTGGATACATGACATCAGATCGATCTGCGAATTCACCGCTGGCGGTGCGAGATGTCGGGCCGCCAGATTCGACTCCATCGGCGAGTCACGTTCCAGGGGCCCTTGAGGAGGACTTCACCCGGCCGCTGCTGCTCGGATATCTCCAGCGGCAACTCCTGGTCACTGACCATCAGGTCGACAGTGTGAAGCGTCAGTTCGCCGCGTTCGCCCGAGCAGAGGGCTACTCGATGGGATTCACCTACGTCGAGCGGCCCGACAGTTGGCCTGCAGCCTTTGAGGCTTTGGTCGAGGCGGTCAGACGGTACGAGGTCGCGGCTGTGGTGGTACCGAGCCTGCTGCACTTCGCCGCGCTTGATGCTACGGCAGGTTTCAGGGAGCACTTCGAGAGCGCGACAGGCGCGTGCGTCCTTGTCGCCGATGCGCGAACCCACCCCGGCTGAGCGGCACCGTCTAGCGCAGGCCATGGCCGCCCGATCTACCCGCAAGAACCCAATAGCCGGCTGGCGCGGCGCGGCGAACGACTCCGCTCTGCGCCAGCCGTTCCAGAAAGCGAGGCACACGATGTCCGACGTCCAGCGGTTGAAGGCTCAGCTCTATCAACTCATGGCCGAAGCCCAACAGGGCGCCGGCAGCCTGGCGGGTTACCGACAGAAGTTCGGACAGACCGGGGCTCAGGTCCAGGCGCTCATCGCGGGCTCTGCCACTGGCGCTGACCGCGATATCTCCGAATTGCTGGACGCTGCAGGACGATCGCTCGAGCAGGCGGTTGAGTCGTTGCAGATCGCTGCGCAGGGATGCCGTAGCTACGCCGATCAGATCTAGCAGTCCGCGGGCACGGAGAGATGTCTTCCGAACTTCAGCGGGTCGCCAAGGCTTTGGCCGGTGCTCTGGAGGAGGCGCCGCGGGTAGTGGACTACCTACTCCGTACCGCGCAGAAATGTCGGCAGAACGCGGAGGAAGTCGGTCACCTGTCCAATAGCCCCGCGGCACAAGTGGCCGCGATGCAACTGGACGAAGCAGCCCGGCGCTGCGAAGAAGCGTCACGCTACCTCGCACAGGCCGCACCGAAAGCCCGTGACTGGGCCGACCGGGCGGTCGGCGGCGGACGCCCGGCGGAACCGGCCGGTGGCAGCATTCCGCAAAGTCGCAGCGTCCCAGCGAGGAGGACGCCGCCCGAAGACCGCCGGCAGAACGGGAACCCGCCGAAGTCTGAAATGCACGGCGAGGTTGCAGACAGAAACGGTCAACCCGACGCGTTCGAGCCTGTTGCCCGCGAGATTCTGGAACGACTTCCTCGGCGGGAGCCGACAGACAAGACCCGCGGTATCTGGATCGACGCTGATGGTCACGAACACGAGCTGATCAGCGGGGTTGATGAATACACGACGGCTGTCGACCAGTTCATGGTGGAGCATCGGATCAGGATCGCGCCTGGCGCTGACACACTCGGCTCGCATGTCGAGGTCAAGTTCGCCCTGCGGATGCGCCGAGAAGGTCTGGCCGATGCGACGATCACGATCAACAACAAGCCCTGTCCCGGTCCGTACGGTTGTCACCGGAACCTGTGGAGGTTCCTTCCGGACGGTGCCCGCCTGACCGTGTATGGCCCTGACAACTTCAAGCGGACCTATCCCGAGTAGAAAGACTCATGCACAGATGAGCTACAGCATTGAAGCCTACTTCCGGCATGAACACGACGACGAACCGGTCGTGATCCGGACGGACGCTGACGTCGACCAGTTGGTGGATGCTCTCCTGGCCGAGTTGTTCGATCACACGATGGCTGCGCTGTACCTGACCGAGCGTCCGTTGACGGAGCAGGGCTATCCCGACCACGACTTCCGCGTAGGCATCAACGCCGAGCGCAAGCTTGGCGGCATGAAGTTCGCTGGAACGGTCGATGGGGCCGCAGGCGTCTGGTATGCCATCGGGACAGCGTCGCAGCACGATGAGGTTGTCTATGAGTACGCCGGCCATCCGGAGGCACTTCCGCTCGACTCAGAACTGCCGCTCGAAATGATCCGAGAGGCGGTCAGGGAGTTTCTTCGAAGCGGCGGCGAGCGCCCTGGGTCGGTTGAGTGGCAGGCCTGGCCATTAGGCGTCGCCTGACGGTGCAACCCCCGACTTGCGGCCGATGGCCCCTGGTCCAAGGGTGAGCCGGCGGGGCGCGGTCACCGCGACGAAGGAGCGGCAAAAGAGGGTGGGTGGGAGCGGCCAGAGCTGGGAGCGAGGGACGAGCGAGCGGCGGCGGGCGCGTGGGGTTCGACAGGAGCAAGACAAAAGCCGGTCGCCTTGGGGCTGACCGGCTTAATCTCGGGTGGGCGATACTGGGTTCGAACCAGTGACCTCTTCGGTGTGAACGAAGCGCGCTACCACTGCGCCAATCGCCCGGATCTGCTTGCGTCGTACTGTGTTGCGGGTGAAACCATAGCGCATTGGTCCGCGACGTACGAATCGGGCCGGGCTACTCTTGCTGCAAGACGGAGACCCCGTCGCGTTGGAGACGTGATTGTGACTTTCTCGCACGACACCGAGCACGCGCTCGGCACGCTGGTCCGGCTGGTGAACACGCTGCCCGGGCCGAGTAGCCAGGTGGACACCATGGCAACGCTCGAGGATTTGGAGAAGTTCGTCCACGAGCAGGAGTTCAGCGCGGTGGGCAACCTGACCGAGACCGACCTGCAGGACATCCGGGAGCTTCGGCCGCTGTTCGCGCCGGTGTTCACGACGGCGTCCGATGCCGAGGCGGCGGCGATGATCAACGCGATCGTCGCGAGCGGTACGACGACGCCCCGGCTGACCAACCACGACGGTCACCCGTGGCACATCCACTACTCGCGCGACGGTTCGTCGCTGACCTGCCGGATCACGGTCGAGTGCGGGATCGCGCTCGCCCAGGTGATCTCGGCCGGTGAGCGCGAGCGGTTGCGGCGCTGCGAGGCGCCGGACTGCGACGACGCGCTGATCGACCTGTCGCGCAACCGCTCCAAGCGGTACTGCGACGCCCGCACCTGCGGCAACCGGCTGCACGTCGCGGCCTACCGCGAACGCCGCAAGACGGCCGGCGAATAGACGACGAACAGCGTCCGGAGTACCAGTCTGGTACTCCGGACGCTGTCGTTTCAGCCGGTACTACGGACGCTGCGCGCCCCGCGAGGCCGGCGTGTCCGCCGTTACGGGTCGAGGTCGTCGGCGGAGCGTTCGGCGAAGACCTTCGCCACTGCGGTCGTCACCTCACCCGGTACTGCCAGGTCGCGGTCGTCAGCGCGATGGATCGCCTGGACGTCGCGGGTGGTCGACGTGAGGAAGATCTCATCGGCCTCGGCCAGCTTCGCCAGCGGCACATCGCGCTCGACTCCGCCGAACCACGCCAGCACCAGATTGCGGGTGACGCCGGACAGCGCGCCCGACTTCAGCGTCGGCGTGACGAGCTCGCCGTCGAAGACGCAGAAGATGTTCGAGCCGGTGCCCTCGCACAGGTCGCCGACGGTGTTTGCGAAGATCGCCTCGCTGCCGCCACGCTCCTTGGCGTACGCGAGTGCCCGGACGTTCTCGGCGTACGACGTGGTCTTCAGTCCGGCGACGGCGCTGCGCTCATTGCGCACCCAGGGCACCGTGACGATCGCGGAACTCGGTGCGGGCTTCTCGATCGCCTGGGCCGCGACGATCAGCGTCGGGCCGTCGGTACCGCGATCGGACGACAACGGCGAGACCCCGCCGGTGTACGTGATCCGCAACCGGCCGAACGCGATGTCCGGATCGGCCTTCACGACGGTCGCGATCGCGTCCCGTACCAGCGCCAGATCGGGCGCCGGCAAGCCGAGCCCGGTCGCGGAGGCGACCAGCCGGTCCAGGTGCCGGGTGACGGCGAACGGCTGCCCGTCGACGATCTTGATGGTCTCGAAGACGCCGTCACCCGTGGTGAGGCCGTGGTCGAGCGGCGAGACGGCCGCCCCGCCGGCGATGGCAGAGGCGTCCTGAAGAGCGCCGTTCAGCCAGATGTTCATTCCTGCTCCTTCCAACGCCGGACACCCTATGCCGCAAGGCATCCGGGGCCCGCCACGGCGTCCGCGAGTGACCAGTCGATGACACGCGGTGGGCCGGAAGGTGACCCCCGTTTTTGAACTCACCCGCACGGTGCGCTAGTGTTCTTCTCGCACCGAGGGGAACGAAAACCCGGTTGCAACGCGAACGTAGCTCAGTTGGTAGAGCGCAACCTTGCCAAGGTTGAGGTCGCCGGTTCGAACCCGGTCGTTCGCTCGGAGAGGGCCATCCTCTGGTCGAGAAGTCGGCAGGCCAGCCTTTCTCACCTGGTGGAGTGGCCGAGAGGCGAGGCAACGGCCTGCAAAGCCGTGTACACGGGTTCGAATCCCGTCTCCACCTCGAACATTCTTAAGCTTGGACGATTGGCGCAGCGGTAGCGCGCTTCCCTGACACGGAAGAGGTCACTGGTTCGATCCCAGTATCGTCCACTCGGAGCGAGGACGACGCGTGTCCGCCAAAGTCGGCGGAGCGGGTCGTCCTCGTCATTTGTGCGGCTGCGCTTCGCTTGCCGCGTTGTGGGGGCTTCGCCACCCACACCCCCCTCCGCCCCGTCCTACTCTCGCTGCCCCGGCACCCTCACACCCCCGGCACCCTCACTACCCCGGCCCTACCCTCGCCGGCTCGCCCCACCCTCGTTGGCCCTCGACTCGGGTGCGCCCGGCCGAATTGCCGTCGGTGCTGTTGTGGTTGCCGTGGTGGGTTAGATCAGCCAATTGCCTTCGAGCATTAGGTCTCTGTCGGGGATCTCGTTTACTTCTCGCCAGGCTTGGATTCGGGTGGGGGTTACTCGGAAGAACGGGTAGTTGGACTGGCGGGGGTCGAAGCCGGCCTTCTCGGCGAAGGCGTCTGCGTGGGGGGTGGGGACGGGTGTTGCTAGCTCTGCTGTGCCCCAGATCAGGACTACGTCGCGGGTCTGGCCTAGGGACAGGTGGACTTGGCCTGTTGCTTGGAGGTTGAGGCTGGTGGGGTTCTTGCGGGCGGTGGACAGGAGTAGGGCGTTGTCCAGCCACAGGAATGACAGTGGCATCAGGTATGGCGTGCCGTCGGTGGAGGCTGTTGCTACCCAGGCGTCTACGTCGGTGGCTAGGCGGTGCAGGGTGTCGGCTTTGCGGGTTTCGGGGGTGCGGGCGGGGGCGTGTGGCATGGGGGTTCCATCTCGTCGGGGGGCTTCATCATGCTTGAGGATGGGTGCAACTCGTGGGGCTGGAGTGGTGAGATTCACGCCTGGAAAGGTGTGTCGTGGTTGCCTCTAATCCGATTTCCACCCGTGCGGAAAGTGCGCTACTGTTCTACTCTCGCACCGAGCAGGTCGAAGAAGTTCGAACAGCTCAGCGCGATGCGAACGTAGCTCAGTTGGTAGAGCGCAACCTTGCCAAGGTTGAGGTCGCCGGTTCGAACCCGGTCGTTCGCTCGGTACAGGTCAGTAGGCTGAGACTCTGTGGTGGAGTGGCCGAGAGGCGAGGCAACGGCCTGCAAAGCCGTGTACACGGGTTCGAATCCCGTCTCCACCTCGAAACATTCTGAAGCAGTGTGTAGTTGCATGGACGATTGGCGCAGCGGTAGCGCGCTTCCCTGACACGGAAGAGGTCACTGGTTCGATCCCAGTATCGTCCACGAGATCGATGGGCGACTCGTGCCTGCCAGGTTCGGCAGGCCGGGTCGCTCTCGTCATTTGTGCGGCTGCGCTTCGCTTGCCGCGTTGTGGGGGCTTCGCCACCCACACCCCCTTCTGCTTTGTCTGGCTTGGCTTTGCCGGTCTACATGCGGAGGTGGGAGCCTCCGTTGAAATCTAGAACTGTGCCTGTCGCGAACTCTGCCAGCGGTGATGCCAGGTAGACGATCGCTGCGGCTACCTCGGAGGGTGCGGCCACCCTTTCCAGGGGGCTCTCCAAGCGCCTTCTGTCGTAGCCGTCTCCGGAGAGGGCGGCCGCGGCCATGTCTGTGGTGGTCCAGCCGGGGGCTATGGCGGTTACTGCTATTCCTTCTGGGCCTAGGGATCTGGCTAGGGACTGGGTGAAGGAGACAATGGCGGCTTTGCTGGCGCCGTAGGCGGGTTGGTTGGGTTCGCCTCGGAAGGCGCCTCTGGAGGAGACGTTGATGATTCGGGCGCCTCGGGTCATGTGTTGGGCTGCGCACCAGGTGACGTTGGCGGTGCCGGTGAGGTTGACGTTGAGGGTGTTGCGCCAGGCCGTCTGCCATTGCTCGTACGTCGTTTGGCGGATGGGGTGGGGTTCGTAGATGGCGGCGTTGTTCACGAGGACGTCGATGGTGCCTAGAGCGGCTGCGGTCTCGGTGACCATTTGGTGGATGGCGTCGGGGTCGGCCAGGTCGGCTTGGGCCAGGACGTGGCCCTCCCCCGGCAGGTCGTTCAGGACCTTCTCGGCGGAATCGCGGGAGGAGCCGTAGTGGACTGCTACCCGGTCTCCTTCGGCGGCGAAGGCGTGGGCGGTGGCGGCGCCGATGCCGCGGGAGGCGCCGGTTACCAAGACAGAGCGATCCATGCGGTCGAGTCTTGCACCCGAGGGTTAAGGGCGCGGTTTGATGTCTCGGCGGTAGTCCTTGGTTTGGCGGACCCAGGCTTTGCGGGCCTCGGCCTGCAGGCGGCTGTCGGCGCGGCGGGCCATGTAGGCGGCCTCGCGTTGGAGCTTTACCCAGCTCTCGTAGCGGCGGACGGAGAGCGCTCCCTCGTCGAGAGCCTCGCGTACTGCGCAGCCTGGCTCCGTTAGGTGCACGCAGTCTTTGAAGCGGCATTGCTCGGCTAGGGCGGCTACGTCCGGGAAGGCGGCTGACAGGCCTTCCCCGTGCTCTTGCAGGCCGATCCCCCGCAGGCCAGGGGTGTCGATGACGACTCCGCCGGCGGGTAGAAGGATCAGCTCGCGGCGTACCGAGGTGTGGCGGCCCTTGCCGTCCTCGCGGATCGCCTGGACGTCCAGGAGTTCCACGCCGGCCAGTGCGTTCACCAGGGAGGATTTGCCGGCGCCGCTCGTGCCGAGCAGGGCCATGGTGGCGTTGCCGTCCAGGAGGGCCCGTACAGTCTCCAGGCCCTCTCCTGTGGTGGCACTGCAGACGAGTACGTCGGCGCCGGGCGCCGCGGTCGCTACGTCCTCGGCAACGGTGTCTGCGTCGCCGACCAGGTCGGCCTTGGTCAGTACTACCACCGGGCGCGCGCCACTCTCCCAAGCGAGGGCGAGGAAGCGCTCTATCCGGCCGATGTTGGGCTCGGGGTGCAGTCCGACGACGATTGCGACCACGTCGATGTTGGCCGCGAGTACCTGGCCGCGCGAGCTGCCGCCGACCTCGGCCCGCACGATCGCGGTACGACGTGGTGCGACCGCCTCGACGGTGATGCGGTCGTCGGGCCACTGGCGGAGCGCGACCCAGTCGCCGGTACACGGGGTTGCTTGTGGGTCGGTGGCGATGGCCGCTAGTACGGCGCCGGACCAGCTGGCGCGGACCGGACCGTCTTCGGTGAGGACGGTCGACAGACCCTTGTCGACGCGGACCACGCGGCCCGGTACCAGTTCTTCGGACTGGGTTGCGAGGAAGTCGGCCGTTTCGGGGTCGAGCCCGAGGGCCAGAAGTTCTGCTGACATCTTGCGACGAACCTTTCGGGAGGCCCGGCCGCGAGTTCAGCTCAGCGGACGGACGAAGTGGGAGACGACGGCCCGATGGGCCTGGTACGAGCTCATGACACCGTCAGCTCCCTTCCATGTCCTGGTCGCTCCGCAGATCCGGAACGCTGCTGTCACGTCGCAATCAGCCTAGGTCGTCGGGCTCGGTAGGCGCACCGGGTTTTCCGACAGTCGCCGGCTTCCGCTCTTCCACCGGCTTCTCCCGCCGTTTCGCCTCCGGCGAAACGGCGGGAGGTGATGAAGGCGAGGGCGCCGCAGCGAGGGGCGACTGCGGGGCGGGCGCTGGCGGGGTGGCAGTGGGCTCTGGGCTGCTGGAAGGCGCGGGCGGCGAGACCTCCACCGGCTCGACGACTTGGGCCGGGGAGGCGGGGACTCGCGGCTCGCCGAGGGCTTCGATGGCTTTGGCCATTTTGACTTCGGGGCGCTCGTCGTCCGGGGCGGTGTCCTCTTCGTGGTGGATCTTCGAGTCGGCTTTCATGACCGGCTCGGAGGCCTCCGCGGTGGCGTGTTTGCGGGACTTGTGGGGCCACGTGCGGTCGACCACCGCGTTCAGGGCAGCGCCGATTAGTACGGCGATGGCTGTCATGTAGAGCCACATCAAGACGGCGATGGGGGCCGCTAGGGGGCCGTAGATGGAGGTGCCGCCGACGGTGGTCTGCAGGATCCAGCGGAGGACGAAGCTGCCTAGGATCCAGATCGAGAGCGCGAGGAACGAGCCGGGGAGGTCGGAGATCCACGGGGTCCGCACGGGTACCGACAGGTGGTACAGGGTGTTCAGGAAGCCTGCGGACAGGATCGTGACGACCGGCCAGTAGAGCTGGTTCAGGAAGTCGAGGCGCTGGGGCAGCAGGGCGTCGACGGCACCGGGGCCGGCCAGCACCAGCGGGAGGACGATCACGCCGATCACCAGCGCACCGCAGTACAGGCTGAAGGACAGTGCGCGGGTGCGGATGATGCCGCGCCGGCCGCCCATCCCGTACATGATCGTGATGGTGTCGACGAAGACGTTCAGCGCGCGGCTGCCGGACCACAGCGCCAGCACGAAACCGACCGAGATCACGTCCGGCCGGCCGCCGTCGTCGAGCACCTTCTCCAGGGTCGGCACGATCACGTTGTTGACGGCGTCCGCGGTCAGCGCCCGGCCGGCCAGTTCGGCGATCTGCAGCTTGATGTCGTCGATCGTCTCGACCTGGAAGTACTTGCCGGCGATGAAACCGATGCTGCCGGCCAGTCCGAAGATCAGCGGCGGCAGCGAAAGGATCGCGAAGAACGCCGCCTCCGCGGCCAGACCTGTGACCCGGTAGCGCAGACAGGTGCCGACCGTCTGGGTCAGCAACCGCCACGTCGTCCCGGGGAGTCGTCGGGCCCATCCAAATGAGACGGAGGTCTCGGACCCAGAGCGTGCCATACCGCTTACCGTACTGACATGGCGGACCCAAACGCTGTAACGAATCAGGCTCCCCCACTGCAAGGGGTGAACTTCTTCACGCGGGACACCGCTCTCGGTGACTCTCTGCGTCCGTACGCTGACCTGAACGCCGATCCCGGCCTGACCGAGATCGGCGAACTGGCCGGTTCGGAGGAAGCGCTCTCCCACGCCCTCCCGGCCAACCAGAACAGCCCGGTACTCCGTACGCACGACCGCTACGGCCACCGCATCGACGAGGTCGAGTTCCACCCGTCCTGGCACTGGCTGATGAGCAAGGCGGTCGGCTTCGGACTCCAGGCAGCGCCCTGGACCAGCGACCGCCCGTCCCCACACCTCACCCGCGCTGCCGGCTTCTACGTCTGGTCGCAGGTCGAGCCCGGCCACGGCTGCCCGATCTCGATGACGTACGCCGCCGTACCGGCCCTCCGTGCAGACAAGACGCTGGCCGACCAATGGGTGCCCCACCTGGCGGCCACCGAATACGACCCCCGACGGCTCCCACCCGCCGACAAGGCCGGCGCGCTGGCTGGAATGGGGATGACCGAGAAGCAGGGTGGCTCCGACGTCCGGGCCAACCTCACCACCGCCACCCCGACCGGCGCCGAAGGCGAGTACATCCTCAACGGGCACAAGTGGTTCTGCTCTGCCCCGCAGGTCGATGTGTTCCTCGTCCTGGCCCAGGCCCCGGACGGCCTGACCTGTTTCGTCGTCCCGCGGGTCTTTGCCGATGGCAACCGGAACGCGTTTGCCCTGCAACGGCTGAAGGACAAGCTGGGCAATCGGTCGAACGCGTCCAGCGAGGTCGAGTTCCACGCGACCGTCGGCTACCGGCTCGGCGACGAGGGCGCCGGCGTCCGGACGATCATCGAGATGGTCGCGGCGACCCGGCTCGACTGTGTGCTCGGCTCGGCCGCGTTGATGCGCCGGGCGCTGGTCGAGGCGACCTGGCACACCGCGCATCGGAGCGCGTTCGGCGACCTGCTCAAGGACAAGCCCGCGATGCAGAACGTGCTCGCCGACCTCGCGATCGAGAGCGAGGCAGCAACCGCTCTCTCGATGCGCCTGGCGGCTGCGATGGACGCCTCGCAGGCTGGTGACGAGCAGGCAGCTGCGTTCCGCCGGATCGCCTTGCCGCTGGCGAAGTTCTGGGTCTGCAAGCGGACGTCGTTCACGGTCGCGGAGGCGCTGGAGTGTCTCGGCGGCAACGGCTACGTCGAAGAGAGCGGTCTCCCGCTGCTGTTCCGCGAGTCGCCGCTCAACTCGATCTGGGAAGGCTCTGGCACGGTCAACGCCCTCGACGTGCTGCGGGCATTGAGACGACCTGAGTCGCTCGAGGCCTGGCTGCTCGAGGTCGGCGCGGCCCGAGGCGCCGACCAGCGGCTGGACGCTGCGGTGACGGACGTACTGGAGTCGCTGGCGGACCTCGCCGGTGCCGAAGCGGGCGCGCGGCGACTGGCCGCCCGGATGGCCGTTTGCCTGCAGGCATCGCTTCTGGTGCGGCACTCGACACCCGAGGTGGCCGACGCCTTCGTCGGCTCGCGGCTGGCCGGTGACTGGGGTGGCGTCTTCGGCACGCTGCCGCGCACCACGGCGTACCGTCCGATCATCGACCGCATCCTCTAGCGACGGTCCCCACACGCTAGGGTTACGGCGTCGCGACTGGCGCTGAGGTGGGATCGACCACCGGGGAGCGAAAAGACCGTCGGCACCGTGCGCCTGGGTGCTACGACCTTGTCACAGGAAACCCTGTGCGACCTCAGGAGAGAGACGAAGATGACTCAACCCTTCGACGCCGCGACGGCGTCGGCCGCGTACCGCAACGCGCTCGAGGTGATCGGCGCGGTGGAGCCCACCATCGCCGGCGCGATCAAGGCCGAGCTGGCCGACCAGCGGTCCTCGCTGAAGCTGATCGCCAGCGAGAACTATGCCTCCCCCGCGACCCTGCTGACGATGGGCAACTGGCTCTCGGACAAGTACGCCGAGGGCACCGTCGGGCACCGCTTCTACGCCGGCTGCCAGAACGTCGACACGGTCGAGCAGACCGCGGCCGACCACGCTCGTGAGCTGTTCGGCGCCGCCCACGCCTACGTCCAGCCGCACTCCGGCATCGACGCGAACCTGGTCGCCTTCTGGGCCATCCTGGCCAACCGGATCGAGGCCCCGGCACTGGCCGAGGCCAGCGCCAAGCACGTCAACGACCTGTCCGACGAGGACTGGGCCAAGCTGCGCAAGGCGCTCGGCGACCAGAAGATGCTCGGTATGTCCCTGGACGCGGGCGGTCACCTGACGCACGGTTTCCGGCCGAACATCTCCGGCAAGATGTTCCACCAGAGCTCGTACGGCACCGACCCGGAGACGGGTCTGCTGGACTACGACAAGGTCGCCGCGACCGCCCGTGAGTTCAAGCCGCTGATCCTGATCGCCGGATACTCGGCGTACCCGCGCAAGGTGAACTTCGCCAAGATGCGCGAGATCGCCGACGAGGTCGGCGCGACCTTCATGGTCGACATGGCGCACTTCGCCGGGCTGGTCGCCGGCAAGGTCTTCACCGGCGACTACGACCCGGTACCGCACGCCCACGTCACCACGACCACCACGCACAAGTCGCTCCGCGGCCCGCGTGGCGGCATGGTGCTGTGCCAGCCGGAGTACGCCGACGCCGTCGACCGCGGTTGCCCGATGGTGCTCGGTGGCCCGCTCAGCCAGGTGATGGCGGCCAAGGCCGTCGCGCTCGCCGAGGCCCGTCGCCCCGAGTTCAAGACCTACGCGCAGAACGTCGCCGACAACGCGGTGACGCTGGCCGAGGGCCTGATGAAGCGTGGCGTCAAGCTGGTCACCGACGGCACGGAGAACCACCTGGTACTGCTCGACGTCTCGTCGTACGGCATCACCGGCCGCCAGGCCGAGTCGGCGCTGCTCGACGCGGGCATCGTGACGAACCGCAACGCGATCCCCCGCGACCCGAACGGCGCCTGGTACACCTCGGGCGTCCGGATCGGTACGCCGGCGCTCACCACCCGCGGCTTCGGCGCCGACGAGTTCGACAAGGTCGCCGAGCTGATGGTGGACGTCCTGTCCAGCGTCACCCCGACCACCACGTCGGCCGGTGCCGCCTCCAAGGCGAAGTACGTGCTCGCCGACGGCGTGGCCGACAAGGTCCGCGCGGCGTCCGCCGAACTGCTCGACAAGCACCCGCTCTACCCAGGCCTCGACCTGAACTGAGCACGGCGTTTGAACCGGCCGCTCCTTCGGGGGCGGCCGTTTCAACTATCCGAATCTTGTAATAATTGAGGTAGGGTTTCGACATGCCACCGGAACCGACCCCCGCCGAGGTCAGCCAGTTCGTCGAACGGTTCGCCGGCGTCCTCGCGAACAGCGGCGTACCGACGATGTCGGCCCGGGTGATGGCGTGCATGCTGGTCAGCCCGAACGGCACGATGACCGCCGCCGAGCTCGCCGAATCCCTGAAGATCAGCCAACCGGCCGTCTCCGGAGCCGTCCGGCAGCTGATCCAGGTCTCCTTCATCACCCGCGAGCGGCTCCCCGGCTCCCGCAAGGACCACTACCGGATCCGCGACGACGTCTTCACCGCCATCCTCGAACGCCGCAACAACGCCCTCGGCGAATGGGAGTCCTCGGTCCTGTCCGGCGTCGACCTCTTCGGCGAGGAGTCAGTCGTAGGCCGGCGCCTGGCCGAGAACGCCGAGTTCTTCGCCTTCATCCGCGAAGACCTCAACCAGATGATCAAGAACTGGCGAACCGACCACCCAGCCCGCTAACGCGTGAGGGCGTAGACAGCTATGGCGGCGAAGTCGTCGGCGGGTTCTGATGCCTGCCAGGAGCGGACGTCGTCGACGTAGCGGGAGCCTTTGCCGGTGAACTGGTTGTAGAAGTCGATGCCGTTGGCGGGGCAGGGCTTCATGTTGTCGAGGTTGTCGCCGAGGCCTTCTTCGAAGAGGTCGGCGGAGTTGGGGCCGTTGACCACGCCGCCGACCAGCGGACGGCCGACGATGTTGGCGATCTGGTGGTGGGGGCAGCGTTCGGCGGGTTCGCCGATGCCGATCATGAAGGAGACACCCCAGGGGTTGGCGCCGAAGTTCCAGCTGAGCTGGCCGTTGCCGAAGGCGTCGTACCGGCGGTCGCCGGTGGCGGCGCGGTAGAGGCGGGCGGTCGCGGCGAGGCCAAAGGCGTGCGGGACGGCGTCGAAGTTGTCGTACTGCGCGCCGGCGCCGAACGGGTCCTTCGTGGCCCGCTTCACCCCGATCTCCAACTGCGCCCGGAGATCATTCTTCAACGCAGCAACATCGACCGTGCGGTCGAAACGAGCGGCACGGATCAGGTCCGCGTGCGCGAGCGCGCTCACGTCGTACAGATTGAGCGTGTCGCCACCCGCCTCGTGCTTGAGGTACTCCCCCGCCCAGTACTGCGAAGTCTTCAGCCAACCACGCGCTCGGGGATCGCGAAGCTTCTGCGCGGCCAGGGCCAGCTCGGCGGCACCGAGCTCGAGGTCGTCTCGCCAAGCGCTCTCCGGGTAGAAGGCGAACGGCAGCGAGGTGGTCAGCTGCTTGACGTTGGTCGTCTGCGCCATGGCGAAGATCTGCGCAGCGGTCGCCAGATGCTGGCGCGCACGGCGAGGTGAGGTGCGCGCTTCCACCTGTGCAGCAAGGGCAAACGCGGCGGCGGTACGACCGGCAAGGTTCGGGCTCAACAGCTTGCCGGGAGCGGCCGCGCGGAAGACCGGGCGGTTCTTGATGAATTGGTGGCCGGGCGCGTTGTCGTGGTCGTCCGCCTCGGGCAGCCGCCAGATGTCGTGGTCGCCGATGAAGGTCTCCTCGACGTTCCCGGTGCCCGCGCCTACCTGGATGTAGAGCGTCTTCGTCTTCTCGTCCCACATCTTGTCCAGCCAGGCCAGTCCGTGCCGGGCTTCCTTCAGGACGGTCGAATCCGGCCACCGGCTGTCCCGGGCCGATGCCCAGAGCAACGATTCCGAGTACGCCGCAATGTGGGTGAACTTGAGGTAGTCGCCGGCGTCGTACCAGCCGCCCTCCACGTCCACCGGCCCACCGATCTTGCGCAGCTCCCCCACCGTCTGATCGGTGTCCGGGTCGACGAACTTCGGCGTGTCGTAGACCGACGCGGCCCGGTCCGTGAGGTGCGCCGGCTTGCGCCCGAGCGACCCCTTCACGACGTTCGCCCCGTCCCGCTGCTCGGTGAAGAACGTCACCGCCTTGTCCTTCGCCCCGCCCAGCAACCGGTGATCGGAGCCCACTTCAAACGCAGGTGAGGTCGACACTCCCGCCACCTTCACCCGGTACGTCCCCGGCCGCCGCAACCCGGACAGATCCAGCTTGTAGACATGCTTGTACGCCGTATTCCACGCCCCCGCGTCCTGCCCAGCACGTCCGGTCAGCACCCGATGCCCGCGCCGATCAACCACCTCGAATCGCGCACCCGCCGCGACCTGCCCGGTCATCAGGTACGCCGCTTCGCCCGCGGCCCCCGTATAGCCGAGCTGGTTCACCCGGATCAGCCCCGAGTACAGCGGCGAATGAGCAGCAGCCGCAGCAGGCGACACCGCCAACCCGGCAGCCAGAGTGATCGAGATGACGCGGCGCAACGTTCCCATCGCGGAGCTCCCCTCCAACAACCGTTAGGAAACCTTCCTATTGGTTGCCGACACGCTAGCGCAGCAGTGCCTCGGCGTACACCGTCCGGAGCCCGGCAATCCGGGTCATCGGCGGGCCGGGACGGCATGGGCGAAGACGAAGACCTCGCGGGCGTCGTCACCTCCGGACGGGTCGTCGTGGTACTCCCGGATCAGGTTCTCGATCCGCGAGCTGAGCTCGTCGAGCCGTTCGGGCGTCAATGTGAGCCATCTCTCGGTGGACCAGGAGTACTCGGCTGCCGTCGCCACCCGCCACCACCGCTCACGCCGGGTCTTGGCCAGCTCCGGCACCTCCGCGATGACACCTGCGGTGGCCAGAACCTTGAGGTGATGGCTGATGTTGCCGACGAGTTCGCCGGTCGCCTCCGCCAGCCGGCTGGCGGTCGCGGGTCCGTCGGCACGCAGCAGATCGAGCATCCGATGCCGGAGCGGATGGTGGATCGCGGCCGGGGCCGGGGAGTCGACGGTCCGGCGGTTGGCGGGTGTCATCAGGCCACGCTAGCTTCCACAAGAATTCTTGTACAAGAGTTCTTGCTGGTGACCTTTCACGCCTGAAACAATCCGCAGCAGACTGGTACACATAGTCACATCGTGAGATTGCATCTCACGATGTAGGAATGGGAGTTGATTTACCGGCCGATTCCGCTGACGCTTATCAGCATGCTCGCTGCCCGCTCGACTCATCTCGTAGGTCGGATTCACGTCGACCTCGGTCGCATGCGCAGCGCCATCTGTCGTCCTTCGATGCTCTGACAGCCACCCCGCTCGAAACATCTGCTGGGTGCGCACCGCGCAGACCAGATCGAATCGACGACGCTTCGAGCTAGCCTCACGCGGACGCACCTGTCTCTAGGACAAGGACACCGTTCCGGATGACTGGCGTCTCATCAGTACCCCGCAAAGCCCCCCGGCCCCGCAAGGGCAAGGGTGAAGGCCAATGGGCGCTCGGCTACCGCGAGCCGCTGAACAAGAACGAAGAGAACAAGAAGAACGACGATGGCCTGAACGTCCGGGCCCGGATCGAGAACATCTATGCCCACCGCGGGTTCGACTCGATCGACCCGGCCGACCTGCGCGGCCGGTTCCGCTGGTGGGGCCTGTACACGCAGCGCAAGCCCGGCATCGACGGCGGCAAGACGGCCACCCTGGAGCCGGAGGAGCTGGACGACAAGTACTTCATGCTCCGGGTCCGGATCGAGGGCGGCCAGCTGAGCGCCGAGCAGCTCCGGGTGATCGCGGAGGTGTCCAGCACCTACGCCCGCGACACCGCCGACATCACCGACCGGCAGAACATCCAGCTGCACTGGATCCGGGTCGAGGACATCCCGGCGATCTGGCAGAAGCTGGAAGCCGTCGGGCTGTACACGACCGAGGCGTGTGGTGACGTCCCGCGGGTGATCATCTCCAGCCCGGTCGCCGGGATCGCCGCGGACGAGATCATCGACCCGACGCCGGCCATCGACGACATCGTCGAGCGGTACATCGGTACCACCGAGTTCTCCAACCTGCCGCGCAAGTTCAAGACCGCGATGACCGGTCACCCGTCGCACGACGTGGTGCCGGAGGTCAACGACATCAGCTTCGTCGGCGTCGTCCACCCCGAGCACGGCCCCGGCTTCGACCTCTGGGTCGGCGGCGGCCTGTCCACCAACCCGATGCTCGCTCAGCGCGTCGGGGCGTGGATCCCGCTGGACGAAGTACACCTGGCCTGGAAGGGCGTCATCGGGATCTTCCGTGACTACGGGTACCGCCGGCTGCGGACCCGGGCGCGGTTGAAGTACCTGGTCGCCGACTGGGGGATGGAGAAGTTCCGCGAGATCCTCGAGTCCGACAAGTACCTCGGCCGCAAGCTGATCGACGGCCCGGCGCCGGAGATCCCCGCGGTACAGGGGGATCACGTCGGCGTGCACAAGCAGAAGGACGGCCGGTACTACGTCGGCGTCGCGCCCGTCGTCGGGCGGGTCTCGGGGAGCGCTCTCGCCAAGGTGGCCGACGTCGTCGCGGCGCACGGGTCGGACCGGATCCGGACCACCGCACAGCAGAAGTTCATCGTGCTCGACGTCGAGGAGTCGAAGGTCGAGTCGCTGGTCTCCGCGCTGGACGACCTCGGCTTCCAGGCCCGGCCGTCGGCCTGGCGGCGGAACACGATGGCCTGTACCGGGATCGAGTTCTGCAAGCTGGCGATCGTCGAGACCAAGGCCCGCGCCGCCGAGCTGATCGACGAGCTCGAGGAGCGGATCCCCGATCTCGACGTACCGATCACGGTGAACGTGAACGGCTGCCCGAACTCCTGCGCCCGGATCCAGGTCGCCGACATCGGCCTCAAGGGCCAGCTGGTACTCGATGCCGACGGCAAGCAAGTACCGGGCTACCAGGTCCACCTCGGCGGCGGGCTCGGGCTGGACGCCGGCTTCGGCCGCAAGCTGCGAGGCCACAAGGTCACCTCCGAAGGGCTCGCCGACTACGTCGAGCGGATCACCCAGAACTACCTGAAAGAACGGTCCGAGGGCGAGCGCTTCGCCCAGTGGGTCGTCCGTGCCGAGGAAGGAGCTTTGCAATGAGCGAACGAGCAGCGCCGTTGTACTGCCCGTACTGCGGTGACGAGGACTTGCGTCCTTCCGAAGAGGGCCATGGCGCCTGGGAGTGCCGCCCTTGTGCACGGGTGTTCCAGCTGAAGATGATCGGACTGCGGGTGAGCGTCGAATGAGCAATCTGAAGGAGATCGCCGAAGAGGCGAACGAACGACTAGCCGACGCCTCGGCGCTGGAGGTGCTGGCGTGGGCGCGGGAGACGTTCGGTGACGAGCTGGTGGTCACCGCGTCGATGGCCGACGGAGCACTCCCCCACCTGGCGGCCGAGGCGGCGCCCGGCGTCGACGTGCTGTTCCTCGACACCGGCTATCACTTCGCCGAGACGATCGGCACCCGGGACGCGGTCGCCGCGACCCTGCCCATCCACCTGATCAACGCGACCCCGAAGCAGACCGTCGAGGAGCAGGACGCGGAGTACGGCAAGGACCTGTTCGCCCACGAGCCCGACAAGTGCTGCGCGCTGCGCAAGGTCGAGCCGCTCAACCGGGTGCTCTCCGGCTACAAGGCCTGGGTGACCGGTGTACGCCGCGAAGAGGCGCCGACCCGGGCCAACACGCAGGTCGTCGAGTACGACGAGAAGCGCGACATGGTCAAGCTCAACCCGCTCGCGCCGTGGACCCAGGAAGACCTCGACGGGTACATCAGCGACAACGGTGTACTGGTCAATCTACTCCAGTACGACGGCTACCCGTCGATCGGTTGCCAGCCGTGCACCAAGCAGGTCGCGCCGGGCGAGGACCCGCGCAGTGGCCGCTGGGCCGGCCAAGGCAAGATCGAATGCGGGTTGCACACATGACGGCCACCGCGTTGCCGCCGTCGGTCGTGACCGAACTGGACGCGCTGGAGAGCGAGTCGATTTTCGTTTTCCGTGAGGTTGCGGCGGAGTTCGAGCGGCCGGTGATCTTGTTCTCCGGTGGCAAGGACTCCATCGTCATGCTGCATCTGGCGCGGAAGGCGTTCGCGCCGGCGTCGGTGCCGTTCACGTTGCTGCACGTCGATACCGGTCACAACTTCGCCGAGGTACTGGACTACCGCGACGCGACCGTCGCGGCCCTGGGCCTGCGGCTCGAGGTCGCGAAGGTCGAGGACTACCTCGCCGACGGGCGGCTGCGCGAGCGCTCCGACGGCACCCGGAACCAGCTACAGACCATTCCGTTGCTCGATGCAATCAACTCGCACCGGTTCGACGCGGTCTTCGGTGGCGGTCGCCGTGACGAGGAACGGGCCCGGGCCAAGGAGCGGATCTACAGTCTGCGGGATGAGTTCGGTCAGTGGGATCCGCGTAACCAGCGGCCGGAGTTGTGGTCGCTGTACAACGGGAGGCACAAGCCGGGTGAGCATGTCCGGGTGTTCCCGTTGTCGAACTGGACCGAGCTGGATATCTGGAACTACATCGAGCGCGAGCAGATCGCGCT
>NZ_JBFAYZ010000004.1:336703-731107 GCF_040681515.1 Kribbella sp. NPDC051718 | reverse complement strand
AACGGCATGGCGGCCTGCAGGACCGGCCCCATCGCCAGGTGGGCCTCGATCGGCGCCGGGAACGGGTTGCCACCGGTGATCTGGGCGATGATCGCCGCGTGACGCGACTCGACGCCCGCGATCGACGCCGCAGCGCCGAGCAGGTCCGGGTTCTTCACCAGCGGTACCTGCCCGTGGTACGCCTTCACGCCGAGCTCCTCGAAGACACCAGCGGTCTTCAGGAACGACGCCCGGCTGCCGAAAGTACCGGCCGGGAACTTCACCTTCGGCTGCGCGACCGGCTTGCCGCCGAGCTGCACGATCGTGGAGCGGACCACTGCGACGTGATCGGCCTCGTGCTGCTGGATCGGGTCGACCAGTTCCAGCTCGCGGCCCTTCAGCAGCTTCGCCTTCAGCCCCGCGGTGTAGAACGCGGACTCCAAATACTCCAGCGTCAGCGCGTAGTTGAGGATGTCCAGATCGCTCGCGTTCGCATCGTTCTTGGCGAAACCACGGTCGGCCTGGCCGAACGCGACCGGATCACCCGGACGAGTCGCGACATACGTGACTCCGACACCGATCAGCGCGGCGTTGCGCAGGAAGGCGCGACGGCCGTGCTCGTCGGCGAACTCGAGGACCGGACGGCCCCCGAAGATTGCTTTGATACCCATGACTCTCCTTGAGTTGACACTCAGGCAGCGCGCGCCTGGACGACGATGCGCTGGAAATGAGCGGTGATCGGGTTGCAGGCGAACAAGGTGATGACCTCGTCGCTGCGATTGGTGGGCTGCCGGAGGACGAATTTCACGTACTCGGCCTGCGGCACGATCGTGGTCTTGAAGACCTTGTACGTCGTACTTCTGGCCCCGACGGTCACCTTGATCGGATCACCGGGCCGAAGCCGGTCCAGGTAGAGGAACGGCTTCTCGTTCGTACTGCGATGGCCGCTGATCACGCTGTTGCCGGGCCCACCCGGCAACGGCGTACCGGGCCAGTGCCCGACGCCATGGACGAGAGCGGCCTCGTCGACCCCGTTGTTCAGCGGCTGATCCACACCCAGCTTCGGGATTACGAGCCGACCGAGCAGTAACTGCTCGCCCGGCTTGGCTTTGATGGCCTCGATTGGCACACCGGCGGCGGGGTTTCCCTCACCTGGAGCGAATTGTGATTCGACCGGCTTGCCGTCGCGGATCTGGTCCAGCATCCGATTCACCAACGCCTCCGGCTCGTCGGTAGTGGAGCCTTCGTCGGCCGTCGCCGAGGCCTTTCCCGATGATGTGCTCGCAGCACTGGTTGTACCAGCTGAACTCGCCTGTTCATGGTCAGGGCTGAAAACGACTACTCCGACCGTGACCAGGGCCGCGAACCCGATACTTGCCGCAAGCCACCGATACATCGGCTTCCAAGTCTTCATCCTGCGGACCATCTCCTTATCGGACGGGTCTTCAGACGGGACTTCGGAGACGACTCCTCCATGGATAGGTGACGCGGCAGGGATATTTGGTTCTCCGGACAACCGATCCGGCACCGGATCGAGGCACGAATAGGTGGTATGAGCTTCGATGTCGCTACCTATGCGTCGACCGCACAGCCGTTGCGGTGGGACGACCTCGACCTGGGGGAGTTTCGTACCAACCGGTTGTCCGAGGGCGCGTTGCGGTGCTTGCAATACATGAGCGATGTGGAGACGCACACGGTCTGCTACCTCCGTGATCTGCTGGTCACGCCGTCTCATCTGGATCCTGAGATCACCACGTTCCTGACTTTCTGGAACATGGAGGAGTACTGGCACGGCGAGGTACTCGACCAGGTACTCGAGGTCCACGACGTGTCTACCGGGCCGGATCACACGGAGGCGCTGCGAAAGCGGCTCGGGTGGCAGGATCGGGTTTCGCCGATTGTTCAGTCGGTCCTGGCCAATCTGCTCGGACCGGACTTCATCGCCACCCATATGACCTGGGGCGCTATCAACGAGTGGTGCACGCACGCCGGCTACTCACGCTTCATCACGGTGGAGGACAACCCGATGCTCACCGAGATCCTGCGTCGGATCGCCAAGCAGGAGACCCGGCACATAGCGTTCTACAACAGTCAGGCCCGTGAGCGGCTCGAGAACAATCCGCGGGCGCAGCGGATCACCAGGTTCGCTCTGCAGCACAAATGGGGGATCGTCGGCTCTGGCGTCATGCCGGACGCCGAGGTCCGGCATCTGCTCAGCTACCTGTTCGGTGGCCCGGACGGTTTGGCGCAGGCTCGCAAGATCGACACCAAGATCGACAACCTGCCTGGCCAGGAAGGCCTGCATCTGGTCGAGCGTGAGCTCCGGCGGTACGGAATCGCCGGTTGACCCGTCTTGTGGGTGATCGGCTCCGAAGTCCCTACCTATTGACCACGAAACAGGAGACGTCATGCTGACACTGCTCGGAATGCCCCAGGGCGCGGAATGGCTCATCATTCTCGCGATCGTCGTGCTGCTGTTCGGGTCGGCGAAGCTGCCGGCGCTGGTGAAGCAGCTGGGCAAGTCGAAGAAGATCTGGGAAGAAGAGATCTCTCACGGCAAGAAGCCGGATGCCGAGGTCGGTGACGGCGCGCACCCGGCGGAGAGCATCACGGTCGTGGAGAAGACGGTCGAAACCCAGCCAGAGCGCCGGATCTAAGGATGACGGCTCTCGACCAGCTCGACTCCGTGGAGGAGACCGGCGGTGGTCGGATGAGCCTGCGTGGCCACATCGTTGAGCTGCGCAACCGGCTGCTCATCGGCGTGCTCGCGATCGTGGTCTGCACCGTTGCTGCCTGGTTCGTGTACGACGAAGCGTTCAAGCTGCTGACCTCGCCGTTCCAGGAGAGCGTCCGCCAGCTGGGCCCGAAGGCGGGCGACACGACGCCGATCCTGACCCTGCCGGGCGTCGGTGACGCGCTGACTCTCCGGATCAAGATCTCCGCGCTGATCGGAGTCGTTCTGGCCGGACCGATCTGGCTGTACCAGTTGTGGGCATTCATCGCGCCTGGGCTGCATCGGAGCGAGAAGAAGTGGGCGATGCTCTTCGCGGGGATCGCGACGCCGTTGTTCGCCGGCGGCATGGCGGTGGCGTACTGGACGCTGCCGAAGGGGATCGCGATCCTGATCAGCTTCACGCCGGAGTCGATTCAGAACCTGATCGAGATCCCGCATTATCTCGATTTCGTGATTCGCACGATGCTGGTCTTCGGGATCGCGTTCCTGATCCCGCTGGTCGTCGTGCTGCTGAACATGCTGGGCCTCGTGCCGGCGTCGGCCCTGAGCAGATTCCGGCCGTACATCATCTTGGTGATCTTCGTCTTCGCCGCGGTCGCGACTCCGTCCGGTGACCCGTTCACCATGTGCCTGCTCGCGGTACCGATGTGTTTACTGTTCTTCGTCGCCGAGGTGATCTGCCGGATCAACGACAAACGCCGCAGTCGTGCTGCTTTGGAGGTTTGACGGTGTTCGACATCGGATTCCCCGAGCTGCTGGTGATCGGGCTGGTCGCGATCGTTGTCTTCGGCCCCGATCGGTTACCCGAGTTCGTCCGTACCGCGGCCCGGTTGCTCAACCAGGTACGAGGCATGGCCGCCAAGGCACAGAAGGAGCTGCGGGACGAGCTCGGGCCGGAGTTCGCCGACCTGGATGTCCGGGATCTCGATCCGCGCAGCTTCGTCCGCAAGCACCTGCTCGATGGAATGGACGACGAGCCCGCCGCGAACGTCGTACCGAAGAAACCGCTGGCGGAGCCGGCGCCGTACGACCAAGAAGCCACCTGATCGGCCCGCTCGTGATAGGAATCAGCTATCGCCTACCGTCACTGACGAACACGAAGGCTGAATCGTGAACCGACCCATCGGCCTGCCCTGGCCATCCGCCGGCAAGCCGCCGTCGCCGGACAGTGAGCTGATGGCACAGGTCGCTCGCGGGGACACCGACGCCTACAGCACGCTGTACGACCTGCTGTCGCCCCGGATTTTCGGACTCGTGCGCCGGGTGCTGCGGAACCCCGCACAGTCGGAGGAGGTGACGCAGGAGGTGCTGATCGAGATCTGGCGGACCGCGGCGCGGTACGACGCCTCCCGCGGATCCGTGAGCGCCTGGGCACTGACCATGGCGCACCGGCGGGCCATCGATCGGGTTCGGTCGGAGCAGTCGTCC
Source organism: Kribbella sp. NPDC051718 (assembly GCF_040681515.1). NCBI lineage: Bacteria > Bacillati > Actinomycetota > Actinomycetes > Propionibacteriales > Kribbellaceae > Kribbella > Kribbella sp. NPDC051718. The sequence goes on along the minus strand of NZ_JBFAYZ010000004.1, from coordinate 726,966 downwards.
AGCGATCGCGATCACGCGGTCGGGATGCGGTCGGCAGAGATCGACTTCGACCAGGTGACGGACGCGGTCGTTAACAACCTCGAAGCCGAACAGGTACGGCGTTGTCTAGGCTCACTGACTGAGCTTCAGCGCGAGTCGATCACATTGGCCTACTACCAGGGATACACCTACACCGAGGTCGCGACGTTGCTGGAGGCAAAGGTGCCGACCGTCAAGGCGAGGATGCGCGACGGTCTGGTTCGATTGCGCGACTGCCTCGGTGTCGCGGGGGAGTGATGAGGAAATGACTGACAACACAAGCGAGGACATCCACGCCCTGGCCGGGCCTTATGCGCTAGATGCCTTGGCCGAGGACGAGCGGGACCTCTTCGAGCGGCACTTGCCGCAGTGCGCGGTTTGTTCTGCCGAGGTTGCGGAGTTCGGTGAGGCTGCGGTCAAGCTGAGCGCTGGGGGTGCCATGGCGCCACCGCGCGGGATGAAGGACGCGGTGATGGCGTCGATCAGCCAGATCGAGCAGCTGCCGCCGTTACCCCTGTCGCCTGAGGGCCCCAGGAGTATTGAAGATTCGGCTCCTGCCGCGGCAGTGTCGCGTCGAGGATTCGGGCGCCGTTCCCTCCTTGCTCTTGCAGCAGCCTTGGTGGTTGTGGCGGGCGCAGGCGGGATCGCCATTGATCAGTATCGGAAGAATTCGACGACCCAGCGCGCCACCGAGCAGATCGCGGCTGTCCTGGCTCAACCCGATGCGCAGACGGTCCACGGCTCTCTGACGGGCGGCGGTCAGGCGACCATGGTCGCTTCCAGCCGGGCAGACTCGGCCGTGGTGGTGCTGAGCGATCTGCCTGCGCTGCCATCGGAGAAGACGTATCAGCTCTGGCTCATCGACAAGTCGAAGACAGCTCATTCGATCGGCCTGGCCGAGGCGTCGTCGTCCAGTCAGACCAAGGTCCTGGCTGGTGGGGTGACCGGCAAGGTTGCCTTCGGCGTCACCGTGGAACCGAAGGGCGGCTCGGCGCAGCCCACGATGCCGGCCGCGGTGATCATTCCCATGACCGCCTGATCAGGCCAGCTGCTCGCGTCCTGAGCCGCGCCGGGCTTGTCGCTATGGAGGCCTTGCACCACACCGCCTGGAGGGCGAACTGGACTACGGCCTCGACGGTCTCTTCGACGCCGTCGGCATCGTGCAGCTCCGACGCCAGCCGGCCGAATGTCTCGGCTGACGCATGATGCATGGACATGACAGCGCTCCCACGCGGTCGGGCCCGATCTCCACTTCACCGAGAACCTATGCACCTGGTCGTGGCCCGGTGCTCAAGTGGTTTCCCGATGGGTACTGTCTGCGCGAACGGTCTCCGTTGATCGTCGAAGCTGCTGCCCGAGACCCCGGCGGCGTTCAGAGGAGTGTCGATTTCAGGAGAGTCGGGGTCAGATGGTCAGCAGACGCAGTAGAGGCCCGGGCGACCGGCAGAACTCAGTCGCCTCAGCCATCGTGGATCAGCATGGCACTGCCTTGCTGTCCTTGGCGGTCGCACTGATCGGTGCTCGACACGCGGAAGAGGCGGTCGTAGAGGTCATCTGCGCCGCCTACCCCGCCTCGTTGCCGGACCGATTGGCCCCGACCGAGGTTCGGCAGGAACTGGCCCAACGGCTATACCTGCACTGTGATTCGCAGGCGTCTGGCAGGAACAGCGAACAAGACCTCGAGCAGATCGCCCTGGCATTGGCCTACTGCGGTCAGCTGGATTATCGCGTAGTGGCCAACCTCCTTGAGGTACAGCCGGAGACCGTAGTACGGATGTTGAACTCGACGCTGCGCCGAGAAGCATCCTCGGCAGCAACGCGCAGAGCTCCACGCTGATGCCGGGGAGCTCAACGCGAGCTGAACCCGACGACGATGTTTAGGCCGCTGTGGGTTAATGGCTGCTGGGAGCGGCGAAAGGGAAATTCTGCGCTCGACCTATCCGTTCCCGTGGTGGTGACGAATGAGTGATGTCAGCTGCGTGCCGCTGGCTCAGTCACTTTCACTCAAGGAGCAGGATCGTCATGTCCCACACCATCAAGCGCGTAGCCCTCGCCACCTCCGCCGTTTCGTTGCTCTTCGCGACCGTTGCCTGCGGCAGCGATGACAACAAGTCGAGCAGCAGCCCATCGACCACCAGCTCGGCCTCCACATCGACCTCGGACACCCCGTCGGCGTCCGCGTCAGTGGATAACGCCGCTGGCCTGGTCGGTCCGGGTTGTGCCGACTACGCGAAGGCGAACCCGACCGGTGCAGGTTCGGTCGATGGCATGGCCGCCGCGCCGGTTGCCACTGCCGCGTCCGGTAACCCGCTGCTGAAGACGCTGGTCGCGTCGGTGTCGGGCAAGCTGAACCCGAAGGTCGACCTGGTCTCCACCCTCAACGGCGGCGAGTTCACCGTCTTCGCCCCGGTCGACTCCGCCTTCGCGAAGATCCCGGCCGCGACGATCAACACCCTGAAGACCAACTCCGCGCTGCTCACCAAGATCCTGACCTACCACGTAGTCGCCGGCCAGCTCGACCCCGCCGCGGTCGTCGGCAAGCAGACCACCGTCGAGAAGGGCTCCGTCACCGTCACCGGTTCGGGCAACAACTTGATGGTCAACAACGCCAAGGTCATCTGCGGTGGCGTGAAGACCGCCAACGCGACCGTGTACCTGATCGACACCGTTCTGATGCCGCCGGCGAGCTGACGATCCCGCCGGCCGGCATCACCGGGTCGGTGTCACCAGGCCAGGACACCAGATGACGGTGATACCGACCCAGCAGTAAGCGGTGGTGCCTCCCTGATCCAGGGAGGCACCACCGTCTGCGTTACCCCTGCGCCGGATTCGAGCACGTCGACGGATCGCTACTTGGAGTTCGAGCCTCTGGGTGCTCTGTAGCCAACTGGTGAAGGCTTCTACGTGTTTGACGTGGTCGCGGGTGATGTCGATACGGCGGGGCCTGTGGTGTGCTTGGACCCGTACCCATGGTGGGCCGAAGCCGAGATAGCGCAGTACGGCAGAGGTCGGTCGGAGGGTGATGTCGTGGATGTCGGCCCAGTTGAGCTGGTGCTCGCCGAGGGTGATGCCTTGTGGTCCGATGGTCAGCCTGGATCGACCGGTGATGATTCCGTAGTACATGCGTAGTGCCCCGGCGCCGTAGACGCCGACACCCGCCGCGGTGACGTAGAGGGCGAACCGCATCGGGTCGCCCATCGGGTCGTGGCCGCTGGAGACGATGAGGTAGGTGGCGAAGCCGGCGAACAGCGTCGCTCCGATCAGGTAGAAGAGCCGCTGGGCGCGCCGGACAGGGATCTCGATCGTCTCGCCGGTCGGCAGCGGGCGTGTCCAGTCTTCCTTCATCGGCTGGCGGAGTTTCGTTGTTCTTCGAGTCTGGCGCGTAGCCAGAGTGCGAAGAGGTGCAGTTCGTCGACGTATGCGTGGTTGATGGGGATCCGTTGGGGCTTCTCGTTGTACGGGCGGATGTTGACGTAGGCGAACAGCCATGTGCCGATCGGATCGCTGATCGTTTCGATGCGCTCCCAGGGGATCTGGTAGCGCCGTCTGGTTCCGTAGTGGATGCCTATCTGATCGATCCTGAGGATCGGCCGTCCGGTGACCAGTTGCCATGTCGTGTAGCCGAAGAACCAGGCCCAGCAGGGGATCGCGAGGACCATCACCACCAGGTAGATGAGAGGTTCGTCGCGGTCCTGCAGGTTGTGCACCAGACTGAGGCTCGAGTTGGCAGTCAGAACGAAGGTCAGGCCGGCTCGCCACCACAGAGTACGTCGGCGGTGGGGCAACACCACCTCACCGTGGGCTTGCCACGCTGCGATCCACTCGGCTGGACCTTCATTTTCCTGTTCGCGCACGCCGCCCCCTTTGAGTCTCAGGCGTCTGGTACCCCTTGGGGCGACGCGAAACCGCTTGAGGCGTTGCAACAACATGCAGGTCGATGACCGCGAGGGACAGCCGGGCCGGTCAGCTCTTGTGCGGGAGGTCAGCGTCTCGGCCTTGCCTACCAGGACTATGGCGCGACGACGAAGCCGAGGACGTTGAGTTCGCAGATACCGCCGGTGCCGAGCATTGCGCTGCCTGCTCACAGTGCTCCTCGAGAGGTGGATGCCGTTGTCCGGACGGTGAGGCGGCCGGACAACGGCACCGCCAGGAGCCCCGTTGGGCTTACTTCTTGAAGGCGTCCTTGATGTTCTCGCCGGCGTTCTTCACGTCGGCCTTGGTCTGATCGGTCTTGCCTTCGGCTTCGAGGTCCTTGTTGTCGGTCAGGTCACCGATGACCTCTTTGGCCTTGCCGGCCAGCTCTTCTGCTGCGTTCTTGGCCTTGTCTGCGATACCCATTGCTGTCATCTCCTGTTGATCGACCGGCCTGGTGAGGTCGGTGCTCGTGGTGGCCCTGGTCGGGCCTGCTGGTCAGCCGTGGGCGAGGTCACGTCACGCGGCTGGGTGTGGTGGTCTTGTCGGTGCGTGCGACGCGTAGTTCGGTGCGGTGGTGGAGGTCGTCGCGGCTGATGACCTGGTGGAGTTTCTGGCTGGTGAGTTCCGCGGCGGCTCGTACGACGTCAAGGTCGGCGCTGGGCTCTAAGGTCGCTGTCAGTTCTGCGACGAGTTGGCCGCGGTCCAGGACGATTCGTCCCGAGCCGTCGCGGACGCCGATCGTCTGGGCCAAGACCTGCCCGGCTGTCCGGGCGGCGGCGTTGGCGTCGGTTGTGAGACGTCCGCTCGAGTCGCTGCCGGTGAGGCGGAGTTGTCCAGTCCCACGGCGAGGCAGATGCCTGGCGAGCCAGGTGAGACCGAAGAGAACCAGGAGCACCCCGCCGGCTCCGATTGCCCACGACCACCATGCGGTCTGCGATAGGTCGCTGAGTCCGTCGATCTCCAGCCGCTGACTTGAGCCGGGGATGAGGTCGTAGCGCCAGCCGAGTGCGGCTGCGCCGGCCGCCATCAGCACCACGGCGATGATCAGGGCGGCCAGACGATCGAAGGTGATGAGTCCGCGGCGCATGTCAGTTCTCCTCGACGTTGATCCGGGTACGGACCCGGGGGAGAGGCGTGATGGTCTGCAGGCGTTGACTGATCGCGGCGGTCAGGTCGTCGCGGACCCGGCTCACATCTCCGGTTGCTGTCGCGATGACGTTCAACTTCCGTCCCTTGGCTTTTGTGTCTGCCGTGATGACCGAGTCGATCGTCGTCGCGGTGTTGTTGGCCAACCGGGCGGCGTCGCGGTTCCTGATCCAGATACCGGCGTCACCGACGGCCAGGTGAGTGGACTTTCTCGGCTTGAGTGCTGCGATGAGGATCCACAAACCGATCAGCATTGCGGCGATCCCGGCCGGGATCATCCAGTCGACGGGCTTCAACACTTCCGCCTTGCTGAACAGCCATTCCAGCCACGAAGTACCAGTGATCGTTCCGGTGGAGACGAGCGCATCGCGAATCCCGACGGCACCGATAGCGGTGACGCCGACTGCGGCGATGATGCCGACGGTCGCTGCGGCGGGTGCTGCGACCGGTTTCTTGGCCGGGTTGCTCATACGACCCTCCTCGGGTTCTTGCCTGCCCGGTTGACGGACTCGGGAAGTTCGACGGCGGAGATGTCGACGCTAACTGCGTCGACGGCCAGCCCGGTGAGCTCGGCGACTGTGCCGGTGATCCGGCCGCGGATCTCGGCAGCCAAGTCAGCCAGCGGGTATCCCCACTCGACGGCGATCTCCACGTCCAGCCGGACCCGTTGCCCCGCCAGTTGAGCCTTGGCTGCGGGGAGCCCGCGTCCGAAGGTTGCTTGCTGCCGAAATACGCCCCGGGCCTTGAGTGCGGTCGCCTCGGCGATCCGCTCTACCGCCCGAGGACTGATCTCCAGCCGGCCTCTGTCACCGCTGTTGCTGTCCCTGACCTCCTGGGAGCGCGCGGGATCCGCTTTCACAGGTTCGAGGGTGGAGGTGTCAGCCACGGCCGCGGCGCGACATCAGGTCGTCGAGACCTTTGGTGCCATCGGTCAGGTACCGGCCGACAGCGAGCCCGGCGGCGCCGAGGACGAGGGCGAGCAGGAATCCGCCGAAACCGCCGGCTGCCGCGGCGATGGCGATCAGCAGGCCGGCGAACAGGCCGATGGTCGAGGTGTTCACGAGGTTCTCCTTCTGGTGACCCGGGCTCCGTGCCCGGTGCCGCTACTGCGCTTGGATCAAGGGGGTGCTGGTGAGTACGAGGTCCTCGACGGTGATGTCGACCGGCGTGCTGGTCAGTTGTCGGACTGAGGTCCGTACTGCGTCGGCGAGGTCGTGAACCGCGTATCCCGCTAGTACCGTGAGGTGGATTTCGGCCCGGTGCTCCGTGAGCCGTACGCCGGCGATCTGACGGCCGGCCAGGTAGGTGGCCACCTCTCCGAAGGTGCCCCCATGGAGTCCGGCGACTCCGGGTACTTGCCGGACTGCCGCCGCGATTCGCTCCGCGAGTTCAGGTGGCCCGGCCGGATCAGGCCAGCCTGCTCGGACGCCGGAAGTCAGGCTGGTCGGGGTGGTCACTGGACCCGGCGCTCGGCGGGCTCGATGTCGGCGTCGGCGGTGTTGTCGTCTTCGCCTTCGAGGTGGATGTCGCTGACGGCGATGTTCACCTCGGTGACCTCCAGGCCGGTCATTCGCTCGACCGCGGAGATCACGTTGCGGCGGATGCCGTCGGCGAGGTCGGCGATGCTGACGCCGTACTCGGCGATGATCTGCAGGTCGATCGCGGCCTGCTTCTCGCCGACCTCGACCGTCACGCCCTGGGACAGGTTGGTCTTCGAGCCGGGGATCCGGTCGCGGATCATGCCGACCGTGCGTGCCGCGGTACCGCCCAGGTCGTAGACGCCGCCGACCTCACGGGTCGCGATCCCGGCGATCTTTGAGACCACTGTGTCCGCGATGGTGGTCTTGCCCTGCGCGCCGCCCAGGTTGCCGTCGGCAACGAGATCCTTGGTGCCCGGCTTGAGCGAAGTGCCGGTGGTGGTGTCAGTCATCAGATCGTCCTTCGGTTGGTGGTTCTGGATGGTCTGTCTCTGGTTGGACATCGGCAGGTAGTGATTCGTCACGGTCGACCGGCCGGCTGGTTCGACTTGCCGACGTGTTCGTGATCACGTGCCAGCGGTCCGCGGGCTTTGCCGCCGATCGTGCTGCTGCTCCTACGCAGAACGTTGCTGATCCGCGTGGGGCCGTTCCGGGTCTCGAGCTGCTGCCCGATCCGGGCGAGCAGCCATGACGCAAGGGGAGCGCCGACGGCGAGCACGAGCCAGAGCTGGAAGCGGCGGGACAGGAAGGCCCACATGGTTTCTCCTCGGCGGTCGGAGTTGATTCGGTTTCGTTGCCAGTGAGACATCGGCGGGCGGCCAGATGTCATGGTGGTGTGCTTGTGAGCACGATCACTGGGGCAATCCCGGGTTGTGCCGTGACATCTGCGACCCTGGCGTCGTCTCCACTTCAATGGGCCTGCCAGGCTCCAGAGTGGGAACACGGAGGAGGAGATCGGTGACGCCGGCTGGGATGGTCGAGCTCGACGAGGCGACGCTCGTGGCCCGAGCACGCGATCGGGATCCCGCGTCCTTCGAGATGCTCGTACGCCGGTACCAGCGGCGGATCTACTCGTTGTGTCTACGGATGCTCAACGGCGCGAGCGGCGAAGCCGAAGATGTCGCGCAAGAGGTCTTCGTGACCGCCTGGCGCAAACTGCCGGAGATCCAGCAGGACGGTGCCTTCGGGAGTTGGCTGTACCGGACGGCGACGAACAAGTGCCTGACGATCCTGCAGCGGCGCAAGCCCGTCGACGAGCTCGACGACCACAACACCCCGGTCGCGACCGGCGCGGACAGCGATCCGGCCCGCGCGGTCAACAACAGCGAGGCCATGAACGCACTGACCCTGGCGCTGGCACAACTGCCACCACCACAGCGGGCCTGTTGGCTCCTGCGCGAGGTGCATGGCAGGTCGTACAACGAAATCGCCGACCTCGTCGGGGCGACGCCGACAGCGGTCCGAGGACGAATAGCCAGAGCACGCGCCGAGCTAGCGGAGGTGATGAAGCCGTGGAGATGAACCCCACCCAGGAGACCGGGCACCTGCTGCCGTGCGGCCGCTCGGTCGAGGAGGTCTGGGACGAGATGGAGGCCGGCCGCGCCAGCGCGCACAGCCTCGACTGTCCGCACTGCACCACGGCACGCGCCAGCCTGGACGAACTCAGTGAGGCCACCCGAGCGCTGATCGATGATCCCGCCGAGCCGTCGGCCGGCTTTCTGGACAAGATCATGACCGCGGTCCGCGCCGACCTCAGCCTCGGCCAGACCATCCCACTGCCGACCCCCACCGCACAAGTGGACATCTCCACCTCGGCGCTGGCCGCCGTACTGCGGTACGTCGTAGACGGCGTGGACGGGATCCGGGCACACCAATGCAAAATCGAGATGCCCCCGGCCAGCCCTGAGTCGGTGCGGGTATGGATGTCGGTGGCACTGCGCTTCGGATCCGGTCAGGTCGCAGCGTTGGACGAGGCGCGCCTGCGGGTAGCGGCAGCATTGCCCGAGCGGATCGGATTGGCGCTCGAGACCCTGGACTTCGAGGTAGTCGACGTCTGGACCGACCCCGATCGCCCGGAGGCACGATGATGACCCCGAAGTGGACTCCAGGAAAGCTGATCCCTTCCGGCCTGCTGACCGAGATTCGCGTCGCTGACGCCGCCGCCACAGCGGCTCGTGCGGTGCCGGGTGTCGTACGACTCCAGCCTGGAGTCCTCGGCTTGCTGCGCCAATTCGCCGCACAGGCCTGGACCCAGGCAACCGGGAAAGCCCTGCCGGACATCGGCGGGGTCGAAGTCGACCTCACCAGCGATCGCGAACATCTCCGCATCGAGTTGAGAATCGTGGTCAGCATCCACCACCAGAGCGCCCAAGTCGGCGAAGCAGTCCATCAGGCCGTAACCGCCGCGGTCGCTGGCATCACCGGCACACCTGCGCAGATCCAGGTACACATTGTCGAGATCGACCTCGAACCCCACTTGAACAGTCGACTGATCAGCTGAGCCGTATCTGACGGATTCGTCGAGGTCGCCGCGGACGGCTTAGAGCTCTGGCAGTAGTAGAGGTTCTAGTGCGGTGGCCACCTAACCTCGATGAGTCCTGCGTCGGCGATCGCGTGGGTGGCCTGACGGTCGATCAGGTGCGCAGAGGCGATGGTGTGGTCGCTAGAGGCTTGCGAGGACTTGCTGTGAGGCTCAGCAGGCCCTCGAACCGTGAACCATCGGTCAGCGGGATCTCCACGACCGACTGCGCCCCAGGAGCGTCGGCGAGGAGCCCGGCGGCAAGGGCAGTCTCGATGGACAGCCAACTGCCCGTGAGTAGGCGGGACTTCTGCGGGCGGTGTGGTGTGACCAACTCAGCTGACTCCCTTCGCCCGCCAAATTGCTGCCGGCAACTTGGGCGGCCGCCTCGAGCCGCCGTTGGGCATGATCCTCGACGGGATCGCCAACCTCTGCGCCGTGGGCGAACAGGTCGCTGCCGCGATGTGGGACGCCGCCACCCTCCGCCTTGTCCTCGGCGGCTCAGCCCAGCCTCGCGATCTCCAAGACCTCGCCGCCGTCTGCGGTGAACGCGACGAAGAAATCCGCAACTGGAGCCGCGGCAGCGACGGCGCCAGGACGGCCCGTCGCGGCGCCGACCAGATCCAACGAAGCATCGACCAAGCGACGCGTGCCCGATGACCTCCCAAGACGACCTGATCCGAGCCCTGTCGATGACAAGCACCGCCATCGACAATCCTTTCGTCGTCTGCTGGCGCGACCTGGACGACGCCACCACCACCGAAGAACTCTCCGCGCTACGCACATTCTGGGAATCCTGCTACCTGGAAGACGCCGCCCCCTCCGACCCCTCGCCGTCCACCGCGACCTAGAACACGCCCTTCGCCGCCTCCGCGAGTGGAGCTCCTACCTCGGCTGCTCACGCACCACCCACCGTCCAGAGCCCGACGACGGATAGCCGATCGTCTCTAGCGCACCGGGCGCCAGGTAGCGTCCGCGATGAGCTGAGGTCAGCCGTGCGGTCTGCTCCGGCCCGTCTGGTCCGGTACCCACGGTGACCACTTACCTCATGAAGAGAGGCCTCGCGGATCGGCGCCGCTAGGCCTCTCCCTTCATATTCTTCACCGTTCAGCGCGCAATTGCTTCGCTGGTGGCAGTGCCCGTGTCTCGATCAGTGCCGCGGCCACATCACGCAGCTTGCGGTTGTGCTGGGAGTACCGCTTCAGCACCTCGAACGTGCGCCACTGCGAAATCGTCGTCGCCGAACGCGTCCGACCGCGCCCGGCCCTGCCGGGGAGGTCATAGGGCTATCCATTCTGGTTGGTGGCGCGGTTCCAGGCGGCGTTGCGAAGCAGCCGCAGGCCGTTGAGGCCGACGATGACTGTGGAGCCTTCGTGGCCTGCGACGCCGAGCGGCAGGGGCAGGTGGCCTGCAAGGTCCCAGATCACCAGGACGGTGATGAAGGTGGCTGCGATGAGCAAGTTCGCGGTCACGACCCGGCGGGCCCTTCGCGACAGCGCGATCACGGCCGGGATGGTAGTCAGGTCGTCGCGGACGACGACCGCGTCGGCGGTCTGCAGGGTCAGGTCGGATCCGGCGCCGCCCATGGCAATCCCGGCGTGCGCGGCGGCAAGCGCTGGTGCGTCATTGATGCCGTCGCCGATGACGGTGACGCGCTCGCCGGCGGCTTGGAGTTCGCGGACCGCGGCGACCTTGCCGTCGGGCAGCAGCTCGGCATGGACGCTGGTGATACCGACCGCTGCTGCGACCTGGCCGGCGGTGGCGGCATTGTCGCCGGTGAGCAGGAGTGGCGGCTTCCCGGTGAGATGGGTCAGGCGCTGGACCGCTGCTCCCGCTTCGGGGCGGAGCTGGTCGACGATCCCCAGGATCGCAACCGGGGCTCTGTCGATCAGGACGACCACCGCGGTCGCTCCCGTTTCCTGGAGTTCGGCGATGGCCGAGCGGGCGGCTTGGTGGCGGCCGGTGGAGCTGGTGAGGAGCGTGGACGGCGCGCCGATCTGCACTTGCCGGCCGTCGATCGTGGCCGTCACGCCGAGGCCTGCGGTCGCGGTGAACGCCTCGACCGGCGCCAGGGTGAGTCCGGCGATGCGAGCGGCCGACACGACTGCCGCGGCGAGTGGGTGCTCGCTGGGGTGCTCGGCTGAGGCGGCGATCGCGAGCACTTCGTCGCGGGTGAACGAGATGTCGTCGAGGAGCCGGATCTCCGCCAGGTGCGGTGTGCCGCGGGTGAGAGTTCCGGTCTTGTCGATCGCGACCTGTGTGGTCGCGCCGAGCTGTTCCATCACGACCGCTGACTTCACCAGGACGCCGTGGCGGCCGGCGTTGGCGATCGCCGCCAGCAGCGGCGGCATGGTCGCGAGGACGACCGCGCAAGGTGAGGCGACGATCATGAAGGTCATCGCCCGCAGCAGCGTCGGCGTGACCGGTTGCCCGAGCAGCAGCGGGATCACGAACAGCGCGACGGTCGCTGCGACCATGCCGATCGAGTATCGCTGTTCCATCTTCTCGATGAACAACTGTGTCTTGGCCTTGGTCCGGGCTGCTTCCTCGACCAGTCCGGCGATCCGTGCGACCACAGACTCGGCGGCCGGGTGGTCGACCCGGATCCGCAGTGCGCCGGTGCAGTTGAGGGTGCCGGCGAACACCTCGTCACCGGCAGTCTTGTCGACCGGCATCGGTTCGCCGGTGATAGTGGCCTGGTCGACCTCGCCGGCGCCGCCGAGCACGGTCCCGTCGGCCCCGATCCGTTCGCCCGGCCGCACCAAGACGACGTCCCCGACGTCCAGGAGGGCGACCTGGACAGTCTCCTCCATTGACCCGGCGGCATTGACCGTCGCGATTCGGGTGGCGGTGTCGGGCGCCAGGTCGAGCAGTCCGCGGACGGAGTCCTCGGTGCGTTTGGTCGCGACCGCCTCCAACGCGCCGGAGGTGGCGAAGATGACGATCAGCAGTCCGCCGTCCAGGACCTGTCCGATCGAGGCGGCGCCGATCGCTGCCGCAACCATCAACAGGTCGACGTCGAGGCGCTTGTTCCTCAGCTCCTGTAGCCCCGCCCAGCCCGGTTCCCACCCGCCTGCGCCGTAGCAGGCCAAGAACAGCGACCAGTAGACCCACGTCGGTCCACCGCTCAGATGAACGACCAGCCCGGCCAGGAACAGAACCGTTGCCGCGGTCGCCCAGCGCACCGCGGGCAGCGTCCACGCGCTGCGCCACCATCCGCCACCGGGGGCCGTTCGAGCTGAAAGTGAGGTCTCGCTGCGGGCTGCCGCTGTGTCGGTATCTGTGGCCACCTATGCATGTTACCTGCGCATACATGCATATACGCAAGCAGGCGGGCAGTTGTAGTGTGGGTGGATGCACTCGTCAATCGAGAACTTCGAGATGCCCAACGAGGAACAGGTCCACCTCGCTGCGGAATCGTTCCGGCTGATGGCCGACCCGACCCGGATCAAGGTCTTGTGGGCACTGCTGCAGGGCGAGTCGTCGGTGGCCTGTCTGGCCGAGCTCGCGGGCGCCGCTCCCGCGGCTGTTAGCCAGCACCTGGCCAAGCTGCGCCTGGCCGGCCTGGTGAAGGGGCGCCGAGAGGGCACCTTCGTGTACTACTCGGCCGCCGACGATCACGTGAAGGGGCTGCTGGACCAGGCGCTCTTCCATGCCGATCACCTCGACCGTGATCTTCCCGACGCCGACAGCGAGCTGGCGGCTCGTCCAGTCTGACGCCGAATCTCTGGCTGATCTGGTGGAGGTGACCGCTGGATTCTGCGCCTACTGTGGGAGCGCCGTTGGTTGCTCGGTGTGGACGTCCAAGGATCGTCGTGGTGGCCCGTTGGCTGGTGGTTGGAGTGTCTTCCCTGAGGCCGACCTCGGGGTTGTGCGGGCGAGAGACTGGGCGGCGGTTCCAGCGCTGTTGTCTCAACGCCGGAACCTGGACCTCCCGGGCTGCTCGAGCAACCCGGTCGTCCTAGGGGGTAGGTGCCCCTGCGGATTCGCCGTCAACGCCGACGGCGAGTCTCAGTATTCCTATCGATCGGACAGCCCGGTTGTTACGCGGTCCGGGGTCAGGTGGGGGAGTTTGCGGGTTTCGATGAGGTGCTGGGCAACATCGCGCAGTTTGGTGTTGGTGTCCTGGGAATAGCGACGCAGGACCGCGAAGGCCTGGTCGCCGTCGAGGTCGAAGCGCTCCATCAAGATGCCCATTGCCAGCCCGACCAGTTTGCGGGCATCCACTGCCCGGGCCATCGTGTCTTCATGTCGCGCGGTCGCGACCGCGACCGACGCGTACCGAGCCAGGATGTGTGCGATCGCCTCGTCGTCGGCAGTGAACGCGTCCGGGTGAAGGGTGTAGAGCGACAACCCCCCGATCACCTTGTCACCAGCTTTCATCGGAACGTGCAGCACGCTGCGAACCTTCCCCGCGGCGACTTCGCTCAGCCAGCGTGGCCAGCGTGTTTCCTTGGCAACGTCGGCAACGTAGACGGTTGTCCCGGAGTTCAGTGCTTGCAGCATCGGCCCGTCGGCGGCGTCGATCTGTGCGGCATAGATCGCTTCGACGAGCGGATCGGTGACCGCGCCGATCTCGACCCCGCCGCCAGTCGTTGCGAGCGCGACGCCGGCGTACGAGCAGTTCTCGGCCTGGAGCGCGAACTGCACCACCGTCTCGACAGTCTCATCGAAGCCGTCAGCATCATGCAGCTCAAGAGCCAACCTGGCGAAGGCGTCAGCATCCAGCCGCGCAGCAGAATCAGAAGACGTCACAAAGCTCCCGGGCACGTCGAGGAACCCCCACTAATGAGAGTTCAACTCCCACATCATGCCCCGAAAAGACCGAGAACGCTGACTCTCGTCGCTAGGGCTGCTTGCCGCGCTCTTGGTTGATCCGCCCCGTCCAGGCTCCGCAGAAATCCTGGCGTGGCGCCGAGTCATGCATGACGACGTCCAGCGGGTTTGTCGGGCCGCTGGCGGTGCTGGGGCTGCTCCGCCCACGGCCCGACGTGGTGCGCCCTAACCGCCGAGGGTTTTCAGCAGCGTCTGGATGGCTGCCTTCTCGGTGTCCGGGTTCTTGGTTTCGCGGACCGAGGTGAAGACGGCGTCGTTCTGGCTGTCGATGAAGCCCCAGGCCTTCTTGTCCAGCTTCTCGAGCTTGGGCTGGTCGTCGTCCCAGGCTTTCTCGTAGCTGTCGACAGCGATGTTCAGGGCGGGCTGGTCGCCCTTGGCGAGGGCGGTGTCCATGCTGCTGACGAGGGTACGGAACTGGGCCACATCGGCCTTGGGGAAGGCGGCTGTCGACTGTTCGGGGGTGAGGTGAGCGTTCGCTGCGGGGTTCGGGCCTTCCTTCTCGGCGGCTGCGTTGGTGTGGGGTTGCGCGGAGGCCCAGCTCAGCAGCGCCCCGGCGGCGATGGCAGCGATCGCCATGACGGCGATGAGGGACAGTTCCCGGGCGGGGCGGTGGTACTTCGGCGTACGGGCGCGGTGGCCGTCGATGATGTCGCTCTTGGTGAAGGTCAGGTAGACGACGGTCGCCAGGATCGCGCTCAAGAAGATGAGGCTGGTGACGAGTGTGCCTAGGCCCAGACCCTGATCGGGGACCTTCGGAGCGGCCAGCCAGTCGCCGAGGTTCGCGCCGAGTGGGCGGGTGAGGATGTAGACGAGCCAGAAGGCAAGGACCGGGTTCGCGCCGAGTCGCCAGCAGCTGACGATGATCGCGATGAGAGCGAGGGGGAGGAGGACCGAGACGCCGGGGCTCCAGCCGGTGAGCTCGAGGGTCCAGTCGCCGGTCGCGGTACCGAGGGCGAAGGTGACCAGTACGGCCAGCCAGTAGAAGGCCTCGCGGGGCAGGCTGATGATGCTGTGGATCGAGAGGGTGCGTTCACGGGCGTACCAAATGCCGAAGACGGCAGCGAGCGCCACGGCGAACACCGAGGAGCTGAGCCACAGCGGTACGCCGAGCTGGTCGGTCAGGATGTCGGTGTAGAGCGTGCCGGTGACACTGACGACCACGACGGTGAGCCAGTAGGCGGCCGGCTTGTACTGCCTGGTGCTCAGTTGCCAGCCGAGGACGACTGCGAAGACCACGGTGAAGATGACCGCGGTGGCGACGAGTCCGACGCCGAGCTGCATGTTGATCCAGTCGGCGAAGCTCTCACCGACCGTCGTGCAGAGGATCTTGATCAGCCAGAACCAGATGGTTACCTCGGGCACCTTGTTCAGCAGCGCCCGGGGTACTGCCGAACGGGTCGCGGTATTAGTAGTCATGGCGGCTACCCTTGCGCGGATCACCTGCAGACAACCTGACTGCAGCTGTCAGGCCGGCGGGAACCGTACTTCGACATGGCCCCGGCCGTCAGCCACCGCCCGGACGCCGACACCAGTGGCGTTCGCGATCCGGCGGACCACTGCCAGGCCGAGGCCATGCCTGTCCGAAGCGCTGTGCCCGGCTTCGAAGACGCGCTCGAGTTCGTCCGGCCGGAAGCCGGGTCCGTCGTCGAGAACATGCACGAGGATGCCGTGGTCGGTCGTCTCCACCTGCAGGAATGCGGACGTTCGCGCATGGCGTATGGCGTTGTCGAGCAGGGGAGCCACGACGGATGTCACGACGCCGGCTGGGACGGCCACGGCGACGTCCGGTGCGCTGTCGACCCGCACCTCGCGACCCCTGCAGACATGCCGCAGGGCCACCGCAAGTCGGCAAGTCTCGGCTTGTCGGGTGCGCGAGCGGGCTGCGTCGAGGATGGTGCTGACGGCGGTGTCGAGCCGGTCTGCCTCGGTGAGGACGACTTGTGGCTCGATGTGTGTGCTCGAGAGCTCGGCCAGTTGGGCTTCGCCGCGGAGTACGGCGATCGGCGTCCGTAGCTCGTGAGCGATCTCGTCGGTCAGCCGCCGCTCGTCGGCGATGGTGTCCGAGACGCGATCGAGCAGGCGGTCGAGGGTCCGGGCCAGCGCGCCGAACTCGTCGCGGGACTCCAGCCCGAAGCGGCGGGTCGGGTCGTGATTTCCCCACTCATCAGCGAGGACCGACATACGCTGAACGACGCGTAAGGCACGGCTGACGCCGAGGTACGCGATGAAGCCGGCCAACGCGACCGCGAGGGCGCCGAGGGCGAGCGACATCACCAGGCTGCGCTGTTCCGAGTGCTCGTACGAGGTGAGGTCCACCGTGACGACGATGGTGACCTGGTGCCCCTTCACCGGCAGCGGTTCGGCGTGCAGCAGATAGCGATCGGTGATCAGGAATTCGTCCTGGCCGGTGCTGCCGAGCCGGTCGACGGCAGCTGCGACGGTTGGGTGATCGACCCCGTCGATGAGGTAGCCGTCCTCGAAGACCCAGGCGACTGTGTCGAAGGCGTCGCCAGTGCCCTCGACGAGCCGTACTTTTCCGTTGTGTACCTGGACTGTCCCGGCGACCGCCTCGACCCGGGTACGGGCCAGCGTCCGGATGTCCGCATCCGTCGATCGGGTCAGCAGGACATGGCTGAGCACCACGAAGACGGCCACGACCAGGGTCGCTGTCAGCACCGCGAGCGAGATGATCCGGGACTGGAAGCCGCTCAGTCCCATCGATAGCCCACGCCGCGGACGGTCGCGACCCGATCGGCGATCCCCAGCCGGTGAAGCTTCACGCGAAGGCGCCGCAGATACGAGTCCAGAGTGTTCTCGCTGACCGAGGCCCCATGTGGCCAGCCGGCGGCGACCAGCGAATGCCGGCGGACCACTTCGCCAGGCACCGAAATCAGCCGTCCGAGCAGCCGGAACTCGGTCGGTGTCAGCGCCTCCCCAGCCTTGCCTCGACGCACCTGGTGGCTGGTCGGATCAAGCTCCACTTCGCCGCTGGCCACCGTGACCGTGACCCGGCGCAGCAGGGCACGAACCCGCACGAGCAACTCCGGCAGGTCGAAGGGTTTGGTGAGGTAGTCGTCCGCGCCGGCCTCGAAGCCGCTGACCTTTTGATGCATGCCGCCCATTGCCGTGAGCATGAGCACCGGGGCGTCTACCCCTTGCGCTCGCAATGCCAGACAGACATCGCGGCCGTCGGCGTCGGGCAGACCGATGTCGAGGATTACGACATCGGGAGCTGGGTCGAGCTGGATCAGAAGCTCGGAGGCGCTCGCTGCGACAGCGATCGAGTAGCCGTCGGTCAGCAGGGCTCGTCGCAGCAGACCGCGCAGCGCCGGGTCGTCCTCACAGACAGCAATCCTGGCCATGGCGAGGACCGTAGCGGCCCATGTCTGAGCGTTAGCTGAGAACTGGTGTCATTCTGTCTGGCTGCTCTGCTCCGGAACTTCACCGGAGGATCAAGCGTCGGCTCAGCTGCTTCCGGCCCCGGGTAGTACTACGTGCTGACGACACCGTGCACGACAGCCAGACTCGCGCCAGTCTTGGTAACGATGACCCGAATGCTTTCACCTTCGGCCAGGCACATGAGCGTTCAGGCTGAAGGTTGAGCTGGACGTGGCGTCTGCGAAAAGGCTCCGTGTAACAGCCGTGCCCCCTGGCCGGATACTGTTAGTGAGCGGAAGCATTTTGCCGCCAAGGTGACGGTTGCTCGGGCGGCCGACATTTCCAGGCCTCGACGTTCAGCAGCCAGCGCCGAGACCGACCTCACCCGACCAGGCGTAACGCGCGATGAGGTCAATCCTTGCTTCGGATCGTGACCTTGTGTGACGTTCCCGGCCCCGGCTGTAATGGTCCATTCGGCTGCCGCTAACGCACTAGGGTGAGCCGAGATCGCCGTAGCTGAGGAGTTGTCGATGACCCCGGATTCGCCCGATGACCTCGCTGCGGTGATGACCGCAGTGGCCGCAACACTGGCGGGGCCGCTTGAGCTGGACGAGACGCTCGACCAACTCCTGGCCAGTGTGCTCGACACCGTTCCCGGCATCACCCAGGCCAGCCTGTCGGTGACGACTCGTGATGGCCGGATCGAGACTCTCGCGCCGACCGACGAGCGGGTGGTTCTGGCCGATCAGATCCAGTACAAGTTGCGCCAGGGACCGTGCCTGGAGGCGGCGCTGTCCGAGCCGGTGGTCGAGACTGGTGAGCTGGCTACCGACCCACGGTGGCCCGAGTACGGGCCGGCCGCCGCGGCGCTCGGGTTCGGTGCGCAGATCGCCTTCCAGTTTCGGGCCGAGCCGCACGCTCGGGGTGCGCTGAATCTTTACGCGGATGAGCCGCACAGTCTCGATAGTGAGACCCGTGCGCTGGGCGCGATGTACGCCGGCCTGGTCGCGATTGCGATGGGGTGGGCCAGGCACGAAGAGACCATGACTCAGGCGCTGGCCAGCCGCAATGTGATCGGTCAGGCGGTCGGGGTCGTGATGGAGCGTTACACAATCGACCCCGACCGCGCCTTCGCGTTCCTGGTCCGGATCTCCCAAGACAGCAACACCAAACTCAAGACGGTCGCAGACCGAGTCGTTGCTGACGTCGTCGCCAAGACCACTGCTCACCGCGCAGGCTAGATGTATGAGGCCAGGACGTTGTCGACGGCAACGGGAGCGGGCTAGCCAGGCGGTTGGATCAGCTCGCGGTTCTTGTCGCAGGAGGAGCGGATCGAGATTGCAGATCTGCGGCACGCTGGCTTGAGCATCCGCGGGATCGCGGAGCGTCTGGGCCGGGCGCCGTCGACGATCTCGCGTGAGCTGCGCCGCAACGCCAGCACAGGCAGACACGGCGGTTATCGTCCGTTCGATGCGCACCGCCAGGCGACCACTCGAAGAACCCGCCTACATTCGCGACGCCTCGACGCCAACCCTGCACTGCATGACCTGGTGGCGGAGTGGCTGTCGCAGCGTTGGAGTCCACAGCAGCTCAGCCGGCATCTTCGGCTCCGCCATCCGGGACAGCCGCAGATGTGGTTGTGTCACGAGAGTATCTACCAGGCCGTCTACCAACCTGGAACGACGCTGGTGCGCCCGGCGCAGGTCGCGCCTCAGCATCGATCGCCGCTGCGCACCGGACGAGACCACCGACGAGCGCATCAGAAGACCGAGCGTCGTCGGCCCCCTTCGAGCAGCCCATGCTGTCCATCCACGACAGACCATTCCCCCACAGGACCGGTCCGAGGCTGGCCATTGGGAGGGAGACCTCATCATCGGCAAAGACCAGGCGTCGGCGATCGGGACTCTGATCGAGCGGACGACCAGAACCATCCGGTTGCTGCACCTTCCGCAATGCGACAGCGATGCCCTGCACGCCGCGTTGAAGCAGCACATGAGCGATCTTCCGGCGGTGCTGCTGCGTTCGATCACCTGGGACCAGGGAACCGAGCCGGCCCGCCACACTGCCATCGCCGCCACGCTCGGCGCGTCAATCTACTTCTGCGACTCCCGCTCACCCTGGCAACGCGGCTCGAACGAGAACGGCAACGGCCTCCTGCGTCAATACTTCCCGAAAGGAACCGACCTGAGCATCCACACCCCAGAACACCTGCGGGCCGTCGAGAACGAGATCAACAACCGGCCCCGTCGGGTCCTCGAAGATCGCTCACCCGCCGAGCTGTTCAGTGCGCTGCTAGCCTCCGCGGAGCACCACGTATTGCAACGATGACTAGAACCTGCCCTGCCGCCTGGGGGTCAGTTTCCACGCGCCGTCGACAGCGAACCAGGTCTTCGCACGTTCGAGGTTACCCAGAGGCCCTTCTAGTCATAGAGGGCTTCTGTGTAGCGAGCCTGGTCCGACCGTTGATAGCGGAGTGGAGGTAGACGTATCCGCGTTTGCTGCCATGTCTTTGAGCGTTCGGCGGCGCGACCTTCGGGATTGTCACGACCGTGGACGCGCTGGCCGACGCCGTCGGGGAAACGCCCCACTGTCTCACGTCGATATGCACCATGTGGCCGTGACGTTTGGCGACGACCTTTCGTGGCTAGCGGTTGCTGTCGCCGTTCGGATGAATGAACCGTCTGCGGTTGAGGCCGAGCTGAAGCAGGATGCGCGAGACGGTGCGGCGGCTGATCGCGACGTCTTCAAGGGAGAGCTCGAGCTCGATCCGCGCTGCGGATCACTTGTGCTCATGCCGCATCCACTCGACGCGGGTGACCACCGATGAATAGGTCGCAGTCGGGTGGCGCAGCGGTGTCGACGACCGGTCGTCGACACCGCTTGCTGAACTGCTTGTATCGGTTGACCCACTTTGATGCGGTTGCACGGGAGATGCTCATCTCGGCCGCAACGTGCGCGATCGGGCGTGTTCTGCAGCGCTCGACCGAGCGACGCCTTCACCCAGGACCAACGGCGCGTTGTGATGTCCCATCGACTACTGCCCTTGCTCTGTTACTGCTGGAGCAATCCGATCGGGGTTGCCATGCCTAAGAACAGGACCAGCTGGTAGGCGCTATTTATCGCGGTGAGCCGCGCAGGCTTCTGCTCGAAGCCGTTGTGCTGCGCCAAGGTCGAGAGCGAGAACCCGAGCCAGGCGACGACGCCTACGACTAGGGCGAGCCATACGGACTCACCGCCGAAGAAGGCGGACACGATGGAACAGGCGACGGCGAGGGCGAGACCGGTCGCGATGATCGATATCACCAGGATTGCGAACGGACCCTTGCCGGCCTTTGCGGAGTCCTCCTTGGTCACGCGGGTCAGCTTCCGCCAGGCGGGGCCGAGAAGTCCCCAATCGCTGTACCAGACCCATGCGATCGCTAGTCCGACCACGATCGCGACCACGACTGCCCACCAGCTGATGCTCAGCTCCACAGGAGCCCCTCTCCTCGACGACGAATCTCTCAGTTGATATAATCAACCATGATGGATCAAGTAAACCAGAAGCCGAAGAGACCCAAGAGCTACGGGCAGTTCTGCGCTCTCGCGCGCTCCCTGGACGTTGTGGGCGAACGCTGGACCCTCCTGATCGTGCGGGAGCTCCTTCCCGGCTCGATGCGCTACACCGAGCTGAAGACGTCACTCAAAGGCATCGCGACGAACCTCCTCGCTGAGCGACTGCGGACCCTGGAGGCACATGGCGTCGTCGAGCGCCGCCTGGAAGGCGGAGGAGTTGCGTACGCACTCACGCCGTGGGGCGAGGAACTGCGTGAGCCCATGGAAACGCTCGGCCGCTGGGGAGCGCCGCTGCTCGCGTCCGGCCGCGGAGACGATGCGTTCCAGCCGCGCTGGCTTACCCTCGCGCTGCCTGCTCTACTTCGAGGTGCTACCTCATCGACTCCCGTCGAGCTTGGCATCGAGACGGACGGCTTCGCCATGGTTCTGCGGATCGATGAAGAAGGGCCGAGCGCGTTTGTCCGCCCGGACGATATCCCCGAGACGCTCCTCGTCGCTCCGCCCGACGTCATTGTCGGGCTCGCCGCGGGAGCGATCAGCATTGAGCAGGCCGTCGCGACGGGCGGGTTCCAGGGCGATCTGCGAGTCCTGCACATTACGTTCGGCAATAGTGCGGCGAATGCTGCTCCCTCGACGGGCAGGGACTGACACGCCTACAGCTCACTCGACCAGACAACTGGCGGCTGATCCGGCCGCGCACAGTGGTCAGCGCCGCGACGCCAGATCGTCCGCTCGTGTCCGCAGCCGACCACCGTCAACAACCTCCTGCCCAGCAACAGCTAGACCCGGCAGCGCGCTGCGCGCCGGTGTACCGACCTGTAGGTCGACGAACTGGTGACGGCCGCGGCAGACCTGTGCGAAGGCCCGGCCAGCGCGCCCCTCATCCGACGACAGCATTAGGCAGTGCGTGGGTATTGAGCAACCGGTAAGCCGCTTCGACCGGTGCGATGCCGGCCGCGGCCGTGCGTGACTCGGGGAGAGCGCCGGCAAGGTCAGGGTTGATCTCGTAACGCTCGATCACGATTCCCGCTCGATGGCGATGATGAACACCGAGTGGGCTTGGCTGAAGTCGAAAAGGGTCAATCGCTCCTGGTTGCCCCCAACAGCCCGCCTGTCTGCGGTCGTACTGCGGCCGGTGATGATTCGCCGAAGACGGCGCACCTTGGCTGGCGAACCCGACAAACCGTCGGTCGACTTCCACCGTACGAGGTAGGGCCACGTCACAGGCCCCCTTTCTGGGAGACGCCTGTCCGGGCGTCATGTCGCTTGACCCAGCAGCGGGTTGCCTTCAGGCGTCGTCCGGCTCATTCTCGCCGGGGAGAGCGACAGTGGTCACGGGTCGTGGGGGCTTGCCGGTGATCTGTTGGCTGAGCCAAGCGGCGTCGTGCTGGACGAAGCCGAGGAGAGCGGATCCGATGGTGTGTTGCCAGGCGCGGCCGAGGGTGAACAGGCCGGGGACGGTGGTGATGCCTCGGTGCTGGTTGAGGCGACCATGGTGGTCGAGTGCTTGGGGGATCTGGATCCAGACGTCGTCGACGAAGAAGCCAGTGGCCCAGACGATTGTCTGCAGGCTGGTGGTCGTGCCGTCATTGAAGCGTGCGATCCGGCCATCGACTGCGGAAAGCCGTGGTCGCAGCATGACGCCTCGACGGCGAAGGCCGCGCCGGGTTGAGCCGATCACCGTGCCGTCGTTGTCTTTCATCAATTGGCCTAGCCGCGAGTCGGCGGTGACGCTGAGCAGTCCGATCCGGTCTTACCACCAGAACACGTCGCGGCCGTGTGGACGCTGGGGAGCGCAGGCGTTGCGGCAGTCTTCGGCCAGCTCGACTTGATGGCCGACATCTGCCAGTTCGGCCGCGATCTGGAAACCGGAGTTCCCGCCGCCGACTACCAGCACCGGGCCGGGCGGTATTTGAGTGGGGTTGCGGTAGTCGACCGTGTGCAGTTGCCCTAGGTTCTCGTCCAGGGCTGCTGCTAGCGCGGGCGTGAACGGCCGCGAGAAGGGTCCGGTCGCAACAACGACCTGCTTCGCGTGGACCGTTTGACCGGTGCTGCTGGTGGCGGTGAATCGGTCGCTGGTCTTGGTGAGACTGGTGATGGTGGTGTCCAGTTGGATCGGCAAGCTGAGTCGTTCGGCGTAAGCGGCCAGGTAGTCGGCGACATCGTCGCGCCCGGGGTAGGAGTCGGCTGGGGCGGGGAACGGGACGCCCGGCAGGCCAGCGTACTGAGCGGGGGTGAACAGCCGCAGCGAGTCCCAGCGTGACCGCCACACGTGCCCGACCTGGGATCCTGAGTCCACGATCACGAAGTCGGTTCCAGCGCGCTGCAGGTGGTAGCCCATCGCCAGCCCTGCCTGGCCAGCACCAATCACCAGCAGTTGGCGGACACTCGCTTCATCCATGGAAGTGACTCTGCCAGCCAGCCAGACCACCGCCACCGAGCCAGAAGATGCTGGCCGGCGCGGCGATGCGGGACGATTGTGTGATGAGGCTTGAGGTGCTGCACGTCCCGGATTGCCCGAATTTGCCGCCGCTACTGGAGCGGCTCGCCCAGGCCAGCGACCTGCTGGTCGTCACCCATACCATCGACAGCGATGCTGATGCGGCACGGTTCGGCATGGCGGGCTCGCCCACGCTACTGATCGACGGCGTGGACCCGTTCGCCGTACCGGGCCAGCCTTCGTACGGATTGTCGTGTCGGCTCTATCGCGACGAGCAAGGCCGAATCGTCTCGGTCCCGTCGGCGGACCAGCTACGTGACGCGCTCGACACGATCACCCGTTAGAGCAGCAGCCCGTGCCAGTACTGGTCGTTTCGAGATGATGGGCGAGGCCTTCGTAGTGGTCGTGTCCAGCGAAGTCGCGGGGATGACGTGGACGATAGCGTCGATCAGGCGCGGAACGTTGCCCATCAGGCCTGGTCCGGCCTCAGGACCGACCAGGCGTGCGATCGCTTCGGAGGCCTCCTTGAGTTTGCGGGCGGGGACTCTCCCCCGGGGCTGCGCCTGCGTGGCCCGGGGAACCACGAGGCTCCCGGCTGCCGGTGTCAGCTTTGTCGCCGGGTGGTGCCCGTTGGTTCACCTGGCGCCGGCGGGGTAGCGGCGGCAATCGCAGCAGCCCGCGCATGGCCAGATGATCGCGGCATCCGTGCGGTGCTCGACTCTGTGGCGGGCTACGGCTGGAGATGCTCCACGCCTGATCTGGCGCGTTGCCACGGCAGCCTGAAGAATGATTCGGCCCTGAGGGCCGCGGTGCTGATCTTGGGTAGGTCGCGAGCGCGGGGGAAGCAGATGAATCTGGGTTGCCAGGTCGGCTGGTATTTCGCGTTCGCGCGGTAGAGCGACTCGATCTGCCAGAAGCGGCTTGCCAGCAGCAGCGTGCGGTACCAGAGCCGCAGTATCGGACCCGCGCCGAGCTTGCCGCCTCGTTCGAAGACCGAGCGGAAAACGGCGAAGTTCAGCGAGATGCGGTCGATTCCCAGCGCGGCCGAGGTGGCGAGAAGCCGGGTCACCATCAGCTCGACGACGCCGTTGTCGGCCCCAGGGGACCTTGTCATCAGATCCAGCGAGAGTCCGTCGGTCCCCCACGGCACTAGAGCGAGAATCGCGGCGACGGTTCTGCCGCTGTCGCGGCAGCTGACAATGACCGTACCGGGGTCGCGCGGGTCACCGAAACGGCCGAGCGCCATCGAGAAGCCGCGCTCGGCCTGACCGACCCGCCAATCGGCGGCGAGTTCGCCAAGCCGCGCCAGCTCGACCGGGTGCAGGTCGGCGGCACGATCGACTGTGACCGTGTAGCCACGCCGTTCGGCTCGCGTCGCCGCCTGCCGAACGGACCGCATGGCCCTGCTTTGAAGGGTGAAGGAACCGACCTCGAGCACAGCCTCGTCGCCCAGCTCGAGCGCATCCAGTCCATGTCGTCGATAGACCGTCGCGCCCTGCTCGCTCGCGCCGAGTACGGCAGGTATCCAGGCGTAGTTTCTGGCTTCGGTGAGCCAGGCGTCGATCGCACCAGGCCAGGCCTCTCGATCTCCTAGCGGATCACCACTGGCCAGGGAGACCCCGCCGACGACCCGGTACGCGATGGCTGCCTTGCCGGTCGGTGAGACGACGGCGGACTTGTCGTCGCGTAAGGCGAAGTACCCCAGGGAATCTGCGAGCGGTCGGGTGAGGAGTTCGCGAAGCTGCGCAGCCTCGTCCGGGAGGAGATGGTGAGGTCCGCGAGCTGACCGCAAGGCGACGCTCAGGGTCGCGATCACGACCATGACACCAAGCAGGAGCAGGGTGGTTTCGACTCGGCCCTGGACCTTGGACGACGAAAAAGAAACCGGCCCACTGATACCTACGAGACCAACCCACGTCTGTGCCAGAACCTGAGGGAAGCGAGGTGAACCAACCAGTGCGTCGCGGTCGACTACCAGTGAGCCGATACCGATTGCGGTGGCGAAGACGCCGGACAGCAAGAACGTCGACGCCGTACGCAACCGGCTTCGGGGATCCGGCCGGCCAGTGAATGCCTGCCGCGAGCACAGCAGTAGCCCGACCACGAGAAGTACACCGATGAGTTGCTCCGGTTCGTGTGCGGCCAGGTGCAGGCCGGCCAGCACGAGACAGGCCACAAGCGAACCCAACCAGGCGCGTCGCTTGCGGCGTGCCAGTCCTCGGGACAGGAGCACCAGCACTGCGCCCAGGGGCGCTGCGGCACCGGCGATTTCGGGAACGAACGCGGGCAGGATCTCGGCCAAGGTCTGCAGCCGTGGTCTCAGCGGCGGGATGGTGGCGTCGAGAACGCTGAGTAGTCCGAGCAGACCGACCAGGCCGGTGACCACGGGCGCGAGTCGGCTCGGGTGGAGCCGCCACCGTCGGACCGGCACTTGGGTGTCCCGTTGAGCGGGTGCGCGGCGCGGTCTTTGCAAGGTCTGCATGACGACACTTTCGTGGGTAGGCGCTGAGGGCAAGCTGAGAGTCGTTCCCGCCGGATTGCGTGGATCTGCCGGTTGCTGGTGGCACTATGACGTCACTAGCCGCAGCGGTGAAGGAAGGTGTACCCGATGAGGATGCCGGCGTTCATTGGCAGGTCCGGCGTGCGGGTGCGCTCGACTGCCGCCGCGCTGATGGTGGTCGCTGCCGCGCTGACCATCGGCGCGGCGATCCTTCTGCTGTTGCTGCAGCGCACGCTGATCACCAGCGTCGCTGACCAAGCTGAGTCACGGGCCTTCGATGTAGCCAGCCAGGTGGCCGAAGAAGGCGAGAGTGGACTGGCCCGGGAGCTGGTCGAAAACACCCGGGTTTCGCAGTTGATCCAGGTGGTGAACGCGCAGAACAAGGTGGTGGCGAGTTCGTCACCCCGTGGGACCGGCGAGCCGCTGACCACGACGAGACCGGGCGCGGGTCAGTCGGTCCGCGACGAGGTCGGCCGGATGCCTTTGCTCGACGACGACAATCCGTACCTGATCGTTGCCCGCGGCACCGAATTTCAGGGGTCCCGGTACACGGTCGTGGTCGCCTCATCGGTCGGAACTCAGCGCGAGACGGTGACGACCGTGACGAGATATCTCCTGGTCGGCTTCCCGCTGCTACTAGTGCTGGTCGGTGTCGCCACCTGGATGCTGGTCGGGAGAGCGCTGCGGCCGGTCGAGCGGATCAGGTCGAGGGTGCATGGCATAGGTGTCGGGCAGCTCACCGAACGCGTTCCGGTGCCGGGCGCCGACGATGAGATCGCCCGGCTGGCGGTGACGATGAACGAGATGCTCGACCGTCTGCAGTCCGGCCAGGAGACACAGCGGCGCTTTGTCGCGGACGCGAGCCATGAACTGCGGTCGCCGATCGCCAGTCTGATGGCGGCGCTGGACGTGATCATGGCCGACGAGTCCGGGCAGGCTGCGCCTGAACTGCACCAGGTGATGCAGGCGGAGACCGAGCGGATGCGGCGACTGGTCGAGGATCTCCTGCTACTGGCCAAAGCGGACGACACCGGCCTGCAGATTCAGCATGCCGACGTCGACCTCGACGACCTGATCGACATCGAACTCCGCCGTTTACGCGCTGCAGGCGGTCTCGTCGTGGAGGGCGTCATACCGGCTGTCCGAGTCAGAGGCGATGCGGCAAAGCTCAGCCAGGTACTTCGGAATCTCGCTGACAACGCAGTTAGCGCGGCGCACGGCAAGGTGCGTTTCACCCTCGCCGAAGGAGCCGGTACAGCGACGGTGACCGTGGAAGATGATGGTGAGGGTATCCCCGTGCCGGAGCGGTGGCGTGTGTTCGAGCGCTTCGTGCGGCTGGATGCGAGCCGGGACCGCGGTAGCGGTGGCTCGGGCCTCGGGTTGGCGATCGTCCGGGAAGTAGTTAGCGGCCACGGCGGAACAGTTGAGATCACCGAATCGGGCCTGGGTGGTGCCCGGTTCGTTGTCAGGCTTCCGCTTGCTGCTCCGGACCCGGTCGGGTAGAGATCAAGGAATCTCTCGCCGCAAGGTTGCGGGTGGTGGCAATCTCCATCCGCTCATCTCTCCTGGGCCAGGTCCCGCGGCCGGGACGTCCGCCGGATCGGCGGCGTTCATGCGAGAGAGAGGAACAGCTTCTCCATTTTCTTCACGTCCACGCTGTCGATGGTGTCGCCGCCCGCAAGACACTGCTGCAGGCCCGTTGCGACGATTGCGAAGCCGGCCCGGTCCAGCGCACGGGATACTGCGGCGAGCTGAGTGATGACGTCTTCGCAGTCGCGTCCCTGCTCGAGCATTCGCAGCACACCGTCGAGCTGCCCACGGGCGCGCTTGATACGGTTGATCACTGAAGTCATCTCGGCGGGGTCGAGCTCCATCAGTTTTCTCCTTCAGTCGAGTCCAGCGCCGCTAATGCGGCGGTGAGCCGCTGCTTGGCGTCGGCGGCGACGGTGCGCAGGATGTCGTTGTTTGCTAGTCCCATCATCGCGTCCGGGTCGAACGCCTCCACGACCGTAGCGGTGTCATCGACGGCTCGGACCACGACGTTGCAGGGTAGGACTGCGGCGATGGACGGTTCCGCGGTCATCGCCTCGTACGCCAGGGCAGGCCGGCAGGCACCGAGGATCACCTGGGGCGCTACATCGACGTCGAGCTTGTCCTTCAATGTCGCCTTGAGATCGATCTCGGTCAGGATCCCGAACCCCTGCTCGTGGAGCGCGACGCGGACCGCCGCTACGACGACGTCGTAAGGCTGGGTGAGCGTCTTGGCGATTGTGTAGCTGTTCATCGACTGCTCCGCTTCTTCTCGGCACCTGCGGCCTCGACGTCGAGGCCACGAATGGGGCACCGGCACCCACCAACTATACCCCCCGAGGTATTTCTCCAGCGGGAAGGCCGGGCGAATCCGCGACTGACGAGCTGCGGCGGTAGGCGGTGCCCTCAGTTGAAGAATACCCCCGGGGGTGTGTAAGTTGGCTTGGGTTGAATACCCCACCCGGTATCTGGGTACCGCAAGAATGGAGGAATACCAGCGATGAGCGAAACAACGCCCGAGATTGATGTGGATCGGCTCGCGCGTGCGCGATCCGATGGCGCGACCGTGGTCGACGTCCGCGAGTCGAGCGAGTATTTGGCCGGTCATGTGCCCGGCTCCGTGCCGGTGCCGATGGGGCGATTGCCCTCCCGGCTAGCGGACCTGGACAAGTCGCGGCCTGTGTATCTGGTCTGCGCCTCGGGGAACCGCAGTGCGGCGATGGCCGACCTGCTGCTCGTTGCCGGGTTCGACGCCTACTCCGTGGCTGGTGGTACCGCCGCTTGGGTGCGATCGGGACGATCCGTCGAGACCGACGCTCCCGGCTCCAGCTGACCAGTCCACCCGAACGACACACGACAGGAGTGACCCTGATGAGCGCCGATCTGACGATCGTCCCGATCGAGACGCCCTCGCTCGGCGACCGCAGCTACGTGGTCCACGACGGCGAGGTGGCTTTCGTAGTCGACCCGGAGCGCGACATCGACCGCGTGCTGAGAACTCTCGAGAAGCACGGGGTCCGGCTGACCGATGTTTTCGAGACTCACATCCACAACGACTATGTCACCGGCGGCCTCGCCCTGGCCAAGCACACCGGTGCCGCCTACTACGTCAACGCCGAGGACGAGGTTTCCTTCGAGCGCACACCGATTCGCGACGACGATACCGTCGAGGTCGGCGGACGAATGCGCATCACGGCGCTGTCGACTCCGGGCCACACCTTCAGCCACCTCTCCTACGCCCTGACGGACGCGCACGCTGCCAGCGGCGTCGACAACTCGGTCGGGGTGTTCTCCGGCGGTTCGCTGCTGTACGGCGCGACCGGCCGCCCCGACCTGCTCGGCGCGGAGCACACCGACGCGCTGGTCCGTCACCAGCACGCTTCGGCCCACAAGCTGGCCGAGTTGCTGCCCGACCAGACCGAGGTCTTCCCCACCCATGGCTTCGGCTCCTTCTGTGCCGCGACCCAGTCCGATGCGACCGAGTCCACGATCGGGCAGGAGAAGCAGTCGAACCCGGCACTCGCCCAGGACGAGGAGACCTACGTCCGTGAGCTCCTCGACGGGCTCGGCGCCTACCCGGCGTACTACGCCCACATGAGCCCCGCGAACGCGGCCGGGCCGTCGGAGCCCGACCTCACCCCTTCCGTCGGAGGCCGACCCCGGTGAGCTGCGCCGGCGCATCGAGGCCGGTGAGTGGGTCGTCGACCTGCGCAATCGGACCGCGTTCGCGGCCCGCCACGCCAAAGGCACACTCAACTTCGGACTCGACGGCGCGTTCGCCACCTACGTGGGTTGGCTGATCACCTGGGGAACCCCCCTCACCCTCCTCGGCGAAACGGCCGAGGACGTCGCCGCGGCCCAGCGCGAACTCGTCCGCATCGGCATTGACCGTCCAGCCGCCCGAGCCACCGGGAGCCCGGAAGACTGGACCGACAAAGAGCTTGCGTCTTTTCCGACTGGAACCTTCGCCGATCTGGAGCAGGCCCGACGGCACCGCCCGGTGGTCGTTGTCGACGTCCGCCGCGCTGACGAGCACGACTCGGCCCGGATCAAGGGTGCGGTCAACGTCCCCATTCACGAGCTGCCCCAGCGCGTCGCCGACGTTCCCGAGGGTGAACTGTGGGTGCACTGCGCGAGCGGCTATCGCGCCAGCATCGCCGCCTCGATCCTCGATGCCGCCGGACGTCAGGTCGTCGCGATCGACGACAGCTTCGACAACGCCGAGAAAGTCGGGCTGCACCTCGTGGGCCCCGAGGCGTGATCCTGCTCCTGGCGCTCGTCGCCGGCGCGCTCGTCGGGCTGAGCCTGGGCGCGCTCGGCAGTGGCGGCTCCATCCTCGCCGTCCCGGTCCTGGTCTACCTGCTGGACCAGGACGCGGGACAGGCGACCACCGGCTCCCTGATCGTAGTCGGCGTCACCTCGCTGATCGGCGCGGTCACCGCGCACCGGGCCGGGAACGTGATGCTCGGTCGAGGTGTCGCCTTCGGCGTCGTGGCGATCGGTGGCGCCGCCGCGGGAGCGAAGGCCGCGGCCCATGTGGCCGACTCCGTCCTGCTCGCCGCGTTCGCCGCGCTGATGCTGCTCGTCGGCGGCCTGATGGCGTTGCGGCAGCTCCGGCTCGCGCGCCAGTCCCGGCGCTCCGGTCGCGGACACGAGAGCGATCCCAGTCGCCCGGGCCCGCCGCGACCGATGCTGGACGACCCGATCATCACCTTCCGCGAAGGGTTCATGTGCGACTGCCCCCGGGCGGTGAAGATGCTGGTCACCGCCACCGTCGTCGGGCTGCTGACCGGCTTCCTAGGCGTCGGCGGTGGCTTCCTCGTCGTGCCGGCCCTCGTCCTCGCGCTCGGACTGCCTGTGACCTACGCTGCCGGCACATCGCTGGTGGTCATCACCGTGACCAGCGCCGCCGCTCTCGCGGTCCGCGCCGGCTCCGGAACCAGCCCTGACTGGGCGCTGGTCGCCGCACTCACCGTCGCCTCCGCGGTCGGCGGCTTCGGCGGCGCCCGGCTCGCCGATCGCATCGACACCACCAAGCTCTCCGCCGCGTTCACCGTCTTGTACTTGGTGTCGCCGTTTACACCGCCAGCCAGGCGCTCCCCACGCTCACCTGAACCCTCAACCTCAACCCACCGACACCTCAGCCCTCTCCGCTCCTGCCCGTGCAGCTGCGGCCTACAGACCAGGCCGGCCTGCTACACCTCTCGGCCTTGGCTCACGAGGGCACCGCCAACGGCACCTTCGCCCACGACGGATCACCACCACACCACAAGGAGAACCACCATGTGCCGACCGGCCACCTGCAAGACCTGCGGCAAGACCACTTGGGCCGGCTGCGGCCAGCACGTCACCCAGGTCAAGTCCAGCGTCCCCGCCGACCAATGGTGCAGCGGCCACCCCAAGGCCGAGCGCACCGGCGGCGGCTTCCTCAGCAGGCTCCTCGGCCGCCGCTGATCCCAACCCTCACCACTCCCGCTCCCTGACCTGCTCGACCGGTCCATCACCTCCTATTTCACTATCCATTGGAGGAATGAATAACCGAACCTTCACGGATGGGAGGTTCGTCCTTGGCCGGGCCTGCAACTGGTTTCATGCTGAGACGAGCGGACCTGAAGGCCGACAACACCGTTCTGCGCCTCCATCACACCGACGTGGACCTGAACGATCTGATCGACACGGAGCTGCGCCGGCTGCGAAACGCGGGCGGCCAGTGATCGAGGGTGTCGTACCGGCGGTCCGGGTGTCCGGGGACGCGGACAAGCTGAGCCAGGTGATCCGAAATCTCGCGGACAACGCGGACAACGCGGACAACGCGGTCCGCAGTACCGTGCGCTTCACGCTCGCCGAGAGCTCCGAGACTGTGACGGTCGAAGTGGAAGACGACGGGGACGGGATCCCTCCGGGCGCACGAGCCCGGGTGTTCGAGCGATTCGTCCGGCTGGACGCCAGCCGCGACCCCAGCAGTGCGGTTCCGGGCTCGGGTTGTCGATTGTCCAGGAGATTGTGCACGGACACGGCAGCACCGTCGAGGTTGGGTGAGTCGTCTCTTGGCGGTGCCCGCTGCGTTGTCAGACTGCCGGTCAGAGGCCCCGCGGCCGGACCAAATCTCGCGTGAAGTAGGCCACCGCCGCCACGATGGTGAGCCAGGTAACCGCGATGGCCCAGCCGGCCAGGACATCGGTGGCCCAGTGATAGCCGAGGTAAACCCGGCTCAGCCCGATACCGAGGCTCAGCACCGTGGCGGTGAGCCCGACGGCGGTCCTGGCTCTGCTCGATCGAAGGCTCGCCCACATCAGCCCGGCGAGCATGCCGAAGAAGACGGTGGAGTTCAGCGTGTGGCCGGACGGAAACGCATATCCGTTGTCGACCGGGCCGAGGACAAAGGTGATGCCGGGCCGTTTCCGCTCGACCAGCAGCTTGAGCACATACGTCAGTGCCGCCGACCCCGCCATGGCGAACAGCAGCAGCCCCGGCGCGCGCAGGGTCCCCGTCCACCGCCACAACAACACGGCCGCGACCAGCATCAGCGCGACGAGAACCGGCACCGAACCGATGAAGGTCAACGCGTGCGCCAGGCTCGTCAACGGCTCCCGCCGAGCAGCCACCGCATCCGCAGTGAACCCGGGATCGAACGCCGCCAGGCCGTCGGACTCGGTGGCGGCGTCCGCGAGCGCAATAGCCCCGACTGTGCCGGCCGCAGCCAGCGCAGTGCCCGCGGCGGGTAGGACGTACCGGCGGCGAGCTGGGCTTGTTCGTTGCTGCGTCAAAGTCATCTCCTAGCCGCCGTCGCTGTCGAGCCGGTACCCCATGCCGCGCACGGTCTCGATCGCGTGCCGGCCGAAGGGGGCGTCCAGTTTGAGCCGCAGGTAGCGGATGTAGACCTCGACGACGTTCGGGTCGCCATCGAAGGCGGGGTCCCAGACGCTCTCGAGGATCTCCATCTTGCTGACGGTGTCGCCGCGATGCCGTAGGAGGAACTCCAGCAGGCCGTACTCGCGTGGCGTCAACGCGATCTCCTCGCCTGACCGCTCGACCCGGCGCCGTGCCGGGTCGAGCGTCAGGTCGCCCGCCACCAGTACGACAGGGCGCTCGGGGCCGCCTCGCCGAATCAGGGCTCGCAGCCGGGCGACCAGTACCAGGAAGCTGAACGGCTTGGTCAGGTAGTCGTCGGCGCCGAGATCGAAGGCATCGGTCTGGTCGTACTCGCCGTCCTTCGCGGTCAGCATCAGCACCGGCGTCCAGACTCCCCGTCCCCGTAGCTGCTCGAGCACTTTGTAGCCGTTGACCTTGGGCAGCATGATGTCGAGCACGATCACGTCGTAGCTGTGCTCGGTCGCCGCCCAGAGCGCGTCCTCGCCGTCATGCACCAGCTCGACCACGAAACCGGCGTCAGTGAGGCCGCGCCGGACCGTCTCGGCCAGCCGTTCCTCGTCCTCCACCATCAATACCCGCATGTCCTCAGTGTGTCTCTACGTCGCTGAGAATCCGCTGAGTGACGCGAAGAGGTCGTCCGACAGTGTGCCGGGGATGCGGCCGTGCTCGACGAACCATTCGTGCCCGAGGGCTTGGCGGAACAGCCACTGCGGCAGTTTGAGGAGAAGGGCGAGGGTGCGGGCGTCGTCGTCGGAGGTCGCCTGACTGGCGTGCGCCTCGAACGAGCGGCGTTTGGCGTCGGCGTACGCGCGGACGTCGATGCGGTGCGTGAGGTGCTCGCGGGCGCTGTAGGCGGTGGCGAAGTCCGCGGCGTGGACATCAGGAAGGACGCCGGGCAGCGCCTCGACCAGCCGGATCAACCGGCGGATCAACGTGCGGTCGATCGTGGCCTCCAGCACCAGAGGCGTCGTGGCCAGGCGGGCCGCGTAGAGGCCGGCGGTGTGGACCTGCCGGTGATCGGGATGACCGTAGCCGCCGGAGGGATCGTAAATAGTGAGCGCGTTGGCCTGCTCTTGGCTCAGGAGCTCAGCCAGTGGGCCGGCGGCCTCGTGCACCGGCCGGGCACTGAAGGCGCCGGCCTGCGGCGCCGAAGAGCGAGACCAGCCGGAGTCGCGGAAGCCGAAGCGGACGACGCGGGCGCAGCCGAGCGCTTCGGCGGACCGGTCGAGCTCGTCGCGTCGATGAGTCGCTAGGTCTTCGCGGTACTGCGAGGACGCGGCGCCGGCTTCACCGTCCGTCGCGACGGCGAGCACGACTCGGTGCCCCTGGGCGGCGAGGCGCGCGAGGGTGCCGCCCATCAGCAACGCCTCGTCGTCGGGATGCGCGTGGAAGGACACCAGCGTGTAGGCCACCTCACCACCATGGCACGTGGTTGCCCAAGGCCCGAACGGCTCTCAGCGCCCTCTCAGCGACCTGCTCCGACGATGAACGGACACAGCCCGACCGTGGACAGGATCGCGATGAGCACACCCCGGCGAACGATCACCTCCGTGCTGACCGGTGCCCTGACGATCGCCCTCCTAGCGCTGCTCCCACGAGCGGTCGGTACGAGCTGGGCAACCGTCGGTACGCTCCTCAGCCGGCTCTCGCTGCCTGCCATCGGCTTGCTGGGCGTGGTCTGGATCGCGGGCCTCGGCGCACATTCGTTCGTACTGGCCGCTTCGCTGCCAGGCCTCACCAAACGCCGGGGTCTCACCCTCAGCCTGACCGGCAGTGCGGTGGCCAACGTTCTGCCACTAGGCGGTGCCGTCGGTACCGGCCTGAACTTCGCGATGACCCGGCGCTGGGGCTTCAGCTCCGCGGCCTTCAGCGGCTTCCTCGCGATCACCACGCTCATCAACGTGCTGGCCAAGCTCGGTGTTGTCGCCGTCGCCCTGGCCCTTACGCCGATCGCCAACACCGCGGCCGCGTTGCCGATCGGTCGTACCAGCCTGCTGCTGATTCCGGTGCTGGCGGCCTTGGGGGCGGTCGCCTGGTTCCTCGCGGTCGAAACCGCCCCGACCACAACCGGCCGCGGCCTCGATCGGGTGACGAGGGGGCGCACCCAGCTAGAGCGGTCGCTGCCTGTTTTGCGGCGATCGGTCCGTGAAGTCTTCCGGCGTGGCTGGCGGCCGATGACCGGCGGGATGCTCGCCTATCTGCTGTTGCAACTGGCACTTCTCTGGTTGTGCTTCCAGCTCCTGGGTACTGCGTTCAGCCTGCCCGTCCTGATCACTGGATTGGCCGTCGAACGATTGCTGACCCTCATCCCGATCACGCCCGGCGGCGCCGGGGTCGTCGAGGTGGGCACGGTCGCAGCGTTGGTTGCCATGGGCGGTGATCCCGCCGCGGTGACCGCGGGGATGGTGTTGTTCCGCAGTTTTACCTACATGCTGGAGATTCCTGTCGGGGGAGTGACCCTGGCGTTTTGGTTGTTCGTCAACCGCAAGCAGGCGGTGGCGGCGTGAGGATCGCACTCGTCAGCGATGTGTACCTGCCACGCCTGGGTGGGATCGAGATGCACGTGCACGATCTCGCGGTCCAGCTCCAGCAGGCGGGCCATGCCGTCACCGTCTTCACCGCCACTCCGGCCGCGTCCCCGGCCACCGACGTGCCGGTACTACGGCTGCCCTCGCTCGCCGGCGTACCGACCTCCACCGACGTCCTCCGCCTCGCGCTCGGATCCGGCGAGTACGACATCGTGCATGCACACACCTCGTTCCTCTCCCCACTGGCCTGGAATGCGACCCGGATCGCGACCGACCTGGAACTACCCGCAGTCGTCACCCTCCATTCCCTGCCGGCCCCTGATGGGGTACTCCTTCCATGGCTGCTCGCACACGTCGACCGCGACTTCGGCCCTCGGGTGCAGTGGACAGCCGTCAGCCAGACAGTCGCACATCGCCTGCGCAAGGTCCTCCCGCACCGGGCGGTCGCAGTACTCCACAACGGCATCGATCCGGCACCCTGGCAGCAGCCTCCGGTGGCGGACCACCCGCTGACCATCGTCAGCACGATGCGCCTGACGCAGCGGAAGCGACCGGACGCGCTGCTCGAGACCCTGCAGGACATCCGCCGCAGAGTGCCGATCGAGATCCCGCTGCGAGCGGTGATCATCGGCGCAGGCCCGCGAGCGTCGGCCGTCACCAGAGTGATCAGACGCCGCGGCCTCGACTGGGTCGAATTGCCCGGCAGGTTGACCCGGTACGAGATCCAGCAGCTGTATCTGTCCGCCGATGTCTACCTGGCTCCCGCCGAGCTCGAATCGTTCGGCGTGGCCGCCCTGGAGGCTCGCTGTGCGGGTCTGGCCGTGGTCGCGATGGCTTCTGGCGGTGTCGGTGAGTTCGTCCGCGACGGCGTCGAGGGCTTCCTGGTGGACAGCCACAAGGCGATGGCGGAAATTGCCGCAGACCTGCTGACCGACGATCCGCTGCTGCGGAAGCTCCAGGCCCACAACAGGTTCACCGAGCCGGTGATGACCTGGCCGACGGTGATCGAACAGCACGTCGCCCGTTACACCGCCACTCAGCCTGCTCTCAGCGCCGGCTACCTACCGTCGACGGCATGATGAATCTGCTCGACCCGCACAGCCTGCTCTCCCAGCTGGGCCCGTGGGCGGTGCTGATGGTGATGTTCGCCGAGACCGGTCTGTTGATCGGGTTCTTTCTGCCCGGTGACTCGCTGCTTTTCACCGCCGGTCTGCTGACCACGACCGGCGTTCATCTGAACCTGCCGCTGACCCTGGTCTTCGCGCCGCTCGGTGCGGTCCTTGGCGCCCAGGTCGGCTATCTGATCGGCCGCAAGTTCGGCCCGGCCATCGTCGAGCGACCGAGACTCAAGCGCGCCGCCGACCGGGCCAGAGAGCACCTGGAGTCGTACGGCGTGGGCCGGGCGGTCGTGCTCGCCCGGTTCATCCCTGGCGTCCGTACCGTGATGAACCCACTGGCCGGAGCGTTGCGGATCGACGCCAAGGTCTTCACCCGCTGGCAGGTCGCCGGCGGTGTCGTCTGGACGATCGGACTCGTCCTGGCCGGTCACCTGCTCGGCTCGCAGATCCCCGGCGTCGACAAGTACCTGCTGCCCATCATCGCCGTCATCGTGATCGTCTCGCTCATACCGGTGGGACTCGAGTTCCTCCGGCAACGCTCGCGGCCGGCCGCATGACCAGCGACGAAACGAGTGTCTCGTTGAGCGGCTGGGGACGGTCGGCACATCGGCGCAGCATCCTCCGGACACCTGCAACCGACGCCGAGCTGGTCGAGGCGGTCACGGCGGCCGGTCAGGTGACGGTCCGAGGCGCCGGCTGCAGCTACGGTGACGCGGCTCTACCGGCCCAAGGGGTCGTGGTGGACATGACCGCGCGCAATCGGGTGCTGTCGTTCGACGGGCTCAAGGGCGTGATCGTGGTCGAAGCCGGTGTGACCCTGGGCGACCTCATGGACCAGGTACTTCCGCTGGGCTGGGCACTACCGGTCCTGCCCGGCACCGCCAAGATCACAGTCGGCGGAGCGTTGGCGAGCGACGTCCACGGCAAGAACCATCCCGGTGCGGGATCGTTCGGGCAGCACGTGATCTGGTTGTCCCTGCTCGACTCGGAAGGCATGGTCGCCGAACTGTCGGCCGAACGAGATTCCGACGGGTTCTGGGCAACGCTGGGCGGGATGGGGCTGACTGGCGTGATCCTGAAGGCTGCCATCCAGCTCCAGCCCGTCGAGACCGGATGGGCCAGGCAGCGTCGTCGCCGGACACGCTCGCTCGACGAGACGATCGCAGTACTGCGTGAGCTGGCTGCGCGGCAGGAGATCGACCCTGACCTGCATGTGGTGGCCTGGCTGGACACCCACACCCCTGGGCCGAGACTCGGCCGGGGAGTGATCGACGAGTCTCAGCCGGCGCAGTTGGGCGACCTACCGCGCGGTGTCTCGCCGGACCCGGAACGACGTCGATCTGTCAGCAGGCGGCCGGTGCGCTCGCTACCGGGAGCAGGAGTGGTCTTCGGCCCGACGATCACCGCGGCCTCGATGGCCAGGTGGCATTTCGCCGGAGCACAGGACGGCCGGCTACTACCCCTGATGTCAGCCCTCTGCCCTCTCGACCGAGCCGATGCCTGGCCAGCCGCCTTCGGACGGAGCGGTCTGGTTCAGTACCAGTTCGCCATTCCCAGCGAGGCGACTCCGGTACTGCGCCGCGTGCTGGCCTTCCTGGTCGGCAGCCGGATGTCACCCGCCCTGACGACGCTCAAGAACCTCGGCTTCGGCACGGCCGGTCCGTTGTCGTTCCCCCTGCACGGCTGGACTCTCGCGGCCGATCTGCCCGCCCGCTGGCTCCGAGACGGTCGAACCCTGCGCACGATCGACGCGATGGTCGCCGAGGCGGGCGGCCGCGTCTACCTGGCCAAGGACTCGACGGTCGACTCCGACCTCATCCCTCAGATGTACCCGAGGCTCAAGACCTGGCAACGGACCCGCGACCGCCTCGACCCGGATCGGCGCTTCAACTCCGCGCTGGCTGAGCGACTGCACCTGCTGCCATGACGAGTACCGCTTTGCTTGTCGGAGGGTCGTCCGAGATCGGGATGGCCGTCCTCAAGGAGTTGCTCGGCCCGCCGCCACGCGATGTCGTGCTGGCGGGCCGGCCCAGCGGTCAGCTCTGGCAGAACGCCGAGAAGCTGCGTGACCTCGGGTATCACGTCACCACAGCCCAGTACGACGCGATGCTGCAAGCCGGTGAGATCGACGGCCTGCTCGCGCATCTGTCGGCCCACCATCCGGTCGGGCTCGCCGTCGTCGCGGTCGGGTCGATGTCGACGACGTCCTTCGAGGACGGGCTGGTGGTGAACGGGGTTGCGGTCGCGCTGCTCGTGCACGCGCTGGTGCAACGTTTGAGCGAGGGTCAACTGGTGCTGTTGTCGTCAGCGGCGGCCGCCCGGCCTCGACGGTCGATCATGGCCTACTCGCTGGGCAAGCAGTTGGCGGACTCGACGGCGGTGATGCTTGCGCCTCTGGCCGCGGAGCGCGGAGTACGGGTGCTCGTGGTTCGCCCGGGATTCGTGGCGACCCGGATGACCGAGGGGGCTAAAAGGGCGCCCTTGGCCACTACGGCGGAGAAGGTCGCGCAGCGCGTAGTACGGGCCTTGCGGGGACGGCAGGTGGTCGTGTGGGCGCCGGCGCCGATGGGCGTGCTGGTGTGGTTGTTGCGTAGATTGCCGAGGCGGCTGCTGCCTGCCGAGTTGCGCTGATCGGCTCTCTCCGCTTCCTCTCAGCGGGGAATCGTTCTACTGGGACTATGAAGCCCAGATCTCCTGCCGAGAAAGTGCGGAGGCGCCGGCGACGGAGTGTCATTGCGTTGCTGTTGTGCCTACTGCTTGTCGTACCCGCGGTCTCCTACGTCCGTGCACTGCTCTACCCGGGCAACGCGTCCTTCGGGGTACGGACCGTGGAGTGGATCCGGGATCACGGCGCGGGCGCGGTGATCGACACCATCGAGACCTGGAAGTACTCGCGCCAGGCGCCGCCGGCGACCGGCCAGCCGCAGGACATCCCGGCGGTCGTACCCTCGAGGACGCCGGTCAAGGCCATGGGACTGCCCGCGATCAAGTTGTTGCCGGGTGTCAAAGCGTTGCCGCATGAGGGAACGTGGACGGTTGCCAGGCAGAGCCCCAAGGGCAAGCCGCTGCTCTGGACCGGGTGGTTCCGGGCGGACGGCGCGCATCTTCCCGTGACGGCCGCGGCGGCGCTCATCCCGCAAGGTGCGGACCGGGTGCGGTTGATGCCGGGCACCAGGGAGCCGGTGGTCGGGATGGCCTCCAAGGATGGGTACTCGGTCCCGGTCCGGGACTACTCGCGACTGGTGGCGACCTTCAACGGCGGGTTCAAGATGCACGACTCGCATGGTGGCTGGTGGACCAAGGAGTCGGACGCCGTGCCGCTGGTGGACGGCCGGGCATCCGCGGTGATCGACCGCTTCGGTGTGGTGCGGATCGGCGAGTGGGGCAAGACCGTACGGATGACCCCGGATGTGGTCGCGGTCCGGCAGAACCTGGATCCGGTGATTGTCGGCGGCCGGATCGTGGACGGCCTGACCAGCAACGCGAACGGGCGGTGGGGGAGCGTCCGCAGCCAGTTCCAGTTCACCTGGCGCTCCGGCCTCGGGACCGATGCCAAGGGCAACCTCATCTACGTCGCCGGTCAGGGGCTCACTCTCGCGACGCTGGCCGCCGCGATGCAGCAAGCCGGCATTCAGGAAGGTATGGAGTTGGATATCCATGCGGCCATGGTCAGCTTCGACATCGAGACTCCACAGAGCGGTGGATCGGTCGCGAGCAAGCGGCTGATCGAGTCGATGACGTCGCCGGCGAACCGCTATCTGATCGACGACCAGCGCGACTACTTCTACGTCGTGGCCCGATGACCGAGCTCCAGCAGCGCCCGGCCGTCGTCCTGCGAACCTCCCGCGTCCGCTCGCTGCTCAGACTCAGCCGGCCACAGCAGTGGCACAAGGCAATCATGGTGTACGCCGCCCCTGCAGCGGCCGGTGTCATCGACCAACCGTATGCGTTGCTCAGGGCAACCATCGCCGCCGTCGCGTTCACTCTGCTCTCCATCGCCGTCTATGCACTCAACGACGTCCGCGACGCCCCCGACGACTGTCGCCACCCAACCAAGCAACACCGGCCGATAGCATCAGGATCCCTGTCACCCAAGGTTGCCATCGCCTGGGCCGCAATCACTGCCGCGGCAGGCCTGGTGGTCATCGCCCAACTCGGCCCGCCAACGTTCGCGCTAGGAGTGGCCTACCTGGTGACACAGATGCTCTACGTCTACGGCCTCAAACACATCGCAGTCGTCGACGTGGTGGCCGTTGCCCTCGGCTTCGTCCTGCGAGCCGCGGCGGGCGCCACCGCGACCGGCGTACCGGTCTCCAACTGGTTCCTCCTCGTCTCCCTGTTCGGCGCCCTCTTCCTGGTCGCCGGCAAACGCCGGGCCGAACGCGGCGCCAGCACAGCCGACGCGCGGACCCGCCCCGTCCTCGCCGCCTACACGGCCGCCTGGCTCGACCAGCTCACCACCGTCGCCCTCCTCGGAACCTGCCTGTCCTACGGCCTATGGGCCTTCCAGTACCTCGGCGACGACGTCTACCGCCAACTCCTCACCGTCTCCTTCCTCCCCTTCCTGACCGGCCTCCTCCGCTACGGCTTCCTCGTATCGACGGGCCGCGGCGAACTCCCCGAACACGAACTCTTCCGCGACCGGGTTCTGGTGATCGCCGGTGTGTCCTGGGCAGCTCTCGTCGGGATCGGCGTGTACCTGGCCTAAGGCCGACTCGCGTCGAGAATCGTCAGCTCAGCATTCCGATCGGGTTCAGCAGGGATGAGAAGGGTGAAGCAGGTCGGGGTGTCGCTGGTGAGGTTGAGACGGCCTCCGAGGGACTCGGCCAGGGCGCAGGCCAAGGTCAGGCCGACGCCAGAGCCGGCCCGAGTTGTCACGCCGCGGCGGAACAAGTCGGCGCCGCCGGACCTGATCCGGCCTTCGTCGGCCACCTCGATGGCTATCGCGCCCAGCGCGTCGCGGGCCCGGATCTCGACTGCTCCGTGGCCGTGGGTCCTGGCGTTGTCGATGAGGATGTCGAGGATCTGCTGGCAGGCATTGAGCGGGACCTTGAGTGAGGCAACCGCAGGTGCCAGCAGACAGCGGATCCGGCGGCCGTCGAGGGCGAGCGCTCCGTGCCATCGTCGCAGCGAGGCGTCCCTGAGTTCCTCGATGCTGCCCAGCTGATCGTCGGTGGGCGGTTGCGTGGTCAGCCGGGACAGCGCCAGCACCTGTTCGACGGTGACCTGCAGCTCGTCCGTCCGTTGCAGAGCTTCCTCGAGTGGCCTTCGTGGATCGGCCTGCGGATCCTGGAGCGCGGTCTCGAGACCCAGACGCAGGCCGGCCAGGGGAGTCCGTAGCTGGTGTGAGGCGTCCGTCCCGAAGTGGCGTGCGTGATCCAGTACGGCCGACAGCCGGCTCACCATCGCGTTCTGGGTCGCCGAGGCAGCGTCGATCTCAGGGATGCCGCTGACGGGTACGCGAGCGGTGAAGTCGCCCGCGGTCACCGATCGCGCGACGTCGGCCAGCGACTCGAGCGGTCTGGTCAACCGGGCCGCCTGGCGGACCGCCACCAACCAGCCCACCAGCAAGGCGATCAGGGCCAAGGCCGCGATCCCGAGCCAGGCGAGGAGAACGCGGGTCCAGACGGCGGTGGCCGGGGACGCCGCGCGGACGACACCAATCACCTGCTCGGCCGCGACCACCGGCACCGCGACCACCAGTTCGCCGTCGGCCCTGCCCTGGCTCACCTTGCCGCCGAGAGCCGAGCGGGTGACCTCGTCGACAGCCCGGGGGCCGGTTCCGGCGCGCAGCTGGAACGACCGGTCGTAGACGGCCACAGAACCGTCGGTCAGCGACCGGGGCAGCTCCACCGGGTCACCGGCGGTGAAGTCCGGGCCGACCTGGACGGCCGCGGCCAGCGCAGCCCGCTCGAGTTCGGTCGACTCGTCGCTGAAGAAGGAGATCCGGATCCCGATCGCCAACGGGATCGCGAGCAGCAGCAAGGACATCACGACAGCGGTCAGCGCGACTCGGCTTACGCGTCGTCTCATCAAGTCATCATCGCGCGTTCCACCGGCATCCGGTCAGAACTTTTGCCGTCGTCTAACCAGCACGTGGGCAACCGCTCACCTGGTTCTTTCTAGCGTCGAAAGCATCCGATGTCCTGACCGGGAGAGTGCATATGAAGCATTGGCGTCCAGCGGGCGTAGCCCTCAGCGTGGTGGCTCTGATCGTCACCGGGTGCAGCAGCGGGGGTGGATCGGCGACCGCGCCGCCTTCGGGCTCAGCGAGTACACCTGCCACCACCCCGGCCTCCACACCGGCGACCGTTCCGAGCAGCACGCCACCGTCCACTTCCGAGAAGCCGTCCCTCACGCCACCGAGTCCCGCGGCCACCGAGTCGAACCCGCCGGGCGACATCCCGGACAACCAGGCGTTCGTGACCTTCAGCCCGCCGGCGGGTGGCTTCTCGGTCAAGGTGCCGGAAGGCTGGGCCCGCAGTACCGCGGGAGTCGCCACGTCCTTCACCGACAAATTGAACCGCATCCAGGTACAGGTCAGCGGCACGGCGACGCCGGTGACCGCGCAGAACGTCGACCGTCAGCTGGTACCGGCTCTCCAGCAACGCGTACCTCGCTTCGCGATGGGCAAGGTCAGCGAGGTATCCCGAGCAGCCGGCCGGGCGGTCCTCGTCACCTACCAGGGCGACTCCAGCCCGGATCCCGTGACCGGGAAGGTGGTCAGGGACGCGTTCGAGCTCTATCTGTTCCACCAGGGCGGCCGGGAGCTGGCGCTGACCCTGTCCGGTCCGACCAATGCCGACAACGTGGATCCCTGGAAGATCGTGTCCGACTCGGTGAGGTGGCGGTGAAGCCGGACGAGGCGTTGCGCTGCCGGGATCTGTACCGCTTCTTCCGGGCCGGTGACGAGGAGACGCTCGCGTTGCGGGGAGTTAGCCTGCAGGTGGGCCGGGGCGAGACGGTCGCGGTCGCCGGGCCCTCCGGCTCCGGCAAGACCACCCTGCTCAACTGCCTGGCCGGGCTGGACGAGCCGGCCGGTGGGGCCGTGACGATCGGTGGCGAG
The DNA here is from genome assembly GCF_040681515.1 of Kribbella sp. NPDC051718. NCBI lineage: Bacteria > Bacillati > Actinomycetota > Actinomycetes > Propionibacteriales > Kribbellaceae > Kribbella > Kribbella sp. NPDC051718. The sequence continues at coordinate 683,567 of NZ_JBFAYZ010000004.1, read as the reverse complement.
CAGATCAGCCATCGGCCCGAGCGGAGCCGGGCGCGGATCCGCAGCCGGCGTCTCGGCATCCTGCTCCAGTCGGGCAACCTGCTGGCCCACTTGAGTGTCCTGGACAACATCCGGTTGGCGCAGGCCGCGGCCGGCCGTCGTTCTGCGCAGGCGCCGGACGAGCTGCTCGAGCAGGTCGGGCTGGCAGGCCGCGCTCGCGCGGTGGCATCAGAGCTGTCCGGAGGCGAGCTGGCCCGGGCCGGACTGGCCGTTGCCCTGAGCAACGGTCCCGACGTACTGCTGGCGGACGAGCCGACCGGCGAGCTGGACGGGGTGACCGAGCAGGTCGTCCTGGACCTGATTCAGGACCGGGCGGCCGGTGGTCACGGCGTCCTGGTGGTCACCCACAGCGCGGTCGTGATGCGGATCGCCGACCGGGTGATCCGGTTGCACGACGGAAGGATCGTGGCATGAGTGTGGTGCGTTGTGTCGAGGTGGCCCGCACCTTCGGGTACGGCGACCGGGCGGTGGTCGCGGTGCACGGTTGCAGCTGCGAGATCGCAGCCGGTGCGCGGATCGCGATCACCGGGGCGTCCGGGTCGGGCAAGTCGACGCTGCTGCATCTTTTGGCAGGGTTGGAGAAGCCGACGAGCGGGACGGTGAGCTGGCCGGAGTTCGGAGCGTCACCGGTGGAGCGTGCGCGCGATATCGCTGTGGTGTTCCAGGGGCCGAGTTTGTTGCCGGCTCTCGACGTACTGGAGAACACAGTGATGGCAGCGGTACTGACCGGCGCAGATGAGGAAGAGGCGACCCGGCGGGCGCTCGTCGCGCTGGACGACGTCGGTATTCCGGGCCTGGTCGATCAGTTACCGGAGACGTTGTCCGGTGGGCAGGCGCAACGCGTCGCAGTGGCAAGGGCGCTGACGCTGCGGCCCAGATTGCTTCTGGCGGACGAGCCGACCGGTCAGCTTGACGAGGTGACGGGTCGTCAGGTGATGGACGTGCTGCTCGCGGCCGCGGACACGCTCGGTGCGGCGCTGGTGGTCAGTACGCACGATCCGGCGGTCGGCGACCGGCTGGACGAGCAATGGGAGATGCGCGACGGCCGGCTGTTCCTGCCGATTCTGGATGGTGCCTCGTGATGGGCCTCTGGCTGCGTGGACTGATCCGGCATCGCGGGCGTCGGCTGGCCGCCACCGCCGCGGGGGTGTCCTTGTCGGTGGCGTTGATCGCTGCGTTGGGGGCTTTCCTGACCGCCTCGAAGGCGACGATGACGACTCGGGCCGCCTCGTCGGTGGCTGTCGACTGGCAGGTCGAGGTGCAGTCCGGTGCCGATCCGGCGGCGGTCCTGGACGCGGCCCGCGCGGCGACGGGGACGGGCGCGGCGGAGGTGGTCGGCTTCGGTCGCAGTACCGGGTTCGAAGCGACTGTCGCGGGGTCGACCCAGACCACGGGGCCCGGCGTCGTCCTGGGCTTGCCGCCGGGGTACAGAGCGACTTTCCCGGGCGAGATCCGGACCCTGAGGGGTGCTTCCGACGGCGTACTGCTGGCCCAGCAAACGGCTGCCAACTTGCACGCGGCACCCGGTGACTCCATCTCGATCGGGCGACCCGGCCTGACGCCGGCCGTCGTCCGGGTGGCCGGCGTCATCGACCTACCGCAAGCGGATTCGCTGTTCCAGAAGGTCGGGGCTCCATCGCAGTCACAGCCGTCGGCTCCGCCGGACAACGTCGTCCTGCTGCCCAGACCGCTGTTCGACAAACTGATCGGGCCGGCGACGGCGACCGACCCGGAGGCGGTGAAGACGCAGATCCATGTACGCCGTACCGCCACCCTCCCGCCGGATCCGGCCGGCGCCTACACGGCGGTCGTCGGCGCGGCACACAACCTGGAGGCGAAGCTCGCCGGCGCCGGACTGGTCGGCGACAATCTCGGGGCCGCGTTGGACGCGGCGCGTGGCGACGCGTCGTACGCACAGATCCTGTTCCTGTTCCTCGGTCTGCCAGGGGCTGTCCTGGCGGCGCTACTGACGGCGGCGCTGGCCGGCGCGGGAGCGTCCCGGAGGCGGCGGGAGCAAGCCCTGCTGAGAGTCCGGGGTCTGTCGGTCGGACAGGTCACGCGCCTCGCGGCAGTGGAGGCGTGCCTGGTCGGGGTCGGTGGGGGAGTGATCGGTCTGGCCGTCGCCGCCATCGTGGGCCGGACGGCGTTCGGCGCCGCCTCGTTCGGGGCCCGTGGCGGCGCGGCCTTGCTGTGGTTCGCGATCGCGTTCGTCGTGGGCTTGTCGGTGGCCGCGATGACCGTCCTGGCCCCGGCTGTGCGAGATGTCCGGTCGGCGACGATCAGCGAGGCCAGGCAACAGATCGGCCCGGTCCGCGCGCCGCTCTGGATGCGGTTCGGGCTGGACTTCGTTCTGCTGATCGTGTCGCTGCTCGTGTTCCGGGCCTCGGGCACCAACAACTACTCGCTGGTGCTCGCGCCGGAAGGCGTACCGGCCATCTCGGTGTCCTACTGGGCGTTCTTCGGGCCGGCGTTGCTCTGGGTGGGCGGGGCGATGTTGTTGTGGCGGATCGCCTCGGTCGCGCTGACCTACGGCCGTCGTCCGCTGACCGGCTTGGTCCGGCCCTTGACCGGCACGCTCGCGACGACCACCGCCGCCGGGATGTCCCGGCAACGGCGTCCGCTGATCAGATCCGTGGTCCTGCTCGCGCTGGCGGTCTCCTTCGCCGTCTCCACCGCGACCTTCAACGCGACGTACAAGCAGCAGGCCGAGGTCGATGCCCTGCTGACAAACGGCGCCGACGTCACCGTCACCGAGTCGCCGGGCGTCGTCGTCGGGCCGGGGGCGGGCGACCGGCTGGCCGCGACGCCCGGCGTCCGCAGGGTCGAGCCGATCCAGCACCGGTTCGCCTACGTCGGTTCGGATCTGCAGGATCTGTACGGCGTACGGCCTTCGACCATCACCGCCGCGACCGCGCTGCAGGACGCCTATTTCGTCGGCGGCACCGCGCGGCAGTTGATGGACACGCTGGCCAGGCAGCCCGACGCGATCCTGGTCAGCGACGAGACGGTCAAGGACTTTCAGCTCGCCCCGGGCGACCTGCTCAGGTTGCGGCTGCAGGACAGCCGGACGAAGGCGTTCCGCGAGGTGCCGTTCCACTACGCGGGCATCGTGAAGGAGTTTCCGACGGCGCCGCACGACAGCTTCTTCGTGGCGAACGCGGACTACGTCGCCAAAGTCAGTGGCAGCGATGCGGTCGGGGCGTTCCTGCTGGACACAGGGGGAAGCAAGCAACAGGAGATCGCGGCGGTACTGCGGCAGCAGTTCGGCGCCTCGGCCCAGATCACCGATCTGACCCAGAGCCGGTCGCAGATCGGATCCAGCCTGACCTCGGTCGATCTCGCCGGGTTGACCAGGTTCGAGCTCACCTTCGCGGTGCTGATCGCGGCCGGAGCGGGCGGTCTCGTGCTGGCCCTCGGGCTGGCCGAACGCCGGCGGGCGTTTGCCATCGCGACCGTGCTGGGGGCCGGCCGACGGCAGCTTCGCGGACTGGTGCTGAGCGAGGCCGCCGTCGTCACGATCGGCGGGCTGGCCGGTGGCGCTCTGATCGCATGGGCGTTGACCAGGATGCTGGTCAAGGTGCTCACCGGTGTCTTCGATCCGCCGCCTTCGGTGATCGCCGTGCCCTGGCCGTACCTGAACGTCACCGTGGCCGTCGCCGTGGCAGCCATTCTCGGCGGTGCCCTGATGGGTGCGCGCGGGACGGCCAGACCTCCGGTAGAGGAGCTTCGGGACCTCTGACTCAGCTGCTTCTCAGCACCGCGGTACTAGGTTCAGTAACGTGAGAACCAGGATCGAACCGGGCGTCGCCGTTGTGATCGAGGACGACGAGACGGTCGGCCGACTGCTCGACCGCGCCCTGCGCGGAAACGGCTATCGATCTTCCTGGTATCGCACCGGCTTCGCCGGTCTGGCCGGAGCGCGCCGTGAGCAGGCTGAGGTCGTGCTCCTGGATCTCGGCCTGCCCGACGTCGACGGCGTCGATCTCGCCCGCCGCCTGCGAACTGAGCTCCCCGAGCTGCTGATCATCATGCTGACCGCCCGCGGTGAGGAGATCGACGTCGTGTCCGGCCTCGACGCCGGCGCCGACGATTATCTGGTCAAGCCGTTCAGCCTCACCGTGCTACTCGCCAGGCTGCGGGCGCATCTGCGTCGGAGGCCGGCCCCCGACTCCGGATCACCGGTGACGATCGCCGACCTGACGCTGGACATCGCGGGCCGTCGCTGCAGCGTCGCGGGCAGCGAGGTGGCCTTGCGGCCGAAGGAGTACGACTTGCTCGAGACGTTGGTGCTGAACTTTGGGTCTGCAGTGTCGCGGGAAGAGCTGATGGCCCGGGTCTGGGACGAGAACTGGTTCGGATCGACCAAGACGCTGGATGTGACGATCGCGTCCCTGCGCAGCCGGCTCCACGCCGCCGCCGAACACTCCGGCGCAGCCACACTACCGACCGTTTCGACGCTGCGGGGGCACGGATACCGACTCGATCCGCCCGAGCTGTGACCGGTCCCACTCGGTGACGAGCCGGTCAACGTCGCCTCTCAGCGGATCCTCAGGTGCCGGTGACTACGGTCCTCGTCGAGCAGCCGTCGACCCGGGAGACCACGTGAAGCAGACCATGCCGGTACGCCGTTCTGAGCGGGAGATCTCCTGCCGATGACGATCTGGGCGTCCATCGTTCTCGGCATCGTCGAGGGCCTGACCGAGTTTCTGCCGGTGTCGAGCACCGGGCATCTGACCATCGCCGCGAAGATCCTGGGTCTCCGCATCGACGATCCGGCGATCACCGGCTACACCGCCGTCATCCAGGTCGGCGCGATCGCTGCCGTGGTGCTCTACTTCTGGGGCGACATCCGCCGGATCGTCGTTGCTTGGGTACGGGGCCTGGTACACCGTGAGCATCGTGGTGAGGTCGACTACCGGATGGGCTGGTACGTCTTGGTCGGGTCGCTGCCGATCGGTGTCGTCGGCTTCGTTGCCCGCGACCTCATCTCCGGACCGTTGCGCAGCCTGTGGTGGGTCGCCGGCGCGCTGATCGTCTGGTCCTTCGTGATGGTCGCGGCCGAGCGGCTGAGCAGGAAGACCCGCTCGCTCGACGATCTGACCCTCCGTGACGCTGTGGTGATGGGCGCGGTTCAATGTCTGGCGCTGATCCCCGGTGTGTCCCGCTCCGGCGCAACCATCTCGGCCGGTCTGTTCCGTGGCCTGGATCGTGTTGCGGCGACCAGGATCGCTTTCCTCCTCGGAATCCCCGCCCTGGTCGGCGCCGGACTCTATGAGTTGAAGGATGCCGTAAGCGGCGGGGTAGGAGCAGCGGCACTGATCGTGGGAACGGTGGTGAGCTTCGTCGTGGCCTACGCCTCGGTGGCCTGGCTCCTACGTTTCGTCACCAAGCACTCCATCGAGGTGTTCGCGCTCTACCGTGTCGCGGTCGGCGTCGTCCTCGTCCTGCTGCTGGCGACAGCGACGATTTCGGCGCACTGACGCCGTCGTCATCCGCGGGTTGGCTCCTGGTTGCTCCGCCACGCTGTCGAGCGACAGACGTAATGTCGGGAGGACTCGCGCGCGTCGACAGGTGGGGGAGGGGCTGTGACAGACAACGGACGTCCGCGGCCAGATCGTTGCGAGCGCTGGTGGGGTTGAGCATGATCGCCGCGCTGGTCTCGGTGGGGCAGGCATCGGTCGGTACGTCGCCGGCGGCCGCACCAGGCAGCCTGACCTCGCACGTCGAGAGCGCGCGCCCGGTCAACTCCGGACCGGGATTCGTCCACGAGGGCGATCCGGTTCCGGATTGGTTAGGCGGTGGCCAGGTGGTAGCCGGCGTCCTCGGCTGAGGTTCGGACCTGGTTGTCGTCGAGTTAGGTGGTGCCGTGAACGGTGACTGTGCCGGTGGTGACGTCGACATCGACCGAGGTGACGCCGTCGAGCTTGCCGATGCTGGTGCTGACCGAGCTGGCGCAACCTCCGCATGTCATGCCAGCGACCTCGTAAGTCGTCCCGGTCCTGTCCGCAGCGGTCGGTGGGGCGGTCTCGATGTTGACGGTGCTGCAGTTGCAGTCGGTGCTTAGCGGTCCGGCGTCAGCCGGATTCGTCGCAGGAGTTGGGCGTTGGCGGCTACGACGATCGTCGATGCCGACATCAGTACGGCTCCGATGGCAGGGCTGAGGGTGAAGCCGGCCCATGCGAACACGCCGGCAGCGAGCGGGATCGCGACGATGTTGTAGCCGGCGGCCCAGGCGAGGTTCTGGATCATCTTGCGGTACGACGCCCTGGACAGCCGGATGACGCCGGTGACGCCGCGCGGGTCGGATGAGGCCAGGACGACTCCAGCCGACTCGATGGCGACGTCGGTGCCGGCGCCGATCGCGATGCCTACGTCGGCGCGGGCCAGGGCGGGTGCGTCGTTGACGCCGTCGCCGACCATCGCCACGGTGAGACCGCGGGCCTGTAATTCGCTGACGGCTTTGTCCTTGTCGGCGGGCAGTACTTCGGCGAAGACCTCGTCGATGCCGTCACGGAAGCCCAGGTCCGCAGCGACGGCCCGGGCGACCGGTTCGGCGTCGCCGGTGATCATGACGATCTTGGATACACCGATCGCGCGGAGCTGCTCGACGGCTTCGCGGGCCTCGGGCCGCACTTCGTCCTCGAGTGCGATCGCTCCGGTCGCCACTGACGTCGATTCCTCGACGCGGAGCAGGTAGAGCACAGCGGCTCCCCGCCTCGACCACTCCTCGGCCCTGTCCCGCAGAACACTCGGCACCGTCGCGTCCAGTTCCCGCAGCAGCGCGGGCCCGCCCACCGCATACGTGGCGCCGTCGACCGAGGCCTGCACGCCGCGGCCGGTGAGCGACTTGAACTCGTCTGCCTTGGCTCGCCCGCCGCGCTGGTCGGCGGCGGTGACGATGGCCCGGGCCAGAGGGTGCTCGCTGTCGGCTTCGACGGCGCCGGCGATCCGCAGCACCTCGTGCTCGTCGATTCCGTCGCCTGCGATGCCGGTGACGGCGTGTTCGCCCTTGGTCAGGGTGCCGGTCTTGTCGAACAGTACGGCGTTGACGGTCCGCATCCGTTCCAGCGCCAGCCGGTCCTTGACCAGGATGCCCGCCTTTGCGGCGACCGCGGTGGACAGTGCGATCACCAGCGGGATGGCCAGCCCAAGGGCGTGCGGGCAGGCGATGACCAGGACGGTGACGGTTCGTACGACCGCCTCGTCGAGGGTGCCGAAGGCCCACCAGGCGAGGAAGGTGATCAGCGCTGCCGCCGTGGCGATGTAGAACAGCATGGCCGCGAACCGGTCGGCCAGGACCTGGGCGCGGCCACTGGACTCCTGCGCCTCGGTGACCAGCCGCTGAATACCGGCCAACGCGGTGTCCTCGCCGACCGCGTTCACCCGGACCCGGATCGCGGAGTCGGTCGCCACGGTTCCGGCCACCACGCGGTCGCCGGCGGATCGGGAGACCGGCCGGGATTCGCCGGTGATCATCGACTCGTCCAGTTCGGCGGCGCCCTCGACAATCTCGCCGTCGGCCGGCACCCGGGCACCGGACCTGACCAGGACGACGTCGCCGACGCGCAGGTCGGAGACCGAGACGGTCTCGACTCCGTCATCGGTGACCCGGTCGGCGTCGTCGGGCAGCAGCGCGGCCAACGCCGCGAGCGCGCCTTGCGCCTGTCCGATGGCCTTCATCTCCTGCCAGTGACCCAGCAACATGATCGTGACCAGCGCGGCCAGCTCCCACCAGAAGTCCAGGTCGAACACGCCGAGACTGGTGGCCAGCGACGCTACGTAGGCAACGGTGATCGCCATCGAGATCAGCAGCATCATCCCGGGCACCCGGTCGCGGGCCTCGCTGACGCCGCCGACCAGGAACGGCCAGCCGCCGTAGAAGAACACGAATGTGCCCAGCACCGGGCCGACCCAGGTCATGGCGGGGAAGTCCAGGGTGTAGCCGAACCAGTCCATCACCATGTGGCTGGTGGCAACGATCGGCAGTGTCACCAGCAGGCTGAGCCAGAACTTGCGCCGGAACATCTCCGGATCGTGACCGGCGTGCTTGTCGTGACCGCCGTGCCCTGCCGCCTGGCCGTGGCCAGCGTGGGCGGCATGGTCGATGGCTGTACCGGTCGGCGCGGTGTGCGCGTTGTGGTGGTGTTCGTCGCCAGGGTGTTGGTGATCCTGGCCGGATGGGGTGGCCTTCACCATGATCTGTCCTCTCGATCTCCGTGTCGTGGGACCGCGGCCGTGAAGTCGCTGCCTCACAACTCCGAACCATATACCCCATGGGGGTATTCCGGATAGGTGCAAAATCTATTGCCCTAGATGACCGTGTCCCGTCAGATGCGGGCGGCCTGCAGTCAGGGAAAGCGGCGGTCAGTTGGCGGGGAGGCGGCCGAGGAGTCGCTGCATGGTGGCGATTTCACGGTTCTGATCGGTCTCGATCTTCTTGGCCAGCGCGATCGCTTCGGTGTTCTTGCCCGTGGTCTGTTCGGTTTTGGCCATGGTGACCGCGCCCTTGTGGTGCTCGATCATCATCTGGGTCCACATCCGGTCGAACATCGAGCCGCTGGCGTTGCCGAGGTCGGACATCTCGTCCTCGGTCATCATGCCGGGCATCGCTTCCATGCTGTGGTCGTGGTGATTGGCCACGGGCACAGGCTTGCCCCAGCTGGTCAACCAGCCCGACAGGGTCTTGATCTCGGGGTCCTGCGCGGCCTTGATGGCCGTGGAGAGCTTCTTGACCTCGGCTGTGGTCGCCTTGCGGCTCCCCATCGTCGCCATCTGTACGGCCTGCTGGTGATGGGGGATCATCTGGGTCGCGAACGTGACATCGGCGTCGTTGAACTCCCCGGCCGGTGCGGGTGCAGGCGAGAGCGAGGTGCTCGGGCCAGTGGCTCGTGAGCCATGGTTCATGCCAGGCATCGAGCCGCTGTCGGTGTCGTCGCCGCAGGCGGCGAGGGTGAGGCTGCCCAGGATGATCAAGGCGATCGGGGCAGCGGTTTTCCATAGGTGGTGTCGCATGGTTTCAGTCCTTGTCGTTCGAAGTCGGGTACTGCGGACCCCGGGCGGACGCGCGAAAGAGCGGCCGACGCCCAGTTTTGGGCAGGGTTCGGCCTAGGTCCGTAGAACGCAGAGCTTCGACAAGGTCGGCTGGCGCCAGGGCGGTGACGGGCCGTCGGCGGCCACAGGGAGCGTGGCGCCGGCCAGTTGGATGGGATGCGCGACGGTGAGGCTGCGCTGCGCGAGGGAAACGATGAGCGCGAGCAGGAGCGCGGCGAGCATCGCCAGGCAGGCGTCGCCCATCGCATGCACGTGCCCGTCTTTGCCCGGCTCGACGGTCAGTGCCTTATGGGGTGGTGCGGGGGTGGGAGGGATCGGCGGTGCGACTGCCGGGCTCTTTGTGGTACTCATCGAGTGGGCCGCATCGGGCGGCGCGGGCTCACCAAGGATCGGTGCCGGCGCGTGGGCTGCGGCCGGCGCGGGTTCGTGTCCCAATGCGGCCGCCGGCATGTGGGTCATGACCATGGCGGCGTCGTGGTTGCCGGTCAGGCCGTGCATGGCGAAGACGCCTGCCAGCAGCAACACAGCGACCAAGGCCCTGGCGGACCCTCGCCGTGTACGGGTGTGCTGGCTGTTCATCGACCCCAGCCTAGCCAGTTCGCCACCCCAGGCCGTTCGTGGGCGGACTGTGGCCCGAGGCGGCGGGAAGCCTTCGGTGCGATCCGGAGCAGCCGTTCCCCAGGGCCGCGAAGGCGCGGTCCTGGGGACGTAGTACCGCCTGTCACCGGCTGGCCGGGGCGCCGGTGGACCGGGAAGCCGTCGCGTCACCGCCGGCCGATGCCGCCGGGGGTGCGCTTCGCAAGGAGATCGCGGCGAGTACCGCTCCGACGGCTGCGATGACGGCTGCACCGATGAAGGCCGCAGAGTACCCGGCTGTGAGTGCTGTCAGGTCGCCGAGCTTGTCGGCGCCGTTGGCCGCGGCGACTGCGGTCATTGCGGCCAGGCCGAGTGCCGAGCCGATCTGGTAGCTGGTATTCACGATTCCGGAGGCGAGTCCGCCTTCCTCGGGGCGCGCCGAGGACAATGCAATGCCGAGGCTGGGGATGAAGGCCAGCGACATCCCAGCCGCCGCGATGAGCGACGCGGGCAGCACGTCGGCCCAGAACGACCCGTCGGAACGTATCAGCGACAGCCCGGCCAGGCCGGCGGTGAGGACCGTCATGCCGGTGACGAGGGTCTTCTTCGGGCCGATCGCGGCGATCGCCTTCGGTGCCACCACGATCATGCCCAGCATGATGAACGTCGTCATCGGCAGCAGCGCCGATCCACTGGGGAACGCGCTCAGCCCGAGGACCTGCTGGAGGTACAGGTTCAGGAAGAACCACATCGGCACCCATGCCGCGCCCAGCAGAAGTTGCGCCACGTTGGCAGCGGCCAGGTTCGGTGCGGTGAAGATCCCCAGCCGCATCAACGGCTCACGCCGGCCTGCCTGAACCGCGACGAACACCAGCAGCAGAGCGACCGCCGCCGCGCCGGTGAGCAGGGTCGACCTGTCGGTCCAGCCGACCTCGGGTGCGCGAACGATCGTGTACACCGCGGCACCGAGCCCGATAGTGACCGTCAGTGCGCCGACGAGGTCGATCGAGCCGCGTCGCGCCGGGGCCTGCGGCATCAGTGCCGGGGTCGCGATCAGCGCGGCCACGGCGATGGGGACGTTGAGGAAGAACACCCAGGGCCACGAAAGGTACTCGGTGATGACACCGCCGAGGAACACTCCCGCTGTACCGCCGGCCGGAGCGGCCGCGCCGTACAGCGCGATTGCCTTGGTCAACTCCTTCGGATTGGCACCGAACAACATCATCAGCAGCGTCAGCGCGGCCGGCGCGATCAGCGCCGCGCCGATACCCTGGACAGCCCGGCCAGTGAGCTCGGCCGCGACGCCGTTGGCGAAACCGGCGACCAGCGACCCGGCCAGCAGCACCGCCCATCCGGCCGCGAAGACCCGGCGAGCACCCAGCAGGTCCGACAACCGGCCGCCGAGCAGCAGCAGACCACCGAACGCGACTACATAGGCGTTGAACACCCACGACAGGTCACCGGGGCTGAAGCCGAGCGCAGTCTGCATTTTCGGCAGCGCGACGCCGATGATCGAGGTGTCCATGATCACCATGAACTGCGCCGCGGCGATCAAGCCAAGCGCCCACCAACGCCGCGACGACGCCGGCACTCCAACATCACTCATTGCATACTCCTAACCGGTATGGGGTATCGAATGACCCCGTCAAGCCTCCCAGAGTCGATTCAGGGAGTCAGGTCGATACCCTAGGGGGGTACCCTATGAAATGCAAGGGGTCAGAAGATCTGGCGGCCGGCTGGTCGGTAGTGTTCACGGCGAGGTCAGGGAAGGAAGTGGTGGGCATGGTCCAGCAGGCACAGCACGGCTACATCGGCGACAAGGATGCTTATCTGCGTCGGTTGAAGCGCATCGAGGGTCAGGCCCGGGGCCTGCAGGGGATGGTCGACGACGAGAAGTACTGCATCGACATCCTCACCCAGATCTCGGCCATGACGAAGGCGCTGGAGTCCGTGGCGCTCGGGCTACTGGACGACCACCTGGCGCACTGCGTGCTCGACGCAGCGGCCGCCGGTGGACCGGAGGCCGACCGCAAGCTCAAGGAAGCATCTGAAGCGATCGCACGGCTGGTTCGCTCCTGAACCCGGTGCCCGGCTGAAAAGGTCTATTGGTGATGGGCAAGGCGTTCGTGGTGGGCGCGACCGGCGGCGCCGCCGGGGCTGACGTGGACGGTCGCGTCGATCAGTCGCGGCACACCGTGGAGCAGTGCATGCTGAGCTTCGACGGCGATCTCGTGACCGGCGATCACGTCCAGGGCGGGGTCGACGAGGACGCCTGTCTCGGCGCGCAGCCGGCGACCCGTCCAGCGCAGCCGCAAGGACTCGACATCGAGCACGCCGGGAACACCACGCAGTGAGGCTTCCGCGGCGTCGACCAGCTCGGGATCGACCGCGTCCATCAGACGCCGGTAGATGTTGACCGCCGCGCCCTTCAGTACAACCAGGATCGCCACGGTGATGACGAGACCGACGATCGGGTCGGCCAGTGGGAACCCGGCCATCACGCCGAGGGCGGCCGCGACCACAGCGAGCGAGGTGAAGCCATCGGTGCGGGCGTGCAGCCCGTCAGCCATCAGTGCGGCCGAGCCGATCTTGCGGCCGACGCGGATCCGGTAGACCGCGACCAGTTCGTTGCCGGCGAACCCGATCAGCCCTGCCGCCAGGACCACGCCGACGTTGCTGATCGGTTCGGGGTGGATCAGGCGCCGGATCGACTCGTATCCGGCGATCACGGCTGACAGCGCGATCATCAAGACGATGAATACTCCGGCCAGGTCTTCTGCTCGCCCGTAGCCGTAGGTGTAGCGGCGGGTGGGCGAGCGGCGGCCGAGGATGAAAGCGACCCACAACGGCAACGCCGTCAGGGCGTCGGAGAAGTTGTGGATGGTGTCGGCAAGCAATGCCGTCGACCCTGTCAGCAGTACGACCACGAGCTGCGCGACAGCGGTCACACCCAGCCCGATCAGGCTGATCTTCACCGCCCGGACTCCTTCAGCACTGGCCTCCAACGCGGAATCGGTGGAATCAGCCGCGTCGTGGCTGTGTGGCCTAAACAGCGACTCGAACACACCGAGCACGCCTTGCCGGTGTCCGTGCTCGTGCCCATGTCCGTGGCCGTGCCCATGACCGTGTCCGTGGCCGGCCGATTCGGAGGAAGGGTCGTGCTGGTGCGGGGTGGTCATCGCCGCTCTCCGGTGCTGATGTGCTGATCGAGTAGAGCGACCTCGCCCCGGTGATGCTCCGGCACCCCTGGCCCGGCGTGCTCGGCGTGGTGGACTGCGTCCTGGACGAGCTGGCGGACGTGATTGTTCTCCATCCGGTAGAACACCTGAGCGCCCTGCCGACGCGTCTGTACCAGCCGCGCCATCCGCAACTTCGCCAGATGCTGCGATACCGACGCCTGCGGCTTGCCGACCTGCGCCGCGAGATCGTTCACCGCCAACTCAGCATCCGACAGTGCCCACAACAGCCGCACCCGCGTGGAGTCGGCCAGCATCCGGAACACCTCGACCACCAGGTCCACGTTCTCCGCCGCTGGTTGCTCACGAATCGTGCCTGATCCACCACTCAAAGAATCTGCACCCATACGCATATGATCACATACGCACGTCAAACCCTGCTACCAGCTGACCGGCGCTCGCTGCCCGCGATCATGACGAAGGATCAACCGTGACGTTCCTGGCCGACCCCTTCCCACCACCAGCCACCGGCCACGCCGGCCACCACGGGCACGGGGCTGCGACCACTCCGCCGCCAGGCAGTCGCACAGTGGGCGAGATCGCAGGATGGCACGAGCTGGCAGCCTGGCGGCCGAGTCCGGGCTGGCTGGTACTCGTCGTTGTGCTCGCCGGTGGTTACCTGGTTGCTGTCGCTGTCCTGCGTCGGCGGGGAGTGCGATGGCCACTTGGTCGCAGTGCTGCGTGGCTCGGCGGGGTGGTGACGCTCGCGGCCATGACCTGTACGGGTGTCGGGCAGCTCGGTGCCGCGCTGTTCAGCGTTCACATGGGCCAGCACATGGTGCTGTCGATGCTGACCCCGATCCTGCTGCTACTCGGCGCCCCGATCACGCTCGCCTTGCGAGTGCTGCCGGCCATCGGCCGGGCGGGGGGCCCGCGGCGGTTACTGCTGAAAGTTCTGCAATCGCGGGTCGCGAAGGTGGTTTCGCATCCGGGAGTGACCGTGCCGCTGTTTGTGACCAGCCTGTTCGGTCTGTACTTCACCCAGCTGCTCGATCTGGCCATGGGCAGCCACGTCGGCCACCAACTGATGCTGATCCATTTTCTGATGGTCGGCCTGCTGTTCTTCGGCCCGATCCTCGCCGTCGACCCGTGGCCGCGCCGGTCTGCGCCAGGGCTGCGACTGCTCGAGATGCTGACCGCCGTACCGTTCCACGCCTTCTTCGGAGTCATCGTCATGGGTGCCGGCTATCCCCTCAGCGACACCTTCGCCGCCTCCGCACGAGCCCTTGGCGTCGATCCACTCGCAGACCAGGCCACCGGCGGCGGCATCGCCTGGGGATTCGGCGAGACACCGATCCTCATCGTCACCCTGGCCGTCTTCGTCCAATGGGTTCGTACCGACAGCCGTGCCGCTCGTCGATTCGACCGTCAGGCAGCCCGCGACGGCGACGCTGAACTCGCCGCCTACAACGCCCGGCTACGACTCCTCAATGACCGGCAACCCGCCAGCTAGTCGCGCATCAGGCGGCGGTGGGGCAAGCGAAGAGGGGCGCACAATCACGCTTCGAGACGTGCCTTGAGTCGGGTCATGTTGCGTTGCATTTCCTTGCGGGATTGCGGTCGGACCAGCAATGGCACGAGCACTTTGCCGATGCCGTGGCCTTCGAAGTCGAGGCTGATGGTGAGGCGGGTCCCCTCGGTTCCGGCCAACGGTTCGACAACGACGTCGACGGTGGCTCTGATGGGCCCGTCGGTGCCATGGACAGCCCAGCTGGAGGGCGGGCTGTATTTGGTGACCTCGGAGGTGACTTCGCGCTCGCGGCCGCCGATGCGCCGGGTGGTGTTGCAGATGGCGCCGAGGCTGGTCTCGTGGTCCATGTGGCCACCGACGACGTTGGCCTGCCACTCGGGGAATCGCTCGGGGTCGGTGACGTAGTCGAACACCTCTGCCGCAGGTGCGTCGACCTCGATCTGGTTCACGATGGCTGCCATCGCAAAGCTCCTTCCTTCGTCACGAGTCCTCGCTTTGCGAGGAGTTCTTGGTGGCATGACGAACGAGATGCCGCCGATTCGACAAGGCTAGGCCGGTGGGAGCTGTTTGACCGGCAGGGATTGCATTCGGTACTTAGGTACAGGTTTACCGTCGAAGCATGACCACAGGACCTCTTGCTCTCGTTCAGGCCGACGACTGGCTGCCGCAGGCCTGCACGTTGCCGACCGTCGAGCAGCCGCTGCGCATCGCAGAGTTCGACAGGCTGTTCACGGCCGGCCTACGGGGCTTGGGTCGGTCAGCACCGACCCGACTGCAGCTGCGCCTGGACGCCGCGACCGAGGCGACCGCACGGGAGCTGACAGCTCGGGAGACCAGCTGCTGCTCGTTCTTCACCTTCGACTTCACCCCAGCCCCGGACGGCGAGTTGCTGCTGGACGTCACGGTGCCGCAGGCGCAGGTCGACGTACTGGATGCGCTGGCGGTCCGCGCGGCCGCGGCTGCCGGGCTGTCGGCGTGACCGCGTCCGGGCTGCGAAGCGGCCAGGTCGCCGACGCTGCAGGCGTGAACCTGCAGACGCTGCGCTACTACGAGCGCCGCGGCCTGCTGGCCGAACCCGGCTGGAGCCCGGGAGGGGCACCGGCTCCATCCGCAGGAGGCGGTGACGGTGCTGCGGGTGATCAAGGCCGCGCAACGGCTCGGGTTCACCCTGGAAGAGATCTCCGACCTGCTCGAGGCCGGCCAGCATCGCCACAGCCGCAACCCCGATGAAGGCCTGCAGGCCCGCGCCCGGGACAAGCTGGTCGACGTGGAGGCCAAGATCGCCGACCTGACCGTGATCGCGGCGTCGCTTCGGACCGCGCTCGATGCCGGATGCGACGACCTGATCGACTGCGCTCACAGCTCCGGCTGTCCGCTGCCGTTCGCCGACCTGGCCACCGGCACGCCGCTGCAGTTGGTTGAGGGATCGGAGCAGCGCCGTGGCTGCCGACCGGTCACAGACCGGGAAGTCCCGTCGGCCGTGGCAGGGGATCACGGGTCGTATTCGTGGTCGGGTGCCTATAGAGGATCGGGAGCCTTTGTCTGGCGACCTCGAGCGGCTGTCTGCATGGAGTTGCTGGCTATGTCAGTTGGTCGGCGGGATCGACAGAGGGTGAGTGCTCCTGGCCAAGGCCTTTCTTCCAGGCGATGAGTCCTGGCGGTCGTACCGCAGGTGCCTTCCGACGCGATCGGCGGGAGGGCCGTATTTCTTGCCGCGCCATCCGTACAAGGTTGCCTTTGGCACCTTTAGGTAGGTCGAGACCTGGTTGATGTCCCAGAGGGGTTCGACTTCTGTCATGCCTTCTCCTCGCTTTCGTCTCTTGCTAGTCAACGGCTGACTGGATCGCGGTCTGCGTGCGGGGCGGGCGCGAGCCGTTGAACGATTTAGGAGATCGAGTCAGGAGGCTTGTTGTGCCGAGGAAGCGGTTGCCGTTGGGGACGTGGGGCGATATCTGGACATTTCCTGTTGGGTATGACGCAGCCGGGGTGGCTAACCAGTTCGAGGCTCGGGCGAAGTTTCGGAATCTTGACGGCGTGACGCGGCCTGTGGCGGCGCGGGGGAAGACCAAGTCGGCGGCGTCGAACAGCTTGCGAGAGAAGTTGATCAAGCGTGAGCGACTCGCGGACTCCGGCGAGCTCAAGGCTTCGGATCGGGTCTCGAAGGCTGTCGAGCTCTTCATGAAGGATCAGCAGTCTTCGGTGGAGGCGGGTATCAACTCGCCGGCCACCCTGGAAACCTATCGGTATCAAACGGACAAGAACATCTTGCCGCGGATTGGCGAGCTTGCGCTCGAGGAGGCTACGACTCCTCGGGTGAATCGGGTGATCGTGGCGATCAAGGATGAGGTCGGGGCGGCGTCTGCCAAGACTTGCAAGAGCATCCTGGCAGGCTCCTTTGCGCTGGCGGTCAGATACGGGGCATTGAAGTTGAATCCGGTTCGGGAGATTGCGTCTTTGGCGAGTTCGAGACGCAAACCAACTCGCGCGTTGGAGAAGACGGAGCGAGAGGATTGGTTCGATCTGCTCAGGCAGGACGAGCGGGCGGTCAAGGCCGATCTGGTCGATTTCAGAAGTTCATGATCGCGACTGGCGAGCGCATTGGTGAGTGCCTTGCCGTTTCGTGGCGAGATCTGGATCGACAAACCGGCGAGGTGGACTGCAGCCATCAGATCCAGCGGATCAAGGGGCAAGGGCTCATTCGGCGGCGGGTGAAGTCAGCTGCCGGCGATCGGATCCTGAAGCTTCCGGAATGGGCGCTTGAGATGTTGAACGATCGCTGGACACCGGGGACGTCGCTTGACGCGCCGTTGTTCCCCGATTCGAAGGGAGGGTTCCGGGATCCTCACAACGTGAGTAAGGCGCTTCGGGATGCTCGTCGACCCATTGGTAGCCAGCGACGTCGGGAGCTCGGCGCTTTGCTGAGGCAGCACAGAAGAGCCGCAGGGCTGACACAGACGCAGGCAGTGGCGAAGCTCGGGTGGCTCAAGACTCGGGTCAGCTTGGTTGAGACGGGGCGAGTTCGGGTCGATGTTGAGGACGTGATGGCTCTGGCGGATGCGTATCGGGTGCCACGGGCGGCTCGGTTGGCGCTGCTGGAGATGACAGAACTGGCGGGAATGCGCACTGTGGCCGATGAGCTTTCGTGGGTCACCTCGCACAAGTTCCGCAAGACAACGGCGACCATCCTCGAGGACGCCGGGCAGACGCCGCGACAGATTGCGGACCAGCTTGGGCACTCGCGCATCTCGACGACGATGGATGACTACATCGGACGCAAGACCCGCAATCCGGAGGCTGCGAAGCTTCTCGACGAGGCGATGCGGTCCATCCATGAGCAGGATCGGCAAGCGTCGCCAGGTCCCGACATGTGACGATAGATGTCGAGGGCCGAGCTCAAAGGGATGAGTAAAGGATGAGTTACGGCCCTCGGGGACATGCTCCGGTGGGAATAAGGCCAGGTCAGAGAGCCGACGAGGGGACTCGAACCCCTAACCACCGCTTTACAAGAGCGGTGCGCTGCCAGTTGCGCCACGTCGGCGGGTGCACCGGAGTGCGGGTCCATCGTAGTGGATGGGGGATGGGTGGTGGTTCGGGGTTAGTTCGGGGTGTTGAGGGTGGCTATGGGGCGGCGGAGGGCTTGGGCTCCGGGGACTGCCAGTAGGGCTACGGCGGCCATTACCAGGAAGGCTGCTAGGGGGTGGTCGACCAGTAGGCCGACGATGATCGCGACTATCAGGCCGCCCAGGTTGCCGGCCATCCAGATGAGGCCGGCGGCGGTGCCTTCGGCTTCCCCGGTGCGGCGTTCTACTAGTTCCAGGACGATTGGTAGGGCGGGGAGGAGCAGGAAGCCGATCAGGGTGATGGCGATGAAGCCCATTGCCACGCCGGGCCAGAAGGCCAGTGCGGCACAGGCCAGGGCGGTGAACGACAGGCTGGCTACCAGTAGGGCGGCTTCGGCGTGGTGGCGGACTACCAGGACCGGGACTACGGCGCTGCCGACTACTCCGGCTACTACGTTGATCAGGAGGATTGTGGAGGCGGTGCCGGCGGTTACGCCGGCTGGCTCCAGCAGGGCCTGGGTGAAGGTGGTCATGGCTACGAAGACGCCGAAGGGGAAGATCGCGAGGACGCAGAGGCGGCGGATGAGGGGGTCGCCCCAGGCGATTTTCAAGGCGCCGCGGTCGGGGCGGTGGTGTTCCGGTTTGTGTTCGCCGGGCTTGCGGAGGGCAATGATCAGCCAGGCGGCGGCGATGATGGAGAAGATTGCCGTCAGCCACAGCATCGTCG
Source organism: Kribbella sp. NPDC051718 (assembly GCF_040681515.1). Taxonomy (NCBI): domain Bacteria; kingdom Bacillati; phylum Actinomycetota; class Actinomycetes; order Propionibacteriales; family Kribbellaceae; genus Kribbella; species Kribbella sp. NPDC051718. Next base: position 664,907 of record NZ_JBFAYZ010000004.1, on the reverse strand, counting down.
GTAGTTCATTGCTCTCGGCAAAGATCGCCGAGAGTGAGAATGCGATGACCATGCCGGCGAAGATGCTGGCGGTACCGGCGGCGATGCCGGTGGGGCGGTCTTTTTCGGCGAGGTAGCGGCCGGTGATGCCGGTTACTGCGTTGAGGACCAGGGGTTGGGCGATCGAGGCGATGATTTGGCCGGCTAGGAGCCAGCCGTAGGTGTCGCCCAGGCGGAGCAGGGCGCCGATGGCGGTCAGTACGGCGCCGGCGATCAGACCGCTGCGGAACCACTTGTCGAGGATGAGGCCGGCGGGGATCGCCAGTACGACGTACAGGAGTGGGAAGACCTGCGCCAACCAGCCGATCGCGTTCTCGGAGACCCCGTAGCGCGAGGCGGCGACTGTGGTGACGCCCGCGAAGTTGAGCCAGACGAGTTGGGTTGCTGCTCCTACGACCGCGAATGCGGCAATCGCTCCCCAGCGACTGCGCAGTTTGAGCTCGACCATGCGACTGCTCCCTCCCCAATGATTACCGCAGAGTAGCGCGCACCCGGCGGTCGATGAAGCGACGGACGACCGGGGCGAACAGAGGGCCCAGGCCGGACAGAGCGGCGATGCCGGGGTCGCAGTAGACGGCGAAGCGGCGGCGGTCGATTGCGCGGACGATGTCGGCGGCGACCTTGTCGGCAGTGATGGGTTTGATGGTGCCGGAGATGGCGGCGGTCTCGGCGGGTTTGTAGAGGTTTTCCTCGGCGAGTTGTGGGGCGTCGACGTCGGGTGGGAAGACGCAGCCGACGTGGATTCCGGCCGGCTTCAGTTCGCTGCGCACGACCTCCATCAGGCCCCGTACTGCGAACTTCGCCGGCGCGTACGCCGAATAGCCGTAGAACCCGAGCAGCGCGGTACTGGAGCTGATCGCCACGATCGAGCCGCGACCCCGCGCGACCATCGACGGCGCTACCGCCCGGATCGCGTACAGCGTGCCGAAGTAGTCGACCTCGATCATGCTCCGGAACACCTCGTCGGACAGCTCGAGGAAAGGCCCGGGCCGGGCCAACCCGGCGGCCGTGATCAGCACGTCGCACGGCCCTGCGTCAGCGACGAAACCGTCGAGAGCCGCGGTCAGTGCAGCCTGGTCAGAGACGTCTACGGCCGCGGTACGGACAAGAGCCCCGCCCGAGCGCAACCCAGCAGCAGCCGACTCCAGGCGGGCGGCGCCGCGGGCGATCAGGGAGACCGACGCACCCCGGGAAGCCAGCAGCCGGGCCGTCGCCAGGCCGATCCCGCTGGATCCGCCGGTGACGACAACATGAGCGTTGCTCACTTTTGTCATGGACAGACCCTGCCACGGCAGTCAGCCTTCTGGATAGAAGAGGAACAAAACAACCTTCGCGGGAACGGACTACGCCCAGCGCGTACCGCCGCGCTTTCGGTTGACGGTGGCCGAGGCAGCGGGGAGGGTGGGTTGACGGCACGGCCAGGGGGAGGCGTATGAGTGGAGACCGGGTGGCCCGGATCGACCTGTCTGTGGTCGATGGCGGGGGCGCGGTGGTTGCCGTGGCCGGGATGATGGACGTTCCGGTCGCGATGGCGTTGCGCCGGTTGCTGGTCGAGGCGGCCGAGTGGCGGGCGGGAGCGTTGCGGCTCCGGCTCGATATCCCGGTCAACGGGGCCGAGTTGCTGGCGCAGATCCTGCGGGACGCGCAGGCTCGCTTCCGCGCCAAGGGGCGCAAACTGGTCGTCGCGACGCCCAATCCGGCGGTCGCGAAGCTGCTGGCCGGCGCCAACGTCGCGGCGGAGCTCGAATAGTCCTGGGTACAGGACGGCGTGCGGCTGAGAAGAGTCAACGTCGACCGGCCCGGATTCACCCGGCGCAAGCGCGGTACCGGGTTCAGCTACCTCGATGCCGAGGGCAACGTGATCCGGGACGCCGAGGTGATCGAGCGGATCAAAGCTCTCGCGATCCCGCCCGCGTGGCAGGACGTCTGGATCAGCCCGCACCCCAACGGGCACATCCAGGCCGTCGGCAACGATGAGGCGGGGCGGCGGCAGTACCTGTATCACGATGAGTGGCGAGTGGCTCAGGATGCGGACAAGTACGAGCGGGTACGCCGCCTAGCACACCGCCTGCCCGCATTCCGTCGAGCGGTCGACCGCGATCTGTGTTCGCAGGGGCTCACTCATCAGCGCGTACTCGCGGTGGCGCTCAGGATGCTCGATCATGGTGTGTTCCGGACCGGCAATACGCAGTACGCCGAGGAGTACGGCAGCCGTGGAGCGGCGACCCTCCTCCGCGACGACGTCCGGGTCCGCAAAGGGCTGCTGGTCTTCGACTTCACCGCGAAGGGTGGGATCCGTCGGACGCTGGAACTGGAGGACGCGAAGCTGGTCACGGCGGTCACAGCGCTCAAACGCAGTCGGCACGAGAGCCCGCATCTGCTGGTCTATCGGGATCGCGACGGCTGGCACGACCTCGACGCCAACCAGATCAACGGGCGTTTCCAGGAGTTGGTCGGCGACGACTACACGGTCAAGGATCTGCGGACCTGGACTGCGACCGTCCATGCTGCCGTCGCGCTCGCCCAGGCGGATCCGCCGGACACGAAGAAGGCAACGAACGCTGCGGTCAAGGAGATGCTCAGCGAGGTCTCGGGGCACTTGGGCAATACACCGGCGGTTGCGCGGGCGTCGTACGTCGATCCGCGGGTGATCGCGCAGTATGAGGAAGGGCGGACCATCGCCCGGGCGATCAGGCTGGCGGGGTCGGACAATCTCAACCGGGAGGTTGTCCGGACGCGATTGGAGCGTTCGGTCGCGCGGTTGGTTGGGTACTAGGGGGCCATGCCAGCAGGATCGAGCAAGAAGCGTGAGCGGCAGTACGAGCACATCAAGGCCGGGCTGAAGAAGCGTGGTCGCAGTGAGGACACCGCCGAGGAGATCGCGGCGCGCACGGTCAACAAGGAGCGCGCCCGCTCCGGCGAGGCGAAGCAGAAGAGCCGCACGTCGACCGACGACATCTCGTCGAGCCGGCGCGGTGGGCTGCGGTCGCACAGCGGGGCGCAGGGGCGTACCAAGGAACAGCTCTACAACGAGGCCAAGCACAAGAACATCAAGGGCCGGTCGAAGATGACGAAGGCGGAGCTCGAGAAGGCCGTCGGCCGCTAAAGCTAACGCAGGAAGCTCCGGAGGCTCTGGACAAGCTCGAGCGGCGCGTTCTCCGCGATGTGATGCGTCGAGTCGATGCCGTGGCCGACGATCTGCGGACACCACGGGTGCCAGACCTCGAGCGGGTTCCCGTAGAGCTCTTCCAGGTCGTCGCGCTCGGACCAGAGCAGCATCGTGGGGCAGGTGATCCGGCGGCCGTCGGCGCGATCCTTCTCGTCGGCCTGACGGTCGACGCCGAGGCCGGCGCGGTAGTCCTCGACCATCGCGTGCACGGTGGCCGGGTTGCGGATGGCGGCGAGGAAGTCGGCGTGGTTCTCGGGGCCGAGTACGTCGGGGCCGTTCGAGGTCCAGGCGTTGTACCAGGTCTCGGGATCGGCGCAGATCACCCGCTCGGCGGGCTTGGCGGTCTGGGCGAAGAACCACCAGTGCCACCACATCGCGGCGAACTTGTCCGTACACCGCTCCAGCGCCTCGACCACCGGTACGCCGTCCATCACGACCAGCTTGCTGACCCGGTCGGGGTGGTCGAGCGCGGTCCGGTACGCGACGTACGAGCCGCGGTCGTGCCCGACGACGGCGAACTGGTCATGGCCGAGCTCGGTCATCAACCCCACGACGTCGCCGGCCATGGCTCTCTTCGAGTACTGCGTATGCGCAGCGTCCGCCGCTGGCTTATCCGACTGGCCATAGCCGCGCAGGTCCGGGCAGACCACCGTGAACTCGTCAGCCAGAGCTGGTGCGACCTGGTACCACGTGGTGTGCGTCCGCGGATGTCCGTGGAGTAGTACGACGGCGGGCCCGGACCCGCCGTGGCGGACACGCAGGCTGACCTCACCGACGTTGACTCGATCGAGCTGGAAACCGTCGAACATGTCAGCTGGCCACCTTTCGAGCGCCTGCATTCCAGCCTGAGAGGAGTTGCTGGGCGAGAAGGTTGTCGAGGCCTAGGCAGCAGGCGGCTCCGAAGAGGATGTCGGGCACCGCGTCGGGGTGGTCTGCGGCGTAGCTGTCGCAGAGGTCGTGGGCGGCGATCTGCTCGTGGACTGCGTCGGCCTCGACGTGCTCGGTGAAGTAGTGCGCGGCGGCAGGGTCGGCGCCGAGGCGGGTTGCGCCGGCGGCGTACCGGCGGTTGGGGAGGGTTGAGGTCATTTCGAGGGCGGCGAGGTGGCCGAGTAGTGCTCCGGTCCAGCGGCGGTGGAGGGCGAAGTACGACATCACGTTCGAGAGCGCGAGGGTGACGGCTGGTACGTCGGGGACGTAGCGGCCGTAGGTGTCGTCGAGGTCCAGCCAGCGCATCGTCGTACGGAACAGCTCGGCGTGCATCCGGTCGGGTCGGCCGCCGCCGTACTCATCGGCCTGGATCTCCACCAGCGCAGCCTTCGCCGGCCCCTCGAGACGCGGGATGCCGAAGCTGTGCGGGTCGGCCTCTTTGAGCTGGTAGATCGATCTGTTCAGGAGGAACTCCCGGAACTCGTCGCGATCGGCGTGCCGTTGCAGGTATGCCGCGAGCGACGGGCCGTCGTCGTTGTCGATCAGCTCGCGCAACAGTTGGGAAGGCCTGCCCTCGACCTCGGCCCAGAAACCCGCCCGCAGCCACTCGATCCAGGACTGCTCGAGCGAGGCGCGGAAGGCGAGGACATCGAGGTCCCACTCCGCCTCGGCATCGACCTCGTCGAAGCCGCGGTAGTGGAGCTCGTAGCAGCACCACAACGCCAGCTGGAGATCTTCGTCGGCCCAGGGCTCGGTGCTGGCGGCCGGCGGACAGGGTGTGTCCGACTCGTCACGCAGGTGGTCGATCAGCCAGCTGCTGAGCGGTCCACGGGCTGGGGGGAGGTGCATGGTGGTTCTCCTTCACGGCCTCGCGCCGAGTGTGGCGCTGGGTACCGGTACCCCGTGCATAACTTTGATACAGCCGAGATCCAGGCCTACGAGGACGGGCCGTTGATTGTCCGCGGCAACTTCGAGTTGCGCGACGAGAACGGTGAGCTGATCGACCCCGGCCGCGCCACGATCGCCTTGTGCCGCTGCGGTAAGTCGGCGTTGAAGCCGCTGTGCGACGGCACACATACTCTGATCAAGAAGCGCCGTTAGGAGCAGACCCGTGGAGAAGTTCGCCGGAGCTGAGGAGTGGGTGCCTCCGCGGGGCGGCCTGCCCAAGCTGGAAGCGGCGCTCCGGGACTGCCGGGGCTGCGACCTGTGGGAGCACGCGGAGCAGGTCGTCCCGGGCGACGGTACGGCGAAGGCCCGGATGATGCTGGTCGGGGAGCAGCCCGGCGATGTCGAGGACGTGGAAGGCCGCGTCTTCGTCGGGCCGGCCGGACGGCTGCTCGACAAGGCGCTGGACGCCGCGGGCATCGATCGCGACCAGCTGTATGTGACCAATGCGGTGAAGCACTTCCGGTTCGAGCGCCGGGGCAAACGGCGGATCCACAAGACCCCGGCCGCCGGACACATCGTTGCCTGCAGCCCCTGGTTGACGCGGGAGCTGCGGATCGTCAAGCCAGAACTCGTGGTCGTACTCGGTGCGGTTGCTGCTCGGGCACTGTTGGGAACGGGCTTCAAGGTGACCGAGCGCCGCGGCGAGGCAGTCGAGTTGCCGGACGGCACCGCCGCGATGGCGACGGTCCATCCGTCCGCCGTGGTGCGTTCCGAGGAGTACCGCCGCGACTTCGCCCTCTTCGTCGCCGACCTCCGCGCGGCAGCCGCGCTACTTCCCTGAGCGGCGCAACTCGGGCAGGACCTCGTCGCGGTACAGCTTCATCATGTCGATCGAGTGCGGGCCCATGTTCGCCACGTAGATCTCGTCGAAGCCGGCCTCGACGTACGGCTTGAACGCCTCGAGGTGATCGTCCGCCTTCGGGCCTGCTGCCACCGATCCGGCTGTCTGTTCCCTGGTGACCAGCTCGCTCGCCTGCTCGAAATGCCGCGGCGACGGCAGGACCTGGGCCAGCTCGCCCGGCACCCCGGCGTTGCGCCAGATCCGATGCGCCTGCTCGACGCCTTCGTCCACAGTCGGCGCGTAGCTCACCTTGAAGCCCGCCTGGGCCGGTTTGTCGCTGCCGCCGTTGGCGCGGTACCGCGCCAAGAGCTCCTTGTCCGGGGTGGTCGTGATGTAGCCGTCGGCGATCCGGGCCGCGACGTCGGTCGCCTCGGGGCCGAACCCGGACATGTAGATCGGCAGCGGCGAGTCCGGACGGGTGTAGATCCGGGCGGTATCGACCGTGTAGTGCTTGCCGCGATGGTTGACGAAGCCGTCCTCGGTCCACAGCCGGCGCATGATCTCGACGGCCTCCTCGAGCATCTCCAGCCGCACGTCGACCGTCGGCCAGGCGTCGCCGAAGATGTGCTCGTTGAGCGCTTCGCCGGTACCGATCCCGAGCCGGAAGCGCCCGTTCAGCAGTACCGCGCTGGTCGCCGCCGCCTGCGCGATGACCGCGGGATGGATCCGTACGGTCGGGCAGGTGACCGCCGTCGTCACGGGCAGCTCGCACACCTGCGAGACCGCCCCGATCGTCGACCAGACGAACGCGCTCTGTCCCTGCTCGTCGTTCCAGGGATGGAAATGGTCGCTGATCCACAGGCCGTCGAAGCCGGACTCCTCGGCCAGCCGCGCCTGTTCGATCAACTGCGCGGGGGTGTACTCCTCGCTGGACAGGAAGTAGCCGATCTTCACGTCACGCCTCCAAGTCTCGTCGGTACTGCCCCGGTGCCCCGGTGCATTCATGAGTACGCATATCGGTGGGTACTGAGGCCGCGTGCGACGAGTCATCGAGTGCTGCGGGGTTGGTTGCCTGGTCATCGCGGTTTGCGCCGGATGCGGCGATCCGGACCAGCAACTGCGCTCGGAAGGCGCGCGGGCGGCCCGTGAGGCGGCCTCGGCGGCCGGTACTGCGGAACTGGCGGGCCAGTCGTTCCTCGACCACAAGCTCTGGTCCCAGCCGGCCACCCAGCTGGTCAGCGAGGCTGAGAAGGCGTTGGGCCAGGTCAGCAGCACCTTCGACCAGCAGCAGCCCAAGACCCGGGCCTCCCGCAAGACCTACGACCAGGTCTCCAAGACCCTGGACGATGCCGCGGGTGACGTCACCGACCTCCGGATCGCACTGACGAACGGTGACGAAGGTGGCGTGGCGGAGTTGGTGAAGGAGCTGGCCGACACCACCGAGGGGTTGCGCCGGCTGGGGGAGACGGAGAAGTGAAGAAGGTCTTCGCCGTCACACTCGGCATCCTGACCGCGATCGGCGGCTTCGTCGACATCGGCGACCTGGTCACCAACGCCCTGGTCGGCGCGCGGTTCGGGATGCGGCTCAGCTGGGTCGTGGTGCTCGGCGTGATCGGGATCTGCCTGTACGCCGACATGTCCGGCCGGGTCGTCGCGGTGTCCGGCCGTCCGGTGTTCGACCTGATCCGGGAACGGCTCGGCTGGCGTACCGGCCTCGTCACGCTCATCGCGTCGTTCCTCGTCACGTTGCTGACGCTGATCGCGGAGATCGGCGGCGTCGCGCTGGCCTTCGAGCTGGCGAGTGGGGTCAACTACCTGCTCTGGGTGCCACTCGCCGCGCTCGCGGTCTGGTTGGTCATCTGGCGGGTCAAGTTCTCCAAGCTGGAGACGGTGTTCGGACTGATGGGGCTGCTGCTGGTCATCTTCGCCGTCGCCCTCTGGAAGCTCGGCCCGGACTGGGGGCAGCTGGTCCACCAGGCGACGAACCCGCATCCGGCCGGTCACGAGACCTGGGCGACGTACGCGTACTACGCGATCGCCCTGTTCGGGGCCGCGATGACACCGTACGAGGTGTTCTTCTTCTCCTCCGGTGGGGTGGAGGAGAAGTGGACCAAGCGCGATCTGGCGACCGAGCGGTCGAACGTGTTCATCGGCTTCCCGCTCGGCGGGCTGCTGTCGCTCGCCATCGCCGGCTGTGCGGCGGTGCTGTACCTGCCGGTGGGGATCCACGTGGAGACGCTCGGTCAGGTGACGCTGCCGGTGGCCGTCGCCTTCGGCAAGCTCGGGTTGGCGATCGTGCTGATCGGCGTGTTCGCGGCGACCTTCGGGGCGGCGCTGGAGACCTCGCTGTCGTGTGGGTACACGATCGCGCAGTACTTCGGTTGGCAGTGGGGCAAGTTCGTCCGGCCGCGGCAGGCGGCGCGGTTCCATCTGGTGATGATCGTCTGCCTGCTGCTCGCCATCCTCGTCCTGCTGACGATGGTGGATCCGGTCCTCGTCACGGAGTACTCCGTGGTGTTCGCGGCGATGGCGCTGCCGCTGACCTATCTGCCGATCCTGATCATCGCCAACGATCCCGACTACATGCGCGACGAGATCAACGGCCGGGTGCGGAACTTCCTCGGGCTGGTCTACCTCGGATTGTTGCTGGTGGCATCGATCGCGGCGATTCCGCTGATGATCATCACGAAAGCGGGGCGGTGACTCTTGAGCGGCAAGGTGTTGCACGCGCAGTTGCATCTGCTGGATCGGCAGCTGATCGACCAGGCGACGGGAGAGTTGCTGGGCAAGGTCGACGATGTCGAGCTGGACCTGGACGCAGATCCGCCGGTGGTGTCGGCGCTGATCTCGGGGCGCGAGCGGATTCCCGCGGTCCAGGTGATGGAGATCGGTACCGCGGTCAAGATCGTGCCCGCCGAGCTGAACCTCACCCGTGGCGACGACTGGGTCGAGCGGCACGTCATCGACAAGATCCCTGGAGCCGGCGATGCGCCTGAATGAACTGCTCGGCCGGAGCGTGGTCGATCGTCACGGAGAGCGGATCGGCGGGGTCGCGGATGTCCGGCTGGTCCAGGACGGGCCGCTTCCTGCCGGTGGCAGTCAGGCCGCGCTGAGGGTGGACGGCCTGATCGTCGTCGAGCGTCGGACCACGCGGCTCTTCGGGTACGAACGGCACGTCGGACCGGCGCTGCTGCGGGCGATCGTGCACAGCAGGCTGGGCGAGGTCTGGTACCTGCCTTGGGCAGACGTCGCGCGGATTACCGACGAGTCGGTCGAGTGTGCGAACGGCCGCGACGAGTTGAGACGGCTCGAGGAACTGGCCCGCTACTAGTCAGTGCGGGAGTTTGCGGGTGTCGATGAGTTGCTGGGCGACGTCGCGGAGTTTGGTGTTGGTGTCTTGGGAGTAGCGCTTGAGGATGGCGAAGGCGCGGTCTGCGTCGACGTCGAAGCGTTCCATCAGGATGCCCATGGCTTGGCCGACGAGTTTTCGGGCGTCGACGGCTTGGGTCATGGTTTCTTCGTGGCGGGCCGAGGCGACGGCGACGGAGGCGTGCCGGGCGAGGATGTGGGCGATCGCCTCGTCGTCGGCGGTGAAGGCGTCGGGCTGGGCGGAGTACAGGCCTAGTACGCCGACGGTCGCGCGACTCGAGTAGCCGGTGGAGAGCGGGACGTCGAGCACGCTGCGAACGCCGAGCTTGGCGACCTTCTCGGCCCACTGCGGCCAGCGGTCGTCGGTATGGGTGTCGCGGATCAAAACGGTCGTGCTGTTCTGCAGGGCGGTGATCAGTGGGCCGGTCTCGCTGTCGATCTGAAGGCTGTAGACCTCCGCGACCATCGAATCGGTGACCGCGGCGACCTCCGGCGAGCCGCGGCCGGCCAGAACCAGGCCGGCATGACTGAGGCTCAGTGCCTGCAGGGCGAACTGCACCACGGCGTCGACGGTCTCCTCGACGCCGGGCGCGTCGTGCAGTTCGACGGCCAGCCGCGCGAAGGTGTCAGCCGCAGCGCTCGCTCCGTCGTCCGGGGAGTACTCCATGCCGAAATTATGCCAACAGCCTCACGAGATGGCGTCGGACATGCGGGCGAGCATCTCGGTCAGCAGCTCTTCGCTGGTCCCGAAGTTCAGCCGGACGAAGCTGGTCGCGGCCGGGTCGTAGCTGCGTCCCGGGCTGAGTGCGACCTTGGAATGCTCCAGGAAGAACGCGGCGGGGTCCTCGCCGAGGCCGGCGCCGGCACAGTCGAGCCAGGCGACGTAGGTGGCCTGTGGCGACGTCCAGGTGATGCCCTTCGGGAGCTGGTCACCGAGCAGCGCGCGGTTGCGGTCGAGTTGGCGCAGTACGTCGTCGAGCCAGTCGTCGCCGTTCGTGAAGGCGGCCTCGGCGGCGAGAACGCCCAGGATGCCCACCTGGTCGTTGTTGAACGGCAGGCGCTTCACGAGATCCTGCGCGCGGTCCGACGCGGTCACCAGGAGGGCTGTCTTCAGACCGGCCAGGTTGAAGGCCTTCGAGGCCGAGGTCAGCGAGATGCCGCAGGACCGGGCCGCGTCGGAGACCTCGAGCCAGGGCGTGTGCTTGGCGCCGGGCAGGACGAGCGGTGCGTGGATCTCGTCGGCGAGCACCCAGGTGCCGTACTGCGCGCAGAGGTCGGCGATCTGCGTCAGCTCCGAGTGCGGGAGCACCCGGCCCGTGGGGTTGTGCGGGTTGGGCAGGATCAGGATGTCCAGCCCGTCTTGCAGCCGCGTGGACAGCGCTTCGAGGTCGAACGAGCCGTCGGCGAGCAGCGGGATCGAGACCAGCGAGAAGCCGGCCGCCGGGAGCTGCTGGAAGAACGGCGGATAGGTCGCGGTCGCGAACCCGATCGACCCGCCCGGTGCGATCAGCCGGCACAGCTCGATCAGCCCGACCATCACGTCCGGTACGAGCGTCACCCGCTCGGGATCGACCTGCCAGTCCAGCCGGCGCTCGGCGAACCCAGCGAAGGCAGCACTGACCGAAGGAGCGGCGCCGCTCGTGTAGCCGAGGTCGCTGCGGTCGATCGCGTCCCGGAGTACGGCGGTGATCGGCTCGGCCAGCTCGAAGTCCATCTCCGCGATGGTCGCGGAGATCACCCCGGCCGCGTGCCCGGACCACTTCTCGCTCCGTCGCCGTTGCAACTCTTCCAGTGCTGGTACGCGTGGCATGTTTCCGAACGTACCTGGGTACCGGGGCCGCAATGGCAATGAGGAGGTAGCGCGATGAGTACGAACCCCATTCCGCCCATCACCCCGGTCGGTCCGGGAAGTGATCCGAACGAGAATCCGGACCTGGTCGACCCGGGAACGGAGAACCCGGACATCGGCATCCGTCCCGGCGATGACAGCCCGCTGTCGATCCCCGAGCCCGATCCGGACGAGGACCCGAACGAGCAGTTGCCGCATTTCGACTGAACCCGATGGCCCCACCCGCAGTGCGGGTGGGGCCATCGTGGGCTACTGGCCTCGCAGCGTGTCGTTCCTCGGGGTGTAGCGGAAGTAGTGCGGGTCGGTGAAGGTGCCGGGCACCCGGCCCAGGTTCTTGATCACGGTGGCGGTTCCTTTGACGTGGGCCATCGAGTAGAGGGTCGCCGACTGGGTGTCCCGGTCGATGCCGAGGATCAGCGTGCCGGTCCCGCACGGAGCGGCGATCAACTGCTCGAAGACCTGCCAGGTCGAGGTGCGCAAGGTGGTCCCGTACGTCGACATCGGATAGGTACCGAAGACCATCACCGTCATCAGCCGGCCCGCACGGTTGTTGAGCAGATAGACGTCGTAGCTGAACTCGCGCGCGATCAGCGTCATCGACTTGGCCGCGCTGAGACCGCCGATGCCGCCGGTACCGTGCCAGCCGGTCTCGTCCAGCGTCCAGCGCTTCAGGAGGCCGCTCGTGTCCTGGGCATAGAGGGTGGTGCGCTTCGGCTCCAGCGGGTCCACCGGGTTGTGGATCGACTCGTCGATCCAGCGGAACGCGGACCTGCCCCCACCGATCCGGCTCTCGGTGACCGGGTGGGCCGGGTCGACCTGACCGTTGGCGAGAGTCGAGTACGCCGTCGAGTACAAGGCGTTTCCGTGAACGGTCATCCCGGACCTCGCGGCGCCGGTCCCGCTCGGGATGTTCCGGAAGGTACTGATGTGCTGGATCGAGCCCGGCTGATGCACGCCGGGCGTCGTGGTCGCCGCGCCGACGGAGACGGGCGCCGTCGCGGTGATCGTGCGGGCGGTCTGGGCTCCTGCCGCGGTGACCGAGCCGAGGTTGAGTGAGCAGGTGGCGGCGGCGTTGGCCGGTACGACGGTGGAGCAGAGCGCGAAGGTCAGTACTGCGGCCCCCGCCAGGCTGATGGTCTTGGTGCGCATGCTGGATCCCCTCCCAGGTTCCACGAGGGCACCAATGTGGCCCCCATCACATTGGAAGCCGCTCGGGGCCCGGAAGTTCACTTCAACCGGCTCAACGTGCCATCAGCCTGTACTGCGATCGTCGTGTGCAGCGTGCCGACGGTCAGATCGATCAGGTACGTCGACCCCGTCGTGCGGGTCGTATAGCTGACAGCGGCCTTCGAATCGGCGGGGACGATGAGCGACAGGATCGTCGCGGACTTCCCGTTGCGGTGGAAGGCCACCGTCGGAGCAGCCAGCTTCTCCGTCGCTTTCGGGAAGTGCCAGCCCTGGACCGGGTCGTCCTCGCCCTGCTCGACGGTGATCGCATCGCCCGGAAGGTCAACGGAATAAGGGATCTGCAGCAGGACCGTCTTGACCTTGTCGCCCGGTTTCTGGGCGGTCGCGGTGGTCGGTGAGGAGATCTTCACCTGCTGGCCCTCGGGCAGGTGCCACAGGGTTTTGAAGGACTGGTCGTCGTCCGCGGTCGCCCGGTCCAGCGCGACGATCAGGTCCGGGTCCTTGAGCACGAGGACCGAGCGGTTGCGGGTCATCCCCGGCGCGGGTTCGTCGGCGAACTCGTAGAACTCCGACGTCGGCTGGATCGCCGAGCGGGCGAGCTTCGTCTCGACCCGGTGACCTTCCATGCCGGGGCTGGTCAGCACGTTGTGCGCGGCCTGGCTGTGCACCCATTCGCGCCACTTGTCCCGCTGGTACCCCGAATGCCCGCCGTCGATCAGGATCTGCCGGCCGTGCGAGGTGTAGGTCATCGACATGTGGTCGTCGTGCCCGTGCAGCGTGGGCGCCGGCCCGAACCTCAGGCTGTACGTCGATTCGAGCGCGAGCGGCCGCTTCTCACCCCACCCGGTATGGCCGAAGATGTAGCCGGCGTCGTAGATCCCGACCCGCTCGGTCGGGTGGGGGCCGGGAAGCGCCTCGATCACCTCGGAGTCGCCGAGCTGGTGGAGTTTGCCGAGCGAGTCGGTGGCCATCACGAGCCACTTCGCGAGCGCCGCGCGACGGGTGTTGATATTCGACCCGGGATCGGCGCCGCACTCCTTCAGCGCCTTCGCGGCCCGCCCCCAGAGCGAGTAGTTGAACTGGGCATATCCGGTCGACTGTTCGTTGGTCGAGCCCTGCTCGTCGATCGCCTCGGTGATCGCCCGGGCCAGCCGGCGCTGGGCCAGCTCCTTCAGCGGCTCGCGACCGAGCGTGCAGCCGATCCCGAACATCGCGATGCTCTCGTCGGTACCGTGGTTGCCGGGTCCGCCGAAGTTGATCTCCATGAACCTGGCGTGGTCCAGCAAAGCCTTGTCCAGCCAGGCATAACCAGCGGGCAGAGTCTTCACCTTGAGCCCGGACAGGATCGCCTGCCGGGTGCAGATCAGCACGTTGGTGCGGTGCATCGTCGCCTCGTGCGCGCCGACATCGACCTTCCAGTCGTACGGGTTGTCGTTCACCCAGTCCTGGATGATCGTCGTCACCCGCGCCATCGCGGCCTTGTCGCCCTTGCCGGCGGCCTTGATGCCCTGGCCGAGCCAGCGCAGCGAGTGCAGCCACATGTACCAGCTGGGCTGGTTGTACGGGTTCGAACGCCAGTTGATGTCGCCCTTTCCGTTGCCCACCTGGTACGCCGGGTAGACGCCCCACTTGAACTTGTCCTGGTACAGCCCGGACAGCGGGTTGGGCGTCTCGACTCCGCTGAACCCGGGGCACGTGTACTTGTTGGCGGGAGCCGGCGCGGGCTTGCCGGGCTTCGGGGGCGTGCTGAGGTTGGTGGAGCTCGGGATCGCCCGCACCACGGTCTTCGGCTCGCCGCGGGGGTGGAAGGAACGCTGGGGTGAGATCGTCACCGTGACCAGGGCGATCACCACGACGACGACCGCCGCGGTCAGGAGCGGCAGTCGCTGCCGCCGAACCTGCCGCAGGGCGTGCTGAAGTCTGTGCCGTCGGGGCGCCATTACCGTCCTCACTTCGCTCTCGGGTCTTGACTATTCAGGTCTAGACCGGTATTGAGGGCGGGCGTGGCCCCGGATCAGGTCTGCTGGTGGTTTTCGAGCCGATGAATGCCGGCGGCTCTACCCCTATAGATGTCCGGAACCCCCGGAAATGTTGGGTCCGTGAGGGCACGAAATGAAAACGCCGCCGTGCCCCCTTGCTGGGGTATACGGCGGCGCGGGACCGGGTTTCAGCTCAGCGGCTGAACCCGGCGGTGAGGCCGCTGAGGAGCTGGCGGCGGCCGAGGGCGTACAGGATGACGATGGGCAGTGTGGTCAGGACGACCGAGGCGAGGACCGCCGGGACGTTCACGGAGTACTGGCCCTGGAAGGTCCACAGGGCGAGGGGCAGTGTCCGCTTCTCCGGGCTCTGGGTGAGGATCAGCGGGAGCAGGAAGCCGTTCCAGACGCCGAGGCCGTTGTAGATGCTGACCGTCACGAGCGCAGGCCTGGTCAGCGGCAGGGCGAGGGTGCGCAGCATGCCCCACTCGGTGGCGCCGTCGACGCGCATCGACTCGAAGAGCTCCTTGGGCACGTCGCGGATGAAGTTCGTCAGCACCAGGACGGACAGCGGGATCGAGAACGCGATCGACGGCAGGATGATCGCCAGCAGGCTGTCGTACAGGTGCATCTTGATGATCAGCAGGTAGACCGGGATGATCGTCGCCTGCAACGGGATCGCCAGGCCCATCAGGAACAGCCCGTTGACGCCGGCCAGGAAGCGGCTGCCGGCTCCCCGGACGATCGCGTACGCCGCCATGAAGGCGATCGCGACCGCGGGCAGGATGGTGCCGGCCGTGACGATCACGCTGTTCAGGAAGTACCGCGGGAAGTCGGACTCGATCACCAGTTTGTAGTTCTCGGTGGTCGGATCGGTCGGCAGCGCGAACGGGTTCTGGGTGAAGAAGCCGGCCTGGTCCTTGAAGCTGGTGACGACGATCCAGTACAGCGGGATCAGCACGATCACGAGCCACAGCCAGCCGGCCGTGCCGCCGAGCCAGTTCCGTCGGATCAACCGCATCTCACGCACCTTCCTGCTGGCTGGCCGTCGTGCTGCCGCCGAGTCTGCGCAGCAGCAGGGCGAGAGCGAGGCCGATCAGGACGAGCAGCACCGCGATCACGCTGGCCGGGCCCATCAGGTTGGCCTGGAAGCCGCGCTTGTACATGTCCAGTGCGAGCACCCGGGTGGCATCCCCTGGGCCGCCCGCGGTGAGTACGAAGATCAGGTCGAAGAAGGTCAGCGAGCCGACCACCATCAGCGTCGACGACGTGATGATCGTGTACTTGAGCTGGGGCAGCGTGATGGAGAAGAACTGCCGGACCCGGCCGGCGCCGTCGATCGAGGCCGCCTCGTACATGGTGGTCGGGATCTGCCGGACGCCGCCTTGATAGATCAGCGAGTGGAACGGGATGAACTGCCAGGACACGACGAAGATCACGACGCCGATCGCGAGGTTGCTCTTGCCGAGCCAGTCCTGGGCGAGGAAGTCGAGGTGGAGGCCGGCACCGAGGCCGAAGTTCGGGTCGAGCAGCGCCTTGTAGGTGATCGCGATCGCGGCCGAGCTGAGCAGCAGCGGGACGAAGTACAGGACCGCGAGCAGTGCGCGGTAGCGCTGGCGGCCGGCCAGGAAGACGCCGAGCAGCAGGCTCATCGGCGTCTGCACGGCCCAGGACAAGATCATGATCTCGAACGTCACGAACAACGAATGCGGCAGCGCCGGATCGCTCAGAACCGAACGCCAGTTGGAGATTCCGGCGGTATGGATGGCGCCGAGGCCGTCCCACTGGGCGAAGCTGAGCAGCAGCACCCCGACCAGTGGGACGACTCCGAACACCGTGAAGATCGCGAGGGCGGGGAGGGCCATCCACGCGACCGATCCGCTCCGGCCGGCTTGCGAGGTCGTCCGCCCGGCGACCTTGGCGACGGTCGGAGCGGCCGCCGTCACTTGCCGATCACCCCGTTCATGCTGTCCGCGAACTGCTGCGGTGAGATCGACAGCTGGAAGAGTTTGGCGATGTTGTCGAGCAGCGTCTCGGCCGCGGCCGGGCTGAGCGCCTGGTCCCAGGACTGGGCGAAGTTCTTCGCGTTCGCCGCGGTGTCGTAGACGAAGTTCAGCCACTCGGCGTCGTTCTTGTCGGTGATCGACGAGAGCTTGTCCTTGGCGCTCTTCACGACCGGGATGCTGCCGGACTTCACCCACGCATCCACCGTCGCGTCGTCGAGCGTGTTGTTGGCGATGAACTTCTTCGCGATGTCCTTGTCGGCCTGGCTCGCCTTGGAGGAGATCGACATGTACTGACCCGGGTTGCCGACGGTGTCGCTCGGGTCGCCCTTGCCGCCCTCGTACGGCGGGAAGTTCATGAAGCCGAGGTGGCCGCCGGTGACGAAGTCCTTGCCCGCGCTCTTCATTCCGCCGTAGGTCCAGGCGCCGTGCAGCATCATCGCGGCCTTGCCGGTGTAGAGCAGGGCCTGGTCGGCGTTGGAGTCGGCGGTGATCGAGGAGAAGCCCTTGATGAAACCGTTCGCCTTGATCAGGTTCTGCATCTCCTCGAGCGCCTTCAGCGCGGACGGGTCGGACCAGCCGTCCTTCTTGCCGTCGAAGATGTTCTGGAAGACCTCGGCGCCGCCGATCCGGTCGAACAGGAACTCCAGCCACATCATGTTGGTCCAGCGCGACTGCCCGCCGAGCGAGAACGGCGCGATGCCCTTGTCGTTGAACTTGGGCACCAGCGACATGATGTCCTGCCACGACTTCGGCGGCTCGGCGCCGATCCGCTCGAACGCGCGCTTGTCGTAGAACAGCACGATCGGCGTCACGGTCTCGCCCGGCACCGCATAGATCTTGCCGTTGACGGTCGCCGCCGTGAAGGCGGACGGGAAGATCGAGTCCTTCAGGGCGGCCTGGTCCTTGCTGAGCCAATCGGTCAGGTCCTCGACCTGGCCGGCCTCGACGTACGCCTTCAGGCCGCCACCGCCCCAGCCCCAGATCAGCGTCGGACCCTGGCCGGCCCCGATCGCGGTCTTGATCTTCTGCTTGAACGCGTCGTTCTGGAACTCGGTGGTCTTGATCTTGGTGTCCGGGTTCGCGTCGTTGAACCGCTTGACCTGCGCTTCGCGGATCGCCTGCTGAGGCTGACCGGTGAGGAACCAGTACGTCGCACCGGAACCGGTCGAGCCCGCTGCGGAGGAGCTGCCTGAGCTCTTGGGGCCGGAGGTGCCGCACGCCGAGAGCCCCGCCGCTATCGCGGCGCTGCCGGCGGTCAGGCGAAGGAAGTTGCGCCGAGAAGTCGTCATGTTTCGTAACGTAGATTTCGGGAGTATTGCTGTCAAGACCTTGAATACGCTGCATTTGTGGGTGAGATTAAGCGTTATGAACGAGCCGGTGTCGTCGAAACATTTCGAAAACCGAGAGTGGCGCGATCTCAGTCTTCCGGCCGAGAAGCGGGCCGAATTGTTGCTGCAGGCGATGACGCTGGCGGAGAAGGTCGGCCAGCTCGGCAGTCGCTGGGTCGGCAACGACATGGCTGGCAGTGACGTCGCCGGGACCGAGAAGCCGGCCGGCGAGCAGCTCAACGTCGCGCCGATGCAGGACGTCTTCACCGCGGGCGGATCCGTCCCGCTGGCGGAGGCGAGCAGGCACGGGCTCGGGCACCTCACGAGGGTCTGGGGCAGCGTGCCGCTTTCGGTGTACGAGGGCAAGGCGGAGTTGCTGCGCCAGCATCGGGTGGTGCTCGACCGGTCGCGGCTCGGCGTACCGGCGTTGGTGCATGAGGAGTGTCTGACCGGATTCACGACGTACGGGGCGACGGTTTATCCGACGGCGCTGGCTTGGGGTGCGACGTTCGATCCCGCGCTGGTGGAGCGGATGGCGGCGGCGATCGGGCGGGACCTGGCCGCGGCCGGTGTTCATCAGGGGTTGTCGCCAGTGCTCGATGTCGTGCGCGACTATCGCTGGGGGCGGGTTGAGGAGACCCTCGGCGAAGACCCTTATCTGGTAGGGATGTTGGGGTCGGCGTATGTGCGCGGGCTGCAGAGTTCCGGGGTGATCGCGACACTGAAACACTTCGCCGGGTACTCCGCCTCGCGGGCCGGGCGCAACCACGGACCGGTGTCGATCGGGCGGCGGGAGTTGCTGGACGTCATCTTGCCGACCTTCGAAATGGCGATCGGGGACGCGGGGTCGGTGATGACCTCGTACGCCGACCTCGACGGCCTTCCCGCTGGAGCGGACTCGTGGCTGTTCACCCAGGTGTTGCGCGACGAGTGGGGTTTCGCGGGAACCGTGGTCTCGGACTACTGGGCGGTGCCGTTCCTGGCCCGCATGCATTGGGTGGCGGCGACGGCTGAAGACGCCGGGGCGCTGGCGCTTGCCGCGGGCACCGATGTCGAGTTGCCGGATACGATCGGGTTCGGCGCGGGGCTGATCGAGCGGGTCGAATCGGGTGAGCTGTCCGAGGACCTGATCGATCGCGCTGCTCGCAGAGTCCTGCTGCAGAAGGTGCAGTTGGGGTTGCTCGATCCGTCGTGGACGCCTGAGGGATCGGTTGGGCAGTGCGATTTCGACTCTGCTGAGAATCGCGCGCTGGCGTTGGAGATCGCCGAGCGGTCGGTGGTTTTGCTCGACGCCGGTACTGCGCTGCCGTTGGATCGCCTTGCTACGCGGCGAGTTGCGGTGGTCGGGCCGTGTGCGGGTGACCCGAAGACGTTCATGGGGTGTTATGCCTTTCCCAATCACGTGTTGCCGCGGTATCCGGAGCGCGGGATGGGGATCTCGGTGCCGACGCTGTTCGATGCCTTGAGCAATGAGTTCGTGGGGTGCGTCTACGAGCAGGGGAGCGCCGTGCTCGGGGACGATCGGTCGGGGTTCGCCGCGGCGGTCGAGGCTGCGCGCGCGGCGGATGTGGTGATCGCGTGTGTGGGGGATCTGTCCGGGCTCTTCGGTCAGGGATCCTCTGGTGAGGGATGCGATGCGGAGGATCTGCGGCTGCCCGGAGTACAGGCTGAGCTGGTCGATGCCTTGCTCGAGACCGGTACGCCGGTAGTCGTGGTCGTCGTGTCTGGGCGGCCGTACGCGCTGGGTGAGATCGCCGGGCGGGCGGCTGGGTTGGTGCAGGCATTCCTTCCTGGGCAAGAGGGTGGGGCCGCGATCGCTGGTGTGTTGAGTGGGCGGGTCGTGCCTGGCGGGAAGTTGCCGGTGCAGATTCCGCGGAACGTGGGCGGGCAGCCGGGGACGTACTTGCAGCCGGCGCTCGGGAGTGTGGAGAGCGCGGGCATCAGTGGGCTGGAGGCTGTGCCGCTGTACCCGTTCGGGTACGGCTCGTCGTACACGACCTTCGAGGTCTCCGGGTTGGAGCTCAGCGCTGAGGAGATCGCGACCGATGGCTCGTTCGTGGCGACGGTGAGGGTGCGCAACACGGGCTCGCTCCGTGGCGACGAGGTGGTGCAGCTGTATCTGCATGACGTGGTGGCGCAGGTGGCCCGGCCGTTGAAACTGCTGACCGGATTCGCTCGGGTGTCGCTGGATCCGGGCGAGGTGGCCGAGGTGGCGTTCGAGGTGCACGCGGACCGGACGGCTTACAGTGGGGCTGATCTGCGCCGCATCGTCGAGGTGGGCGAACTCGAAGTACTGGTGGGGACTTCGTCGGCCGATCTGCCGTGCCGTGCCGTCGTGCGGGTCGTTGGTGCGACCCGCGTGGTGGGGCACGATCGTACGATGGTCACCCCCGTTGTCGTGAGGAGGAGCGCTTGAACGGTCGGGTCACGCTGGCCACTGTCGCCGCCACGGCCGGAGTCTCGGTCGCGACGGTCTCCAAGGTGCTCAACGGGCGCAGTGATGTGTCCGAGTCGACGCGTGCCCGGGTGCAGGAGCTGCTCCGCGAGCACGAGTACATCGGGCGCCGGCCGGAGCAGGTCGAACGGATCACGGTCGAGCTCTTTTACCAGGGATTCCTCAACAGCTACTCGGTCGAGGTGATCCAGGGGGTTGTCGAGGCCGGTCAGGCGGCTGATGTGGATGTCGTCCTGGGGTCGCATCCGCACGCAACCCGTAGTACCGGCCGGGCGGCTACCTGGATCCGGGAGCTGACCGCGACGGGACGGCGGGCGGCGATCGGCATCACGTGCGAGCTGACCGACGCGGATCTGGCGGCGTTGTCGCGGGCTCGGTTGCCGCTGGTGGTGGTCGATCCGATCAGCATCGCGCAGCCTGATGTGACCAGCGTTGGTTCGACGAACTTCGCGGGTGGGATGGAGGCGACGCAGCATCTGCTGTCACTCGGGCACCGGCGGATCGCTTATCTGGGTGGGCCGCCTAGTTCGGGGTGCAACCAGGCGCGGTTGAACGGCTTCCGGGGTGCGATGGAGGCGGCTGGGGTCTCGGTGCCGAAGGAGTATGTGTGGCTTCGCGAGTTCCTGTACGAGGACGGGCTGGCGGGTGGGGCTGATCTGCTCGATCTGCCGGAGCCGCCGACGGCGATCTTCGCGGGGAGTGACGAGACTGCGCTGGGGGTGATGGAGGCGGCTCGGGCTCGTGGGCTCCGGGTGCCTGAGGACCTCAGTGTGATCGGGTTTGACGACACCCAGGTGGCGCGGCTCGCTTCGCCGCAGTTGACGACGATCCGGCAACCACTGCGCGAGATGGGTGCGGTCGCGCTTCGCACTGCGCTGCAGTTGGCGGCCGGTGAGAAGGTCGACTCCCATCACGTGGAGCTGGCCACCCGGCTGATCGTCCGCGACTCGACGGCTGAGCTGGCGCGCGTTCCCGTCAGCTGACCTCGCGTGGGGTCGCGCCGGGGCCGGGGCGGAAGGCGACCTCCCGGGGCGTGGGGGTGTGGCCGGCATCGCAGTGGAGGGTGACTTCTACTCGCCCGCCGCAGCCGCGGTGCTCGGGGAGTAGGGGTGGGCCGCTGTCCAGGGGCAGGTACTGGTCGCCCCACTGGACCAGGGCGACCATCACCGGGTAGAGGTCGAGGCCCGCCTGGGTGAGACGGTATTCGTAGCGTTCGCGCTGGCCGGGGATCCGGTACGCCTCGCGGCGGAGCAGGCCGCGGTCGATCAGGGCGGTCAGCCGGTCGGTGAGGACCTGGCGGGGGATGTTGGCCCGGGCCCGGATGTCCTCGAACCGGCGGACCCCGACGAAAACCTCCCGCAGAACGTGGAACGTCCACTTCTCGCCGAGGATCTCCATCGTCCGGGAGATCGTGCAGTTCTCGGTCGACCAGTGCATGGCCTCCGGTACCGCCGCCTGGGTGCTCATGAAACCAGGCTACGTCTACTTGACAGACTCAGCCAACCCGATGGAAGCTGAATCCGTGAATCAGACTCAGGTGGTCGAGGCGGATCAGCTCGTACTCCGGCGAGCGGGCGACGCCGACGTGGAGTCGCTGTCGGGAATGCTCGGTGGCATGCCCGATTTCAGCCTGTACATGCGATTCCAGACGGCGATCGGCAAGCCGCCGCGACCGGCGCTGGTGCAGCAACTGGTCTGCCCGAACGGCGCCGCCTTCGTCGCCGAGCGCGACTGCGAGGTGGTCGGCCACGCGATGTGGGCCTGGGTCGACGGCGCCACCGTCCCGACGGTCGAGCTGGCCTTGATCGTCGCGGAGCCGGAGCAACGCCGCGGCCTCGGCGTACGGATGCTGACCGCGGCCGCACACGACGCCCTCGCCTCAGGCGCGGCTCAGTTCGTCGTCATGGTCAGCGCCATGAACGACCGAGTCCTGCGCATGGTCCGCCGCCGCTGGCCCACCGCCACCACCCACCGCGAAGGAGCCCTCCTCAACTTCACCATCCCCGCCGCGGACTTCTTCGCCGCGGTCAACTAGGAGAAGTGGGTGACGACGCGGTCGAGGGTTACACCGTCGATGGCGATGTCTAGTTTTTCGTTGTAGAAGGCGATCAGGCCGGCGATGGGTTGTAGGGCGAGGGTGGGGAAGTCGTAGGTCCAGGCGAGGTCCGGGTGGAGGGTGTCGCCGGAGCGGACGGACCAGTAGCCGGTGGTTCTGCCCTTGTAGGGGCAGGCGGTTTCGGTGTCGGACCATTCCAGGTGGGTGAAGTCGACCTCGGTGCGGTTGAAGTAGTACCGGGTCGGGAGGCCGGTCTCGAAGACCATCACGGTCGACGAGGAGTCGGCTAGCACCAGGCCGTCCAGGGAGACCTGTACGTGGCGGGTCGAGCGCAGGGAGTCGACCCGGGTGTACGGGTTGCGGGGGTGGACGAAGACTTGCTCGTCCTCCTCGAACCACGCGTCCAGGGACGCCCACTCGAAGCGGACCATGCCGGACAGCCCGGGGATCGCGTCGTCGCCGTAGACACGTGCGGCGGCCGGGCGGTGGGTGTCGCCGACTTGGAGGGCGTGGCGTCTCGCAGTACCGCGCTTCAGTTTCTGTGGGTGGTCCTCGTCGACGAGGACGCCGGGAGCGACGTCGGCGAGGGGGATGTAGTACTGCGGGTAGTTGGGCCATTCCCACAGGTAAACGGCCCGAGTGGTGTCCAGCACGACCTGGGAGCCGAGCATTGCCCGGATTCGCCGGGGTACCGGCTCGAGGTGGTCCGTCCGAGCGATCGACGCGGGATAGTCAGGCATATGTTCAAGCTATCCCGGAAGAGAGAAACCAGCTGATGTCCACCGCACTCGCGCCGCACGGTCTGCACCACGTCACCGCCATCGCGGAGGATCCGCAACGCAACGTCGACTTCTACACGACGGTCCTCGGGCTGCGCCTGGTGAAGCAGACCGTCAACTTCGACGCCCCCGACCGCTACCACCTGTACTACGGCGACGAGTCCGGCAACCCCTCGACGCTGCTGACGTTCTTCGCCTGGCCCGGCGCCGAATCCGGTCAGCAGGGCACCGGGATGACGACGGCGACGGCGTTCAGCATTCCGCCGGAGGCGCTCGGCTGGTGGCAGAAGCGGCTCAAGGATCTCGGCGTGGACTCGGACGATCCGGTCGCCCGGTCCGACGAGGAGGTACTCCGGTTCCGCGATCCCGACGGATTGGTGATCGAGCTGGTCGCGTCCGACGGGGACGCGCGGTCGGGGTGGGACGGGGCTGCCTCAGTACCGGCGGACAGTGCTGTTCGGGGGTTGTACTCGGTGACGATGACCGAGGCCGAGTTGGAGCCGACCGAGCAGATGCTGGCCGGGATGCTCGGAATGGAGTACGGGCACAACACGTCGGATCGCACGCGGCTGGTGATGGGTGGCGGGCAGCAGGGGACTGCCGTGGATGTCCTGCCCAGCAAGAAGTCTCGCGGGTTCCAGGCGGCCGGGACTGTGCATCACATCGCGTTCCGGGCGCCGGATCAGGAGACGCAGGCGCAGTGGCGGCTGCAGTTGCTGGAGGCCGGGATCCACGTGACGGAGATCCTCGATCGGCAGTACTTCACGTCGATCTACTTCCGCGAGCCTGGTGGGGTTCTGCTGGAGATCGCCACCGATCAGCCGGGGTTCACCGTGGACGAGCCGCTGCTCGAACTCGGACAGCACCTCAAGCTGCCGCCGTGGCTCGAGCCGAATCGCGAGCAGATCCAGAACTCGCTGCCGGCGCTCCGGCTTCCGGTTGCCCCGATCGATGAGTGACCGGCCGCACGTCTGGCTGCCGGGGACCGGTACGCCGCCGTTGCTGCTCCTGCATTCGACCGGGGGCAACGAGGAGCAACTGCTGCCGCTGCGGGCTCAGCTGTCGCCGTCGTCGCCGGTGCTGTCGCCGCGCGGGACCGTGCTGGAGGACGGGATGGCGCGGTTCTTCCGGCGCTTCGAGGAAGGTGTCTTCGACGAGGACGACCTGCGGGCGCGGGCGGATGAGCTGGCTGAGTTTCTGACGGAGTCCGAGAAGGAGTACGGCGTACCGGCGGGCTCCTGGCTGGCCGTCGGCTTCTCCAACGGCGCCAACATGGCCTCCGCCCTGCTCCTTCGGCACCCGGATTCCCTGGCCGGCGCGATCCTCCTGGGCGCGATGGTCCCGTTCGCGGACGCCGGTCCTGAGGATGAGAGCTTGAAGGGCAAGCGCGTACTGATCGTCAATGGCAACCACGACCCGATGGCGACGGCCGGCCAGACCCAGACGCTCGCCGGCAATCTCCGGCGGAGAGCGGCTGACGTCGAGGTACGGGGATTCGAGGGCGGTCACACCATTGATCCCCGGCAGTTGCCGGGGATCAAACAGTGGATCAGCCTTGGCGGGCTTTGAGGTGCGGACTCTTGCGGTTGAGGACGTAGACCCTCTTGCCGCGCTTGACCACCTGGGCGCCCGGCTTTGACTTGAGCGAACGTAGAGACCTTCGAACCTTCATGCTGTCCGCAACAGGGATCAGGGGGTGAACATTCCCTACTGGTGGATGTGCTGCACCCAGTCGGCCGGTACTGCGCCCTGCGGGCCGGGGGCCGGCTGGTCGACCGGGTGGTTGACCGGGGGCGCGAGGTCGGGGCCCTCGACGATCTGCTCGGTGGTGTAGTCCCAGAACCAGTCCTCGCCCGGCTCGTACGACTGGATGATCGGGTGGCCCGTCTCGGCGGCATGCGCGCTGGCGTGCTGTTCGGGCGAGCTGTCGCAGCAGCCGATGTGCCCGCACTCGGCGCAGCGGCGCAGGTGGAACCACCAGCCGCCGCCGTCGGTGCACTCGACACAGCCCGGCCCCGAAGGCGCGACCTCGGGCCGGATCCCGGCGTCGTTCGTCATCCTGATGTCCTTCCGTCGGTGACTCGCAGGACCAAGCCTGACACAAGGGTTTCCGGGGTCACCGCAAGGATGATAATGACAAAAAGGATGCGTATTAACTGCCGGGGACGGCGAGCAGCTCGGCGAAGACCGAGTCGAGGGCCAGCCGGGCCGCGCCGAGGGCGACCGAGTCGGCGCCCATCGTCGAGGTGACCACCTCGAGTGGGACGAGGGTCAGCTTGGCGAGTTCGCGCCGGAACGGTTCGGCGATGATCGCGCCGCCGCGGGACATACCGCCGCCCAGGACGACGACCTCGGGATCGACGGCCAACGCCAGGACTGCTGCGCCGCGCGCCAGTACCTCGGCGAACTCGATCAGTACGCCCAGACTCTCGGGGTCCTGCAAGGCGGCTGAGGCGATCACGAACTCGCCCTCACGGCCGGCGGGGGCGCCGGCCTCGGCGGCGAGCGCGGCTCCGCGGGCGTGCAGCCGATCGACGGCCGCCTCCCAGCCGAGCATCGGGAGAGCTCCTATTTCACCGGCGGCGCCATGCCGGCCCTGATGGACCTGCCCATCGATCAGTACGCCGGCGCCCGCGCGATGTCCGGCGAACATGTAGACGATGTCTCGATGCTCCTGCGCCGCGCCCTTCCAATGCTCGGCCAGCGCGGCGAGCTTCACGTCATTGGCCACCGCGACCGGCTTGCCAAGCCCGTCGGACAAGGCCTTCGCGACATCGACCTCGGTGAATCCCGGCAGTGAGTACGGCGCCAGCCCCGATCCGACCGGCCCGACCCGTACGTCGGAGACGCCCTCGGCGGCCCTTAGCGTTCCGGTGATCCCGCAGGCGATGCCGGTGATCGCGGTCGGCTCCAACTCGGCGTCGGCCCAGCAGGCTTTGGTGGTGTCGATCGCCGCCTGCAGTCGCTCGGTCGCGGGCAGGTCGGGGTCCAGCTCGACTCGCCGGCTGGCGAGGGTGTTGCCGCGCAGATCGGTGACGACGGCCATCGCCTTGTGAGCTCCGATGTCGATGCCGCTGACATAGCCGGACTCCGCCCGGAACCTGAAGTGCCGGGCCGGTCGACCGGCGCTGCGGCCGGTCGCCGTACGAGGTGGTGCCGTCTCCTCGACGCGGCCTTCGGTGAGCAGCTCGGCGAGCAGATCCTCGGCCGTCGGGCGGGAGACGCCGACGACCACGCGGAGCTCGCGCAGAGTCAGGCTCGGTGCGTTCACGAAGGCGCTCAGGGCCGCGGAGAGATTGAGTCTGCGCAGCAACGACGAGTCGCCCAGCCGTCCGCCCGCCTTGGTGTCTTGACTCATCCGAGATCTCGTCCTTATGCTCGCCGCGTCGATATTGCTAATTGACTTGCTTATTGTATCCGCTGGCCTGGAGGTCCGCTCATGGCAGCACGGTGGAACAAGGTGGTCGCCGTAGCGACCCTTCTGACAGTAGCGCTCGCCGGTTGTACGAGTGGCGGCAAGGCAAAGGACAGCGCGGCGGGCGGTGACGTCGAGCTGACCATGCTCACCTTCGAGACGCCGAACCTGCCGGCCGCGCTGTGGGACTCGGCGATCGCCCGGGTCTCGCAGAAGGTTCCGGGCGTCAAGATCAAGAAGCTCGTCACGCCGAACATCGACCGCACGACGTACGCCAAACAGCTCGCCAGCTCGGGCCAGTTGCCAGACATCATGCTGGCGGTGAACCCGCAGGGCTTCGCCGAGGGTGGACAGCTCGCGGACTTCAGCAAGGACGAGCTGAAGGACTTCGCCAGCCCCGAGTCGGGGGCGATCAAGGGCAAGGTCTACCAGTTGCCGACTAACGCGCAGCCGCAGTCGCTGCTCTATTACAACAAGGCCGACTTCGCGAAGGCCGGCATCACCGCACCGCCGAAGACGTGGACCGAACTCCTCACCGCCTGCGCCAAGCTGAAGGCGGCCGGCATCACGCCGATCGCGGTCGGCGGTGGCGGGCAGGACACCTTCGCCAGCATGTACAGCTGGGTCGGCACGGTCGGTACCGACGTGTACCTGAGTGATCCGGGCTTCTCGAAGGAGATCACCGACGGGTCGAAGACGTTCGACGATCCGCTGTTCGTGAAGGCGACCGACAAGGTCGCGCAGCTGGCCAAGCTCGGCTACCTGGATCCGAAGGGCACCAGCCGGTCGTACGCCGATCACGAGAAGGCGTTCCGGGCCGGGTCGGCGGCGATGTACCCGATGGGGTCGTGGTTCGCGACCTCGGCCGACAACGACAAGCCGAAGTTCGCCGTCGGGGTGTTCGCCTGGCCGTCCGACGACGGCAAGGCGGTGGTACCGACGCTGACCGGCGGCGGGTTGAGCGTTAGCGCGAAAGCGGAGAACGTCGAGCTGGCGAAGAAGTTCGCGCTCGAGTGGACCAGGGACAAGGAGACGTCGGACGCCTTCAGCAAGGCCGACGGCACCTTCAACACGGTCGCCGGGTACCAGCCGCCGGCCGACATGGGGCCGCTGTTCCAGCAGACGTTGGCGATCTACAACCAGGCGGTCAAGGACAAGACGGTCACCCCGGCACTCTCGATCGAGCAGGGCGACAACGGGCTGCCGGCCGATCTGACCGTGCCCGTCCAGCAACTTGCCGTCGAGCTGCTGACCGGCAAGTCCGACGCGCACACGGTGATCGGCAAGCTCGACAAGGAATACGCCGCGCTCAGGTAGAAGGGTCGAACATGTTGCGGCGTGCTCGCGAGTTCTCCGGCTTCGCCCTGCCCGGGCTGTTCCTGTACGCCGCCCTGGTGCTGGTACCGATCGGCTGGACCGTCGTACTCGGCTTCACCGACCGGAACCGGTTCGCGCCGGCGACTCACTTCGTCGGCTTCGACCAGTTCCACCGGCTGGCCCAGGACGACCAGTTCTGGCTGGTGCTGAAGAACACCTTCGTCGTCACCGCGATCGTCGTGATCGTGCCGAACGTGCTCGGCCTCGCGCTCGCGCTGCTGCTCAACCGGGATACGCTGCTCTACCGGGTGCTGCGCTCGGTCTTCTTCACCCCGGTCATCCTCAGCGGCATCGTGGTCAGTGTCATGTGGCAGAACCTGCTCCGCCCGTGGCTGGCGGATCCGGGGATGGCGTTGTTCTCGATCAGCGGGATCCTGTGCTGGCAGCTGCTCGGGTTCTGCGTCGTGGTCTACCTCGCCGGGCTGAACGCAGTACCGAAAGAGTTGTACGAAGCGGCGACCGTCGACGGGGCCGGCTGGTGGCGGCGGTTCCGGTCGGTGACGTGGCCGATGATCGCACCGGCGGTGACGATCAACACGGTGATGCTGCTGATCAGCGGCTTCAAGGTCTACGAGCACATCCTGGTACTGACGAACGGCGGCCCGGGTCGCAACACCACCGCGTCGATCGCCTTCGACGTGATCGAGAAGGGCGTGCGCGGCGACCGGATCGGGTTCGCCGCGGCCGAGGCGACGGTGATGCTGGCGATCATCGTGCTGCTGAGTGGCGTCGTCCTGCGGCTGCTCCAACGTCGCGAGGTTCAGTTGTGAGGGGTCGCTTCGAGGTGCTGCGGCCGGTTGGCGCGATCGTCCTGGCGGCGGTGTTCTTCTTCCCGGTCTACCGGCTCGTCACCGGAATGCTCAAGCCCGCCGGCGAGATCCAGTCGTCGCCGCTGGGCCCTCTGACCGGTGCGAACTTGCGGGCGGTACTCGGGCGCGAGGACGGTCTGTACTGGTCGGCGTTGCTCAACAGCATCCAGATCACGGTGTTCTCGGTGGTGTTGTTGACGCTGCTGTCGGCGATGCTCGCGCACTATCTGGTGCGCTCGAAAGCGCGCTGGACGAAGCCCGCGATGCTGATGTTGCTGTCCGGGTTGATGATTCCGCCGGCCGTCATCCTGCAGCCGATCACGCAGGTACTCGGTGCTTTCGGATTGATGAACTCCGTCGCGGGCGTGGTTTGCAGCAACGTCGGGTACTACCTGCCGTTCGGTGTCTTCGTCTTCGCCGGCTTCATCCGGACCGTGCCGGTGGAGATGGAAGAGGCGGCCAGCATCGACGGGGCGAGCCGGTTCCGGCTGTTCTGGCAGGTCGTCTTTCCGACGTTGCGGCCGGCCGCGGCGAGCGTGCTGATCTTCCTCGGCGTCTGGGTCTGGAACGACTTCCTCAGTCCATTGATCATCCTCGGCCCGGAAGCAGGTACCACCGTGACAGTCGGCGTCTACCGGTCGGTCGGGGAGTACTCGACGAACTTCGGCACGCTCTACGCGTTCTCGTTCCTGGCCTCGTTGCCGGTGTTGCTGTTCTTCGTGGCGCTGCAGAAGCAGTTCGTCGCCGGGCTCACGGCGGGGGCGGTCAAGTGAGCGTCAGCTTTTTGGATGGGGTGTTGGTGCTGCAGACACCCGCTACTACGTACGCGGCGTACTGCGGGGCCGACGACATCCCGTTGCATTGCTATTGGGGTCCGCGGATCGCATCGGCCGATGTCGGGGTGCTGGCGGCGGGGATGGCCGAGCGGTTGGCGAGTGAGTGGCCGAGCTTTCGGTCGGCGGCCAATGGGCATGAGGAGTACCCGCTGGAGGGACGGCTGCAGTTCGGGCGGGCTGCTTTGTCGTTGGAGTTTGCGGGGGCTGTTCGGAGTACGGAATGGAGGTTGGCCGGGCACGTGGTGCATGACGAGCACCATGTGGAGTTGTTGTTCGACGTACGGCGGTATGAGGTGAGCGTCAGCTTGCACTACCGGGTGTACGAGGACACGGACGTGATCGATCGGTGGGCCTCGTTGCGTAACGGGCCTGGGGTCGTGGAGGTCCATCGGTTCGACTCGGCGGCTTGGGTGATGCCGGAATGGGAGCGGCATCGTCTCTCGCATCTGACCGGGCGGTGGGCAGCGGAGACCTTGCTACGGCGGGTCGAGTTGGCCGATGGGCGGTTCGTGTTGGAGAGCGGGCGGGGCACAACCTCGCATCATGCGAATCCTTGGTTCGCTGTCGATGACGGGTCTGCGACTGAAGACTTTGGTGGGGTTTACAGCGCTGCCTTGCATTGGAGCGGGTCGTGGCGGTTGCTGGCGCAGCGGGAGTTGGACGAGCCGGCGCAGGTGTTGTTCGGGTGGGGGCATGAGGGGTTCGGGCCGCGGCGGTTGGCGGCGGGGGAGGTACTGGAGACTCCGGTGAGTTCGGGGTTGTTCAGTGCGTCCGGCTTTGGCGGGGTCAGCCGGATGTGGCATGCGTACGCGTTGGGGCAGGTGTTGCCGCGGTCTGCCGAGGATCGGCCGGTGTTGTTCAACTCTTGGGAGGCGACGGGGTTCGCTGTCGAGGAGGCTGGGCAGCTTCGGTTGGCTCGGCAGGCGGCTTCGTTGGGGTGCGAGTTGTTCGTGCTGGATGACGGGTGGTTCGGGGGACGGTCTTCGGATGCGGCTGGGCTTGGGGATTGGTGGGTTTCGCGGGAGCGGTTTCCTCGCGGGTTGGAGCCGTTGATCGCTGAGGTGCATGAGCTGGGGATGGGGTTCGGGTTGTGGGTGGAGCCGGAGATGGTGAATCCCGACTCGGATCTTTATCGGGCGCATCCGGAGTGGGTGTATGGGTTCGAGGGGCGGGCGCCGGCGTTGATGCGGAATCAACTGGTGCTGAACCTGGCTCGGCCGGAGGTTGCGCAGTGGGTGCTGCAGGAGCTGGACTCGTTGCTGTCGGCGCATGATCTGCAGTTCGTGAAGTGGGATATGAA
The DNA here is from genome assembly GCF_040681515.1 of Kribbella sp. NPDC051718. NCBI lineage: Bacteria > Bacillati > Actinomycetota > Actinomycetes > Propionibacteriales > Kribbellaceae > Kribbella > Kribbella sp. NPDC051718. Next base: position 634,300 of record NZ_JBFAYZ010000004.1, on the reverse strand, counting down.
TCGGCCATTCGCTGATGCTGGGTGGCCGTCGTCGCCTGAGTCGGTGGGCAGGGTTTGGTTCGATCACGTGACTGCTGTGTATTCGATTCTCGATGTGTTGCGGGAGAAGCATCCGGGGGTTTCGTTCGAGGCTTGTTCGGGTGGGGGTGGGCGGGTCGACCTCGGGATGATGGCGCGGTCGGATCAGTTCTGGGTGTCGGACAACACGGATGCCTTGGATCGGCGGTCGATTCAGCACGGGTTCAGTCAGGTGTATCCGGCGCGGACGATGGCTTGCTGGGTGACGGATCAGCCGTCGTTCATCAACAAGCGGGTCGGGGTGCCGCTGGAGTACCGGTTCCATGTGGCGATGGCCGGGGTGCTCGGTATCGGCGGTGATTTGGCTGCTTGGAGCGATGACGAGTTGGCTTTGGCGCGGGAGCTTGTTGCGCAGTACAAGGTGATCCGACCGCTGGTGCAGCACGGCACGCAATACCGGCTGGGGGTGCCGGGGCGGGCGTTGTCTGCGGTTCAGTACGTTGCGGCGGATCGGGGTGAGGCCGTCGTACTGGCCTACCAAGAGGCCCAGCAATTCGACAGCCTCCCGCGGCCGTTGTCTTTGCGCGGGCTGCAGGCTGACGCTGTGTACCGGGTGGACAACGGGGTGGAGCTGTCGGGTGCGGCCCTGATGTCGTACGGGCTCCTACTGAACCTCACCGGCGACTACGCCAGCCAGCTGATCCGGCTGGAGAGGGTCTACGAGGATGGTTCTCCCGGGATCCCAGCTGGTTTGAGCTAGCCGGCGGGTCAGGTGGTGCCAGCCTGTTGGTGAGGCGATGACGACCCAGGCGTCGGGTGCGCCTGCGGCGAAGCGGCGGGCTTGGCGGAGCCAGGAGGCTGCTTGCTCGGGCCAGTCGACTATGTCCAGTACTTCGCCGCCTGCGGACTCCCAGGCCTTGGCGAGTTCTTCGGCTCTGGCCAGTGAGTGGTCGTCGCGGGAGGAGCCGATGACGATCGAGGTGGCGGCTCGTTGGGTGAGCAGGCGGAGTACGGGGTCGGTCACCTGGGTTGAACGGGGTTGGGAAGTTTTTTGTGAGGGGTGTCGATTTGGGGGTGGGGTTTTCGACGCTGGGGTGTGGCGGCCGGTGGGGTTGCCCTGGTGAGAGGTGAGTGGGATGTCGTTTCAGGCGTACTTGGACAAGATCGAGGAGAAGACGGGGCTGACGCCTCGGGAGTTGGTGGAGTTGGCGCGGGGGCGGGGGTTCGAGGGGCCGTCGACCAAGGCTGGGGCGGTGTGTGACTGGTTGAAGGAGGACTACGGGTTGGGGCGGGGGCATGCGATGGCGCTGGTGTACGTGATCAAGAACGGCGCGACGATCGGCGACAAGCATGTCGGGACGACCGGGGTGCACCGGGATGAGTCGAACACCTTGTGGCTGGACGGGAAGGCGAGCAAGCCCGCTCGTTGAGGTCCGGTGTCAGGCGTAGTCACGGAGGCCGGACAGCAGGCCTCCGTGGAACGGATTGGCATCGACGGCTTCGAACCAACTCGCTCCAGTGGTCAACGGCTCAGGTGCCGGGACGACAACCGCCTGCGGCGCCTCAGCCGCAGGCCCACGCCGCATCCGATCCGCCACATCAACCTCCGGCGCCGGCATATCAGGCAACAACACAAACGCACCCCCAGCGGCGCCTCCGAAGGCGTCCACACCAAACGCGTCCACACCACCTGCGGCGACGGCCCCTGCGGCGCCCAGCCCCAGACCGGCGCCTGGGTGGTACTCGCCGGTTGCGCCTGTGGTGAAGATGCCGGCGGTGGCTAGGGCGTGGAAGGCGTCGGCTGCTCGTTGGGCTGCGATGGTCGGGTTTTTGCGGACTTTGTCCAGGGCGGCGAGTACTGACTTCCAGGTGGTGGTGGGGTCGCCGTAGTCGATGGAGCGGGCCAGGCGGCCGACGGTGATGGGGGTTGCGGTGGGGGCCAGGGCGGACATCAGGGGGCGTACGCCGTAGCGGGGGCGGCCGCCGACTACTACGAGGCGGAGGTTGGCTTCGGTGGCGTTGATGAGGTTGCGGTAGACGTCGGTGCCCGGGGTGGTGACGATCAGGTCGGCCAGGGCGCCTTTCTCCAGGCGGCCCAGAGGGTGGGGCCAGATGCCGGAGAGGGCCTCGCCGGGGTTGGAGGTTGCGAGGCGGACGAGTTCTTCGTCGGTGAAGACGGGAGTGGGCTGCGCCTTGTTCCAGAGGTCGGCGACTTTGAGTTCCCAGAGGATGTTGCGGGTGCCGGACGGGCCCCAGTCCGAGCCCAGACAGAGGCGAACGCCCTTCGCCTTGGCCGTCTTGACGTCGGCGGTCGCGCCATACAGCCAATAGTTGGAGAACGGCGACCAGACGAGGCTTGAGTCCCCGGCATGCAGTTGGGCGAGATCATCGGCCGTCAGAGCGGCGCCGTGGATCGCGACGAGCTGCGGTTTGACCACGCCGACCTGGTCGAGCAGCTGGAACTCCTTGCGCAGCTTGGGATCTGTCCCCTCGGCGGTGTGCGCGATGAAACCACGTCCGAGCTTGACCGCCGCCACGTACGATTCGAGCGCTTCGGGGCTGTCGGCAACGAGTGTGCTGACCCGGATGAAGTCTTCGTGCGTCCCGAGCTTCTCGGAGTCGATGTTGCGGATCAGGTCGTTGTCCGGCGGCACAGCGCCACGCGGGTTGCCCTGGATCGAGGTCGTACCACCGACGATCGCCCGCGTTTCGGCGTACCGGAGAAGTGCGCGACCAGCCGCCGCCCCGAGCAGTCGCGCCGGTTGGCTGATGGTCCCGCTGTACGACGGCGCGCCGCCCCACTGGTTGTGCGAGGTCCACGGGACTTTGCGCTTCGGCTCGGTCCACAGCGGCAGGCTGTTGTACATCAAGTGATTGTGGAGATCGATCAAACCGGGATAGATCACCCCGCCCGAGGTAATCCGCGGCGCATTCTCGAACCCCGCCGGAATCGCATCACCCGGCGTCACCGCGGCAATCAGCCCGTCGTCGCCGACGTAGACCGCGCCCCGGTTGAACACTGCACCATCCGGCCGCATTGTCGCGACCTTGCCCGTCAGAACGAACATTTGCTCGACCTCCCCCGGTCATCACCCTTTCAGGTGCTATTCAGGAGCGTAGGCTATTGGGCGTCCATGGGGGTGGCGATGATGGTCGAATTCGATGGTGGTCCGCCGATGGCGGTGGCCCGGCATTTCGCGCAGTTACCGAGCTACGCGGAGTACCGGCGGTTCTTCTGGTACGACTGGGGGCCGATCTTCTATCGCGGCCGGCTGAATCGGACCGGGCGGCTGCTCTGCGTGGCGTCCGATCCCGGGCCGACCGAGCGGATCGCGGGCCGGACGCTGGTCGGCGACGCGGGGCAGCGGGTCCAGGGCTTCCTCGGCAAGGTCGGGTTGACGTCGAGCTACACGCTCGTCAACGCCTATGCGTTCGCGCTGCTGCCGTCGCACGCGCAGGACGCGATCCCGTTGCTGTCCGAGCCCGACCAGCTGCAGTGGCGCAACAAGTTGCTCGAGCTGATCACCGGGCCGAAGCTCGAGGCGATCGTGGCCTTCGGAGTACAGGGGAGGACGGCGGTGCGGCTGTGGGAGAACAAGCCCGACGTACCGGTCTTCGAGGTGCCGCATCCGTCCAGCCGGAGCCCGAAGGTGCTGCTGGACAGCTGGCGGGCGGCGGTGACCGAGCTGCGCGGGATCGTCACGCCTGACCCGGACGGCGATCCCGGCGTACCGAACTACGGGCCGAAGTTCCTGGAGTCCGACTACGCGAGCATCCCGGCGCGCGACCTGCCGTTCGGCGTACCGCCGTGGCTTGGTGACGACGCCTGGGGCCGGTCCGACCGGCCGAAGCACAACAACAGCGTCGAGCGCCCGGCCACCGACCTGCGCAACACGCTGATCTGGCGCGCGCCAAAACACGCCTGACCCCACCCGTGGCAGGCTTCTCACCATGATCACCTGTGTCGTGGAGTATGTCGTCGACCCGGCCAAGCTCGAGGCGTTCGAGGAGTTCGGCCGGCGATGGATCGCGCTGGTGAACGAGCACGGCGGCACGCATCACGGGTACTTCCTGCCGTCGGAGGGGGCGAGTGACAAGGCGCTGGCGCTGTTCAGCTTTCCGAGTCTGGCCGACTACGAGCAGTACCGGACGCTGTTCGGCGTCCATCCCGACTTCATCGCGGCCGACAAGTTCCGCGACGAGACCGGCTGCGTGATCCGGTACGACCGCAGCTTCATGCGCCCGGTCCTCGGCTGACGGCGATGCGGACCTTCGTCTGGCGGTTGAGCTGGATCAGTTCGGTGGGGGTCGCGCTGTTCTCCGTGCTGATGCCGATCGTCGCCGACCGTTCGGGTGCGGCGTACTGCGGCGCCGGCGTCTGCGATCCGAACGGGTACGCGACGATCTTCTACATCGGGGTCGGCGTCGTGCTGACCGGGCTGAGCCTGGCGGCGTACGGGTTCAGCCGAGCGCGGCGGGATGCCGGACCCGCGCTCGGCCTACTGACCTCGATCCTGCTGCTGGGCTTCATCGCCGGTGGTGACGACGACATCCCGGGCTGGCTGACCGCGCTCACGTGGATCGTGGGCGGGTGGTTCCTGGTGGTCAGCGTTGCCGGTCTGGCCTACCTACGTGGCGACCGGCCGCACGACGCCGGCTGACAACTAGAAGCACTCCGCCGGCGAGTGCGAGGGAGACCGCCAGCGCGACCACGAACGGGCTGAGCGGGCCGCCGGTCTGAGCGAGCTCCTGCCCGACTTGGCCACCGGTCTGGGCTCGCTCCTGCCCGACCGGACGGATCGGCACCGGCTGGCCCGCCGGGGTGGCGGCGTCCGGGCCGGGCACGACCCTGCCGGACGTGGCCGGAGCCGGTGGCGTGACGGTCACCGTCGCCGGGGTGGGAGTTGGCGGAACCGGCCTGGGCGGGAGCGGCTTGGGTGGTACGGGGATCGGGGGGACCGGCGACGGGGGCGCTGGCTTCGGGGGTACCGGCGGGGGCACCGGCTTCGGCGGTACCGGCAACGGGGGCACTGGCTTCGGAGGTACCGGCTTCGGTGGTACTGGCTTCGGGGGTACTGGGGTTGGTGGGTCGGGCTTGGTGGGCTGGGGGGCGATCTCCAGCCGGAGGGTGGAGGTGTTGTTGGTCAGTACCGGGTCCTCGGTCTCGGCGCCTACGCCGACGACATTGGCGAGCGGGCCGAGGTAGTCGTCGGGGACGAGGGTGTGGACGGTTACCCGGACGGTCTGGCCGGCGGGGATCGTGAAGAACTTGCATTCGAGCGCGTGGTCGTAGTTCCAGAAGCACTGGGTTCCGTCGGGCGCGTCGATGGCGGTGACCGTCACGTCCGGGGACGGGAGATTGATCGTGGTGACGTCCTCGGCGTCCGACGGCCCGTCGTTGGATACGTCGAGGTCGTAGATCAACGGTTCGCCGGCCAGGTGCTTGTCGCCCCGGGCGCTCAGCTTCACCGAGACATCGGCCGACCCGAAGATGACGACGTTGGCCGAGCCGGTCTCGTTGCCCGGCTTGAGCTCCCGCGAGCTCGAGGTCGCGGTGGCCTTGTTCGTCAGTACGGAGTCCGGATAGCTGGTGGCGACCTTGACGGTCAGGTCGACGAGCTGCTTGCCCACGCCCTGATCGCCTAGCGCACAACGGATCTGCTGCCCACTGGTGTCACAAGTCTGCCCACCGCGGACCTTCGCGCTCAGCACGGTCACGCCGTCAGGCAGGCGATCAGTCAGTACGACGTCCCGCGCGATCTCCGGCCCTTCGTTGTGAACGGTGGCGAGGAAGTCCACCTGCCCACCGCGGACCATCCGCTTCAGCCCGGCGTCCATCGTCACCCGGAGATCCACGCCTTGCCCGACCGCGACGACGTCGGTGACCGAGTCGGTCGCGCTGCCTTCAGGGCTGGATGCCTCTGCCGTGTTCACCTTGGTACCGGAGGCGTCGTCAGCGACCTTGAAGTGAATCTTCACCGTCACGGTCGTGCCCGGCGGAATGGTTCGCAGGTCGCAGCTGACGTCCGGGCCGCGCGTCTCGCAGGACCCGCTCGTGGTCGACACGTCGACCAGGCTCAGGTCGGGCGGCAGGGTGTCGGTGAGCTTGACCGCCTGCGCCGGCGCGGTACCGGTGTTGCCGACGGCAACCGTGTAGGCCCCTTCCTCGCCGGGGATCAGCGGGGTCGACGAGACCTCGACGGTGAGTTCGGCCTGCCATTCAGGCTCGGCCGCATCGGCCGCCTTGGCCAGTCCGAGCACCGCCAGCGGTACCAGGGCAAGCCCCACGAAGATCCTTCGCATCTCCTCAACCCCGCTTCTGCCAGGTCCGGCAAGTCCGTTCGAAGCGGCCGAGCGCCTCGACGACACTGACGTCCACCAGGCCGGGAGGCGCGGTGAGGTGGTCTTGCTTGAGGTCCGCGTGTGCGAGTACGGAGATCGGGTTCGTGTACCGGCCGGACCAGCCGAAGCTCAGCTGTCGCTCCAGGTCGAACCAGAACAGGAGCGGCTCGCTGGTCGACGGTTGGTGTCGGTCTCGGGCGCGCTGCCCGGGTACTGCGTATCTGCTGGACATCCAGTGCTCCTCACGGCGGTGCTGCCGCCCCCGGTCGGGAACGCGGTCGTCGACCCAACGGTCCTGGAGCGGCTCGCGGCCGACTACCCGCGCGAAGTACCGGCTGACCCCGCTGATCGGCGGGGTGATGGGGGCCGGTCGGCGTCTGGGCGGCAGGGGCGCCGGCCGCTGGAATGGTGGCCAGAACCAGTCAGGGCGGACTGGGGACCTGGTTCACCGATACGGGGGAACTTCTCGACATCCACCTGTCTCCTCACCCCGGAGCGCGTCCTCTTCCGGCGCGGCACCGTGGCGACAGGCCGAGAAGTTCAGAACCAGGGCGGCAGCTCGCCGGCGACCGACTACCCCCCTCGAGTCGCCGGCGAGCGACCGGTCCCCCACGGTGGGTCACCGGCGGAGTACGATCTGATCACGCCAGGTGATCGAGCGGGGGCTACGAGATGGCGAAGATCCGGGTCGCGATCGTCGACGACGAAGGCCTGCTCAGATCCGGCCTGCAACTGATGATCGACGCGGCCGAAGACCTCCAGGTCGTCTGCTCCTGCACCGGCGCCGACGCCCTCAGATTGTTGCCCCAAGCAAACGCCGACGTAGTCCTCCTCGACATCCAAATGCCCGAGGTAGACGGCCTCACCGTACTCCGCGCGCTCCGCGCAACCCCACCACCCGCTGCTGGCCGGGGGCCGGGCGGGCGTGCTGTGCCTGCGGTGGCGATGTTGACGACTTTTGCTGCTGATGACCTGATTGCTGAGGCTCTGCGGGCCGGGGCCGACGGGTATCTGCTGAAGGACACCGACCCGGGGGAGTTGGTTGCTGCGATCCGGGCGCTGGCGGCGGGGCGGCCGATGTTGTCGCCGGCGGTGGCGCGGACTGTGATCGATGGGTATCTGGAGGGGGCGGACGATCCGGAGGCGTTGCAGCGGCTCATGCGGTTGTCGCCGCGAGAGCGGGAGATCCTGGCGATGCTGGCGGACGGATCGTCCAACGCGGTGATCGGCGAACGCTTGTATCTCAGCGCCTCGACCGTCAAGGACTACGTAAGCGCAATCCTCGCCAAACTCGGCGTCACCAACCGAGTCCAAGCCGCCGTCCTCGCCCACCGCGCCGGCCTAACCGATGTCTGACCCCACCAACCCCCGATCGCCCGCGGACCCGAACGCCGGGCCGAACGCCGAGCCGGCTGGCCGGTCGAGCGCCGAGCTGGGCGGTGGGTCGAGCGTTGAGCGGGTTGGTGGGTTGGGTGCGGAGCAGGGTGGTGGGGTGTGGGATCGGTTGTTGCTGGGGGCACCGACTGTGGGGGCGTTGTTGCTTGCGTTGACCGGGGTTGGGCGGGTGTCGTCGGTGCATCTTGGTGTCGTTGTGGTGTCGGCGGTGGTGTTGATGCTTCGGCGGCGGTGGCCTGTGGTGGTGTTGGTGGTGGCGTTGGGTGGGTTCGTCGGGTTTCTTGATCTGGTGCCGTTGGCTGTTGCTGTCTACGCCGTGGCGGTACAACCGTCGGCCCGGCGCTGGCAGCGGGCGTTGCCGGTGCTTGTTCTGCTGGTGATCCCGGTCGGGTACCTCCTCCGGGCTGCTGGCGACGATGAGCAAGAGTTGCTGGCGAACGTACCCATAGTCATGCTGCTCTGTGCGGTGCTCCCGGCGGTGATCGCGCTGCTCATCCGCGCTCGTCGGGAGCAGGCGGCCGCGATCGCCGAGTTGATCCGCAGCCGCGAGCGGGAGGCGATGCTGATCGCCCAGACCGTCCGGGCCGAGGAGCGAGTACTGCTCGCACGCGAGATGCACGACGTCGTCGCCGACAAGATCAGCCTGATCTCGGTACGGGCCGGCGCGTTGGCGGTCACCCGCGGCGGCGACGACGTAGTACAGGCCGAGGCGGAGACGATTCGCGGGTTGAGCAAGGCGACGTTGCGGGAGTTGCGCGAGGTTCTCGCCGTACTGCGTGAGCCGGGTGCCGGTTCGGCGGAGGGGTTGTCGGCGCTGCCTGAGTTGCTGGCCGGGAGTGGGCTGGACGCTGGGTTGACGATCGCTGCCGGCGTACAGGAGGAGTTGTGGAGCGCGGCGGCTCAGCGGGCGGTCTATCGGACTGTCCAGGAGGCGCTCACGAACGTACGGAAGTACGCGGCCTCCGCACGGACCGAGGTCGTGCTGGCTCAGCGTGAAGACCATCTGGCTGTCACTGTCCGCAACGGCCCGGCCCGGCGGGTCGAGCGGGATCCGGCCTTGCCGTCGGGTGGGCACGGGCTGACCGGGCTGCGGGAGCGGGCTGAACTGCTCGGTGCGGAGTTCAGCGCCGGCGCCACCGAGGCGGGTGGATTTCTGGTCGAGGTGCGGATCCCGGCGGGCGCCGGCAACCGGCCGCGCTGACCGGCTGTACCGTACGGGGGTGGATCAGGAGGCGCGGGAGAAGCTCTCTCCCCGGGACAAGTGGATCACCATCTTCGGGCGTAAGCCGGTGCTCGAGGCGCTGAACGATCCCGCGTTGTCGGTGGCGAAGGTGGTGGTCGCGGACAACGCCGGCGGCGGATCGCTGGACGAGATCCTGCGCGCCGCTTCGCGAACCGGTACGCCGGTGGAGCGCGCGACGGCGTCTCGGGTGAAGTGGCTGGCCGGGAACGGCAAGCACGATCAGGGCGTGGTCGCGGATGTCGACGCGCCCCGGATGACGCCACTGGCCGACTTCGTGCGGACTCGGGGCAAGCGGCCGACGAAGGTGTTCCTGCTGGACGGCGTCACCAACCCCGGCAACGTCGGCATGATCCTCCGGACCGCGACCGGCGCCGGCTTCGACGGCGTGATCCTGCCTCGAGCCGGTACGCCGCACGTCGGCCCGCTGGTCATCAAGGCGTCCGCCGGTATCGCCTTCCAGGCCCCCATCGTCAACGTCGCGACCGCGAAAGCCGCCGTCAACCTGCTCACCGAAGCCGGCTACCGCATCTACGGCCTCTCGGCCCGCTCGAAGCAGTCGCTCTTCAAGGCAGAACTGGCCGACCGGGCCGTCTTCGTCCTCGGCGGCGAAACCAACGGCATCACGGTCACCACCGACGAGGACCTGCAGATCCCGCTGCACGCGGGGGTCGAGTCCCTGAACGTCGCCGTCGCCGCGGCCGTCGTAGCTTTCGAGGTCACAAACCGCGACTGAGCGTCCTAGCCGTCTCGGCGACCTCAGCGAGCCGGTGCGCTCTTGCCGACTCGGCTGGGGTGAAGGGTTCACCTGGGCGAGTGAAGACGTAGAGCCCGCTCCAGGGCGACGGGATCTTGAGGATCGTGCCGTCGGTCGGCAGCGACCTGCCCTGAAATGCTTTGGGATCGGTGACCAGCTGAGCGCCAAGCAACTCGGCGACGGCGTGCGGCAACTCGGCCGGATCCGCGACGACCTGCGCCGACAGACTCAACGCCGTCGTCTGCCCATCGACCAACGCGAGCGTCGTAGTCGGCCAGACATGCACCTCCCGCCCACCCGCCGCCTTCAGAATCTCCACCAACTCGTCCGGCCCGACCCCATCAGGTGTCGAAACCACCAGCTCATCCCGTACGCCGTCCAGCACCGGATGAACATGCAGCCCCAGAATGTTGGCCTCCAACTCAGCCAGCCCGAACGTCAACTGCTCCAGCGCCCCGGCCCGATCATCCAGCGTAACCCTGATCCGCCACAGCGACCCCGCCTGCTCCAACCCCGCCTTCGTACGCCGCCGAAGCCGATGCCCCGGCGCGTGCAACCAGGTCCGCAACAGCCGCATCGTCGAGGGTTCGATCACCCAGATAGCCAGCGCGGTCGTGCTGATCGCCAGCAAACTCACCGCCACGAGATACGGCGGATGAACCGCCCCGACGACCGCATGCAGCCCGAACTCCACCGGAAAGATCGCCGCCAACTTAGCCACCGTCAACCGCACCCGAGCCGGATGCGGCATCCGCCCACACACTTCACACGCAGTACCAGCGCTAACCCTCGCCCGAAGCTGCTCCATACCCCTCACTCTCCCGCCCCCACCCACACCCCCCATTGCCACCCGATTGCCACCTCGTAAAACCCCACCGCGCACCTGAGCGGGCGTGGGGTGGGCGCCTCGCACCGCCACGCCATCAATCGCTCCGCCCGACCGAGCTCTCCCGCGGTATCGCGTCTCCAACTGCGCCCATTGATGGGATGGCGGTCCGCTCCCACCGATCGCGGTGCATGGGGATTCTGGGCAGTTGGGGGTTGCGGGAGGGCACGGGTGGGGTTTACGGTCCCGGTTAACGTTTAAGTGAGCGTTAGTGAGTGGTTTGTGCAGAGACAGATCATAAACGGGCAAAGGTGAGGCGGCGACATGGAGAGCAACTTCGGGCGGCGGCGGTTTCTCGGGCTGGGTAGTGCGGCGGTCGGTGTCGTGGTGCTCGGGCCGACGCTTGCGGGATGTGGTGATGGTGGATCGACGGGCGGCGGGGCGAAGGCGTCCGGGGATGTGAAGCTGCCGACGTACAAGGCGTTCGACGGGCTCCGGCCGGAGCTGCCGGGAGCGGAGTCGGGGCTCGAGCCGGGGTTCCTGCAGTTCCCGGAGAACGCGATCGCCAGCGTTCAGAGCCCGCCGCTCAAGTCGGCGGTGACGGCGCTGACCGAGACGTTCGCGACGCCGCCGCCTCCGATGGGCAGCAACCCGTTCTGGCAGGGGCTCAACCAGGCGCTCGGCGGCGAGCTCAAGCTGACCATCGGCACGGACCCGGGCTACCCGGAGAAGTTCGCCACCTTGCTGGCAGGCGATGACCTCCCCGACCTCATGTGGCTGCCACCGAACCAGGGCATCCCCAACGTCGGCCCGATGCTCGAGGCCAAGTTCCAGGACCTCACGAAGTACCTGGCCGGCGACGCCGTACTGGAGTATCCGAACCTCGCCGCCCTCAAGCCCGCCTCCTGGCGGACCGCAGTGGTCAACGGCAAGATCTGGGGCGCGCCGATCCCGTCCACCCCGTTCGGCCAGGTGATGATGGGCAACCCGAAGACCTGGGCGAAGGTCGGCGGCCTGCAGTGCAAGACTGCGGACGAGTTCTTCGCCAAGTGCAAGGAACTCACCAAGGGTACGAACTACGCGCTCGAGCCGGCGATCGTCAACATGCTGCACATGTTCGGCGAGTGGTTCGGCGCCCCGAACAGCTGGCGGGTCAACCAGGACCGCTCGCTGACCCACCTGTACGAGACCGACAACTACAAGGCCGCCGTCGAGTACGCCGCCAAGCTGTGGGCCGCCAAGGTCTTCTACCCCGACCTCAACCTCGCCGACGCGACGCCGAAGACCGTCAACGGCCAGATCGCGGCCCAGGTCGTCGTCGGACCGCGTGCGACCGCCGACTTCCGGGCGGCGGACCCGAGCTTGTTCGTCGACACGATGATCCCGTTCGGCCATGACGGCAAGGCCAAGCCGGTCTACGACATGGGCTACGGCACGGTCGGTTTCACCCCGTTCAAGAAGACCGACGAGGGCCGCATCCGCGAACTCCTTGCCCTGGTCAACTATCTCTCGGCGCCGTTCGGTACCAAGGAATACCTGCAGAAGAACTTCGGTACCGCGGGCCAGCAGTACACCCTCGACGCCAAGAAGAACCCGGTCCTCAACTCCGCCGGCAACCAGCAGGCCCCCGGCCTGGTCAGCGCGCTCCAGATCATGACCGCACCGGAAAGTGTCATCTTCAACCCGGCGTTCCCCGAGGACACCAAGAAGATCCACGCCACCGAGCAGAAGCTGCTCGAGTACGCGATGCGCAACCCGACCGCGGGCACCTACTCCGACACCAGCAGCAAGGTCGGTACCAAGCTCACCGCGGCCTTCCGCGACACCATCGTCGACATCGTCACCGGCCGGCAGAAGATGGACGCGTACGACGGGGCGCTGAAGCGCTGGAAGAGCGGCGGCGGCGACAAGATGCGTGGTGAGTTCGAAGCCGTGCTGCCCGCCGGCGTACCGGTGACACAGTCTTGAGCCGGCCCAAACGGCAGCGGCGCAGTCAGCCGGAGCTACCGTTCGGGGTCCGGCTCAGGCGGGACTGGCAGATGCTCGTGCTGATGGTGCCGGGAGTGCTGTTCCTCTTGGTGTTCTTCTACGTGCCGGTGCTCGGCAACGTGGTCGCGTTCCAGGACTTCCAGCCGTACCTCGGCATCATGCACAGCGAGTGGAACGGCATCCAGAACTTCATCAACCTGTACGACAACCCCGACTTCTGGGATGCGCTGCGCAACACGCTCATCCTGGCGGCGGTCCAGCTGGTGCTGTTCTTCCCGGTGCCGCTGGCGATGGCGTTGATCGTGGATTCCCTGGTCAGCAACAGGATCCGGCGCGCGTTCCAGACGATCGCGTACCTCCCGCACTTCCTGTCCTGGGTCCTGGTCATCACGCTGTTCCAGCAGTCGCTCGGCGGCGCCGGGTTCGTCAACAACCTGCTCCGGCAGGCCGGGTTCGACCCGATCCCGTTCATGACGAACCCGGACACCTTCCCGCTGCTCGTCGTCGGCCAGCTGATCTGGAAGGACGCCGGCTGGGCGATGATCATCTTCCTGGCGGCACTGTCAGCGGTGGACGTCTCCCTGTACGAGGCTGCCGCGGCGGATGGAGCGGGTCGCTGGCGACGGCTCTGGCACATCACGCTGCCGTCGATGCGTACCGTCATCGTGCTGCTGCTGATCCTGCGGATCGGCGACATCCTCAGCGTCGGGTTCGAGCAGTTCATCCTGCAACGCGACTCGGTCGGGCCGGGCGCTGCCGAAGTACTGGACACCTTCACGTACTACGCCGGCGTGGTCGGCGGCGACTGGAGCAGTGGTGCCGCGGCCGGGCTGGCCAAGGGCGTGATCGGCGCGCTGCTGTTGTGGGGTGCGAACACGATCGCGCACCGGCTCGGCGAGCCGGGCATCTTCCAGAAGCGGAGTGACGGATGAGACGGCCGATCTGGAAGGAGCGCCCGAGCCCGGCGTACCAGACCATCAAGGCGGTCGTGCTCGGTGGATTCGCGCTGGCGATCATCGTGCCGATCATGGTGGTGATCTCGACCTCGCTGGCCAGCGACCAGGACATCATCGAGGCCGGCGGCTACGTGTTGTGGCCGTCGCATCCGACCTTCAAGGCGTACGACACGCTGTTCAGCGGCGGATTGATGGCGCGGGCGATCGGGGTCAGCGTGTTCGTCACGGTGATCGGTACGGCGATCGCGCTGTTCACCACGATCGCGCTCGCCTACGCGACATCCCGGCCGGTACTGTTCGGCCGCCCGGTGTTGCTGCTGGTGCTGTTCACGTTGCTGTTCGCGCCGGGCATCATCCCGATGTTCCTGATCGTCAAGCAGCTCGGCCTGATCGACAGCCTCTGGTCGCTGATCCTGCCGGGCGCGCTGGGCGCCTTCAACTTCGTGGTGATGCGGACGTTCTTCATGAACGTGCCGGCCGAGATCCTGGAGAGCGCGCGGATCGACGGCGCGAGCGACTTCACCATCCTGCGCCGGATCGTGATGCCGTTGTCGAAGGCGGTGATCGCGGTGGTCGGGCTGTTCTACGCGGTCGGCTTCTGGAACGCCTTCTTCAACGCGCTGCTCTACATCAACGACACGTCCAAGTGGCCGGTCCAGGTGATCCTGCGGACGTACGTGCTGCAGGGCAAGTCGCTGTCGGCCGACCAGCTCGGGGTGACGCCGTTGCCGCAGCCGCAGTCCTTGCAGATGGCCGTCGTCGTGGTCGCGCTGGTGCCGATCGCGATGGTCTATCCGTTCCTGCAGCGGCACTTCAACAAGGGCGTCATCACCGGAGCGGTCAAAGGCTGAGAGAATCGCTCTCATGGCCACGGGGATGACCGACAAACCGACGCTGCGCACCGTTGCCGCCGCGGCGGGAGTTTCGATCGCCACGGTGTCCTACGTGCTTTCGGGGCACCCGCGCAGCCAGACGATCTCGGAGAACACCGCGGATCGGGTACGGGAGGCGGCCGCGCGGCTCGGGTACCGGCGTAATGACGCCGCTCGGGCGATCCGGACGGGGAAGTCGGATCTGGTGCTGCTCTCGCTGAGTGTGCTGGCCGATCCGTGGGCGCAGGCGGTCGCGGCGGATGTCAGCAACGCGGTGCAACCGCTGGGCAAGACGGCGCTCATCGTGGCCGACGGCGACTGGCGGACGGTACTCGCGAACCGGACGCCGGATGTCATCTTCATCGATCACGTCCGGGATGACCCGTCGCTGGTGGCCGATCTGGAGGCGTTCGCGGCACAGGGCGTGCAGATGGTGGTCTTCAGCGAGGTGCTCGAGCCGCGGGGGTTCGACGTCATCCGGTCGGGTGCCGAGCCGCGTTGTCATCTGGCCGTCGAGCATCTGCTGGAGCGGCATACGCGGATCGGCGCGTTGACGTCGAAGTTGGCCGGCTGGCCGCGGTACGACGCGTATCTGCGGACGATGGCGGCGGCCGGCGTACCGGTGCTGGATGAGTTGGTGGCGACGTACGAGCCGCATCCGGAGGGGGCTTATCGGGCGGCGATGTCGGTGCTGAATCGGCCCGACCGGCCGACGGCGCTTTACTGTACGACGGACTTCGCGGCGATCGCTGCGATCCGGGCGGCGCATCGGTTGCGTATCGACGTACCGGGAGATCTGGCGGTGATCGGGGTCGGGAACACGCCTGAGGGCGAGCATCTCGATCCGTCGCTGTCGACGGTCGGGCCGGTCGGGTTCAACGCTGCACTGTGCCGGATCATGGTCGCGCGCCTCACCGACCGCGAGGGCGCGGACGGCAAGGTGTTCGACTTCCCGTGGCAGTTGATCCCTCGGGAATCGACTGCTTAGAACAGCCTCGTCTCCTTGACGAGGGCGGGCTCTTCGAGGTCCAGCAGGAACTGCTTGCGCTTGAGGCCGCCGGCGTACCCGGTGAGCTTGCCGTCTTTCCCGACGACGCGGTGGCACGGGACGATGATCGAGAGCGGGTTGCTGCCGACGGCCTTCCCGACGAGTTGGGCGAGCTGTTTGTCGCCTAGTTGCTCGGCTAGTTCGCCGTACGTCGTGGTCTCGCCGCGCGGGATGTCGTCGAGCAGGGCCCAGACCTTCTGCTGGAAGGCGTCGCCGCCTCGGAGCTCTGTCTTGAGGTCGAAGTCGTCGCGCTCGCCGGCCAGGTACTGGGTCAGCTGGCGGGTCGCTTCCGTCAGTACCGGGTCTGTCGCCGCGTCGACCTCGTCGCCGAGGGTGGCGCGCTCGGGCTTCACCCAGTGGTGCGGGAAGTAGACCCCGGTGACTGCGTCGTCCGAGGCTACGAGGGTCAGGTCGCCGAGCTGGGTGCTGACGATGGCGTGCCGGTTGGTCATTTCTCCTCCAAGGGTTCCGGTGATGGAACGGTTGGGGACGTCGTCGTGTGAGGGGACTGCTGCCAGGGCCAGCGACCGCTGATCTCGACCTCCAGGGCGAAGCTCAGCACGGTCCGGATCACCACGATCAGGCCGAGCACGAGCACGCTCTGCACCGAGGCCTCGACGATGATCGTCCGGACGATGTCGCCGACGATCAGGATCTCCAGCCCGAGCAGGATCACCCGGCCGATGCTGACCCTCAGCCGCTCGTAGCTGCCGGAGCGGGTGCTGGCCGAGGCGGCCGCGTAGGCGTAGCGCAGCAGGACGGAGACCAGGCCGACGGTCATGATCACCACTCCGACGCCCTCGATCACCCGGGCGACGTCGGCGAACAGCTCCTCGAAGCTCATGGGTTCAGGACTACCAGAAACCGGTTGCGGCGCGTGTGAGGATGGCCGGATGAGCTTGTTCCCATCCTTGTTGCCCGGGGACGGCTGGGAGCCGGTCGGCGGTGGGGAGTCCGCGACCGAGGTCTACCGCCGAGGCAACATCTTCGCCAAGTGCTGCGATGTTTCCGGGGTGAAGGAGCTGGCCGCCGAGCGAGACCGCGTCGAATGGCTAGCCGGCACGTCGGTCCCCGGCGCCCAGCTACTCGACTGGATCGAGTGGACTGAAGGTGCTGCGTTGTTGACGTCGGCTGTGTCGGGGGTTGCGGCGGTTGAGTTGCCGTGGTCGGAGAAGTTGGTGTCGAGCTTTGCGGGTGCTCTGCGGGCGGTGCACTCGCTGCCGGTGGAGGACTGTCCTTTCCCGCGGCCGCTGAGCGAGGTGATTGCGGTGGCGGACGACGTCGTACACCGCGGCGCGGTGAACCCGGACTTCTTGCGAGACGACTGGCGGACGGTGGCACCTGAGGAGTTGCTCGCCCGGGTTCACGCCGCACAGGACGAGATGGCGGTCGATCTCGTCGTCTGCCACGGCGACGCCTGCCTCCCGAACTTCCTCTTCGACCCGGACACCCTCGAATGCACCGGTGTGATCGACGTCGGCCGCCTCGGAGTCGCCGACCGCTACACCGACCTGGCCCTGGTCCCAGCCCAACTCGACGACGTGTGGTCGGTCGACGCGTCCGGCTTCTTCGCGGCATACGGTCTGCCTGAGCCTGACGCCGCGCGGCTGGAGTTCTACCTCCTGCTGGATCCGCTCACCTGGGGCTGAGCCCGACCTCGGCCGCGAACCACTTCGACCGATCCTTCGGGTCGCCCACCTGGATCCCCTTGGCGATCGCCAGCACCAGTGGCAGACCGGCTGCGAGTTCGGCTGAGTTGGCGTGCAGCTCGACAGGAGGTAGCCGCCTCGGAGTGTCGGCCCGCCGCCTCTCTGAGCGTGGCGAGCGGGCCTGCTGGGGACTACCTCCTGTCGAGCGGGACAGCCTTGAGTAGCTTGGGTGCGTGGCTGATGCCTTCGCGGTGGAGATTGTCGGGTTGGTCGTGTCGTCGGTGCATGCCTATGTGGGGCGGCCGGAGGACGGGGCGCAGGGGGATCCGGAACCGGTGGCGCGGGGTGAGATCGAGGTGCGGGCCGGGTTGGGGATCGTGGGGGATCGGTACTTCAACCAGTCGGCACATCGTCGGGCGGCGGTGACGGTTTTCGACGCTGGGGTGCTGGACTCGCTGGCGGTTGAGCTCGGGCTGGATGAGGTGCCCGATCCGGTGCTGACCAGGCGGAACATCATCATCCGTGGGTTCCCGGTCGACCAGTTGGCGGTACGGCGTACGGAGGCTGGGGAGCGGGTGCCGGGGCTGGCCTTCAGTTTGGACAGTGGGTTGGGGGCGGTGCGGTTCCAGGCGCATCGGCCGGCTAATCCGTGTGCGTGGATGGATGTGATGGTTGCGCCGGGTGCGTTCAAGGGACTGCGCGGGCATGGTGGGGTGCGGTGCGAGCCGTTGGGGTCGGGGACGCTTCGGGTCGGGCCGGCCACCTTGATCATCGGGTCTTGACCATCGCGGGTGCCCGGCGGAGGCTGGCTGGGGAGGTGGTGTGGCGATGGCCAAAGTACTGATCATCACTGGAGACGCGGCGGAGACGCTGGAGGTCTTCTACCCCTATCAGCGGTTGCAGGAGGAGGGCTACGAGGTCCATCTGGCGGCGCCGGAGGCGAAGAAGCTGCAGTTCGTGGTGCATGACTTCGTGGACGGGTTCGACACTTATACCGAGAAGCTGGGGCATACGTGGCAGGCCGACGTGGCGTTCAGGGATGTGAATCCTGAGGACTACGTCGCGTTGGTGATTCCTGGCGGGCGGGCGCCGGAGTACATCCGCAACGATGAGGACTGTCAGCGGATCGTGCAGCACTTCTACGGCGAGGACAAGCCGGTCGCGCAGTTGTGTCATGGACCGCTTGTCGCTGCGGCGGCCGGGGTGCTGAAGGGTCGCAAGACGTCGGCGTACCCGGCGCTGGCGCCCGATGTACGAGCCGGCGGCGGCGAATGGGTCGATGGCGACGCGGTCGTCGACGGCAATGTGGTGAGCGGGCGCGCGTGGCCGGATCATCCTGGCTGGATGCGGGCCTTCATGGCGGTGCTGAAGGAGAAGGCGCCGGTCTAGGTTTTCGGCCGGCTTTCGGTACTGCGGGTTACGGTCCGACGATGGTCGGACGATGGGCGGTTGCGGTGTTGGTAGCGGCCGCCCTGGTGGGGTGCGCCGACACAGCACCCCGTACTACGGAATCGCCGCCGACTGTCACTCCGTCCGAGCCGAAGAGCTCCATCCCCGAGGGCCCGACGTCCCCCTCCGCCAAGCCCTCGACCCCAGCTCCTAGCTCCGTGCCCCCTCCTGCGAAGCCCGCCGCAAACGTGACCCTCGCGATCCCCTCGATCGGAGTGCGCGCATTGCGGGTGATCACCTACCGAGGCACCGCCGACGACAAGCCCGGCACCCTCATCCAGGACCGCGGCCTCTTCGCCTCACCAAGCGGCCCCGCAGGCGGCGTCGGCCCCGGCGAAGTCGGCAACTTCATCGTCACCGGCCACCGAACCGCCCACGGCAAACCCCTGGCCCGCCTACCAGAACTGAAAACCGGCGCCCACATCCTGGTAACCGCCGACGGCACCACCTACGACTACGTAGTCACCCGAACGATGACGATCTCGTTCCGCAAACCAGCCGAGAAGGCCCAGCAAAACGCCCCCGTCCCAGGCCGCCCCGGCGTCACCCCGACCCACCCCATGCTCACCATCTCCACCTGCGCCACCCCCGAAGACCACGCGGCCGGCAACTACTGGCACGACGCCCTCAACAACCCAGAACACCGAATCAACAAGATCGCCACCCTCACCACCACCCACGCATCCTGACAACATCACCCGCCACGGCAACCTCCCCAGACCACCTGGCGCCCCGACCACAACCCGGGCTAGCCCGACCAATGTCCAGCCGATGAAGAGCCCTTGGCCAGCTCGTCCAGACGAGCCTCCGCAAGACAGCGTGTCTGCGTGGCACCCGCAGTTGGCTGCGGACGCAGGCCACCTCGCCATCACCTGTCCGCGACAGCCCGGCCGATCGCGACGGTGGGGTCTGCTTCGCCATCGCGTGTCGGCGGTGGGGAGTACTAGCTGCGGCCGAATTTCCACCACTTCGGTTTGTTGGCTTTGAGTTCTTCTTCGGTGAGGGGTGGTGGGACGGGTGGGCGGGACTCCTCGGTGAGGAAGTTGCCGGATTCGGTGTCGTACGCCGTCACGCCGAGCTTGCTGCTGATCTCCATCACGAGTGGGATGGAGCGGGGGCCGTCGTTGAGGTAGAAGGTGATGTCGCGGACCTCGACGCTCTTGCCGATCGACATCTCGACGTCGTAGTCGTCGCTCTTCAGTACCAGCCAGGAGCGGTTGCTCGCGTCGACGCCGGGCGCCAGTTCGCGGACCTGGTCCAGTACCGACTCCGTGGTACCGACCGACGGTGGTGCGTAGCCGTCCGGAATGTCGTCGAGACGGCGGACGCCGCCTGGTCCTCGCATCGCGTAGATAGCCCAGCTCATACCAACAGCATTGCTCAGTACCGGTCGAACACGAAACCCGGGGCCGTCAGCGGGGTTTACGCGCAGTGACGAGAGCGAAGCCGAGGTACTCGCCCTGGTCGGCGTGGAGCATCTCCAGGTGGCCCTCGGTGGTACCGGTGTGCTCAGCGATGGCTTCGGCCCAAGCGAGCCAGTCGCGCCAGCCGGACTCCTGCATCCTGGCGGAGACGTCCTCGACGAGCTCGGTGATCTCCCACTGGAAGCGCCACCAGTCGGCGGTGTGCCAGGCGAGCGCCTCCCAGCCGACGAGCTTCTTGATGTGAGCGGGGATCTGGCCGAGGTCGCGGATCTCGCGGGTCATCGCGGGAGTGGCGACGCCCAGTTGGCCGCCGGGTTTGAGGAAGGTGGTGAGGTACGCGAGGTAGCCGTCGGCGGTACCGAAGTACTCGTAGGCATCGATGCAGACGATCGCGTCGAAGAACTCGCGGGCGAAGGGGAGCGCGTGTGCCTCGGCCTTGAGCGCGGTGACCTCGACGCCCTGGGCGGTGAAGTTGGCGGCGGCGTCGGTCGGGTCGATCCAGAGATCGGCGGCCCAGACCTGTACGCCGTACTCCCTGGCGAGGAAGACCGAGGTCGCGCCCTTGCCGGAGCCGAGGTCGAGGACCTTCATCCCCGGTCGCAGGTCGAGGTCGAGGGCTTCGAGCAGCCAGAGCGGGTTGGGGCCCATGTCGCAGTCGAGAAGCCAGGCGGCGTCGTACTTCGAGGAGCGCGGGTACTCGGGGCGTCGCAGATCGACCATGTGGTCAGCCAACCGAATTCGGGGGAGTCGGCGCAACAGGATTGCGAATTGTCGGTGCTGGCAGGCAGAGTGCTGGCACGCGGAGGAGGTGGCTGGATGCAGGTGCGGGCGATCGACGAGGACGGGCTGCGACAGGTCGAGCGCTGGCTGGCGGCGGACCCCGTCGGGGGCGCGATCTTCGGCGGTTTCTACGGTCACGCCGTGGACCGCTGGGCGCCGTTGCTGCAGGCACCGAGCCGGCACGGCTGGATCACCTTCGACGAGACCGGCCCGATCGGTTTCATCGACCTCGAGGTCCTCGACGACGAAGCAGAGATCACGTACTACGTGAGCCCAGCGCACCGGGGTCGAGGCCTCGGCCGCCAAACCCTGACCCAAGTCGTCCAGCTGGCCGCCGGTGTCGGCGCTCGCCAGATCCACGCCTCCGTGGACCCGACCAACGAGCCCGGCCTAGCCACCCTCCGCTCCGCAGCCTTCACCGACCTCGGCACCAACGAATTCAGCGAAGCCGAATTCGCCCTGACCCTCCCCAACCCCACGGAGACAGGTCCGGCCGCCAACCCAACGGAGGCGGCTTCGCGCCCCGATCCCGCGGGGACGGCTCCGCCGGTCGATCCAACGGGCTCGGCTTCGCGCGTCGACCCTGCGACGTCGGTCGAGCCGGAGTCCGCGGGTGACTGATTACGCGGGGGTGTTGGCGGTTCGGGAGGGGCGGGTGGTGTTGGTTCGGGAGCGGTATGAGGAGTGGGAGGACGAGCAGTGGTCCTTGCCGAGTGGGGCTGTCGAGCCGGGTGAGACGCCGGCTGAGGCGGCGGTTCGGGAGTTGCTGGAGGAGACGGGGTTGCGGGTTCGGGTCGATCAGTTGAGTTTGGTCGCCGAGGTGGTGGTGGAGAGCAGGGACGGGGCAGCTCGTAGTACGGCGTACGACTATCGTGCCGAGGTGCCGGACGGCGACTTCGCGATCGACGATCCGGACAGCTCCGTGCAGGAAGCTCGCTGGTTCCTGCCGGCGGAGGCGATCCCGTTGGTCGGCGCCGTCCCCTATCCACCGCTCAGCCAACCGGTCGCGGCCCACCTCGAAGGGGCGGGCCCCACGCGCTGGACCTTCACCTACGACGACGCGGCCGTCGCTTTCCTCGACCGCGTCTACGAGGTCACCAGGTCGGCGCTCTAGTTGTGCAAGGTGGGCTGGTAGATCAGCTCTTGGAGGTTGCCGTCCAGGGTGCGGCTTTCGAGGAGCGCGAGGTCGAAGTCGGGTACGCCGTCGAAGATGCGGGTTGCTCCGGTCTTGCCTGTGATCACGGGGATGACGGTGACCTGGATGCGGTCCACCAGGCCGGCGGCTAGTAGGGCGCGGTTCAGGGCCACGCTGCCGTGTGAGCGCAGGGGCACGTCGGATTCCTGCTTGAGGCGGGTGATCACCTCGACGGCACCACCGGTGGCGATGGTCGCGTCCGGCCAGTCGACGGGGCCTTCGAGGGTGTTCGAGACGACGGTGGCCGGCAGGTTCCTCAGCTGGGTGATCCAGGAGCCGGCTTCCTCGAACGCCCCGGGGAACGCCGCCGCCATCTCCAGGTTGTCCCGGAAGGTCGCCGCGCCGAAGACCAGCCGCTGCTCCTCGGAGTACTGAGCGAAGCGGTGCTCGAGAAACTCGGGCCCTTGCTTGCCCCAGTAACCACCCCAGTCGCCGGTGTGGTTGCCATAACCGTCGAGGGTGGAGAAGACGTCGAAGGTGTAGATCGCGCTCATGCTGCTCTCCTCGAGCTCAGGTGGCCCACCCCCTCCGGGCGGCCTCTCACAGCTTCTACGAAGACCCGGTCACCGATCCGACAAACCTTTTGTCGAGATATCGCAGGATCCGCTCCAGCGAAGTACCGGTGGGCTCCGTCGAGGTGTCGATCAGCAGCTCGTAGGCGATGCTGTTGACAGCCTCGTACGTCGCGACGTCCGGCTCGAGAAATCCGTTGTACCGGTCGGTGCGCCCGGCCTCGCGCCGACGGATCTCGACCAGCGGGCAGGTGATGCCGACCATCGTCACGTCGAAGGAGCCGAACAGTTCGGCGTACCGCGGTAGATCCGCCGGCAGGATCAGCGACTCGGCGACGACGTCGAGGCCGTGTGCTGCCACGTCGCGGAGGCAGGCGACGTACGTGTCGACGACGCGCTCGAAGAGGCCGGGGACGCGGCCGTGGATCCAGAACTCCGGCCGGATCGAGCCGCGGAAATCGTCCAGCGACTGGTAGAAGACCGGGCCGGGCAGGGCTGCGTGGAGGGCCCGCGCGAGGGTTGTCTTGCCGGTCGAGGGAGCGCCGTTCAGGAAGACGATGCGGCTCATCGGGGCAGGATACGGCGCGGGAAATGAGGTGTGCTGGGGATTTGTGGGTCGGATGATGGGGTGATGGTTGAACTGGATCCGTTGATCAGGGCGTTCTATGCGGAGCGGTACGTCGAGGACGACAGGCTGGTGCGGTCGGGCCATGGGCAGCTGGAGTTCTTGCGGACGCAGGAGTTGGTACGTCGGTACCTGCCGGGGCCTGGGGCAACGGTTCTGGATGTGGGTGGCGCGACCGGTGTGCACGCGCGGTGGCTGGCGGCCGATGGGTATGCGGTGACGTTGGTGGATCCGGTGGCGGAGCATGTTGCGACGGCGCTGGCGATCGGGACGTTCGAGGCGATGGTCGGCGACGCGCGCAAGCTGGAGCAGGCTGATGACAGCGTCGACGTGACCTTGCTGTTCGGGCCGCTGTATCACCTGGTCGAGGCGGCGGATCGGGCGCAGGCGCTGGCCGAGGCGCGACGGGTGACCAGACCGGGTGGGCTGGTGGTTGCCGCAGGCATCAGTCGGTACGCCGGCCTGCTCGAGTACGGCACCAAGGGGATGCTGAGCGAGGACAACCTCTCCGAGTTCGAGGTCGCGCTCGGCACCGGGCGCAACTACGACGACCCGGAGGGATTCACCAACGCGTACTTCCATCACGCCGACGAGCTTCGCGTTGAATTCGAGCAGGCCGGCTTCGGCGGGATCGAAGTACTGGGTGTGGAAGGACCGGCCGCGGCGACCCTCGAGCACGCTCCAGCTGACGACGTACCGAGCCTGCTCCCGTCAGCGATCCAACTGGCGCGACTCGTCGAGAACGACGCCAACGTGATGTCCGCCAGCTTCCATTTCCTGGCCTTCGGAAGGGCTTAGGCGGCCGGCCCGGTGAGCCTGTGCGGCGTGATCCGGATGACGGTGCGGACGACCTCGGGCGGCAATGCGACGTACTCCTTACCGGCGCCCTCACCCGCATAGTGCTCGGCCAGCCGTTGCGCCACCGCCCGGCCGGTATCCTCCGTCACCACCGCGGTGCCCCGGATCTCGACGTACTCGTCCGGATCGTCCTTCGCGATCACCAGCAGACTCGCCCTGGGATCCCGCCGCAGATTGCTGTCCTTCCGCCGCCCGGCCTGGGTGGAGATCACCACGTCATCCCCGTCCAACCCGACCCACACCACCGACGTCTGTGGACTCCCGTCCGCATTGACCGTCGCCAGCACAGCCGGATTGGCCCCGTTCAGCAACTTCCGCGCAGCATCACTGAATCCCATGCCCCGGACCTTAAAGCACCCCACAGACAACCCTCAGTAGACCGAGTACCCACCGTCGATCAGAAGTACTGAGCCGGTCATGAAAGAGGAGGCGGGGGAGGCGAGGTAGACGACGGAGGGGGCGATTTCGGCGGGGGTGGCGTAGCGCTGGAGAGGGGCGTCGAGGATCCAGTTCTGCTGGAACTCGGGCCGGTCGACCGGCGCCATGTCGGTTTTGACGTAGCCGGGGGCGATCGCGTTGACGCGGATGTTGTGCGGGGCCCACTCGGCGGCGAGGCTGCGGGTGAGGTGGTGGACGGCAGCCTTGGAGGCGTTGTACGACGCCTGGTGCTGCGGCCGGTTGACGATCTGCGCGGACATGCTGCCCACGTTGACGATCACCCCGCCACCGGCGGCGATCATGCCGCGCGCGACGGCAGTACTGGTGTTCCACAGCGCAGTCACGTTGAGGTCGAGCACCTGCTGCCACTCGTCGTCGGGGACCTCCAGGGCCGGCCGGTGGATCGCGATGCCGGCGTTGTTCACCAGTACGTCGATCCCGCCGAGCTCCTCCGTCACCTCCGCGACCATCTGCGTCACGTCGGCCCGTACGGTGATATCAGCCTGTACTGCGAACCCGCGCCGCCCGACCGCCTCGAGCTCCGCAACCACCGCCGCGTTCCGCTCGGCGTCGCGCGCGGCGATCGCCACGTCGGCACCCGCCTCGGCCAGCGCCAGCGCGAAGGCCCGCCCGAGCCCGCGATTGCCGCCGGTCACCAGCGCCCGCTTGCCGTTCAACGCGAAACTCTCCAGCACGCTCATTCAGTACTCCTACCAGTACGCAGAGTCATCTCAGGTCGCGAAGCGATGTCAATAGCTGCAATCCAGTACAGCGAAGGACCGTCCGGCACGTAGCAACGTGCCGCGATTCGAGCCGGGGGTGGATCTCGGACCGCCACCGAGACGATGGGTCCGGCACACGTCCAGGACCGGGGAGAAGCGGGGAAGCATGGCCGAGGAGTCGGGCCCCAAGCCCGGACATTTCCTGCCGCAGGGCGATCAGCCGGCGAGCACTTCGACGTACCGGCGACCGCCTGTACCGGCGTACGGCGACCCCTCCGAGCCGCTCGCGCCGCCCACCCGGCCGCTGCTGACCGGCTCCCGCCTCGGCCCGCCACCACCCGGCGACCGCGCGGCCGCCGCCTTCAAGGCCCGCTACAACCCCGACCCGATCGCCTACGAGCCACGCAAGCGCTCCAAGACCCTGATCGCCGCCATCGTCGCCGGTGCCGTGATCCTGATCGCCGGTGGCGCCTTCGCGGCGACCGTGGTGTTGTCCTGATGGGTCGGCTCGCGGAGGGGCTTTGCGGGGCCGGTTGGGCGCCCTGCAACACTTTCGTTGCAGCGGCGGGTGGAGCCAGCTGATCACCGACGGACTGGGGTAGATGGATGGCGGACGACGAGCGGGTGCCCGAGCCGGGTCATTTCCTGCCCGGTAGCGACGTGCCTGCGGGTGCGGCTTCGCCGGTTGCTCCGACGTCCAAGCCCGGTCTCGGCCTCGGTCTCGGGGAGGCTCGGCCGATCAGCGTTTCGCAGGAGCCGGCCCGGAAGAAGGCGGCTCCGCTGCCGGACGACCCGGAGTACCAGGGGTTCTACAGCGGGCCGCCGGCCGCGCCGCTGCCGGATGCGCCGACGGGGCCGTTGGGTGGGACCCGGCAGTTCGGACGGGTCCGGTACGCCGGGTGGAAGGCGAGGACTCCCCGCACGGGCGTACAACAGTTTTCGACCCATTCGCCGTACCGGAAGCCGGCCCGGCAGTTCTCCCAGCGCTTCGTGGGCCTGATCTCCGCCCTGGCGTTGGTCATCGTGGCCGGCGGCACCATCGCGGCGTACGCCAAGATCGACAGCTTCGGCAACGAGGTCACCAACCCGCTGGCCGACCCCTCCATCAAGCCCTCCGAAGGCCCCCAGTCGGTCGCCCCCAACCCAACCGTCACGGTGACCATCCCAGCGGTCCCGGACGAGGTCCGCCTGCAGAAGAACAAGCTCTACACGGTCGGCAAGCTGCGCAGCGTCAACTGCGCGCTCCCGAAGGTGAAGCCGAACAGCAAGGCCAACGTCCTGCGGTTCTACCAGGCGATGATGCCGTGCCTGGCGCAGACCTGGGAGGACCTGGTGCTTGAGGCCGACTACCCGTTCCGCCAGCCCAAGTTGGCGCTCGTCGTCAAAGGCACGACCCCTGCCTGCGGGGGTGACCTGCCGGACACCTCCTTCTACTGCCCCAACGACGAGACCATCTACATGCGCTGGGAGGACGAGGTGAAGTTCTACAAGCGGAATCCCAACGCCGTCGTGGACCTCGTCAGGACTGTCGCGCACGAGTACGGCCACCACGTGCAGCAGCTGACCAACATCATGATCTCCTCGCAGTCGCAGGAGGGCTTCGCGAAGAGCAAGGCGGCGGAGCTCGAGTGGAGCAGGCGCCTGGAGCTACAGGCCAGCTGCCTGGGCTCGAACTTCATCAGCGCCAACCAGAAATCCCTCGGCCTGGTCGGCGAGAAGATGGAGTTCTGGAAGATCCTCTCGAAGAACATCGGCGACGAGCTGACGAAGAAGAAGATCCGCGACCACGGCTCCAGCAAGAACTACCGCTTCTGGTCCGACCAGGGCTTCAAGACCGCCAACCCGGCCTCCTGCAACACCTACACCGCGCCGCCCGCCAAGGTCAGTTGAGTTGGAGTTTGAAGCCTTCGTGGGTTTGGGCGAAGCCCAGTTGGTGGTAGAAGCGGTGGGCGTCGACGCGGGCCTTGTCGGACGTCAGCTGGAGGATGCTGCAGCCCCGGGCGCGGGCCTCTTCGATGGACCACTGCATGAGAGTGGTGCCCAGGCCGGTGCCGCGGGCTGAGGAGGCTACCCGGACGGCTTCCACCAGGGCTCGGGTGGCGCCCTGGCGGGAGAGGCCGGGGACGAAGGTCAGCTGGAGGGTGCCGATCAGCTCGCCGTTGCGCTCGGCAACGACCAGGAACTGGTTCGGGTCGGCGTCGATCGCGGCGAAGGCGGCCTGGTACGGCGCCAGGTCGGCGGGGTTCTCCCGGCCGGCGCCGATCTCGTCGTCGGCGAGCATCGCGACGATGCCGGGTACGTCGCCGGCGGTGGCACGGCGGATCACGACAGCGGTCATTTGCCTTATGCAATCACATTACTTTAGGTGAGCACCGTTTACTCCCGGTTGCACCGGGCACGGGTGGGCAGACACCAACTGCAACCCGCCCGTAGCCGGAGTCGCGCGGGAACGGGTGCGTGGCGGCGGTACGGGCCAGTCCGGAAGGAACGCCGATGTCAGCACTGGCCATCGACTTCACCCAACCTTTTGAAGATGCCTTCAGCAAGCTTCTCGGGTTCATCCCCAACCTGCTGGGCGGCATCGTCATCCTGGTGATCGGCTACTTCGTCGCCAAGGTGCTCGGCAAGCTGGTCGGCACCCTGCTCGGCAGGGTCGGCTTCGACCAATGGATGGAACGAGCCGGGGTGTCCGGCGTCCTGCAGCGGTCGGGTACGGGGCTGACCGCGTCGACGATGCTCGGCAAGGTCGTGTTCTGGTTCGTGTTCCTGATCAGCTTCACGATGTTCGCGTCCGCGCTCGGCGTACCGGAGATCTCGAACTTCATGTCCGACATGCTCGGCTACATCCCGCGGATCTTCGCGGCGATCGTGATCGTCTGCCTGGCGGCGCTGTTCGCGAACTTCCTCGCCGCGGTGATCCGCGGCGCGACCGGCAACGAGACGCTCGCGAAGGTCGGCCGGTACGCCGTACTGGTGTACGCCGCGTTCGCCGCGCTGACCCAGCTGGGCATCGCCGTCCAGCTGACCGGCAACACGCTGCTGATCGTGCTGGGTGGTGCCGCGCTGGCACTCGGCCTCGCTTTCGGCCTCGGGGGCCGCGAGATGGCCGGCGAAGCGCTGCGCACCCTGTTCGACCGCAGCACCATGAACCGCACCGCCGGTACTGCCGGCTCGAACGGCATGGCCAGCAACGGAACGGCCAGCGGCAACGGGATGACCGGCGGCAACGGAACGGCAGGCGGCAATGCTGCTGGCGGGCAGGCCGGCTACCCCACCCAGGAACCCGCTCACCACGGCGCTCCGCAGTCCAACGGCAACTGGCCGGGCAGCGACAACGGCTGGAGCACGGAGCCGCCGCGACACAGCTGACCGAAGTACCGGACTAGGTGGGTGTGATCGGATCGGATCACACCCACCTGTCTGTTCTAGTCCTCTGCAGCGTCCGGTCCGGCGCGGCGGACGTCCTCCACCTTGGCCATCGCCTCGCGGAGGTCACCCAGCCAGCTCTCGCTGTGCTGAGCGACGAGCTTCACGCACCACCCCAGCGCATCGCTGCGAGACCGCGCGACACCGGCGTCGACGAGCGTGTCCAGCACCTGCCGCTCCGGCTGCCGCAGCCGAGTCATCACCGGCGCCGACAGTGAGGTGAACACGGTCCGCGTCTCCCCGGCCCGCACCCCCCATGCGACCTTCCGCCGGGTAGCGTGCTCCAGCTCCCGCGCGATCTCGATCCGCTTCTCCCGGGTGTCCTCCCGGAACTGCTTGATCCGCCCTTCCTCAGCCGCCGACCGCTCGGCTGCACTGACCCCGTCACCCTGCTCAGGCGCCGCGATCCTCCCGACCACGAGAATCTCGTCGCGATCGATACTCACCTCAGGCTCACCCTCGAACCACCCCGCCGGAAGCCGGCCGGTAAGCCAGCCCCTGACGCGCTCACCCTCTGACTGTGTACTCATGTAATCATGATTACACGCCACACAAGGCAAAAAACAACAGGCAGTTCGGTCCGGTAACGGGGTCCGGGCCGAACTACCTGTTGTGGGCGCCTACGCAGCAGGGGATGTTGCGTAGGCGGATCTGAGGGTTAGGTGGGCTGCGGGGGCCGCGCCTGTGTGGTCCAGGCCTAGGAGGGCGGCTCCGACTACCGGGGGGACGTCTACTACTCGGGCTACTGCTTTGGGGGCGGCTGCGGAGAGTAGGCGGACCACTGTTTCCATCAACAGCGGGTGGCCGGCTGTTAGGACGCCGCCGCCTAGGACCACGTCGGTGGGCTCGTCGAGGAGGTCTAGGCGGCGCATGGCTACTACTGCCATCGAGACGACCTCTTCGGCCTGGTGCTGGACGATGGCTCGGGCTATGGCGTCTCCGGACGCCGCCACCTGGAAGAGGAGAGGAGTCGCTTCCAGGCGGCGGGAGACCGGGATGTCGCCCAGGTGGAGGGCCTCGATCAGTAGGGGCATCGAGGCGACGCCGTAGTGGGCGGGGAGAGCCGTCGTCAGTGAGGTGGCCGGGCCTCGGCCGTCTTCGGCTCGGGCGGCTGCCCAGAAGGCTTCGTCGGCTAGTTGCTGGCCGCCGCCCCAGTCGCCAGAGATCTTGCCTACGGCTGCGAAGCGGGCGGTACGGCCGTCAGGCAGCAGTCCGGCGCAGTTGATGCCGGCCCCGCAGACGACTGCGACACCGCGCGGCTCGTCCACACCGGCCCGCAGCAGGGCGAAGGTGTCGTTGGCGACGTGTACCGACGTCGCCCAGCCGAACGACTCGAACGCCTCGGCGAGACGTTCCTCCTCGATCGGCAGGTCCGCGTTCGCCAGGCACGCGGAGATCTGCTGGACCAGCGGTACCTCACCGACCGCCAGCCCGGCCTTGGCAGCCGCGGCGGCGACCAGCGGGGCCAGGCCCTCCACGGCGGCGTAGGCCCCGACGATGTGCGGCTCGAAGCCGCCGCCGCGCGCAGTACCGAGGACTGTGCCGTCCGCGGACACCAGCGCTACGTCGGTCTTGCTATTGCCCGCGTCGAAGGCCAGTACGCCGCCAGGCACCAGCGGTCTCATCAGGCGAACCCCGCAGTCATGGTCACGCCCACGGCAGGTACTCGCGGTTGTGCGCGAGCAGCTTGTCGGTGAGCTGGTTTGCGTACTCGATCTGCCCGATCAGCGGGTGCGCCAGCAGTGCGTTGAACACCCGGTCCGCACCGCCCTTCAGAGCCGCTTCGAGAGCAAGATTCTCGTACGCGGTGACGTTGGCGACCAGCCCCGCGTACAACGGCTCGAGGGGCGAGATCGGCAACGGCGTAGTACCGGATGCCCCTACGGTCGCGGGCACCTCGATGACCGCGTCGTCGGGGAGGAACGGCAAAGCACCGTTGTTCAGCGTGTTGACCACCTGCACGTCACCAGTGTCGTTCAGCAGCGAGGACGCCAACGCGACAGCGGCTTCCGAGTAGTAGGCGCCACCACGTTGCTCCAGCAGCGCAGGCTTCTCGTCCAGCGACGGGTCGGCGTACAGGTCGAGCAGTTCCTTCTCGATCGCCGCGACCTCGGACGCCCGCGACGGCTTGTCCAGCATCTCGCGGACGACCTCGTCATGCGCGTAGAAGTAGCGCAGGTAGTACGACGGTACGACGCCCAGCGAGAGCAGCAACTCGGCCGGCAGCTTGATCTCCGCGGCCAGGTCGGCCGAGTGCGCGGCGAGCAGCTTCGGCAGGACGTTCTCGCCGTTGACCCGGACACCGCGCTCCCAGGTCAGGTGGTTCAGCCCGACGTGGTCCAAAGAGACCTCTTCGGGCTTCACCCCGAGCATGCCGGCGAACTTCCGCTGGAACCCGATCGCCACGTTGCACAGCCCGACCGCCTTGTGGCCGTGCGACAGCAGCGCCCGGGTGACGATCCCGACCGGGTTGGTGAAGTCGATGATCCAAGCGTCAGGGTTGGTACGCCGTACCCGCTCAGCGATGTCCAGTACGACGGGAACCGTCCGCAGCGCCTTGGCCAGGCCACCGGCGCCGGTCGTCTCCTGGCCGACGCAGCCGCATTCGAGCGGCCAGGACTCGTCCTGACCACGCGCCGCCTGCCCGCCGACGCGCAGCTGCAGCAGGACGGCGTCCGCGCCTTCGATGCCTTCGTCCAGGTTCGACGTGGTGACGATCTTGCCCGGATGCCCCTGTTTCGCGAAGATCCGCTCGGCCAGGCCGCCGACCAGCGCGAGCCGGTCGGCCGCCGGGTCGACGAGGACCAGCTCCGAGACCGGCAGCGAGTCGCGCAGCCGGGCGAATCCGTCGATGAGTTCAGGCGTGTAGGTGGATCCGCCACCGACGACTGTGAGTTTCAACCTTTGACCCCTGTGAGTGTGACGCCTTCGATGAAGGCCTTTTGGGCGAAGAAGAACAGGATGATCACCGGCGCCATCACCAGCAGGGTCGCTGCCATGGTGAGGTTCCAGTTGGTGTGATGGGCACCCTTGAAGGATTCCAGGCCGTAGCTGAGGGTCCAGGCGGCCGGGTTCTCGGAGGCGTAGATCTGCGGTCCGAAGTAGTCGTTCCAGCAGTAGAAGAACTGGAACAGCGCGACCGCCGCGATGGCCGGCTTGGCCATCGGCAGGATGACCCGGACCAGCGCCCGGAAGTCACCGCAGCCGTCCACCTTCGCCGCGTCGACGTACTCCTTGGGAATCGTCAGCAGGAACTGCCGCAGCAAGAAGATCGAGAAAGCGTCGGTGAAGGCCAGCGGGATGATCAGCGGCCACAGAGTCCCGGACAGGTGCAGTTGCTTGGCCCAGAACAGGTACATCGGCACGATCACGACCTGCGGCGGCAGCATCATCGTCGAGATGACCAGCATCATCGCCAGGTTGCGGCCGCGGAACTTGAAGCGGGCCAGGGCGTACGCGACCGGGATGCTCGACACCAAGGTGAGCACCGTGCCGAGTACGGCGTACACGAGCGTGTTCTTCCACCAGGTGAGGAATCCCGGCGTCTCCCAGACCGTGCGCAGATTCTCCCAGTGCCAGCTGTCCGGCCACAGGTCGCGGGTCAGCGCCTGCTGGTCGCTCATCAGCGCGGTCAGGAAGACGAACACGAACGGCAGCACGAAGAACAAGGCGGCCGCGATCGCCAGCGTGTGCACGGCGACCCAGTTCAGGAACCTGGTACGCCGGGCCTCGCGGCCCGCCGTCGTCAGCCCAGGGGTGGAAGCCGGGGAGTCAACCCGGGATGTCGTCAGAGTACTCATGCAGGCCTCCTAGTCGTCCGTGGCCAGGAAGCCACTGCCGCGGCGCATCAGGAACGCCGTGAACACCATCGCCAGCGCGAACAGCACCAGCGCGATCACCGAGGCGCCACCGGTGTCGAACCGCTGGAAGCCCAGGTTGTAGACCAGTTGCGGCAAGGTCAGCGTCGACTTCTCCGGGTAGCCCGGTTCGAACTGTTGCCCCGAGCCACCGATCACCCCGCTCGCGACTTTTCCGGCGATCAGTGGCTGGGTGTAGTACTGCATGGTCTGGATCACGCCGGTGATGACCGCGAACAGCACGATCGGCTGGATGTTCGGCAGCGTGACGTGGCGGAACCGCTTCCACGCCCCGGCGCCGTCCAGCGAGGCCGCCTCGTACTGCTCCATCGGTACGTCGAGCAGCGAGGCCATGAAGATGACCATCAGGTCACCGATGCCCCAGATCGCGAGCAGGGTCAGGGCCGGTTTGGACCAGGTGGGGTCGTTGAACCAGCCCGGTTGCGGCAGCCCGACCTTGCCGAGGATGTTGTTGACCGGCCCGGTACCGGGGTTGAGCAGGAACGCGAACGCCATCGTCGCGGCCACCGGCGGCGCCAGGTACGGCAGGTAGAACAGGGTCCGGAAGATCCCGGCGCCGGTCTTGACCTTGGTGATCAGCAGGCCGATGCCGAGCCCGAAGATGACCCGGAGGGTGACCATCACGATCACCAGCCAGAGGGTGTTGCGCAGGGCCGGCCAGAAGAACGGGTAGTCGGTGAAGACGTACTTCCAGTTCTTCAGGCCGGTCCAGACCGGCGGGGTGAAGCCGTCGTACTTCATGAAGCTGAAGTAGACGGTCGAGATCAGCGGGTACAGGAAGAAGACGCTGACCCCGATCAGCCACGGGGAGAGGAAGGCGAGGTTGCGCAGCCGTTCGCGACGGCGCTTGTGCCTGAGCCCTACTGAGATGGTCGCCATCACTTCGCCTGCGCGATGTCCTTGTCGATCTGGGCGTCGGTCTTCGCCAGACCCGCGGCCAGATCGGTCTGCTTGCCGGCCTCGAAGGCGTAACCGAAGTCCTGCAGGGTGAGCTGGTAGGCGCCGCCGTTCGGGCTGGCCGGCGTGGTGCTGCTCTTGGCGTGCTGGGCGATCTCCAGGAAGACCTTGAAGTTGTCGTCGGCAACGAGCTTCGGCGACTTGAGCGCGTCCAGCGTGGACGGCACGTTGTGGATGGCGTTGGCGAAGTTGACCACGGCGTCGGTGTCGGTGGTCATGTACTTGACCAGCTCCCAGGCGGCGTTCTGCTTCTCACTGGTGTTCGCGATCCCGATGATGGTGCCGGACAGGTAGCCCTTGCCGTAGCTGTCGGCCTGGTCGTCCGGGACCGGGAACGGCGCGACGCCGATGTCGAACTTCACGCCGGCCTCCTTGGCCATCCCGAGCCGCCACTCACCGTCGATCGACATCGCGACCTGGCCGGTGTGGAAGGGGTTCTTGGCGCCGAACTCGTCACCGAAGGTCGCGCGGTACTTCTCCAGCTTGGCGAAACCGC
Source organism: Kribbella sp. NPDC051718 (assembly GCF_040681515.1). Classification (NCBI taxonomy): domain Bacteria; kingdom Bacillati; phylum Actinomycetota; class Actinomycetes; order Propionibacteriales; family Kribbellaceae; genus Kribbella; species Kribbella sp. NPDC051718. The sequence goes on along the minus strand of NZ_JBFAYZ010000004.1, from coordinate 600,448 downwards.
CGAGCTCCTTGACCAGGTTCGACTGCCAGGTGAGCATCTTGCCGAACGCGGGATCGGCGGCCAGGTTCGACTTGCCGTCGGCGGTGAAGTACGTCGGGTTCCACTGCGCGGCGAAGTGCGTGGTGGTCGACTCGAAGCCGTGGAAGTTCGGCATGAAGCCGAGCTGGGAGAAGCTGTCGCCCTTGGCCTTGGTCAGCTTCTTCGCGTCCGCGTCGAACTCCGACAGCGTCTTCGGCGGGCCGGCGATCCCGGCGGCCTTGAACGCGTCCTTGTTGTAGTACAGGCCGTACGCGTCGTTCAGCAGCGGCAGCGTGCAGCGCTTGCCCTCGAACTGGGTGTAGTCCTGCAGCGGCTTCGGGAAGGTCTTGTCCAGGTCGACGCCGGACTTGTCCAGGAACGGCTTCAGGTCCGCGAACACGTTCGAGGCGCAGAAGGTGCCGACATTGTCGGTGGTGAACGAGGAGACCACGTCCGGCGAGTTCGGGCCGCCCGCGCGCAGCGCCTGCTTGATCTTGTCGTCGTTGATGTTGCCGACGACCTTCACGTGGATGTTCGGGTGGGCGGTCTCGAACGCCTTCACGTTGGCGGCGATCGCGGCCACCTCGCTGGGGGCGCTCCAGCCGTGCCAGAAGGTGATCGTGGTGTCCTTGGTGGCGTCGTCGCTCGCCTTGGGGGCGCTCGACGTTCCGGTGCACGCGGTACCGAGCAGCGCGACCGCCGCCGCGGCGATCACTGCTTTGTGGACTCGACGCATTTTCCGTTTCTCCTGATCCTGGGTGGAGCCGACCTGCATTTGGGTGTACGGATCCACCGGGCCGGGTGGTGATCCCGGTCCGGGGATGTGTGTGGATGGCGGTCTCGGCGCTAGTCGGCACTGCCTCCGGTCGTCGTGCCGGCAGTGTCGAAGACAGCGTCGCGGGTGTAGCTCAGGGCGGACTGGAGGGCGCCGGACAGCACCGGGTCGGTGTTGATGGCGGTCATCAGCAGCCGCGGCCGCGGTACGGCGAGCTCGGCGAGCTCGTCCTGGATCAGGCCGCGCAGCCGCTCGCCGCCGGCGGTGATGACGCCACCGGCGAGCACGATCAGTTCGGGGTCGACGACGGAGACGATCGCGGCCAGGCCGACCGCCAGCCGGTGCGCGAACTCGTTGAGCACGATGTCGCCGGCGCCGGGTGTCTGCAGGGCGGCGGTGATCGCGGCTTCCGGCGTACGGGCCTTGAGGCCGTTGGCGCGGGCCAGCTCGAGGACGGGTTCGCCACCGGCGAGCTCCTGGAAGCCGCCGGCGTTGTTGCGGCCGACGTTGCGGACCAGCGGCGTACCGGGCAGGGGCATGAAGGCGACCTCACCGGCACCGCCGGTCGCGCCGCGGACGAGGTGGCCCCCGATCACTATCGCGGCGCCGATGCCCTCCTCGCCCCAGAGCATGACGAAGTTGTCGCTGCTGTTCGCGTGCCCGACCTGCTGCTCGGCGACCGCGGCCAGGTTGACGTCGTTCTCGACCTCTAGCGGTACTGCGATCGCCGCGGCCAGCTCGTCGAGCAGGTGTGGCGCGTGCCAGCCGGGGAGGTGGGTCGCGTAGCGCAGCCGACCAGTCGTCGGGTCGAAGCCGCCGGGAGTGCCGATCGAGACGCGGTGCAAGCGGTCGCGGGTCAGCCCGGCCTCGCCGAGTGCGCCGTCGATGGTCTTGACCACCCGCTCGACCGTGCCCTTGGCGCTGCGGCCCGGGGTGGGCAGCTCGAAGCGGCCGACCACCTTGCCGGTCAGGTCGGCGACGGCGGCGCGGATCCGGGTCGGGGTGACGTCCAGGCCGGCCACGTAGGCGATGCCGCCGTTGATCTCGTACAGCTGAGCGTTCGGGCCTGGGCGGCCGGCGCTCGTCCCGCTGGCCCGGACCAGGCCGGCGCTCTCCAGCCGCGCGAGCAGCTGGGAGGCGGTCGGCTTGGACAGGCCGGTGAGGTTGCCGAGGGTCGTGCGCGACAGCGGACCCTGCGCGAGCAGCAGGTCGAGGGCGGCGCGGTCGTTCATCGCGCGGAGCAGGCGGGGAGTACCGGGTGTGCTGGCCATGTGCTAACCCTGCCCTTCCTTCGCTCTCGCGTCGCCGAACCACGCTGCTGGATACTCGTCGAGATCAACTGTTAGGAAAGTTTCCTATTACCGCGAGACCGTACGGGGGAGTCGTGGCAGGTGTCAATCGATCAGCGCGTCCGGGTTCCGGCCGCCTCAAGTTAGGGTTGGCTTACTTGTCGGGGCAGTGAGGCTGGGGAAGGGCTTTCCGTGGAGTTCACAGCAGGCCGGGTGATGCGCCGGGCGATCGGCCGGCACCGGGGACGGATGCTCGCCGGGTGCCTGGTGCTCGCCTTGCACCAGGCGACCGAGGCCGCTGTCCCGATCACGATCGGCATCTTCGTCGACCGCGCGGTGTCGTCCGGGCGGCTGGAACCGCTGCTGTGGTGCGTCCTGATGATGTTCGTGCTGTTCGCGGTGCTGTCGAACGCTTGGAAGGCCGGTGCTCGGCAGGTCGTGCGGGCGATCGAGTACGAGACGCACCTGCTCCGGCTGGAGATCTCTCGGCGAGTGCTGGACCCCCGGGGCCACCAGACCGGTCTGCGGTCGGGGGAGCTGCTGCTGATCGCCACATCCGATGCAGAGAAGGCTTCCCTGGTACTACGTGCCGTCTCGCTCGGGTTTGCCGGGAGTACTGCGCTGGCGGTCTCCTCTGTCGCGTTGCTGCTCGTCGACGTACCGCTGGGGCTTGGCGTGATGATCGGGGTTCCCCTGCTGGTGTTGGGGATCCAGACCTTGTCGCCACTGCTCACCCGTCGTACGTCGTCGCAGCAGGAGGCAGTCGCCGACACCACAGCACTCGCGACCGACCTGGTTGGTGGGCTGCGGACGCTGCGGGGGATCGGGGCGCAGCACAACGCTGCTGAGCGGTACCGGCGTTCCAGCCAGCAGACGTTGAAGGCGACGTTGAGGGCCGCGTCTACCAACGGGCTGCAGGACGGGGTGACTACAGCTTTGAGCGGGCTCTTGCTGGCGGCCGTGGCGGGTGTGGCGGGGTGGTTTGCGCTGAACGGGCGGATCACGATCGGTGAGCTGATCACTGTGGTGGGGCTGGCGCAGTTCGCGGCGGAGCCGGTGGGCCTGCTCGGGTACAGCGGGCAGGTGTTCGCCATGTCGCGGGCCTCCGCTGCGCGGCTGGCCTCTGTGCTCAGCTCGCCGTTCGAGATCGCCACTGGCACCTCTACTGCGGTGGACCCGGCTGCGCCCCTGCTGTCCTTGCAGGACGTCAGCTACAAGACGCTGTCCTCGGTGGAGCTGGCTCTGCAGCCGGGCGAGTTGGTGGGCGTGCTCTGCTACGACCCGCGCGATGCTGATGCTCTGCTGACAGTCGTGGCTGGTCGGGCTGCCTCGCATGAGGGTCGGGTGCTGGTGGGCGGCGCTGCCGTCGAGGAGCTGGACATCGACCTGGTGCGTCGCTCTGTGCTGGTTGAGCAGCACGACACCGACCTGTTCGAAGGAACGCTGCGATCCAACTTGCTAGCCGGTACTAGCGACCCGTCGGGCTTGGAGCGTGCAGTGTCGGCCGCTGCGGCTACTGACGTCATCGAGGCGCATGCGGACGGTCTGGAGCATCCGCTGGCCGACCGGGGCCGGACGCTGTCGGGTGGTCAACGACAACGCCTCGGGCTGGCCCGGGCCTTGCTGGCTGCGCCGCCCGTGCTGGTGCTGCACGATCCCAGTACTGCGGTCGACGCCGTCACCGAGGAGCTACTGGCCGAGGGGCTCGCTGAGGTCCGTGGGGCGGACGGGCTGGCGACGCTGGTGCTGACTAGCAGCCCGGCGTTGCTGGGCAAGATGCATCGGGTGCTGGTCGTGTCGGACGGAGCGGTGGTGGCCGAGGGGCGCCATGCGGAGTTGGCCGAGACGGATCCGGCGTACCAGGAGGCGGTACTGCGATGAGCACGTCCGAATTGCTGCCGATCACCGGGCCGCGGGCCACCTGGAGCCTGCTGTGGCGGGAGATCCGCCAGCAGCGAGGGTTGTCCTTGCTCGCCGCTGCCGTGGTGACGCTGGGGAGCGCAGCTGGGCTGGTGGCGCCGTGGGCCCTTGGTGTGTTGGTGAATGACGTCTCCGCGGATGACGCGCACGGGTCTGCCATCGTGCGAGTGGTTGTGCTGATCGCCGGCGCGGCGCTGCTGTCGGGGGTGTTGACGGCTCTTGGCGTGACGCTGATCGCGCGGGTGGGCGAGACGGTGCTCGCGCGGATCCGTGAGCAGGTGCTGGATCGGGTGCTGCACCTGCCGGCGCCCGTGCTCGACAAGATCCGCACGGGCGACCTGCTGTCACGGGTCGGTGATGACGTGGCGTCGGTCGCGGCCGCGTTGACCGAGGTCGGGCCGGCACTGCTCTCGGCGACGCTGACGATCGTGCTGACGGCAGTCGGGATGTTCGCGCTGGACTGGCGACTCGGACTGGCCGGGTTGCTCGCCTTGCCGATGTACCTGCTCGCTCTGCGTTGGTACCTGCCTCGCTCGGCGCCCTTCTATCGCAAGGAACGGCTCGCGATGGGCGAGCGGTCCGAGGCGATCATCACCTCGTTGCGGGGGAGCGCGACGGTTCGGGCGTACCAGCTCGAGGAGACCCAGCTGGAGCGGATCTCGGACCGGTCGGCGACGGCGCGCGACCTGTCGCTGAACGTCTTCAAGCTGTTCAGCTTCTTCTCGTCGCGGATCAACCACGCGGAGTTCGTCGGGCTCACCTCGATCCTGGTGGCCGGGTTCTTCCTGGTCCGGGCGGATGCGGTGACGATCGGTGCGACGACCGCGGCCGCCTTGTACTTCCATCGGTTGTTCAACCCGATCGGCGCGCTGCTGATGCAGTTCGACGAGGTGCAGACAGCTGCGGCGGGGATGGCGCGGCTGGCCGGCGTACTGACGCTGGAGCCCGCCGTCGAGCCTCCTGCTGGGCCGGCGCCTGCGGATGCGTCGGTGGATTTGGTGGGGATCGGGCATTCGTACGACGGGCCGCTGGTCGTCGATGGGGTGTCACTGCGGCTTGAGCCTGGGGAGCGGGTTGCCCTGGTCGGCGCTAGTGGGGCTGGGAAGACCACGTTGGCAGCGATCGCTGCGGGGGTACTGATGCCAACCGCTGGGACCGTGCTGCTTGGTGGGGTGGATATCAGGGCGCTTGGGGAGACGCGTACTCAGCAGCAGGTTGCGCTGTTGAGTCAGGAGGTCCATGTGTTCTCGGGGGCGTTGCTGGACGATGTGCGGCTAGCTAAGGCTTCCGCGACGGTTGAGGAGGTTGAGGCGGCGCTGGAGCTTGTCGGCGCGTTGGCTTGGGTGAGGGCGCTGCCGGAGGGCCTGGACAGCCAGGTGGGTGAGAACGCGCATCAGTTGACGAGGGCGCAGGCACAGCAGGTTGCGCTAGCACGGCTGGTGCTCGCGGACCCGGCGGTCGCAGTACTGGATGAGGCGACGGCTGAGGCGGGTAGTGCTGGAGCGCGGGAGCTTGAGCGGGCCAGTGCAGCGGCTACTGAGGGTCGGACGACGCTGGTGGTGGCACACCGGCTCACGCAGGCACAGCAGGCCGACCGGATCGTCGTACTGGATCGCGGGCGGGTGGTGGAGTCGGGAACGCACGACGAGTTGCTGGCTGTCGGTGGTCGCTACAGCCAGCTTTGGCACAGCTGGACAGGTACAGGTACCGCTAGGGAAGGCGCCAATCGATAGGGGTTCCGCCCTGCTCGATGAGCAGTTGGTTGACCCGGCTGAACGGCTTGGAGCCGAAGAAGCCGCGGTCGGCGGACATGGGGCTCGGGTGGGCGCTCTCGATGTACGGCGTACTGCCGAGCATCGGCTTGAGCGTCTGCGCGTCCCGTCCCCACAGGATCGCCACGAGCGGGCCGCCGCGCTTCACCAGCGCGTGGATGGCCTGCTCGGTCACTGCCTCCCAGCCCTTGCCCTTGTGCGAGGCGGACTTGCCCGGCTGCACGGTGAGCACTCTGTTGAGCATCAGCACGCCCTGCTCCGCCCACGGCGTCAGATCGCCGTTGCTCGGAGCCGGTACGCCGATGTCGGCCATCAGCTCGCGGTAGATGTTCTGCAGGCTGCGCGGGATCGGGCGCACATCCGGCGCCACCGAGAAGCTCAGCCCGACCGGGTGACCGGGCGTCGGGTACGGGTCCTGGCCGACGACCAGCACCTTCACGTCGTTCAGTGGCTGGTTGAAGGCGCGCAGTACGTTCTCACCGGCCGGCAGATACGGCCGCCCGGCCGCGATCTCGCCGCGCAGGAACTCGCCCATCCGCGACACGGTCTCCTCGACCGGAGCCAACGCCTCGGCCCAGTCGGCCGCCACCAGATCATTCAATGCCTTGGGACTCACCCGGACATGATGTCACTTACTGTTCGCGTGTCGGTCAGCCCACTGGCCGACCACCCCCGGTAAAAATACCCCCGGCCCCGCAAAAGGTATGAGCTCTTGCGGGGCCTCTGCGTTGCCTATGGTTTGTTGGCGACGCGTTCGAGGGCTTTGGCGTATTGCTTGGCTACCTGTAGTTGGGCGGCTCGGCTGATGGGGCCGCCTAGGCGGGTGTACCAGGTGCCGGGGCGGCTGTAGGCGAGGATTGTGTAGTAGATGCCGTCTGGTTCGCGGGTGACGACCAGCGACTCCTCGCCTGCTTGCGGGTGCCCTTGCAGGGTGCCGTAGGCGAAGCCGCGACGGTCCAGCTCGTCCACGACCCAGACGACCCGGCACGGGACCGGCAGGCCGATCGAGCCGACTCCGAGGCGGCCGAGGGAGTTCGTACCGACCACCAGCGGGGTGTCCGTCGCGATGACGTGGATACCGGCGGCTGCGTGGGCTTTCCAGGTCATCACCGCTTCGACGGCGCGCTCGAACACGTCGTCGCCGCTGCCGATCCGGTGCTTGTACTCCAGCCGGTGATAGCCGGGTGGGGTCTCGGCCTGTGCGGTGGACCCGACCACGTCGTAGCTGAACCGCTTGTCACGCAGGTCGTCGAGCTTCATCCCACTCCTCCAGCCGGCGCATCGTCACCATCAGGGTCGCAGCCGACAGGATCAGAAGCACCCTGGTACTACGCTCCGCCGCCCGCGACCGCCGCGAGGTAGATGCTCGCCAGGGTGATGGACAGCGGACCGTGGTACTGCCTTGCGCGTTCACCAGGCTGAGCCCGGGCGGCACGATCACGAGCATGCCCAGGCTCACCACCAGGTGGACCAGTGTGAGCACTAGGTGCTCTTGAGACCGCTGGTCTTGTCTTCCTTCAGGGCGTTGAACAGGGCGGTCGCCTTCTTGTTGTCCCACTTCACGGCCGAGCCGTTCGGGGTGCTGAGGTTGGTGTCGGAGACCGGCACGGTAAGGGTGACGCCGTTACCGCCGGCCGCGACCGCCTTCATCCCGCGGGCGAACTTGAGCAGGGTGAGCGGGCCCATGTCGCTGTCGATCGTGAGCGCCTCGGCGCCCGCGGTGCTCAGCTTGTAGAACCGGAACGGGTTCAGGAAAGTGCCCGGACCGACCGCCTTGTCGGCGATCGCGCCGATCATCTCGCGCTGCCGCTGGACCCGGCCCAGGTCACCGAGCGGATCGAAGTGCCGGGCCCGGACATAGCCGAGCGCGTTCGGTCCGTTCAGGTCCTGGCAGCCCTTCGGCAGGTCGATGTGCGCGTCCTTGTCCTTGATTGCCTTGGGCAAGCACATGTTGATCCCGCCGACCGCGTCGACGATCGAGGCGAAGCCGCCGAAGCCGATCTCGACGTAGTGGTCGACGCGCAGACCGCTGACCTGCTCGACGGTCTTGATCAGCAGCTGCGGGCCGCCGAACGCGAAGGCCGCGTTGATCTTGTTCTTGCCGTGGCCCGGGATCGGCACGTAGCTGTCCCGCGGCAGGCTGATCAGCGCGGTCGGGCCGGACTCCGGCACGTGCAGCAGCATGATCGAGTCGGTCCGCTGACCGGCCGCCTTGCCGGTGTGCAGCTTGGCCCGCTCGGCCCGGGACAGACCCGCCCGGCTGTCGGACCCGACCAGCAGGTACGTCGTACCGGGAGTCTCGGCCGGTCGCTCGCCGGACGGCATCGCGTCGACCTTGTTGATCTTGCCCCAGGCGAGCAACGGGATGCAGATCAGGCTCAGCGCGAACAGCAGGACGATCAGTCCGATGATCCGGGCGAACCAGTTGCGCCGCTTCTTGGGTCGCACGGGCGGCCGGCTGACGTAGCGCGGGTCGATGGACTCGGAATGGCTCATGGCATGACGCTATCGGGATCCGGGGCTGTCATGCGTCAGTCGGTAGAACGGTCTTGACGAATACTTTCAGACCGGACCGGGCCGGAGCGTCGATCAAAAGGATGATCTTGGGCCGGAGATCGAACCAATCCGCCGGAACGTGCGCGGCGCTTGGCCGACGCGGGCGCTGAACAGCCGGCTGAAGTACGCCGGGTCGTCGTAGCCGACCTCGCGGGCGACCACTGCGACGGGGAGGTCGGATTCGGCCAGCAGGGCCTTCGCCTGGTTCATCCGGGTGGTCAAGATCACCTCCTGTGGCGTACTACCGGACGCGCTCCGGGTTGCGGCTCTCAGGTCATCGACGGTCACTCCGAGTGCTTCGGCGTACTGGGGGATCGACAGTGGGCGGCAGGCGATGGCTCTGAGTTGGGCTAGTAGCTCGTTGCCTGGATCGTCCTGGGTGGCGGTTGCTATGAGGTCGTAGAGGGCAGCGGTCGCTTGTACTTCGCTGGTCTGCGCGGCCCGGAGCAGCCTGGCGAAGGCCCGTTGGGTTGGGCGGGGGTCGGCGTACCGGCGTACGGGCTGGTTGGGGGTCAGGTGGCCTAGGCGGGTTAGGGCTTCGGTCGCAGTACCGCCGAAGAGGACCCAGGACTGGCGCCACTGGGTGGTGGGCCGGTAGCCGTGCAGTACGCCAGGGAAGAGCCAGAGGAGCGCAGGGGCCTCTACTGGGTGGAGTGTGCGGTCGGGGCCGTGCAGTAGGTGGCCTCTGCCCTGGTGGAGGAAGACGGCGGCGTGGCAGCCGAGGGCGCGTTCGGGAGGCTCGCCCGGCGGGTTGCGCTGGGTGCCGACGCCTAGGCATAAGAGTCCAAGTTGCTTCTCGATCTCTCCTGGGGTCAGGTAGATCGACCAATCGTCCATGGTTACAAGAGTCCAAGAAGTGCTCGCGCTAGTCCATTCCGGCGAGCTATTGGCGGCGGGTGCAATGGTCGGGTGCTGACTTCTAATGGGTATGTGTTGCCGCCTGAGCGGCTTGGGGTGTTGTCCGAGGTGCCGCGGCGGGAGCGCGGGGACCGTGAGGCGTTGCGGGGGCGGCTTGCGCGGGATGGGTATCTCTTCCTGCGTGGGCTGCTCGATCCGGCTGTGGTGCTGGAGTTTCGGCGGTATTACTTCGAGGCGACGGGGGTGGCTGACAGTCGCGGCGTACCGGCTGAGGTGGAGCGGGGTGAGTTGCGGCGGGTGCTGTTCGGCGAGGTGGTGCCGGGGGCGGAGTACGGGGCGTTTTGTGCGCAGCCGGCGTTGCGGGGGTGGTACGAGTGGTTCCTGGGTGGGGAGACGTTCCTGCATCGGCGCAAGATCATCCGGCACATCGCACCTGGCGAGGCAGGGATCGGTACGGCGACGCAGGCGCACTACGACCTCGTCTACCTGCGCGGGGGCACTGACCAGGTGCTGTCCGCGTGGATCCCGCTAGGCGACTGCCCTGTCTCGCTGGGTGGCCTCACCTACCTAGAGGGCAGCCACCACCGGGTACTACGGGAGGAGGCGGCCGGGACGCTCAAGAGGCCCGCAGCGTCGATCACTGCCGACCTGCCCGGCCTGGCCGAGTCGTACGACTCTCGGTGGCTCGTCGCCGACTACGAGGCCGGTGATGTGGTCATCCATACGGCCCACACTGTCCACGCCGCGCTGGACAACGTGTCGTCGACGATGCGGCTCTCGACCGACATCCGCTACCAACTGGCGGCCGCTCCCATCGATGCCCGCTGGCAGTCCGACTGGCACGACCGCGACGGCCTGTAGGGCACCGTTTGCGCGGGATTTCCCCAGAATCTGAGATCGCTCTCGCTAACGACATTCATTTCGGTTAAGGTTTTCAGGACCGACCGAGTCTGAGGAGAACCGTGAACCGCAACGAGCTGGTCGCCGGCGTGGCGACGAAGGCGGGCATCCCGCGCAACCAGGCCGAGAAGGTGCTCGACGCGCTGGGCGACGTCGTCACCGAGGCCGTGCACAAGGGGGACAAGGTCTCGCTGACCGGCCTGCTGAGCATCGAGCGGGTGATGCGGGCGCCCCGGACCGGCCGCAATCCGCAGACCGGCGAGCCGCTCTCCATCCCCGCCGCGTACTCCGTCCGGCTGTCCTGCGGAAGCCGCCTCAAGGCTGCTGCCCGGGGCGACCTCCGCACCGTCTCCTGATCAGCGCTGGACGGCTGTCACCCAGTACTCCGTTGCCGGGGTCGGCGGAGTACTGAACCGGGCGTTCGGCAGATAGATCCGCGAGCCGTAGAAGGCCGCCGTGGTCGGGATGTCGAAGTCGGCGCTGGTGAGTTCCTTGACCAGCCTGCCCTTGCTACCCGAGTTGTCGAGGTCCAGTACTGCAACCTTGTTGAGCCGGTTCTGTACGACGTACAGGGTGTTCTTGGATCGCAGTAGTCCGTCCCCGTTGGTCATCACGGCGGTACCGAGGTCTATGCGGCGGGTGACACCGGTGCGCGGGTCGACCCGGAGCAGGAAGCCGGTGGACGACTGCATGATGATCAGGCTGCGGCCGTCCGGGGTGAGTTCGATGCCGTTGGCATTGAGGTTCACCGGGTCGTGCACGTAGTCCCCGCTGAGCGGGATCGTCTGCACGGCCGCCTGCCGGGGCAGCTTGCCGTTGTGGCCGAGCGGGACCTTGTAGAGGACGGGCTGGCGGGAGTCGGTGAACCAGGCGGCGTCCTTGCTCAGGATGACGTCGTTGACGAAGGTGTTCGCCGAGCTGGTGAAGGTGTAGCTGGCGAGCACGTTGCCGGAGTTGCTGTCGATCACGCGGCCGTTGCCACCGGCCGCACCGGCGACGAAGAGCCGGCCGCGCTGGTCGAGCTTCATGCCTTGCGAGGCGGTGCCCGGGCCCTGGCTGATCACGCTGCCCTTGCCGGTACGCAGGCTGGCGGCGTAGATGTCGCCGTCGAGGCGCGAGCCGAAGTACGCCGTACCGGAGTGGTCGATCGCGATGCCCTCCGGCTGGAAGCCCGCCGGCAGGTCGATGCGCTTGGGGTAGCTCGCAGACGCGCGTGCTGCGGCTGCCTCGGCAACCAGGTTGGCCGGGTTGGTGCCGAAGTGGATGTGGTCGCAGAGGCCGTCGTCCAGGAAAGTACTGGAGGTCTGCTGCTTGACGGCCGTAGTGGCGGGCGTGCCGGTGACGGCCGAGGCGGTGAGGCTGCCGAGGATCAGGGCGGGGAGACCGAGAGTGGTGGCGAACGCGCGGCCGAGATGTCTCGGGTGTGGAAGTGACATGGCGGAGTGTCCTCCTGGTCGATAGACCGTTCCTTCAACACTTAGTGTCCCGTTAGCGCTGTAGCTTGGCGCTATCGGGACACTGGGGACACGTGTGGCGAGGCTGAACAGTTCAAGGCTGTTGATAACTTTCGGGGCGCTTGCAGCCGAGCAGGTAATGTCACTGTGAGTGGCTCAGGCCGGAGGCGGCAGCGAAGGAGCGGGGCAAGGATGACAGCAGGGATCGACAGCTCGGATCTGTCCACGACGGTCCGGCCGCAGGACGACCTGTACCGGTATGCGAACGGACCGTGGCTGGACCGCACCGAGATCCCCGCGGACAAGGCGATCTACGGCGCTTTCCACGCGCTGCTGGACGACTCCGAGCGGGATGTCCGGGCGATCGTCGAGAAGACCGCGGCCGCGGAGCAACCGGCCGGCAGCGAGGCGCGCAAGATCGGCGACCTGTTCAACAGCTTCATGGACATCGAGACGATCGAGCGGCTCGGCGCCGAGCCGATCGCCGACCAGCTCGACCTGGTGGCCTCGGTCAAGGATGTCGACGGTCTGGTCGCGGCGCTCGGCAAGCTCGAGCTGCAGGGTGTGCCCGGCGTCTTCTACTACGGCGCGGACATCGATGCGAAGAAGTCCGACGAGTACATCATCTACGCGAGCCAGGGCGGCATCAGCCTGCCCGACGAGTCGTACTACCGCGAAGACAACTTCGCTGACATCCGCACTGCGTATGTCGCCCACGTCGGTCGGATGCTCGGGCTCGCCGGGTTGCCCGATGCCGCTGGTGCCGCTGAGCGGATCATGGCGCTGGAAACGCGCCTGGCCGCCGGGCACTGGGACCGGGTGCGCAACCGGGACGTCACGGCGACGTACAACAAGGTCGACCGGGCCGGGCTCGAGCAGCTCACCCCTGGGTTCGACTGGGCCGGATGGCTGTCCAACGCCGGGGTGCCCGAGTCGGCGTTCGCGCAGTTGGTCGTGCGCCAGCCGGACTATCTGACGGCGGCCGCCGCGGCCCTGCAGGAGATCGACCTCGAGCAGTGGAAGGAGTGGCTGAGCTGGCGCGTCGTGCACGCCGCCGCGCCGCTGCTGAGCAAGGCCTTCGTCGACGAGAACTTCGAGTTCTACGGCAAGGCGCTGACCGGTGCGCCGGAGCTGCGCGAGCGGTGGAAGCGCGGCCTGGGCGTCGTCGACTCCGCGCTCGGTGAGGCCGTCGGCCAGCTGTATGTCGCCGAGCACTTCCCGCCGGCCGCCAAGGCGCGGATGGTCGAGCTGGTCGGTCACCTGGTCGAGGCCTATCGGCAGCGGATCGAGGCGCTCGACTGGATGAGCCCCGAGACGCGGCAGCGGGCGCTGGACAAGCTCGGCAACTTCACGCCGAAGATCGGCTACCCGGACAAGTGGAAGGACTACAGCGGTCTGGAGATCCAGGCCGACGACCTGGTCGGCAATGTCCGCCGCTCGGTCGCGGTGGAGACCGCCCGGGATCTGGCCAAGCTCGGCCAGCCGATCGACCGGACCGAGTGGCTGATGACGCCGCAGACGGTGAACGCGTACTACAACCCGCGGATGAACGAGATCGTCTTCCCGGCCGCGATCCTGCACCCGCCGTTCTTCGACATCGACGCCGACGACGCGGTGAACTACGGCTCGATCGGCGCGGTGATCGGGCACGAGATCGGTCACGGCTTCGACGACCAGGGCTCGAAGTACGACGGCGCCGGCAACCTGGTCGACTGGTGGACCGACGCCGACCGGGCCGCCTTCGAGCAACGCACGGCGAAGCTGGTCGCGCAGTACAACGCACTCGAGCCGACCGATGCACCCGGCCACAAGGTGAACGGTGAGCTCACCCTGGGTGAGAACATCGGCGACCTGGGCGGCCTGTCGATCGCCTACGTCGCCTACACGCTGTCGCTGGGTGGCGGTTCCGAGCCGGCTCCGATCGACGACCTCACCGGCTCGCAACGGTTCTTCCTCGCCTGGGCCCTCGGCTGGTCCAGCAAGGCCCGTGAGGCAGAAGCCATCCGCCGCCTGGCGATCGACCCGCACTCCCCGCCGGAGTTCCGCTGCAACGCGGTCGTCCGCAACATCGACGCCTTCCACGAGGCCTTCGCCGTCACGGACTCCGACACCATGTGGCTGTCCCCCGAGGACCGCGTCCGCATCTGGTGACCTCGAACAGATACCGGCGACCTTGAACACCAACTGGCGACCTTGAACAAGTAATAACCTGTTCAAGGTCGCCGCTTGGTGTTCAAGGTCCTGCCGTCACGCCTTGGTGCCTGGATCGATCGGCTTCCAGAGTTGGCGGGGTGCGTAGCCTTCGCGGCGGAGCCAGTGTTCGGTGTAGACGATCCGGTGCGGCTCGACGACGACGAGTGCGCCGGTCGGCGGCTCGTCCAGGGAGTTGCCCCGCTCGACGTGGTCGGACTGCCAGCGGTAGGCCTCGAAGTACCGGTCGAATTCGGGGCTGCCTGGTGGGACGACGGTGGCGGTGCCGAAGAGCTGGGCGCCGCGGCTGCTGGCCTGGCCGACCAGTGGGGCGAAGACGCCGATCGAGATCCGCGGGTCGGCGGCGAGGTTCCGCATCTTCGGTGAGCGGCCGGATGCGGTGAAGACGATGGTGAAGTCGAGGTGGTAGTACCGCACCGGTGTGGCCAGTGGGCCGGCCGGGCCGGTCGTCGCGAGGACGCACATGTTCTGACTCGACAGCAGGTTCAGGATGCGTTCGGAGAGCCGCTCGTGATCGAGCTGCTCGGTGGGAGCGGGACCGGACAACCAGGGATTCGTCAGCGCCATGCCAAATCGTCGCATCCCCCACGCGGTGCTTACTCCGCTAGCGGGGAGGCTGAGAGAAGTACAAGGCGGAGTAGATAGCAGGCGCATAGCACCAGGCGGCCGCCTGGTGCTTCCTCCGCCAGTAGGGAGGCGGAGGAAGCATCGGGGGATGGGGTTAGTCGGCCATCCAGGATTGGATGGCGTCGATTTCTCGGGGCATGGCGGCGGAGAGGTTTTCGGTGCCGTCGGCGGTGATCAGGATGTCGTCCTCGATCCGGATGCCGATGCCTCGGAGGTCTTCGGGGACGGTGAGGTCTTCGGCTTGGAAGTAGAGACCGGGCTCGACGGTGAGGACGTAGCCGGCTTCGACGTTGCCCTTGTTGTACTTCTCGTTGCGGGCGGCGGCGCAGTCGTGCACGTCGATGCCGAGCATGTGGCTGACGCCGTGCAGCGTGTAGCGCTGGTAGATGCCGCTGCTCGGGTCAAGAGCCTCGTCGGCGCTGACCGGCAGGAGCTCCATCGCCTCCAGGCCACGCACGATGACCTCCATCGAAGCGTTGTGGCCCGACCGGAACGGCACACCGGGCTTGAGCGCTGCGATGCCGGCGTTCTGCGAGTCCAGGACCAGCTGGTAGAGCTCGCGCTGGCGTGGGGTGAACTCGCCGTTGACCGGCAGTGTGCGGGTGATGTCCGCGGTGTACAGGTTGCGGTTCTCCACGCCCATGTCGAGCAGCATCAGCGTGCCGTCGGTGACCGGGCCGTCGTTCTCGATCCAGTGCAGTGTGGTCGCGTGCGGTCCGGCGGCAGCGATCGAGGTGTAGCCGACGTCGTTGCCCTCCGCGCGGGCCCGGCGCCAGAAGGTGCCCTCGATCCAGCGCTCGCCGTACTTGCGGACGGACGCCATGTCGGACAGCACGTCGGAGAAGCCGCGGTGGGTGATCGCGCACGCCTCCCGCAGCTGCTCGATCTCGAACGCGTCCTTGACCAGCCGGAGCTCGGACAGCACGAAGGCCAGCTCGCCGTCGCGGTCCTCGTCGGTCTTGGCGCCGCTGAGCAGCGAGCTGATCGAGCTCTCCTCGCCGCGCCGGACCCGGGTCGGGACATCGCTCTTCAGCACGTCGGCGAGGGCGTCGACGTGCCGGGTCTCGATCCCGAACTCCTTCGACGTCTCGGTCAGCGACGGACGCCGGCCGGCCCACAGCTCGCCGTACATCCGGTCGCGCCAGAACTCCTCGCCCTCGCTGCGGTCCGCGCGGGGGCGGAAGTACAGCACCGAGTCGTGGCCACTGGTCCCGTTCGGCTCCAGCACCAGGACTGCGTCCGAGGTCTGGTCGCCGACCAGCCAGACGTAGTCGGTGTGCGGGCGGAACGCGTAGTCGGTGTCGTTGGAGCGGACCTTGTAGGTGCCGGCCGGGATCACCAGCCGCTCACCGGGGAACGCCTGCGACAGGGCGTCGCGGCGCTTCGCCGCCCAGGTGCCGACGTCGCTGAGAGTGACGTCGTCACGCTCGATCGAGCCCCAGCCGGAGTTCATGAACTCACGCAGCTTCTCGCCTGACGGGGTGTCGTGGCTGGCGGTCTTGGGGGTCTTGTCCGTGCTCTCGCTCATCGTCGAGCCATCCTCATCTCAGCGCGCGGTGTGCAGTTGGTCGCCGCGGAGCGTGCTGCTGTCCGGCAGCACCTCGGCGGGGTCCGAGCCGATGCGGGTGATCGCATTGTGCTCGTCCACGAAGACTACGCTCGGCTGGAGGGTCTTCGCCTGCGCGGTGTCGAACATCCCGTAGGCGATCAGGATGACCAAATCGCCCGGGTGGATGAGGTGCGCGGCGGCTCCGTTGATGCCGACGATGCCGGTATCGCGCGGGCCTTCGATCAGGTACGTGGTCAGCCGGTTGCCGTTGGTGATGTCGACGATGTCGACCTGCTCACCGGGCAGCAGATCCGCCGCCTCCATCAGCGTCGCGTCCAGCGTGCACGACCCGACGTAGTCGAGATCGGCCTGGGTGACGGTGGCGCGGTGGACCTTGGACTTCATCATCGAGCGCAACATGCCGCTCATCATCCAGCCCACCCGCATCACTGTCAGTGGCCACCGTCACCCCACAGCCGAACCCCATCCCCACCCAGCACCCACCAACGGCACGGATCAACCGGTGGTGGGTGCTGGGGCGCAGTGGGTTGGCGAGGGGGTGGTGGTTAGCGGTTGGCTAGTTGGGGTTCTCGGGAGGGGAGTTCTGTGGGGAGGGATTGGCGGAGTTTTTCGCCTTCGACGTCTACGTTGGGGAGTAGGCGGTCCAGCCAGCGGGGGAGCCACCAGGCTGAGCGGCCGAGCAGGGCCATCACGGCGGGGACGATGGTCATCCGGACGATGAAGGCGTCGATCGCCACCGCCATCGCCAGGCCGAAGCCGATCTCCCGGATCAGGGTCTCGCTGGAGAGGATGAAGCCGGAGAAGACGGCGACCATGATGATCGCGGCGGCGGTGACCACGCGGGCGCTGTGGCTGAAGCCGTCGACGACTGCCGCCCGTGGAGTTGCTCCATGGACGTGTTCCTCGCGCATCCGGGTGACCAGGAAGACCTGGTAGTCCATGGCGAGGCCGAAGACGATGCCGACCAGGAAGACGGGCAGCATGCTGATGATGGGGCCGGTCTGGCCTTCGATGCCGAGCAGGCCGGCGAACCAGCCCAGCTGGAAGACCGCGACCACGGCGCCGAAGGTCGCCGCGACCGTGAGCAGGAAGCCCAGCGTCGCCTTCAGCGGCACGAGCACCGAACGGAACACCAGCATCAGCAAGATGAACGCCAGCCCGACGATCAGCGCGAGATACGGAACGAGCGCGTCGCCCAGCTTGTTCGAGATGTCGATGTTGAAGGCGGTCGGACCGGTCACCGACACCTCGGAGCCGCCCACCTGCGGCACGGCCCTGATCGCCTCGACGAGAGCCTTGGTCTCGGCCGTCCCCGGACCGCTCGAAGGAATCACCGTCAGCAAGGCGGTGTCACCCTGCGGGTTGAAGCTCGGCGGCGTCACCACGGCAACATCCTGGAGCTTCCGTACTGCGTCCGCAGTACCCGCAGCCGCCGCCTTCGGGTCGGCGGAGCCGGCCGCGTCGACCACGATCATCAGCGGCCCGTTGAAGCCAGGACCGAAGCCTTCCGACAACAACTCATAGGCCTTGCGCTGCGTCGAGGCAGGCGCGGCAGTGCTGTCGTCAGGCAACCCGAGCTCGAGTTGGGTCGCCGGGATCGCCAGCGCTCCAAGGCCGATCACAGTCACCAGCAACACAGCCACCGGCCGCCGAGTGACGAATCCGGCCCACCTGCGACCGGCCGACGGCTTGCCGTTCGAAGCTTCCGTATCGCCGCCACGCAGCCCAGGGATCTTGCCACCGAGCACTCGGCGTCCCGCCATGCCGAGCACCGCCGGCAACAAGGTGAGGGCGATGGCCACGGCAATCACGACGGTGAAGGCGGCCGCGAAGCCCATCTGGGTCAGGAACGGAATGTCCACCACGAACAGGCCGCCCAGAGCGATCACCACGGTCAGCCCCGCGAAGACCACTGCCGATCCTGCGGTCCCGACAGCTCGGCCGACGGCTTCCTCAGGCTCCAGACCGGTACTCAGCTCATGCCGGTACCGGGACATGATGAACAAGGCGTAGTCGATGGAGACCGCGAGCCCGATCATCACCGCGAGGATCGGCGTCCCGGAGCCGATGTCGATGAAGCCGGTCGCCGCCGTGATCACGGTGGCGCCGATGCCGACCCCGATGATTGCCGACAGCAACGGTAGGCCGGCCGCGATCAGCGAGCCGAAGGTGATCAGCAGGACCACCGCGGCGACCGCGATACCGATCACCTCGGCCGCGCTCTGCCCTGCCTGGGCCTGCAGGGCTTCCCCGCCGAGCTCGACGGTCATCCCGGCGTCGCGGGCAGGCCCCACCGCCTCGGTCACCGCATCCTGGGCCTCCGGAGTCACCTCCTGCGCGGGGACGTCGTACGTGACCTGGGCGTAGCCGATCCGCCCGTCGGCGGAGATCGCCTTGGCAGCAAAGGGATCCACCACCTTGGCGACCTGTGGCGCCGACTCGATCCGGGCCAGCGTGCTCTTCACCAGCGCGGTGCTGGCCGGATCGGCGAGCTTCCCGCCCGGCGGCGCCTGGAAGACGATCCGCGCCGTACCACCGTCCGCCCCCGCCTGCGGGAAGCGTTCGTCGAGCAGGTCGATCGCCCGCTGCGACTCGGTGCCGGGGATGGAGAAACCGTTGGCGGTCGGACCGGACAGCGTGGCCGCGCCGGTGATGCCGGCGGCGAGCAGCCCCAGCCAGATGAACACGACGAGTCGGCGGCGCCGGAACGCGAACCTGCCGAGGCGGTAGAGGTAGGTAGCCATGCTGACGATCGTTCCGTCCGGACCGTGTAGTCCGCGTCCGATGGCTGCGGTCACTCTGCCGTACTGCGCCCGCCGTACTGCCTACTGCAGCGGCTGTACGCCGGGTTGGTCCACTGCTCCGGAGCGGACCAGCCCGGACCGGTAGGCGATCACCACGAGTTGGGCCCGGTCGCGGGCGTCGAGCTTCATCATCGCGCGGTTCACGTGCGTCTTGGCGGTCAGCGGCGAGAGCACCAGCTGATCGGCGATCTCCTCGTTGGACAGCCCGAGCGCCACCAGGCCGACCACTTCGCGCTCGCGGTCGGTGAGCACGTCCAGCTCGGTCGATTCGGCGCCCGAGGTCAGCTCGGGCTGAGCCAGGAAGCGATTCATCAAGCCCCGCAGGGCTTTCGGCGACAGCAACGCGTCGCCGCGGGCGACCGTACGGATCGCAGCGATCAGCTCCTCCGGCTCGGCGCCCTTGCCGAGGAACCCGCTCGCGCCGGCCCGGATCGCCTCGAAGACGTACTCGTCGACCTCGAAGGTGGTCAGGATCAGCACCTTCACGCCGGCCAGCGACTCGTCGGCGGTGAGCTGCCGGGTCGCGGCGAGACCGTCGAGCTCGGGCATCCGGATGTCCATCAGGATCACGTCCGCCAGCTCGCTGCGCGCCAGTTCGAGCGCCTGCCGGCCGTTCTCGGCCTCAGCAACGACCTCTAGATCCGGCGCTGAGTTCACCAGCACTCGGAACCCGCTGCGGATCAGCTTCTGATCGTCGGCCAGCAGTACCCGGATCGTCACCTGTTGCTCCAGTTTCCAGAGGAAGGACGGCACGAACGCGGAATCCGCCGTGCGGTTGCGGCCCGGTGGTCAGGTCTCCGCCGACGGCCGCGACCCGCTCTCGCATGCCCAGCAGCCCGTGACCGGAGCCGGGTGGACCAGCAGCCGTACCAGCGTCGCGGTACGGCGTATCGGGATGGCCGCCGTCGTCGGTCACCTCGATCGTGAGCGAGCCGCGCCGCTCCTCGAGCCGGACCCGGACGACGGCGCCAGGGGCGTGTTTGACCACGTTGGTGAGGGACTCCTGCAGGATCCGATAGGTGGTCAGTTCGAGCACGTCCGGGAGTGACGTGGGCACCGGCGGCTGCCAGTCGATGGTGATTCCGGCCGCAGTGGACGACTCGATCAGAGCACTCAGTTCCTGCAGGGAGGGAGTGGGAGCCGTCGGCAACGAGTCGAGGCCCGAGCGGCGCAGTACTCCGAGCAGCACGGTCAGCTCCCGCAGCACCGTCCGGCCTCCGTCGCGGACCAGGGCGAGGGCCTTCTCGGCCTCCTCCGGTTGCTCGCGGAGCAAGTGGGAGGCGACGCCGGCCTGCACGTTCATCAAGGCGATGTGGTGGGCGATCACGTCGTGCAACTCGTGCGCGATCCGCAATCGCTCCTCGATCACCCGGCGCTCTGCCTCCTCCTCACGGGATTGCTCGGCCCGTAGGACGCGGTCCTCCAGCTCATCGAGGTAGGCGCGCCGGTACCGCACCGCCTCGCCGATCGCGGCGGCGAACAGGACGAAGATCGCGACCGAGAGGTTGGCCAGCAGATCGTCATCGATGAACACCGCGGCCGAGGCGACCATCACCACGACGACCGACACGCACGCGATCGAGCGGGTCCGCCGGCTTTTCTGGATCACCACGGTGTACATCGCGCAGGCCAGCGCGAGGCCGATCGGGCTCTTCACCTGCACGGTGGCCGCATAACCGATGGTCGCGAGCGTGCTGATCGTCAACGCGATCAGCGGAGCCCGCCGGCGGAAGGCCAGCGGCAGGCAGGCGATCAGGATCAGCGCGACGCCGGTGGCGGTCAGGTCGATCTGGGTGCCGTCGTGGCGGGTGCCCGGTTGCAGCAGGCTGATGGCGATCAAGAACAGCACGACGGCGTGGTCGTACGCCATCGGATGACCCTTGAACCGGGTCTGCCACGGACTCGCTGCCATTCCCTCACTCTACGTGCGCACGGCCGGCGAACGCGTCGTCCACCGGCCGTATCCACGCGGTACTGCGTACGCAGTACACCCAATCGCTACTACTCCACCGGGCTCCGGAGGTCCAGCTTGAAACTCTTCCCGGCGGCCACAGCTGCAGGAGTGGGGACCGGCAGCGGGTGGCCGGCCACCGTCGTGTCGCCGCTCGGGAGCTCGCCGGTCAACAGGTACTTCGTACCGATCGCGTTCACCGCCGGGTTGACCAGCAAGCGTGAGTTCGCGAAGACGCAGTGCTTACCCGAGTCCTTCTCGGTGACCAGGACCGAGGTCGGCAGCGAGTTGTGCATCTTGAGCGCACCGGCGTACGGGGTGGCCGGGTCGCCGACCGTGTTGAACATCAGCACGCCGGGCAGACCCTTGCCGGTGATCCTGACCCGGCCGGGGCTGTCGAACGCCCAGCTCTGGCAGGCGCTGCCGCTGGTCCAGATGTTGTACCAGCTGAACTGCGAGGTCTTCGCCAGCCGGGCGGCGTCGCGCTCGTACGTCTTCCGGTCGCGCGACCACTTCGAGTCGGCGCAGATGACCGAGTTGAAGATCGCGTTGAACTGCTCGGCGTCCGCACTCGTGTCCGGGGTGGCGAAGTCGACCAGCGGGGCGTCGTCCCCGCTGACGGCGTACGCGCTGAGCGCCTGGGTGAACGGGATCCAGGCCGACTCGGAGAACAGCACCCCGTACGCCGTACCGAGCAGCTCGCTGCCGCCGACGACGCCGTGCGGGGTGGTGCGGAAGTCGGTCAGCGTCTTGTTCCACGCGGCCCGCACGGTCGCGACGTCCTTGCCGAGGTGGAAGACGTCGTCGTACTTCGCGACCCACGGCAGGTAGAACTCTTCGAGCCGCTTCTGCAGCGCTGGGCCCTGGGTCAGCCCGGCCTGGTACCACATGTCCTTCGGCGTCGGGTCGACGTTGCCGTCGATGATCATCCGGCCGACCCGCTGCGGGAACAGCTTGCCGTAGACAGCGCCGAGGTAGGTGCCGTACGAGAAGCCGAGGTAGTTGAGCTTCTCCTCGCCCAGCGCCGCGCGGATGCCGTCCATGTCTCGGGCGACGTCGACGGTGCCGAGGTGCGGGAGGACGGCCTTGTTGTCGTCGTAGCAGCCCTTCGCATAGCTGCTCCACAGCTTCCACAGCTCGGCCCGGCTGGCTTTGGCGTCAGGATCCGGCTGCGGTGGCGTGAAGTGGTCCGGTGCGGCGCAGCTGACCGGCGAGCTGTGCCAGACGCCGCGCGGGTCGAACCCGATGACGTCGTAGGCGTCCAGCACGCCCTTCTCGAGCCGGGTGAAGCCGGTCGCGTCGGGCCGGGTCAGCGATCCGGCCAACGTCGTACCACCGCCGCCGGGGCCGCCCGGGTTGACCAGCAGGGAGCCGATTCGCTTGGCCGGGTCGTTGGCCGCGTGCTTGGTGATCAGGATGGACAACGTGGCGCCGTACGGGCGGGTGTAGTCCAGCGGGACGCTCAGAGTGGCGCAGGTGAGCGCCGGGTACGGCGTTGCGATATCTGCCGGGCAGGCGCCGAAAACCAGCGCTTGCGGGTGCTTGCCCTCGGCAACCGCCGGGGCGGCGGCGACGGAGGGTACGGCGGGAGCGACAAGGGCCAGGGTGGCGGTGGCGACGAGGGCCACACGGAGACGCATCGGCGAACTACCTCCAGGAGGAGCGGACGGGTTCGTCCGCAACGTACCTCGCAGGAAGGTCGCCCTAGGTGGTCAGGCGATTGCAGGAAGCTGCAATGTCAGAGGTACTCGCGTAGGGCGGCCACCGGGTCCGGTGCCGCGAGCAGTTGGACGCCGCGGGGTAACAGCATCAGTTGGCCGCTGGGCTGTCTGGAGGCTAGTCGGGCGCGCTCGTAGATGAGCTCGATCTCGGATGTCAGCGCGTCGAAGGCGTACGTGTTGCCTTCGGTCCAGCGCGGCTTGCCGAACTCCTGGCGCAACCACTTGCGGATCTTGCCGCTGCCGAGTTGCTTGCCGAGGTAGAGGCCGGGGAACAGCGCCACGAAGCTCTGGGCCGCCAGGACGACGATGTCGGCCGCGAGCATCCGCTCGATCTCGGCCTGGAGGTTCAGTGCGTACTCGCTGTGGGCGTCAGGGCTCACCAGCTACTCGTTTCTGTGGAGGCTTGGACCGCGAGTGCACGCAGGGTCTCGTAGCGCGGGCGTAGCACGCTGATCCGCTCGACCTCGGCCGCAACCGGGTCCAAGTGTTCACCGCCAGGCGAGGGGGACAGGCCGAGGGCGACTGCTGCCGCGCCGCGGGCGCCGACCTCGGGTTCGGCGCAGACGTCGGTGGGGCGGTCGAAGGTGGCGGTCAGGCAGCGTCGCCACCATGCCGATGCGTCGATGCCGCCGCCGCCCAGGACGACCTCCAACGGGCGGTCGAAGAGGGCGTCGAGCATGCGTAGGCCGCGGTCGATCTCGAGCGAGGCGCCTTGCAGGGAGGCGGCGAGCAGGTCGGCGGCGGAGTCGTCGAACGACAGTCCGAAGTACACGCCGGAACCGCCCGGGACGGTGTCCGGCGGCCGGGTGCCGGCGTGGAACGGGATCGCGATCACCCGGGACGACCCGATCTCGACGCCGGTGGGCTCGGGGGCTTCGAGGTTCAGTACGCCGGTGAGCCAAGCATGCAGATTCCCCGCGGCCGAAAAGGCCATCCCGGTCACCGCACGCTGATCGTCGACGCGGTACCGCCACAGTTCCCACGGCAACTCGGGGGCGTCCTCGATCGGGTGGACGACGCGCACCGCGGCCGAAGTACCGACTGTCACTGCTGCTGTGGACGCGTCATAGCCGCCGCTGCCGACGTTGGAGGCGGCGCCATCGCCGGTCGGCGGATGAATCGGTACTCCGACCAGCCCCGGCCACCGTCTCGCGTACTCGACGGAAAGCGCGCCGGTCCACCCCGTCGGGACGATCGGCGGAAGCTGCTCGGCCTTCACGCCCGCGACGGCCAGCGCCTCGTCGTCGTACCCACCGTCGGCGAGGTTCAGCGTGCCGGTGCCCGAGGCGACCGAGACCGACGTGACGCGCTCGCCGGTCAGGCGCTCGAGAACGAGGTCGGGGAGACCGGCGTAACCGGCCGGTGAGGTGATCGAGCGGAGCCACGGGATGCGGCGGGTCCAGTAGAGCCGGTGCAGCCAGGCGCCGGTCCTTGCATGGAAGGCGCGCTCGTCGAAGGCGGGATCGAGTGCGAGGTCGACCGAGCGGGTGTCGACCCACGGGATCACAGTTGTGAGCGCGGCACCGTTGTTGTCCAGGGCAACGATCGAGTGCCACTGCGAGGACAGCACGATGTCGGTGATGTCGGTCAGATGCCCGTTCTGCTGCAGCTCGTCGAGGCAGCCGAGCAGTCCCTCGATGTAGTCGTGCAGGTCGAGCGTCGCCTCGCCCGCAGGCCCGTAGACGGCCCCGATCTTGTGCCTGGCCAGGGCTCCGGGCACAGGCGAGGCATCGGCCGACAACACCAACGCACGCGCGGATGAGGTGCCTAGATCCAGTGCAAGGATCCGGCCGTCAGTCCTCGGCATGCAGCGCCTTCAAGAAGGACGCCGCCCACACGTTCACGTCGTGGGCTGCCAGGTGTTTGCGCATCGCCTTCATCCGGCGGCCGAGCTGGCGGTCGTCGGTGTTCATCGCGTCGACGATGGTGTCCTTCATGCCGTTGATGTCGTGCGGGTTCACCAGGAAGGCCTGGCGGAACTCGTCGGCGGCTCCGGCGAACTCCGAGAGCACGAGCGCGCCCGTGTCGTCGTACCGGCAGGCTACGTATTCCTTCGCCACCAGGTTCATCCCGTCGCGCAGCGGCGTGACGACGGCGACGTCGGCGGCACGGAAGAGGGCTGCCATCTCGGTGCGCGAGTACGACGTGTGCAGGTAGTTGATCGCCGGCGTCCCGATCCGGCCGTGCTCGCCGTTGATCCGGCCGACGAGCAGTTCGATCTCGTCTCGTAGTACCCGGTACTGCTCGACGCGCTCACGCGACGGCGTCGCCACCTGGATGAAGACGGCGTCGTCGACCGACACCCGGCCCTCGTCGAGCAGCTCGCCGAACGCACGCAACCGCTGCCGGATGCCCTTCGTGTAGTCGAGCCGGTCGACGCCGAGCAGGATGTGCGCCGGGTTGCCGACCTCCTTGCGCATCTCCGCGGCCCGCGCCTCGGTCTCCGGCTGCCGCGCGAGCTGCTCCAGCTCGCCGACGTCGATGGAGATCGGGAACGCCTTCGCCCGTACGACGCGATCGTCCGGCAGGTGGATCCGGTCACCACGCGTCCGCAACCCCATCCGGTTGCGGGCGAGCCGGGCGAAGTTCGACGCCGCCCCCGGTCGCTGGAAGCCGACCAGGTCCGCACCCATCAGCCCGTCGAGGATCTGCCGCCGCCACGGCATCTGCGCGAACAACTCGGTCGGCGGGAACGGGATGTGCAGGAAGAAGCCGATCCGTACGTCGGGACGCAACCGGCGCAGCATCGCCGGCACCAACTGCAGCTGGTAGTCGTGCACCCAGACCACCGCGTTGTCGTCGGCTGCCTCCGCGGCCGCCTCGGCGAACCGGCGGTTGACCGCGACGTACGACTCCCACCACTCCCGGTGGAACTCGGGCGCCACGATCACGTCGTGGTAGAGCGGCCAGAGCGTCGCGTTGGAGAAGCCCTCGTAGTACAGCTGGATGTCCTCGGCCGACAGCGTCACCGGGACGAGGTGCATACCGCCCTCGTCGAAGGGGTCCAGCTTCTCGTCCGCGCCACCGGTCCAACCGATCCAGGCGCCGTGATGGCGCTGCATCACCGGGGCCAGGGCGGTCACCAGTCCACCGGGGCTGCGCCGCCAGGCCGTCGTACCGTCGGGCATCTCGATCCGGTCGACAGGGAGCCGGTTGGCCACCACTACGAAGGAACTGCGTCCGCTCGGCATCAGTTGTTATCCACCCAGGTATTCGTCGTCGCCGGGGTAGCTGACCCCGATCTGTCTACGTGTCTCGTCCAGCAGCTCGAGGATCTCGATCGTCGCGGCATGCGGAAGGGCCGGACACTCGATCTGCCCGGCGCGCAGCGCACGCATCACTTCGGCTGCTTCATAGTGGTACCCAAGGCCATGCGCCGGTACGTCGATGCGCTCGTCGCCCGCAGCTGTTCGGCGGACGTAGTACTCGGGGTGGTGGAAGCGGCTGGGGAGCAGGAGGCTGCCCTCGGGGCCGCTGACCGAGGCGGTCCACGGGTTCTGGGAGCGGAGGCCGCAGGTCAGGGCGGCGATGGCGCCTGAGTCGTAGCGCCAGGCCATTGCGACGTTGAGGTCGATGCCGTCGTCGTTGAGCGAGCCGACTGCCTTGACCTCTGCGGGCTTGCCCAGGGCCATGTAGACGAACGTCATCGGGTAGATGCCGCCGTCCATCAGCGAGCCGCCACCCTGCTCCGGGTCGAGCAGCCGGGCCGGCAGCTGTGGCTTGTGGAAGCCGAAGTCGGCCAGTGCCTCCATCGGTTCGCCGATGGTGCCCTTGGCCAGGTCCTCGAAGAAGGCCTGGACAACGGGATTGGTGCGCATCCACATCGCTTCGGCGAAGAGGGTGTTGTTCTCAGCGGCAACCGCTATGAGATCGCGGGCCTGCTTCGCGGTCAGGGTGACCGGCTTCTCGCACAGGACGGCGATCTTGGCCTGCAGGGCGGCCCGGGCGATCGCGTAGTGCTGCGGGTGCGGAGTACCGATGTAGAGGGCATCGACCTGGCCGTCGTCGATCAGCCGGCGCCAGTCGTCGTACCGGCGCTCGATGCCGAACTCGTCGGCGAACTTGTTCGCGCTCTCCAGCGAGCGGGAGGACACGGCGGTCGCCACCGCGTCGTCGCCGAGGACGGCGAGGTCTCTGCTGAACTGGGTCGAAATGTTGCCAGTAGCAACGATTCCCCAGCGGATCCGATCTACACCCATGGTTTGAACTCCGGGGTCGGGAACGGGCCGTGAGCCTTGATTCTCGCGGTTTCGAACGCGTGCGCCAAGCGAATGAGGGTGGCGTCACTGCGGCCGGTGCCATGGAAGGTGATCCCGACCGGCAGGCCCTCGACCAGGCCGGACGGCACCGCCAGCAGCGGGTAGCCCGCCAGCGCCGCATGTGAGGACGAGCTGCCGAGCACGTGATCGCCGTTGATCAGGTCGATCGCCCAGGCCGGTGAGTACGACGGGGTGACCATCGCGTCGAGCTGGTTGTCGCGCAGCAGATTGTCGACGCCGTCGCGACCGGCCCGCAGGGCGGACAGCCGGGCGGCGACGTAGACGGCCGAGTCGAGGCCGTCGGTCTGTTCGGAACGCTCGAAGAGTTCCTGGCCGAAGTACCGGAGCTCCGTGGCGGCGTTCGCCTTGTTGAAGGCGATGATGTCGGCGAGGGTGCGCGGGCCGCCCGGGTGACGCGTGGCGAGGTACGCGGCGAGGTCGACTTTCATCTCGTACGAGAGGATCGCGAGCTGGTCCTCCTCACTGCCCGGCGACGGCAGCGAGAGCCGGTCGATGATCGTGGCGCCTGCCCCTGACAGCAGCGTCAGCGCCTGCTCGGTGATCTGGTCGAGGCTGTTCGAGTATCCCCACAAGGGCCCACGCGGTACTCCGATGCGAACGCCGGTGAGGTCGTCCCCCTGGCAGCTGGCCTCGAAGTCGAAACCACCGCCGCTCATCACAGTCAGCAGCGCGGCCGCCTGGCGGACGGTCCTGGTCATCGGGCCGGCCGTGTCCTGCGAGTGGCTGAGCGGGACGATGCCCTGCTGCGGGATCAGGCCGACGGTCGGTTTGAGGCCGACGATGCCGTTGAGAGCTGCCGGGCAGACGATCGAGCCGTTGGTCTCGGTACCGATCGCGAGGTCGGCCAGTCCTGCCGCGACCGCCGCGCCCGAGCCGCTGGAGGAGCCGCCGGCCGAACGGTTCAGGGCGTAGGGGTTGCGGGTCAGGCCGCCGTACGCGCTCCAGCCGGACGAGGAGGCCGCGCCGCGGAAGTTGGCCCACTCGCTCAGGTTGGTCTTGCCCAGGATGATGCAGCCGGCCTCTCGCAGGCGACGGACCAGCGGGGCGTCGTACGGGGGAGGTGGCTGGTCGGCCAGCGCCAGTGAGCCCGCCGTGGTGGGGAGGTCGGCGGTGTCGATGTTGTCCTTGACCAGCACGGGCAGGCCGTGGAGCGGTCCGCGGACCCGGCTGTCGTCACGCTCCGTGTCCAGTCGGACGGCTTCGGTCAGGGCGGCTGGGTTGGGGGTGCAGACGGCGTTCACGAGCGGGTTCAGCTCGGAGTACCGGTTCTGCAGCTCCTCGACCGTCGCGACGGCGGTTCGCGGACCGGGCGACACGTCGCCAGGGCCCTGTCGAGTTGAGCTCACACCGTCGATCCTGCCAGAGTGGAACCCGCCCGGCCGTCCGCTTGGGTGCGCCCTGGACAACCTGCCGCGACACACACTCAGTAGTTGACGCGGTGAATGACAGGCTTGTCGTTCTCCGCGTAGGGTGGAGCGCGGACGGACGATCACCGACCGCACGGGAGTCACCAGCAGATGGACAGCGCCAACGCCAGCACCTCCGGCCCCGCCGAGGCGGGCCTGCCGGCCGTCGCTGGGTTGTCCGACCGGGACGGTGCCATCCTCGGCTTCGAGCGGCACTGGTGGAAGTACGCCGGTGCCAAGGAGCAGGCGATCCGGGACCAGTTCCAGATGTCGGCCACCCGCTACTACCAGGTGCTCAACGCCCTGATCGACCGGCCCGAGGCCCTCGCGCACGACCCGCTGCTGGTCAAGCGCCTGCGCCGGCTGCGAGCCGCTCGCCAACGGGCCCGATCAGCCCGGCGACTGGGTATCGAGGTCTGAGTTTGAACCGCCGTACGCGCGACGACAAGGGCCAGGTCCTCTCGTCTCTGGTCGCCGTGCTCGCCGTCGTGGCGATCGTCGGCGGGTTGCTGGTGCTGTTCGGCACCCGGGGCAACGACTCGGTCGCGGACTCCGGCAAGCCGGCCGCGCCGAAGACCACCCCCAAGCCCTCGTCTGCTCCGTCTTCGTCGTCGAAGCCAACTGTGCCGCGGTCTGCTCCGGTCTCGTCCGAGCCGCCGTCGGCACCTCCGGTCGAACCTTCGTCGGCGCCTCCCTCGGCTCCGGTTTCGCAGCCGGCCTCGGTACCGCCGAGCGCTCCGGCATCGATCCCAGTGACCGAGCGGCCGGCCGTCGAGATCTACAACAACACCCCGCGCAAGGGGCTGGCCGAGGACGTCTCGGTCCGGGCCCGGCAGGCCGGCTGGATCGTCACCGGCAAGGACAACTGGCACGGCAAGATCATCGCCAGCACGGTGTACTTCCCGGCCGGTATGCAGGCCGAGGCCAACCAGTTGGCCCGCGATCTCGGCATCGGCCGGACCAAGGACGCCCTGGACAACATGAAGAAGGATCGGCTCACCGTCATCCTCACCACGGACTACGCAGGATGAGTACTCCCGTACTGGCGACTGCAGCCGGGCGGGAGGGCTGGGAAGCGATCGTCGCGGATCCGGCCGGGGCGGTCATCGCCTCCGACTTCGATGGCACGCTGTCGCCGTTGGTGGCGGACCCGTCGATGTCGCGGGCAGCCGACGGGGCGCTCGACGCGCTGGCCCGGCTGGCCAGGTCGGTGGGGCAGGTGGCCATCGTGACTGGCCGGCCGGCATTGGTTGCCACGGAGCTGTCTGGGGTTACTGGGCATCCGGGGTTGGGGCGTCTCGTAGTACTGGGGCACTACGGGCTGGAGCGGTGGGAGGCATCCACTGGTGCTGTCACCAGCGACCCTGTACCTCCGGGAGTCGAGGTAGCCCGGGAGAAGCTCCCTGCTCTCTTGCAGGAGCTAGGTCTCGGTGATGCGTTCGTAGAGGACAAGGGCAGCTCACTAGCGGTCCACACCCGTCGCCTGCCCGACCCGCTGCCTGCATTAGAGGTACTGCGCCAGCCCCTGACCGACCTAGCCGAGTCGGTAGGCCTGCGCCTCGAGCCCGGCAACCTGGTGCTGGAGCTCCGCCCGCCCGGCATCGACAAGGGCGTAGCGCTGCGCCGCCTGATCGAGTCCACCGGCGCCCGGTCAGTCCTCTACGCCGGTGACGACCTGGGCGACCTGGCCGCCTTCGAAGCCCTCAATACCCTCCGTCTTGACGGCCTTCACGCGGTGCTGGTGGCCGCCCGCTCCTCCGGCGCCACCGCCCTCACCGACGCCGCCGATATCGTCGTCGACGATCCGTCCGGCGTCGTCACGGTGCTCACTGCCCTGGCCGACGCCATCGCAACGCGCTGACCCAGCCGCTCAGAAGATCGCTTCCGCAGTGATCCTCGTGTACTGACCGAAGAGGCCGTCCGGCAGGCAATGCAGCTCCGCCGTCTGCCCGGGCTCGATCATGCTCGAGCTGCACTCGACGTCGCCGACCACCTTGCCGATTCCACCTCCCTTTCCACCTTCACCGTCACCCTCACTGAGGTTGGGTTCGTTGCCGACCCGGAACTTGAGACGGAAGGACGCTTTCGACCGCTGGTCGCTGACATTCCTGACCGTGCCGACGACGCCGAACCTGCCGTCCGTGTCGGCAACCGTCCAGCCCGCCAGCGTCTCGTGCTTGCCGAGCGTGAAGGCCGCATCCGCCTCGACCTCGCGAGGCATGTTCCGTTTGGCGGCCTCGTCGATGCCCTCGGTCATACTGGTCCCGATCGAGGCGGCGACCACCGCGCAGCCGCCGATCCCGGCAAGCAGCAGAACGCCGGCGCCGATCATCAGGTTGCGGGCGTTGCGCTTCGTCTCCGCCATCAGTTGCGTCTGAACGTCTGGCTGAGAATCTGCCCGAGCGGCCGGACCGGCTTCTCGTCGTAGTTGCCGTCGGTGAGACTGGCCAGCCGTTCGAACGGGTTACGAGAGGCCGGACAGCCGGTCCGCAGGAAGGACCAGGCGACCCCCAGCACGTACAACGGCAACATCGGCAGCCCGAACAGACAGAAGTACTGCCACGAATGCCGCTCCTCGTGCTTGACCAGCACCGGCCGCTCGTCGAAGTACGCCCGATCATGCTTGGTCAGAATCATGTTCCCGATCGTGAACGCACTGGCCACCGGAAACTTCAGCCGGTACCCGGTCGCATAGAACAACCCCCGCGGCCCCCGACTGAACCTGGCCCGCCCGATCAGCCCGACGACCACCCCCGCAATCGTCGACAAATTCACCGTGTTCCACACCAACTTGAGCACCTGCCACCCAGACATCGCCCACCTCCCGACCCCAGTATCAACCGCCCTCGGGCCGATGTGGGAGCGGTTGGTGATGGGCGGTGGGCGCTGGCTGTCGGTGGGGTGGGTCAGACTTGGTGGGTGGACTCGGTGGTGCGGCGGTGGCGGGCGGGGCGGGTGGTGGATCCGCATGTGGTTATTGGGGGGTTGCGGAAGGGGCCGGGGGATCCTGCCTATGTGTTCGAGGCGGGGCGGCGAACTGTTTGGCGGGCTACTCGGACGCCGGAGGGGGCGGTGTTGATCAGGCTTACGCCGTACTCCGGGGTGGGAGAGGTGGAGGCCGAGGCGTGGGGGCCGGGGGCCTCGTGGGCGTTGGATGGGGTGCCTGAGCTGTTGGGGGAGGCCGATAGCTGGGAAGGGTTCGAGCCGTTGGCGGAGCATCCGGCGCTGGTCGATGCGGCTCGGCGGTTTCCGGACTTTCGGGTGCCTCGGACTCGGGCGGTGTTCGAGGCGATGGCGGCGGCTGGGATCGAGCAGGTGGTGACGGGGAAGGAGGCGTTCGCCGGGTGGCGGATGTTGCTGCGGGAGTACGGGGAGCCCGCGCCGGGGCCGGGGTCGCCGGATGGGCGGAAGATGATGGTGCCGCCGTCGCCGGAGGAGTGGCGGCTGATTCCGTCGTGGCAGTGGTTGCGGGCCGGCGTCGAGGGGCGGCGGTCGCGGGTAGTGATCACGGCGGCGACGCGGGCGGCCGCCTTGGAGCGGACGCTGGAGCTGACCGACGGCGCTGAGATCGAGCGCCGGCTCAGATCGCTGCCAGGCGTTGGAGTCTGGACCGCCGCTGAGGTCCGGCAGCGTGCGCATGGAGATGCCGACGCCTTCTCCTTCGCTGACTACCACGTGTCGCGCGATGTCTCGTACGCCCTCACCGGCGAGGAGTTGGACGACGACGGCTGCGCCGAACTCATCGAGCCCTACCGAGGCCACCGCTACCGAGTCCAAGCCCTCCTGAGCCTGGCCGGCCACCACCACCCCCGCTACGGCCCCCGCAAATCCCTCCCCACCCACACCCCCGGCGCCACCCACCGCCTCCGCTGACCCACCCGGCCCCGAGCCCCGCGGTTGCGGGTGAAAGGCGCCAGGGTTGGGCACTGGGTGCGCACGATGGAGATTGACGGGGATGGGCTGTATCTGGTTGCGGGCGTGGCTTTGTTGGTGGGGGCTGTGTTGCCGCGGCTTTTGCGGCGGTATGCCATCTCGGCGCCGATTGCGTTTGTGGCGGCTGGGTTGTTGTTGGGGCTGTTTGTTGAGCGGGGGCGGGTCAGTCCGATCGCTGAGCCGGGGGTGACTGAGCATCTGGCTGAGTTGACGATCTTGATCGCCTTGATGGGCGTCGGGCTGGCGATTGATCGGCCGATTGGGTGGAAGCGGTGGGCGGTGACGTGGCGGCTGTTGCTGGTGGCGATGCCTGCTTGTATCGCGGCAGTGGCCGGCGTGGGGTGGCTGGTGGGGTTGGCGCCGGCTACGGCGTTGCTGCTGGGCGCAGTACTGGCTCCTACCGACCCGGTGCTCGCGTCGGACGTACAGGTGCAAGGGCCGACGACAGGGGAAGGCGCCGAGCCTGAGGAGGATGACGAGGTGCGGTTTGCGCTCACCTCGGAGGCCGGGCTCAACGACGGGCTGGCGTTTCCGTTCATCTACGCCGCAGTGTTCGCGGCGACGAAGGGTGCGGTCGGCAACTGGGCGCTGGAGTGGTTCGCTTGGGACCTGATCGGCAAGACCGTGATCGGGGTCGCCATCGGAGCCGGAGCAGGCTGGTTGCTCGGCAAGATGGCGTTCTCGGCGCCGTCGCGCACCTTCCGGTTGGCCGATTCCCGCGAGCCGGTGCTGGCGTTGGCGATGACACTCGGCGTCTACGGTCTCGCCCAGGTACTGCACGGCTACGGATTCATCGCCGTCTTCGTTGCCGCCCTGACGCTGAGGGCCGCCGAGCGCAGCCACGACTTCCACGAGGAGCTGCACGGGTTCATCGAGCAGCTCGAACACATCCTCACCTGGGGCGTCCTGCTGCTGGTCGGCGTAGCGATCACCGGCGGCCTGCTCAAGCCACTGACCTGGGCCGGCGCAGCAATCGGCCTACTGCTTGTCCTGGTACTACGTCCGCTCACCGCCTGGCTGTCCCTCGCCAAGACGCCGATGCGCCGGTCCGAACGCTGGGTCGCGGCAGCGTTCGGCGTACGAGGCGTCGGGTCGGTGTTCTACCTGGCCTACGCTGGCGCCGACTTCAGCACCGACCTGCCGTGGCTCTGGGCAACCGTCGGCTTCACCGTGGTGCTAAGCGTCGTCGTCCACGGTGTCGCCGCCACCCCACTCATGCGCATGCTCGACCTCCGCCGCGACCGAGCTCAGTGACAGCTGCGTGGTGACGCGGTACCGGTCGCCGCGATAAACCGCTCGCGTGAACTCGAAGATCCGCCCGTCCTGATCCCGCGCCACCCGCTCAAGCACGAGCACAGGGGCGCCAAGAGCCACCCCGAGCAGCGCGGCCTCAGCAGCGTCCGCCGCTGCAGCCTCATGCACCTGCTCGGCATCGGTCGGTACTACGCCGTACCGGTCCCTCAACAACCCATAGAACGACCCAGTCTCGATCGCACCGAGATCGATCCCCGGCACCAGCGAGTCGAGCACATGGATCGTCTCCACCGAGATCGGCTCCCCGTCGACGAACCGCTGGCGGGCGATCCGTAGTACCGGCGTACCGGCCGTAACCCGCAACCGGCTGCCGAGCGTCATGCCGGCCGGGATGACCGCATGGTCGAGCACTCGACTGGTCCAAGTCCCGGGAGCCAACGGATAGGCGGCCCCACGCGAGCTAGGGCCGCCGACGATCTCCTGGACGATCTTGGGGCTGCCGACGAACATGCCACGGCCGTGCTCGCGGACCAGCCAGCCATCGCGGATCAGGTCGTCGACAACCGCCCGCAGGGTCGGCCGGGAGATCCCGAGCTCGGCGGACAGCTGGCGCTCCGACGGGATCGCCTGACCGACGGCCCGCGCTTCGATCAGGCCGATCAGGTGTTCACGCGCACGATCGCGCTTCCGCAAACTGGCAGTCACAGACCCAGAACGCTAGCTGTAGACGCGTACGTAATCGACCAGCATCTTGGCCGGGAACGGTGTCGCGGAGTCCGGCGGACCCGGCCACACCCCGCCGACGGCCAGGTTGAGCAGTAGGTAGAACTCGTGGTCGAAGACCCACTTCTTGCCGGGCGGGAGATCGGCCGGGGTGATCCGCAGGTACTGCCGTCCGTCGACCTTCCAGACGACCTGACCAGGTGCCCATTCGACGCTGTAGACGTGGAAGGCGTCGGACCACTTCTGCCCAGCAGGCAAGGAGGTCTGGCCACCCGGGCCGTTCTCCGAGTGGTACCCCGGTCCGTGCACGGTGCCGTAAAGCGTGCCGGGCTCCTTGCCGATGATCTCCATGATGTCGATCTCGCCGTTGCCCGGCCAGTCGACCTCGTCGATGTCACTGCCCATCATCCAGAACGCCGGCCACAGGCCCTGCCCGGCCGGCGTCTTGATCCGGGCCTCGAACCGGCCATACGCCTGGGCGAACTTGTCCTTGGTGGTGATCCGCGCCGACGTCACGTCGCAGGGGCCGAACTGGCAGTTCTCCATCCCGGCCAGCTTCTCCCGGCGGGCGCTGATGACGAGGTTGCCGGCGCCGTCGGTGGACGCGTTCTCGCGGCGGTTCGTGTAGTACTGCCACTCCTCGTTGCCCCAGTTGGGTTCGCCGCCGAGCTCGAAGTTCCAGCGGGCCGCGCTGGGCTTCGTACCGGCTGCCTGGTTGAACTCGTCCTGCCAGCTGATCGCCAGCGGGCGGACGTACTCGGGCTTGTGCTGGGCCGCGGCGGACGCGCTGGTCAGTGCTGCTGAGGCGACGACGGCAGCGATCAGCGCGGCCGTGGGGCGGGCTCGTCTCATGACACCTCCTGGTGTGGTCGGTGCCGCCACGATGTCACACTGGTCAAGAAGTGGTCAAATATCAGGGTGAGATCAGCCGTCTCGCATGGTGGGAACGGAAGACAGAATATGGACCCGATTGGGTAATCTCGGCAGTGCTCATCCAGAGGGACTGAGGGAAACGGCCCGTTGAAGTCCCGGCAACCCTCCCCGTTCAGCGCACTCGATCCGAGGCGCCGGCGGCGGAACGGTGCCAAATCCGTCCTGTGCCGAGATCCGGTGCGGGGAAGATGAGGAGGGAAAACTCCGTCATGAGCCTGAGTACCGCCGCCACCACCCACACCATCCGTGAAGGTGCCTTCGGCAACGGAACCCATCTGAGCTGTCGCGCGTGCGGCGCCAAATCCGAGCTCGGCCCGTTCTACGCCTGTATGGAGTGCTTCGGTCCGCTGGAGGTCGGGTACGAGTTCCCGACCATCACGCGTGAGCAGATCGAAGCCGGACCCAAGAACATCTGGCGGTACCAGCCGCTGCTGCCCGTCCCCGTCGACGTGGCCAGCTTCCCGAACACCGAGCCCGGCTACACCCGGCTGATCGACGCCGGCAACCTCGCCCGCGAGCTCGGCCTGCGCAAGCTCTGGGTGAAGGACGACTCGGGCAACCCGACGCACTCGTTCAAGGACCGGGTCGTCGCCTCCGCCCTGAGCGCCACCCGTGAGCTCGGCATGAAGGTCTTCGCCTGCCCCTCGACCGGCAACCTGGCCAACGCCGTCGCCGCGGCCGCCGCCCGGGCCGGCATCCGCTCGGTCGTGTTCATCCCGCAGGACCTCGAGCGCCCCAAGATCATCACCACCGCCGTGTACGGCGGCACCCTGGTGGCCGTCGAGGGCAACTACGACGACGTGAACAAGCTCGCCTCCGAGATCGCCGGTGAGGAGGAGGGCTGGGCGTTCGTCAACGTCAACGTCCGCCCGTACTACTCCGAGGGCTCCAAGACGCTGGCCTTCGAGATCGCCGAGCAGCTCGGCTGGCGGATCCCGCAGCAGGTGGTGATCCCGGTCGCGTCCGGTTCGCAGCTGACCAAGATCGACAAGGGCTTCACCGAGCTCGGCAAGCTGGGTCTGGTCGACGCGACCGACTACAAGATCTACGGCGCCCAGGCGACCGGGTGCTCGCCCGTCGCACAGGCGTTCCGCGACGGCCATGACGTGGTGAAGCCGGTCAAGCCGGACACCATCGCGAAGTCGCTGGCGATCGGCAACCCGGCCGACGGACCGTACGTGCTCGACGTGGCCCGGCGGACCGGCGGGGTGATCGAGGACGTCAGCGACGAAGAGGTCATCCAGGGCATCCAGCTGCTGGCCCGGACCGAGGGCATCTTCACCGAGACCGCGGGCGGGGTGACCGTCGCGACGCTGAAGAAGCTGATCGAGACGGGGCAGATCGACCCCGACGCCGAGACCGTCATCATCAACTCCGGCGACGGGCTCAAGACGCTCGACGCCGTGGCCGACCGGGTCGGCCCGAAGGTCACCATCCCCGCGTCGTACGACGCCTTCGTGAAGGCGGGTCTGCAGTGAGTGTCAGCGTCCGTGTCCCGACCATCCTGCGCCCCTACACCCAGGGTGCCTCCGAGGTCTCCGTCGAGGGGGCGACGCTGAGCGAGGTGCTCGAGTCGCTCGATTCGTCATACCCGGGCATCAAGGGCCGGGTGCTCGACGAGTCCGGTGAACTCCGCCGCTTCGTCAACATCTACGTCGACAACGACGACGTCCGCTTCTCCGAGGGCCTCCAAACGGCCATCAAGAACGGCGGCCAAGTCTCGATCATCCCCGCCGTCGCCGGCGGCTGACACAACTGGCGACCTCGTACACCAAGCGGGGACCTTGAACAGGTAATAACTTGTTCAAGGTCCCCGTTTGGTGTTCAAGGTCGCGACAAACTCGTCAGTCGGTGCCGGACTCCATGGCGGCGCTGTCGAGGAGGGCGTCGTCGGGGTTGGGCTCGCCGCGGGAGGCGATCGCGTCGGCGCCGCCGGTGGTCATCTCGCCGATCAGGGTGGTCTCGCCGAGCTGGTTGGTCTCGGCGCCCAGGAGCTGGGCGTGGGCAGTACCGATCAGGCCCAGGCCGGCGTACTGCTCGAGCTTGGCGCGGGAGTCGGCGATGTCCAGGTTCCGCATGGTCAGCTGGCCGATCCGGTCGACCGGGCCGAACGCCGAGTCCTCGGTCCGCTCCATCGACAGCTTGTCCGGGTGGTAGCTGAACGCCGGGCCGGTGGTGTCGATGATCGAGTAGTCCTCGCCCCGCCGCAGCCGCAGGGTGACCTCACCGGTGATCGCCGAGCCGACCCAGCGCTGCAGCGATTCCCGGATCATCAGCGCCTGCGGGTCCAGCCAGCGACCCTCGTACATCAGCCGGCCGAGCTTGCGGCCCTCGTTGTGGTACGCCGCGACGGTGTCCTCGTTGTGGATCGCGTTCACCAGCCGCTCGTACGCCGCGTGCAGCAACGCCATCCCGGGTGCCTCGTAGATGCCCCGGCTCTTGGCCTCGATGATCCGGTTCTCGATCTGGTCGGACATCCCGAGTCCGTGCCGGCCGCCGATCGCGTTGGCCTCCAGCACCAGATCGACCGCCGAGCCGAACTCCTTGCCGTTGATCGTCACCGGCCGGCCCTGGACGAACCCGATCGAGACGTCCTCGGTGGCGATCTCCACCTCGGGATCCCAGAACTTCACGCCCATGATCGGCTCGACCGTCTCGATCCCGGTGTCCAGGTGCTCGAGCGTCTTCGCCTCGTGGGTCGCGCCCCAGATGTTGGCGTCGGTGGAGTACGCCTTCTCGGTGCTGTCCCGGTACGGCAGGTCGTGGGCGACCAGCCACTCGCTCATCTCCTTGCGGCCACCGAGCTCGGTGACGAAGGCGGCATCCAGCCACGGCTTGTAGATCCGCAGCTTCGGGTTGGTCAGCAGACCGTACCGGTAGAAGCGCTCGATGTCGTTGCCCTTGTACGTCGAGCCGTCGCCCCAGATCTGCACGTCGTCCTCGAGCATCGCCCGGACCAGCAGCGTGCCGGTCACCGCCCGGCCGAGCGGGGTGGTGTTGAAGTATGCCCGGCCGCCGGTGCGGATGTGGAACGCGCCGCAGGTCAGCGCGGCCAGGCCCTCTTCGACCAGGGCGGCGCGGCAGTCGACCAGGCGGGCGATCTCAGCGCCGTACTCGCCGGCGCGGCCGGGGACCGAGTCGATGTCGGGCTCGTCGTACTGCCCGATGTCGGCGGTGTAGGTGCAGGGGACCGCGCCCTTGTCGCGCATCCACGCGACCGCGACCGACGTGTCGAGCCCTCCGGAGAAGGCGATGCCGACCCGTTCGCCGACGGGCAGAGACGTGATGACCTTGGACATGAGAATAAGTATGCATTGGTCTGCATGATCATGCAAACCGGCTGGATAGGATGACCGGCATGCGCGCTGTTGTGATCCGCCAGTACGGCGTACCGCCCGTGGTCGAGGAGGTCGCTCCGCCTGTCGCCGAGCCGGGTGGGGTGGTGTTGAAGGTGGAGGCGACCGGGTTGTGCCGGAGTGACTGGCATGGGTGGCAGGGTCACGACCCGGACATCGTGCTGCCGCATGTGCCAGGGCATGAGCTGGCGGGGACGATCGCTGCGGTTGGATCCGGCGTCTCGGGGTGGGCGGTCGGGGAGCGGGTGACGTCGCCGTTCATCTGCGCTTGTGGGACTTGTGAGCAGTGTCTGGCGGGGAATCAGCAGGTGTGCCTTCGGCAGTTGCAGCCGGGTTTCCACTATTGGGGTTCTTTTGCCGAGTACGTCGCTCTGCCGTTCGCCGCGGTCAATTTGGTGCGGCTGCCGGACGCGTTGGACTTCGGGACCGCGGCTGGGCTGGGGTGCCGCTTCGCCACGTCGTTCCGCGCTGTGCGGCAGGTCGGGCGGGTGGTTGCCGGCGAGAACGTGGTGGTCTTCGGCTGCGGCGGGGTTGGGTTGTCGGCGGTGATGATCGCCGCCGCCTTGGGTGCCCGGGTGATCGCCGTCGATACGAATCCCGCGGCGTTGGAGCTGGCCCGCTCCTACGGTGCTGCCGAGGTGGTGCTGTCGTCGGCTGACGTCGTACCGGAGTTGTTGGACTTAACTGATGGTGGGGCGCAGGTGACGATGGACGCTCTCGGTTCGGCTGCCATCGTTCAGTCGGCCTTGACCGCCTTGCGGCCGCGAGGGCGGCACGTGCAGGTGGGTCTGTTGCCGGGTGGGGTTCAGCTGGATGTGGGGCGGTTGATCGGGCAGGAGCTGGAGTGGTTGGGGAGCCACGGGATGCCGGCGCACGCCTACCCGGAGATGCTCGGGCTCGTCGCCTCCGGCGACCTCGCCCCCGACAAGCTGATCACCCGCACGATCACCCTCGATGAAACCCCCGAAGCCCTAGCTGCCCTAACCAACGGCACCCCAGCTGGCGTAACCGTCATCAACCCCTGGCCGTAGCAACCGTCGAGTGGGCTAGAGGCGGATCAGGTAGACGGTGGGTGGGCGGCCGGTTCGGCCGTGTTGTTGGCTGCCGATGGGGTCGGCCAGGCCGGCTCGTTCCAGGCGTTTGAGGACTCGTCGGGCTGTGCGGAGTTGGACTGCTAGGTGTTCTGCGACGTCTTGCGTGGTCAGGCCTTCGGGGAGGGTGGCTACCAACTCGCGCATGCGGGAGAGGGTCTGGGTGTTCAGGCCTACCCGGCGGGCCAGCAGAGGGAGCGACTCGGGGGCGCGGTCGGGGGCCGGCTGGTCCTGGTCGCTGGAAGGCTCGATGACTATCTCTACGTCGTCGGACATGGAGACGACACCGGCGACAGGGCCCATGGAGGCGGCTCGGCTGACGGCTCGGCGGGCTAGTGCCTCGGCCTCGGCGGCAGTACGGCCTACTCCGAAGCCGACTCGGGCGGTCGCGTGACGGGCGGCTAGTGCGTCCAGTAGGGGCATGCGGCTGAACTCTTCGGTCGCCTGCTCCAGGAGGCCGCGGGTGGTGACTACCAGGTTCCGGCCGTCGGGTAGTACGGCGAGGCTGCCGCCGAGGGTGATGAGGTCGCGGGCGAGCGCCTCGTCGGGCTCGGGCAGCTCGATGATGCCGAGCGCGACCTGGGCGTCGCCGACGTGCTGGCCGGTGGTGGTGAGGACAAGCGCCTGCAGGGTCGACTGGATCGAGTACCGCGAGGGGGCGAGCCGCACCGACGGCATCTCGTTCTCGAGCAGGTGGAAGGCCGAGCCGAGGCAGCTGATCGCGATCTTCGTCTCGTGCTGGTCGCGCGCGTTGCGGTGGAAGGCGACGATGTCGCCGGACGTGAGGCCGGCCCGGTACGGAAGTACGTGGATGTCATCGGTCGGCAGTTTCGCCTCGATCAGCGTCTCGAACACCTCGCTGCGGCGCAGGGTGTCGATCGACAGCCGGGTGACGTCGTGGCCGAGCCGCAGCAGCTCGACGAGCGCGCGCAGCAGGGTGGCGCCGTCGTACGAGACGTACATCGCCGGCCGGTCGATGACGCCGGCCTCGGTGGCGATCGTGAACGGCACGACGCCGGTGAAGAGGATCGCGTCGACCTGCTCGTGGACCTGCTCGACCAGCTGGACGGCCTCGGTCTCGTGCCGGTACGGCAGCGGGACGAGGGTGGCCGGGTGGTTGGCGGTACCGACGGCGAGGACACGCTGGACCAGGTCCTCCGGGCCGATGATCCCGACGCTGATCACTGCGCTGCGCTCCTCAGGAGGCCGATTTCGATTCAGGTCCGGCCCTCAAATCGGCACAATAGCGCACTGTTTGCGCGATGTGAGGCAACTTGACGCCATCTGACGCCGTCTCCTACCTTTCGGTCAGGGCCTAAATTACCGCAGACTGGGAGAGGTGCTCATGACCGATGACCCAGTACGCCGTACGCCGCTCCCCGGAGTGCTCGAACCGGCCGGCCGGACCATCGGCGCGGAGGAGCGCGCGGCGGTGCTCAGGGTGCTCGACTCGGCTGTGCTGTGCAGCACATTCGGCGGCGAGGCCCGGGCGCTCGAAGCGGAGATGGCTGACCTCTACGGGCGGGAAGCGGTCGCCTGCAGTTCCGGTACTGCGGCGTTGCACCTCGCCGTCGCGGCCGCCGGATTCGACCCGGGGGACGAGGTCATCACGACGCCGATCTCCGATTTCGGGACTGTCGCGCCGATCCTCGCGCAGAACGGCGTACCGGTCTTCGCGGATGTGGACCCGGTGACGGGCAACCTGGACCCGGCGGCCGTCGAGGCAGCCATCACGCCGCGCACGCGGGCGATCGTCGTGGTGCATCTGTTCGGCGGGGCTGCTGACGTGGTGGCGCTGCGGTCGATCGCTGACCGCCATGGGTTGCTGCTGATCGAGGACTGCGCGCAGGCGTGGCTCGGGACGACGGCCGGCGGTGAGCTGCTGGGGACCTTCGGCGACATCGCGTGCTTCAGCCTGCAGCAGTACAAGCACATCACCGCCGGGGATGGCGGGCTGGCAATCACCGCTTCTGCTGAGCTGGCGACCCGGATGCGGCTCTTCATGGACAAGGGCTGGGACCGCTCAGGCGGCCGGGTGCACCTGATGCTCGGCCTCAACTACCGGATGACAGAACTGGTCGCCGCCGTCGCCCGAGCCCAACTGGCCAAGGTCGCCGACGTCGTGAAACGCCGCCGCGAATCCGCCGAGCAGCTGGTGACCGCACTCGACGGGCTCTCCGGCATCACACTGCCTTCACTGGCAGGACACGCCTTCTGGCTTCTCCCGCTGGTCGTTGCTGAAGGCAATCGAGTGTGGGCCGATGCGCTGACCGCTGAAGGTGTACCTGCCTCGGCCGGCTACCTGGACCGCACCCTCTACGCGAACCCGGTCTTTACCGGCCCGATCTACGGAACCTCCCGCTACCCGTTGGAGGGCAGGGACTATCCGACCGGCCTGTGCCCGAATGCCGAACGCATGATCAACCAGACGCTCATCGTCTTGCCCTGGAACGAGGCCTACACGGAAGCTGACGTAGACGACATCACCCGCGCGATCCGGAAGGTGCACCCCGATGGCTGACTGGCTCACCCCATCGCCCGAGGAGCACATCCAGTACGACGTAGACGTCCTCTTCGGCCCCTGGCCCAGCCACCCGACCGACATGGACCTGCCCGCCCTCAAGTCCCACCTGGCCCACCACCACATCCAGACCGCCCTGACCCTCTCCACCCGAGGCGCCCTCTTCTCCGACCAAGCCGGCAACACCGAAACCCTCTCCGCGCTGGACTCGGAGGACGGCCTCATCCCCGTGGGCACTGTGGATCTGCGGGATGCGGTGACGGCGGCGGAGCAGTTGGACGGGTTGGTGGGCGAGGGCGTCAAGTTTCTGCGGTTGTTTACCGGGCTGCAAGGGGTGCAGGGGGAGACTCCGGCGTACAAGTACGTCGTGGGTGAGGCGGTTGAGCGGGGTTTGGTGATTTTGCAGGATGGGGATCCGCGGAAGTTCGGGGCGGTGTTGGCGGGGCGTGGGGCGGATGTGATCTTCCTGGACCTGCATGTCTATCTGCTCGGCGACTTCGTGTTGATGGCGAAGCAGGAGCCCGGGTTCAAGGCGACTACGCGGATGTTGTCCAGTCCGGATGGGATCGAGCGGGTGGTGGAGAGCGTCGGCGCGAGGCATTTGGTGTTTGGGTCGAGGACGCCGTTCATGGACATCTCGCCTCAGACGTTGCGGTTGAGGTATGCGCGGATCAGTGCGGGCGATCGGGCTTTGATTGCTGGCGGCAACATTCAGGAGCTGGTCTGATGCGGATCATCGACGTGCATGGGCATTGGGGGCCGTGGCCGTTTCATATGGACGTGGGGGATGTGGCGCTCAATCTCGAACTGATGGATCGGTACGGGATCGAGCGGCAGATCGTGTCGGGTGCCGAGGCGGTGGTGTACGACGCGGTGGCGGGGAATGCGAAGCTCGCCGAGGTGCTGCAAGAACAGCCGCGGCTTCATGGGTATGCGGTGGTCAACGCGAATCGGCTGGAGCGTAGTGCGGAGGATCTGAAGGACTGTCTGAGCACGGGACGGTTTGTCGGGGCGAAGATCCATACGACTTATCCGGGCGTGGGGATCGGGTCGCCGCTGATGGCGGACGCGTTCGACATGCTGAATGAGGTCGGCGTGCCGTTGCTGCTGCATACCTGGGGGACGGATGTCGCGTTGCTGCCGGGGATGTTGGCCACCAGGCCGAATCTCACGGTGATCGCGGGGCATGCGGGAGGGGACGCTTGGCGGGAGGCGGCGAGGGCTGCCGTCGAGTGCGACCGGATTTATCTCGAGCATTGCCGGACGGTGACGGACGCCGGGCGGATCGCGTTCGCGCGCAGCGTCGGCGTACCGATGGAACAGTTCTTGTTCGGGACGGACTCGACCTTGATCGATCCCTGTGTCTCGCTCGGCGTGATCCGGGACGCGGGATTCACTGAGTCAGAGCTTCGGAAGGTGCTGTCGGGTAATGCGCTGCGACTGTTCAAAGGCCTTGCAGACAATGGATGACGAGGTCGCGCTCCGAGCGCGGCAGCACGGGGCCGTAGGGGTCGTACGCGGCTTCCTCCGGGATGAGCCCTTCCCAGACCGCGGCCCACAGCATGCGCTGGACATAGCCCTCGATCGGAGCGTAGAAGGTGGCGGCGGCGAAGCGGTCAAGCCGCTCCGACGCAAGCAAGAAGCCTGACGAGTCCCCGGCCGTCCACGCACGCAGTACGGCGGCTGAAAGCTCCACCTGAGCCGCAGCGATGCCCACCAACGCGGTATCGGCGCCCCACATCATCGACGGCCCGTACATCCGATCCTCGCCCGTGATCAACAACTTCCCCGTACTACGCCCCGCCCAGATCGCGTCCTGGCAGTCAACGGCCCGGTCGAGCGTCGCCGTCTTCACCCCGAGCATCTCCGGAAGCGACAACAGCTCCTTGATCAGCGAAGGTGGGTACGGATACCCACCAGCCTCCCCATGCAGGTAGAAGCCGACCAGCGGCAACCCACTCTCAGCAGCGACCCGCTGATGCAGCCGTACCGCCGCCGCCTCTCCATCAGGCAAGTCCCCATAGGCAGCCAACGGATAGACCATGACCGCATCGGCCCCGAAGCCCGCTGCGGTCACGGCCATCCCGACAGTGGCGTCCTCCGCCTCCCGCAGCCCCACAACCCCTGCACTGCGTGGCACGCCGACCCCTGCGACCAACGGAGCCGTAGTAGCGGCCCGCCAGGTCGCCAGAACCTTCCCGCGATCCGCCTCACTCAGGTAGAGCCCCCGCCCGGTGTGAGCCCACACCGCCACCCCACCGATCGGCCCTGCCGCGATGGCGGCCGCATAGGCAGACAGCGCGTCGTACGCCACCACACCGTCAGCGCTCATCGGTGTGACGACAGCCGGGAGCAGTGTGCCGCGGAGTTGATCAACCAGTGCGTGCATCAGAGGTCATGCCCCAGTCCGGGTCGAGTAGGCACTTCCACCCAGCCGTTG
The DNA here is from genome assembly GCF_040681515.1 of Kribbella sp. NPDC051718. Taxonomy (NCBI): domain Bacteria; kingdom Bacillati; phylum Actinomycetota; class Actinomycetes; order Propionibacteriales; family Kribbellaceae; genus Kribbella; species Kribbella sp. NPDC051718. The sequence continues at coordinate 556,085 of NZ_JBFAYZ010000004.1, read as the reverse complement.
ACGTCGCTGAAGGTCTTGGGAGCCAGCGGCTCCTCACGGACGAGCAGCGGTCCGACCAGGTCGGCCGGGACGGTAGCACCCGGCACAGCGGCCGCGAGGTGCACTGCGGCCAGCGTCGCCACCCCCAACTCCGGCATCGACCCCACCTTGACCGCCAGCCCGGCCGCCTCGGCCAGATGAGCGATCTGCAGCGCCCGATGCAGCCCACCCACCTTGAGGATCTTGATGTTCAGTACGTCCGCAGCACCCCGCCGCACGATCTCCAGCGCGTCCTGCAGCGACTGCATGCTCTCGTCGACCATCAGCCGCAGGTCAAGCCGCTCTCTGAGCCGCACCAGGCCGACCAGGTCCCACCGAGGCAGCGGCTGCTCCACCAGCGCCAAACCCGCAGCGGCCATCTTGGAGAGCACCGGCAGCGCAGTACCCGCGTCATACCCCTCATTGGCATCCAGACACAGCTCCGCGCCGGGTGGAAGGGCAGCAAGGACCGCCCGGACCAGTTCGAGGTCCCGTACCGGGTCCTCACCGCCCTTGACCTTCAGGTGCCGGAACCCGCGCTCCGCGTACTCCGCAGCCTCCGCCGCCATCTCGTCCAACGTGCCGAGCCCGACAACCCAGGCAGTCTCCACCCGGGAGCGGATGCTGCCGCCAAGCAGCACATGCACCGGCCACCCGCTCAAGACGCCGGCCAAGTCGAACAGCGCGATGTCCAGCCCCGACTTGGCCACATGCTGGCCGCGCAGTGCGGAATCCATCAGCAGATGGGCACCGGCCCGGTCGAGTGGGTCGTGGCCGACCAGGGCCGGCGCGAGGTGCTCTTCGATCGCAGTACGGACGCCTGCGAGCGTCTCCCCGGTGTATGCGGTCATCGGCGACGTCTCCCCGATGCCGACGACGCCGTCGGTGGTCTCGACCTCCACCACCAAGCTGACCAGCTCGTTGCTGACCCCGCTGCTGATCCGGAACGGCCGCCGATAGGCAGCGCGCACCACGCGTGTACGGATCTGCGCGATGGAGCCGGCGGCCGCGGCGGCCGGCAGACCGATGGGCTGCGATGCAACACTCATAAGTCTGGGCTCCTAAGGTCGCGCCATGTAAGAAAATGACTTACGGTCAAGACCGTAAGTAGCTGACACGGTTGATGTCAATGGACGGAAAGGCGGCATCCATGCGGCTGGGCCTCTATCTGAACCTGTACGGCGACGAGGCGGATCGACCCTCCCTCGAGGACGGCGTCGAGCAGGCCCGGCTGGCCGAGCAGGCCGGCTTCGCATGGGTGGTGCTCGGCGAACGCCACCTGCACCGCCCTGGCTATCACGAGATCCTCACCTCCGCGACCTGGTTGGCCGCCAAGACCGATCGGATCGGCATCGCGACGGCCGGCATCGTCGCGCCGCTGTACCAGCCGGTCGTACTGGGCGAGGCGCTCGCGCATCTCGACGTACTGTCGGGCGGGCGGCTGACCGCGGGATTCGTGCTCGGCTACCGGCCGGAGGAGTTCGCCCTGTACGGCGTGACGCAGGCCGAACGCGTCGCGCGGTTCGAGGAGTGCCTCGAGATCCTGACCCGGTTGTGGACCGAGGACGAGGTGACGTACGACGGCAAGTTCACCAGCATCCAGGAAGCGTTCCTGTCGCCGAAGCCGGTGCAGAACCCACGTCCGCGGATCTGGAACGGCGGCCGCGTCTCGGCGATGCTCGAACGCACCGCCCGGATGTGCGACGGCTGGACCACGTCGTTCAACGAGCTGGACGCCGACCTGCCCGGCAAGATCGCGGAGTACCGGTCGTACGAACGCGGCGAAGGCACTCTCGGTGCCGAGGTGATCCTTTGCAGGGAAGGGTTTGCGGCGCCGACGACGCAGGAAGCACGGCAGACGCTGGAGGAGCCGCTGCGGGACCTGTACGACGCTTACACCGGCTGGAAGCGCACCTCGGCCGACGCCTCGCGCTACACCCAGGGCTGGGACGACATCGTCGACCGCAGCATCATCGGCTCACCGGCGGAGTGTGCCGAACGGATCCAGCACTACGAGGAGTTGGGTGCCGACGGCATCATCCTCCGGATCCAACCGCCGGGAATGCCGCAAGCCGATGCCCTGAAGGCGATCGAGGCCTTCGGGAACCTCTAGACCGATCAGGCCTTCAACCCTGACATCGCGATGCTGTCGGTCAGATAGCGCTGCAGCAGGCCGAAGACGAGCAGGCTCGGGACGACGGTGATGGTCGCGCCGGCCATCACCTGGTTGATCGGGACGGCCTCGGTCTGCAGGCTGGCCAGGCCGACCGTCAGCGTCTGCATGTTCGCCGACTGGCCGATCACCAGCGGCCAGAGGAAGTCGTTCCAGTGCCAGAGGAAGACGAAGATGCCGAGCGTCGCCAGCGCCGGCCGGACCAGCGGCAGCACGATCATGGTGAACGTCCGCCACTCCGACGCGCCGTCGAGCTCGGCCGCCTCGAACAGTTCGTCCGGCAGCTGGCTGATGAACTGGCGCATCAGGAAGACGGCCTGCGAGTTGGCCAGCGTCGGCACGATCAGACCCCAGTACCCGTCCACCCAGCCGAGCTTCGCGACCAGGATGTACGACGGGATCAGGGTCGCCTGGAACGGCACCATCAGCGTCGCCAGGAAGGCCCAGAACAGCAGCTCGCGCCCGGGGAAACGCTTCTTCGCGAAGGCGTACCCGGCCATCGCCGCGAACAGCAGGATGAAGAGCACCGAGACGAGCGAGTAGACCAGCGAGTTGATCGTCCAGCGTGGGATGTCCGAGCTGGACAGTACGTTGGAGAAGTTCTGCCAGGTCCAGCGCGAGGGATCGAGCGCGCCCGGGAAGGTCTGGCCGCTCGGCGGCGCGAAGGCGACCAGCACCATCGCGGCGAACGGCACGATCGTCACGATCGCGGTCAACGCAAGCAAAGTCGGCAGGGTCAGCCGGGCTGGTCGCACAAGCATCAGTCGTCCCTCCCGACGAAGCGACGCTGGATCAGCGAGACCACCAGCACGATCAAGAACAGCACCAGCCCGATCGCGCTCGCGTAACCGAAGTCGAAGAACTTGAAGCCCGAGTCGTACAGGAAGTACACGAGCGAGTAGCTGGAGCGGACCGGCCCGCCGGCCGTCATCACGTACATCGCGTCGAAGACCTGGAACGCGCCGATCGTCTCGATCACCAGCACGAAGAACAGGATCGGCCGCAACTGCGGCAGCATGATGTAGCGGAACCGCTGCCAGCGACCGGCGCCGTCGATCGTCGCCGCCTCCAGGTAGGACTGCGGTACCGCCTGCAACCCGGCCAGCAGGATCAGCATCGAGTAACCGAAGCCTTTCCAGGCCGACGTCACCGCGATCGACGGCAGTACCGACGATGAGTTGCCGAGGAAGTCGTACGGGCCGAGTGAGAGCAGCCCTAGGGCGCCGTTGAGCAGGCCGTCCTCGACGTTGTAGATCCATTTCCAGAGCACCGCCGCGAGCACGATGCTGGTCACGTACGGGAGGAAGAAGACGCCCCGGAAGAAGCCGCGGCTCCAGACCACCTGGTGCAGCAGCAGCGCGGTACCGAGCGAGACCAGGACGGTCAGCGGCACGAAGATCAGCGCGTAGGTGACGGTGACCAGCAGGCTGTCGCGGAAGAGCTGGTCACCGAACAGCCGGGAGTAGTTGTCAAAGGCAATGAAAGACCACTGACCGTTGAGCCGGTAGTCGGTCAGCGACAACAGGAACGCGCCGACCACCGGTACGAACCGGAAGACCACGAACAGCACCAGCATCGGTGCCACGAACAACAAGCCGGCCAGCGAGCGCGGCGACAGGCGCCGGCGCACCGCCCCTGCGGCCGGGCCTGTCGCCTGGTTCTGCGGAGAGGTCGCGCGGCCTCCCTCCGTCATTGCCGCGCGCCCTCCCCGCAAGCTCACCGTTGTCGCGACAGCAGGTCGTTCGCCTGCTTCGCCGCGTCGTCCAAGGCTTGTTGCGGAGTCTTCTTACCGGTCAGCGCGGCCTGGAGCTCGACCGCGAGTACGGCGTTGACCTGCCGGGCGGCCGGATTCGGCTGGCCGGGGAAGGCGTACTGCAGTGCGTCGGCGAACTTGCCTGCCTCGGCGTCCTTGGCCGGTACCTTCGCGTCGGTGCGAGGCGACAGGAAGCCGGACGCGGTACCGAGGCTGACGATCTGCTTCGGGTCGATCATGAAGGACAGGAACCTCTCCGCGCCGGCGACGTTCTTCGACGCCGCGTTCACGCCGAGCCCGCCGGGCAGTCCGAAGCCGACCTGCTTCTTGTCCTTGAGCGGCAGCCCGATGATCACGTTGCCCGCGCCCCAGGTGGTCTCCACCGTCTTGGCGTCGGCGAGCGTGTTGGCGAAGCCCATCGCGACCTGCTGCTTGCCGAGCGGCGCGTCGGCGACCAGGTTGGCATTCGTCAGCGCGCCCTTCGGGATCGCGCCGTCGTTGTACAGGCCGGTCAGGAAGGTCAGCGCCTCGACGCCGGGCGCCTCGTTGAAGGTCGCCTTCTTGCCGTCCTCGGAGAAGACCGAACCACCGGCCTGCCACAGCAATGGATAGAAGTTCAGGTTCATCGTCGCGCTCGGCGAGGCCGAGTAGTCCAGCGTCGCGACGCCGGCCGCCTTGAGCTTCGGCGCGGCCGCCTTGATCTCGTCCCAGGACTGCGGCGGGGTGGTGATCCCGGCCTTGTCGAGCAATTTCTTGTTGTAGATCGTCGTCGTGACCGTGTGGTAGATCGGCGCGGCGTAGAGCTTGCCGTCGACGGTCAGCGCGGTGAGGGCGCCGGGCAGGAAGCTGCTCTTGGCCGGCTCGATCACCTTGTCGACCGGCGACAGCGACCCGTTCTTCACGTACTGCGGGATCTGGTCCGGGTTCAGCACCACGACGTCCGGACCCTTGCCGCCGGAGAACGCAGTGGCGAGCTTCTGGTCGCGCTCGGCCCAGGGCTGCTGCTCGATCTTCAGGTCGGTACCGGAGTTGGCCGCCTCGAAGTCCTTCTCGACCTGAGCCCAGTAGGCGTCGCCGGCCTTCTGGTCGCCGATCACGGGGTACATCCAGACGGTTACTGTGCTTGATGACGACGACGGCTCGTCGGAGCCGCCGCAGGACGTGATCGAGGCCGCCACCGCCAGCACGGCGAGCGGTGCCAGGATGCGGTTGACGCTGGTTCTCATCGGACCCCCTCTAATAACGGTCCAGGCCGAAACTACTGGCTCGGAATTTCGGCTGTCAACGATTCAGGTCGATCCGGAAGAGCTGTGCTCCGGTTGTGACCAGTAACTGGTTGTCACCCTGTACGGCGAGCCGCCGGTTGGCCTGGGTCAGCCAGACAGCCGGTGGAGTGCGTTGCCAGGGGGCGAGCTTGTAGAGCTTGGTGCCGTCGATTCCGGCGTACAGGGCGTCCCGGGTCGCGACGATGTCACCGCAGGCCGTGGTGCTGCCCAGGTCGAACCGGCGCTTGAGTCGGCCGCGCAGGGTGTCGACGGCGAAGATCGTCTTGCCGGCCACACCCCAGAGCAGGCCGTCGGGGCCGATCGCGACCGAGTTGACCGTACCGGCGCCCGCGATCGGGGTCTCCCAGAGCTTGCGGGAGTGCCGGACGTCCCACGCGAAGACGGTGCCCTCGGCCCGGGTCGGGGGAGTCGTGGTCAGGCCGCCGGTGATCGACGTACCGCCGTACACGATGCCGTGGTCGGCGGCGAGCCCGAAGATGCTCTCGTCCTGGACTACGTTGCGGAAGGTCTGGGTGGTACGGGTCACCGGGTCGTGGATGGCGAGGGCGCCACCGAGCCGGTCGCCTTCGGGGACGGTGCCGATGGCGATCTTGCCGTCCACCTCGGCGAATGCCCGGGCGCGCATCTGCTGGTCTGCCTTCATGTTGACCTCGAGCCGCGGGTTGTCCGGTGTGCCGGGTGGTCCGGGCGAGTACTCCGGGCTGCTCCACGGCTGGTGCGGGTCGTAGGAGTAGACACGTGCCTCGGGGTAGTTGCCGATCCAGACACGGCCGTCGGACGCTTCCATCAGAGCCTCGGTCTGCGAGAAGCGGTTGAAGGTGGCCGCGCCGGTCAGTGGGTTGACGACTGAGACGCCGCCGTTGAGGAAGCCGCCGACGTAGGCCGACTGCTTGCCGCCGGCAACCGAGAGGATCTCGATCGGCTCCCGGCGTACGGCGGACTGGATGAGGTCGGACTTGCCGGTCTGCGGGTTGTAGCGGAAGAGCTCTCCGCGCCACAGCGTGCCGACGATGCTCTTGCCCGGGTAGTCGGGCAGGCCGAGCTCGGCCCAGCCGATCGCGCGGGCGTTCTGGATCCGGCCGGTGAAGGTCAGGCCGGTACCGGCCAGGGCTTTGGTGGCTGGGTCGTAGCGCTTGAGCTCGCCCTGCTGGATCAGGTAGATCTCGCCCTGGTCGCCGACCGGTGAGATGTCCAGGCCGTGCGCGGCGGGGATCTGGTCGGTCCAGGTGCGGGTGGCGAGGTCGAAGACGCAGAGCGGTGCCGGGTATGCCGTACTGAAGCGCGCGTAGAGCTTGCCGGCGCGGGCGGCGAGGTCGTAGATGGCGAGGTTCCTGATGTCCGGAATCCCTGGTGGGGAAGGGATTTCGGATACTGTGCCGGTCGCCGGATCGAGCTCGACGAGGTGGGCGTCGGGGTTGGTGCCGGCGTAGACCTTGCCTGTTGCGTAGGCGATGCTGCGGACGTACGTCTGGCCGTGGACGGCCTGGCCGTAGTCGCGGACCGCGCCGGTGGCGGCGTCGTACCGGAAGATCTTGCCGCCGGGGAAGGTGCCGCCGTAGATGTTGCCGTGCTCGTCGGAGGTCAGGCTCCAGATGTAGTTCTCACTGGCGACCGGACGGCCCAGGTCCTCGACGGTGTCGCCCATGCCGGGGCGCCAGCGGTAGAGGTGGCCGTTGCTGTAGGTGCCGACGTAGATCGAGCCGTCGGGGGTCGCGGTGACGGCGTAGCCGGAGTCGGCGCCTTCCAGCGGGGCCGAGACGAGGCTGGCGCCGGTGGCTGGGTCCATGGCGTTCAGGTAGCCGGGTTTGCCGGTGGAGACGTTCCAGATGGCTGCTTTGCCGGCGACCGGGCCGGGGGCGACGGTGCCGCCGATCAGGAGTACGTCAGAGAGGGGGATGCCCAGGGAGACGGGGGTCGGTGGTGGTGGCTCGCTTGCCTGGGCGGCCGTGAGGGGCGCCAGTAGGAGGGCGGCGAGGGCAGCAGTCAGGAGTGCTCGCATGGCGGGTGACCTCCCGTGGGGCGGGGCAATAACGGTCCTGTCCGAAAGCGTAGATGCTCAGGGGGTCGGGAGGCGGGCCAGCAGGGTTTCGAGCATTTCGCGGGTGGCGGCGAAGTAGCTGTTCTCGCGGGTCAGGGCGCGGTGGAAGGCGGCCAGCTCGGCGGCGGAGATGGTGTTGGAGAAGGTGCTGATCTCGGTCAGGTCGAGGCGGCGGTTGAACAGGTGGACGGTGTCACGCCAGCGGTGCAGGAGGGTGACGAGCTCGGCGTCGCGGTGCCGGCCGAGGGCGCCGGAGACGAGCGCCAGGTCGACCGCGGAGACGACGAGTCTCGGGTAGACCTGCCGTTGGGTGGGCGTCTTCGGGGTGAAGCGCTCGTCGGACAGCAGCCGGGTGTTCTCCTGCAGCTCGTCGGCGACAGCCCGCAGTACGCCGGTACGCCGCTCAGCCTCCGCACTGAGCCGCTCGACGAAGATGCCGGTCAACCCCGCGACCAGCGTCAGCGAGTTGACCGCCGGCTCCCACCGACTGTTGTCCGGCCAGAAAAACCAGATCACCCCCAACACGAACGCCACCGCCAGCAACCCATAGCTGACCCACGTCACCACCACCCGCCGATACCCAGCCCACCGCGCATCGCTACGTGTCACCCGCAACGCCGCAGCCAGCAGCCGCAAGCGAGCGAGCACCCGCCACCGCGCCCGCCTGACCGGAGTACCGACGGGGTCTTCGGTCATTGAGACCAGATGTCTTCGGCTAGGAGGTTGGGGATCTCGGCGCCTTCGGGGGCCAGGAGGAGGAGGTCGAGGCCGAAGGGGCTGGGGCGGCGGGTGTAGCGGAAGCCGGAGTGGGCGTGTTCGATGGCGGTCAGGCCGCACTCGGCGGTGAGCTTCTTCAGTCGCTCGGTGGAGAACTTCCGGGTGGTGTAGAGCAGGATCGTGTCGTTGGGCTTGAGGGTGACCTGGGTATGGTCCGGCAGCCCCATCGCCATCGGCTCCGAGGTGTTGTTCTGCCAGACGATCTTGACCAGCAGCGCGTCGTCGGTCTCCACCTCGCCGCGGTAGTCGATCAGCCCGTCCTCGATCCGCAGATCGGTGTTGTAGCGCAGCGCGCTGGTGACGAACTCGGCGAACATGCGGGTCTGCTGGTACTCGTCGGCCGCCGCATCCGCCGCCGTCTGGTCGAGGCTGCTCGTGCTGGCGACCTCGAGCAGCAGCCGGTCCTGCGGGCGCAGCACCCGGGTGATCGTGCCGAGCAGCTCCAGATCGCTCTCGAAGTTGGCCAGCGTGTTGCCGGTCAGCGTGAACAGGATCGGCTCGTCGCCGACCAGCCGGGCCAGCATCTGGCCGAGCTCGTTCATGTTGTCGGCGATCGAGAAGTCGAGCTGCACCGGCAGCACCTGTGACATCGGGAAGCCGAGCCCACGTACCGGCTCCAGCGTGCCCATCCGGAGCATCTCCGAGCTCATGTCGACCGGGATGTAGAACATGTCCCGGTTCTTCCGGTACATGTCGGCCAGGATCGTCCGGTCCTTCACCCCGGTACCGACGCCGAGGCTGACGAAGTGGAAACCGGTGTTGTCGGTATGCGGCCGGACCTTGCGCCAGTGCCGCAGGAACGACTCGGCGCCGGCCTTCATCACCAGGTAGAACGGGTCGTTGGTCGCGTTCGACCAGGCGATCGTCGGGCCGATTCCCCAGTACGAGAAGCCGGAGGTGATCTGCTTGCCGTCGCCGGTCTCGGAGTGCGGTCCACGCAGGTCGCCGGTCAGCGTCGCGAGCTTGTCGGTCTGGTCCTCGCCGACCAGCATCAGCGACCAGTTGAAGTCGTCGTCCTGGAGCGCCTGCTCGAGCTTCCGGATCACGTGCACCGGCTCGTCGGTCACTTCGTTTCCCCTCCCACAGTGAGAGGTCAGGTTACCGGTTGCCCACGCTCCGCGCAGGTGTGGAAAAGCGCTGTCGCGCCGCTCGCCTCAGAGGGTCTGGACCGCGTCGGCCTCGCGGCCCTTGGGTCCGTCCACCACCTCGAACTCGACCTGCTGGCCGTCCTCGAGCGTCTTGTACCCGTCGGTGACGATCTTGCTCCAGTGGACGAACACGTCGTCCTGGCCGTCCACGGCGAGAAAGCCGTAGCCCTTGTCGGCGTTGAACCACTTCACGGTGCCGCGCACCATCACAACTCCTGTTGACCTTCAACGGAACCCGCTGACCGGGCCCCTCGGGTGCCCGGCCACCGGTGAACCGGTTGATCGAGCGGTCAACAAGACTAACCCAGCGGTTGTCGGCGCCGTGTGAGGATCAGCCCCAGTGGACTGATCAGCCTCGGTGGGAGGCGGCGAGGCCGATGATGCCGGCCGCGACCAGCAGCAGGGCGGCGGTGAGGCCGACGTCGTCGGTCTGGACCACGCCGTTGTCGTTGAGGATCCAGATCGAGGCGCCGCCGGTCAGCACGGTGCCGGCGATGATGCCCGGGACGTCCGGCTTGATCTTCCTCATCAGCGCTCCACCTTGATGCTGCCGAGCTTGACGTGCAGGTCCAGCACCACGCTCTGCGGGCTCACCTTGCCGTCGACGCCCAGGTCGCTCACCGCCATGTCAGCAGTGTGCCCACCCTTGACCTTGCCGAAAGCATCGACCTGGCCGGTGTCGGCCTTCACGGTGCCGGTGACGTCGACGTTCGGCGGCAGCTTGACGACGACCTCGCCGGCCCCGCCCTCGACGAACACCTCGGCGCCGGGCTTGAAGACCGCCTTGGTCAGGTCCAGCTTCACCGAGCCGGCGTCGAACCGGTACGTCGTACTGGCGGCGTCGATCGAATCGGCGGGCGTGGCGACGAAGTTCACGCTGGCGATGTCGCGTGGGACGTGCGGGAAGACCGTGCTGGCTGCGATGCCGAACGCGAGCAGGATCCCGAGTGGCAGCAGCCCGATGGTCTTGCCCAGGAATCCACCGATCAGCATGCCGGCGCCGAGGGCGGCCAACCCGATCACCAGCATCGTGGTGGTCGGTGCGCCGGCCAGCCAGGCGATGGTGATCGCGGCGGCGGACAGCAGGACGACCACTGGCTTCACTCCGCGGTACCCCTTGACCGGGGGAGCAGCGGGCGGTCGGGCGGCCGCGGTGGTGGTGGTCGGGGGCTCATCGACGTACAGGCCGAGGGGGTCGTCCTCGGTCCAGACAGGCTGGACCGGCTCGGTCACCCGGTCCTGGGGCCGCTGGGTGGCAGCGGACGGCTGGTCCGCGGGGGGAGCTTGTGTACCGGTCTGGTCGGTCGGTCGGTTTGCTGCGCTCCACTGGGCTGCCTGCTGGGCCCATTGGGTGCCGTGATGGCCGCCGTGCTGCTGTGCCCGCTGGATGTGCCGCTCAGCGTGGCGCTGGACGCGCTCGACCGTGCGCTGGGCCCGCTCGGCGCTGCGCTCGCCCCAGGCGGCGTTGCGGTGCCCCCAGTGGCTGCGGCCCTTGCGGCGGAACACGAACAGCCAGAGCAGCCCGAGCACCACCAGTGGTCCGGGGATCAGCTTGCCGAAGTTGAAGGACGACATCAGCGCGATGGCGGAGAACACGCAGACACCGATCACCACGGGCCACAGCCACGGGTGATCGGGCCGTACCCGGTCACCGAGCACGCCCTGCGCGGCGGAGCGGTCGCTGCCCTCGTCCGGCATCAGCACCCAGGCCGCACCGTAGAAGATGATGCCGGGGCCGCTGAGGATCAGTACTGCCATCACTACCCGGATCAGCACCGGGTCGACGTTCAGTGCGCGGCCCATGCCGCCGCAGACGCCGGCAAGCATCCGGTCCGACCGACTGCGGCGCCAGCTCTGCACGTCCTTCAGCTGGTCGCGGTCGAATCCCCCGCTCGTGTTCTGCTCCATGAGATCGATAGTGTCCCCTTCCGGGCGGCGGCAACATCGGGGATCCCCCTTTGCCGACCCCGGGTCGCCACTCGGCCACGGTCGGCTAGGGGTTCTCCCCGGGCCGACCCTGAGCGCAGCGGGTGACCGTTGAGGAGTCAGCCGGGGAGAAGCCTGCTGGTGTGCGGCCTGCTGGCATGTGACGATCGTGGGGATGACACAACCAGCTGCAACCGCGCCTCCGGGCGGGTCCTCGGGCCCGGTCGGCGGTTCGTATGCCCCGGGGCCGCAATTCGGTCCCCCTGGAGCGCAGCAGCAGCCGCCGCCCGGCACCGAGCCCCCGCCGATACGCCGCGCCTACCGGCGAGCCGAGGGCCGCGTATTGAGTGGCGTGGCCGGCGGCATCGCTGACCACCTCAACGTGTCCGACACCGTGGTCCGCCTGGTCTTCATCGGCGCGACCGTGTTCGGCGGCTTCGGCGTACTCATCTACGCAGCCCTGTGGTTCCTCATGCCGCTCGAGGTGTCGACCGGCCCCAACGCGCCCGGTCTGGCTGCGGCGACCCGGAACGGGATGCGGCCCGAGACGCCGGTGCCGCCGATCGCGTCGCCGACCAAGGAGCGGCGCAAGGAGAAGAGTCGCGGCCAGCTGACCGCGCTCGTCGTGGTCGGCATCGGTGTGCTTCTGCTGCTCAACGTGGCCGGGTTCGGGGTGGCCGGCAAGATGTTCTGGCCGCTGGTGTTCGCCGGGACCGGTCTGGCGCTGATCTGGCGGCAGGCCGACGAGGGCCAGCGCAACGCCTGGGTGGGCAAGGCTCCGACGCTCAACACGTTGTTCGGCAAGGGTGGCTGGAAGTCGGTCATCCGGGTAGCGGTCGGGCTGATCCTGATCGGGACCGCGGTCACCGTGTTCCTGGTGCAGAACGGCCGGCTGTCGATGGTCGGCGACGTACTGGTCGCGCTGCTGCTGGCAGTGGTCGGTATAGGCGTCATCGCGGGGCCGTGGGTGCACCGGCTCAGCCGGGACCTCAACAACGAGCGTGCCGAGCGGGTGCGGTCGCAGGAGCGCGCCGACATGGCCGCGCATCTGCATGACTCGGTGCTGCAGACGCTGGCCCTGATCCAGAAGCAGGCGAACGATCCGCGGGCCGTAGTACGGCTGGCTCGGTCGCAGGAGCGCGACCTGCGGTCCTGGCTCTACGACGAGGACGACAACACCGACCAGACGCTGGCCGGCGCGGCGAAGCGGGCCGCTGCCGAGGTGGAGGACTCCCACGGCGTACCGGTCGAGGTGGTGACGGTGGGCGACTGCGACCTGACCGAAGGACTGTCGGCGATGGTCCGGGCCGCGCGCGAGTCGATGGTGAACGCCGCCAAGCACTCCGGAGCTGACAAGATCGACGTGTTCGTCGAGGTGGACGGGGACCGGGCCGAGATGTTCGTCCGGGACCGCGGCAAGGGCTTCGACACCGACGGTGTGCCGGAGGACCGGCTCGGGCTGCGGCACAGCGTGATGGGCAGGATGGAACGGCACGGCGGCCGCGCAACGGTGCGGTCGAACCCGGAGACAGGCACCGAAGTGCGACTGGAGATGGACAGATGACGCAGAGGCGAGTGGTGGTCATCGACGACCACGACATGTTCCGGGCAGGCGTGCGCAGCGAGATCGGTGCGTCGGTGGAGATCGTCGGCGAGGGCGCGGACGTGGAGTCCGCGGTGAAGGCGATCGTCGGCACCGAGCCGGACGTGGTGCTGCTCGACGTCCACCTGCCGGGCGGCGGTGGTATCGAGGTGATGAAGCAGGTGCACCAGCGGCACCCGGAGATCAAGTTCCTGGCGCTGTCGGTCTCCGACGCGGCCGAGGACGTGATCGGCGTGATCCGGGCCGGCGCCCGCGGCTACGTCACCAAGAACATCAGCGGCACCGAACTGGTCGACGCGATCGGCCGGGTCGCCGACGGTGACGCGGTCTTCTCACCGCGGTTGGCCGGCTTCGTCCTGGACGCCTTCTCCGGCGCCATCGACATCGCCTCGGTCGACGAGGACCTCGACCGGCTCTCCCAGCGCGAGCGCGAAGTCCTCCGGCTGATCGCCCGCGGCTACGCGTACAAGGAGGTAGCCCGCGAGTTGTTCATCTCGGTCAAGACCGTCGAGACCCACGTCTCCTCGGTGCTGCGCAAACTCCAGCTCTCCAACCGCCACGAACTCACCCGCTGGGCGACTGACCGCCGCCTGGTCTGAAAGTCAGCGGCCGCCGGTGGAGGCATAGGGCAGCAGGGCCATCTCGCGGGCGTTCTTGATGGCCCTGGCTACCTGCTTCTGTTGCTGGACGGTGAGCCCGGTGACCCGGCGCGAGCGGATCTTGCCGCGGTCGGAGATGAACTTGCGGAGCAGAGCGGTGTCCTTGTAGTCGACGAACTCGACCTTGTGGAGCGGATTCTGCTTCGGCTTGCGGGGACCGGCCGGCTTGCCACGTTGTGCCATCGTCACACCTTACCTACTATTGACAACCGTTTTCAACTAGCTTGGCGAGTTGTGGCCAGGGCACAGATTCGCCACCCCGACAGGGGCGCAGCAGGCTTTGGGACTGTTATACCGTCGACTCTCATGGAGCGGAATCTCACAGCTGAACAGCTCGCGCTCTTCGAGAAGGAGTTCGCGTCGAACCCGCAGTACCGGGTGATGCAGAACGCCGTCACGGAGACGCCGATCGCCAAGATCGCCCTGGATCGCCAGATCGTCACCTCGATCGACCATTCCGTGTCGAACCTGCTGGACGACTGGAAGGTGACGAACCAGAAGAAGAGCGGCCGGTGCTGGCTGTTCGCCGGCCTGAACCTGCTCCGGGCCGGCACCGCCGCCAAGCTCGGCGTGAAGGACTTCGAGTTCTCCCAGAACTACCTGCTGTTCTGGGACAAGTTCGAACGCGCGAACTTCTTCCTCGAGGCGATGATCGACACCACCGATCGCGACGTCGACGACCGGACCGTGGCGCACCTGCTGTCCGACCCGATCGGTGACGGCGGCCAGTGGAACATGTTCGTCGCGCTGGTCCGCAAGCACGGCCTGGTGCCGAAGACCGCGATGCCGGAGACCGAGAGCTCGTCGGCGACCGCGCAGCTGAACGACTCGCTGCGCAAGCTGCTCCGCCAGGGCGCGCGCGACCTGCGCAAGATCGAGGGCGCCGAGGCACAGCGCGCGCACAAGCAGGAGCTGCTGACCACGATCCACCGGGTGCTGAGCATCCACCTGGGCACGCCGCCGCAGAAGTTCCTGTGGCAGTGGAAGGACAGCGACAAGGGCTTCCACCGGGACGGCTGGACGACGCCGGCCGAGTTCGCCGCGGCGTACGTGACGCTGCCGGTCGACGAGTACGTCTGCATCGTGCACGACCCGCGCGAGTCCAGCCCGACCGGCAAGACCTTCACCGTCGACTACCTCGGCAACGTCATCGACGCGCCGCCGGTGGTCTACCTGAACGTCGAGATCGACCTGATGAAGCAGCTCACCCAGGACGCGATCGTGGCCGGCGAGCCGGTCTGGTTCGGCTGTGACGTCGGCAAGCAGATGTCGGCCGACCTCGGCTACTGGGACGCCGCGCTGTACGACTTCGGCGCCGTCTACGACACCGAGTTCTCGCTCGACAAGGCCGAGCGGCTGCTGCACCACGAGACGCTGATGACACACGCGATGCTGTTCACCGGCGTCGACCTGGTCGACGGCAAGGCGCGCCGCTGGCGGGTCGAGAACAGCTGGGGCGACGAGAAGGCCGACAACGGCTTCTGGACGATGAACGACTCCTGGTACGCCGAGCACGTCTTCGAGATCGCCGTCCGCAAGTCGGCCCTCCCGGCCGATCTGCAGGCCCGCTTCGACGAGGCTCCGATCGTCCTGCCGGCCTGGGATCCGATGGGCGCCCTCGCCGACTGATCGCCAGCACCACCTGTACTTCCGAACGGCCGGCGCTCGATGCGCCGGCCGTTCGCCATCTCACCCGTCGAGCGAGGCGCGGATCAGCGCCGTCATCTCCGCCGGCCGCTCCAGCGACGGCAGATGCCCGGCCCAGGCCAGCTCGGTGTGCTCGACGTTCGGCAGTAGCTCACCCAGGTACTCCGCGCAAGCGCCGAAGAACTTCAGTTCATGCGCCCCGGTGAAAAGCCGGATCGGCGCCGGGATCCCGCCGACCTCCCATTCGTCGGCGTCCACCTCGCCCGCCGCCACCTGCACCTCGAACGCGTGCCGCTGCATCACCCGCACCAGTTCACGTGCCGCGTCATCCGCCTCGGGCCCCACCGACGTCCGCACGTTGAGCTCCGTCGCCCCCTCGACGTCCCCGGCCTCCAGCAGCGCGTTCTCCTCCGCCGCAAAGGCTCTGAAGTCATCCGTCGGCACCACGTTGTCTGCCGGCGGTGACATCAGCACCAGCCGCTCGAACCGCTCCGGCGCCCTGCTGGCCGCCTGCAACACGACGTACGCCCCGTAGGACGACCCGACGGCCTTCGTGCTCGACACCCCCAGCTCATCGAGCACCTCGAGCACGTCCGCGGCATCGGCGTACTTCGCCCCGGCCTCGAGCGGCGTCTCGCCGTACCCGCGCAGATCCACCGTAATCACCCGATGGTCGGCCCGCAGATCCTCGACCTGCCGCTCCCACATCCGCGCATCACAAACCCCGGCGTGTACCAACAGCACAGCCGGTCCGTCCCCAACCACTCGATGAGAAATCACCCCTGGAGCCTCCCGCTCCACCCCTGTCCACCGCAAATCCTTTAACCGGTCGGGCCCCGGAAGCCCTTGTTTCTCAGGGGTTTCTCAGGGCTGGGTCATGCTCTGTTCGCCGTCTGTTCAAGTGCCCGGGCTACTCGGGACCGGCTTATTGCAGGCTGATCGAAAAGAGGCCGGAGAGGACCGCTGATCGGGCATAGTCGCCAGGGCCGGGGACTTTCGGCCCTGGTGGGGTTCAGAAGGGACTGGGGGTTCCTGGTGACGATCCGGTTCGCACTGCTCGGCCCGTTGCGGGTCGATCGTGCTGGACGGCCGGTGCGGATTCGCGCCGCGAAACAGCGGGCGCTGTTGGCTGCGCTGCTGGTGTCGGCGCGCCGGGTGGTACCGGCGGAGGAGTTGATCGACCGGTTGTGGGGAGGCGACGAACCGTCGGACGCGCGGCGGGCGTTGCAGATCCACCTGAGCAGGCTGCGCACGGCGCTGGGCGATCCGGATCTGATCCGGACCGAGCAGGACGGCTATCTGATCGAGGTGGCGACCGACCAGCTCGACATCCTCGAGTTCCGCGAGCTGATGAGCCGCGCACGGTCGGCCGGCCAGCTCACCGGCGAGGCTGAGTTGGTACGCGCCGCGCTGAGCCTGTGGACAGGACGTCCGCTGGCCGACATCGCGTCGGACTCCCTGCAACGCGATGTCCTGCCACAGCTGGAGGAGGAGTGGTTCCAGGCCTTGCATCGGCGCTTCGACGTCGAGCAGGCGCTCGGGAACCACCAGGACGTCATCGGCGACCTGCGCAACCTGGTCACGCAGTACCCGACCCGCGAGCGGTTCTGCGCCCAGCTGATGCTCGCGCTCTACCACTCCGGACAGCAGGTGGAGGCCCTGGAGGCCTATCGCAAGGTCGAGCAGACCCTTCGCGAGGAACTCGGACTGGACGTCGGCGCCGAGCTTCGTCAGGTGCAGCAGCGCGTCCTGAGCCAGGACATCGCGGCGGTCGTCGCGCCGGTACTGCGAGACGACGTCTGGCCGACGCCGTACCAGCTCCCCGCGGGGACCATCGACTTCGTCGGCCGCGAGGAGCCGCTCAAGCACCTCACCGGGCTCTTCGCCGAGAACAGCCCCGCAGTGCGGATCGCGGCCATCTCCGGCATGCCAGGCGTCGGGAAGAGCGCGTTCGCGGTACATCTCGCGCAGCAACTGCGGCCACGCTTCCCGGACGGCCAGCTGTACGTCCAGCTGCACGGCCAGATCGAGGACCGGCTGGCCGACGTACTGGAATCGTGCGGCGTGCCGCGTACGGCGATCCCCGACGGTCTGGACCAGCGCGCTGCTGCCCTCCGCGCCGCGCTGGCCGACCGGCGCGTGCTGATGCTCCTGGACGACGCCACCTCCACCGAGGACGTCCTGCCGTTCCTCCCCGGTACGCCGACAGCGGCCGTGGTGGTGACCAGCCGGTCCTTGCTGGCCGGACTGGCCGGCGCGCATCAGGTCCGGCTGAACCCCTTCGATGACGACGACGCGGTCGAGCTGCTCGGCCGGATGACCAGCCCACAGTGGATCGCGGAGCAGCGCGCCGGTGTGGTCCGGATCAACGCGGCCTGCGGAGGCCTCCCGCTCGCGCTCCGGATCGCGGGCGCGCGGATCCTGGCCAGGCACCCGGCCAGTGTGGAGTCGTTCGCCGACCGCCTGGTGGAGCGCCGGATCCTGTCCGAGCTGACGATCGACAACCTGGGCGTCCGGACGAGCCTGGAGGAGACGTACCGAGGGCTGGATCCGACGGCTCAGCAGGCGTTTCGGCGTCTCGGCCCGCTCGGTACGTCCGGTGTGCCGAGCTGGGCAGCGGACGCCTTGTTCGCGGACCTGGCCGACGAGCACCCGTTCGACCTGTTGGTCCAGGCCAACCTGCTCGTCTCCACAGGTCTCGACCCACTCGGCGTACTCCACTATCGGCTGAGCCCGCTGCCGGCCGCGTTCGCCGCCGAGCTGGCCGCGGACGACCCGGAGACAGCTCTGGCTGCCAGCCGCTATCACGAGGTCCAGCTGGGTTTGGCTGAGCTCGCGTTCGGTGACAAGACCGCGGCGATGGGCCTGCCGGTCAGCGAGTCGGTCCGGCGGCGCGTGCAGGAGAACCCACTCGGCTGGGTGATCGCGGAGAAGGAACAGTTGTCCGCGACGATCATGCGTTGTTTCCGCAGTGGCGAGTACGAGGTCGCCGTCCGGCTGGGCGATCTCGTCGTACCGGCGCTTTTCGAGCACTGTGAAGAAAGCGGCCGACGGGCTTCTTGATCCGCACCAAGAAAACGAAGCCCGGACGAAAGCGGGCCGAAAGCCCGGCTGAATAGAGTTTTTCCAACAGCCGAGCACGGTGGGGAGGTGGAGAAAATGCGTGAGTACGAGCGCCCGACCCTGATCGAGGCCGGTGACTTCGGTCAGGAGACCGCGGGTTCCGGTGGACACAACTGGGAGTGGATCGACGCCTGGGGGTGGTGAACCACCTTTCCCCGGTCTGAGGTGGTGGGCGGCGAACCCTAGTCGCCGCCCACCACCGGCATCTCACCACACGAGCGTGAAAGGAACCACCGTGAAGAAGCTTCTGCTCAGTGGCGTCGCCGTCGTCGGCGCCGTCCTGTCGCCGCTGGCCGTGGCGGCCCCCGCGAACGCCGCACCGGCGCCGCAGGCGCGCACGGTCCAGACCAGCACCGACTCGACCCTCGGTTTCTGGGCCGACGTCGCCTACTTCGCCACGATGGGCGACTGCATCGGCGCGGGTGAGTTCGGCCGTGCCCGCGGCACCTGGTCCGCCTACAACTGCAACGTGGTCCCGCGCAAGGGCGTCCTGCTGCGCGCCTTCTACAACTGAGCGTCGCCGTCCGAGGAGGATCGTCGTGAACTGGTTCGTGGTCCTCCCGGACGCCGACCCCGGCGAACTGCTGGCCACCCGACTGGCCCGCCGACTGGCCGCCCAGCCCGGCGCCTCCGGGTTCAGCGCCTCCCGGTCCGGCGCCGCCTCGGCCCGGGTGGATCATCCATCCGGCCGGCCCTGGATCCTGACCAGTTGCCCTGAGCAACTGACTTTCGGTCGAGCGGGCCACAAAGCCGTCGCCCTGATCGGCGAACACTCGCTCCCGGAGTCCGTGCTCGAGACAGCAGCGGACCGCCTGCGCGACCACGATGCGCGGCACGATTTCCCCGGCAGCTCCCACCTGATCACCGCCATCGGCGACAGCGTCGGCATCCGCGGCACAGCCTCGGGCTTGCGCCGCGTCTTCACCGCCACTGTGGACGGTCTCCCGATCGCCAGTGACAACGCCGCCGTCCTCGCCGAGTTGCTGGACGCATCCATCGACACGACCCAGCTCGCCACCCGCCTCCTCTTCCCCGGCGCCCCCTGGCCACTTGGCTGGCAACCTGTCTGGCCGGCCGTACACGCCGTCAGACCGGATCACTTCGCCGTACTACGTCCCGCCGGCCCGCCCCAGGACCGGCGCTGGTGGCAGCCGCCCGAGCCCCGACTCGACCTGAAACAAGGCGGCGAGGCACTCAGGCAGGCCCTGATCGAAGCGACCAAAGCCCGCCCCGTCGAAGGCCGGACCGTGGTGTCGCATCTCAGTGGCCTGGACTCCAGCTCGATCTGCTCGCTGGCCGTCCACGAAGGCGCCGAGGTGGTCGCGCTGACCGCCGCCCAGCCGGACGCGATGGACGACGACGTGGCCTGGGCCGGCCGTACCGTCGCCGCGCTGAACGAGTCCGAGCATGCCGTCAAGCACGACGTGATCCCCGCCGACGAGTGCCCGCTGGTGTACGACGGTCTGCTGACCACCGGTGATCGTTTCGACGAGCCGTTCCTCTACGCCCACAACCGGGGCCGGTTCGTGCACATCCTCGAGCGCGGCGAGCAGTACGGACCCAGCCTGCACCTGATGGGATTCGGCGGCGACGAGCTCTGCGCTCCGGGCCCGGCCTGGCTCGCCACGATGGTCAGGCAGTCGCCGCTGACCGGTTGGAAAGCCGTTCGGTCCGCCGCGGCGAAGCACCGGATGCCCTTGTCCCGGGCGGTCCGCGGGCTCGTCCGGCATCGGACCTATGCCGACTGGCTGCGCGCCGCCGCGGCCGAGCTCGACCAGCCCAAACGCCGTGAGCTTTACCTCGGGTGGAGCACGCCACCGCTACTTCCCGGCTGGGTGACGCCGGAGATCGTCGAGGCCGTCCGCGGGGACCTGAGTGCGGCGGCCGGCCCAGGACTTGCCGACGATCGCGGACTCCACCACAACCTGGCCGCCGTGTACTCCGGAGCGCAGGTGGCCCGCGGATTCCTGCAGCTCGCCGCCGGTCAGGGTGTGGCGGCCGCGGCCCCGTTCTTCGACGACCGGGTGCTCGAGGCGGCCCTCTCGGTGCGGATCACCGCCCGCCACCAGCCGGCGGCGTACAAGCCGTTGCTGGTCGAGGCGATGCGCGGGATCGTGCCGGACGCCACGCTGCGCCGGGTGACCAAGGCCGAGACGGCCGCCGCGGCGGTGCTGGGCAGTCGAAGGCATCGGGACCAGATCGTCGGCGCTGTGCAGGACTCGCGGCTGGCGCGGCTCGGCGTGGTCGACGCGGATCGGCTGCGGGCGGTGGTCGCCGGCCCGATCGACGTCCAGACCGCGCATCGCAGGCTCGAGCCGACCCTCGGCTGCGAGCTGTGGCTACGCAACCAGGAGGAGAGCCGTGTACAGCTTGGCGGATGAGCACTCGGTGGCCCGGACCGACTACGGCGTCGTACTGCTGAACGAGGCGACGGGCAAGTTCTGGAATCTCAACCCGAGCGGCGCGTTGGTGCTCGACGCGCTGCTCGGCACCGGCACGGTGGAATCCGCGGCCGAAGCCGTGATGGCCGAATTCGCGGTGGATTCCGAGATCGCCACCGCGGACGCTTCCGCGGTGCTCGAACAATTACTCGCCGCCGGAATTCTGGTGCCCGCATGAGTATTTCCCAGGTGATGCCGGAAAACACCGTCGGCAATTTGCGCACCAAGTTGGCAGCAAAGGTCGCGGTCGCCGTTGCGCGGTCGCTGGCCAAGAAACCGCCGAAGAAAATCCAACGCGTTCTGCGGCTGCTCTCGAAAGGCGCCCGCCCGGCTTCGTACGCCGAGGCAGCCCGCGCCCGAGAGGTGGTGGTCGCCACCAGCCTGGCCTGCACCGGACCGGAAGGCTGCCTGCCGAGGTCGATCGCGACGGTGGTGCTCTGCCGGCTCCAGGGGACCTTCCCCACTTGGTGTGCAGGCGTCCGGGTGACACCGCCGTTCGGTGCGCACGCCTGGGTCGCCGCCGAAGGGCGTGACGTCGAGGAGCCGTACCCACCCGGCTATCACCGGGTCCTGCTGAAGGTGGAACCGCGATGAAGTTTCCGATGGCGCGCACCTGCCCGTACCAGCCACCGCCCGAGTACGCCGTACTCCGGGAAGCCGGCCCGATCACCAAGGCGCAACTGTTCGACGGACGGATGGTCTGGGTCGTCACCGGTCACGCCGAGGCGCGGCAACTGTTCTCGGACCCGCGGTTGTCGGTCGACCGGTCGAACCCGGACTACCCCCGGCTGGCGCACAGCCCGGTCGATCCGGCCGCGATGAAGGCGGTCCAGACCTTCGTCGACATGGACGAGCCCGAGCATGCCGAGCACCGGCGGATGGTCGTCGGCAGCTTCACGGTGCGGCGTACCAGGGCCCTGCGGTCCGCGATCGACGCGGACGTGGAGAAGCTGGTCACCCGGCTGCTCGTGCTGGGTCCGCCGGTGGACCTGTTCGCGGAGTTGGCCGTGCCC
The DNA here is from genome assembly GCF_040681515.1 of Kribbella sp. NPDC051718. Taxonomy (NCBI): domain Bacteria; kingdom Bacillati; phylum Actinomycetota; class Actinomycetes; order Propionibacteriales; family Kribbellaceae; genus Kribbella; species Kribbella sp. NPDC051718. The sequence goes on along the minus strand of NZ_JBFAYZ010000004.1, from coordinate 534,480 downwards.
TTGTCGGCCAAGGTGTTCGCGCGGCTGTTCGGCGTACCGGCGATTCAGGCTGGGCGGTTCCATGACCTGATGCGGCTGGCGGCCGAGCGGATGACGTCGGGCAAGGCGTTGTACCAGATCCAGGAGTCCTTCGATCGTCGGATCACCGAGCTGGCTGAGGGTCGCGAGGAGCTCGGCGACGATCTGCTCAGCACCCTGGTGGCCGGGCCGTTGGCGAACGGCGAGCTGACCCCGAAGCAACTGCTGAACATGTGCATGACGCTGCTGGTGTCAGGGCACGAGAACACGTTCAACCTGATCGCCCTCAGCGTGCTCACCTTGCTGGATCATCCGGAGAGCCGGTCGGCCCTGCGTGACGATCCGGCGGCCGCGGTCGAGGAGTTGCTCCGGTACCTGTCGATCGCGGACACGGTGCCGCGGCTGGCCGTCGCGGAGATCGAGATCGCCGGTGAGCTGATCCAGCCCGGTGACGGGGTGATCCTGCCGGTCGCTGCGGCCAACCGGGATGCGGCGGCATTCCCCGATCCTGACCGGCTGGAGCTGGGGCGGCCCGCGCGGCACCACCTTGCCTTCGGGCACGGCGTACATCAGTGCCTTGGGCAACATCTGGTCCGGGAGGTGCTGGAGGCGACGGTGATCGGGGTGTTCGGACGGTTGCCGCGGCTGCGGCTGGCGGTGCCGGGGGACGAGATCCCGGTGCGGGGCGCGATCGGCGTACAGGGCATCAGTGCGTTGCCGGTGACTTGGTAGAGGAGGCTGGATGATCAGCGCGGATCGTGACGTCTGTGTCGGCGCGGGCCAGTGTGTGCTTGCGGCGCCGGCGGTGTTCGACCAGGACGAGGACGGGCTGGTGGTGGTGAACGCGCCGGACAGTTCGGACGACGAGGCGGTGCGGGATGCCGTGCATCTGTGTCCGGCGGGGGCGATCCGCCATGGCTGACTTCCCGATGCCGCGCGGGACGTGCCCGTTCGGCCAGCACCCCGGTTATGCCGAGGCCGCCGCGCAGGGGCCGTTGACCAAGGTGTCGATGGCGCACGGGCAGATCGTCTGGTTCGTCGCCGGGTACGCCGAGACGCGGGCGCTGTTCGCCGACTCGCGGCTGTCCGTCGACCGCACCAATCCCGGCTATCCCGGCTCGGCCGGTGCGACTGCCGAGCAGTTGGCGAACATGGCGGAGACGCAGAGCTTCAACCAGTTGGACGATCCCGAGCATGCGGCGTACCGGCGGCTGGCCATCCCCAGCCTCACCGTCCGTCGCGTCAAGGAGCTTCGTCCTGCCTTGCAGTCGGCGGTCGACGCCATCGTCGACGACCTACTCGTCGCGGGACCGGTCGCCGACCTGGTCCCGGCGCTGGCGGTCCCGCTGCCGTCGATCATGCTCTCGCTCCTCTACGGCATCCCGGCCGAGGACCGCCCGTACTTCGAGCAGCGGGTGCGCCAGGCCGCGACCGATCGCCGTTTCGGCGGCCGGGCGCTGAGCGAGCTGAGCAGCTACCTCGATCGGCTGCTCGAATCGAAGGACGGGGATGGCGCCGACCTGCTCAGCGGGCTGATGAGTGGCCGGCGAGCCGACCTGGTCACGCAGCGACGGGTACTCAACCTGGCCCTGCAGACGCTGGTCGCAGGCAACGAGTCGACGCTCAGCATGCTGGCGATGGGCCTGCTGTCATTACTTGCCCACCGCAACCAATGGACCGCGCTGGTCGCCGACCCGTCTCGTGTGCCCGCGGCCGTGGAGGAGTTGCTGCGGTACCTCTCGGTCGCCGACAGCGTCCCACGGGTCGCCCTGTCCGACGTCGAGATCGCCGGTGAGGTGATCCGGGCCGGCGACGGCGTCCTCCTGGCCACCCCCGCCGCCAACCGAGACCCCCAGACCTTCGCCGATCCGAACCAACTCGACATCACTCGCTCAGCCCGCCACCACGTCGCCTTCGGCTACGGCATCCACCAATGCGTGGGCCAGAACCTCGCCCGAGCCACGCTCGAGATCGCCATCACCACGCTGGTGACCCGGATCCCCGACCTGCACCTGGCAGTACCAGCAGAAGAGATCCAGATCGACGGCGGCGTAGGCGTCCACCGAACCACCCGCCTCCCCGTGACCTGGACCCCGCAATGACCGGGCTGGACGATGACGGGGGTCGCGGGCTGGGTGGGGGCGCTCCGGTGGTGGGGTTTCCGATGCCGCGCGGCTGCCCCTACCATCCGCCGGCCGGCTATGCCGGCCTTGGTGGGCCGCTGGCTCGGGTGAGGCTGGTTAGTGGGCAGGAGGCTTGGGTGGTGACCGGGTATGCCGAGGCCCGCGCGCTGTTTGCTGATCCGCGGTTGTCGGCTGATCGGGCTGATCCGGACTATCCGGAGCTGACGGGGCGGCGGGCCGATCCCGCGGCGATCCGGGAGGTGCGAACCTTCGTCGAGATGGATCAGCCGGAGCATGGTGAGCATCGGCGGATGGCGATACCTAGCTTCAGCCTGCGACGGGTCCAGGCGTTGCGGCCGCGGATCGAGCAGGCAGTGGAGGAGTTGCTGGACCGGATCGTGGCGACCGGGCCGCCGGCTGATCTGGTGGAGTCGCTGGCGTTCGACGTACCGGCCTTTCTGCTGGCCGAGATCTTCGGTGTGCCGATGGAGGATCGGCCGGCGTTCACCGCGGCGGTGAAGGAGAAGAACGGCGCTGGGCTGCCAACACTGGCACGCTACTTCGACCAGCTTGCCGAGACCGGACAGGCCATAGACGGGTTGCTGGCGGACTTGCTCGAGCGCGACGAGTTGGATCGGCGGCAGGTGATCAACCTGGCCATGATGATCGTCGTCGCGGGGAGCGAGACGACCGCGAACGCGATCGGCCTAGGCACGCTCGCGCTGCTCGACCACCCGAGCCAGCAAGCCAGACTACGAGAGGATCCGGCGGCCGCCGTCGACGAGTTACTGCGGTATGTGTCGATCGCCGACACCATCCCGCGAGTGGCGATCGCAGACATCGAGATCGCCGGCACCACGATCCGGGCCGGTGAGGGCGTCGTCCTGAGCACAGCGGCCGCCAACCGTGACGAGCAGGCCTTCCCGGCTCCGGACGAGCTGGACCTCGGGCGCGGAGCCAGGCATCACGTCGCCTTCGGCTACGGACTCCACCAGTGCCTCGGACAGAACCTCGCCCGTACAGCGCTGGAGATCGTCTTCACCAGGCTCTTCGACCGCCTGCCGGGCCTGCGTCTCGCAGTACCGTCGGCTGAGTTGCCCGTCAAGGGAGCGGTCGGCCTGCAGGGGATCACCTCGCTACCGGTGACCTGGTGAACTGGCTGGGCCGGCTGGCCGTCGTCTGCCGCCACCACCTCGGTACTGCGCTGCTTGCCGTCGGGGCCGCAGTGCTCTTCGCCGGAGTGGCCGCTGCGACCCCGCTGATCGCACGACAGGTCGTCGACGAAGCAGTCGCCGGCGGTACCAACGGCCTGCTCCCGCTGCTCGCCGGTCTCATGGTGATCGCGCTCGTCCGCTTCGCCGGCTCGTTCCTGTCCCGGTACGCCGCCGACCGGCTGGGGGCCGGCGTCCAGCATGACCTCCGCCGGGGAGTGTTCGCCGTCATCCAGCGGTCCGACGGCGGACAGCAGGACCGGCTGCGGGGCGGTGACGTGATGTCCCGGATGACCACCGACCTGCAGGTCGTCTACGGACTGGTGTGCGCGCTACCCCTGACCCTCGGCACCATCGTGCTCGCCCTCGTCGCCTTCGCAGTGATGGCAGTACTGCAGCCACTGCTCGCAGTGGTCGCTCTGGTCGTGCTGATCCTGGTAGGGATCGTCACCGCTCGGTCGGGCATGACACTGGCGGGAGCGAGCCGCACAGCCCAGGAGCAGGCCGCCGAGTTGGCGCATCAGGTCGACGAGACCGTGGCCGGAGCACGGGTGGTGAAGTCCTTCGGGCAGGAGGATCGGGAGATCGCCCGCTTCCGGCGGCGGGCACGCGACCTGGTCCAGGCCAGGCTCCGGGTGGTCCGGCTCACCTCACGACCCTCGTTCCTGCTGGCGGTACTGCCGGGCCTCGGCCAGGTGGGGATGCTCGCCCTCGGCGGCTGGCTGGTGATGCAGGGCCGGATCAGTGTGGGCACCTTCCTGGCGTTCTCGACCTACATCGCCATCCTGGTCGGGCCGATCGGCACGCTGTCGGCGACTGTACTCACGATGCAGTCGGCCAGAGCAGCGGCTGAGCGGGTGTTCGAGCTACTCGACTCCCAGCCCGAGGTGGTCGAATCCGAGAGGGCGGTAGAGGTCGCGCCCGGGCCGTTGTCGATGGAACTCGACGCGGTGACCTTCGGATACCGGCCTGATCAGCCTGTCCTGGACGGGGTCTCGCTGTCGGTGCGGCCGGGCGAACGGGTCGCACTGGTCGGTACCGCGGGATCGGGGAAGTCGACGGTCTCCCTGCTGCTCTCGCGCTTCTACGACGTCCAGGCCGGTACTGTCCGGATCGGCGGTACGGACGTCCGCGAGCTGCAACTCGCGAGCCTGCGGTCGGCGATCGGGGTCGCCTACGAGGACGCCTTCCTGTTCGCGGACACGGTCACCGCCAACCTCACCCAGGGGCACCCGTTCTCGCGGGCGGAGGTGGAGGCAGCAGCACGCGGCGCCGCCGCCTACGACTTCGTGATGGCGCTGCCAGAAGGCTTCGGCACAGTGCTCGGTGAGCGAGGCCTGACCTTGTCAGGAGGTCAGCGCCAGCGGCTCGCGCTGGCCCGGGCCCTGCTGACCGGTGCCAGGATCCTGATCCTCGACGACGCAACCTCGGCCGTCGACACAGTGACCGAGGCGTCGATCAACACTGCCCTGGTCGAGGCGACCCGCGGCCGTACGACGCTACTGGTCACGCATCGACGCTCCACCCTTGCGCTGGCTGACCGGGTCGTCGTACTGGACCAAGGCAAGGTGGTGGACGAAGGGACGGTCGCGGAGCTGGACCAGCGCTGCACGCTCTTCGCCTCGCTACTGGATGGGGACGTCGCCGAGCAGGCCAAGGCCCCGGCGTCTACTGAGTCGCCACTGGTCGAGGATGCTGAGCCGGATCATCAGGTCGGACACTGGTTGCGGCCCGCGCGATGGGGCCTGGCATCGGCCGGCGCACTGATGGTGCTGGAGGCGTTGGCAGCTCTTGCCCTGCCCACCCTGATCAGCCGGGCTCTCGACCACGGCGTGCTCGCCGGTAGGTCGCAGGTCCTCTGGGCCCTTGCTGCGTTGGGATTCATCGTCGTCGGAGTACAGGGGGCGGCGGTGGTCGGCCGGAACCTCGTCAGCGCGGCCGCTGTCGAGAAGACCTTGTACTACGTGCGTCTGGGCATCTTCACCCGACTCCAGCGGATCGGACTCGAGTACTACGACCGCGAGCCCGCCGGCCGGATCATGACTCGCTTGACCAGCGATCCGGCGATACTGGGCATCTACCTGCCGACTGCTCTCACCGGGGTGGCCGTGAGCCTGCCGACCGTGGTGGGCGTCGGCGTGATCCTGCTAGCCACTGACCTGCCGCTCGCGCTGCTCACACTGGGACTGCTGCCGCCACTGGTGATCACTACGTGGCTCTTCCGTCGTACGAGCCTGGACGCGCACACCGAGGCCGACCGCAAGGGTAGTTCGGTCAATGCCGATCTGCAGGAGAACCTTGCCGGGGTACGGGTCTCTCAGTCCGGCAGTGCGACCGCCCGGGCGACAGCAGGCTTCGTGCGGCGCAGTGACGAGTACCGGCGATCCCGGTTGCGGGGACGGCGCTACTTGGCCGCGTGGGTGGCCGTGATGACTTTGCTGGTCGATCTGGCCCAGGTGGTCGTGTTGGGAGCCGCCGCCGGTCGCTTGGCGGCCGGAGGTCTGACAGCCGGAGTACTGATCGCCTTCCTGCTCTACCTGAACCGGCTATCGGCGCCGATCCAACAGCTGTCGAGCTTGCTCGACTATCACCAGCAGGCGCGGGTCGCGCTGCGGCGAATCGGCGAGGTGCTTGCCACCCCGGTCACCCCGTCCGGCGAACGGGCGGTGTCGGGCAGGCTGCGGGGAGAGGTCGAGCTGGTCGACGTCGGCTTCTCCTACGGTGACAAGCCCGTGTTGGAAGGAATCTCACTGCGGATCGAAGCCGGGGAACGGGTCGCGCTGGTCGGCGGCACGGGAGCGGGCAAGTCGACGCTGGTGAAGCTGCTGGCGCGGTTGTACGACCCGACCAGCGGTGCGGTGCTCGTCGACGGGGTCGACCTGCGGCGGTACCGGCTGACGGAGTACCGGCAGCGGCTGGGCGTTGTACCGCAGGAGGTGCAGCTGTTCAGCGGGTCGGTGGCGGACAACATCAGGTACCCCCGGCCGGGTGCGTCCGACGAGCTGGTCGAGGCCGCGGCGCGCAAGGCCGGGGCGTTGCCGATGATCGCTGCCCTGCCAGGCGGCTTCGGCCAGCCGGTGGGAGAGCACGGCCGTGGACTGTCCGCCGGGCAACGGCAGTTGGTCGCGCTGGCCCGGGCGGAGCTGGTGGATCCCGACCTGCTGCTGCTGGACGAAGCGACCGCCTCCCTGGACGGTGGGACGGAGAGCCTGGTGCTGGCCGGGTTCGAGCGGCGTACGACCATTCTGGTTGCGCACCGGCTCGCCACCGCCGCTCGGGCTGACCGGATCGTCGTTCTCGACCGGGGACGCATCGTCGAGGTGGGGAGTCACCAGGAACTGCTTGCTGAGAAGGGGCACTACGCGCGGCTGTGGTCCGCGGGAACGGTGGACGCGGCATGAAGGAGTCGCTGTACGTGGCGAGTCTGCGCACGGGTGAGGTCTACGTCCTCGACGTACCGGGCCGGGAGTTGGTCGGTATCATCCCAGTCGGCGGTCGCCCGTACGGCGTCGCGGCGGCGGCTGACCGGATCTACGTCACGGACTTCGGCGGTACGAGGATCCAGGTGATCGATCCCGCGGCGGGACAGGTCACCGGCTGCGTCGAGGTCGCCTCGGCGCCTGGCGACGTGGTGGTGGCGGGCGACCGGATCTACGTGACGAACTACCACGGTCACAGCGTTTCGGTGATCGAGCGCGATGAGGTCGTCGCCGTGATCCCGGTCGGCCGGAATCCGGCGAAGGTCGGGGTGGGGGACCGGGTCTACGTGACGAACTTCGAGAGCGACGACGTGTCGGTGATCGATCCGCAGACCTGCCGGGTGATCGCGACGATCCCGGTCGGCACCCATCCCAACGGTGTCGTGGTGGCACCGGACGGTCGTGTCTACGTCTCGAACTCGGGGCGCGGCGAGCGGCGGGTCTCGGTGATCGATGGCCTTGAAGTGGTCGGGAGCCTGCCTGTTGGCGAGGGTTGCTTTGGTGTTGCCCTTGGCAACGAATGTCTCTATGCGGCGAACTACTACGACGACTCGGTGACCGTGCTCGACCCGGTCGGCGGCGGCTGCGAGGCGGTGGTGCCGGTGGGGGTGCGGCCGGAGAACGTCGCCGCCGGGCGGAGCGAGGTCTTCGTGGCGAACACCGGTGACCAGTCGGTGTCGGTGCTGGCGGGGGCCGAGGTGATGGCGACGATCGGGCTGGCGAGTGTCCCTGGCGGGCTCGCGTACTGGAGCGGGCCATGAACCGGCCGTCGATGGCGGTGACCCTGCGCGGCTCGGCCGGTGGCTTGCCGGTTTGCGTCGTGTTCCTCGGTACGGCGGTCGGGCGGATGTGCATCGTGCCTTATCTGCAAGAGGTGCTGGGTGCGCCCGCCGGCGAGGTACGGGAGATCGTGGATCCCTTCGACCTTGCCGAGGCCGACGGTGCCGACCTGGTGGTGGTCGAGGGCAGTGCCGAGCAGGTGTGGGAGCTGCCGCGCGAGGGGTCGGTGGTGCTGCCGATGCACGTCCACATGGTGACCGAGTTGCCCGCGTCGGTGGCTGAGCTGGACTCGATGATGCCGCGCAAGGAGCGGGCCCGGGTGCGGCGGCAGATCCGCGAGCACGGCTACAGCTATCGGGTCACCGAGGACGAGGCCGAGTTCGGCTGGTTCTACGAGCAGATGTACGCGCCGACGATGCTGGCACGGCATGCGGACAACGCGCGGTCGGTCGGGGCTCAGGAGGCGTTGGAGCGGGTGTTCCGGCAGGGCAATCTGCTGCTGGTGTGTACGGAGGACGGGCCGGTCGGTGGGACGGCGAACTTCCTGGACCGGGAGCGCGGGCAGGTGATGGGGCGGCTGGTCGGCGTACTGGGTGGGGATCCGGAGCACTTCCGCAACGGCGTTCTGAAGGCCACTGGTCGGTACCTGCTGGAGTGGGCCTGTGAGGCGGGGTATCGCAGCGTCGACTTTCAGGGGTGCGAGCCGTTCCTGCGGAGCGGGACGTTCCAGGCGAAGGTGTTGCTGGGGGCGACGGTGACGCACGCGCCGGGGCTTTCGGCGTACCGGCTGTGGTTGTCGGCGCAGACGGACAGTCCCGCGACCCGGGCGTTCCTGCAGGCGAATCCACCGCTGACCTGTACGCCGGCCGGCGGCTTCGTCGCGACGCACTTCACCGATAGCGCAGTACCGGCTCCGCTGTCGGCCACCGCCCATCGCGGGATCGAGGCGACGCAGGAACGGCCGCTGGACGAGTTCCTCAGCCGAGCCGGATGACGGTGAAGGCCTCGGCGTAGTGGGTCTCGGGGAAGCCGGCTCGGGTGGCGTTGTGGTTGAGCATGGTGCGGACCCGGGGGATCAGCGTGTCAGGGTCGGCGTGCTGGCTGGTGTGGGCCATCACGGCGGCGAGCTTCTGCTCGACGGTGTCGGTGATGTCGACGTAGTGGTTGAACTCCGGGTGCGCGATCAGCCAGAGCTCGCCGACCGTCCACGCCTCCTCGGTCAGCTCGGGGTAGGCGAACGGGTTGCCGGCGGCCGGGAAGAACGCGCGGACGGTGGCCTCGCCGGCAGCCAGGTGGTCGGGGTGCGAGGCCGGCAGCCGGGACCAGTTCCGCTCGGGCGACTGGCAGAGCAGCCGTTGCGGGCGGACCTGGCGGATCACCCGGGTGATGTCCCGGATCACGTCCTGGGTCGGCTCGAGGTACCCGTCCTGGTAGCCGAGGAAGTGCAGGTCGTGAACCCCTACCTGCGCGGCCGCGGCGGTCTGCTCGGCCCGGCGGACCAGGGGCATCTCGGCGCGATCGCGGTCGGTCTCGAACCCGCTGGCCTGGCCGTCCGTCACCATGCAGTAGCTGACCTCGATCCCCGCCTTGGTCCACAGCGCGACGGTGCCCGCGGCCCCGAAGTCGACGTCGTCCGGGTGCGCGGACACCACCAGTACTCGCTCGATTTCGCTGTCAGGACGGGGATTCGCAGTCGGCACAGTCACGCGGTGACTGTAACTCCCTCCTTGATCAGAGCAGGAGTGCGCTTGAGGTTTCGGTGCTGGATCACCTCGTCGGCGATGCCGTAGTCGCAGGCTTCCTGCGCGGTGAGGACGTGGTCGCGGTCGGTGTCGTGGCGGAGGCGCTCGATCGACTGCCCGGTATGGGCCGCCAGGATCGCCTCTTGCTGGCTGCGGACGCGGACTAGCTCGTCGGCCTGCAGGATCAGGTCGGGGATGGTGCCCCGGCCGCTCGCACCGGGCTGATGCAGTACTACGCGCGCATGCGGCAGGATCGCCCGCTCGCCAGGTGCTCCGGCGGCGAGCAGTACTGCGCCCGCGGCGATCGCCTGGCCGACGCAGAACGTCGCGACGGGCGCGCTGATGACCTGCATGGTGTCGTAGATCGCGAGCATCGCCGTCATGTCACCGCCCTCGCAGTTGATGTAGAGGTTGATCGGGCTCTCCGGCTTGTCCGCCTCGAGGTGCAGCAGCTGGGCGATCAGGGCGTTGGCGACGCCGGCGTCGATCGCAGTACCGAGGTAGATGATGCGCTCGGTCAGCAGGTGCGAGTAGACGTCCATGATCCGCTCGCCCCGCGGGTGCGGGCTGATCACGTTGGGGATCATGTAGCTCATTTGCTCGCTCCTACCTGAGTGGGCATCACCTGGGCGAAGTTCTCGACGATGTGGTCGATGAACCCGTACGTCAGGGCCTCCTCGGCCGTGTACCACCGGTCGTGCAGCGAGTCGTCGAAGACCGTCTCGATCGGCTGGCCGGTGTCGGCCGCGACCAGGCGGAGCACGGTGTCGCGGATGTGCCGCAGGTCGTTCGCCTGGATCTCGATCTCCACCGCGGAGCCACCGATCCCGGCCGACCCCTGGTGCATCAGCACTCGCGCATGCCGGAGCGCGAAGCGCTTGCCCGGCGTACCGGCCGACAACAGGAACTGCCCCGCACTGCAGGCCAGCCCCAGCGCCAGCGTCGACACATCACACGGCACCAGCCGCATCACGTCCCGGATCGCCAGCATCGACGGCACCGACCCACCGATCGAATGGATCCACAAGGACACATCCGCCTCCGGATCCTCAGCCGCCAACGTCAGCAACTGGGTCGCCAGCAGCGTCCCGTTGTCATCGTCCAACTGCCCGTCCAGCACCACCACCCGCCGCCGCAACAACCCCAGCCGGGTCTGCTCACTGAACATCGGAACTTTCGTCTCATCCGCCATGCCTCCCACCATGGCCACCCACGGACCCCCGACCCCAGCTTTTCTGCCGTCAGCAGGTCTGCTCTCAGGCGACGCCCAAGGCCGCCGTCCCATGAATCGGTGTTTGTCGGGAGGGGTGTCTAAGGTGGTGGGCGATGACGACGCTCTTTTCTCCAGATGAATTGCCGGTGCCGCTCGAGGAGCCCAAGAAGCATCGGGCGGATCCGGCTGCGCTGCTCGAGGGGCTCAACCCGCAGCAGCGGGCTGCTGTGGTGCATGCGGGCAAGCCGTTGCTGGTGGTGGCCGGTGCGGGGTCGGGCAAGACGCGGGTACTCACCCGGCGGATCGCGTATCTGCTGGCGGCCCGGGACGCGCACCCGGGGTCGATCCTGGCGATCACCTTCACCAACAAGGCCGCCGCCGAGATGCGCGAGCGCGTCGTCGAGCTGGTCGGGCCGCGGGCCAAGCTGATGTGGGTCTCCACCTTCCACTCCTCCTGCGTGCGGATCCTGCGCCGCGACATCAAGCGGTTCGGGATCAGCTCGACCTTCTCGATCTACGACGACACCGACTCGCGCCGGCTGATGACGCTGGTCTGCCGCGAGCTCGACCTGGACGTCAAGCGGTACAACCCGCGCGCGGTGCTGAACTGGATCAGCACCCAGAAGAACGAGCTGATCGACCACGAGACGGCCGCGTCGAAGACCTCCAACCACCTGGAGGAGACGTACGCCGAGTGCTACCGGATCTACCAGGAGCGGCTGGCCCAGGCCAACGCGCTGGACTTCGACGACCTGCTGATGACCACGGTCAACCTGCTGCAGGCCTTCCCCGAGGTCCGCGAGTACTACCGGCGCAGGTTCCGGCACGTGCTGGTCGACGAGTACCAGGACACCAACCACGCGCAGTACACGCTGATCCGCGAGCTCTGCGCGGAGCTGGAGCCAGGCCCGAACGACGGCCCGGTCAGCCCGCCGGCGGAGCTGATGGTGGTCGGCGACTCCGACCAGTCGATCTACGCCTTCCGCGGCGCGACGATCCGCAACATCCTCGCCTTCGAGGAGGACTTCGTCGGCGCCGAGACGATCCTGCTGGAGCAGAACTACCGCTCCACCCAGACGATCCTGTCCGCGGCCAACGCGGTGATCAGCCGGAACGAGGGCCGCCCGGCGAAGAACCTGTGGTCGGACTCCGGCAAGGGCGAGCAGATCGCCGTCTACGTGGCCGACAACGAGCACGACGAGGCACAGTTCGTCGCCGACGAGATCGACCGGCTGGCCGACGCCGACGGGGTCAAGCCCTCCGATGTCGCGGTGTTCTACCGGACCAACGCGCAGTCGCGGGTGTTCGAGGAGGTCTTCATCCGTACCGGCCATCCGTACAAGGTGGTCGGCGGCGTCCGGTTCTACGAGCGCAAGGAGGTCCGCGACGCGCTCGCGTACCTGCGGGTGCTGACCAACCCCGAGGACACCGTCTCGCTGCGCCGGATCCTCAACGTGCCCAAGCGCGGCATCGGCGAGCGCGCCGAGGCGGCCATCGAGGCGCTGGCGCTGCGCGACCGGATCACCTTCTCGGCGGCACTGCGGCGCGCTCACGACGCGCCGGCGATGGCCAGCCGGAGCGCCAATGCGGTCCAGAGCTTCATCGACATCCTCGACGAGCTGACCGCGATGGTCGACTCGGGCGCCCCGCCGGACGACATCCTGGACGTCGCCCTGCACCGCTCGGGGTACTACGAGGAACTGCAGAAGTCCCCGGACCCGCAGGACGAGACCAGAGTGGAGAACCTGGACGAGTTCATCTCGGTCGCCCGGGAGTTCGTCGAGGAGCGCACCGCGGCCAACGAGCCGGCCGATCTCCAGGCGTTCCTGGAGCGGGTCGCGCTGGTCGCCGACGCGGACCAGATCCCCGACGCCGCCGACGACGGTGGGGTGGTCACGCTGATGACGCTGCACACCGCGAAGGGCCTCGAGTTCCCGGTCGTCTTCCTGACCGGCATGGAGGACGGCATCTTCCCGCACTCCCGGTCGCTGAACGACATGAAGGAGCTGGAGGAGGAGCGGCGCCTCGCCTACGTCGGGATCACCCGCGCCCGGCAGCGGCTGGCGATCTCGCGGGCCGCGGTCCGCAGCGCGTTCGGTGCCCCGCAGCACAACCCGCCGTCGCGCTTCCTGGACGAGATCCCGGGTGACCTGCTCGACTGGCGCCGCGACGAGTCCGCGATCACCCGCTGGTCCGGTACCGGTACGTCGTCCGGTGGGTCCAATGGGGTCCAATCGCGGTGGGAGCCGGCCCGGCGGACGGCCTCCGACAAGCCGATCGTCAGCCTCAACCCGGGCGACCGGGTGGTCCACGACAGCTTCGGCATGGGCACCGTCGTGGTGGTCCGCGGCGAGGGCCAACAGGCCCAGGCCGACATCGACTTCGGCTCCGAAGGAGTCAAGCGCCTGCTGCTCCGCTACGCCCCTGTGGAAAAGATTTAACAGACCACGACGTGCCGAAAAGCATGTCGGCTGCGACAATTGATGTTCGGCCCCTCCCGGACGAAGGTCCAGCCCCATGCCCAAGGCACCAGACGCGAGCAACCGCCGGATCATCCTGGCGGGGGCGAACCCTGGGCTGCGGCTGTTCGACAAGGACGGCAAGGTCACCGCGTTCGCCTCGATCTGGATGGTCGACTGGTCGATCTGCGGGGCCGGTACGGCCGTCGTGCTCTGGTTCGACGGGATCGTCCGGGTGGTCTCCGAGGACGTCGACCTGGCCTCCTGGCTGGAGCGGTACTTCGTCCGCTCGTTCCTCGAGGTGCAGGGGCTGCCCTGGCACGAGCCGGCCGTCGAGCGCGACCTGGTCCAGGTCTCGATGAACCTCGCCGACGGGCTGAGCGCCAAGGCCGCCGACATCCAGATCGAGATGGGCGGCGTGCTCGACCGGCGCCTGTTCGCCACCGACAACTTCCAGCTGGCCGAGGGCGCTCACAGCCTCAGCCTGGTGATCGCCCCGGTCCGCTCCGCCACGGTCTCGATCGGCGGTGCGTCCGTACCGGGCTTCGTCCAGGTCGACGGCTCAGCCGACCGCCCCGGCTCCTCTGCCTTCCTTACGACTGCCGAGGTCTGGCGCCGCTAGCCCACCAGTTCTCCATCCGGAGGGCGGGGACAGCGTCGCGGCCCTGGTCGACCACTCGCGCAGCACGGAACAGGTACGCCGCAATCCCAGCAGCTCCCTGCATCCAGCCGACCCCCGGCGGCAGCAGCGGGATCTCGTCGCGGTGCTCGATGAACCGCCAGTAGGCGTACTGCCCGTCGCGGACCGCACGCTCGACCAACGTGTCAGCCAGCGACAGAGCGAAGTCGCGGTCAACCTGGTCGCCAGTGGACTGCCACGTGTCCAGCAGCACGTCGGCGACGCCCGTAGTACCGCAGCAGCGGCCGTCGTTGTCCCAGAAGCCCGGGTAGAGCCGCTCGGGCAGCCCAGACATCCGAACACTGTGGCTGCAGCGCCGTCGCCAGGTCACCGGCGACTCACCGGCTACCTCGTCGACACCCGCATGCTGCAGCGCGGCGAAGAGCAGTGACGTCCCGGCTGGGCCGTGGCACCAGTTGTAGGTGACCGGGTCGAGATCAGAGTCCTCTCGGATCGGTACCAGCCGCGGGACGAGCAGGCCCTGGTTGTCGCTGACAGTGAGAGTGACCAGGTGCTCTGCTCCACTCTGGGCCGCAGCAATTAGCTCTGGCCGGCCGAGCTCGACGCCGGCGATCGCCAGCGTCGCAGCGATCCCCGCGAGCCCGTGCGAGAGGTTCGGCATCGAGGCCCGCGGTTCGATCATGAAGCGCTCGGGGATGAACGGCCAGTCCAGCCCAGTGGGCCGCGAGACGGCCTCAGTGCGTAGTACGGCCACTGCTTGCTCTGCGAGCCGGGTAGCGCCCTCTACGCCGCTCCTGCGGGCCCAGAGAGCACCCAGGAGCACCCCAGCGGTACCGAGCGTCATGTCGTTGATCCGCGCGCCTGCCAGGTACCTCTCCGGGTCGACGAAGCTAGACGGCCACCCGTCGGGCTCGGCCAGCGCGAGCAGTCGCTCGACGGCAGCATCCGAGCCCGGAAGGCCCAGCGAGGTCAGTACGCCGATATGACTGACCAGCCCGTCGAAGAAGGTGCAGTTGTCCTCCTCCACGATCGCAGCGCGGATCTGCTCGCCCATCGCCGCAGCGAGCCTTTGCTCCTCACCCGCCCAGGGCCGGCTGAGCTTGATCTCGGCGAGCACATGCGCCAGCCCGCCCAGCCCACTGTGCATCCCGTTGTCCCGGTACGCCGGTACCTCCACCGGCCCGGTCCCACCCACCGACTCGGGGATCCAGGCCCCGTCGTCCCAGCGCACCTGGTCGAGCACCCACCGCCAGGCGGCGTCGGCCACCTCCCGGTAGGAGTCAGCGGAACAGGCCATCAGCGGGCGATCGCGTTGCGCAGCCGGATCCCGCTGAACTCGAGCGTGCTGGCGACCACTGCATCCCAGAACTCGTGCAGCTTGGGCAGTACGCGCAGCTGGATCCCAGCCTCGGCATGCAGCTCGAAGAGGTCGCCCACCCGCTCAGGCGGCCCGAGTGGCGTCACCTCGGTCGTCGCCACGAAGGCCGCCTCGGCCGGCCGGAAGGACTCGGCCGGCAGCCGGTACGCGTACAGCTCGACCGTACGGATCGCCTCCAGCCAGCCGTACTCGATCGTGTGCACTCGCGAGCCGCTGCCGTCGCCGATGATCCGGGCACGGTCCTCTGGCGACGTCCCGGGGCCCACCCACGCCATCGCGCGGGGGCACTGCCGGGGGAACCAGTAGTCGGGGGCGCGATCGTGGCCGACGGCCCAGACGTACTCGCCGGTCTTGGTCGACGTCACGGCGACGTGAGGGCGGAAGGTCCGGATCGTCGGATCTTCGGAGAAATGGAGGACCTCACCAGGCCGCGGGCGCATGCGCGGCAGCCTAGTACCGCGGATCAGCGCTGAGCCAAGCCTTATTCAACAGCGTGGATCAGGGGTTGAGACCGCAGTGGTTGCGCAGCCACGGCATCGGGTCGATCGGGTCGCCACCGTTCGGACGGACCTCGAAGTGCAGGTGCGGGCCGGTGGTGTTGCCGGTGACGCCGACGGCGCCGACCTGGTCACCGGCGTACACGGTCTCGCCGACGGAGACGCTGAACTTCGACATGTGGTTGTACCAGGTCTCGGTACCGTCCTCGTGCCGGACGCGGACCTGGCGACCGTACGGGCCGGCGAACTCGGCGCTGACCACGACGCCCTTCATCACGCTGCGGATCGGGGTGCCGATCGGGGCGGCGAAGTCGGTGCCGGTGTGGTTGCGGGCCCAGCGGCCGCCGGCCTGACCGAACCCAGCGGTGATGTGGTAGCCGGAGATCATCATCTCGCAGCGGGTGGCCGACTCGCGGGCGGTCTTCTCGGCCAGCTCGGCCTTGGCCTTCGCGTTCGCCAGCGCGGTGGCGCGCTTGGCGGTCAGTGCGCGGGTGGCGTCGAGCTTGGCGGCGCGGGCCTTCGAGATCCGGTCGGCCGCGGCCTGTTTCTTGTTCGTCTCGGTGCCGGCCAGCTCGACCCGGGAGGAGTCACGGGTGGCCAGGTTGCGGCGCTCGATCCGCGCGGTGGTCAGCGCGTTCATCTGGCCGTCGCCGATGCTCAGCGCGGCGATGTTGACGGCGGAGTTGGCCGACGTCGGGTTCGCGAGCGCGCTGTGGCTGAAGCCGACTGCGCCGGCCGCTGCCGCGAGGGCTGCGGTGAGTCCTACTACCTGCGTACTGCTCGGGGTATTACGCCTGGCTACACGATGCTTGCCACTATGACGACCTGCGCCGGTCTTGCGCGCAGCACTGGCAGCTTTGCCTGGCGTGACGCGGCTGGCCGCGGCACGATGCTGGGACACAACGTGGCCTTTCGGTCACAGGGGAGGGGGCTGTCCGTTCACTCCCGGGAGGTTTTATTCCCCTCGGGGGCTCATGCACCATAACGGAACCGCAACGAGCCGACAAACCCTGCCACCCCTTTTGGGGCCCTAGCTTCACGAAACTTTTGCATGCGCGGCTGCACGTGCATCGGCCTGAGCGCTCAGAAGGCTGCTATGTCAGGAAGAACTTTCACGCGACTGTGTGCTGTTCGTCGTCGAGATGCGACAACATTCCGGTGATCTGATGCACCACGTCGCCATGGAACGGCAGCGACAGGTGCCCGACGCCGTCGACCCGGATGTTGCGGGCGACCAGGTCGGGATGCCGGAGCCGGGCCCGCCGCTGGGGCACGATCAGCTGGTCGACGTCGCTGTAGAACGCGACGAAGCGGGTGTGGCAGTCCGGCGCCGGCTCCGCGAGCTCGGTCATCAGGTCGCTGTCCGGCCGGAGCTGCTTGACCAGCGGCCACGGGAACAGCCGCGCGGCGACGGTGCCCTGGTGAGGGGTTCCGAGCGTCACGCAGGTGTGCACGCGCTCGGAGCCGCCGAGTCGCTGGACGTAGTACCGGGCGATCAGGCCGCCCAGGCTGTGGCCGACGATGTGGATCTGGTCCGATCCGGATTCCTCGCAGAGTCGCTCGATCTCGGCGCCCATCCGCTCGGCGGTACTCCGGACGTCGAGCGTCAGCGGGGAGTACGAGAAGGTCTGGATCCGGGTGAAGCCGCGGCGGACGAGCTGGCGTCGCATCAGGGCGAACACGGTGTGGTTGTCGATGATGCCGTGGGCCAGCAGGATCGGCGTACCGGCCGCCCGGACGTCGCCGACCAGGAGGCTGCGCTGGGCCGGGGTCAGGCCGCTCAGGGTGAGGCGCTCGGCGCGGTTGCCGGAGGCGCCGACCAGGCCGAGCGGGTACATCGCCAGGTGGGTCGTGATCCAGCCGAGCTCGACGGCGGCACCCTGCAGCACCCGCGGCGACAGCACCGAGCGGGCGCCGTACTTCAGTCCCTCGAGAGCTCCCCGGATGTCTTCGGCGCTCATCGCGTCTCCTCACTCCCAATCAGACCCCCCGTGCAACTGGTCCGATCAGTTTCAACGGTAACCGGTTCCCGGTTCGCGTGGCCGGGAACACACGGCTCCGTGTCTGATCCGTGAGGTAGCTTCTGCATATGTCTGCCACGAGCCCTCTGCGAGTTGTTGTTGCCAAGCCAGGACTGGACGGCCACGACCGCGGCGCGAAGGTGGTCGCCCGCGCCCTGCGGGACGCCGGTATGGAGGTCATCTACACCGGCCTGCACCAGACGCCCGAGCAGATCGTCGAGACGGCGATCGCCGAGGACGCCGACGCGATCGGCCTGTCGGTGCTGTCCGGCGCGCACATGACCCTGTTCAAGAAGGTCCGTGAACTGCTCACCGAGCGGGACGCCGACGACATCGTGGTGTTCGGCGGCGGGATCATCCCGGAGGCCGACATGCAGCCGCTGGCCGAGCTGGGCGTGCACAAGATCTTCACCCCCGGCGCCACCACCACCGAGATCGTCGAGTGGGTCCGCGCCCACGTCGGCGACGCCTCAGCGACCGCCTGAGTACTCCCCGCCACCGATCGGCTTGTTACTGATCGGTAATACCTAATCGTTAAGAAACACCTGGTTGTGCACGGTGTGGAATCGCGGTCGCATACAGCCATGCGTTTGTTCGTTCATGGCGCTGGGATCGATGAGATGTGTGGCTCAGGACACATCGGCCCCGATCTCGGTTACTGTCCGGATAGGGCGGTTCGCAGCGTGGTGGGGGTCTGCGGACGCCGACGCAGGACCATGTGACATCCCATCGGGAGAGGGCAGGTACACGATGAGGTTTGAACGATCACACACACGCAAGGCGGTCGCTCTGGCCGTGGCCGGCAGCCTGGCGCTGCTCGCCTCCGCGTGTGGCGGTGACGACGGAAGCAGTGGCGACACGGGCGGGTCCGCGGCGGGGGCACTGGAAGGCACCGGTCCGATTACGTTTGCCACCGGCAAGGACACCTCCGGCAACCTGACGAGTCAGGTCGCGGCGTGGAACTCACAGCACCCGGACCAGAAGGTGACCGTCTCCGAACTGCCGGAGTCGGCCGACCAGCAGCGCGCTCAGATGATCCAGAACGCGCAGAACAAGTCCGATGCCTTCAGCGTGCTCAACCTGGACGTCGTCTGGACCGCCGAGTTCGCCGCGAACCGGTGGATCACCGAGCTGCCACAGGACAAGTTCCCCGACCTCGGCAAGTTGCTGCCGTCAACGGTCGACACGGCGAAGTACCGGGAGAAGCTGTACGCCGTCCCGGTCACGTCCGACGGCGGATTGCTCTACTACCGCAAGGACCTGCTGGACAAGGCGGGCGTGAAGCCGCCGACGACGTGGGCCGAGATGAAGGCCGCCTGTGACAAGGTCAAGGCGCTGCCCGAGGGCAAGACGATCGGTTGCTACGCCGGTCAGTTCGAGAAGTACGAAGGCCTGACGGTGAACTTCTCCGAGGCTGTCAACGGCGCGGGCGGTGTGGTCGTCGGCGACGACGGCAAGCCGAACGTGGACACCCCGGAGGCGCTGGCCGGTCTGCAGTTCCTGGTCGACGGCTTCAAGTCGGGTGAGATCCCGAAGGCCGCCATCACGTACCAGGAGGAGCCGGGCCGCCGTGCGTTCCAGGAGGGCAACCTGGTCTTCCTGCGCAACTGGCCGTACATGTACGCGCTGGCCAACAAGACCGACGGTTCGTCGAAGGTCGCGAACAAGTTCGCGGTCGCACCGCTGCCGGGCAAGGACGCCGCCGGCGTCTCCACCCTGGGCGGGCACAACTACGCGATCTCCGAGTTCGCCAAGAACAAGGGCACCGCTGTTGCCTTCATCAACTTCATGGCCAGCGAGGAGCGGCAGCGCGCCAACATCGAGAAGACCTCGCAGGCGCCGACCTGGGCCTCGCTGTACGACGACCCCGCGCTGAACAAGTCGTTCCCGTACCTGGCACCGCTGAAGGCTTCGATCGGGTCCGCGAAGTCGCGGCCCAAGGTGGTCAAGTACGGCGATGTCACCACTGCCATCCAGGAAGCCGCGTACGGCGCCCTGACCGGCACGACACCACCCAAGGATGCGCTGGCCGGTCTGCAGACCAAGCTGAGCACACTCATCACCCAATGATCGAAACGGCGGGGCCGGTACGCGACGAACTGTCGACGTACCGGCCCCGGCCTGTCCCTGCCCGGCCCCGCCGGGTGGAGAGAAGGAGGCAAAGGTGAGTGCATCCGCCCCGGTCGCCCAGCGACCGAGCGAGGAAACCACCAAGGGCGGCCGTCGCACCTCGTTCAACGAGGGCACCGGCCGGCTCGCAGCCACGCTGCTGTCACCGACCCTGATCGTCTTGGTCCTGGTCGTCGTCTACCCGATCATCTCGGCGCTGCGCGAGTCGCTCTACACCAGCGGCGACCGCGTCGGAGCCGACGGTTTCGTCATCCAGGGCTCGGAGTTCGTCGGGCTCAAGAACTACACCGCGATCTTCAGCGGTGAGACCGGGGACCGGTTCTGGAACGCCTTCGGCAACACGACGTTCTTCACCGTCACCTGTGTGGTGCTCGAGACGGTGCTCGGCGTCGCGATGGCGCTGGTGATGCACAAGGCCTTCAGGGGCCGCAGCATCGTCCGGGCCAGCATCCTGGTTCCGTGGGCGATCCCGACGGTCGTCTCGGCGCTGCTGTGGAAGTGGATCTTCCAGGCCGACGGCGCCGCGAACGCGCTGCTCGGCACGCAGATCCTGTGGTCGACCGAAGGCTGGCAGTCGGTGCTGTCGGTCATCATCGCCGACACCTGGAAGACGGCCCCGTTCATCGGGCTGCTGGTACTGGCGGGCCTGCAGACGATTCCGGACGAGGTCTACGAGGCGGCCAAGGTGGACGGCGCCAGTCCGTGGCAGACGTTCGTCCGGATCACGTTGCCGCTGGTCAAGCCGGCCCTGCTCGTCGCCGTCCTGTTCCGCATCCTCGACACGCTGCGGATCTTCGACCTTCCGTTCGTACTGGTCGGGCCGAACAAGTCCTCGGTGGAGACGTTGTCGATCCTGGCCTACCTGGAAGCCAACCAGACCAGGTACGGGCCGGCCGCGGCGTACGCGACGTTGCTGTTCATCTACGTCGCCGTGGTCGCGTTCGTCTTCGTCAAGCTGCTCGGGGCCGATGTGCTCGGTGACGCCGTGAAGAAGAAAAAGAAGAACGGCAAGAGTGACGACAAGCTCAGCGCGCCGCCCGGCATCGGTGCCGCGGCCGGCTTCGGTGGGGGAGGTGGGATGTGATGGCCGTGGCCGAGAAAGCACCCGCGAAGATCGACGTCAAGGCCGCCGAGGCGAGCCCGTTGCGCCGGTGGGCACCGCTGGTCGGTGTCGCGATCATCGTCATCTACTGCCTGGCGCCGTTCTACTGGATGGTCGTGTCGGCGCTCCGCCGGCCGTCGGACCAGTTCAGCAACCGGATCATTCCGAGCACCTGGTCGCTGGAGAACCTGAAGGACGTGTTCAAGTCGGGCACCGGTTTCGGCCGGGGTCTGCTGAACAGCCTGATCGTGGCCGGCACGGTGACGATCCTGACCCTGGTCATCGGGATGGTCGCGGCCTACACGCTGGCCCGGCTGGACTTCAAGTTCAAGAACTTCGTGCTGGCGATCATCATCACCACCTCGATGTTCCCCGGCATCTCGCTGGTGATCCCGTTGCTGAAGCTGTTCATCGACATCAAGTGGATCAACACCTACCAGGCGATGATCGTGCCCAGCCTGTCGTTCGCGCTGCCACTGGCGGTGTGGAACCTGACCACGTTCTTCCGGCAGATGCCGCGGGAACTGGAACAGGCGGCGATGGTGGACGGCTGTACGCCGGCCCAGGCCTTCCGCAAGGTGATCATCCCGCTGGCCGCGCCCGGTGTGTTCACCACGGCGATCATTACCTTCATCGCAGCCTGGAACGAGTTCCTGATCGCGCTGAGCATGGTGAACAAGAAGCAGTACCAGACCGCCAACGTGGTGATCTCGCAGTTCACCGGCGCGTCCGGCCGGGACCAGCCGTTCGGCAGCCAGATGGCGGCCGGCGTGGTCGTCACCATCCCGCTGGTGATCGCGGTCCTGATCTTCCAGCGCCGCATCGTCGCAGGCCTCACCGCCGGCGGCGTGAAGTAGGACCGCCGACCAGCGTATGGTCGGAGGCCTAGCCGCTGGAGGTGGCAGATGAGCTACGGAGACAACCGGAACAAGCGCGATCAAGAGGACCGGGACCGCAGGGACCGCGAAGAGCAGGAGCGTCGCGCCCGTGATGAGCAGGACCGGCGGGATCGCGACGAGAAGCGTTGACGGTGAGGAAGTACCGAAGGGCCGGACCCGAGTCAGGGGCCGGCCCTTCGGCTTTGTCAGACCTTGAGCCAGACGGTGGTGTCCACCGGCAGTTTGTTGTCGGTGAGGGGCTCGCTGGCCAGCAGTACCTCGCCTGTGGGGAGGTCGATGGGAGCGTCGGTCAGGTTGACCACGCAGTGGAAGCCGGGGTCTCGGGTGAAGGACAGGACGCCGTCGGGGGCGTCGAGATCCCAGGTGAGGCGGCCTTCGCCCAGGGCTTCTTCCGAGCGGCGGATGCGGAGCGCTGCTCGGTAGAGGGCCAGGTGGCTGTTGGGGTCGGCTGCCTCGGCCTCTGCTGTCAGGGGAGCCCAGTCGGCCGGTTGAGGGAGCCAGGGCTGGGCTTCCCCGGTACCGAAGCCGTACGGCGGTTCGCTGCCGCTCCACGGGATCGGAACCCGGCAGCCGTCGCGACCGCGGACCGTGTGGCCCGAGCGCTCCCAGGTGGGGTCGTCCAGTACGTCCTCCGGCAGGTCCTCGACCTCAGGTAGACCCAACTCGTCGCCCTGGTAGATGTACGCACCACCAGGCAACGCCAACTCAAGCAGCGCAGCCGCCCTGGCCCGGCGAAGCCCCAGCGCCAGATCAACCGGTACTACGCCTGCACCCTCCAACGCATCGCGCTGGTCCCGCCCATAGCGGGTGCGGTGCCTAACGGTGTCGTGATTGCTCAGCACCCACGTCGCCGGAGCCCCAACGGCCCACAGACTCTCGGTCGTGTAGTCGATGACCTGCCGCAACTCCTTCGCGTTCCACGCGGCCCGCAGCACGTCGAAGTTGAATGCGGAATGCAACTCGTTCGACCGGACGTACTGCGCGAGCCGCTCGGCAGGCGACAGCCAGGCCTCGGCAACGAACACCCGCGGCCCCTGTGGGCTATCGGCGTACTCGTCCGCGATCGCCCGCCAGCGCTGGTGGATGGCGTGCACCCCGGGCTGGTCGTAGAACGGGTTGCCGACGTACTTCTCCCGGGTCGGATGACCGTCGGCGTCGAGCGGTACGTCCGGCAGCGACGCGTCCTTCGCCATCGAGTCGGCGACGTCGATCCGGAAGCCGTCGATACCCCGGTCGAACCAGAACCGCAGGATCGAGTCGAACTCCTCGATCACCTTCGGGTGGTCCCAGTTCCAGTCGGGCTGCGAGATGTCGAACATGTGCAGGTACCACTGGCCGTCCTCGATCTGCTGCCAGGCGCCACCACCGAAGGCAGCCGGCCAGTTCGTCGGCGGGAGCCCGCCGTCCTTGCCGTCGCGGAACCAGAACAGGTCGCGCTCGGGCGAGCCCTTCTCGGCGGCCAGCGCGGCCTTGAACCACGGGTGCTCCCAGGAGCAGTGGTTCGGGACCAGGTCGATCAGGATCCGGATCCCCAGCGCGTGCGCGTCGGCGATCAGCGCGTCGGCGTCGGCGAGGGTGCCGAACTCCGGGTTGATGTCGCGGTAGTCGGCCACGTCGTACCCGCCGTCGAGCAGCGGGGACGGGTACCACGGACTGATCCAGATAGCGTCGATGCCGAGGTCGGCCAGGTACGGGAGCCGGGACCGGATGCCGTTCACGTCGCCCGTTCCGTCACCGTCCGCATCGGCGAACGACCGTGGGTAAACCTGGTAGACGACGGCACTACGCCACCAGTCGTCAGCTGGTCTGGTCGCATGTTCTGTCATGTCAACCAGCCTTTCACGCGAGCGCAAGCGGGCTGTGACGGTCGTCTCAGCGCGTACCCCGACTGTCGCAGCAAGGCAAGAGGTGGCTAGTCTCAGGCCGACGGAACGCGCCGGCGACCGTGCCTCTCTAGCACCGCAGCCTGCCGCGGCCTAACTCGAACAGGCGAGAGAGGGACCACACTCGTGGATCTGATGGAGTACCAGGCGAAGACTGTCTTCGCCAAGCACGGTGTAGGGACGACGGTGGGTGAAGTCGTCCACACGCCCGAGGAAGCCCGCGCTGCGGCCGAGAAACTCGGCGGCGGCACAGTGGTCGTCAAGGCCCAGGTGCTGACCGGCGGCCGAGGGAAGGCCGGTGGCGTCAAGCTCGCCGCCAACCCGGACGAGGCCGAAGAGCGCGCCCGCGAGATCCTCGGTCTGGACATCAAGGGCCACATCGTCAAGACGCTGAACATCGTGCCGGCCGCCGCGATCGCCGAGGAGTACTACTTCTCCTTCCTGATCGACCGGGCCAACCGCAACTACCTCTGCATCGCCTCCGCCGCCGGCGGGATGGAGATCGAGGAGGTCGCGCACACGAACCCGGACGCGGTCGCCAAGATCTCGATCGACCCGGCCAAGGGCGTCGACGAGGCCAAGGCGCGCGAGATCGCGACCGAGGCCGGCTACCCGGCCGACATCATCGACGCGGTCGCGCCGGAGATCGTCAAGCTGTACGAGGTCTTCCTGAGCGAGGACGCGACGCTGGTCGAGGTCAACCCGCTGGTCAAGCTGAAGGACGGCCGGGTCGAGGCGCTGGACGGCAAGGTCTCGCTCGACGAGAACGCCGACTTCCGGCACCCGGAGTTCGCCGACTACGCCGACTCGTCGGCGGCGGACCCGCTGGAGGCGAAGGCCAAGGCCAAGGGCCTGAACTACGTGAAGCTCGACGGCTCCGTCGGCATCATCGGCAACGGCGCGGGCCTCGTGATGAGCACTCTCGACGTGGTCGCGTACGCCGGTGAGGAGTTCGGTGGCGTCAAGCCCGCGAACTTCCTCGACATCGGTGGCGGCGCGTCCGCCGAGGTGATGGCGAACGGCCTGGAGATCATCATCTCCGACCCGCAGGTGGAGAGCGTCTTCGTCAACGTCTTCGGCGGTATCACCGCCTGTGACGCGGTCGCCGACGGCATCGTGCAGGCGTTCGAACTGCTGGCCGGCCGCGGCGAGGCCGTGAGCAAGCCGCTGGTCGTCCGGCTGGACGGCAACAACGCCGAGGAGGGCCGCCGGATCCTCGACGAGGCCGGCCTGGCCGGACTCGAGCGGGTCGACACGATGGACGGCGCCGCCAAGCGGGCCGCCGAGCTGGCAGCGAAGTAAGGAATAAGAGCAGATGTCTATCTTCCTGACCAAGGACAGCAAGGTCATCGTCCAGGGCATGACCGGCTCGGAAGGCACCAAGCACACCACCCGGATGCTTGCCTCCGGCACCAACATCGTCGGCGGCGTGAACCCGCGCAAGGCCGGCCAGTCCGTTCAATTCCCAGGCTTCGACGGCCAAGACACAGCGGTGGCCGTGTTCGGGTCCGTCGCCGACGCGATCAAGGAGACCGGCGCCGATGTGTCGGTCATCTTCGTCCCGCCGAAGTTCACCAAGGACGCGGTGATGGAGGCGATCGAGGCCGGCATGCCGCTGGTCGTGGTGATCACCGAGGGCGTGCCGGTGCACGACACCGCCGCGTTCTTCGCCGCCGCCCAGGCGGCCGGGACCACCCGGATCATCGGCCCGAACTGCCCCGGCATCATCACGCCGGGCGAGTCCAACGCGGGCATCATCCCGGCCACCATCGCGGGCGCCGGCCGGATCGGTCTGGTGTCGAAGTCGGGCACGCTGACCTACCAGATGATGTACGAGCTGAGCGACTTCGGCTTCTCCACCGCGATCGGGATCGGTGGCGACCCGATCGTGGGCACCACCCACATCGACGCGCTGCAGGCGTTCCAGGACGACCCGGAGACCGACGCGATCGTGATGATCGGCGAGATCGGCGGCGACGCCGAGGAGCGGGCGGCGGCGTTCATCAAGGACAACGTCACCAAGCCGGTCGTCGGTTACGTGGCCGGCTTCACCGCGCCCGAGGGCAAGACGATGGGCCACGCCGGCGCCATCGTCTCCGGCTCGTCGGGCACGGCCGCCGCGAAGAAGGAGGCCCTCGAGGCCGTCGGCGTGAAGGTCGGCAAGACGCCGACCGAGACCGCCAACCTGATGCGCGGCATCATGCAGGAGCTCAGCAAGTAGTACTCAGGCGAAGGGCCCCCGAGGATCAGGCGTCATCCTCGGGGGCCCTTTCCACGTTCTACTTGTAGGCGGCCGACCGCTCGGCGGCCCGGATCAGCACCTCGTTGAAGCCGGAGTTGGTGATGTCCAGGTCCTCCAGCACCGGATAGAGCACGTAGACGGCCCGCGAGCCGGAGACCGCGATCCCGATCCGGTAGGTGAAGGTCTTGTCGTTGCCGGTCTCGTACGACGCGCGCCAGCTCTCGCCGGTGATGCTCTTGCCCAGCGCGACGTCGCCGGTCTGCTTGACCGTCGCGTTCGACTGGGTCTTCTTGCAGTTGTCGACCGCCTTGCGGATCGCGCTGACGTAGTTGCTCGCCGCGGCCGGGCTGGCGAAGGAGACCACCATCGTGTCCAGCCCGAACTCGGCCGGCACCTTGGCCTCCGGTACGACGTACGTCTGCGACTTGGACGACTTGGGCTTGGCCTTCTTCAGGTCGAGCTTCTCGGTCTCGCAGCCGGTGCCCTTCGGGGTGGTACCGGACGTGCTGACCCAGGGCTTGTCGATGCTCGGCAGCACCGGCAGGTCGATCGGCGCCATGAAGCCGGCCGGCTCGGTGGTCGGCAGCAGCCCCGGCTTGGCCGTCGGTGTCCCGGTCGTGCACTTGGCCTCGGCGCAGATCCGCTGCATGCCCGAGCCGGCGGTCGCGATCACGGTGTCCGGCTTCGGCGGGGTCTTGGCGGTGGTGTCGAACTCGACCACCATCGTCGCCTGACCCGCGGTGCTCACGCTGATCGTGCGGTACTTGTTCGACTTGTCACCGGGCTGGCCGAAGACGGCGACCACGCCCTTGCTGCCCAGACCGCTGGTCGTGTAGCTGGCGACCAGCCGGATCTGCGGGGTGTTGCAGGCGCTGAGCCAGCCGGTGATCGTGTTGTACGCCTTGCCGGCTGCCGCCTCGTCGTTGGAGACCTCGACGTACTGGACCGCGGTCTCCTTGGTCGACGGGTTCTTGAAGCTGCGGATCCAGGTCCGGATCCCGGCCGGGTCGGCGAACCGCTGCGACTGGCAGACGAAGGCCTTGTCCGGGGCGTTGCTGCCGTCGTCGGTGCTCGCGACGGCCCAGGCGCCCGAGGCGGGCGCGAACTGCTTGGCCGCAGTACCGTCGAGCAGCGCCTTGGTGGCGTCGCCGAGCAGACCTGAGTCGCCGCCACCCGAGCTGTCGTCCTTGCTGCCGCTCTTGGCGTCGCCGGGGGAGTCGCTGCCACCGAAGGCGTTCACTGCCGCGATACCGCCGCCGCCGATGACGAGCAGCGCGGCCGCTCCGGCACCGATCAACTGGTTCCGTCGGCGCGTCTGCTGACGGCGTGCCTCCCGGGCGGCGGCACGACTGCCGCCCCGCGAGGCGCGGTGGGAACCGGTCACTAGTTCTTGACCTCCAGACTGATTCCACCCGACGGTACCTGGTGGTCCGTCGTCATCCACCCCGAGTCCAAGCAAATAACAGAGAGCGAGCAGTGCCGAAGTCTTCCATATCCGGCGTGTCAGAACGAGCGGCGTCCAGGCAGCGAGTGACGATGGTGGTAGATGACCGACATGCTGAGCCGTCCGGGCGCCCGTGACGGCGGATCTCACCAGGCGCCCGGGCCCGCCCAGCCCGACGCCACCGCACCGACCAAGCCGGTGATCGTCTCGGCGGTGATCGGAGCAGGTGCTTGCCTGCTCACCGGACTACTGGCCTGCGCTGCCGTCGCAGTGGTCGGCTGGCTGGCCGCGGCCTTCGGTGGAGCGGCAGGTGCGGTCAGGGCCGGTGCCACTGTGTGGTTGGTCGCTCACAAGTCCGGTGCGACTCTCGGTGACGCACGACTCAGCGTTGCTCCGCTAGGGCTGACGCTGTTCCTCGCCTGGTGCCTGTACCGCGGTGGGCGCTTCACTGCCAGGGTCAGCGGGGCAGACGAGACCAAGGACCTCGCGCTGGCATCCGGAGTGCTCGCTGTCACCTACGGGCTGGGTGCGCTCATCATCGCGCTCCTTACCTCCGACGGCACGGTGAAGGTGTCCCCGGCGACAGCGTTCCTCGGTGCCGCCACACTGGCGATCATCGCGGGCACTGCCGGGATACTGGTCGAGTCCGGAGCCGCCAGCGACATAGTCGACGCCACGCCACAGGGCCTGCGCGATGTGATCCCTGCCGCCGCGGCCGCAGTACTGACGATCGTGGCCGTCGCCAGCCTCCTGTACGCCGTACTGCTGGCAGTCCATTTCTCCCGCGTCACCTCGAT
Source organism: Kribbella sp. NPDC051718 (assembly GCF_040681515.1). Lineage (NCBI taxonomy): Bacteria > Bacillati > Actinomycetota > Actinomycetes > Propionibacteriales > Kribbellaceae > Kribbella > Kribbella sp. NPDC051718. The sequence continues at coordinate 506,422 of NZ_JBFAYZ010000004.1, read as the reverse complement.
GCTGGAGTTGCTCGACGCCGGTGTGGTCGGCTCCGTGGTGCTCTTCGCCATCTGCTTGATGCTGCTGCCCAACGTGATCCTGTACGTCGTGGCGTTCCTCGCAGGCCCCGGCTTCCAACTCGGAGTCGGTACCACGATTGCCCCGACTGGGGTGGACGTCGGCAACCTGCCCGCGCTGCCGTTGCTGGCCGCAGTACCGGCTGACGGCGCTACCCCGACGTACCTGCTCGTACTGACGGCTCTGGTGCCGCTACTGGCTGGAGTGATGGCCGGGTTCGTGGTCGCTCGTCGTGGGATGGCAGCGGAGGACTCGGACGTGCTGGGCTGGGATGCGTTCGCTCTGCGCGGCGCGATCGCTGCCCTGCTGGCCGGGATCGCGCTGATGATGCTGATGCTGCTGTCGGGTGGCGCTGCCGGACCGGGCCGGATGTCGCAGGTAGGCGTCTCAGGCGCGATCCCAGCGGCCGGGGTGCTCATCGCAGGGATGGCGATCGGAGCGGCGATCACCGCTGCGGTGGTCACGGCCAGGCGTCCGCAGCCGACCGAGTAGCTCCACCGGATTCTCGTCCGGGCGGGCTCGGACGATATGGTTTGCCGAGTGACAGATCCGGTTGCGCCAACGCCTGAGCCCGCACGCCTCGTCGTGCTCATCTCGGGCTCCGGCTCGAACCTGCAGGCCCTGCTGGACGCCTCCGCGGATCCGGCGTACGGCGCCCAGGTGGTCGCCGTCGGCGCGGACCGGGACGGGATCGCCGGGCTCGAGCGGGCCGAGGCGGCCGGCGTGCCGACCTTCGTGCACAAGGTCAAGGACTACGCCGAGCGGGCCGACTGGGACCGCGCGCTGACGGCTTCCGTCGCCCAGTACAAGCCGGACCTGGTCGTCTCGGCCGGGTTCCTCAAGCTGGTCGGCGACGACTTCCTGGCCGGCTTCGGGGATCGCTACATCAACACCCACAACGCGCTGCTGCCCGCCTTCCCCGGCATCCACGGACCGCGCGACGCGCTCGCGTACGGCGTCAAGGTGGCCGGCGCGACGCTGTTCTTCGTCGACGGCGGGGTGGACACCGGGCCGATCATCAGCCAGGTCGTCGTACCGGTTCTCGATGACGACACCGAAGAAACCCTGACCGAGCGGATCAAGGACGACGAGCGCCGCCAGCTGGTGGAGTGGGTCGGCAAGCTGGTCCGCAACGGCTGGACCATCACCGGACGAAAGGTTCGACTGAAGTGAGCACCGACCGCAGGCCGATCCGCCGGGCGCTGATCAGCGTCTATGACAAGACCGGTCTGGAGGAGCTCGCGAAGGCCTTGTCCGACGCCGGGGTCCAGATCGTGTCGACCGGCTCCACCGCCTCGAAGATCGCGGCGGCCGGCGTACCGGTCACCAAGGTCGAGGACCTGACCGGCTTCCCCGAGTGCCTGGACGGGCGGGTCAAGACGCTGCACCCGAAGGTGCACGCCGGGCTGCTCGCCGACGTCCGCAAACCCGACCACGTCGAGCAGCTGGCCGAGATGCGGGTCGAGCCGTTCGACCTGCTGGTCAGCAACCTGTACCCGTTCAGCGAGACGGTCGCGTCCGGCGCCTCGGTCGACGAGTGCGTCGAGCAGATCGACATCGGCGGGCCGTCGATGGTCCGCGGCGCGGCCAAGAACCACGCGAACGTCGCCGTCGTGACGTCCCCGGAGCAGTACGCCGACGTCTACACCGTGCTGGACGAGGGCGGCTTCTCGCTGGACGAGCGCAAGAAGCTCGCCGCGGCGGCCTTCGCGCATACCGCGGAGTACGACGTGGCCGTCGCCTCCTGGATGGGCAACGTGCTCACCGACAGCAGCGAGGGCTCGGGCTTCCCGGCCTGGATCGGCGCGGCCTGGGACAAGAAGGCCGTCCTGCGCTACGGCGAGAACCCGCACCAGCCGGCCGCGCTCTACACCAACGGCCGGACGGGTCTGGCCTCCGCCGAGCAGCTGCACGGCAAGGAGATGTCGTACAACAACTACGTCGACGCGGACGCGGCCCGGCGGACGGCGTACGACTTCAGCGAGCCGGCCGTCGCGATCATCAAGCACGCGAACCCGTGTGGCATCGCGGTCGGCAAGGACATCGCCGAGGCGCACCGGCGCGCGCACGAGTGCGACCCGGTCTCGGCGTACGGCGGCGTGATCGCCACCAACCGCCCGGTCACGGTCGAGCTGGCCAAGCAGGTCGCGGAGATCTTCACCGAGGTGCTGGTCGCCCCGGCCTTCGAGGACGGCGCGGTCGAGATCCTGCAGGCCAAGAAGAACATCCGGCTGCTGGTCTGCCCGCCGATGAGCTTCGACCAGCCGGTCGAGCTGCGGGCGGTCAGCGGCGGTCTGCTGATGCAGGCGCGGGACGCGTTCCAGGCCGAGGGCGACAGCCCGGCGAAGTGGACGCTGGCAGCCGGCGAGGCCGTCTCCGACGAGGTGCTGGCCGACCTCGAGTTCGCCTGGAAGGCCTGCCGCGCGGTCAAGTCCAACGCGATCCTGCTCGCCTCCGACGGCGCCTCGGTCGGCGTCGGGATGGGCCAGGTCAACCGGGTCGACTCCTGCAAGCTGGCCGTCTCCCGGGCCGGTGAGCGCGCGGCCGGTTCGGTCGCCGCCTCCGACGCGTTCTTCCCGTTCCCGGACGGCCTCGAGGTGCTGCTGGAGGCCGGCGTGAAGGCCGTCGTCCAGCCCGGTGGCTCGATCCGTGACGACCTCGCCATCGAGGCCGCGAACAAGGCCGGCGTCACCATGTACTTCACCGGCACCCGGCACTTCTTCCACTGAGCCGAAATTGCTTTCGTAGAGACATTGCCTAAATAACTCGGCCCGACCTAGGGTGAGGCAACTGTCCCTCCACCCGCCCGTTGGGGAGAAGCATGTCGGTGAAACGTCGGAGTCTCGCGCTGCTCGTGGCAGCCGCGGTCGTGGTCCCTGTGGGCCTGACCGCGGTGCCAGCCGAGGCCCACACTCAGAAGCGCGTTGTCGGTTACTACACCCAGTGGAGCGGTTACGACCGCAACTTCCTGGTCAGTGACCTGGTCAAGAACGGTACGGCCGCCAAACTCACCCACCTCAACTACGCGTTCGGCTTCCTGGACCCGGCCGGCAACTGCGTCAGCAGTGACGCGTGGGCCGACTATCAGCGGCCGTTCACCGCCGAGCAGAGCGTCGACGGCACGGCGGACGTTGCCGGCCAGCCGCTGTCCGGCAACCTGAACCAGCTCAAGCAGCTGAAGAAGAAGTTCCCGAAGCTCCGGATCAGCATCTCGATCGGCGGCTGGACCGGGTCGAAGTACTTCTCGGACGCCGCGCTCACCCCGGCCAGCCGGGCCGCGAGCGTGAAGTCCTGCCTGGACATGTGGCTGAAGGGCAACCTGCCCGGCGCCCCGGCCGGGGCCGCGAAGGGCATCTTCGACGGCGTCGACCTGGACTGGGAATGGCCTGCCAGCGAGGGCAACCCGGGCAACATCGTCCGGCCCGAGGACAAGCAGAACTTCACCGCGCTGGTGCACGAGTACCGCAAGCAGCTCGACCGCGCCTCGTGGCCGTTCAGCGGCCGGTACAACCTGTCCGCGTTCCTGCCGGCCAACCCGGCGATGATCGACCGCGGCTTCGAGGTCCCGAAGATCTTCAAGGACCTCACCTTCGGTACGACCCAGGGCTACGACTACCACGGCACGTGGGAGCCGCTGACCAACCAGCAGTCCGCGATCGACGGCCCGAAGGGCGATCCGACCACGCCGGAGTTCAGCTCGCAGGTCACCATCGACTCGTACCTGACCCGCGGGGCGCGCCGGAACAAGCTCGTGATGGGCGTGCCGTTCTACTCGCACGGCTGGACCGGCGTCACCAACCAGAACAACGGCCTCTTCCAGCCCGCGACCGGCCCGGCGCCGTCGCGGTTCGAGGCCGGCACCGAGGACTACCGCGACCTCAAGGCGAAGCTGGCCGGCTTCACCATCCACCGGGACTCCAAGGCCGGGTTCGCCTGGCTGTTCGACGGTACGACGTTCTGGACCTGGGACGACCCGATCGAGATGAAGCGCAAGGCGCGCTACATCTCCGACCGCAACCTCGGCGGCGCGATGATCTGGTCCCTCGACGGCGACACCTCGAGCGGTGAACTGATCACCGCTCTGCACCGCAACCTTCGCTGACTTGAACGAGGACCGGCCCGACGCTCTCTCGAGCGCCGGGCCGGTCCTCTGTTGGTCCAGGTCAGTTGGATTCGTGCAGGTCGGTGCCGAGGCCGTGGACGGCGGGAATGGAGCCGAGCTTGCCGGCCTGGAAGTCCTCGAAGGCCTGGATGACCTCTTCGCGGGTGTTCATCACGAACGGGCCGGCCATCGCGATCGGCTCGCGGATCGGGCGGCCGCCGAGGATCAGTACGTCCAGGTTCGGCTCCGCGGACGGCTGCGAGAGCGCTGCGGCGGTACGGATCGTGTCGCCGGGGCCGAAGAGCGCGAGCTGGCCCTTGCGGATAGGGCGGTGCTCGGCGCCGACCGTGCCTTGGCCGGCCAGTACGTAGACGAGTGCGTTGTAGTCCGGCTGCCACGGGAGCACCATCTCGGCGCCCGGGCTGACTGTCGCGTGCACCAGTGTGATCGGGGTGTTGGTCGAGCCCGGGCCCTCGTGCCCGTCGACCGAGCCGGCGATCACGCGGATCAGCGCGCCACCGTCGGCGGTCGACAGCAGCGCCGAGTCGCCACCACGGATGTCCTGGTACTTCGGTGCCGCCCACTTCTGCGCCCGGGGCAGGTTCACCCAAAGCTGGATCCCGTGGAAGAGCCCGCCGCTCAGCACCAGGTGCTCCGGCGGCGTCTCGATGTGCAGCAGCCCACTACCGGCCGTCATCCACTGGGTGTCCCCGTTGGAGATGACGCCACCACCACCCTGCGAGTCCTGGTGCTCCATGATCCCGTCGAGCATGTACGTGACGGTCTCGAACCCCCGGTGCGGGTGCCACGGCGTGCCCTTCGGCTCACCCGGCGCGTACTCCACCTCACCCATCTGGTCCATGTGGATGAACGGATCCAAATCCTTCATATCCACACCAGCGAAGGCCCGCCGCACCGGAAACCCCTCACCCTCATACCCACTGGGCGCCGAGGTCACGGACCGCACCTTCCGCTCATTGGCCACCGCCGGATCCGGCTGGTGAACGCGCGGCAGGACGGTGATGTCGCTGACGGTGACGGCAGGCATGTCGCTCTCCTAGGTCGAGGTAGTTAAAGAATAAACTATCCACCTCAACCCCCACAACCCCCACCGCATTCCAGGCGCAACGAAGTGGCGACCTCGAACACCAAGTGGCGACCTTGAACAGGTAATAACGTGTTCAAGGTCGCCGTTTGGTGTTCAAGGTCGCCAGTCCTGGGCTGGGCTGGGCTAGTCGACGGCGACGAGTTCCTTGTCGGCCGGCTTGGTGGTGGGGTGGAGGGACTCGCCTTCTATGTCGACCTTGGGGGTGATTCGGTCGAGCCAGCGGGGGAAGGACCAGGCTCGGTCGCCTAGCAGGGAGAGGACTGCGGGGACGATGGACATCCGGACCACGAAGGCGTCGATGAGGACGCCGATGGTGAGGCCGAAGCCGATGGTTTTGATGATCGGGTCCTCGACCAGGATGAAGCCGGCGAAGACGGCGGCCATGATGAGGGCGGCGGCGGTGACTACCCGGGCGCCGTGGCCTACACCTTGGATGGTTGCCTCGGTGGCGTGTTTGCCGTGCACGAACTCCTCGCGGACCCGGGACACGATGAAGACCTCGTAGTCCATCGCCAGGCCGAACAGGATGCCCATCATGATGATCGGCAGGAAGCTGACCAGTGGTCCGGGGGAGTCGACGCCGAGCAATGACGCGCCCCAGCCCTTCTGGAACACCCCGACGGTGATGCCGAAGGTCGCGCCGATCGTCAGCAGGAAGCCGAGCGTCGCCTTCAGCGGCACCAGGATCGACCGGAACGCCAGCAGCAACAGCAGGAACGACAGCCCGATCACGACGAGCAGGTAGACCGGCAGCGCGTTGGTCAGCTTGTTGGAGACGTCCACCCCGACCGCGGTGTTACCAGTGACCGACACCGTCGTACCACCGGCCTCCAGCGGATGGATCGCGGTCCGGAGATCCTTCACCAGGTCGGCCGTCTGCTCCGACGCCGGCCCGCTCTTCGGGATCACCGTGACCAGCCGCGTCGAGCCGTCCTTGCTGCCCGGCCCAGGCTGTACTGCGATCACGTCGGCCAACCCCTTGGCCTTCCCCATCACCTGGTCGACCGCAGCAGCCGACGTCGCCGCGCTGTCGCTCTTCACCACAACCACCAGCGGCCCGTTCGAGCCCGGCCCGAAGGCCGCCGCCGCCAAGTCATACGCGACCCGCTGGTTCGTACCAGCCGCAGCCGATGCCCCATCCGGCAGCGCCAACCGCATGTCCTGCGTCGGAATCGCCAGTACCCCGAGCCCAATGATGCCCACGGCAACAATCGGGATCCGGAACCGGGTCACCAGCCGCGCCCACCGGAAGCCGAAGCCCTCGACCACCGGAGCGACCGCAACCTTGCGAGTCTTCCGCGGCAGCACCCGCCGACCCATGAAGCCGAGCAAAGCCGGCCCCAGAGTCAAAGCAACCAGTACTGCGGTAAGCACCGTCGCAGCAGCAGCCAACCCCATGGCCGTCAGGAACGGAACCCCCACAACACTCAACCCAGCAAGGGCAATCACCACAGTCGCCCCGGCGAACATCACCGCCGACCCAGCCGTCGCGGTAGCCCTGCCGACGGACTCCTCGATCTCCATCCCCGCCGCCAGCTGCGACCGATGCCGCGAGCTGATGAACAACGCGTAGTCGATCCCGACCGCCAGCCCCAGCATCAACGCCAGGATCGGCGCCGTCGACGAGACGTCCACGAACGAGGTGACGATGAACAACCCCGCCATCCCGGCCAGTACGCCGAGCAGCGCCGTCAGCAACGTCATCCCGGCCGCGACCAGCGAGCCGAACGTGATGACCAGGACCAGCGCCGCGACCGCGACCCCAATCGCCTCGGTCGAGCCGATCGCCGGCGGTCCACCGACGATCTGCCCACCCGGTACGACCTCCAGGTCACCCGAGCTGAGCGACTTCAGGTTGTCGTAGGCCTCGGTGCTCTCCTTGGACAGCTGATCGGCGGCCTTGTCGAACTGGACGCTGATCAAAGCCGTCGTACCGTCCGGGCTGATCGCCTTGCTGGTGAACGGATCGATCGCCGCGATCACCTCAGGCACCTGGGCGGCCTTCGCGACCGTCGCGCCGACCGCCGCCTTCACGGCCGGGTCGGTCAGCTTCTTGCCGTCGGGCGCCTTGACGACCACCGAGGACGAGGCGCCGCTGGCGGCCGGCAGGTCCTTCTGCAGCGCGTCCAGCGCCCGCTGCGACTCGGTCCCGGGGATCGAGAAGGCGTTCGTCGTCCCGCCGCCGAGCGTCAGCGCGCCGACGCCGAGCAGGATCAGGACGAAGGTCCAGATCGCCGCGACGAGCCGCCGCCGCTGGTAGGAGAACCGGCCGAGCCGGTACAGGAGATTGGCCATCAGAATGCGTCCGTTTCGCTGGAGCGTGGTGGGCAGGGGATGGAACCGGGGCGGCGGCCCCGGCACGTGGTGGTCAGGCCGGTGGCCGGAGGAGCCGGCGCAGCGCGGTGTCGCAGAGTTCGTGCAGTTCGGCATCGGTGCGTTCGCCGGGATGGCGGCACTCGCCGAGCAGCCCGTTGATGGCGAACTTCGCGATGTCCAGCTCGAGCTGGTTGCCGGTGCCACCGGCGAGCAATCCGGTCAGTCGGAGCCCCTCGGCGACCAGCTCACTGAATTCGGGCATCTCGCCGAGCGACCCGAAGAGGTCCTGCAGCACGCTGATCAGTCCGCGGAACTCGACCGCCAGCTCCACGAACCGGCCGATAGCCAGCTCCTGCGCCTCGGCGGCCGGCAGTGCCGACGCCTCCGCGACCAGCTTGCTCAGCGCCGTGTGAGACGGCTCGAGTACCGCGACGAGGACGCCCGTCTTGTCGCTGAAGTGGTAGAGCACGGTCGCCTTGGAGCAGCCGGCCGCGGTGGCGATGTCCTGCAGGGAGGTGGCGTTGTAGCCCTTCTCCTGGAACAGGGCCATCGCCTGCTGCAGGATCTCGCGCCGGGTGCGCTCGCGGACCGGGGTGTTCGTTGCCATGCCTCCCATAGTTCCTGACCGCTCGGCCAGTTTTCAACCGATCGGTCAGGATTGTGCTCCAGTTCACGCCGAGAGCGGCAGGCCTGGCAGACTCCGGTGTTGTGACGGCGGAGATTCTGGACGGAAAAGCGACTGCGGCGGCGATCAAGAGCGAGCTGGCGGTCCGGGTGGCCAAACTCGCCGAGCAGGGCGTGGTGCCCGGGCTCGGCACGATCCTGGTCGGCGACGACCCGGGCAGCCGGGCGTACGTGGCCGGCAAGCACCGCGACTGCGCGGCGGTCGGGATCTCCTCGATCCAGGTCGAGCTGCCGGACACCGCGACCCAGGACGAGATCGCGGCGAAGGTGGTCGAGCTCAACGAGAACCCGGAGTGCACCGGCTTCATCGTCCAGCTCCCGCTGCCCAAGCACGTCGACACCAACGAGATCCTCGGCCTGATCGACCCGGCCAAGGACGCCGACGGCCTGCACCCGATGAGCCTCGGCAAGCTCGTCCTCGGCCAGGACGGCCCGCTGCCGTGCACCCCCAAGGGCTGCGTCGAGATCCTCCGTCGGTACGACGTACCGATCGCCGGCGCCCATGTGGTCGTCGTCGGCCGCGGCGTCACGGCCGGCCGGCCGATGGGCCTGCTGTTCACCCGGCGCTCCGAGAACGCGACCGTGACCCAGTGCCACACCGGCACGAAGGACCTGGCCGGCGTCGTACGGACGGCCGACATCGTCATCGCCGCCGCGGGCTCGGCCGGGCTGATCACCGCCGACATGGTCAAGCCGGGCGCCGTCCTGCTGGACGTCGGCACCAGCCGCAACGCCGAGGGCAAGATCGTCGGCGACATCGACGACGCCGCCCGCGAGGTGGCCAGCTGGATCGCGCCGATGCCGGGCGGGATCGGCCCGATGACCCGGGCGATGCTGCTCACCAACGTCGTCGAGGCGGCGGAGGCCGCCCAGACGGCGAGTGCACAGGCAGCCAGCGCCGGGTGATGGCAGCGCAGGCTGAGCGGCGCTCCGAGTGGCCGCTGGTGATGTCCGGACTGGTCGCCATGACCGGTCTGGTCGTCCTCACCTTCTACAACTGGCGCAACGGCGTGCTGATCTTCGCCGGCGGCGTGCTGTTCGCCGCGCTGCTCCGGCTCAGCCTGAGTGACGGCGCGGCCGGGCTGCTCCGGGTCCGCGGCCGGATGTTCGACATCTTCCTGCTGGTCGGCGTCGGCGCCGCGATCGCCATCCTCGGTCTGATCGTCCCCAACTGACGATCTGAGGCATTGGTCTGGCCGATATTGACCCGATCGGGTCAATGTCGGCCGGCCGAGCAACGTTGCATGGGGGGATAGACGTCTCACCCAATGTGTCGTCCTGCACCCGCACTGTGAGGTCACAGGGCGGCACCTGTTGAGGACAACCAATTGGGAGGGACTCATCGTGAGATCGAGATCCAGATCGCGGCGACTCGGGCTGACCGCAGTCGCCTCGCTGGCCGTGCTGAGCTTGGGCGTCACCGCCATCGGGCAAGCACAAGCGAGCACGCCGGAACCGTCCGGTACGACGAAGTCGAAAGCAACAGGCAAGGTGGCCGCACCCGACCGGGTCGTCACCCTGCTCACGGGTGACAAGGTCACGCTGCAAGGCGGCGACCCGGCCAAGGCGTCCATCCAGCCGGGACCTGGGCGGCGTGGCGTGACGTTCCGGGCCACCCGGCAGAAGGACCGGCTGCTGGTGATTCCGTCCGACGTCAGCGCGGCGGTGACGTCGGGCCGGCTCGACAGCCGCCTGTTCGACGTCGCCGGGCTGATCAAGGCCGGGTACGACGACAAGTCGAGCAAGGTGATCCCGCTCGTCGTCACCTATCAGGGCAAGGCGAAACGGTCCGCTCCCGCCGGTGCGACCGTCAGCCGGAACCTGCCGGTGATCAACGGTGCCGCGCTCAAGGTGGACAAGCAGAACGCCGCCGCCTTCCTGAACAGCGCGCAAGAGCGTTCGGCCAGTGGGATCGACAAGATCTGGCTGGACGGCAAACGGCACATCTCGCTGGACCAATCCGTTCCGCAGATCGGCGCCCCCGAGGCCTGGAAGGCCGGCTACACCGGCAAGGGCGTCTCGGTCGCGGTGCTCGACACCGGGATCGACGCGACCCACCCGGACCTGGCCACTCAGGTGGCGGGCGCGAAGAACTTCACCGACGGCCCGGCCGGTGACGACGTCGGCCACGGCACCCACGTCGCCTCGACGATCGCCGGTACCGCGGCCGCGTCGGCCGGCAAGTACAAGGGCGTCGCTCCGGACGCGAAGCTGTACGACGGCAAGGTGTGCCAGCTGGACGGCTGCCCCGACTCCGCGATCCTGGCCGGGATGGAGTGGGCCGCGAACGAGGTGAAGGCGAAGGTCGTCAACATCAGCCTCGGCGGTCAGGACACCCCGGAACTCGACCCGATCGAGGAGGCCGTCAACCGGCTGACCGCGCAGACCGGCACGCTGTTCGTCGTCGCGGCCGGCAACAGCGGCCCGGGCGCCGGATCGATCGAGTCGCCGGGCAGCGCGGACGCCGCGCTCACCGTCGGAGCAGTCGACAAGCAGGACCAGCTCGCGTTCTTCTCCAGCCGCGGACCGCGGACCGGCGACGGCGCGCTCAAGCCGGACGTGACCGCGCCCGGCGTCGACATCGTCGCGGCCAGGGCCAAGGACGGCGTGATCGGCGAACCGGTCGGCGACAAGTACCTGCGGCTGTCCGGTACGTCGATGGCGACCCCGCACACCGTCGGGGCGGCCGCGATCCTGGCCCAGCAGCATCCGACCTGGAAGGCGACCGAGCTCAAGGGCGCGCTGATGGCGTCGGCCAAGGTCGCCGCCGGCCAGTCCGCGTTCGAGCAGGGCGCCGGGCGGATCGACGTGGCGAAGGCGATCAAGCAGTCCGTCATCGCCGAGCCGGGCAGCGTCTCGTTCGGTACGGCGCAGTGGCCGCACACCGATGACACCCCGGTGACCAAGACGATCACCTATCGCAACCTGGGCGACCAGGCCGTGACGCTGGCGCTGTCCGCTTCGCTGGCCGACTCCACCGGCGCCCCGGCTCCTGCCGGCGCACTCAAGCTGAGCGCGTCCTCGGTGACCGTGCCTGCCGGTGGTACCGCGACCGTCCAGGCGACCTCGAACACCAACAACAGCGGGCCGGACGGCCTGTACTCCGGCCGGGTCACCGCGACCTCGGCCGGTGCTTCCGTGGTTTCCCCGGTCGGCGTGAACAAGGAGGTCGAGAGCTACACGCTGACGCTCAACCAGGTCGGTCTCGACGGCAAGCCGACCGCTGACGGCGGCGCGCTGGTCTTCGGCGTCACGACGCCCTGGTTCGACTTCTACGGCGACCCGAGCGGTACGTCGAAGGTCAGGCTGCCCAAGGGCGACTACCTGCTGCAGGGTGACCAGACGGTCCAGCGGCCGGACTCGGACGTCTACGACAGCTACACGGTCGTCCAGCCGCTGCTGAAGTTGACCAGCGACAAGACGGTCGTGTTCGACGCCCGCACGACCAAGCCGGTCGTCACCACGGTTCCGAACAAGGACGCCAAGGTGTTCCTGGCCGACGTCGGCTACGACCGGGCAGGTACCGACGAGACGGGCAGCCTGAGCTCGAGCATCCTGGCCTTCGACTTCGACGGACTGCACACCGCCAACCTGGGCGGGCCGGCCCCGGCCGGTCAGATGGCCTCGCACGTCGTCTCCGACTGGGGGCAGCTGACCGCCGATGGCAGGTTCGCCAACTCGCCGTACCTGTACGGGCTGGTGAACACCAAGCCGGACGTGTTCTTCGACGGGTTCGTGCGCACGGTCCGGGCCAAGGACCTGGCGACGGTGACGCAGTCGATCAACGCCACCGCCGATCGCCAGGCCGAGCGAACGGTCTACGCCCATGCGCCCGGTCTGGGTGGCTCCTGGACGCCGATCGTGCCCTACGACCTGCCGGCCAAGACGAAGCTGTACGTCGATCCCGCGCCGGCCGGCTGGGAGACCGAGGTGTCGGAGATCATGCCGAGCACCGATCCGCAGGACCCGTTCCCGATCACGGTGACCCGGCTGACCTCGCCGATCCACTCGTACAAGGCGGGTAAGTCGTACCGGGAGCGCTTCAACGCTGCGGTCTTCGCGCCGACGCCGTTCTACACGACGCGGACGGGCAACGAGCTGGAGCTGGGGATCTTCTCGAGCACGGACGCCGACGGCAACGTCGGGGTGACCGCCGCGGACAGTCAGGGCAGCAAGCTCTACCGGAACGGGCAACTCGCCGGTGAGTCCGACTGGTTCGGCGATCTCGTGGTCGGCGACCTGCCGGCGGGCAAGGCGGCGTACAAGTACGTCACCTCGCTGGACCGGTCGTCGCTGCTGAAGCAGTCGAGCAAGACCGAGCTGATCTTCACCTTCAACTCGGCCGGGTCCGACAAGCCGCAGGCGATCCCGCTGCGGACGGTGGGCTACATGCCCGCGGTCGACAGCAAGAACACGGTGAAGCGGTCGACGGTCTCCGTGCTGCCGGTTCACCTGACGGCACAGCCCGGAAGTACCAAGCTGCCGGCCGTGAAGAAGCTGGAGCTGAAGGTCTCCGGCGATGACGGCAAGACCTGGAAGTCGGCCGCGGTGGTGCGGACCCGCTCCGGATACCAAGCGATCTTCGTCACGCCCAAGGGTGGCGCGGTGTCGCTGAAGGCCCACCTGGTCGACGCCGCCGGCAACACGACGGACCAGACCACGATCGGGGCCTACCAGTTCCGGTGAAAAACACTACCCAGTGAACTGAGCTGATCACTGCGAGAGACCCCCGGACGCCGCCGGGGGTCTCTTCGTTGTCGGCTGGGCGAACTTTGCATGTTCTTGCAGCCGCAAGGAGCAACTTCCAGCCGGTCGTGCCCCATCTACAAGGCAGAATAACCAACCGGTCTGGACCGTAAGACCGCATAGGGTTGGCGCGGCGCAGGCGACGAAGACGACGGGAACTGAGGCTCAGTGGCAACGGCAGAACACGTCGTGATGATGGTGGCGAACGGCATCGACAACGACAGCAGGGTCCTGAAGGAAGCGATGGCGATCTCCCGTACCGGGGTACGGGTCACGTTGCTGGGGGTTTCTCCGGACGGCGTCTTGTCGATGAAGTGCCTGGACGGCAACACGGTGATGGCCCGGCTGCCGAGCGCCTTCCCGCTCCGCGACGACCGCCGGCGCCGCCGGGCCCGGCGACGCGCTCGCCGGTTGCCCTTGCTGGGTTACAAGTCCGCCGTCGACGCCGCGGCCCGGGAAGCCCGGATCGCGGCGCGGCTGGCCGATCTGAAGGCTGAGTCGGGCGACGCGGTCGGCGCCAAGCGCGCCGGTTCCGCGAGTCCGGTCGGCTTCCGGCTGGGCGTTCTGTCCCGGGTGGTCCGGCAGCGCTGGCTGGGTGCCGCGTCGGTCGGCGTCCGCCTTCGGCGGGACTTCATGCTGAGGCAGAACAACGTGTTCGCGAAGAGCTGGGCCTGGTACGACGGCCGGGTGGCCAAGATGGAACGCCCGGTCTCCTGGCGCGAGGTCGTGCCCGAGGCCTGGGACTACGAGCAGATCTTCGGCCAGGTCCTCGACGAGCTGGCCCCGGACGTGCTGCACGCCCACGACATGCACCTGGTCGGCGTGGCCGCTCGCGCCAAGGCCCGGGCGAAGCTGCGCGGCCGCGACCTCAAGGTCGTCTACGACGCGCACGAGTACGTGCCCGGCCTCGCGCAGTACGGGCACCGCACGCCGCGGTGGATCGCGGCGTGGGCCGATCACGAGACGAAGTACCTCGGCGCGGCCGACCGGGTGATCACGGTCAGCTCCGCGATCGCCCAGCGGCTGAAGGAGGAGAACAACCTCGATCACCTGCCGCAGATCATTCTCAACACCCCGGACATTCCCAGGGAAATCGAGCTGTCGCAGGACATCCGGACCGTGACCGGGCTGCCCGCCGAGACTCCGTTGCTGGTCTACAGCGGTGGCATCACGCCGGTACGAGGGGTCGAGACCGCCGTCAGGGCGATGCCGAACATGCCTGACGTGCACCTCGCTGTGGTGGCCGTGCCGTCGCCGGATCAGCCGGCGGTCGCGGTACTGCGCAAGCTCGCCATCAGGCTCGGTGTCGAGGACCGGATGCACTACCTGTCCCCGGTCGCGCCGCACGAGGTGACCGCGTTCCTCTCGACCGCGGACGCCGGCATCATCCCGATGCTGCGGGCGCCGAACCACGAGATGGCGATGCCGAACAAGCTGTTCGAGTACAGCCTGGGCGGTCTGCCGGTGCTGGTCAGCGACATGGCCAGCATGAAGGGGTTCGTGGCCGAGTTCGGGATCGGCGAGTCCTTCGAGGCCGGCAACCCCGAAGACCTGGCGGAGAAGGCGAAACTGCTGCTCAGCCACACCAACAAATACCGCGAGCGGCTGGCCTCGCCGACGTTCAAGCAGGAAGCCGCGTGGAGTGGCCAGGCCGACAAGCTGCGGGTCCTGTACGGCGAGTTGCTCGGCCGCGAGTTGGCCGTCGAGCCGCCGCCCGCGCCGGGCCGGTCCCGGGTGCTGATCGGGCCGACGAACACGGATGGCCAGGCGTGGGCCTGGGCGCGCGCAGTCGAGCGTCACCTGCCAGGCATCGAGGGCGAGTCGCTGCAGGTGGGCGGCGTGGCCGACGAGTTCGGCGTCGACCGGGTCGCGGGCTCGGCGGAGTACAAGAAGAGCGTCGGCTGGCGGATCGAGCATGCCGACCAGATGCTGGAGAACGGGGTCAGCCACGTCCTGTTCGAGTCCGGCCATGCGCTGCTCGGTCAGACCGCGCTGCAGTGGTTCACCAAGGATCTGGAGTTCCTCGAGTCCTCCGGGATCGCGCACGGCGTCGTCTTCCACTCGGCGGATGTCCGTGACCGCCGGTGGGAGGTCACCCGGGAGCGGCTGGCGGAGTACGAGGGGCCGCGGTTCGTGACGGCGCCCGACCTGGTGGACTCGGTCGAGTACAGCGTCTGGCTGCCGGTCGTCATCGACGCCGTCGACCCGGCGTCGAGCACGCCGGTGCTGGAGCGGGAGACTCCGGTCGTCCTGCACCTCGGGATGGTCGATCCGGTGCTCACCGACCTGCACGACCTCGGGCTGATCGAATACCAGACGATCGAGGACCGGACACGCGCCGAGCTGCTGGCGCTGGCGCGGACCGCGGACATCGTGGTGGAGGACCTGAGGTTCGGCTCGTACGGCGTACTGGCGGCCGAGGCGATGGCTGCCGGGCGGGTGGTGGTCGGGCGGATCTCGCAGCGGGTGCGGGACCGGCTGCCGATGGAGGTACCGATCGTGCAGGCGGATCCGGGCGAGCTGCGCACGGTGGTCGAACGGCTGATCGGGGATCGGGAAGCGGCGCAGAAGACAGCCGCTGCCGGGCCGATCTACATCGGCGAGGTGCACGACGGCCGCCGGTCGGCCGAGGCGCTGGCGACCTTCCTCGGCAAGGCCTGAAGGACAGCGAAAAGCCCCCGGACGCTCGTCCGGGGGCTTCTGCGTTGCGGGTGGTCAGCCGATCAGGCCGAGCGCCTTGACCGCGTCGCGCTCCTCACCGAGCTCCTTGGTGCTGGCGTCGATCTTGCCGCGGGAGAAGTCGTTGATCTCCAGGCCCTGAACGATCTCCCAGTTGCCGTCCTTGGCGGTCACCGGGAACGACGAGATGATGCCCTCGGGCACACCGTACGAGCCGTCGGAGACGACCGCCATCGACAGCCAGGAGCCCTCCTCGGAGCCCTTGACCCAGTCACGCACGTGGTCGATCGTCGCGGCCGCGGCGGAGGCGGCGCTGGACGAACCGCGGGCCTCGATGATCGCGGCGCCGCGCTTCTGCGTGGTCGGCAGGAAGTCGTTCTCGATCCAGTCCTGGTCGTTGATCACCTCGACCGCGCTCTTGCCACCCACCTCGGCGTGGAAGATGTCCGGGTACTGCGTCGAGGAGTGGTTACCCCAGATCGTCAGCTTCTTGATGTCGGTGACCGGGGCGCCGGTCTTCTTGGCGATCTGGGCGATCGCGCGGTTGTGGTCGAGCCGGGTCAGGGCGGAGAACCGCTCGGCCGGGATGTCCGGCGCGTTGGACTTGGCGATCAGCGCGTTGGTGTTGGCAGGGTTGCCGGTGACGGTGATCCGGATGTCGTCGGCGGCGTGCTCGTTCAGCGCCTTGCCCTGGACGGTGAAGATCGCGCCGTTGGCCTCCAGCAGGTCGCCGCGCTCCATCCCCTTGGTGCGGGGACGGGCACCGACCAGCAGGGCCAGGTTCGCGCCGTCGAAGATCTTGTTGGCGTCGTCGCCGATCTCGACCCCGGCCAGCGTCGGGAACGCGCTGTCGTCGAGCTCCATCACCACCCCTTCGAGCGCCTTCAGCGCCGGGGTCACCTCCAGCAGCCGCAGCTCGACCGGCGTGTCCGGCCCGAGCAGCGCCCCGCTCGCGATCCGGAACAGCAAGCTGTATCCGATCTGACCGGCGCCGCCGGTGATGGCGACCTTCACTGGGGTTCTGCTCACGACACGCTCCTCAAAGGATTAAGACGGACTTCCTTCGGACGCTAGCAAGTCCGGCGCCGACAGGCGACGGTGGGTCAGGTGATCCACACCACCCGTACACCTTCAGGACTCCGTACCGCCTTCTGATGAACCGAAGGTGTGCTCAGTCCCTGACTTGTTAGGAGAAAGTTCGATGATTTCGGTGCCCCGCCGGTTCGTCGCCGTCGCCGCCTCGGCTGTTGCCGTCGGCGCGTCGGTTCTCGTTCCCCAGCTGTCCGGCTCGACCCCGCAGACTGCCGGCCAGGAGCAGACCACGCTCGCTCCGGCCGCCCGGCTCGCGGAGGCCAAGAAGCACGACGACTTCGTCATCGTCGGCCACCGGGGCGCCTCCGGCTACCGGCCCGAGCACACGCTGGCGTCGTACGAGCTGGCCGCCCGGATGGGCGCCGACTACATCGAGCCCGACCTGGTAACGACCAAGGACCACGTCCTGGTCACCCGGCACGAGCCGGAGATCGGCGGGACCACGGACGTCGCATCGCACCCGGAGTTCGCCGACCGGAAGAAGACCAAGCTGCTCGACGGCGTGGCGACGACCGGCTGGTTCACCGAGGACTTCACCCTCAAGGAGCTGACGACGCTCCGCGCCAAGGAGCGGATCCCGGCGATCCGGCAGCACAACACGGTCTTCGACGGGCGGTACCAGATCCCGACCTTCCAGGAGGTCATCGACCTGACCAAGCGGCTGTCCCGCGAGCTCGGCCGGCCGATCGGGATCTACCCCGAGACCAAGCACCCCACGTACTTCCGCCAGCAGGGTCTCCCGCTGGAGCCGGAGCTGATCAGGACGCTCAACCGCAACAACCTGAACCGCTCGGACGCCAAGGTCTTCGTCCAGTCCTTCGAGGTGGGCAACCTGAAGGCGCTGGACAAGGAGCTCCGGGTGCCGCTGGTCCAGCTGACCAGCTCGGTCGGCGCGCCGTACGACTTCGTGGTCAGCGGTGACAAGCGGACGTACGCGGACATCGTGTCGGCCAAGGGGCTGCGCGAGGTCGCCACCTACGCCGACGGCGTCGGCCCGTCGAAGGACCAGATCATCCCGCTCGACGCCGCCGGCAAGCTCGGCACGCCGACCGACCTGGTCCGCGACGCGCACCGGGCCGGCCTGGTCGTGCACCCGTACACCTTCCGGGTCGAGAACAACTTCCTGCCGGCCGACTTCGACAGCGACGCCGTGCAGTCCGACTCCGGCAACCTGTTCGGCGAGATCGCGGCGTACCGCAAGGTCGGCATCGACGGCCTGTTCTCCGACAACGCCGACATCGCGGTCGCGGCCGAGGCGGAGTCCCGCTAGTAGCTGCTGGTTAGATGACCGGGTGGAACGAAAGGTAGGCACGGGGACTGCGACGGTCGAGGCGGAGCCGGACGGTACTTTCCTGCTCCGCGTCGACGGGTCGTTGCAGTCCCAGGTCGACCTGGCCGATCCGTCGAACCTCGCGTTCGAGTACGTCCGGCGGATCGGCGATGTGCTCGACCTGGTCGCTGCCCGCAAGCAGCCGATCTCCGTCGTGCACATCGGTGGCGCCGGGCTGACGCTCGCCCGGTACGTCGCCGTCACCCGGCCGCGGTCCCGGCAGATCGTGCTGGAGCCCGACGAGGACCTCACCGAGTTCGTCCGGGAGACGCTCCCGCTGCCGAAGCGGTCCGGGATCAAGGTCCGCGGCGTCACCGGCCGGGCCGGCATCACCGAGCTGTACGAGGACTCGACCGACGTGGTGATCGTGGACGCCTTCGTCCGCGAGGCCGTCCCGGCGAATCTGGTCACCGCCGAGTTCGTCGCTTTGTGTGCCCGGGTCCTGCGCCCGGGTGGTGTGCTGGTGTTCAACCTGATCGACGGCACCGCCGGGCTGGGGTTCGTCCGCCGGGTGGCGGCGACGCTGCTGGCCGGGCTCGGCGACGGTGTGGTGCTGGCCGAGCGCAAGGTCCTGCGGGGCAAGGGCTTCGGGAACGTCGTGCTGGTGGGGTCGCCCCAGCCGGTACCGGAGCTGACGCCGGTCGGGCGGCGGGCGCAACCGCCGTACGAGGTGCTGCCGCTGGCTGAGCTCGCGGGAAAGGCGGCGCCGTTGACGGACGCTGAAGGATTTGCGTCGCCAGCGGCTCCGGCCGGCACGTTCGGCCGCTGAACTGGACAAAACGCTGTCAGCCTGTTGAAAAGCCTGCTGGGGAAGGGCCGGGTGGCAGGTAGCTTAGGCGGGTGTCTGCTGCCAGGGTTGCCGAGCTGAGGTACTACCCCGTGAAGGGTCTCGCCGGGGTGTCCGTCGAGCGCGCCGACGTGCTCGCTACAGGGTTACGGCACGACCGCAACTTCATGCTGGTCGACCCGGCCGACGGCAGTTTCCTGAGTCAGCGCACGACGCCGGCGATGGCGCCGCTGCGGGTCGAGGTACTGGCCGACGGGGATTCGCTCCGGTTGTCGGCTGATGGGGCCGAGGATCTCGTAGTACAGGTCGCGTACGACGGGAAGCGGCGCGACGTGAGTCTGTTCAACAAGTGGTTCGGGGCGGGTGTCGTGCAGGACGCGGCCGCCGAGGAGTGGTTCTCCGAGCAGCTGGAGCGGCCGGTCGGGTTCGTCCGGATCACGCCGGAGCACGAGCGGCCGGGCTGGGGTGTGCACAAGGGGCTGACCGGCTTCGGTGACGCGCATGCGCTGATGATCACGGCGTACTCCTCGCTCGACGGGCTCAACGCGCGGATCATGGAGGCCGGTGGGGAGGCGATCCCGATGAACCGCTTCCGGCCGAACATCGTCATCGCGGGCTGGCCTGAGGCGCATACGGAGGATCGCTTGCTGCGGGCGTCGGCGGGGTCGCTCGAATTCGGCTACTCGGCGCGGGGGATCCGGTGCGCGGTACCGACCGTGGACCAGGCGACCGGGGAGAAGCGGGGGCCGGAGCCGACTCGCACGCTGGCGACGTACCGGCGCCAGCCCGACTACGGCGGCGGCGTGAGCTTCGGCATCAAGGGTGCCGTGCTGACCCCGGGAGTCGTTGCCGTGGGCAATGAGATCTTGGTCCACGAATGGTTGCCGGAAGGTCCCGATCCGGCGCCGTCGTCTCGCTAGCTCCACAACTTCCGGATCGGAGCCTGAGGGTGTCGCTGCGGCGGAACAGGCCGTTCGCGTTCTTCTGGGTCGCGCAGCTGTTGTCCAATGCCGGTACGCAGGTCAGCGAATTCGCGATTCCGTTCATCGCGGTGGTCACCCTGTCGGCCGGCCCAGCCGAGATGGGCGTCCTCACGGCCCTGGAAGCCCTGCCCAGCTTGCTGCTCGCCTTGTTTCTCGGGGTGATCGTGGACCGGATCCGGCGCGGCCGACTGCTGTTTTGGTGCAACATCGGCCAGGGCGTGCTGATCGGCACCATCCCCTTGGCCGCGACCTTCGACGTCCTCACGATGGCGCAGCTCTACGTGGTGACTTTCGCGGTGGGTGGCCTTGCGCTGGCTTACGGCCTCGCCCACACCGCCTACATCCCAGTGCTGGTACCCGACCGCCGGCAGCTGACCGCCGCGAACAGCAGCATCGCGCTGACCGACTCCGTCACCGCAGTAGCCGGCCCAGGCGTCGGCGCCCTACTCGTCCAGGTATTGACCGCTCCCGTAGCGATCGCCGTCGACAGCGCTTCATTTCTCATCGCCGCCATGCTGCAAGCAAGCGGACGAGGGCCCGACCCCTCGCCGAAGGCGGAGAAAACTCAGTTCCTGCCATCCGTCCGAGCCGGCTTCGGAGCCTTCCGTGGACAGCCGGGCATCGTCGCCATCACCGCCGGCAAAGGGAGTTTCGACTTCTTCCAGTGGGGCGTGATCGCCCTCTACGTCCTGTACGCCATCCGCGAGCTGGGACTGTCCCCGGCCGCGATCGGCGTCATCGCAGTGCTGGGTTCGCTCGGCCCGCTGATCGCCGGCGTGATCACGACGCCGGTGAGCCGGCGATTCGGAACCACCTGGACCTCGGTCGTCGCCGCGATCCTGCTCGGCGGCAACCTGCTGACGCCGCTGGCCGGTGGCCCGGACCTGCTGGTGATCGCCACCATCGGCCTGGGACAGTTCTTGCTCGGCCTAGGTGTGGTGTTCCTGATCATCGTCCGCTCGACCATGTTGCAGCGAGAGGTCGAGCCCGAACTGCTCGGCCGCGCGGGTTCGGTGATCCGCTTGGTCGAGTGGGGCGCTGGACCGCTGGGCGGCCTCTTCGGCGGACTGCTCGGTTCCGTGGTCGGCTTGCGGCCGGGCCTGGTAGTGCTGGGAATCGGTACGTTGTCCGCCATCCCCTGGGTGGCCACCTCCGCCGCTCGCGGGCACCTCACGATGCCCGACGAGCGGCAGGGGAGCGACTAGCAGGCGACGCGGGCGCGGCCCGCGACCGCCTTGTAGGCGCAGGTGTCGAAGGTCTTGCCGGCCGGCGTCTGGAAGCGGGCGGTGTCGCCGGTGTTGTTCCAGATGTAGTTGCCCTGGTTCCAGTACAGCTGGACCGCGGTGTTGCGGTTCTTGCCGGTGTGGACGACCGCCGTCGTCCGGCCCTTGAGGACATAGCCGCGCGGGAAGACGAAGGTGTGGTTGGCCACGTCCTTCACCCGGTACCCGCTCAGGTTGATCGCCTTCGTGCTGACGTTGCGGATGCTGAAGTACTCCAGGTTGAGATGCGCGTTGGTCCGGGTGTCCTTGCCGGCCGGGTCGTACTGGATCCCGGTCAGGACCACCGAACTCGCCGCCATCGCGGGCAGCGGTACGGCGAAGCCGACCACGGCGGTGGCGACGGCGGCGGCGATGGGCAGGCTGAAGCGACGTACGAACACGGATTTCCCTCCGGCTGTGGGCCGATTTCCCCCCGGCCCGATGAACAGCTGACTGCCGGTTCCCCCCGGCGCGACGAACCTAGAGGTCACCCTCCGTGTCCGTCAAGAGCTGAGACCACTCAGAGTGACAGTGCTCCTCCGGTGGGCGGGAGTTGCAGGTCTAGGCCGGCGTCGGCGAAGGTCTTGGCCAGTACTTCGGGGCCTTCGGAGAAGTGTGCCCAGCCCTCGGTATGGACGGGGACGATGACGGCCGGGCCCAGCAGACGGGCGGCCTCGACCGCGGCCTCGGCGGTCAGCGTGAGCGGCGCCCCGTCGAGCAGCGCCGTCCGGGCCGCGCCTGCGAACAGTACGGCGACATCGACCGCCCGGGCCGTCACACCGGGAATCGTGCCGGCCGCCAGCCGCTCGGTGATCTCACCGACCAGCTCCACGGACGCGTTGTCGCCCGACACGTAAACCGTCGGTACGCCCTCACCGCTCAGCAAGAAGCCGGTGACGATGCCGGTCACCGACTCGCAACCCTCCGGCCCGTGCCGCGCAGGCAATCCGGTGACAACCAGTACGCCGCCGTCCGGCCGCTCGAGCTCGACAGACTCCCAGTTCTCCAGTCCACGGACGCCGTCGATCCGCTCCGCGGCACCGGGCGTCGACAACACCACCGGGATCGACGCCAGCAACTCCCGCCCGCTCTCGTCCAGGTTGTCCTTGTGCTGGTCGTGGGACAGCAGTACGGCGTCGATCGGGCCGAGCTCGGCGATCCCCACCGCGGGCCCGGTCAGCTTGGTCATCACCCGGCCGGGCAACTGGTACTCACGCGGCTGGTCGAACGCCGGATCGGTCAGCAAGGAGAGCCCGCCAAGGCTGATCAGGGCGGTCGGCCCGCCCACATGTGTGATCTTCATGGCTCCATCCTTCTGCCCGGTGGCATGAGTGACCATTGGCCCGGGGGACATAGTTCCTTAAGATCGGGCCATGCGCTCCGTGGCGGTTCTCGCGTATGACGGGATGAGCCCGTTCCATCTCTCCGTGCCCTGTCTCGTGCTCGGCGACCGGCTCGGCGGCGAGGTCGAGTACGACGTACAGGTCTGTGCCGAGCGCCCCGGCCGGCTCGGCACCAACGCCGGCTTCGACCTGTACGTCGACCGCGGGCTCGAGGTGATGGAGCACGCCGACCTCGTCATCCTGCCGAGCTGGGAGCCCGACCTGGAGCCGTCTGGCCTTCTGGTCGAGGCGATTCGCGCGGCGCATGCCCGAGGGGCGACGGTGGTCGGCCTCTGCATCGGGGCGTTCCTGGTCGCCGCCAGTGGCATTGCGGACGGCCGGGACGTGGTCACCCATTGGCGGTGGGCCGAGCGCCTTGCGGCGCAGTACCCGAAGGTCGACGTGCGTGCGGACGTCCTCTGGTCGGACCTCGGCGACCTGGTCACCTCAGCCGGTACTGCGGCCTCCCTCGACTGTTGCCTCCACCTGGTCCGGACCCACCACGGCGTGGAGCGTGCCGAGCAACTGGCCCGGGTGATCGTGGTCGCTCCGCACCGGAGTGGGTCGCAGGCGCAGTACATCCCGGTACCTGTCCCGCCGGACCCTACGGACGATGTGATCGAGCGGGCGATGGTCTGGGCCCGCATGCGGCTCGACCAGCCGGTCTCACTGGACGAGTGGGCGGCTGCGGTCGCGCTGTCCCGGCGTACGTTCACTCGGCAGTTCCGGGCGCGTACAGGAAGCAGCGGGCAGGCCTGGTTGCTCCAGCAACGACTGGATCGCGCCAGGCTGTTGCTGGAGACAACTGACCAGTCGATCGAGCGGGTCGCGACGGCGAGCGGGTTCGGCAGCAGCGCGGCACTGCGCCACCACTTCCACCAGGTGCTCGGGACGACGCCGCAACGCCATCGGCAGGAGTTCGGCTAGAGCAGCAGGAAGAGGGTGTAGAGCGCCGGGGTGGCGAAGGTGACCAGCAGGATCCAGGCCATCATCTTGTGACCCGGTTTGGCTCGGTCGAGGTTGGCGACGAAGTGCACGACCGCGCCTTCCTCGGTATGCCGGCTCAACCCGACCCGCTTGGCGTCCTCCGGCCGGCGGTCCGGGCGCTCGTCCGCGATCGCGTCCGGCGGGATGCCGTACAACGCAGGCCGGGGCGGATCGAGATCATCGCGCTCGCCGTACATCCCGGCCTCCCGCAGGATCGGTGGAGGCTCAAGCTAACCCCGCTCCCGAGGCCGACTCAAGCACCTCGACCCATCGTCCCACCCACAGACCAGAAACGGCGGCCCGCAATCCGCGAGCCGCCGTCCTGGGTAGTCCGATGGTTACTGAAAGTCGACGACCCACGCGTAGCGCGTCGCGGTGTTGAGACAGACCAGCACCTGCGTCGTGCAGTACTTCGCATCGCCCTGGCCGACCCCGAGTTCGTCGAGCCCGCAGTCGAGCACGGTCCTGGAGTTGGAGCTCATCAGCCGGTCGAAGGCGGCCTTGGCGGTCATGTCCTTGCCGCCGGTGGAAGCACCGGAAGAACCGCCCGACGCCATCTGACCGGTCCTGGCTCGGTCCTCCGCCTCCGCACGAGCACCACCGGTGAGGTTGCTGTTGCGGCGCAACGGCGAGCACCCGCTCTCGACCCGCTGGTTGTCGACCAGCGCGAACAGCTCTTGCTCCTCGGCCGACATGCTGCCGCCGTCAGCCGGTGGTGGCGGGGTGGTCGTGCTCGGGGTGGTCGACGGGGTGTTGGTGGGTGAGTGGGTCGGCGTCGGGTTGTTTGGGTTCCCCGGCGCCTTCGTCGTCGTGCCGCTGGTCGGCCCGTCGGTCGGGCCGCCCGTCGTCGGGCCATCGGTCGGCTGGTCGGTGGGACCGTCCGTCGGTGTGGTGCTCGGTGCGTCGGTCGGCGTCTGGCCCGGAGTCGACGGGGTGTCGCTCGGGGACGGCGTACCGGCGGACGGCGTACCGGTTGGTGTGCCGCTCGGCGTGGTGGCCGTCGGTCGCGCCACGACCGGTTTCGTCGACGCCTTCAGGTAGGTGTCGTCGTCGCGGGTGACGTACGGGACCGACGCGTCGGCCTCGTTGGACTGTGGCTGATGGAGCAGGATCCAGGAGATCGGCGTGATCACCAGGATCACGGTCCCCATCGCTACCGTGATCCGCTTCAGGCGGGACTCCGGCCGGGCGGTCGCCGGCTTGTTGCGTCGTCGCCGCCCAGCGGCTGATCGCTGTGACATTTAAGTGCGTGTTCCCTTCACGGTCGCGCCCCCAAGACGTGCCTCATTCGTCTCACCGTGGCGCAGTGAGGTGCGCCCGATGGCATAGCAAGGACGGATCTACCCGCGCTGATCGGCGGACAACCGGGCATCCGTTGTCGGTTCGCCACAGTGGTTGTGAAGAACACGGTGCCCGGCGGACAGTGCTGAGTACGACAGGTCCTGCGGTCAGTTGCGACCGAAGTCCTGCACCCAGCTCCCGTTGCCCCAATCGGACTTGACCTGCCCCGGGTCGTACCCGATGCCGGTCACGGTGAATTTGCAGTTCAGGATGTTGGCCCGGTGGCCGTCGCTGTTCATCCAGGCGTTGAAGACCTTCTGCGCACTGCTGTAGCCGGCCGCGATGTTCTCGCCCCAGCCCGAGCCGTGGTACCCGGCCTTGGCCATCCGGTCGCCCGGGTCCTCGCCGGCCTTGTTGGTGTGGTCCATGTAGTGGTTGCGGACCATGTCGGAGGCGTGCGAGCCGGCGGCCTCGACGAGCGCGTCGTCGAGCTGCAGCTTGCCGCAGCCCTGACTGCGCCGGGCCTGGTTGGTGAGGTCGAGGACCTCACGCTCGATCGAGCTGGTACCGCCGCCACCCGGCGGTGGTGGCGGCGGGTCGTCCGGCGTCGGCTCGGTCGTGGTGACCGTCTTGGTCGGCGTCTTCGTCGGCTTCGTCACCGTCTTGGTGGGCTTCGACGGCTTCGGCTTCTGGGTCGGCGTACCGCCGTTGCCGTTCTCCGTCATCACCGGTCCGGTCGGCGCGACGGTGACCGTCTCGATGCCGCCGGTCGGGCCGGTGGTGATCACCGTGGTGGGTGCGCCTGGCGTGGCCGGCGTACCGGTGCTCATGGTCGACTCGGCCGAGCCCAGGGCCGGCGTACCGACCGAGACGACGGTCTTGCCGTTCGGCAGGGTCTTGGTCACGGTGACCTTGGGCTTGCCGGCTCCGGCGCTCTCACCCTCGACGGCGGCGGGGCCGGCGTTGTCCTCGGAGACGTTGAGAACCTTGGTGGCGTCGTCGTCGGCGACAGCGGAACCGTCGCGTGCCGACATCAGATAGACCACGGGTCCGATGGCGAGTAGCACGGACAGGGCACTGACGATCGGGCCGATCAGGCCTCTGCGTCGGGGTGCCTTCCTTCTGCTGCGGTGCCGCCCAGGGGTAGGCGAGTCCGTCATGGGTGGGCGAGTCCTCTTCAGTTCGTCGTACTACCGGAAGTTCCGTCGTTCCCCGTGCGTGTTCGTTGCCAGGCCCCCCTGGTTACCGAACAGTGACCTTAACCGACACGCGCGGTCACTGTTACGGGTCCGTGCACCGTCTTAACGAAGCCCTTAGATTCGGGGCGTTCCGGGTCAGCCGCCGAAGTCCTGGACCCAGGACCCGTTGCCCCAATCGGGCTTGACCTGGCCGCTGTCATAGCCGATGCCGATCATCGTGTAGTCGCAGTTCAGGATGTTCTTGCGGTGACCCTCGCTGTGCATCCAGCCGTCCACCACGGCGGCCGCGCTTTTGTAGCCGACGGCAATGTTCTCGGCCATCGCGCCGCCCTTGAAGCCGGCTGCCTTCATCCGGTCGAACGGCGACCGGCCGTCCTGGCTGTTGTGGTCGAAGAAGTGGTGCACGACCATGTCGGTCGCGTGCAGGTCGGCGGCCTTGGTCAGCGCGCTGTTCATCCGCAGCGGACCACAGCCGTTCTTGGCGCGTTCGTTGTTCGTGAGTTGCAGTACCTGCGCCTCCGCGCCACCACTGGGCGCCGGCGGCTTGGTGGTCGGCGGCTTCGTCGACGGCTTCGGCGTCGCGGTGTGGGTCGGCCGCGGGGTCGGCTTCGTCGGCTTGGGGGAGCGGGTGCCCTGCCGGCTCGGCGCGGTGGTCGAGCGGGTCGGCGTCGGGGTCTGCTTCGGGGTCGCGCTCGGCGTCTTCGACGGCGTCCTGGACGGCGTCGCGGATGCCTTGGGCGTCGGCGTGACCACCGGGCTGCTGTCGTCCTCGGTCGGGGAACTGCTCAGCACCGTCAGCGGCTGGTCCTGGCTGGTCGGCTCGGTGGTGTCGCGTGTCACGTACCAACCGGCGCCGGCCAGCAGGCCGAGCACCGCCAACGCTCCCACGATCGGCCCCGCGACACCACGCCGCTGCTTACGGCGGCCGTGCGATCGGGGCGGTTCGGGGTTGCTCTCGTAGAAGGGATCGTTCGGTACCTCGTTCATCGCAGCCAGCAAGCCTCTCGTCGTCGATCCCCGTCGTCCCCAGGCCGTGCGGCACGGACGTTATCGGATCTTGATGTAACACGACGACCCCCGAACGGCCGACAACGCCCGCTTTGACGAACCTTTTACGACGAGCGGCCCGGAACCTTGAACACCAAACGGTGACCTTGAACAGGTAATAACTTGTTCAAGGTCACCGTTTGGTGTTCAAGGTCACCAGATGTGGCTAGGAGCGGGCGATCACGATGTCGGCGATGACCTTCCAGCCGAGGCTGCGGTAGAGGCGGAGGCCGTCGATGGAGGCGATCAGGATGCCGCGTTTGGCGCCCTGGGCGGCCGCGGTCTCCACCAGGGACGCCATCACGGCGCTGCCCAGGCCGCGACGCCGGTGCGCCGGGTCGGTCTCGATCCGGTCGGCGACGGCGTCCTGGCCGACCACCGCCATCCGGCCACTCGAGACGACGCCACCGTGCAGCGTCGCCCGGGTGATGATCAGGTCGTCCTCGAGCTCGGTGTGCAGCGTGTACCGCTCGTTCAGCTTGAGCGCCGGCTGCTCGGACAGCTGGATCGTCATCAGCCAGTCCTGGTCCGGCTGAACCTCCAGTCCGAGGTCCTCGAGCTGCTCGATCCGCGCCTCCCGGTCGTCGGTGGCGAGCGTCACCCAGCCGGCGCCCCGGCCGCTGCCCGCGGCTCTGGCCAGCTCGGCGGCCCGCTCGACCCGCGCGGGTTTGTCGTCGGCGTCCAGTACGACGTACTCCATCGCGCGGTTCTCCTCGCCCGCACGGACGGTCAGGATCCCGTCGTTGTCATCCTCGACTGTGGTCCAGCCCCGCGATACAGACCACCCGGCCTGCCAGCGGCGGACGAGTTCCTCACGATCTCTCACTCGTCGATTCAAGCAGTCAGAACGTTCCACGGCGAGGGGAAGTAGTGTCGTCTGTCACCATCTGGTCGCTGAACGGCGGATTCGTTACCTCTGGGAACGACTTTTCACCGCCGTCCAGCGGCTCATGCCCGGCCGCTGGTCGGTGATCAGCAGGTCGAAGCAGTGCAGGTCGCGGAAGCCACCGTCGCGGTCCGGGCTGGCGCCGCGCTCGCGCCCGGTCCGGGTGAACCCGTTGACCTCGGCAACGCGCTGCGAGGCGGTGTTGCCCTCGGCAGCGAACAGCACCAGCCGGCGCCGCCCGAGCCCGCCGTCGGCGACCGGGGTGAACGCGTGCCCGATCGCTCCCCGGACCGCGGTGCTCATCACGCCCCGGCCGCGCGCGTCGGGGTGCGCCCAGTAGCCGACCTCGCCCATCGTCTTGTCGATCCGGTTCCTCAGGTCGAACACGCTCACATTGCCGAGCAACTCATCGGTGTCCGGGTCGGCGAGCGCCCAGGAGACGCCCTCACCGGACGCCACGTTCTCCAGCCGGCTCTCGATGAACCCCTCGGCATCCTCCAGCTGGTAAGGCTTCGGGAGGCCGACCAGCCACTCCTGGGTCCGCTCGTCGTTGCACGCCTCCACCAGGCGTTTGGCGTCGGTGCTCTCGAACGCCCGCAGCCGCACTCCGGCCAGCTCGATGACCGGTACCCGCCACCAGTTGCCCTGCGGCTCCGGTACGTCGTCGCGCGCGATCGACGCGACCCACTCGTCCCGGCGCACACCGCGCTGGACGCCGCTGCCTGGAATCGTCACCAGATTCCGGAAGCCGGCCTTCCACGCGACCCGCCGGGAGCCCCAGTTGCCGACGTACGCCCGCCAGGTCACCCGCTCCCAGCCCTGGTCGAACGCGTACCGCACGGCCAGCTTCAGGGCGCGCGTCATCACGCCGTTGCCCCGGGCCCACGGCGCGATCGCGAACCCGACCTCGCCGACGTTGCCCTCCTCGGGGCGCAGGTCGATGGTGCCCGCGTAGCGGCCGTCGTACTCGATCGCCCAGGCCCAGCTGTTGCCCTCGCGCCAGCCGGCCGGGACGAACTCGGTCAGGTAGTGCTCGGCGTTCTGCAGCTCGTACGGGACCGGGATGGTCGTCCAGCGCTGCATCTCCGGGTCCTGGCAGACCTCGTACGCCGGCTGGACGTCCGCCACCGTGTGCGCACGCAGCGTCACGACATCGTCGGTCAGGGCGGGCACGTCCTCGGGGAATCGCATAGCTCAGCCTGACAACCCGCGCGCCGGGTGGCAACGGTATTTCACGGAGCGCGACACAAATCAACCCGACACAAATCAACACCTTCCGACTGCGATCGGGCAGTCCAGACCTTAGGCTGTCAGCTGTGAACGTCTCCGAACCGTCTCGCGGCCGGGGTGGCCAGCTGGCCGCCCAGCGGCAGGCCACGATCGTTGCCGAGGTCAACAGCCGGGGCGCGATCACGGTGGCCGAGCTGGTCGACCGCTTCGGCGTGTCCGACATGACGATCCGGCGCGACCTGGACGCCCTCGACTCCAGCGGCCTGCTGCACAAGGTGCACGGCGGCGCGACCTCGGTCGGCCTGCGCAGCGCGCACGAACCCGGCTTCGACGCCAAGCTCACCCAGGAGTCCGCTGCCAAACAGGCGATCGCGATCGAGGCCGCCGCCCGGGTCCAGCCCGACAGCGCGATCGGCATCGGCGCCGGTACGACGACGTACGCCCTGGCCCGTCAGCTGCTCCGGGTCGAGAACCTCACGGTCGTCACCAACTCGGCCCGGATCGCCGACGTCTTCCACGGCAACGCGCGCTCCGACCGCACCGTCGTTCTCATCGGCGGCATCCGTACCCCGTCCGACGCTCTGGTCGGCCCCATCGCCACCGCTGCTCTCCAGTCCCTACACCTGGACCTCCTCTTCCTGGGAGCCCACGGCGTAGACGCCGAACACGGCCTCAGCACCCCCAACCTGATGGAGGCGGAAACCAACCGCTCCTTCATCGCCGCCAGCCGCGAGGTCGTCCTGGTCGCCGACCACACCAAGTGGGGCACCGTAGGCCTGAGCACCTTCGCCACGTGGTCCGACCTGGATCTCGTGGTCACGGACTCCGGGCTACCTCCATCAGCCAAAAAGTCCATGCGAGAAACAGGCTGCGACCTGATCATCGCCAGCTAGCCCAGGAGTAGCAGGCTCGTCGCCTCCGGCGACATCGTGCCCGGCTTGGGTTGGCAACGCAATGCGAACGCATTACATTGGTTTCGTGTTCTTGGAGGTCAAAGACAGCGAGTGGTCTGAAGAGCACATCGCCAGGCACGACGTCACGATGAACGAGATTCGCGAAGCCATCCTCGAACGGCCGTACTACCAACTGCAGGGGAGAGCAGACTCTCTGCTCTGCTACGGCCAGACGTATGCAGGGAGATACCTGCTGGTCGTCGCCGTCGAGGATTCCCCGGGAACCGCATTCGTCGTCACCGCCCGGGACATGACGAAGGCCGAGAAGAAGTCCTTCCAGAGGGAGGCACGCTGAAATGACGAAGAAGAACGAGAGGTTGCCACGCCGGAGAGCTGATCTGGAGGCGTTGGCCGAGCACTACGACACTCATGACACCGGCGCGGAAATGGCCGATGGCGAATGGGTCGATCCGCCGATGGTCACCACCTCGTTGCGGCTCCCCAAGCCGCTGGTCGATGCGCTCAAAGCGGAAGCCGGCCAGCAGCACATTCGCCACACCGCCCTGATGCGCAAGGTCCTGGCCGCCCACGTCGCCGGAGAAGCGGTCGAACATACCGAGATCCTCGACCGCCTGAAGCGGATCGAACGACTCCTCGACGAGGAACGCCGAGCCGGCTGACGGCTCGGCGTTCCTCGTCGATCGATCTGTGTCGGCGCCCTTCGACTTTCAGGAGATGCGGGAGGCTCCGGGGGAGGGAGTGGCGTCCAGTGAGCTGGGTGCGCTGAACCCGTTCTCCTCGAAGGCCTTGTCGATGGCGGCCAGTACGGTGTCCGTCGCGGACGCCTCGACCAGGGCGATGATGCAGCCGCCGAAGCCGCCGCCCGTCATCCGCGCGCCCAAGGCTCCGGCGGCGAGTGCGGTGTCCACCGCCACATCGAGCTCGGGCACGGTGATCTCGAAGTCGTCGCGCAACGAGGCATGCGACGCGGTGAAGAGCGGGCCTACATCGCGCAGCCGGCCCTCGTGCATCAGGGCCACCGCGTCCTCCACCCGCCGGATCTCCGTGACCACGTGCCGAACGCGACGCCGGGTGACCTCGTCGGTCAGTCGCGCCAACGCGTCGTCGAGGTCTTCGTAGGCGATGGAGCGAAGGGCCGGTACGCCGAGCTCAGCCGCGGCCCGCTCGCAGGACTTGCGGCGGGCAGCGTACTCGCCGTCGACATGGCGATGCGGGGCCTTCACGTCGACGACCAGCAGGGCCAGGCCGTCGGCGGGCGGGTCGAAGGGGATCTGAGCCGTCGACATCGCGCGGATGTCGAAGTACAGGGCATGACCGGCTGTGCAGCACATCGACGCCATCTGGTCCATCAGGCCGACCGGCGCACCGACGTACTGGTTCTCGGCGCGCTGAGCCAGCCGCGCGACCTCGGCCGGGTCGACCTCGATCGAGTGCAGTCCCAGCAAGGCAACCGCTGTGGCGCACAGGAGAGCGGCTGACGACGACAGGCCGGCGCCCGTCGGCAGGTCCGACTCGATCAGCAGGTTGGCGCCGCCGATCTCGTACTTGTCCTGCAGCAGCACCCAGGCCGCCCCCGCCGGATAGGCCGCCCAGTCCTTCACCGAGCCGGCAGCCAACGAGTCCAGCGAGAACTCGACCACGTCCTGCTGCCCGGACGACGCCACGGCGATCACGCCGTCCGTACGGGCCGAGGCGGTGATCGTGATCTGGTTCGGCAACGCGATCGGCAGCACCAGGCCGTCGTTGTAGTCGGTGTGCTCACCGATCAGGTTGACCCGTCCGGGCGCGCGCCAGACCCCGTCGGCCTCGACCCCGAAGACCTCCACGAACCTGCTCACGAGCCCACCTTCCGCAGCGTCTCGGCGACGTCCTCGGGCAGCGTGTCCGAGATGAACGCGCCCATCCCCGACTCCGACCCCGCGAGGTACTTGATCTTGTCCTGCGCCCGCCGGATCGACAGCAACTCCAGGTGCAGGTAGCCGAGCTCGCGATCCACCCGCACCGGCGCCGGGTGCCAGGCCGCGATGTAGGGCAGGTCGTCGTCGTACTGTCCGTCGAACCGTCCCAGCACGTCGAGGTACAGCATCGCGAAGTCGTCCCGCTCCTGCGTCGTCAGCTCGGAGATGTCGGCGACCTGGCGATGCGGATACAGGTGTACTTCGACCGGCCACCGAGCCGCCTGGGGGACGAAGGCTGTCCAGTTCCCGTTCTCCGCGACGATCCGGCGGCCGTCCTTGCGCTCGGCGGCCAGGATGTCGGCGAAGAGATTGCTGCCGGCAACTTCCTGGTGCTCACGGGCGCGCGCCATCAGCGTCTTGATCCGCGGCGGCAGGAACGGGTACGCGTAGATCTGGCCGTGCGGGTGGCTCAGCGTGACGCCGATCTCCCGGCCTCGGTTCTCGAACGGGAAGACGTACTCGACGTCGGGCCGCGCGCTGAGCTCCGCCGTCCGGTCGGCCCAGGCCTCGACGACCAGCCGGGCCTGCCCCTGGGACAGCTCGGTGAAGGACTTGGTGTGGTCGCTGGTGAAGCAGACCACCTCACACCGGCCCGGACCGGAGAACGACGGGAACCGGTTCTCGAAGACGGCGACGTTGTAGTCGTGATCGGGGATCTCGGTCGCGTTCCCGGGCCGGCTGGCGTCCAGCGGGCACTGGTCGGCGGGCGGCAGGTACGTCCGGGTGTTGCGGTGGGTGGCGAAGGTGATCGTGTCACCGGTCAGCGGATCGATCCGGAACTCGGCCAGCGGCTTCGGCGCGGGCAGACCGCGGCTGTCCTCGAGCGGCACCCGGACGGGAGCGTCGGCGGGGTCGTAGTAGATCAACTGCCGGCCGTCGGACAGCGTTGTGTCCGTCCGGCGAGCGCCGCGAGGGGTGGTGTTCATAGTGAATCATCATAGATCAACATATTCGAACATGCATCGTGAGACCCGCCACCGCTACTCTTGATCGATGGACGTCGCCCAACGGTCGCGTCCTCTCCTGTCTATCCGGAGAGGGCGCTAGGAACTCCCAAGTCATGAACGACACCCTGCTCAACATCGTCCTGATCTTCGTCTTCGTGCTGATCGGCGGAGTCTTCGCCGCCGCCGAGATGGCGCTCGTCTCGCTGCGGGACAGCCAGCTCAAGTCGATCTCCCAGCGCGGAAAGCGCGGTGAGACGGTCGCCCGGGTGGCCGCGAACCCGAACCGCTTCCTGTCCGCCGTCCAGATCGGCGTGACCCTGATGGGCTTCCTGTCGGCCGCCTTCGGTGGCGCGACGCTGGCCGACAGCCTGTCGCCGCACCTGCAGGAGCTCGGCCTGCCGGAGTCGGTCGCGAACACCGTCGCGCTGATCCTGATCACCATCGCCATCTCGTACGTGTCCATCGTGATCGGCGAGCTGGCGGCCAAGCGACTCGCGCTGCAGCGGGCCGAGACCTTCGCGCTCGGCCTGGCGCCGCTGGTCGACAAGATCGCCTCCGGCGCCCGCCCGGTGATCTGGCTGCTGTCCAGGTCGACCGACCTGGTGGTCCGCGCGCTCGGCGGTGACCCGAACGCGAACCGCGAGGTGATGAGCGACGAGGAGCTGCGCGAGATCGTCTCCGCGCACGAGTCGCTCGGCGAGGAGGAGCGCCGGATCGTCGACGACGTCTTCGAGGCCGGCGGCCGGCAGTTGCGCGAGCTGATGCTGCCGCGGACCGAGGTGGACTTCGTCGACGCGGAGATGCCGGCCTACAAGGCGGTGAAGTTCGCCGCGGAGCGGCCGCACTCGCGGTACCCGGTGATGAACGGCTCGGCCGACGACATCGTCGGGTTCGTGCACGTCCGCGACCTGTTCGACCCCGCGGTGGCGACCCGCTCGGTCCGCGTCGGCGATCTCGCCCGCGAGGTGCTGATGCTGCCGGACACCGCCAAGCTGCTGCCGACCCTGACCGAGATGCGCCGGCGCAGCACGCACCTGGCGATCGTGCTCGACGAGTACGGCGGTACCGCCGGCATCGTCACGCTCGAGGATCTGGTCGAGGAACTGATCGGCGACATCAAGGACGAGTACGACGAGGAGTCGCCGGAGACGACCCGGCTGCGCAGTGGCGACGTCGAGGTGGACGGCCTGCTCAACCTGGACGACTTCGCCGACGAGACCGGCGTCGAGCTGCCGGACGGCCCGTACGAGACGGTGGCCGGTTTCGTCGCCGCCCAGCTCGGACGGGTTCCCTCCGTCGGCGACGAGGGCTCGGTCGACGGCTACAAACTCACCGTCAAGGAGATGGACGGCCGCCGGGTGGCCCGCGTCCGGGTCCACCGCGTCACACCAGCTGATCAACTCGCGCCGGAGTCAGCAACGCCAGCCGACTGAGCACGACCACGCCGCCGACCGAGAAGCCAAGTCCCTGGACGACCAGCATCGGGATGATGCCGACCACGTCTCCGAGCGCTCCCGCGGCGACGATACCCACCAGCACTGCGAGGCCCTCGGTCGCGAACAGCGCCCCGAAGACACGTCCGCGCGAGGCGTCGTCGGTGAGCCGCTGGATCACCGTCATCAACCCGGCGATCATGAACGCCCCGGGCACGCCGACGGCGACCATACAGACGAAGGCAGGCGCCAAACCCTTCCAGAACAAGGGATACAGGAACAGCGCCAGGTCGATCAGCCCGAACGCGACCGCCTCGAACCCCCACAGCTTCGCCGCCGAGAACCGCGACCCGACTGCCGCCGCGATCAGCCCGCCCGCGATCCCGCCGACCGCCTGCGACGAGGTGATCAGCCCGTACGCCGTACCGTCCCCGCCCAGCTCCGCCGAGACGAACGGCGCGAACAAGGTGCTCATCACGCCCTCCCCGACCCCGGTCACCAGCCCGAAGACGAACACCAACCGCAGCGCCGGTCCACTCAGGCAGATCCGGATTCCCTCGACCCATTCACCCTTGATCCCTCGTACTGCGACCCGCACCCCGCCGACTCGCTCGACCTTCACCCGCTCCGGCCGATGCCGCACGCCGAGCAGGAAAGCCATCGCGATCAGATAGGTCGCCGCATCGACCAGGGCGAGCAAGGGGAGTCCACCGGCCGCCGCGAGCACCCCGGCGCCGACCAGCCGCGAGATGTCATTGGCCTGGCTGTTCAGCGAGTTGGCGGTGACCAGCTGCGGAGCGTCGACCAGCGCCGGGATCAGCGACTGCTCGGCCGGCCGGAAAAATTGCTGAAGGCAACTTTGCGCGAGGATCACCAGGTAGATCACCCAGAGCGTGTCGCCGTCCCGGACCAGCAACAACGGCAGCAGGACCAGCGCATGCAGGAGATTCGTGATGACCATGGTGCGGCGCCGGTCCCACCGATCGACGAACACACCGGCCAGCGAGCCGAGCAGTACCAATGGCAGGAACGACGCCAGCAACAGCCCGCCGGAAGCGAGTGTCGAGCCGGTCAACGCATAGACATGGAACGCGAGCCCGATCCGCAGGATCCAGTCACCGGTCAGCGACACCAGCCCGGCACCGAGCACGAGCCGGTAGTCCCGTCGCCGCGCGAGCACTTCCCACAGATTCTTCATTCGTCCTCCGGGTACACGACGACGATCCGGGTGATCTCCACCAACCGGCTCCCCGGCGGCCGGGTCGACTTGTCGTCGATCGGCCGCTCGTTCACGTAACGCATCACCAACGCCTGCACCTGCTCCTCGAGCTCCACGAACTCGTCTTGAGTCAGGTAGATCCCGGTTCGGCCGATCCCCGCGTTCTGGCGCCAGCCCGGCTCTTCGTCCGCTCGCCGCTTCTGCCACCCCGCGAGCTCGTCCAGCGCACGCTCGGCCATCAACTGCTCCAGTACTTCCGCCGCAGCCGCCGCCTCCGGCGAAAGATCAGCATCAGCCCAGGTCTGCGACGTCGACACCGCTCGCCACGGCCGTTCCCGGTTGTCCTTGCCCTGAGCCGGCTCCACGAAGTCGTACTTCGCCAGCTGCCGCAGGTGGTGCGAGGCCAACGCCTGACTGATCCCCAGCCGTCGCGCCGCATCCGCAGCAGTCAGCGGACCCTCCCGGCCCAGCAACGACAGCAGGTCAAGCCGCACCGGATGAGCCATCGCCCGAATCGCCAGCGGGTCATCCAGCAACCGCCGCCGACGAGGATCCTCCGAAGATTCCAAAGACATGCTTGGAATATGCGCCAGCCGTCAGCCTGATGTCAAGCCCTTGCTTGGAATAGCTGGAACTCAGCCGGCCGGCTTGCCGGTGTGCTGCGGTTTGGCGGTCTTCGTCGGCTTGGTCGGCTTCGGCTTCTTGGTCCTCGTCGGCTCCGTCGACTGCGCCGGTGGCCCCTGAGTCGATGGCGCCACCGAGGAGACGGCTGAGGTCGCATCGACCGAGGTCTTGGCCGTCAGGGCTGGTTCGCCTGCTCGGGCGGTCGTCTTCGGAGCCGCGGCCGGAGGGCGCGTCGAGGGTCGGGCGATCGGGACACCCGAGGTCGGGCTGCCGGGAGTGGGCGGGCCGGCCGCCGGTACCGAGGGCTGGTGCTCCGGCGGCTTGGCGTCCGTATCGATCAGGATTCCGACAGTGGAGGCGGCGGCGACCGCCAGCACGGCTCCAGCCGCGGCGAGCAGAGTGCGGGACGGCCGGCGGCGTACCGGCAAGGCCGGCTCCACGGAGGTCAGTGCAAGAGCCGGCGGCTCCACACCCGCGGCCACCTGTCCGGCTGTCGGACGCTGGGCGGGATCCTTGTTCATCATCCAGAACAGCAAGGCCTCGGGCTCACCCGCGCAATGCGGGCGCAGTTCGCTCGGCGGGGTCGGCGTGACCTGCACGTGCTGGTACATGATCGACGCGGCATCCTCCGCCTGGAAAGGC
The DNA here is from genome assembly GCF_040681515.1 of Kribbella sp. NPDC051718. NCBI lineage: Bacteria > Bacillati > Actinomycetota > Actinomycetes > Propionibacteriales > Kribbellaceae > Kribbella > Kribbella sp. NPDC051718. The sequence continues at coordinate 469,526 of NZ_JBFAYZ010000004.1, read as the reverse complement.
GGATGGCCGGTCAGCAACTGGTAGAGCACGCAGCCGAGCGCATACACGTCCGAAGCGGCGCCGGCCGGCTTCCCGATCGCCCGTTCGGGAGCGAGGTAGTGGCTGGTACCGACGACCTGCCCGGCGGCGGTCAAGGTCGTGGTGGTGTCGCCGAGGATCCGGACGATGCCGAAGTCGGCGACCTTGACCACTCCGTCGTCGGTGACCAGCAGGTTGCCGGGCTTGATGTCGCGATGCACCAGGCCGTGCTGGTGAATGGCGGCGAGCCCGGCCGCCGCCTGCCGCACGATCTCCACGGCCCAGTCCGGCTCGAGCGGACCCCGCCAGTTCAGCTCCACGCTGAGGGTGTGTCCCTCGACCAGTTCCATCGCGAGGAAGAAGCCGTCCTCGTGCGGCCCGAAGTCATAGGTGGCGACCACGTACGGATCGCAGATCATCGCCGCGGCCCGGGCCTCGCGCCGGAACCGGGCCTGGGCCTGGGGCCCCTCCCTCGTCGGAAGCAGCAGCTTGACGGCGACGTCACGGCCCAGCAGTTCGTCCTTGGCGCGGTAGACGGCACCCATCCCGCCGCGGCCCACCGGATCTCCGAGCCGGTAGCGCCCGGCTACCAGCTCGCCGAGCTTTCCAGGTGTCATCGTCATCCGGGCCTCGTACCCATCCCGACCGTTTGTGAAGCGGTTACGGCAGGTTATGCAGCCAATTCAGTCCGGAGTCGGCGTGCTCGACGATGGTGAAGTGGCTGTCGGCCGGGAAGCTGCGAAGCTCGGCGGTCGGGCAATGGGCGGCGAGCCAGCGGCCGTGGGAGCTGGGGATGATGCCGTCCCGGTCGCCATGGAGGAGCAGCATCGGGGCAGTGATCGTCGTCGGGTCGCAGCCCCAAGGGGTTACGTAGGAGACGTCGTCGTCGATCAGCCCGTACGGTCCGGCGGTGAGCCCGCCTCCGGCGACCTTGCCCAGCCAGCCCCACGGACCCTCGAAGAGCGCATGGTCCTGAGCGGTGAACTCAGGGTCGTACTCGACACCCGAAGCCTCCCAGGCCTCCTTCACCTGGCGTCCCCCGAGCGCGGCTCGCAACGAGGCCACCCCCGACGCCACCATCCCGTCGAACCAGTCCAGCCCGTCCACGCCGTACGGCGCGATGGCGGCGAGCGTGACCGCTGCCCGCACCCGCTCACCCAGTACCGCTGCAATACCCAACGCGTAGGACCCGCCACCGGAGTACCCGACGACCGCGAACCGGTCGATCCCGAGCGCATCGGCGACCTGCTCCACGTCACCCGCGACCGATGCCATCGTCCGGCCGGGAGCGACCGTCGATCCGCCGTACCCGGGCCGGTCGAACGAGATCCACCGCAGCCCGAGCCGCTCCGACGCCGCGAACAACGGCTCCGGCGGCGCGCCCAGGTTGGGTGTGCCGTGGTTCCAGAAGACCGGCACCTCGCCCCGCCCGGTGTCGTAGACGTGCAGGGTCCGGCCGTCGCTCAGCTGGAGATCGGTCTCATTCATGGCTTTCACCTTAGGGGCGAAATGTCGAGAAGGTGGATGGGCCTCCGACCTGTGCTGCGAGGATCCACTCGACCGAAGGGAACACAGTCATGAAGTACATGCTGCTCATCCACAGCAACCCGGTGACCTGGGGACATCCGTCCTTCCTGCACACCGAGGAGGGCAAGAAGCTGCCCAAGGCCGCCCGCGAGGCGCTGGCCGCTCAGCTCGACCAGTTGCTCGACGAGTTGCACGAGCGCGGCGAGCTGATCACGGCCTCACCACTGGCCGCGCCGCGGGAGACCAAGGTGGTCCGGGTCCGCGAAGGCGTCCGCGCCACCACCGACGGCCCGTACTCCGAGGCGAAGGAGCAACTCGCCGGCGTCTTCATCATCGACGTCGCCACGCCCGAACGCGCCGAGGACGTTGCGGCCCGGATCCCTGAGGCACAGCAGTACGCGATCGAGCTCCGCCCGATCTCCATGTAATGCAGTACGGCCCGGTGACGGAGAGCCACCGGGCCGTAGTACTGGGTGTTCTGTACTAACTGACGAGTCGGGCGTGGTTGTCCTGGGTCGCCAGGGCCGGGTCGAGGACGCCGAGCGCCAGCCAGGTCGCGCCGCCGACGCCGTCGTGCGCGGTCAGTACCTCGCCGTCGAAGTGGTCGTGAATGCTTTGCCGTAGCAGCCGCCCGACCGGAGACGTTTCACCCGCGACACTGCCGGCCAGCACCAGCGGGCCGTTGTCCGACGTTGTCCACAGCCGGCTGACCGTTTCTATGAGCAGTTCGGCTGCGCGTTTCACCAAGGCGTGGGCGGTCTTGTCGTTCTGCTCGTACGCCGCCACGACCGGCCGGGCCAGCTCGGCCAGCAACACCGGTGGACGGGCGTTCACCGTGCGAATCAGGTCGTCACGGAGCAGATCGTAGCCCTCACGCTCCGCGCTGGTGGTCGGATCGCGGTCCGGCAGCACGGCCTCGACGACCGCCTCGCCGAGCACGCCGAGCGGCTCGCCCAGATCGATCGCGCGCAGCACACTGCGCATTGCCTCCCGGCCGAGCCAGAAGCCCGAGCCGTCGTCGCCGAGCAGCCAGCCATGACCGCCGGCGGTCCGGACCAGTTCGTGGTCGCGGACCAGGCCGGTGTTGCTGCCGGTGCCCGCGATCAGCACGGTGCCGTCCGGCTCCGGCGTACCGGAGGCGAAGGCGACCTCGAGATCGCCGATGAACCGCGGGATCACCGTCAGCCCGGCGCCGGCCCAGGCCGCGTCGAACTGCGCCTTCACGTCCGGCCGGCCGAGCGCCGAGCCGCCGGCGGTACCGATCACGGCGGCCTTGACGGTGGCCGGGTCGACGCCCTCCAGGGCGGCGTGAACGGCCTGGCCGAAGTTGGCCGCGGCGGTCGCCGGGTGGCTGGTCGGATTTCCGCCGGCCGCGGCCCCACGGCCGATTACGTTGCCCTCATGGTCCGCGATCACGATCCGGGTGGAGGTGCCGCCGAGGTCGCCGCCCAGGACCAGTGTGGATGCTGGCATCAAGACCACTGATTCCTTTGGTTGCGCGAGTGGGCGTTCGACCGACATAAGCAATGCTCCAAACTGCTCGAAAGAGTCTAGTCGTGAACAACAACAGACAAGGTCACGCAACGGTCCCGATCTGGGAGGAAGAGTGAGATGAGCCTTGACTTTAGCTGCCAGGTGAGAAAAGTTCTGTCCAGCAAACCGCAAACTTGCGCACTTGTCGGCATCAGGTGTGTCGCGGCGATCAATTTAGTCGAGGGGTGGAGCCGCTGATGGCCAGCACGGCAGACGGCAGCAGGCATGCCGCCAACGGTATTGAGGGTGGTTTGAGCGCGCAGGCCTTTGTTCACGCGCTCACTCCGATCATGGCCGCCGTGACCACGCAGATCGACGGCCCGATCCAGCAGGCGGCCGATCTGTTCACCACCTCGCTGCGCGCGAACGGCGTCATCCAGGCCTTCGGCTCGGGTCACTCCGAAGCGCTCGCGATGGAGATCGCCGGCCGCGCCGGCGGCCTGATCGCGACCAACCGGATCGCCCTGCGCGATCTGGTCCTGCTCGGTGGCGAACCGCCGGAGCTGCTCCGCAGCGCCGAGCTGGAGCGCGACCCGCAGTACTCCCGGAAGCTCTACGAACTGTCCGCGGCCCGGCCGGGTGACGTGTTCGTGATCGCTTCCAACTCCGGCGTGAACGGCTCGATCGTCGAGCTCGCCTCGGTGGTGAAGGAGCAGGGCCACCCCCTGATCGCGATCACCTCGCTGCAGCACACCAGTGGGGTCGACTCGCGGCACCCGTCGGGCAAGAAGTTGATCGACTTCGCCGACGTGGTGCTCGACAACCACGCCCCGTACGGCGACTCCGTACTCGATCTGCCCGATGGAGGCAAGGTTTGCGCCGTGTCTTCCATCACCGCGGCCCTGATTGCGCAGATGCTGGTCGCGGAGGTTCTGCGCCGGCTGACCGAGGCCGGCGAGAAGCCTCCGGTCTACCTGTCCGCGAACATCCCGGGCGGCGACGACCACAACCACGCCCTTGAAGCACAGTACGCCGGCCGGATCCGTCGTACTGCTTGAAACACTCTCGGAAGGCGGGACCAATGACCACTCCCAACAACCTGTCGCGGCGGCTGTTCCTGCAGCGCGCGGCGGTCGGCACCCTGCTGGCCACCGGCGGCAGCACGCTCCTGGCAGCCTGCGCCGGTAGCGGCAGCGACGACAGCGGTTCAAGCGGTGGCGGCGCGGACAAAACCGCGGACAACCCGTTCGGTATGGCCGACAAGGCCACTGTCGACGCGGTCATCTTCAACGGCGGTTACGGCTTCGACTACGTGACGTTCGCGGCCGACATCGCGCAGAAGAAGTTCGCCGGCTCGACCTTCAAGGTCGCGCCGTCCACCCAGATCGCCCAGCAGTTGCAGCCGCGCTTCGTCGGTGGCAACCCGCCGGACCTGATCGACAACTCCGGCGCCAACCAGATCGGCTTCAACACGATCCTGGACCAGCTGGCGACGCTGGACGACGTCTTCGAGGCCAACAACTACGAGGGCACGAAGATCGCCGACACGCTGTACCCCGGCGCGAAGATCCCCGGCACCTTCGACGGCAAGTTCGTCGCGATGAACTACGTGCTCACCCTGTACGGCCTGTGGTACTCCGAGGCGCTGTTCAAGGAGAACGGCTGGGAGCCGCCGAAGACCTACGACGCGCTGCTCGACCTCGGCGCCAAGGCGAAGGCCAAGGGCAAGTACCTGTTCGTCTGGGGCAAGGAAGCCGCCACCTACTACCACACGATGGCCGTCGACGGCGCCATCAAGGAGGGTGGCGACGAGGTCCGGCTGGCGCTGGAGAACCTGAAGGAGAACTGCTGGTCGATGCCACAGTTCCAGGGCATCTTCAAGGCCATGGAGACGATGGTCAAGAACGGATACTTCGTGCCCGGTGGCGCCGGTACCCAGTTCACCGCCGCGCAGGCGAAGTGGAGCAACGACCAGCAGGCCATCCTCTACCCCTCGGGCTCGTGGATCGAGAACGAGATGAAGAAGGCCACCAAGTCCGGGTTCCAGATGAAGGGCATCCCGGAGCCGACGCTGACCGACAGCCCGAAGCTGCCCTACGAGTCGCTGCGCAGCGCGGCCGGCGAGCCGTTCATCATCCCGGCCAAGGGCAAGAACGTTGCCGGCGGCAAGGAGCTGCTGCGGGCCATGCTGTCCAAGGAGGCGGCGACCAACTTCGCCAAGACCCGGCTCGCGCCGACCATCGTCAAGGGCCTGGTGCCCGCTGACGGCTTCGGTTCGACCGCCCTGCAGTCGCAGACCGCGATGCTGGATGCCGCCGGTACCAACATCTTCGACTACCAGGTCTTCGGTCTGTACGGCATGAACACCGACCAGCTCGTGGTCTGGAACTCGTTCCTGTCGGGTCAGACCGACGCGGCGGGCCTGACCAAGGGTCTGCAGCAGATCACCGACAAGGTGAGGAACGACAGTTCCGTCAAGAAGATCCCGGTCACGAAGTGACCGTGACGCCAAATGTTGTGCCGGACGGCGGGCCTCAGCGGCCCGCCGTCCGGCGGCGCCGTCGGCCGCTGACCTTCGACCGGGTCAGCTTCATGGTCGTGTTCCTCGGCCTGCCGCTGGCGGTCTTCGTCGTTTTCGTGGTGTCGCCGTTCGTGCAGGCGCTGTGGTACTCGCTGACCGACTGGTCGGGCTTCAGCTCGAAGATGAACTTCGTCGGCTTCGACAACTACGTCAAGCTGTTCCACGACGACATCTTCCTGAAGGCCGTCCGCAACAACGTCGAGCTGGCGATCGTGGTGCCGATCGTGACGATCGTGCTGGCGCTGACCCTGGCCACCCTGGTGACCATCGGCGGCTCGGGCACCGGGACCGTCCGCGGACTGAAGAACTCCGGCTTCTACCGGATCGTCTCCTTCTTCCCGTACGTGATCCCGGCGATCGTGATCGGCCTGATCTGGGCCCAGGTGTTCACCCCGACCTCGGGCATCCTGGACGCGGTGCTGAACAAGATCGGGCTGAGTGGGTTCGAGAACTACGCCTGGCTCGGTGACGCCCGGACCGCGATGCCGGCCTCGATGTTCGTGATGATCTGGGGCTTCGTCGGCTTCTACATGGTGCTGTTCATCGCCGCCATCCGGGGGATCGACCCCGAGGTGTTCGAGGCAGCCCGGCTCGACGGCGCCGGCCGGTTCCGGACCGCAGTCTTCCTGACGCTGCCGCTGATCCGCGACAACGTGCAGACGGCCTACATCTATCTCGGCATCGGCGCCCTCGACGCCTTCGTCTACATGCAGGCGCTGAACCCCGGCGGTGGTCCGCAGAACTCGACCCTCGTGATGCCCCAGCAACTGTTCACCACGGCCTTCGCCAAGGGGCAGTTCGGTTACTCGACGGCGATGGGCGTGATCCTGGCCGCCGTGACGATGCTGTTCGCGCTCTTGGTCTTCACGGTGAACACCCTGACCGGCGGACGTGAACGGAAGGTACGCCGATGACGACAACCACCGCCGACCGGCCGGTCGCGGCCACGGCCCGTGCGCCGCAGAAGCGGGCCCGGGAGGGCAGGGGCGTTGCCACCACCGCGCACATCGCGCTGATCGTGTGGTCGCTGCTGGTGATCCTGCCGCTGGTGTGGACGTTGCTGTCCTCGTTCAAGACGACGCAGGAGGTGCTCGGCAACCCACTGGCGCTGCCGAGCAAGGTGCGGTTCGGCAACTACGCCACCGCCTGGACGACAGCCGGCATCGGCCGCTACTTCACCAACACGGTGATCGTCGTGGTCTCGGCACTGGTCCTGGTGATGATCCTGGGCGCCATGTGCGCCTACGTGCTGGCCAGGTTCACGTTCCGTGGCAACCGGCTGATCTACTACTCGATGCTGGCCGGCCTGACGTTCCCGGTCTTCCTGGCGATCGTGCCGCTGTTCTTCGTGCTGAAGAACCTGTCGCTGCTGAACACCCTGCCAGGGTTGATCATCACCTACGTCGCGTTCGCGCTGCCGTTCACCGTCTTCTTCCTGCACAGCTTCTTCAAGGCGCTGCCGGGTGAGATCTACGAGGCGGCCCAGATCGACGGCGCCGGAGAGTGGCGCACCTTCTTCTCGGTGATGTTGCCGATGGCCCGCCCCGGCATGGCATCGGTCGCGATCTTCAACTTCCTGGGCCTCTGGAACCAGTTCCTGCTCCCAGTAGCCCTCAACACCGACTCGAAGAACTACGTCCTCTCCCAGGGCATGGCCTCCTTCGCCTCCCAAGCCGGCTACGCAGTCGACTTCGGCGCCCTGTTCGCAGCCGTAGTGATCACAGTCGCCCCGGTGCTGGTCGTCTACATCATCTTCCAGCGCCAACTCCAGGTCTCCGTCACCGCCGGAGGCGTGAAGTAGGCAATAAGTTAGGTTAGGGGAACCTCATAAGACTGTGAGGTTCCCCGATGCGCTCCATCCTCCGGCCGCTCGCGCTGCTGGTCGCACTTCCCTTGTTCGCACTCACCGCCTGCGGTGGGGGTGACGACAAGGGAGCGACCGACCAGCCGCAAGCGGCCGGTGGTGTGTTTCCGGTGTCTATCAAGAACAAGTTCGGGACTGCCGAGATCAAGGCGGCGCCGAAGCGGGTTGTTGTGGTGGGGCTGGTGGAGCAGGATGCGCTGCTTGCGTTGGGGGTGACGCCGGTGGCTACGTCCGAGTGGTTCGGGGACAAGCCGGGGGCGTTGTTCCCGTGGGCCAAGGCGAAGCTCGGTGACGGGGCCGCGCCGCAGGTGCTGAGTGACAAAGACGGGATCCAGTTCGAGAAGGTCGCGGCGCTCCAGCCGGATCTGATCATCGGCCTGTACTCCGGGATCACCGCCGACGACTACAAGAAGCTCACCGCCGTCGCCCCGACCGTGGCTCAGCTGTCCGGCGCGCCCGACTACGGCGTCGGCTGGCAGGACATCACCAGGACCCTCGCTCGCGGCTCCTGACCGACCTCGGCTTCAGCCTTCCGGCCGACCTCGACAAACTTCTCGGCGGCAAGTTCGGCGCCAACATCAGTACCGAGAAAGCCGCCCTGCTGGACCAGCAGGCGATCGTCTGGTTCCCGGAGAAGGGCGGCACCGCCAAACTGCTCGCAGACCCGGTCTGCAAGGCCCTCGACGTCGCCAAACAGGGCCGAGGGGTCTACATCGAAGAGGACTACGGCAACGACCTCTACGGCGCCACCAGCTTCGTCTCGATCCTGAGCCTCCCCACCGTCCTCGGCCAACTGGTCCCCAAGCTCGCCAAGGCCGTCGACGGCAACCCGGCGACCACATAATTTCGAGGTTATGACGAAGTGAAACCCGCCCGGGTGTGGGAGAGAGCCTGGGCGCTGGCAGAATCGGGATCATGTCAGCAGCCGTCCCTGGGGACACCCCTGTGCAGGCCGCCGGATCCGAGCGACGCCCGCGCGTGCTCTCCGGTATCCAGCCGACCGCGGATTCCTTCCACTTCGGCAACTACCTGGGCGCGGTCCGCCAGTGGGTGGCGCTGCAGGAGGACCACGACGCGTTCTACTGCGTCGTCGACCTGCACGCGATCACGGTCGAGTACGACCCGAAGATCCTGCGCGAGCGCACCCGCCGCTCGGCGGCCCAGCTGCTGGCCGCCGGCATCGACCCGGAGCGGTCGACCCTGTTCGTCCAGTCGCACGTGCCCGAGCACGCCCAGCTGGGCTGGGTGCTCGGCTGCATCACCGGTTTCGGCGAGGCCAGCCGGATGACGCAGTTCAAGGACAAGTCCGCCAAGGGCGGCGCGGACCGGGCCACCGTCGGGCTGTTCACCTACCCGATCCTGCAGGCCGCGGACATCCTGATCTACCAGGCCGACCGGGTTCCGGTCGGCGAGGACCAGCGCCAGCACCTGGAGCTGACCCGCGACCTGGCGCAGCGCTTCAACCACCGGTTCGGCAAGACCTTCCGGCTGCCCGAGCCGTACATCGTCAAGGAGACCGCGAAGATCTCCGACCTGCAGGAGCCGGCCGCGAAGATGAGCAAGTCGGCGTCCTCGCCGGCCGGCATCATCGAGCTGCTCGACGACCCCAAGGTGAGCGCGAAGAAGATCCGGTCCGCCGTCACCGACTCCGGCCGCGACGTCGTCTTCGACCCGGAGAACAAGGCCGGTGTGGCGAACCTGCTGACCATCTACTCCGCGCTCAGCGGCAAGAAGATCAGCGAGCTCGAGGACGAGTACGCCGGCCGCGGCTACGGCGACTTCAAGAAGGACCTGGCCGAGCAGGTGGTCGAGTTCGTCACCCCGTTCCGGGAGAAGACGCTGGCCTACCTGGACGACAAGCCTCAGCTGGACGCGATCCTGGCCGCCGGGGCGGAGCGCGCCCGCGCGGTCACCGAGCCGACCCTGCAGCGCGTCTACGACCGGCTCGGCTTCGTCCCCGGCCCCGCGTTGGGCCGGTAGGCCCGCGATGGCGACAATCGGCGTGGCAATTCCGATCGCCGAGCCCTATGGCACCGAGCTGCAGAAGTACCGGGCCGAGTTCGGCGACCCGATGGCGGCCTCGATCCCGACCCACGTCACGTTGATGCCGCCGACCGAGGTGGCCGACGAGGACCTGGCCGTGGTCGACGAGCACCTGCTGGCGGTGGCGGCGCGGTTCCCAAGCTTCCGGATCCGGCTGCGCGGTACGGCGACCTTCCGGCCGATCTCGCCGGTGGTGTTCGTCCCGCTGGCCGAGGGGATCTCGTCCTGCGAGGTACTGCAGTCGCAGGTGCGTTCCGGCCCGCTGGAGGTCGAGCTGCGGTTCCCGTACCACCCGCACGTCACGGTCGCCCACGATCTGGACAAGGACGCGCTGGACCGGGCGTACGACGCGCTCTCGGAGTACGACGTGGCCTTCGACGTCGCGGCCTTCAGCCGATACGAGCACGGCGCCGACGGCGTGTGGCGGCCGCAGCGGTCGTTCCCGCTGGCAGGGTAGGACTTCTTACCAGGGGTACAGGAGTCGCATGGGGATCAAGCAACGGGCCAAGGCAGTCTGGGCACGGTTCAGCCGGACGCAGTTGTGGCGGGCCTGGAAGCGGTACGGCGATCGGCGCGGCAACCGGTTGGCGGGGGCAACGAGTTTCTTCGGGTTCCTGTCGATGTTCCCGCTGATCGTGCTGGCCGCCGCGGTGACCGGGAAGTTCCTGAGCCAGAGCGCGGTCGGCGACCTCAAGGACGCGATCCGGACGAACCTGCCCGGGATCGGCGACCAGATCGACCTGGACGCGCTGATCCGGAACGCCGGCACCATCGGGCTGATCTCCGGGGCCACGCTGCTGGTCACCGGGCTCGGCTGGATCGACTCGTTGCGCGCCTCGATCCGGTCGATGCACGAGCTGGACGACCAGCCCGGCAACGCGATCACGCTGAAGGGCGAGGACCTGGTGGCGCTGATCGGCCTCGGGCTGATCGGCCTGATCGCCACCGGCGCGTCGTCGGTCCTCACCGGCCTGTCGGAGCGGCTCGTCGGCTGGATGGGCGCCGACGGGACCTGGTTCGCCAGTTGGGGCCTGGAGCTGTTCAGCGACGTGGTCGGGGTCGCGGCCGGTGCGGTGCTGTTCCTGTACCTGGAGACCGCCCTGCCGCGGATCCTGCTGCCGCGCAAGGTCGGGCTGATCGCGGCACTGGCCGGTGGCGTCGTCTTCTTCCTGGCGCAGAAGCTGGGCAGCAGCTACGTCCAGCACGTGATCGGCAACAACGCGGCGTACGGGACGCTGGCTCTGCCGTTGGCGCTGCTGGTGTGGATCTACCTGATGACCCGGGTGATCATGCTGATCGCTGCCTGGACCAAGGAAGCCACCCTGGACGCCCGCCCGCACACCGTCGAGGCCGAAGAGTTGGTCCCCGATGAGATCCCAGCCGCCGACGCCGGCCTCCTGCCAGGCCCGCCGGGCAAGAAGTACAAGGTAGTCCCCATCCCAGCCCGCAAGGCCGACACAGTCGCAGTAGCCGCCGGCGCCGTCCTAGGCGTAACCGCCACAGCCATAGCCGTCCAACTAGCCAGGGCAACCCGCAGCCTCAAGCGCTAGTGGCTCCTGCGACGGGCTTTGGCTGCGGCTTTTGCTCGGGCTCGGAGGGCCTTGGGGCGGCGGAGGAAGAGGGGGAGTAGCAGGATGGGTGGGGCGGCCCAGGCCCAGGTGGGGACCTTGTAGGCGACCGAGTGGACTATGGCGGTCGAGACCCGGGCAGAGCGGATGCGGAGGGGCGGCAGGGCCGAGGCCTTCTTGGAGGTGTTGGGGCCCTCGCCCTGGGTGGTACTGGCCGTCTTCGGCGGCGCGGCGGCGACCGGCTTGACCAGGGTGCCGACCGGGGACAACGCGGAGTACGACTTGAAGGCCCAGTCCAGCAGGTTGCTGGCGTCCTGGGTGATGCCGTGCGGCGCATTCATCATCGTGACGACCAGCGTGTGCCCGTCGCGCCGGGCCGCGCCGACGAACGTGTTGCGCGCCAGGGTCGTGTAGCCGGTCTTCACGCCCAGCGCGCCGTCGTAGTTGAACAGCAGTTTGTTCTGGTTGGCGACCTGGTAGCTGCCGCCGTTCTTCGCCAGCGGGAAGTTCGTGTACTTCGTCGACGCGTACTTCGCGAAGTCCGGCCGACCCAACCCCGCCTGAGCGAAAAGCGCCAAATCATACGCACTCGAATACTGCCCATCCGCGTCCAGCCCGGTCGGATCGGTCACGTGCGTGTCCAGCGCCCCGATCTCGGCGGCCTTCTGGTTCATCCGCTGAATGGTCCCCGGCACGCCACCCTCGTCGTGACAGACCAGCGCGTGGACCGCGTCGTTGCCGGACGCCAGGAACATCCCCTGGAACAGCAGGTCCACGGAGTACCGCAGCCCGGGATAGACCCCGACCTTGCTCCCGATGATGGCCGCGTCCGCGTCGCTGCCGATCACCTGGTCGCTCTTGTTGAGCCGCGGCAGCAGTACCAGCGCGGTGAGCGTCTTGAGCGTGCTGGCCGGCCGCAGCTTGGCGTGCGGCGCCTTGGCCGCCAGTACGTCGCCGGTGTCCACGTCGGCGACCACGTACGCCGACGCCTGCACGGCCGGCGGCGTCGCCCCATCGGCGACAACCGTCGGCTCCGCAGTCAGCTGGTCGCCGCCGACCGGGGTGTTGAGGCCCTGGCCGGCGGCGGTCGCAGCAAGAGGACCGGCCACCGCGAGCGCCGTGGAGGCGACCGCGGTGACGCAGACCGTCAGGAGGACACGCATCGGCGGCACTCTAGACGCCCGATGGGGCAAGAGTCACGCGCGGTATGCGGTCCACGCGTTGGAGATGCGGGTCGACTGGCCCGGGGTGAACTGGTTGTAGCAGGAGTCGTACGAGTAGTCCATGTAGTTGTGGATCGGGTCCAGACCGGGCAGCGAGCAGGAGTCGCGGCCGGTCGGGCAGCCGGAGCTGGAGCTGCTCTGGGCCGGCGTGTCCGAGACCGAGTCGTTCGTGCTCGTGCAGCCGCCCTGGAAGGTGTGGTAAAGCCCGAACCAGTGGCCGGCCTCGTGCGATGCGGTCTTGCCGAGGTTGAAGTTGGTCGACGAGCCACCCGGCAGCGAGCTGTACTGCACCCGGATGCCGTCGATCGACGGGTTGCTCGCGTAGTCCCAGGGGAAGGTCGCGATCCCGAGGTAGGAGAAGTCCAGCAGCCAGATGTTGAGCGCGTTCTTGCCGCCCTTGCGGGTCTGCGCCCGGTACGTCGTGCTCTGGCCGTCCGTGTGCCAGGTGCTGTTGTTGTACCGGTCGGTCCCGGCCAGGTAGAACGTGAATCCGGTGTTGGCGGCCGACGACGACTCGCCGCCGGCGAAGTCCTGGTTCAGCTCGGCGATCTGCTGGTTGATCTGGGTGGCGGTGACGTCACCGGCGCCGCTGCTGCTGCGCATGACGTGGATGTAGACCGGCACACTGGCACCGGCGAGCTTGCCGGCCTTCGGCGCGAGTCCACGCGCCTGCTTGGCGGCGACCAGTTGTGCGGTCTTCGCGTCGATCGCCTTCTGCTCGGCCGCTGACATCTCGCGGGTGTCGGCACCGAAGCCACCACGCGCGGACGGCCCTTCGGCCGGGGTGAAACAGGGGTTGCTCAACTGGTCCGCCGGCAGCTTCGCGGTGGCCTGGCCACCGAGCGGGCTGAAGGCGAGTGCGGTACCGGCCAGCATCACGGCCAGTACGCGGGGGCGGGTGATGAGAGATCGCATAGAAGCGCTCCTCGGATCATTGGCCGCGGGGCGGGCGGCCGGATCAGCCGATTTTGAGCGTCATCCCGCAAACTGAGAAGCCGTTCCCTGTCAGATAGGTGCCACGGCAGTACTGCGCCGATTGACTTCTGTCCGCGACCTTGCGTCAATGGACTGACAGCAGACCAATAGAACCTCTTCGGGAGTGACCGTGAGCTCTAGGACCGGCAGGCTGACCGTGCAGGAACTCCGGGACCAGGTCGGGGCGGGGCGGATCGATACCGTGCTGGTCGCGATCACCGACATGCAGGGGCGGTTGCAGGGGAAGCGGTGTGGCGGGCGGTACTTCGTCGAGGAGGTGCTCGCGCACGGCACCGAGGGCTGCAACTATCTGCTGGCCGTCGACGTCGACATGAACACGGTCGACGGCTACGAGATGTCGTCGTGGGAGCGCGGGTACGGCGACCTGCTGATGGCGCCGGATCTCGACACGCTGCGGGTGCTGCCCTGGCTGGAGAGCACCGCGCTGGTGCTGTGCGACGTCCAATGGCTCGACAAGACCCCGATGCCCGCGTCGCCCCGGCAGATCCTCAAGAAGCAGCTCGACCGGCTCGCTGAGCGCGGGCTGAAGGCATACGTCGGTACCGAGCTGGAGTTCATCGTCTTCAACGACACCTTCGAGCAGGCCTGGACCAAGACCTACAAGGACCTCGACCCGGCCAACCAGTACAACGTCGACTACTCCCTGCTCGGCACCGCCCGGATCGAGCCGCTGCTGCGCGACATCCGCAACTCGATGGAAGGCGCCGGCCTGTACGTCGAATCCGCCAAGGGTGAGTGCAACCTCGGCCAGCACGAGATCGCCTTCCGGTACGACGAGGCGCTGGCGACCTGCGACAACCACTCGATCTACAAGAGCGGCGCCAAGGAGATCGCGGCCAAACACGGCAAGAGCCTGACCTTCATGGCGAAGTTCGACGAGCGCGAGGGCAACTCCTGCCACATCCACCTGAGCTTCCGCAGCGACGACGGTACGGCGGTCCTCGCGGGCGACAACGAGTACGGCTTCTCCGACCTGATGGAGCAGTTCATCGCCGGCCAGCTGGCCTGCCTGGAGGAGTTCACCTACCTGCTCGCGCCGAACATCAACTCGTACAAGCGGTTCGTGGCGGGCAGTTTCGCGCCGACGGCCGTTGCCTGGGGCATCGACAATCGCACCTGCTCGCTGCGGGTGGTCGGCCACGGCGAGTCCCTCCGGGTCGAGAACCGGCTGCCAGGTGGCGATGTGAACCCGTACCTCGCCGTCGCCGCCCTGATCGCGGCCGGTCTGCACGGCATCGAGAACGAGCTCGAGATGGAGCCGATGCTCGAAGGCAACGCCTACACCTCCGACAAGCCGCACGTCCCGACGACGCTGCGCGAGGCGGCCGCGCTCTTCGGCGGCTCGAAGATCGCCCGCGAAGCCTTCGGCGACGAGGTCGTCGACCACTACCTGAACGCGGCCCGGGTCGAGCTGGATGCCTACGACGCGGCGGTGACCGACTGGGAGCGGATCCGTGGCTTCGAACGACTCTGACCGCCCACGCATCGGCATCACCACCTACCTCGAGCCGATCATCTGGGGAGTCTGGCACCGCGACGCCGCCCTGCTGCCGCGCGTCTACCTCGACTCGGTGGTCGCGGCCGGCGGCGTACCCGTGCTGCTCCCACCTGTCGGTACGGACCCGTCGATCCTCGACATGCTCGACGGCCTGATCATCGCGGGCGGCTGCGACGTCGATCCCGCCTCGTACGCCGCTGAGCCACACCCCGAGACCGTCGACACCCGGCCAGGTCGCGACGAGCACGAGGCCATCCTGATCAGGGCGGCACTCGACGCGGACCTGCCGCTGCTCGCGATCTGCCGGGGACTGCAGATGCTCAACGTGACGCTCGGCGGCACCCTGCAGCAGCATCTGCCCGACGCCGTGGCTCATGACGAGCACCGGCCGTCGCCGGCGATCTTCGGCCGTACCGAAGTCAAGATCGAGCCGGACACCAAGGTGGGCAGCGTTTTCGGCGAGCACGCGACCGTGCACTGCTACCACCACCAGGCACTCGATCGGGTCGCCGACGGCCTCCGGGTCACCGCGTGGGCCGGTGACGGCACCGTCGAGGCGGCCGAGGTCGACGGCAAGGACTTCGCCGTCGGTGTCCAGTGGCATCCCGAGGAGAACCCCGAAGATCTGCGGTTGATCGCCGCACTTGTTGCTGAAGGCAAGAAAAGGAGTACGCGCCGGTGACGCACGACGTGATCAACCCCGCGACCGAGAAGGTCGTCCGGAGCATCGAGCTCGCCTCGGTCGAGGACGCCGACGCCGCGATCGCCCGGGCCGCCGAGGCGTTCACGACCTGGCGCACGGTCGCCCCCGCCGATCGAGGCCGGCTGCTGCGCAGGTTCGCCGACGCGATCGATGCGGATCTGGAGAACCTCGCTGCCTTGGAGGTCGAGAACGCGGGGCACACGATCAGCAACGCCCGCTGGGAAGCCGGCAACGTGCGGGACGTCCTCAACTACTACTCGGCCGCACCCGAGCGGCTGTTCGGCAAGCAGATTCCTGTTGCCGGGGGCATCGATATCACGTTTCACGAGCCGCTCGGCGTGGTCGGGATCATCGTGCCGTGGAACTTCCCGATGCCGATCGCGGGCTGGGGCTTCGCGCCCGCGCTGGCGGCGGGCAACACCGTCGTTCTCAAGCCGGCCGAGCTGACTCCCTTGACGGCCATGCGCATCGGTGAGCTGGCGCTGGAGGCAGGGCTGCCGCCGGGTGTGCTGGAGATCGTGCCCGGTGCCGGAACGGTCGTCGGGCAGCGGTTCGTCTCGCATCCAGCCGTTCGGAAGGTCGTCTTCACCGGCTCGACCGGCGTCGGCAAGCAGATCATGGCGGGCTGTGCCGAGCAGGTGAAGCGGGTGACGCTCGAGCTGGGTGGCAAGTCGGCCAACATCGTCTTCGCAGACTCGGATCTGGCCAAGGCGGCCGCGCAGGCGCCGTACGGCGTGTTCGACAACGCCGGGCAGGACTGCTGCGCGCGGTCGCGGATCCTGGTCGAGCGGACGGCGTACGAGCGGTTCATGGAGCTCTTCGAGCCTGCCGTGCAAGGCGTCAAGGTCGGCGATCCCAGCGACCCCGGGACCGAGATGGGCCCGCTCATCTCGGCCCAGCAGCTCCAACGAGTCGCCGGCTACGTCCCCGACGACGCGCAGGTTGCTTTCCGGGGCAGCGCGCCGAGCGGCCCCGGCTACTGGTTCCCGCCGACCGTGCTCTCGCCGGTGAGCCCCAGCGATCGGGTCGCGCGCGAGGAGATCTTCGGGCCGGTCGTCGCGGTGATCCCGTTCGACGACGAGGCCGACGCGATCCGGATCGCCAACGACTCGGAGTACGGGTTGTCCGGATCGATCTGGACCCGGGATGTCGGCCGGGCCCTGCGCGTCGGCCGCGGGGTCGAGGCGGGCAACCTGTCGGTCAACTCGCACTCGTCGGTGCGCTACTCCACGCCCTTCGGCGGCTACAAGCAATCCGGGCTCGGTCGTGAGCTCGGGCCGGACGCGCTGGACGCGTTCACCGAGACCAAGAACATCTTCATCTCCACGGAGGACTGAATGGACGTCAAGGCAAACCGCCTGGAAGGCCGCGTCGCGGTCGTCACCGGGGGCGCCAGCGGGATCGGCCTGGCAGCGGTACGGCGCCTTGCGGCCGAAGGCGCCAAGGTAGTCGTCGCCGACATCGACCCTGCAGCAGGCAAGGCGACCGCGGACGAGGTCGGCGGGCTGTTCGTCCAGGTCGACGTGACCGACGACGCGCAGGTGGAGAACCTGTTCAAGCAGGCCTTCGACACCTACGGCAGCGTCGACATCGCGTTCAACAACGCCGGTATCTCACCGCCCGAGGACGGCTCGATCCTGGAGACCGGCCTGGAGGCGTGGCGCAAGGTGCAGGAGGTCAACCTGACCTCGGTGTACCTGTGCTGCAAACACGTCATCCCCTACATGCAGCGCCAGGGCAAGGGCTCCATCATCAACACCGCCTCGTTCGTCGCGGTGATGGGCGCCGCCACCTCGCAGATCTCGTACTCCGCTTCGAAGGGCGGCGTGCTCGCGATGAGCCGCGAACTGGGCGTCGAGTTCGCCCGCGAGGGCATCCGGGTCAACGCGCTGTGCCCCGGCCCGGTCAACACGCCGCTGCTGAAGGAACTGTTCGCCAAGGACGAGGAGCGGGCCAACCGTCGCCTGGTGCACGTACCGATGGGCCGGTTCGGTGAGCCGGAGGAGATCGCCGCCGCGGTCGCCTTCCTGGCCAGCGACGACTCGTCCTTCATCACCGCCAACACTTTCCTGGTCGACGGAGGCATCTCGGGCGCGTACGTCACTCCCCTCTAACCTGGGGCAACACGAAACGGGGAGTAGGTGGCTGCGGTGGCGACTGCGGACGAGGCGGTGTTCCGGCCGGTACGGGCCGGCAACCCGTTCGAGGAGACGGTCGAACGGTTGCTGCAGGCAATCAAACTCGGCGTGGTCGGCCCCGGGGAGCGGCTGCCCGCCGAGCGCGATCTGGCGGCCCGGCTGAACGTCAGCCGGGAGACCCTGCGCGAGGCGATCAAGGCGCTCACCGACTCCGGCTACGTCGAGTCCCGCCGCGGCCGGTACGGCGGTACCTTCGTCAACGAACGCCTGCCCAAGCCACGTCGCCCCAGCGTCAGGCAGCTCACCCGCGAGCAGGGCGCGGACGTCGACGACGCCCTGGTACTCCGCTCCGCCCTGGAGACCGGAGCAGCCGAAGCTGCTGCCTCCCGCGAGCTGGCCGAGGCGGAGATCGACCATCTCCGCAGCTGCCTGGCGGAGACATCCGCGGCCAAGCTGGCCGACTACCGGCGGATGGATTCGCGTCTGCACCTGGCGATCGCGGAGGTCAGTGGCTCGCCGTCGCTGACCTCCGCGACGGCCGACGTACGGATGCGGCTGAACGAGCTGCTCGACGCGATTCCCTTGCTGACGGTCAATCTGGAGCACTCCAACCACCAGCACGAGGCGATCGTCGCCGCGATCCTGGCCGGTGATCCGGCCGCCGCCCGGCAGGCGATGCAGGAGCATCTGTCCGGTACCGCGGCACTGTTGCGCGGCTTCCTGACTTAATTCAGAACAGCCTCACCTGATTCCTTGACAGCGGGTGTGGCACATGTCTCAATGGTCCGCAAAGGTCTGTATGAAGACCATTGGGAGGCATTCGTGAGCACCGACCTGACCGACGACGAAAAACGCCTGCACCAGCTGGGATACGCCCAGGAGCTGTCCAGAACGATGTCGGGGTTCTCGAACTTCGCCGTCTCGTTCACGATCATCTCGATCCTGTCCGGCTGCCTGACCCTGTACGGCTTCGGGATGAACACCGGCGGCCCGGTGATGATCGTCTGGGGCTGGCCGATCGTCGGCGTGATGACACTGCTGGTCGGGCTCGCGATGGCCGAGGTCTGCTCGAGCTTCCCGACCGCGGGCGGCCTGTACTACTGGTCCGCCAAGCTCGCGCCGTCCAACGGTGCCGCGTGGTCCTGGTTCACCGGCTGGTTCAACTTCCTCGGCCAGGTCGCCGTCACCGCCGGCATCGACTTCGGCGCGGCCTTCTTCCTGAACGCGTTGCTGGACCTGCAGTTCGGCTTCAGCGCGACGCCCGGGCACACCATCCTGCTGTTCGGCTGCATCCTGCTCGTGCACGCGCTGCTGAACTCGGTCGGCGTCAAGCTGGTCGCCCGGCTCAACGACATCAGCGTCTGGTGGCACATCATCGGTGTCGTCTTCATCGTCGCGGTGCTCGCCTTCGTACCCGACCACCACCAGTCGGCCGGCTTCGTCTTCGGCCACTTCGTCAACAACACCGGCTGGAGCTCGACCTTCTACGTCGCGCTGCTGGGCCTGCTGCTCGCGCAGTACACCTTCACCGGGTACGACGCGTCCGCGCACATGACCGAGGAGACGCACGACGCCGCCCGGTCCGGTCCGCGCGGCATCGTGATGTCGATCCTGGTCTCGCTGGCGGCCGGCTGGGTGCTGCTGATCGGCCTGACGTTCGCGATCCAGAGCTACGACGGCGCGCTCGGCAGCGACACCGGCGTACCGCCCGCGCAGATCTTCATCGACGCGGTCGGCGCATCGCTCGGCAAGATCCTGCTGCTCGTGGTGGTCGGCGCCCAGCTGTTCTGCGGGATGTCGTCGATGACGGCCAACTCGCGGATGATCTACGCGTTCTCCCGGGACGGCGCGCTGCCGGCGTCGAAGTTCTGGCACAAGATCAACCCGAAGACCCGGACGCCGACCAACGCGATCTGGCTGGCCGGCGGCGGCGCCTTCCTGCTCGGCCTGCCGTACCTGTGGAACGCGACGGCGTACGCCGCGGTGACCTCGATCGCGGTCATCGGCCTCTACATCGCCTACGTGATGCCGACCTTCCTGCGGCTGCTCAAGGGCGACAAGTTCGAGCCGGGACCGTGGCACCTGGGCCGCTGGAGCCGGCCGATCGGCATCGTCGCGGTGGCCTGGGTCGTCTTCATCACGGTCCTGTTCATGCTGCCGACGGTCAGCCCGGTCGCCAAGGGCAACTTCAACTACACCCCGATCGCCGTCCTGGTCGTCCTCGGCTTCGCTGGCATCTGGTGGCTCGTCTCGGCCCGCAAGTGGTTCACCGGCCCCAAGGTCCAGGGCACCGCCGAAGAACTCGCCGCCATCGAACGAGACCTCGAATCCATCTAGCCCCCGCGAGCCCACATCCGGCGGGCTCGGACATCCACCGGCGACCTTGAACAAGTTATTTCTTGTTCAAGGTCGCCGTTCGGTGTTCAAGCCCACCACCTGCGGGCTTGCCCGCCAGATGTGGGCTTGGACAGGAAACGGCGTGTCGGGGGTGACGGGGGTGTGTCGGGGCACTGCTGTGCCAGAGGGGGTTTTCGGCGAATTTTGAGCGCCACGCCGGGGAATTGCGCACTTTTGTGCGGGTTACTCGTTTAAACAGTCAGGTAACGAGCTGATGGCCGGACGTTCTCCATATGTGACACTCGCCGTGTCCATTGGCACTCGACTGTGATGTCGGCGAATGTAATCCTTCGGGGAGAATGTGGATCGATGACTGACGACGAGCTGGTCGGGCGCGCCGGACTGGTCGAGCGTGCGAAGAAGCAGCTCGAGACCAGTGGCAGCGTGCTGCTCTACGGCCCGACCGGGATCGGCAAGTCCGCCACCGGCCGGGCGCTGGTCGCTGAACGGGCCCGGGCCGGCAGCCGCGTGCTGAGCGCCGCCCCCTCCCAGAGCGAGGCCGGCCTGCCGTATGTCACGCTCCTCGACCTCCTCTCCAACCAGCTCGAGCTCGCCTGGCAGGTGCTGCCGGATCACCTCCGCCAGCCGCTGGAGGTGGCATTGCTCAAGTCGAGTGCCCCCGACACCGTCCGCGACGAGCTGGCCGTGCGCCTCGCAGTACTGCACGTACTGCGTCGCCTGGCGGCCTCTGGCCCGGTCCTGTTGGTTGTCGACGACATCCAATGGGTCGATCCGTCCAGCCTCGAGGTACTGACCTTCTGCGCGCGCCGGCTGACCGAGGGCGTCCACATGCTCGCCACTGAGCAGGTGGCCGACGGTGACCTCCCGGTGATGGCCGAGGCCTGCCCCGAGCCCGTGCTGCAGCTGGAAGTCCCCCCGCTGGCCGAGCCCGACGTACTGGCTCTGCTCCGCAACAGACTCTCCAGCCCACTCCCGGTCCGTACTGCGCGCCGCATCTTCACCGCCAGCGCCGGCAACCCGTTCATGGCGCTGGAGCTGGGCCGGGCCATCCTGCGCCACCCGCAGGGCGTCTCGCCCAACGACCCGCTGCCCGTGTCGAGTCGGCTGAAGACCCTGCTGGGAGACCGGCTCGCCGACCTCACCCCTGCGACGTACGAGCTGCTGCTGCACGCGGCCTCCTCGCCACGCCCGACGACCAGCCAGCTGGCCCAGTCGCTCAACCGCCCGGTCGACGTCGGGTTGGCCGAGGCGGAAGCCCTTGGCCTGATCGATGTCTCGTCCGAGCGGCTGCGGTTCTCCCACCCGCTGCTCAGGGAGTTCGTGTACGCCGAGGCGACCTCTGCCGCTCGCAGGCAAGCACACGCTCAACTGGCTCTGGTGGTGGACGAGCCTGTCGAGAACGCGACTCACCGGGCACTGGCGACGCAGGAGGCCGACACCGGGCTCGCTGCGACCATCGAGGCGGCAGCAGTCGTCGCGGGCGGTCGTGGAGCGCTGGGAGCTGCTGCGACGCTCTGGCGACTCGCTGCCGAGCGCACGCCCGCTGATGAGCAAGACGACCGTGCGATGCGGCTGACCAGTGCGGCAGATGCGGCGGCTGCGGCCGGGCACCTGGTCGAGTCGGCCGAGATGGCGCGGCTCGCAGTACAGGCTGCGACTCGTCCAGAGACCAAGGTGGCGGCACTCCTGCTCCTGGTGGACGCAGCTTGGCCTGAGCGGGAGCAGCGGATCGCACTGCTGGCCGAGGCTTTCGAGGCGGCGGTGGGTGACCCGCAGCTCGAGGCGCGGGTGCGCATCCTGCGCAGCAACAGCGCGTACTTCGATCGGCGGTTCGACGACGCCCAGGATGACGCCGAGGTGGCCGAGAGGCTGGCCCGGGAGTGCGGCGATACAGAGGTACTGATCGAGGCTTTGAGCGCGGCCAGCAACATCCGGATGACGCGTGGCGGCGAGCAGGGTTCGTCCGATGCTCTGCTGGAGCAGGCGGCTGAGCTGGCCCGCGCGCTGCCGCTGTCCATGGCTGTGGTGAACGCCCGGCAGATGGCGGCGATGCGTGAGTTGTTCGGCGGCCGGACCCGGGCGGCGATCGAGCAGATCAGCGCGCTGGTCGACGAAGTACGGGAAGCCGGCGCGGTTCGCTGGCTGGCCTCGACGCTGATCTCCGCGACGGCCATCTACGAGCGCAGCGGTCGCGGTGCGGACGCTCTCGTCGCGGGTCACGAGTGCTACCAGCTGATGCAGGATCTGGGCGACGAGCCCGAGGTGGGGCTGGTCGTCGCTTGCCGAGCCGAGTGGGCGGGCGGGACGGCGACGATGGCGCGCGAGCTGGCCGACGCGGCACTCGAAGGCTGCAAGCTCGTCGGCAACGAGGAGTGGACCGGCCCGGCGCTCACGGGCGTCGGCATCATCGGCGTACTGATGGGTGACCCGCAGCGCGCGGTCGAAGCCTTCGACGCCATCGCGGACTCGGGTGAAGGGGCGATGCCGTACGACCCGGCCATCATTCCGTGGCACGCGGACTACGCCGAGGCGCTCGTCGCCGCCGGTCGACTGGACGACGCGGCGGCCCTGATCGCGGAGATCCGGGAGCGGGCCGAGACGCTCGACCGGTCGGTCGTGATGATCGGGTTGGCACGGTCGGAGGCGCTGCTGATCGCCAAGCAGGGCGACCCGGCGGCGGCGCTGGAGCTGCTGGAGAAGACGATCACGACGGCGGGGGACCACATCTACCCGCTCGACCTGGCTCGCTGCGAGCTGACTCGTGGCAGGGTGGCCCGGCAGGCTCGTCGCCGGTCGGTAGCGCGAACGGCGTTCCTGGACGCGATCGAGCAGTTCGAGGCGTACGGCGCGCCTGCCTGGCGTGAGGTGGCCGAGACTGAGCTGGCGCGTCTCGACGTACCGAGCCGGAGCCGGCAGCCGTCGGAGCTGACCGACAACGAGCTGCAGATCGTCGCGATGGTCCGGGACGGTTCCACCAACCGGGAGATCGCGGCGGCGCTCTACCTCAGCGTCAAGGCGGTCGAGTCCCAACTGACCAGGCTGTACCGCCGCTTCGGCGTCGCCAACCGCACCCAGCTACTGCGCACTGTGGACCGCAACGGACACTAGAGGCGTGAAGCTAGAACGTAAGCACGCCTTGGTCCTGATCGGTATCGCCGTCTGGAACGTCGTCACCTACGTGACGTTCATCAAGAACCTGGCCGGCACGGAAGGCCGGCCGAAGGGGTACTACATCGCACACACCGTGCTGATCGTGGTGAACCTGGTGATCGCGGCCGTCCTCGGCAAGTGGGGCGTGAAGGCCCTCAAGAGCGCGCGAATCGCGACGGACTGACCCCGAGCATCTTGCGGAAGTGCCGGTTCAGGTGCGACTGGTCGTAGAAGCCGGCCAGTACTGCGACCTCCGCGGCCGGCCGGCCCTCGAGTAGATAGCGCCTGGCCAGCTCGACCCGGCGCCCGGTCAGGTAGCGATGCGGTGGCATCCCGTACTCCCGGCTGAACGCGCGGACCAGATGGACCGGGTGTGCGTGCACCAGCTTCGACGCCTCATCCAGGGCGATCCCCTGGGGCAGGTGCCCGTCGAGCACCTCCCGGAGCTTGGTGGCGACGCCGGCATCTCTCCGGTCCGGTGGGTCGAGGACCTGTTTGCGCAGATGCTGTTGGAGGCGCTCCTCGATCAGGGTGAGTCTGCTTTGCGCTTCCAGGGGTTCGCGGCCGTCGGCCAGCACGCCATGGAGCTGGTGGATGCGCTGCCGGAGTACGGGATCGACGTACTCCGGGGTATCGACCGCTGCACCGACCAGGCCGGCTCCGCCGAGGCGATCCGGGTCCAGGTAGAGCACGCGCTTGCGGAAGCCCTCCGGTCGCACTGAGCGGCCGTCGTGCGGGACGTTGGGCGGCAGGAGTGACACCTGCGCCTGCGCCAGGCCGTGCTCGCGGTGGTCCAGGTCGTACCGGACTGCGCCCTCGTCGACGATCAAGACGGTCCAGGCGTCGTGCGTGTGGCTCGGGTACGCGTGCGACGGGAAGTAGGCGTGCAGCACCTCGACCACGCCGTCCATGGCGGGTCGCCAGGCCTTCACCTGCGCGCCACTCATGGGTCAGAACATACTCTCGGATCCATGAAGGTCTACCTGAGTG
Source organism: Kribbella sp. NPDC051718 (assembly GCF_040681515.1). Lineage (NCBI taxonomy): Bacteria > Bacillati > Actinomycetota > Actinomycetes > Propionibacteriales > Kribbellaceae > Kribbella > Kribbella sp. NPDC051718. The sequence continues at coordinate 445,396 of NZ_JBFAYZ010000004.1, read as the reverse complement.
CGGACATGGAAGGCATCACTGGGCTGGTCGACGCGGAGGATGTGCAGCCCAGTGGGCGCGACTACGAGCGCGGCCGGGTGATGATGACCGCGGACGTCAACGCGGCCGTTCTCGGTGCCTTCGCGGGTGGGGCGTCGACGGTTCTGGTCAACGACGCGCACGGTCCGATGCGCAATCTGCTGCCCGACCAGCTTGATCCCCGGGTCACGCTCATCAAGGGCCGGCCGAAGCCGATGGGGATGATCGAGGGGCTGACCCCGGAGTACGACGCCGTCGTCTGCGTCGGCTTCCATGCCCGGGCCGGCGTTCTCGGGGTGCTCAGCCACAGCTTCATGGGGCACGAGATCGAGGACATCTGGCTCGACGATCGGCCGGTCGGGGAGATCGGGCTGCTGCACGCGACGGCTGCGGCGTACGGCGTACCGGTGGCTTTGCTGACCGGCGATGACAGTGCTTGCGCCGAGATGACCGAGTGGGACTCGTCGGTGGCGACGGTGCCGGTGAAGTTCGCCAAGGATCGCTTCGCTGCTCAGCTGGTGCCGGTCGCGGAGGCTCGCGCTGCTATCTCGGCGGGTGTCGAGGCGGCTCTGCGTACGCCTCGGTCGACCCCGACGGTGAGTCGGAGCGCCCACCGGCTGGCCGTGCGTTGGCAGAACGCGTCGGTGGCCTCGCATCTGCCGGCCATCCCCGGCGTCACTCGCACCGACGATCGCACGGTCCTCGTCGAGGCGCCGATGCCTGATCTCTACCGGCTTTTCAACCTGTTCCTACGCGTCGCCACCGCGATCACCAGCAACCCGCCGTACTGCTGACGCGAGCGCGTCTGGGCTCTCCAGTTGCGGCAGGTGCCCGGTGTTCTTGAGTACTTCGAAAGTCGCGCCCGGGATCGCCTCGGCGAAGGCCCGCCCGTACTCCGTGTCGACGATCCGGTCGCAGTCACCCCAGATGACATGCGTCGGCACCTTGATCCCGGCCAGCCGTCCGCGCAGCGTCGGGTCGGTCATCTCGCTGGCATAGACGGCCAGCGTCGCCCGGTTCCCCGCCAGCACCTCCTGCGCCGCCGGCGGCAGCGCGGCCGGGTCGATCCGGAACTTCTCGGGGTCGAAGTAGCTCAGCTTCGCGATCGTCGGGAAGTCGAGCGCGAAGAAGTCCACCACCGGGTGCCCGTCGACCTCGATCCCGACCGCGTCGACCAGCACAACCGCCTTGAGCCGATCAGCCCGCAGCAACGCCAACTCCGCCGCGATCCACCCGCCGATCGAGTTGCCGACCACAGTCACGTCGTCGAGCTCGAGCTCATCCAGCAAATCGGCGTACAGCTCAGCCAGCCCCGCGATGGTCGTCAGGTCGTCGGGCCGCGCCGTACCCCCGAACCCAGGATGCGTAGGCGCGATCACGTGATGATCAGCAGCCAGCAACTCAGCAAAGCCGGCCACGGTCTGCGGCCCGCCCCCACCATGCAAGAGAAGAATGTTCGAAGTCATATAAGGAACCTTAGATCAACTTCCTTATATAAACAACCTGGTAATCTACTGCCCGTGACTCTGCAGGAGATCGGTATCGCCGTGAAGCGCCTCCAATGGCAACACCACACCGAAGCCACCAAACTGCTCGCCCCGCTAGGCGTCTCCCTCCCTCAATGGGACGTCCTCCGCCGCCTCCACGAGCACCCCGACGCCTCCCTCCACGACCTCGCCCAACTGACCTTCCAAACAGACCAGTCGATGGGCTCCCTGGCCACCCGGATGATCGCCCGCGGCCTGCTGGAACGTGTCCAGGGCCCCGGTCGCGCCGTCCGGCATCGCCTCACCGACGAGGGCGAACGGATCCGGGCCGAGGGGGCCGGCCTGCTCGACGACGCGTTGAGCGGGTCGATCGGCCGCCTGTCACCGGCCGAGCGGAGCACCTTCCTGAAGCTGCTGACCAAGGCTCTCGGTTAGAAACGTACAAGACTCCAGCCGGCCGGCGGCGGCAGATTGGGGTCTGTGGACAACGAACCGATTCGCTTCGACACCAAGCTCGCCGTCCTGCTCCGGGACGACCTCCCCACCTGGCAACGCCTGAACGTGACCGCCTTCCTGGTCAGCGGGATCGCCGCGACCAACCCCGAGTTGGTGGGCGAGCCCTACGAGGACGCTGACGGAACCCAGTACCTCCCCATGTTTCGCCAGCCGGTCCTGGTCTTCGAGGCGGCCAAGGAATTCATGCCTACCGCCCACCAGCGCGCCCTCACCCGCGGCCTGACCATCTCCGTCTTCACCCAGGACTTGTTTGCCACCGGCAACGACCGCGACAACAGGGCCGCAGTCAAGGCAGTCCAGCAGAGCCAGCTCGACCTGGTCGGGCTGGCCCTGCATGGGCCGAAGAACGCGGTGGACAAGATCCTCAAGGGCGCCCGCATGCACCCCTAGCGGGGCTCGAACGACTTCCAGGTTTTGCCGTCGTCGGTGCTGGTGAAGACCGAGTTCGTATCGGTCGGCGAGGGACGGACGACGCCGTAGAGCAGGCCATCGCCGCGGATCAGCTCGTCGAGGTTGCGGGGCGCCTGCCCGACCACCTCGCCGTTCGGCAGGAACAGCTTGGCGGAGGTCTTGCCGGACAGCGGCTCGAGCAGCAGGACGCGGCCGTCGTCGAACACGACCGGGCCTCTGACCAGGTACCGATCCGCGGTGCCTATCGTCGTCCAGGTCCGGCCGCGATCGGTCGACTGCCTCAACGGCGTAGGTCCGTTGGCGTCCTTCACCGACTGGGTGACGACGGTGTTGCCGTCCGGGCTGACCCACACTCCGGCGGCCTGGTTGTGGGCGTCCACCAACGCCCTGCTCCACGTGCCGCCACCGTCGTCGGTCCAGAGGACGTAGCCCGCCGCGCCCGACACGCCTACCAGCCACCACCGGCCGGTGCTGTCCCGGACCGGCGACGTGACCAGGGTCGCGTCCGGGATCTCGAGGACGCGCAGGGTCTTCTCGTCCGGGTTCAGGATCAGCGGCTCGTTCTTCCTGGTGGCGTCGACGGTGAGGATCTCGTTCGCGCCGAACGTCGTGGTCGGCGCCGCCCAGTGCAGCGGTTCCTTGATCTCGCCCTGCCCCGTCAGCCGGACCATCAGCGTCCTCGGCCAGCTCGGGTCGTCCTTGCTGAACGGGTCGCCCGACGGCCCGCGCAACGCGATCGTCTCGTCGCCGGTTCGCAGTACGGAGTACGGCCGCTCCTGAACCGGCGCGGTCGCCCGGACCCCGTCGCGACTGAGTACGGCCGTGTAGGTCGGCCTTCCGGCGTAGCTGGAGCTCCAGGTGGCTGCCCAGCGAGTGGCGGTCGCGAAGGTGACCTCGCCTCTCAGCGCGTCGGCCCCGCGGAGCAGATCCTCGGCCGCCCGGTCGACGACCACCGGCCTCGGCGTGGTGGCGGCCGGCGGCTTCTCGGTGCCGGTGAGGTCGCCGAGGGGGAGGACGGCGGCCAGTACGGCGATCGTCACCGCGACGACGACGCCTGCGCCCGCCAGCGCCTGCCGACGCCGCCGGCGGCGTACCCCGCGGCGCTCGAGCGCTTCGAACGGCAGCGGCTCGGTCGCCTGCTGGACTTCCCAGGACAGTTCCTTCAGCTCAGACATGGTCGACCTCCTCGGCGTCGTCGGCGAACTCGTGGACCAGCGGGGCCAGCCGGGCTCTGCCGCGGGAGAGCCGGGCTTTGACGGTGCCTTCGGCGACACCGAGTTGAGCCGCGATCTCGCGGATCGGCAGATCGACGATGTGGTGCAAGGCGATCGCTTCGCGCATCTCGTACGGAAGCTGCCGCAGCGCCTCGACCAGCGCGACCCGGTCGGCGGACATGCCGGCGGTGGTTGTCGGTGCCAGGACCTGCCGCGAGATCAGCCCGTGGAAGCGGGTGGCACGGCGGTAGCGGCTGCGCAGTACGTTCAATGCGACCGTACGCAGCCACGCCTCCGGATTGTCGACCTGGGCGAACCGCCGGGGCTTCTCAACCGCCTTGACGAAGGCCTCCTGGACGGCATCCTCCGCCTCACCCCGATTGCCGCAAACCGCAAACAACTGCCCGACCAGACGCCGGTAGCAGCCCTCGTACAGCTCGCGGACGGACTCGTCCTCAGCCATCCCGTTCCCCAGCCATCCCACTCCCCAGGTTCTGTCGCTTTCCCCCAACGACTCCTGGCGAGTGGGTTCGGTTGCAGCGGGATCAGACCCGGCGGAAGATCAGGGCTCGTTTTACTTCCTGGATGGCCTTGGTTACCTCGATGCCTCGGGGGCAGGCGTCGGTGCAGTTGAAGGTGGTGCGGCAGCGCCAGACGCCTTCCTTGTCGTTCAGGATCTCCAGGCGCTGCTCGGTGCCCTCGTCGCGGCTGTCGAAGATGAAGCGATGGGCGCCGACGATCGCCTGCGGGCCGAAGTACTGGCCGTCGGACCAGAAGACCGGGCAGGACGTGGTGCAGGCGGCGCAGAGGATGCACTTGGTGGTGTCGTCGAAGCGCTCCCGGTCGGACTGCGACTGGATCCGCTCGCGGCTCGGCTCGTGCCCGTCGGTGACCAGGAACGGCATGATCGAGCGGTACGCGTCGAAGAACGGCTCCATGTCGACGACCAGGTCCTTGAGCACCGGCAGGCCCTTGATGGGCTCGACGGTGATCTCCTTCTCCGGGTTCAGGTCCTTGATCAGCGTCTTGCAGGCCAGCCGGTTGCGGCCGTTGATCCGCATCGCGTCCGAGCCGCAGACCCCGTGCGCGCAGGACCGCCGGAACGTCAGCGTGCCGTCCTGCTCCCACTTGATCTTGTGCAGCGCGTCGAGCACCCGGTCGCCCGGCTGCAGGGTGACCGCGTAGGTCTTCCACTCGGCCTCGTCCAGCACCTCGGGGTTGTACCGAAGGATCTTGACCTTGACGTCCATCAGTACTTCCGCTCCATCGGCTTGTAGCGGGTCTGCACGACCGGCTTGTAGTCCAATCGGATGTTCACGTTGCCCTCGGCATCGATCGACCGGTAGGCCATCGTGTGCCGCATGAAGTTCACGTCGTCGCGCTTGTCGTAGTCCTCGCGGAAGTGCCCGCCGCGGGACTCCTTGCGAGCCAGCGCCGACACCACCAGTACCTCGGCCAGGTCGAGCAGGAAGCCCAGCTCGACGGCCTCCAGCAGGTCGGTGTTGAACCGTTTGCCCTTGTCCTGCACGGAGACGTCCGCGAACCGCAGCTTCAGCGCCTCGATATCGGTCAGCGCCTGCTTCAGCGAGCCCTCGGTCCGGTACACCTGCGCGTTGATGTCCATCGTCGCCTGCAGGTCGGCCCGGATCGCGGCCACCCGCTCGGTGCCGGTGGCGTTCCGCATGCCCTCGATCAGCTCGACCACGAAGTTCTCGGGGCCGGCCGGCAGCTCCTCGAAGTCGACGGTTTCGGCGTACTCCGCGGCCGCGATCCCCGCCCGCCGGCCGAACACGTTGATGTCCAGCAGCGAGTTGGTGCCCAGCCGGTTGGCGCCGTGCACCGACACGCAGGCGACCTCGCCCGCGGCGTACAGGCCGGGGATGACGTCGTCGTTGTTGGCCAGCGCCTCGCCCTGGATGTTGGTCGGGATGCCGCCCATCGCGTAGTGCGCGGTCGGGAACACCGGGATCTGCTCGGTGTACGGCTCGACCCCCAGGTACGTCCGGGCGAACTCGGTGATGTCCGGCAGCTTCGCGTCGATGTGCGCGGGCTCGAGGTGGGTCAGGTCGAGCATCACGTAGGCCTTGTCGGGCCCACAGCCACGGCCTTCGCGTACTTCGTTCGCCATCGCGCGGGCCACCATGTCGCGCGGCGCGAGGTCCTTCACCGTTGGCGCGTACCGCTCCATGAACCGCTCGTTGTCGCTGTTCCGCAGAATGCCGCCCTCACCGCGAGCGGCCTCGGACAGCAGTACGCCGAGGCCCGCGAGGCCGGTCGGGTGGAACTGGAAGAACTCCATATCCTCCAGCGGCAGCCCCTTGCGCCAGACGATGCCCATCCCGTCGCCGGTCAGCGTGTGCGCGTTCGACGTGGTCCGGAAGACCTTGCCGAAGCCGCCGGAGGCGAACACGATCGACTTGGCGCTGAAGATGTGCAGCTCGCCGGTGGCCAGCTCGTACGCGACCACGCCGGTCGCCTTGCCGGCCACCATCAGCAGGTCGAGGACGTAGAACTCGTTGAAGAACTCCACGTTCTGCTTGATGCACTGCTGGTACAGCGTCTGCAGGATCATGTGGCCGGTCCGGTCCGCCGCGAAGCAGGACCGGCGGACGACCGCCTCGCCGTGGTTGCGGGTGTGGCCGCCGAAGAAGCGCTGGTCGATCTTGCCCTCGGCCGTCCGGTTGAACGGCAGGCCCATCTTCTCCAGGTCGAGGACCGCGTCGACGGCCTCCCGGCACATCACCTCGGCAGCGTCCTGGTCGACCAGGAAGTCACCGCCCTTGACCGTGTCGAAGGTGTGCCACTCCCAGTTGTCCTCCTCGACGTTGGCCAGCGCGGCGCACATGCCGCCCTGGGCCGCTCCGGTGTGCGACCGGGTCGGGTAGAGCTTGGTGAGCACCGCGGTCCGGGTCCGCTTGCTGGACTCCAGCGCGGCCCGCATCCCGGCGCCACCCGCGCCCACGATCACTACGTCGTACTGATGCCGCTGCATCTCTGAACTGTCCTTACTTGCAGACCGACAGCGTGCTGTCCGGATCTAGGCAGGGATCGAAGGTGAAGATGACCAGGGTGCCGAGCACGACGATCACGATCGCCGCGGTGATCAGCAGCGCCTTGAGCCAGAACCTGGTCTGGTCCTTCTCGGCGTAGTCGTTGATGATCGTGCGCATCCCGTTGGTGCCGTGCAGCATCGCCAGCCAGAGCATCAGCAGGTCCCAGACCTGCCACAGCGGGTTGGCCCACTTGCCGGCCACGAAGCCGAAGTCGAGCGCGGTAATCCCGCCGCCGAGCATCAGGTTGGTGAACAGGTGGCCGAGCACCAGCACCACCAAGGCGATGCCGGAAAGCCGCATGAACAGCCAGCTGTAGAGCTCGAAGTTGGTCTGGCCGGAGCGGTTGCGGCCGCCGCCCTTGAGCGAGCGCGACCGGCTGGAGGAGCGTGGGGCTGCGATCTCTGACATGGTCACTCCCCGCCGAAGACGTGGCTCAGGTGCCGGATCACGAACGGCACGAACAGCAGCACCCAGACGACGCCGACGCCGATCATCAGCTTGCGCTGGTGCCGCGGGCCCTTGGCCCAGAAGTCGATCAGAATCAGCCGGATGCCGTTGAAGGCGTGGAACAGGATCGCCCCGACCAGGCCGACCTCCATCAGGCCGACGACCGGGTTCTTGTAGGTGCCGATCACCTCGTTGTAGGCCTCGGGGGAGACCCGGACCAGCGCGGTGTCGAGCACGTGCACGAGGAGGAAGAAGAAGATCCCGACGCCGGTGATCCGGTGCGCCACCCACGACCACATGCCCTCGTGGCCGCGGTACAGGGTGCCGACTGGCTTGCTGGGCAAACCGATCCTCCGATCGGACGACAGACCAGAGCCGGTAGGCGCGGCGACTCCGGGGCGTCAGTTCAGCAAAGGGGCCGCGATCGGCTCGACCCGGCAGGGAACCAGGCCGTTCTTGATGTTATCCCCGCCCCGCCCCGCCACAGTGCCGCTCCCGTGTGACATCGCTCTCGGGGCAGGCGGCGATGACGGATCGTGAACGGTCACTCACCGCGATCGGGCGGCTGGTTGACCTCAAGCGTGGTTGAAGCTCGACGATCCAGTGGACCGCGCTGCCGGCGGCGGATTGGCCCGTGCCGACGAGCCTTTCCGGGCCTAGCGTGGGGTCAGCTGAGACGACGATGGAGGGGATGACTGTGAGTTTCTGGATCTGTGAGACCTGTGCGGTGGAGCACTCCGAGCAGGTCGAGGTGTGTGCGATCTGCGCGGACGAGCGGCAGTGGGTGCCCGCCGACGGGCAGCACTGGACCACGCTCGAGGCGCTGTCCGCGGCCGGGTACAAGGTGGAGGTCAAGGAGGTCGAGCCCGGTCTGCACGGCGTGACCTCGACGCCCAGCGCCGGGATCGGGCAGCAGTCGATGCTCGTTCAGACCGCTGAGGGCAACCTGCTCTGGGATCCGATCGGGTACCTCGATGACGAGGCCGTCGAGCAGGTACGGGCGCTGGGCGAGGTGAAGGCGATCATCGCGAGTCACCCGCACATGTACGGCGTACAGGTCGAGTGGAGCAAGCGGCTCGGCGGCGTACCGGTGTATGTGTCGGCGGCCGACAAGCAGTGGGTGGCGCGGGACGACGAGGCGATCAAGCTCTGGTCCGGCCCGCTCGACCTGCTACCGGGCGTCACGCTGATCCAGCCGGGCGGGCACTTCCCCGGCAGCGCGATCGTGCACTGGGCGGAAGGGGCCGAGGGCAAGGGAGTGATCCTGGCCGGCGACACCATCTTCGCCAACCCGGACCGTACCTCGGTGAGCTTCATGCGCAGCTACCCGAACCGCATCCCACTGTCCGGCGCCGTCGTCGACCGGGTCGCCAAGGCGCTGGACGTCTTCGAGTACGACCGCCTCTACGGCAACTTCGGCGCATCCATCCCAGTCAACGCCCGCGCCGTCGTCCGCTTCTCTGCCGACCGCCACGCAGCCTGGGCCCGCGGCGACTATGACCACCTGACCTAAGAGCCCGCCAAGGCTAGGCAGCTAGTCGCTTCAACGCCAGCCTGGTGTGCAGGTTGAGCATGTGCTGGATGCAGGAGTCCCAGTCGTAGAGCTCGGCTCGTTGGCGGGCTGCGGCTCTGCGGCCGGGGACCTTGGCCAGCTCCAGTACTGCGTCCGCAAGCGCTGCGGGTGTCGGGCGTCCCCAGCGGCCGCAGGTTTCGTCGACCAGCTCCCGTGCTCCACCGGTGTCGGCGGTGACTACCGGCGTACCGGCCGCCAGTGCCTCCAGTACTGCGAGCCCGAACGTCTCGCCCGGGCAGACCGACAACGCGATGTCGGCCTCCGCCAGGTGGCGGGCCAGCTTGACCCGCCCATCGACGTACCCGTGGAAAGTGATCGGCGCGCGACCAGCGATCGCAACCAGCTCGTCCAGATGCGGACCGGACCCGTAGACGTCCATCCGCAGCTTGACGCCCCGCTTGTGCAGCTCGGCGGCCGTGGCGACGGCGAGGTGCGGACTCTTCTCGCGAGACAACCGGCCGGCGTGGACGAGCTTGAGTACGCCGTCGTCGGCCGGTGTGGCCAATGACGGGTGGAAGGTCTCCAGGTCGACGCCGAGCGGAATCCGGACGAGGGGAGTGGTGACCTCGTCGAACTCGGCCGCGGCATAACGAGAGGTGACCACGACAGCGTCGTACGTCCGGCTGAGCAGCCGATAGAGCGCACCCACCCCGGCCGCGACCCCCAGCTGGCGGCCGGTCCGCAATGACAGCATCGCGTCGAGGCGCTCGTGGCTGAACAGCACCGAGCCGATCTCGTTCTTGCGCGCCCACCTTGCCACCGGCAACAAAGTGGACTTGTCGGAGATCTCCACGGTGGTCGGCCGGAAGCGCTCCAGCGTCTCGATCACCTTCCACGGGTCGGTGATCAACCGGTAGCCGCCGCCGACCTTGGGCGCCTTCATCCGGACGATCGTGCCGACCTCGGTCTCGATCACGCTGTCCCGCTCACCAGGCGTGATCAGGATCCGGTCGGCGCCGGCCTCGCAGTACCCCTGGCCGAGATGCTCGATCGCCGTCCGCATCCCGCCTGACGTCGGCCCGACGAAGTTGGCCAGCTGCGCGATCCGAAGATTCATGCGGCCCGCCGTGCCCAGGCCTCTTGAAGCACCTCGGCGTAGTGCTTGTTCACCAGATCGTCAACCACTGCAGGCCAAGTCCTTGTCTGTACTCGTCGTTGTCCGGCCTCAGCCATCGCTTGCCGCTGCGTCGGGTCATCCAGCATCTGCGCGACCGCCTGCCGCAGCGACCCCGGCTGACCGGGCTCGAAGAGCAAGCCGGTCACCCCCGGCCGGATCAGGTCGAGCGGTCCGCCCGCGGCCGGCCCGACCGTCGCGACTCCAGAGGCCTGCGCCTCCTGGATGGTCTGGCAGAAAGTCTCGTGCTCACCGGTGTGCACGAAAACGTCCAGCCCGGCGAAGATCGAGGCCAGGTCGGTACCGCGGCGCATCCCGAGAAACGTTGCATTAGGCAACGTGTGCTCCAGGCTTGCGCGGTCCGGTCCGTCGCCGACGATCACCAGGTGGCAGTCGAGGCCGGCCAGCTCGGCCAGCCGCTTGACCTTCTTCTCGGCGGCCAGCCGGCCGACGTACCCGACGATCGGCTTGCCGTCCGGCGAGATCTCCCGGCGCCAGCGCTGGTCCCGGTTGGCCGGATCGAACAGATCGAGGTTCACCCCACGGCCCCAGGTGTGGACCCGCGGAACCCCCGCCTGCACCAGCTGAGCGACCGATGCCGACGACGGCGCCAACGTGCGATCCGCCCGCGAGTGCACCCGTCGGATCCAGGCCGTGATCCCCCGATCCGCCTTCGCGAACCACGGATACTGGCGGGCGAAGGCGGCCAGGTCGGTCTGGAAGATCGCCACCGTCGGCAGCCCGAGCCGGCGCGCGCTGCGCAGACCGTAGGCGCCGATGATGAAGGGGGACGCCAGGTGAACGAGGTCCGGCTTGAAGTCCGCCATCGCACGTTCGATCGCCGGATCGGGCAGCCCGACCGGGAACTCCTTGTAGCCGGGGATCCCGAAGCTGCGGGCCCGGATCACCCGGACTCCCTGGTACGTGTCGGGCCCGGGCCCGGCGGCGATGATCAGCAGCTGGTGCCCGTGGGCCAGCAGCCGATCGGCGACGTGGCGAGCTGTGTTCGCCACACCATTGATCTGCGGCAGGAAGGACTCGGCGACCATCACTATGCGCACACTGTGAGAGTCCCGACCCCGCATGAACCCTGGGCGACACTCCCGTGACACGGCGTCGATCCCCAGCCGAAGCGTCCCCGACTACCAAGTAACCACCAAGCGACCAACCGGCACCGCCCAGCGACCAGCATCCAAACGCCAGGGGGCGCCCACCGGTGACCATCAACCCTAGCGACCCGTTCAAGCCCGGCCGCGAGACCTACGTCACCGAGGGTGCTGGATGTCACCAGCATGGTGTGTACCAGTGGCCGGGTGGTTCGGCCTACGGTTGAGGGATGAGTCATCAGACCGAGTCGGGATGGGACTTCGAGGCGGTCTACGGGCCGGAGAAGCTCGAAGGGTTCGACGCTGCGCAGAAGCTGGGCGTGCCGGGGGAGTACCCGTTCACCCGGGGCGTCTACCCCACCATGTACACGCAACGGCCGTGGACCATGCGGCAGTACGCCGGGTTCGGCACCGCCGCCGAGTCGAATCAGCGGTACCACCAGCTGATCGACGCCGGCACGATGGGACTGTCCGTCGCCTTCGACCTGCCGACCCAGATGGGCTACGACTCCGACGCGGAGATCGCGCACGGCGAGGTCGGCAAGGTGGGCGTGGCGATCGACTCGATCGACGACATGCGGGTGCTGTTCGACCAGATCCCGCTGGACCAGGTCTCCACCTCGATGACGATCAACGCGCCCGGCTCGGTGCTGTTGCTGCTCTACCAACTCGTCGCGGAGGAGCAGGGCGTCTCCGGTGACAAGCTCACCGGCACGATCCAGAACGACGTGCTGAAGGAGTACATCGCCCGCGGCACCTACATCTATCCGCCGAAGGAGTCGCTGCGGCTGATCAGCGACATCTTCGCGTACTGCCAGACAGAGCTGCCGCGCTGGAACACCATCTCGATCTCCGGCTACCACATGGCCGAGGCCGGTGCGACGCCCGCGCAGGAGATCGCCTTCACGCTCGCCGACGGGATCGAGTACGTCCGTACCGCCGTCGCGGCCGGTCTCGACGTCGACACCTTCGCGCCCCGTCTGAGCTTCTTCTTCGTCTCCCGCACGACGCTGCTCGAGGAGGTCGCCAAGTTCCGCGCGGCCCGCCGGATCTGGGCGCAGGTGATGCGTGACGAGTTCGGGGCGAAGAACCCCAAGTCGCTGATGCTGCGTTTCCACACCCAGACGGCCGGCGTCCAGCTGACCGCGCAGCAGCCGGAGGTCAACCTGGTCCGGGTCGCCATCCAGGGCCTCGCGGCCGTGCTCGGTGGCACCCAGTCGCTGCACACCAACTCGTACGACGAGGCGATCGCGCTGCCGACCGAGAAGGCCGCCCGGCTCGCGCTGCGCACCCAGCAGGTGCTCGCGTACGAGACCGACATCACCGCGACGGTCGACCCGTTCGCCGGCTCGTACGTCGTGGAGTCGCTGACCGATGAGGTCGAAGCGGCGGCGCGCGAGCTGATGGACCAGGTCGAGGAGTTCGGCGGCGCGGTCGCGGCGATCGAGAAGGGCTTCCAGAAACAGGAGATCGAGCGGTCGGCGTACCGGATCGCGCAGGAGATCGACAGTGCTGAGCGGGTTGTCGTCGGGCTCAACAAGTACCGCGTCGCCGAGGAGGAGCCGTACGAACCGCTCCGGGTGAATCCCCTGATCGAGGCGCAGCAGGTCGAGCGCCTCGCCCGGCTCCGCGCCGAACGCGACCAAGCGGCCGTCGACAAGGCCCTCAGCGATCTCCAGAACGCTGCCCGGGGCAACGACAACTGCCTGTACCCGATGAAGGAAGCCCTCAAGGCCCGCGCCACCGTCGGCGAGGTCAGCGACGCCCTCCGCGCCGTCTGGGGCGTCTACGTCCCCGCCGACACCTTCTAGTCGAGCAGAGCGGCAGCGGTCAGTACGCCGGTGCCGAGCGCGATGGCTTCCTCCGAAGGGTTGAAGCCCGGCGTATGCAGGTCGGCGGCCGTCTCGACGCCGACCGGGCGGACGCCGAGGCGGGCCATCGCGCCGGGCACGTGTTCGAGGTACCAGGCGTAGTCCTCGCCACCCAGGCTCTGGTCGGTCGGGGCGATCGCGCCCGACCCGATCGTCTGCTCGACGGCCGCGCGGAACACGTCGATCGCCCCGGCGTCGTTCATCACCGGCGGCACGCCATGCGTCACCTCCGTGTCCACCTCGACCCCGAACGGCGCGGCCAGCTGCTCAGCGAGCGTCGGGATCAACTCGGCAGCGAGCCGCCAGGCGCTGACGTCGAGGCAGCGCAGCGTGCCCTCCACCTCACCACGAGCCGGGATCGCATTGGCCGCCGACCCCGCCGTGATCCGCCCGAACACCAGCGACATTCCTGCGCGAGGATCGACCCGCCGCGAGAGCGCGGCCGGCAACTCGGTCACCAGCGTGGCCAGCGCATACACGAGATCCGCGGTCAGATGCGGCCGCGAGGTGTGCCCACCCGGCCCAGCCATCCGGACGAGGATCCGGTCCGCGGCGGCCGTCAGAGCGCCGGTACGCAGGCCGATCTGCCCGACCTCGAGCCGCGGATCGCAGTGCAGGCCGTAGATCCGCCGTACGCCGTCCAGCCCGCCCGCCGCGATCACCCCCAGCGCACCGCCCGGCATGACCTCCTCAGCGGGCTGGAAGATCAGGCGGACCCGCCTGTCGAGCACCCCATCGCGGGCCATCCCAGCAAGCACCAGCGCAGTGCCGAGCAGCGCAGCCGTGTGGACGTCGTGCCCACAGGCGTGCGCCGTCCCGTCGATCGTCGACCGCCAAGGCGCGTCGACCGCGTCCGGCACCGGCAACGCGTCGATGTCGGCCCGCAGCGCAGTACAGGTGTCCCCGGAGCCGACATCGCAGATCAGTCCGGTACCGGTCGGCAGCACGCGAGGCGAGAGGCCGGCCTCGGTCAGTCGCCGCGCGAGCAGCTCCGTCGTACGGACTTCGTGCCAGCCGAGCTCGGGGTGGGCGTGCAGGTCACGGCGTACCGCGACCGCCTCATCCCGCACCTCGTCGACGCGTGCCTTCACGTCGGCGAGGCGCAGGGTGTGCGAAGTCGTCATCCCGCAATCCTTGCATCAACCCCGCAACCATCCGGCACTGCGTCGCAGCAACTCGACCCGTTCCGGGGCGTCGTAGGAGCGCTCGTCGTGACCCAGCGCGTCGTACACGACCCGCCCGCCGCCGACCTCACGGGCCCACAGCAACGGGTGTGTGACGCCTTCGTGGGTGTGCTCGTAGAGCGCCTCGATGCCGTCGACAAGCAGGAGATCCGTGTACCGCTCGTCCTCGACCCAGAAGTCGCCCAGCCCGTCGGCGATCGGGTGCTTGACGTCGGTACGCCGTACCAGCGTGCGCTCGTGTGGCGGATGGAACGTCTTGCCCTGTTCCCAGATCGCCCCGACGGTCTGGTGCCAGCTCTGCAGCCCCGGGAACGCGATGGTCGAGCTGTGCACCGCCAGCAGCCCGCCACCCCGCGCCAGGAACCCCTCGACCAGCCGCCCGAACTGCTGATCTGCAGGCGTCGGCCCCCCTCGGTTCGCACTGGCATTCACGACCAGCAGCCCCGCCTGATCCAGCAGCCCGGCCAACTCATCCGCACTGCTCACGATGCGTAAGGGTCCAGAACTGCCCAGCGCGTCGGCCAGCCGCGCGCTAGTGCGCGGCAAGTCATGCCATGGATCGGCATCCGGGCCGACCCCGCTGTAGATCACCGTTTCGCTGCTCATCGCCTGCTCGCTCAGTTTGATCACTCTCCGTGACGAAGTCGGGGCGGTCGGCAGAAGTTTCGTTGCAATGCCTCTCCTGCCGGTCACTTTCCGGTATCGAGGCCCTTTTGCCGTTCTAAGAAGCCCGGGCTCGCACCTATAGTCTGCGGATGCGGCACCTGGGAAGGTGTGCCGGTGACAAATCTTGGGCGACGAAGGAGACATCCGGTGAAGAAGTACGTGCGGGGACTGGCGATCGTGGGCGTGCTGACGCTCGCCGTCGCCGCTTGTGGCAGCAAGCCGGCTGAGAACACGGCTGGCGGCGACGCCAACAAGGACTTCAAGGCCTGCATGGTCTCCGACTCGGGTGGGTTCGACGACAAGTCGTTCAACCAGACGTCGTACGAAGGTTTCCAGGCCGCCGTCAAGGCGAAGGGGCTGACCCCGGTCAAGGCCGAGTCGAAGTCGGACAACGACTACCCGACCAACATGACCGCGATGGTCGCCGCCAAGTGCAACGTGATCGTCGCCGTCGGCTTCAAGCTGGAGGACGCCACCGACAAGGCGGCCAAGGCGAACCCGAGCATCAAGTTCGCGATCGTCGACTCGGCCCCGGCCACCCCGATCGAGAACGTGAAGCCGCTGAGCTTCAACACCGCCCAGGCCAGCTTCCAGGCCGGCTACCTGGCCGCCGGGATGTCCAAGAGCGGCAAGGTCGGCACCTTTGGCGGCCTGAAGATCCCGCCGGTGACCATCTTCATGGACGGTTTCGCCGAGGGCGTGCGCTACTACAACAAGCAGAAGTCGAAGAACGTCCAGGTGCTCGGCTGGGACGACGCCAAGCAGGCCGGCCTGTTCGCCGGTGGCTTCGAGGACAAGGCGAAGGGCCAGAACACCGCCCAGAACCTGATCACCCAGGGCGCCGACATCATCTTCCCGGTGGCCGGCCCGTCCGGTCTGGGCGGTCTGCAGGCGGCCAAGGCCAGCAACGGCAAGGTCAACGCGATCTGGGTCGACACCGACGGCTGCGTCAGCGCCGCGGAGTACTGCTCGGTGCTGATCTCCAGCGTCAAGAAGGGCATGGACGTCGCCGTCCAGGACGCGATCACCTCGGTGGTCGACAACAAGTTCGACAACAAGCAGTTCATCGGCACGCTGGAGAACGGCGGCACCTCGCTGGCCCCGTTCCACGAGTTCGACAGCAAGGTCCCGGCCGAGCTGAAGACCGAGCTGGACACGATCAAGGCCGACCTGATCTCCGGCAAGATCACGCTCGAGTCCAAGGCGCAGCCGAAGGCCTCCTGATCCACAGCACGACTAAGTAGTACGGTGCGAGCCAGGAAAGTCGGTCCCCTCGAGGGGGCCGCCTTCCTGGCTCGCAGCTCTGTTGGCTGAAGTCATTTCGAAGGGGGCATGCCCGCATGCATCTAGAGCTCTCAGGTCTGACCAAGAGTTTCGGTTCCCTGGTCGCCAACGATCACATCGATCTGGTGATCGAGCCGGGCGAGATCCACTGCCTGCTCGGGGAGAACGGGGCCGGCAAGTCGACCCTGATGAACATGCTCTACGGGCTGCTCCAGCCTGACTCCGGCGAGATCCTGATCGACGGCGAGAAGGTCAAGATCACCTCGCCGAGCGACGCGATCCAGCACGGCATCGGGATGGTGCACCAGCACTTCATGCTGATCCCGGTCTTCACCGTCGCGGAGAACATCATGCTCGGCCGGGAGAACACCCACGC
Source organism: Kribbella sp. NPDC051718 (assembly GCF_040681515.1). NCBI lineage: Bacteria > Bacillati > Actinomycetota > Actinomycetes > Propionibacteriales > Kribbellaceae > Kribbella > Kribbella sp. NPDC051718. Next base: position 429,076 of record NZ_JBFAYZ010000004.1, on the reverse strand, counting down.
CGGCGGTGTGCTGGACCGCAAGAAGGCCGACGCGCTGGTCACCGAGCTGTCCGAGCGGTACGGCTTCGAGGTCGACCCCGAGGCGCTGGTCGAGGACATCCCGGTCGGCGTCCAGCAGCGGGTCGAGATCATCAAGGCGCTCACCAACGACGCCAAGGTGCTGATCCTGGACGAGCCGACCGCGGTGCTCACGCCGGCCGAGATCGACGAGCTGATCACGGTGATGCGCCAGCTCAAGGAGAACGGCACCTCGATCGTCTTCATCACCCACAAGCTCAAAGAGGTCAAGGCGATCGCGGACAAGATCACCGTGATCCGCCGCGGCAAGGTGGTCGGCCAGGCCGATCCGGCCGAGACCGAGGAAGGCCTGGCCGAGATGATGGTCGGCCGCGCGGTCGACCTGGTGGTCGACAAGGCGCCCGCCGATCCGGGTGACGCCGTGCTGCGGATCAAGGGCCTGACGGTGATCGACGAGCGTGGCTTCACCGCCGTCGACAACGTCGATCTGGAGGTCCGCAGCGGCGAGATCCTGGCGGTGGCCGGGGTCCAGGGCAACGGCCAGACCGAGCTCGCCGAGGCACTGCTCGGGCTGACCCCGATCGCGGCCGGCAGCATCTCGCTGGACGGCAAGGAACTCACCGGCGTCTCCACCCGCGAGCGCCTCGACGCCGGCATCGGGTACGTCCCGGAGGACCGCGGCCACGACGGTTTCGTCGGCCCGTTCAGCGTCGCCGAGAACCTGGTGCTGGACCTGTTCCGGCAGGAACCGTTCGGCAAGGGCCTGATGCTGCGCACCGACGAGATCGAGAAGAACGCGACCGCGCGGATCGAGGAGTTCGACATCCGCACCCAGGGCGCCGACCAGCCGGTCTCGTCGCTGTCCGGCGGCAACCAGCAGAAGGTCGTACTGGCCCGGGAGCTGTCCCGGCCGCTGAAGCTGCTGGTCGCCTCGCAGCCGACCCGTGGTGTCGACGTCGGCTCGATCGAGTTCCTGCACACCCGGATCGTCGAGGAGCGCGACCACGGCACCGCGGTACTGATCGTCTCCACCGAACTCGACGAGATCGCCGCGCTGTCCGACCGGGTCGCGGTGATGTACCGCGGCAAGGTGGTCGGCGTCGTCCCGTCCGACACGCCTCGCGACGAGCTCGGCCTGATGATGGCCGGCGCCTCCCGGTCCGAGGCCCACGAAGTCGCGATCGAGAACCCCACCACGTTGGGAACCATCTAGATGAGCAACGAAACAACGACCGAGGTGCCGCCCGCCGCACCGAAACCAGCGCCTTCGGGCCGCCGGCCGCTGCCCGGCTGGGCGGTCCAGAGCCTGGTTTCGCTGAGCGCGATCGTGCTGGCGCTGCTGGTCGGCGCCATCTTGATCATCATCGGCGACGACGGCGTGAAAACAGCGGTCGGGTACTTCGGTGCCGCGCCGATGGACACCTTCACGGCGGCCTTCAGCGCCGTCGGCGACTCGTACCAGGCACTGGCCTCCGGCGCGCTCGGCGGCATCACCCCGATCACCGAGTCGCTGACCCAGGCGACGCCGCTGATCTGCGGCGGTCTGGCCGTCTCCTTGGCCTTCCGGACCGGGCTGTTCAACATCGGCGCCCAAGGGCAGCTGATCGTCGGCGCGATCCTGGCCGCCTGGGTCGGGTTCGCCTGGCACCTGCCGCCGGGGATCCACCTGATCGTCGCGATCCTGGCCGGCCTGCTCGGCGGGGCGCTGTGGGGTGGCGTGGTCGGGTTGCTCAAGGCCCGGACCGGCGCGCACGAGGTGATCGTTACGATCATGCTCAACTACGTCGCGGTCTACCTGCTCCAGTGGTTGCTGACGACAACGACCTTCAAGCGGCCCGGTCGCGAGGACCCGATCAGCCCGATCGTGGACGCGAACGCGCAGTACCCGCAGTTCGGTAGTACCCGGTTGCACGTGGGCTTCCTGCTCGCGCTGGTCGCGGCCGGCTTCGTCTGGTGGCTGCTGAACCGCTCGACGGTCGGCTTCGAGCTGCGTGCGGTGGGCGCCAATGCCGACGCGTCCCGGACCGCGGGCATGTCGGTCGGCCGCGCGTACTTCATCGCGATGCTGGTGGCCGGCGCGCTGGCCGGCCTCGCGGGCACCCAGCAGGTGCTCGGCACGGATCTGCCGCTGACCGACGGCGTCGCCGCCTCGGTCGGCTTCGACGCGATCACCGTCGCCCTGCTCGGCCGCGGTACGCCGCTCGGTACGGTCCTGGCCGGTCTGCTCTTCGGCGCCCTCAACGCGGGCGGCCTACAGATGCAGTTGCAGACCCAGACACCGCTGACCCTGACCACCGTGCTGCAGGCCGTGATCGTGCTCTTCGTCGCCGCCCCGGCGCTGGTGCGCTCGATCTTCCGGTTCCTGCCGAAGGAACGCGGCATCGGAGCCGTCCTCGCGAAAGGCTGGAACGGATGAGTTCGACCGAGATCGACGACCGGACGCCGGACCCGACGCCCGCGCCCGGCCCGGCATCCGCGCCGGCCGTCATCGAGGCGCCGGCCGAGCGGACCCGCCGGCTGCGGGTCGGCGGCCTGATGGTCGTCTTCGCCCTGATCGGGCTGGGACTGGCCATCGGCACCAAGAGCGGCAAGGCCACCTTCCAGTTGGTGTCCGGCGACCTCCAGCACAACCTGGTCGGGATCCCGGCACAGCCGGTCGCGCTCCTACTCGGTGCGTTCGGGCTGGTGGCCGCCGTGGCGTACGTGATGCGCCGGGTGCCGATGAAGTACGCCGGCTGGCTGGCCGCAGTACTGGGTGTCAGCTTCCTTGGCGCCTTCTTGTGCTGGGCCGCCGCGGGCAAGACCTTCCCGCTGGCCAACCAGTTCCAGGGCACGCTGAACTTCGCCACCCCGCTGATCCTCGGCGCGCTCGCCGGTGTGCTGTGTGAGCGGGCCGGTGTCATCAACATCGCGATCGAGGGCCAGTTCCTGGTCGGCGCGTTCACCGCGGCGGTCGTGTCCAGTACGACGGGAAGCGGGGCTGCCGCGCTGATCGCGGCGGCCGTGTCCGGCGTACTGATGGCCCTGCTGCTGGCCGTGTTCTCCATCAAGTACCTGGTGAACCAGGTGGTCCTCGGCGTCGTGCTGGTGGTCTTCGCGACCGGCATCACGGGGTATCTCTTCGACCAGTTCCTGCAGGAGGACGCCGCCAACCTGAACACGCCGGACGTGCTGTCCGCGGTGAAGATCCCGCTGCTGGGAGACATCCCGTTCTTCGGACCGATCCTGTTCGAGCAGACGGTCCTGGTGTACCTGACCTACATCGCGGTCGCCGTCGTCACCTTCGTGCTGTTCCAGACCCGCTGGGGCCTTCGTGTCCGCGCCGTCGGCGAGCACCCGAAGGCGGCCGACACGGTCGGCATCAAGGTCAAGCGCGTCCGGTACTCCGCGGTGCTCTGGGCCGGCGTGCTGGCCGGTCTCGGTGGAGCGTTCTTCACCGTCGGCTACGCCGGGTCGTTCAACAAGGGGATGACGGCGGGCAACGGGTTCATCGCGCTGGCGGCGCTGATCATGGGGCGCTGGAACCCGATCGGCGCGATGGTCGCGGCGCTCTTCTTCGGCTTCGCCACCCAGCTCCAGTCCCAGCTGCAGATCATCCAGACCCCGATCCCCGGCGAACTGTTGCTGATGGCCCCGTACCTGGCCACGGTGATCGCCGTCGCGGGCCTGGTCGGCCGAGTGAGAGCTCCCAAGGCGGACGGTGAGCCCTACGTCACCGAATGAGCAGGGCCCCGCGGACCCGCCCGTCGGCAGCCCGGCGGGCGTCGACTGGCCCGCGCTGCGGGTAGCCGCGGTCGCGGCGATGCGCCGCGCCTATGCGCCGTACTCCGGCTTCCCGGTCGGAGCCGCGGCTCTGGTCGACGACGGGCGCATCGTTGCCGGCTGCAACGTGGAGAACGCGTCGTACGGGCTCACCCTGTGTGCCGAGTGCGGTCTGGTCTCCGAGCTGCACCGTACCGGCGGCGGCCGGCTGATCGCTTTCACCTGCGTCGACCACAACGAGGAACTGCTCACGCCGTGCGGCCGCTGTCGCCAGCTGCTGCACGAGCACGGCGGACCGACTCTCCTGGTGGAGTCCGCCACCGGTAGCCGCCCCCTGCGCGAGCTACTGCCCGACGCGTTCGGGCCGGAACGACTGGAGGAATAGTGTCTTTCGACGCGGTAGACGTCATCCGCACCAAGCGGGACAAGGGCGAGCTGAGCGACGGCCAGATCGACTGGGTGATCGACGCCTATACCCGCGGTGCGGTCGCGGACGAGCAGATGTCGTCGCTCGCGATGGCGATCCTGCTGAACGGGATGAACCGCCGCGAGATCGCTCGCTGGACCGCCGCGATGATCGCCTCCGGTGAGCGGATGAACTTCGCCAAGCTGTCCCGGCCGACCGCGGACAAGCACTCCACCGGCGGCGTCGGCGACAAGATCACGTTGCCGCTGGCCCCTTTAGTGGCGGCCTGCGGCGTCGCGGTACCGCAACTGTCCGGCCGCGGCCTGGGCCACACCGGCGGTACGTTGGACAAGCTCGAGTCGATCCCCGGCTGGGGTGCGGCGCTGTCCAACGACGAGATGATGCAGCAGCTCGAGGACGTCGGCGCCGTCATCTGTGCGGCCGGCGACGGCCTGGCGCCCGCTGACAAGAAGCTCTACGCCCTGCGCGACGTGACCGGCACGGTCGAGGCGATCCCGCTGATCGCCAGCTCCATCATGAGTAAGAAGATCGCCGAAGGCACCGGCGCGCTGGTCCTGGACGTGAAGGTCGGCACCGGCGCCTTCATGAAGGACCTCGCCGACGCTCGCGAACTGGCCTCCACCATGGTTGCCCTCGGCACCGATGCCGGGGTGAAGACTGTCGCCCTGCTCACCGACATGTCGACACCCCTCGGCCTGACCGCCGGAAACGCCTTGGAGGTCAGGGAATCCGTGGAGGTGCTCGCGGGAGGCGGTCCCGCCGACATCGTCGAACTCACTGTCGCCCTGGCAGTGGAAATGCTCGCCGCCGCCGGTGTCACCGACATCGACCCCGCCGAGAAACTCCGCGACGGCACCGCCATGGACGCCTGGCGCGGGATGATCGCAGCCCAGGGCGGCGACCCCAACGCAGAACTCCCCATCGCCCCCGAACAGCACATCGTCAAGGCGACAGCCTCCGGCGTCCTCTCGCGACTTGACGCTTTGTCCGTCGGCGTAGCCGCCTGGCGCCTCGGTGCCGGCCGCGCCCGCAAGGAGGACCCGGTCTCGCCGGTCGCTGGCGTAGAGCTGCACGCGAAGCCCGGTGATCAGGTCACCGAAGGTCAACCGCTCCTGACGTTGCACGCCGACGACGCGACCCGCTTCGAGCGCGCGCTGGAGTCCCTGACCGACGCGGTGACGATCTCCGACTCCTACACCCCGACCCCGTTGGTGATCGACCGCATCACGGCCTGAAGGTCAGCCCGACTTGGTGGTCAGGCGCTTGTACTGGAGCTTGACCATCGTGCTGGCCAGCTTGACGTCGGGTACCGGTGTCTTCTCCAGCGTGCCGCTCTGGCTGACGGTGATCTCGGCGACGATCGAGCCGACCGTGATGCTCGCCTCCGCGACCGCCTCGAGCTGGCCGGTCACCCCGACGACCCCTGTCTGCGCGTCCGTCAACGCGCCCGGCACGCCTGGCACCGCGAACGGCTTGGTGTGCTCGTCCTGCGCCCAGAACCCCTTCTGCAGGTCACGGGCCTTGGCCGGCGAACCGGCCTTGAACAGCTGCACGGTCACCCGCTTGCGCCGATCCGTGCTCGACCGGAACGTCTGGTACCCCTCCTTGCAGCCCGCGTTCAGCAGCAGCGCGAGATCCTCAGCAGGCGAAGCCGACAACGTGTCCACGAAGCTCTGCCGGGTGAACGGCCCAGTCAGCTGCGCCGACTCTCCCGGAGCCCCCTTCTGAAACCCATCCGGTACGACGGCGAGCCCCGCCAACCCACCAACGGCAGCAGGCGCCGCCGCGTCAGCCGGGGCCGAGGGCTCGTTCCCACCAACCGGTGCAGTCGACGCCCCCGCGTCGTTCCCACACCCCGTCAAAAACACCAGCCCAGCGCACACCACAGCGGCAACACCGGGCGCGACTCGCCTCACGATTCCTCCGCAGGGTCAGGGGATTACCCCGCGAGCCCACCAGATAAAGATGAACACCAGGCAAAGTACGGCGGGTTCGTTCCCTCCGCATCGACGCGCGCTGTACAGCCGACGCGGAGGGAACGAACGATCATCAGTACCGGGTGCTGACAGTGACGCCGGTGCAGCCTGTTGCGCCGTACAGGCTGACGTAGCTGTAGCCCGCGGGGGGATTGGCGACCGTGATCGCCTCGGTGTTGCTGGTGGCGGTCGATCGTTGGGTGTAGGCGGTGGTGGTCGCCCAGGTGGTCTTGTTGTAGTAGAGATCACAGTTGCCGGTACCGCCGCTGGCGGTGATCTGTAGCTGAGCAGTGCCGGCGGGCAGGTTGATGTAGAGGTAGTCGTAGTTGCCGGTGGTGGTGCCGCGGTTGCCGCGCTGGCAGTTCTTGCCCAGGACGCGGACGTCAGCGGAGGTGCACTCGGGCAACGTCGTACCGCCTCCGCCGCCACAGTTCCCTGCCCCACACGCGGACAGCCAGCTGTACCAGTCGGTGTCGTACCGATTGCCGATGGTTGTTCTGAGGTAGCTGGCGGCAGCGTTCCAGTTGCCCGACCGGTAGTAGTTGAGGACGGTGGTCACGTCGCTGCGGTGCGACTGCAGCATGTACCGCACCGCGAGGTAGCCCCATTGGTAGATCCGGGTGGTGTCGTTGCTGTAGGTGGTACCGAACAGCGTGCTGAGTGAGTAGGTACGCCGGGCCGCCTCGGTGATCGCCGCGGTGTAGGTCTCGTTGCGATAGGAGTAGGACACGTATTCGGCGAAGCCCTCGATCCACCAGATCGTCGGGGTGGTGACACCGGCGTCGAAGTCGCCGGCCATGTCGAAGCGACCGTCGAGGTAATGGGTGTACTCGTGGTTGAGGTTCCAGATCGCGAACGTCGGCCGCAGCCACTCGGCCTCGTAGGCGATGAACCGGGCCTGGTTGCCGACCGCGGCCGGGTCACCCTCGAGGTACATCCCGCCGTTGTTCGTGTCGATACCCCACATCGCCCCGGCGTAGGTCTGGTAGTCGGTACTGGAGTTGTAGACCACCACCTCCAGGCTGGTGTTGCGATCGTTGGCGACCGGGCCGGGGTCGGCGACGATGCCGTGGAAGTAGGCATCCTGGCTCGCCAGGCTGCTGCAGCTCGACGACAGTTGGGCGGCGGTCATCTCCTGGGCCCGGATGCGCAGGGTCGAGCTGCAGGTGTGGGTGATCGGCAGCACGACAGCTGCGAGCTTCGCCTGCAGGTTGCAGATGTCGTAGTACGCGCAGTTCGCCTTGTCGTAGTAGTCGGCCAGCTCGGCCACGCCGACCCACAGTGGTGCCGTCGGGCCTTGCAACGAGGTCTGCCCGAGCAGGCCCTTCGCGAGTGGGCGCACTTTGGCCAGCAGGGCAGAGTACTGGAGGAACCGGGTGAGTTCGCGGCCGGCGTTCGAGGTCAGGTAGCTCTGGTCGCCGGACAGTAGATCCTTGTGGCTGGAGGCGAAGCCGTACAGGGTGTCGATCACGCTCGGGTCGGCCTGTACCGCCGTCACGAACTCCGGCACCTGGTGGCCACGGAACAACACGGTGTAGACGTTGTTGACCGCGTTCAGCATCCACCACGACGTGTTGTACGAATTGTTGTAGCCGGTCAGCATCCGCTTCACGACGGACAGGTAGCGGGCGTTCTGCGCCGAGCTGTCGATCAGCGTGATCGCCTCCGCGAGGGTCTCCCCGTTGGCGTCGCTGACCTCGAAAGCGTGCGAGTTGGCGAAGAAGCTGTCCAGGCCCGACTGGATCGCCGTCCGCAGCGCCGGGCCGTAGGTGCCGACTGTCGACGGGTTGTACCACTGCACGTAGTACCCTGCGCGGAGGTACAGGGTCAGTTGGGCGGTACTGGTCGAGTTGTTGCCGGGGTAGCCGGCGCCGTTGTCCCGAAGGGCGTACGCGACGCTGACCATCTGGGCCTCGCGGAACGCGTTGTACGCATCCGTGCCGGTCAGGTTGAAGAGTGTGTTGACACAGTCGGTCGTCGACGCCTTGATCTGGTTCACCAGAGCTTGGCCTGTGCGGCTGGTGAAGTCCGCTGGGTTGCAGGTCGCCGCGGCTTTGTTCTTGTCCTGCATGGATGGACGCGGCTTGGTGGCGAGTTGTGCGGGTCCGTCGTAGTCGCGACGCAACTCCCGCTTGGACGCCGGCAGGGGAGCGCGTTGACTCACCGGCGTCCTGGCGTCGGCGACGTGAGCGGGCTCGTCGGCCGGTCCGATCGGTGCTGAACCAACCGGCGCCTTGGCGATGGTGGCCGCTTGTCCTGGAGGGGCGGTCAGGGCCAGGCCGGTCGCGGCGATGACGGTGGCCAGGGTCAGTACCAAGGCCTGCCTGCGGAATTGCCGTAATCGTTGGAACTGTGGAGCTGTCATCAGGTACTCCTCCGGGGCGGAACACGCGAACCCGCGTGGCTGCGGTGGGGGATCCGCAGTGTTTCGGAGCGTGCCACGTCGAGCCGTTCCCCGGTCATCCCAACGGCGATAGCCTCACGTTATGGATCCCGAGATCCGCCACCTGCGGGCGATCTGCGCGATCGCCGACGCCGGCAGCGTGACCAGAGCCGCCGCCCGCCTCGGGATCTCGCAACCAGCACTGACCGGCCTTCTGCAACGCTTCGAACGCTCACTCGGCGGCCAACTCTTCGAACGAGCCCGTACCGGCGTACGCCCCACCCCACTGGGCGAACGCGCCCTGCAACGCGCCCGCCTGGTCCTCGCCGACATCGACTCCTTCGCCGGCGACCTCACCCTGGCCTCCGGTGCCGCCCCGGCCGAACTGCACATGGGAACAGCTCACATGGAATGCGTAGGCACCATCGTCGAACGCCTCCAAGCAGCCCTTTCCCCAGTGGACCTGACCGTCCAGGTAGACCCATCCGCCATCAGCCTCGCCCAATCGCTGGCCCACCACCGATCCGACTTCGCAGTCATCGGCATGAGCGACGACCACGACGTCCCCCTGGCGCCCGACCTGGCCCAGCGCACAATCCTCCCGCGCCTACCGTTCTTCATCGCCCTGACCTCCACCCACCCGCTGGCCTGCTTTGAGGAGATCAATCTCGGCGACCTGGCCGACGAGTCCTGGATCAGCCCACCCGGCGCCGACGACGGCTCCCTGGCCTCCCTCCGCGCCGCCTGCCGCCGAGCCGGCTTCAGCCCCAAAATCCGCTACGAAGCCCCCAGCGGCGGCGGCCGCCAACTAATCCAGACTGGCCGAGCCGTCCAACTAGTAGAACCCACCTCAGCCGGCGCCCCCGGCATGTCCATCCGCCGCCTAACCGGCGACCCCCTACGAGGCCGCCTGATCCTGGCCTGGCGCCGCCCCCGCCTAACCGAAGACCAAATCGAATCCATCTACCTAGCCGTAGCCACCTCCTACACCACCCACGCCCTCCGCAGCCCCACCTACGCCCCCTGGTGGCACTCCCACCCCGAAGTCCACCCCCGAACCACCTAAACCCCCTGCCCGAGGCAACGATCGCCAACCGGCGAAGTCAGCCGGCGACGGTGGCGAGGAGATCCGTGATCCGTCGGCGAGCCGCTTTGGGGTGCAACGGTTCGCAGCCGGCGTCGACACAGCGCTTCACCACGCGCGGATCGTCCTTCAGCAACAGCAATCCCCGCCGCAACAAGGTGAACGGCGGCTTCCGATGCTCCCGCAGATCGCGCTGGAACCGCCGTACGAAAGTCACCACCCGGTGATGCCGCACGCAGATCGCCGCCGCCAGCAACCCACGCTCCCGCAACGCCCCCACGATCTGATCAGCAAAGATGCCCTCGGCAACCACCAATGGCGACCCGCCTGTCTCGACAGGGCGATGCCCAACGGTCCCATCCGCCGCGATGTCATAGATCGGCATATCCGCCGCACCCGTTGCGCATAGCAACTCCAGCGCCGCGACGGCTCGCTCCCCGTCCCAGGACCCCGGATCATCCCAATCCACAATCCCCAACGGCGACCGCGGCATCGCCGCGTCATCCCCATCCCGGTAGAAGTCATCGAGCCGCACCACCGGCAGCCCGACATTCTCCGCAAGCCGCGACTTCCCAGCCCCCGAAGGCCCCGCCAGCAACACCACCCGAGCACTCACCCGAGGATTCTCCCACCGTACCGGTAAGTCCCGTGGCTCGCGGTGGTGATGAGGGGTGACGAGGTTGCTACATAATGTTTCGAGGCGCAACGCCGCTGAGGCCGCAGGCGATGAGGTCGTGAAGAACGAGATTCAGCTGGCCCGCGAGGGACGCTGCCTGCCGAGCCGCAACCACCGCGACCTACGCGGACGCGACCTTGAATCATGTTTCACAACGGAAGCTACGAGCGGGCAGTTCATCCTACGGAAGGCTGCAGCGAGGTCAGGCGGACTGCCGCGACAGACTCACGCGAAGGCACTTGGTGGGCGTAAGGCCGCTCGGCCGACACGGATTCAGAAAGCCACGAGGCAAGCTGCTGCTCCGGCAACAGTCGACGACCATCTGCAGGCGTCTGACGTTGACGTGTTGCGAGTAGCCGAGGCGATCGCGAAACAGCGTAATGAGCTGATGGACCGTCTAGCCCAGTGACTGAATTCATCTACCTGACTACCAGTCAGGTAGTGCAAATCAATGGGCTGTTCGGCGGAGCGGTTCGTGAGCAGGGCACAGTCGACGCTCATGTCTTTATGTTGGCGATCGCCAACAAGGCCATTGAGCACGCTCAGGTTGTTGAATGGCTGGTTCAGCACCGTCACAAATGACACACATGATGCAATCGTCGCTTCGCTTCCTATCGAATGAAGGTGGCTGCAGGTCGAGCAGGTCCCGACGCGTTCCTGCTCCTCTGCGCCGGACGGAGCAGTCGCTGCGACGCGGGAGCGGCAAACGGGGTTGTGCGGGAGCGCCAGAGCGGTGAGCGACGGTGAGCGAGTAGCGGCGGGCGCGTGGGGTTCTTAGTCCTCTAAGGCTTTCAGTAGTTGGTCGTGGTGGGTGGTGAACCAGTGGTTGGTTCGGTCGGTGAGGGTGGATTCGCCGGTGGTCCAGCGTTGGTGGAACCAGGGGTGGCCGGATTCGGCGCCTCGGCGGACGTAGTCCATGCACCAGATGTGGTTGGCGGCGGCTGCGTCGATCAGGCGGGTGCGGTCGGCGCCGGTTAGGCCGTAGGCGTTGGCGAAGAGGCGCAGGCGAGCTAGCGATTGGCCTTGGCGCACGTCGTGGATGTCGGCGTCCGGCCGCAAAGGCGCCCAGAGGCGTACGGCGGCAGCAACATCCCAAAGGGCCGACCCCGGGCCGGCGAGATCGAAGTCGATCAGGGCGACCGCGAGCCCGTCGCGGAAGACGATGTTGTCGAGGTTTGGGTCGTTGTGGCCGACCAGCCCGTCGTCGTACTCCCCAGGCACTCGCTCGGCCCACGGGTAGCCGGAAGGCTCGAATCCAAGTACTGCCTCGTGGTACCGCCGTAGGAGGTGGGCGACGCTCTCCAATGCCGCGTCGGTCATCGACCACGAAGGGTATGGCGCCTGCACGGTCTCGCCCTGCACGTAGGTCAGTACTTCCCGGCCCTGCTCATCCACGCCGAGGAAGGCGGGGGAGGAGTCGAAGCCGACCTCCTGGAGATGGTCCAGAAGCGCATGCACGGCAGGGCTGCTGGGCCGCAGCGGGCGGCGTACGGTATCGCCGACCCGTACCACCAGGCCACGGTTGGCGGTGCCGCCGAGCAGGCGGGTCTCGACCTCAGGCATCACCGCACAGTGTGGCTGCTGCCCACTCCAAGCGCTAGGTCGCTCAAACGAGCACGCCAATGCACAGTTGCGCAACGAACTCTTGACACGCGCCGGGGCAAACGGTTCACTCAACGATGAGCAGCATGCTGCTCATATGAGCGAGTGCCCGCCGATCGCGAAGGAGCAGCCCGTGCTGGAACAGCGCAAACGCATCGGAGGTGTGGCGATCGCACTCCTCCTGGTGAGCGGAGTGAGCAGCTGCGCCGGGTGGGGCGGCGGAGCCGGTGGCGGTGGCGCCGACAGCGTCAACGTGCTGATGGTGAACAACCCGCAGATGGTCGACCTGCAGAAGCTGACCGCGGACAACTTCACCAAACAGACCGGTATCAAGGTCAACTACACCGTGCTGCCGGAGAACGACGTCCGGGACAAGATCAGCCAGGAGTTCTCCAGCCAGGCCGGTCAGTACGACGTCGCCTCGCTGAGCAACTTCGAGATCCCGATCTATGCCAAGAGCAAGTGGATCGCGCCGCTGTCGGACTACATCGCCAAGGACACGGCGTTCAACCAGGACGACATCCTGAAGCCGATGACCCAGTCCCTGTCGGGCGACGACGGCAAGATCTACGGCGAACCCTTCTACGGCGAGTCGAGCTTCCTGATGTACCGCAAGGACATCCTGCAGCAGAAGGGCATCGAGATGCCCGCCAAGCCGACCTGGCAGCAGGTCGCCGACATCGCCGCGAAGGTCGACAACGCCCAGCCCGGTATGCGCGGCATCTGCCTGCGCGGCCAACCCGGCTGGGGCCAGCTGTTCGCCCCGCTGACGACAGTGGTGAACACCTTCGGCGGTACCTGGTTCACCCAGGACTGGCAGGCCAAGGTCAACGCCCCCGAGTTCACCGAGGCCACCAAGTTCTACGTCGACCTGGTCCGCAACCACGGCGAGCTCGGCGCACCGCAGGCCGGCTTCACCGAGTGCCTCAACAACCTCGTCCAGGGCAACGTCGCGATGTGGTACGACGCAACCTCCGCCGCCGGTTCGCTCGAAGCCCCGAACTCACCCGTCAAGGGCAAGATGGGGTACGCCCCCGCGCCGGTCGTGAAGACCGACAGCTCCGGCTGGCTGTACGCCTGGTCGTGGAGCATCCAGGAGGCGAGCAAGAAGAAGGACAACGCCTGGAAGTTCATCTCCTGGGCCTCCAGCAAGCAGTACGAGGAGCTGGTCGGCAAGGAGCTCGGCTGGTCCCGCGTTCCGGCCGGCAAGCGCGCCTCGACGTACGAGAACGCCGACTACCGCAAGGAGGCGGCGGCGTTCGCCGACCCGACCAAGCAGGCGATCGAGACCGCCGACCCGCGCAACCCGGGCGCCCAGCCGCGGCCCGCGATCGGCATCCAGTTCGTCGACATCCCGGAGTTCCCCGATCTCGGAACCCAGGTGAGTCAGGACGTCAGCTCGGCCATCGCCGGCCGGATGAGCGTCGACGAAGCGCTGAAACGTGGGCAGGAACTCGCCGACGACGTGGCCGAGCGCTATCGCGCCAGAGAAGCGAAGTGAGGGCTGACATGAGTATCGAAACCGAGGCGCGCCCGGGTCGCGACACAGCCGTACCGCCGAAGAAGCCGAGCACGCTGCTTCGCAGCACCGGCGACTGGGCCCGCAGGGCGCCGCTGATGCCCGCGCTGGTCTTCATGATCATCGTCACCCAGCTCCCGTTCGTGGTCACGATCATCACGTCGTTCATGAACTGGAACGCGTACTACCCCGACGAGCGCAGCTTCGCCGGTATCGACAACTTCCGCCGCGTCCTCACCGACGCGAACACCCGGCACGCCATCTGGGTGACCATCCTGCTCACCGCGGGCGTCGTCTTGATCAGCCTGCTGCTGGGCCTGGGCATCGCCCTCCTGCTCGACCGCAAGTTCCGCGGCCGTGGCGCGGTCCGGACGATGATGATCACGCCGTTCCTGGTCGTCCCGGTCGCGGCGGCCCTGCTCTGGAAGCACGCGCTGTACAACCCGGAGTACGGGCTCTTCAACGGCGTGCTGAAGTGGATCTTCGGCGACAACGCGCCACAGCCCGACTGGATCAGCAACCAGCCCTTGTGGTCGGTGATCTTCGCGCTGGTCTGGCAGTGGACGCCGTTCATGATGCTGATCCTGCTGGCCGGCCTGCAGAGCCGCCCGCTCGACGTGATCGAGGCGGCCGGCATCGACGGCGCGAGCCAGTGGGACATCTTCCGGTACATGACGCTGCCGCACCTGCGTCAGTACCTCGAACTGAGCGCGCTGCTCGGCTCCATCTACGTCGTCCAGAACTTCGACGCCGTCTTCACCATCACGTCCGGCGGACTCGGTACGGCGAACCTGCCGTACACGATCTACCAGACCTTCTACACCGCCCATGACTACGGCCGGGCCTCGGCCGCGGGCGTCATCGTCGTGATCGGCACCATCCTGATCGCGACCTTCGCGCTCCGCTCGGTGTCCACCCTGTTCAAGGAGGAGGGCCGATGAGCGGCCAAGTGACGATCGTGACGGGCCGCAAGAATCGTGGCGGCGGCTGGGCATTGTCCGGGCTCGCCTGGATCGTAGGCATCCTGTTCGTACTCCCGGTGCTCTGGATGGCGCTGACCTCGTTCCACCACGAGGAGGACGCGGCGAAGAACCCGCCGGACGTGACCGCGCCGCTGACCCTGGACGGCTTCCGCTCGTTCTTCGATTCCGGTCCCTGGCCGTCGATCGCGAACTCGCTGACCGCGAGCATCCTGTCGACGCTCCTGGTCATCCTGCTGGCGTTCCCGGCGGCGTACGCGCTGTCGATCAAGCCGGTGAAGAAGTGGACCGACGTGATGTTCTTCTTCCTGTCGACCAAGATGCTGCCGGTGGTCGCGGGCCTGCTGCCGATCTACCTGTTCGCACAGTTCGCCGGGCTGCTGGACAACATCTGGCTGCTGATCGTGCTCTACACGTCGATGAACCTGCCGATCGCGGTCTGGATGCTGCGCAGCTTCCTGGCCGAAGTACCGGTCGAGATCCTCGAAGCGGCCTCCGTCGACGGCGCCGGCCTGGTCCGCACGCTGCGCTCGGTGGTCGCCCCGGTCGTCATGCCGGGCATCGCGTCCGCCTCGCTGATCTGCTTCATCTTCAGCTGGAACGAACTGCTCTTCGCCCGCGTCCTCACGGGTACCGTGGCACAGACCGCGCCGGTGTTCCTGACCGGCTTCGTCACCAGCCAGGGCCTCTTCCTCGCGAAGGTCTGCGCGGCCTCCCTGGTGGTGTCGCTGCCGGTGCTGATCGCCGGGTTCGCGGCACAGGACAAGCTCGTCCAGGGCCTCTCGCTCGGGGCGGTCAAGTGACGGAGGGCAACGTGCAGCAGCTCAACTCGGCCAGCCTCGGTTCGCTCGACGAGCGAGTCGGCGTTCCGCAGTACGACCGTACTTCGGTACGCCCCGGCATCGTCCATTTCGGGGTCGGCGGCTTCCACCGGGCCCATCAGGCGATGTACCTCGACAAGCTGATGAACGACGGCAAGGCACTCGACTGGGGCATCGTCGGCGTCGGCGTACTCCCGCACGACAAGCGGATGGCCGACGTGATGGCCGCGCAGGACTGCCTCTACACACTTGTGGTGAAGTACCCGGACGGGACGCTCGAGCCACGCGTGATCGGCTCGATCGTCGGGTACCTGTTCGCCCCCGACGACCCCGAGGCGGTCTTGACCCGACTGACCGACCCCGCCACGCGAATCGTCTCCCTGACGATCACCGAGGGCGGCTATCACGTGAACCAGGTGACCGGGGAGCTGGACGCGTCCGACCCCGGCCTGGCCGCCGACTTGGAGCCGGGCGCGCTGCCGGGGAGCGCGTTCGGCTTCATCATCGAGGCACTCGCGCGCCGACGCGCGGCCGGGGTGGCGCCGTTCACGGTGATGTCCTGCGACAACATCCCCGGCAACGGTCACGTCGCGCGCAAGATGCTCGCCGCGTTCGCCCGGCTGAAGGACCCGTCGCTAGCGGACTTCCTCGAAAGCGAGGTTCGGTTCCCGAACTGCATGGTGGACCGCATCACGCCGGTCACGGCCGACGCGGATCGTGAGGCGCTGGCGTCGCAGTACGGGGTCGAGGACGGCTGGCCGGTGGTCTGCGAGCCGTTCACGCAGTGGGTGCTCGAGGACCACTTCGGCGGCGACAGGCCGGCGTACGAGGAAGTCGGCGTGCAATTGGTCGAGGACGTCGAACCGTACGAGCTGATGAAGCTGCGGCTGCTCAACGCGAGCCACCAAGCCCTTTGTTACTTGGGGTATCTGGCTGGCTACCGCTACGCGCACGAGGTCTGCCAGGACAAGCTGTTCGTCGACTTCCTGCTCGGCTACATGGATTCCGAAGGTACGCCGACGTTGCCGCCGGTGCCGGGCGTCGACCTCGACCGCTACAAGCACCAGCTGATCGAGCGGTTCGCGAATCCCGAAGTACGCGACACCCTCGCCCGGCTCTGCGCGGAGAGCTCGGACCGCATCCCCAAGTGGCTCGTGCCCGTCGTCCGCGAGCAGCTCGCCGCGGATCGCGGGATCGATCACTCCGCTCTGGTGATCGCCTCCTGGGCCCGGTACGCCGAGGGCGTCGACGAGCAAGGTCAACCGATCGAGGTGGTCGACCGGCTGCGCGACAAGCTGGTCGAGCGAGCGCAGCACAACCTTTCGGAACCGTTGCTCTTCGTGTCCGATCGGGACCTCTTCGGTGACCTCATCGACGATCCCCGCTTCGTAGCTGCCTACACGGCCGCGCTCACCTCGCTCCACGAGCACGGAGCACGAGCGACTCTGGAGGCGCGGGCCTGAGAAGGGGCTCGCGGCAAAGGCCCGCGAACCGTTACGGTGCCGGGGAATCACGGGAGAAGATTGGTGGCGGGGCGACGGTGAACGGTCGGGGACAGTTGCTCGGCGAGGGTGACGAGGACGACGAGCTGTTGGCCGACGTCGCTCGCCGGTACTACCTCGACAATGTCTCCAAGGTCGACATCGCCAAGCAGCTCGACCTGAGCCGGTTCAAGGTCGCCCGGCTGCTCGAGGACGCGCGCAGCCGTGGCATCGTCCAGATCCAGATCAAGAACCCGTCGCCCATCGATCGCGGACTCTCCGAGCAGTTGGCCGACGCTCTCGGGCTCCAGCTGTGCGTCGTCACGCATACCTCCGGCTCGCCGGAGCAGGTGCGCGACCAGGTGGCCGAGGCGGCTGCCCGGACGGTCGCGCCGCTGGTTCGTGACGGGGACCTGCTCGGCCTGACCTGGAGTCGGGCGGTTGATGCGATGGTCGACCATATCGACGTACTGCCTGCCTGCACGGTGATCCAGATGGCCGGTTCGCTGCACTCGCCCGCGGGTGGCGGCAGCACGATGGACCTCGCCCGCCGAGCCGCCGCTCTGGCCGGCGGTACTGCGCACGCCGTCCACGCACCGCTCGTCGTCGACGACATCGCCGCCGTCACCGCGTTGCGCCGGCAGCCCGGCATCGCGGACACCCTGGCGCTGGCCGACGGGCTCGACATCTCGGTCGTCGCGATCGGCGCCTGGCGGGCCGGCTGCTCGACGGTCTGGGACGCGGTCTCGGAGGAACTCCGGGCCGAAGGGGTCGCTGGCGGCGCAATCGCCGAAGTCAGCGGGCATCTTCTGGACCAGGACGGCAGACTGGTCCAGTCACCGTTGGAACAGATGATCATCGCGGTCTCGGTCGACCAGCTGCGCCGCCCGGCGGAGCGGATCGCCCTCGCCGCGGGGGCCCATCGCGCGCCGGCGGTGATCGCCGCCGTGCGGGCCGGACTGGTCAGCACGCTGGTGACGACGACCGACCTCGCCCGTGACGTCCTGCGGCACCTTGCTACCGAAAAGGATCTCTAGATGACTGACCCGAGACTGGTTGCCGGAGTCGACTGCTCGACCCAGGCAACCAAGGTCGTCGTATGCGATGCCACCACCGGCGAGGTACTACGGGAAGGCCGCGCGCCCCACCCCGACGCCACCCAGGTCGACCCCGCCGAATGGTGGAACGCTTGGTCGATCGCCTCCGACGGTCTGCTCGACGGTGTCTCCGCCGTGTCGGTCGCCGGTCAGCAGCACGGCATGGTCCTGCTCGACGGCTCCGGCGCTGTCGTCCATCCGGCAGTCCTCTGGAACGACACCAGCTCCGCCGAGGCGACTGGTGAGTTGGTCTCCGAGCTGGGCGGCCCCGAGGCCTGGGCCTCCGCGGTCGGGTCGGTGCCCGTACCGAGTTTCACGGTCACCAAGCTGCGCTGGGTCCGCGGCGCCGCCCCCGACGCGGCCGCTCGCGCCGAGGCGGTCGCGCTGCCACACGACTGGCTGACTCACCAACTGGCCGCCGACCGCTCGGGGATCGCCGATCTCACGACGGATCGGGGAGACGTCTCAGGTACTGGCTGGTGGTCGCCCGTCACCAATGACTACCGCCCCGACCTCGTCGAACTAGCCTTCGGCCGCTCCCTGCAACTCCCGCGCGTAGCCGGCCCCTCCGAGGTCGTCGGCCAGACCTCCTTCGGCGCGGCGCTGGCCGCCGGCACCGGCGACAACATGGCCGCCGCCCTAGGCCTCGACCTCCAGCCCGGCGACGTCGCGGTGTCTTTGGGGACCAGCGGCACCGCCTTCGCTCGGTACTCGTCCCCGACCAGCGATCCCAGCGGCTTCGTAGCCGGCTTCGCCGACGCCACCGGCGGCTACCTCCCCCTGGTCTGCACCCTCAACGCCGCCCGAGTCCTCTCGGCCACAGCCACTCTGCTCGGCATGGACCTGGCTGCCCTGGACGAGGCCGCCCTCACCTCCACCGGCAGCAACGGCCTAATGATGCTCCCGTACCTGGACGGCGAACGCACCCCAGACCTACCCCACTCCACAGGCCTCATCTACGGCCTCACCCGTACCACCGCCCAGCCGGCCACCATGGCCCGAGCCGCAGTAGAAGGCATGCTCTGCGGCCTGGCCGACGCCGTCGACGCTCTCCGAGCCCAAGGCATCCCCGTCCACCGGGTCCTCCTCCTAGGCGGCGCCGCCCGCTCCCGCGCAGTACAAGCCCTAGCCCCTGCTCTACTTGGCGCCCCGGTCGTACTACCGGAACCAGCCGAGTACGTAGCCCTAGGCGCAGCCCGCCAAGCCGCGTGGGCCGTCTCTGGAGACCTCCCGGTGTGGGATGTCGCCATGAGCAAGCCCGAGTCCGCAGTACTGACCGACGAGGCCGCCACCGACGTCCGCGCCCGCTACGCCGCAGTCCTCTCCGGCACCCGCCCCCTCCTAGCCGCCAACTAACCCGGAACCCACCACCCCGCCGCGGCGTACACCTCCTCCTGGACACCTACCTGCTCGAACACCGTGGCTAGTCGGCTCACTCATCTGCCTCGGCATCGCCGCCTCCCGCCTCCGCCCGAAACCCAACCCCCAGCCGAACCCACTAACCACCTGACCAAGCGTCGGGCGCGCGGGTGTTGTGCTTGTTGGGGTAGTGGCGGCCGGTGGGGCTGATCCAGGTGTAGGTGCCGGCTGGCGTGAGGTGGATCTGCCAGCCGCCTTCGTGCTTGAGGCGATGGTGGTGGCGGCACAGACACCAGAGGTTGGCCGCGGTTGTGCGTCCCCCTGCGGCGAACGAGATCCGGTGGTCCAGGTCCGTGAATTCCGCTGGGCGGTTGCAGCCCGGGAACTGACAGGTGCGATCGCGCAGCCGGACGTACCTGTCCAACGCGGCCGATGGCGTGTATCGGTCCGGATCGCCGACAGGTGGTCGATCCGTGAGCTGGAGCCGAACCCGTGTATCGCGGCCAGCTCCCACGGCGCCGTCAGAAAACCTCGCGGAGCCAACGCCCGTGCTGGGATGCTTGGCGCCGGGGCTGCCGGCCGC
This sequence comes from Kribbella sp. NPDC051718, assembly GCF_040681515.1. Lineage (NCBI taxonomy): Bacteria > Bacillati > Actinomycetota > Actinomycetes > Propionibacteriales > Kribbellaceae > Kribbella > Kribbella sp. NPDC051718. The sequence continues at coordinate 409,308 of NZ_JBFAYZ010000004.1, read as the reverse complement.
CTCGGGTTCGGTGGAAGGCCCACGCAGGCTGAACGCACCAGCGCCAGTGGAAGCACCGGGGGTAGTAGACGTGCTGGGGCACGTAAAGGCGCTGGCTGAGGTGACGGCGCCGGTGCTAGTGGAGGGGCCGGCGGAGGTGGAGGTGCTGGGGATCGGGGGCGTGCGGGGGAGGGGTGGTAGGAGGGTCTGCTTGAGGGCCTTGAGGAGGTACTTGCGTAAGGCGCTTTGTGGGAGGGGGCCCTGCCGGTCGGTTTCTCCGCCGGTTCCCGGGTCTCCGTTGATCAGTGCGCGTACTTCAGCCGCCGTCGCATGGATCACGATCGCGGCCTCTGCACCGACCAGCGATTCGTCTACCCAGTCGGCATCGGTCCGTCGGACACGATCGGCCGAGCCGTCATCTGCGCCGTCATCTGGGCCATCACGGTCTACGGAGCGACTACGGCCGGTACGGTCCGCGCCGTCGTTGCTGCTCGCGTGAGCCTGAGCGTTGGCAGGAGCATCGGTCTGTCCGTCGGTGTGGGCGGTCCTCAGGCCGACGTTGGTATGGCCGTGAGCATCTGCGGAGTGGTGGACGGTGCTTTCGCCACGGGTGCGGTGGTCGACGGCATCGTCGTACTCACTGTCGGTGGACTGCAGATCTTCGGCAGGAGGTTCGTCGGCCGGATCGTGGTGGGGCTCACCAGTTGGTGGGTCTGCTGTCGAGGTGGTCGTGTTGGTGGGCGGGGCAGCGGCGGCCGGCGCAGCGGTAGTGGTGGCGGTGCTCGCCGCGCCAGCTGTGCTGGCTGTGCTGGTCGTGCCAGCCGCACTGGCTGTGCTGGCCGCGCCAGCCGCGCCAACCGTGCCAGCCGTGCTGGCTGTGTCGGCCGTGGTGGTCTGGGGGTGAGGGGTGGGGCGTTTGGTGTTGGGGAGGAGGCGGCTGAGGGCTATGTCGGCGCGGAGCTGGTCCATGGTGCGGGGGTCGCCCAGGCGGCGATAGCGGATCGCGGCGCGGGAGAGGCTGGTCATCACCGCGGCGCCGTCGATGGCGTTCTGGTTGTGGACGATGTCGGATCTGCCGAGGTCGTCGGTGTACATGCGGACTGAGCGCTCGTCGTGGGCGCGTTCGTAGGCCTTCTCGGTGGCCTCCGGGGAGCGGCGGGCGACTTCGCGCCGGCAGGCCTGCTTGATGTCGACCAGCGGATGCGTCTTGATCCACGCGAGGATGGCGGCTTCGGCGGCGCGGAGGTCGGCGAGATCCTCCAGCACGGAGAGTTCGGACACGATCGTGAATGCAGCTCGCTCGGTCAGGTGGCCGGCGGACAACGCGGCGAGAGTGGCGGGGAAGTTGTGGACCAGTTCGCACGAGCGATGAATCTGGGTGGTGGCGTGCCCCCGACGTAGCTCGAGGATCCCGGCGACTTCATCGGAGACCGATCGGAGGTCCCCGGCGATCCAGCGCCGTTCGCCGGGCTTCGCCTCGCGGTCTCCTGGCTGGGGGTACCGGTGTCCCAGATCTGCTGAGACACCGCGCAGGGAATCGTCGAAGCCGGCGATGGTCCCGGCCTGAAGGGCGGCTAGCCGAGACTTCAGCAAGGCGATCGCGTCCAGGCGATCCAGCCAGCCCTGAGTAGTCAGTCGGGTGGTGTCCTGGCGGACTACCGCCTCGTAGAGCGAGGTTCCCAGAGTGGGGTCGTTCTCCTGGTCGAACCTCAGCAAGCTCTCTGCAGGCTGACGTCCGGGAGGCTGCCGCAGCGGGCGCGACGACCCGTCAATCGGCTCACCACTCGAACGTTTGCTCATGCCTCGATCATATGTTCGATTACTCTTCGAATCAAATCGGCTACGCCTGTGCCGGAATTGGTTGCTATGGGCAAGGAGTGGCTGTATCGGCAAGTAGGTAAGGAAAACGCCAGGGCCGGTAGCCGAGTCGAGTCGATCGCCCAGGTCAGCTTGCCGCGCTGTGAGGTCGATTGCCTGGCGGCGACCGTGGTCGCATCGCACGACGCAGGAGCACGGAGCCGCAGCGCGCCCAGCGCCGGGGTTGGTTCGGCGCGCGCAGCGCAAGGGGGTCGGTGCGCAGCGCAAGGGGCTCGGCGCGCGCAGCGCAGGCGGTCTGGCGCGCGCAGCGCAGGGAGCGCAGGGAGCGCAAAGGAGTTCGGTGGGCCCAGGCGCGCGCAGCGCAGGGATTCGGGGCGCGCAGCGCAGGCGTTTGACGCGCAGCGCGGGGTTTGGCGCGCGCAGCGCATGGGGTGCGGCGCGCGCAGGGCATGGGGTGGGTGGGAGCGGTCGGAGAGGCACGACGGAGGAGCGGGCATCGGAGAGCGCGTGGGGTATTTCAGGGGCGGGGGCCTAGAGGGTCTTCGGTGGGGGGTGTGGGGGAGCGGCGGGTGGTGTTGGTGAGGGAGCGTTCGGGGAGCCAGAGGATGAAGGTGGAGCCGGTGCCTAGTTCGGAGTGGAGGGCTACGGTGCCGCCGTGGGATTCGACTATCTGGCGGACGATGGCCAGGCCCAGGCCGGCTCGGCGTTGGCTGGTTGAGGGGCCGCTGGAAGGGTCGACGAGGGGGACGGTGGCGGGCGGCTGGCGTTGGCCGGAGCGGAAGAAGCGGTCGAAGACTCGGTCGGTGTCTTCGTCGGCGATGCCGGGGCCTTCGTCTCGTACTGCGATCCAGGCCCAGCCGTTTCGGCTGCCGACGGCCAGGACGAGTTCGCTGCCACCGCGGGCCAGGCGGACAGCGTTGGAGAGCAGGTTGTCGACGGCCCGGCGCAGCGCTTGGGCATCCCCGGCAGCGATCGGCCCCGGCGACAACCGGCGTACCAGCCGAAGCTCTCGATCGGCAGCGAGCAGCGCATACTCCTCCGCGGCCTCACCGGCGATCGCGGCCAGATCCACGTCCGCATCGACGAAGGCAGGCGACGACCGCCGGGCAGACGCCAGCAGATCCTCCACCAGCCGCGTCATCCGCTGGATCGCACGCGAGACGATCGCCGTCGCCTGCGCCCGATCCTCCGACGGGGTGTCGTCATGGGCGAGTACTGCGTCCACGTTGGCCTGGATGACCGCCAACGGGTTCCGCAGCTCGTGCGACGCGTCGTCGACCAGTTGCCGTTGCGCGACGAAGGCAGACTCCAGCCGTTCGAGCATGTCGTCGACGGTGTCCGCGAGATTGCGCAACTCGTCCTGCGGCCCGTCCATCGCGATCCGCCGGGAGAGATCGGTCGCCGAGATGTCCTGCGCCGTAGCGGTGATCCGGCGTACCGGCCGGAGGGCGCGACCGGACAACCACCACCCGGTACCAAGGCTGAACAGCAGCAATACGCCCATACCGGCCGCCGAGTAGGTCTTGAGCGTCTCCAGCGTCTTGTAGTTCACCGCCGACTGAATGCTGGCCAGGTCAGCAGCTTGGATCGTATGACCGGTCTTGACCTTCAGATGGCCCTGGCTGTCGTAGTAGGTCTTGTCCACGGTGATCGGGTTGAGCGGCTTCGGGTCGAGGTACGCCGACAAGGCGAAGTACAGACCGCCGAGGACCAGAGCGGACAGCCCGATCAGGACAGCGGAGTAGGTCAGCGTCAACCGGAACCGGATCGTCTGGGTCCACGCGGGCCTTCTCATGTCTCACCCCGAAGCCGGTAGCCGCGTCCGATCACCGTTTCCAGCAAGGGTTCCTCGCCCTCCAGCGTGAGCTTGCGCCGCAGCGTCCCGACCGTCACCCGGACGCTCTGCGTGAACGGATCCGCGTTCTCGTCCCACACATGCTCGAGCAGTTCCTCAGCCGACACCACGTGCCCCGGCCGCGACATCAGATACCGCAGCACGCCGAACTCCTTCAGCGTCAGCGGAAGCTCCCGCCCAGCCCGCGTCGCGAGATGCCGCGAGCTGTCCAGCACCAGATCGCCGACGTGCAACTGCGTAGTCCCGTTCGTCACGTCGCGCCGCAACAGAGCACGAATCCGCGCCAGCAGCTCAACCAATGCGAACGGCTTCGTCAGATAGTCGTCGGCGCCCTCGTCGAGCCCCCGGACCCGGTCGGCGAGCGAGGCGCGCGCGGTCAGCATCAGCACCCGCAGCTCGCGTCCGGACGCCACTTCGATCTCACCACGCCGTACCGCGCGGCACAGGTCGAGCCCGCTCGTGTCCGGCAGCGTGATGTCGAGGATCGCCAGGTCGTACGGCGTGGTGGCGAGCTTCTCGACCGCCTCGGCGCCGGTCAGCGCCGCGTCCACCGCATAGCCGGCCCGGCCGAGTCCCGAGCGCAGCGCGCTGACCAGGCCTTCCTCGTCCTCCACCACCAGTAATCGCACGACTCAAAGGTAGCGGCGCCGGCCGGGAGAGCCGGTAGGCGCTTTCGGCGGACTTTCGTTCTGCTTTCCGGTCGTTTTCGGGCTGGCCTGATGAATTGGAGCCCATGAATTCAACACAGCATCCGAACGTGAAGGAGTCAGCATGAATCTCCCCGGCAAGCGCCTCCTGCTCGGTACTGCGATCGCGGCCGCCGCGCTGGGCGTGGGCGGCGTCGCGTACGCCGCAGGCGACGACCCAGCCCCCGATCAGGGCTACGTGACGGTCGAGGAAGGCCCCGGTACGCCGAGCACCACGCACGACTGCCCGGACAAGGACGGCTCTGGTAGCGCCCAACCGGAGCAGAATCAGGCCACCCCGCAGAGCAACGCATGACCGCAGTACTGGAGCGTGCTCTCTTCGAGGTGAAGCGGGTCGTCGTCGGGCAGGACCAGCTGGTGGAGCGGATGCTGGTCGGATTGCTTGCCCGCGGCCACTGTCTGCTGGAAGGCGTACCGGGCGTCGCCAAGACCCTGGCCGTACGCACGCTGGCGGAGGTGATCGGCGGCCGCTTCGCGCGACTGCAGTTCACCCCTGACCTGGTACCCGGCGACATCGTCGGCACCCGGATCTGGCGGCCGTCCGCGGAAGGCTTCGACACCGAGCTCGGCCCGATCTTCGCCAACCTCGTACTGGCTGACGAGATCAACCGCGCACCCGCCAAGGTGCAGTCGGCGTTGCTGGAGGCGATGGCCGAGAACCAGGTCAGCATCGGCGGCGTCAGCTACCCGTTGCCCCAGCCGTTCCTCGTACTGGCCACGCAGAACCCGATCGAGTCCGAGGGCGTCTACGCGTTGCCCGAGGCGCAGCGGGACCGGTTCCTGCTCAAGATCACCGTCGACTATCCGACGCCGCTGGAGGAACTCACGATCCTGCAGCGGATGAGTTCGCACCGGCCGCACGCCAACGCGGTGCTGACGCCGGCCGTCGTGAGCGAGTTGCAGGAGGCGACGGAGGACGTCTTCGTGCACAACGCCGTCGCGGAGTACGTCGTCCGGCTGGTGCATGCGACGCGGGTGCCGGCGCAGTACGGGATCAATGATCTCGGCGGCGTACTCGAGTTCGGCGCGAGTCCGCGGGCGACGCTGGGGCTCGTCGCGGCGGGTCGTGCGCTGGCGTTGCTGCGTGGGCGGGACTACGTGCTGCCTGCTGATGTGTACGACGTTGCCCATGACGTGATGGCGCATCGGTTGGTGCTGACGTTCGATGCGCTGGCCGATGGGGTGGATCCGCGGGCGGTGGTGTCGCGGGTGCTGCAGGCGATCGAGCAGCCTCACGTGGTACCGGCTGATCAGCATGGTTCTGCGGCATGACTGGTCCCGACCTGCTGGCCGGGCGGGAGCGGGCGCTCCGCTCGCTGGAGCTCTCGGTGAAGCGGAAGCTGGAAGGCTTCCTGCATGGCGAGATCACCGGCCTGCGGAGCGGCCCGGGGTCCGAGCCGAACGAGGCACGTCCATACCAGGCCGGCCAGGACGACGTCCGCCGGATGGACTGGAACGTCACCGCCCGCTCCCTCGAACCGCACGTCCGCGCGCCCCTCGCTGAGCGCGAACTGGAGACCTGGGCGCTCGTCGACGCCTCCGCTTCGATGGACTTCGGTACTGCGCTCTCCGAGAAGCGCGACCTAGCCGTCGCCATCGTCGGCGCAGTCGGCCTCCTGGCAGACTGCCCCGGCAACCGCCTCGGCGTAAGAGTTGCTATAGGCAACGAAGTCCGCCGTATCCCGGACGTAGGCGGCGGCCCCGATCTCCGCCGCACCCTCCGCACACTGCTGTCGTTGCCAAGAGCAACGCCAGGCGAGCACCCTGCTACGGATCTCGCCCACGCGATCACCAGACTGAACCGCGAACACCCACGCCCCGGCCTCCGAGTAGTCGTCTCCGACTTCCACACTGAAGGTTTCGGAGTTCCCTTGCGGCGGCTTAGCACGCGGCATGAGGTGATCGCCGTTGAGGTTCTCGATCCGCGAGAGCTGGAGTTGCCCGAGGTCGGGCTGCTTACGCTCGTCGATCCGGAGACCGGGCGGCGGCGCGAAGTACAGACAAGTAAGAAACGGTTGCGGGAGCGGTATGCCGCGGCGATGCGGGAGCACCGGGAGCAGACCGCCCAAGCCATCCGTGCGGCCGGCGCCGCTCATCTCGTCCTGCGTACCGACACCGACTGGGTCCGTGACGTCGCCGCCTTCGCGACCGTGCGGAAGCGGGCCAGCACTCGGCGAACACCGAGAGGGAGGACCGGAATCCGATGAAGTTCGAGCAACCGCTGTGGCTCTGGCTGCTGCTGATCGTCGCGGCTCTCGTCGTGGCCTACCTCGTGGCGCAACGCCGCCGCAGCAAGTACGCCGTCCGGTTCGCGACCCTCCCGATGCTCGAGAAGGTCGCACCCAAAAGCCCGGGCTGGCGCCGCCACGCGCCCGCCCTCGCCTTCCTCGCCGCCCTGACCGTGCTGACGATCGCGATCGCCCGCCCGGTCACCGACGTCCGGGTACCGCGCGAGCGCGCCACCGTCGTCGTCGCGATGGACATCTCCAACTCGATGGCCGCGACCGACGTCGAGCCGAACCGGTTCGAGGTCGCCAAGAGTGCCGCGACCGACTTCGTGAACAGCCTCCCCAAGCAGTTCAACGTCGGACTCGTCTCGTTCGCCCGTACTGCGAACGTCGTCACCCAGCCGAGTACCAACCACCAGGCAACAGTCGACGCGCTCAACCGGCTCACGCTGACCGACAGCACCGCGATCGGCGAGGCCGTCCTGACCAGCCTCGACGCCGTGAAGAGCCTCGACGCCGACGCGGCCACCGATCCGCCACCGACCCGGATCGTGCTGCTGTCCGACGGCGGCAACACCTCGGGCCGCCCGATCGACGAGGCAGCGCAGGCTGCGGCGCAGGCCGGCGTACCGGTCTCCACGATCGCCTACGGCACCCCAGAGGGCACCGTGAACCTCGACGGCCGGAACGTACCGGTCCCCGCCGACGCCGACTCGCTGCGCGGACTAGCCGACGCGACGAACGGTTCCTTCTACTCCGCGGAGAGCGACCAGGAACTGCGCTCCGTCTACTCCGATCTCCAGTCGTCGATCGGCTGGTCCACCGAGGAACGCGAGATCACCAACCTGGTGGCGGGTATCGCCCTGGCTGTCGCACTACTGGCCGGCCTGGCGTCGCTGCTCTGGTTCTCGCGGCTGCCCTAAGGAGCCCTCGCATGAGCCCTCATCTAGGCCATCCCTTCCGCGGGCCGCACTACCAGCCCGGCCCACCGCCCCAGGCACCTGCACCCGCACCGCCACCGGGCGTCCCCTTCCCCGTCACCCCGGCCGCCGCCGCCATGTCGGCTCCCCCCTCTCCGGCCGCGGCACCTCCGGCCGGGGTGACGGTTCAACCCCCTGTACGCCGTACTGGCCGCGTACTCGCCGCCGGAATAGCACTGTCCGTCCTGGCCGGCGGTCTAGCCGGTGCTGTGACTGGGGGCTGGGGTGACTCGCCATCGGCGGTCGCACCGGTCGAGTTGCCGCAAGCGGCCGTGCCCTCGGCGGGTGCCTCGCAGGGGTCGATTGCGACGGCTGCAGCGAGTGTGTTGCCAGGTGTGGTGTCGGTGCGGGCCGGCCGGGCGACAGGTTCGGGGTTCGCGATCGACCAGCAGGGCCACGTGGTCACGAACGCCCACGTGGTGGAGGGAGCGAGCGATGTGTCACTGGTCCTGTCCACCGGCCGATCGGTGGACGCGAGCATCATCGGCGTCGACGCGGACAACGACCTCGCAGTACTCCAGGTCAGCGGCAACGTCGAGGGACTGCGTTCGCTCACGCTCGGCCGGTCCTCGGAGCTCCATGTGGGAGACCCGGTACTGGCGGTCGGCTCACCGCTCGGGCTGGAAGGAACGGTGACGGCGGGCATCGTCAGTGCCGTCAACCGGCAGGCGCGGTTCGGTGACAACGGCAACCGGCAGTCGGCGATCCAGACCGACGCGGCGATCAACCCCGGCAACTCGGGCGGCCCGCTGGTGAACTCGGCCGGTCAGGTGGTCGGCGTCAACACCGCCATCGCCACCCTGGGCACGTCGTCGCGCTCCGGCAACATCGGCATCGGCTTCGCGATCCCGGTCGACCGGATGACGACGATCGTCAAGGGCCTGATCGATTGAAACGACAGCGGCGTCCGTAGTACCGGGTCCTGCCGGTACTACGGACGCCTCGTTCAGTGGGTCACTTGACGAGGTTGACGGTGACCACCGGGCTGATGGCGCCGGAGGCGACGACCCGGAACTTGTTGGCGCCGACCCGGCCGCTGGCGACCTTGACCGCGTAGGTGGCCTTCGAGGTGACCTTGGTGGTGGCCGGGAAGTTGACCCACTTGGTGCCCTCGAGGCGCTGGACCTGGACGACGGAGTTCGCCTTGATCCCGGTGGTCTTGCCGCTCAGCGTGACCTTGGCCCACACCTTCGCGCTGGTCGCGTTCGAGGCGATGGTGATCTTCTTCGCGACGACCGGCTGGGCGGCGACGGTGTTCTGCCCCGTGGTGGACGCGTTCGCCTGCAGCGCGCCGGCGACCCCCACGGCACCGGCGGCGAGACCGAGGCCTCCGACGACGGCGACGACCCGGCGGACCAGCTGAGAACGGTTGCGCATGATGGTGATCTCCCCTTGATTTCAAGCTTTCTGAGCCCTTGTGAGCTCGACACAGACTGAGACGCGGGGGCGGAGCGATTAGTTGGATCACAGATCCGTTACAGCTTTTGTTGCCTCCGGCTACAACTTTCCGGAGATCGGCGCGGCGCCCGGATCCTCGCCGTCGGCATGCCGGAGGACCCAGTCGTCGAGGTCCTCCGCCGCCTCTTCGGGGGCCTCGGGCAACTGCCAGTGCACTTTCGTGCCGGTCTCCTGCCCGCAGGTGAAGGCGTGGACGGCAGCCGCATAACGCTCGGCGGCGGCCAGTACTTCGTTCGCCTGCGCGACCAGATCGCCCTGGACCGTCACCGCCGTGCGAGCCGACTCAGCGAGCTGGCAGGCCTCCCAGGCGATCGCGAGCCGGGCCAGCGAGTCGTCGGTGATCATGAGGTGATCACGAAGTACCCGACGGTCATCGCCGCGGCGGACGCCACCACGATGCCGCGGAGTGTGCGGGTGGACAGTTGGCGGGCGATGGTGGCTCCGCCGAAGCCGCCGATGATCGCGCCGGTGAACATCAGTACCAGCTTGAGCCACTCGGTGAGGATGTCCGAGGCGACCAGGAAGACGGCGCCCGCGGTCAGGTAGATGGCGGCCATCTGGGACATCCGTAGCGGGTTGAGCCGGCCCGGATCGATGCTCGCGGCAACGCTCCAGAACGCGACCATCATCAGCCCGGACGCGCCGCCGAAGTAGCCGCCGTACACGGAGAGCAGCAGTTGGCCGACCACGATCGTCGGCCGCCCGGCGACCCGGGTGCGCAGTGACTTGGCGATCTTGCGGCCGAAGGCCAGCACGAACGTGGCAAACGCGAGCAGCCAGGGGACGAGCGCGTCGAAGGACTCGGATGGAAGGGTGAGCAGCAGCCCGGCGCCGAGCGCGCCGCCGATCACACTGGCCCAGGTCAGTACCGGGATCGAGGTACTGGGAATCGGCACGAGGTCGCGGCGGTAGACCCAGAGGCTGGCCAGCCCGCCTGGCAGCAGGGCGACGGTGGTGGCTGCGTTGGCGGTGACCGCGCCGACTCCGACGGCGACGAGCGCTGGGAACGCGACGAAGCTCCCGCCACCGCCGACCGAGTTGAGCGCGCCCGCTGCGATCCCGGCGAGCAGGACGATCAGCAGCGTGGTCACGTACCGAGCATCGGGGAGCCGGGGTAAGGAGCACAATGCGTTTTTGCCTCAGTCAGCCTCTGCCTGGGGCTTAGGCTGTGCAGTATGCGCTATGACCTGGACGACCTGCGGTTGTTTGTCCACGTGGTGGACCAAGGCTCGATCACCGCCGGCGCTCTGCAGATGCACCTGAGTCTGCCTTCGGCCAGCGCGCGGGTCAGGGCTCTGGAAACTCACGCCGGAGTCCCGCTGCTGGTCCGCGAACGGCGTGGCGTCCGCCCAACCCCAGCAGGTACTACCCTCGCCCGCCACGCCCGCGAAGTACTGGCCCAAACCGCCCGCCTCGACAGCGCCGTCGCAAGCTACACCGCCGCCCGGTCTCGCCCGCTAGTCCTTGTCTCCGGCGGCTCAGCCATGCACCGGGTGGTCCCCGCAGCCCTGGCGACCTTCCTGCGCGAGTACCCCGAGCACGACGTCACCGTCTCCGAGCAACGCACCCCACGCTCCCTACGCCTGCTCGCCGAAGGCAAAGCCGACCTAGGCATCGTCCTGGACGACGACGAAACCACCGGTACCACCCTGCGCACCGAACCCCTGGTCGACGACTCCCTGGTAGTCATCGGCCCCGCAGGCGGCCTACTCAGCGGCCGGCAGGCCATGTCGTACACCGAAGTCGCCGAACACCCCATGATCGGCCTGGACCTAGGCTCCACCCTCCGCACCTGGATGGACCGCCGCCTGGGCCCCCACGCCCCGGCCCCGCGCTACCGCACCCTGATCCCAACCCTCCACACCCTCATCACCCTCGCCACCGCCGGCGTAGGCCTAGCCATAGCCCCCCTCCGCTCAGTAGCCGGCAACCCCGCCCTGGACATCTGTCCCCTAACAGACCTCTGGGCCACCCGCTCCCACCTCATTTGCTACGCCCCCACCCCACCCACCCCCGCCATAGAAGCCCTAGCCACCCACATCCGTCAGGCCGCCACCACCTGAGCCGCGACGCTCCTTGCGACGTCGTCTCCGCACCGCCCGCCACTCCTTCTCCGGCACCAACCGCGCCGCCCCGATCACCCGCCCAACCGCTTCCACCTGAGCTCCGTCCAACCGCACAGCGATCGATTGCCCCTCATCAGCCAGCGACACGAGCTCTCCGGCATCACCCCAGACAGTGGCGTCATAGGCCCAGGGCGCAAAGGTCACGAACGCCGACCAAATCTCATCGCCGCCGCGCCGAATACCCGTCTGGGCATAGCCACCCTTCTCGACCCGCTTCGCAACGCCACGCAACACCTCCGCCGCTACCGCCACCTCCACCGGCCAGTCGGCGTCGTCGATCGGTATGTCGGTCTCGTACTCGGTAGCGGTAGCTTGCACGGCCCCCAGAACCAGCCGGCACGCCTCGACGATCTCGGCGTCGTCCCACCCGTCGCCGTCCACCACGTACCTCTGTCGACCTTTCACGCCACTAGTATCCGTGCATCTCTTGTCGGCACCCGGGGGGAACGAATGGCCTTCAGAGCCATCGGGAACGGCGCGATCCTGGCGGTCTGTGTGGTCGTCCTGGCTGAGATGTGCCTGCTCGCGGTGTACGACGAGTTCTCCTCCATCCCGGACGAAGTCGCCGTCATCGTCTCCGTCGTGGTCGGTCTGCTGATCCTCTGGCGGTTCGCCCGGGTCGGCGTCGCCGTCACCCCCACCGGCCTCAAACTCCTCAACCTAGGCCGGGACGAGCTCGTCCCCTGGACCGCCATCGCCGACATCAGACTCGACGAGGGCGAGGCCTCCCTGGGCGCCACCGCGATCCCGTACGTCGAACTCGCCGACCCCCCTTCCCCCGAAGAACCCGGCATCCTCCTGACCTGCCTCTCCGGCTACACCTTCCGCGGCCGCAACCGCCGAGTCACCCGCCAAACAACCAAACTCCGCCAACACTGGCTCGACCACCAGCCCGGCACGCCCCGATGAGCAACCTCATCCTGTGACCGGCATAGTCGTCGAACTCCGCGACAGGAAGCGCCGCCCAGACGACGACCTCTGACGCAGTGGGGGCTTTAGTGTGGGTGGATGGTGTTCTTTGGTGGGTTGCTGGGGTTGATGGGGCTGGCGACGTTGGTGTTTCGGGACGCCGATGTTGTTGGGTTGCCTGCGCCGGGGGTTGGGGGTGCGTTCCTCGTTGTAGGCGCCGGGTTTGTGGGGGTTGGGTTGTTGCGGCGGGCTGCGCGGAAGCGGCGGGCGGCTCGGGGGGAGCCGGTGCCGGTGGGGGATGTGTTTGAGCGGGCGAGGGCGTTGCCGCGGATGTTGAGGGCGGCTAAGGCTGAGGGGTATACGGCGGTGTCGGGCGGCCAGAAGACGCTGTGGGTGTTGGCGTTGGTGTATTTGGTTTCGCCGATCGATATCTTGCCGGAGTTCTTGCCGGTCATCGGGGTGGCTGATGATGCGGGGGTTGGGGTCTGGTTGTTGACGAGTGTGTCCACGGCGGCTGGGTTGTACTTGCGGCACGAGCGGGAGAGGCGCGGGCTTCCGCCGGCTTAGGTAGCGTCTAGGGCATGCCCGCTCTCACTGTCGAAGAAGCCCGTACGCGGGCCGCCGCCCTCACCGTCAGCTCCTACGAGATCGACTTCGATCTGACCACCGGACCGGAGAACTTCCGGGTCGTCAGCACGATCAGGTTCAGGGCCAGGGACGAGCGGAGCTTCGTCGATGTGAAGCCGCAGGAGCTCGTCAAGGTGATGCTCAACGGCAACATCGTCAACCCAGAAGGGCTGGATGACGGGCGCCTCTCGCTCGAAGGACTGCAAGAAGAGAACGTGCTGGTGGTCGACGCGGTAATGAAGTACTCCGCCGACGGCGAAGGCCTGCAGAGGTCAGTCGACGCGGGCGACGGGCGCGTGTACTTGTACGGCATGTCGTCGCTCGAGTCCGCCCCGAGGTACTTCGCCTGCTTCGACCAGCCCGACCTCAAAGCGCCGTACACGATGACGGTCAAATGCCCCGAGGACTGGATCGTCCTCGGCAACGGCGCCGCGACGCAAACCGCACCAGGGGAGTGGGCGCTCAAAAAGACCCAACCACTCTCGACGTACTTCGTGACACTGGTAGCCGGCCCCTTCCACCTCATCAGAAGCGAGCACGACGGCATCCCGCTGGGACTCGCCTGCCGGCAAAGCCTCAAGGAGCACCTCGAGAAGGACAAGGAAGACCTCTTCCGGGTCACCGCGCAGGCCTTCGACGAATACCACCGGCTGTTCGGCTACCGGTACCCCTTCGGCGAGTACCACCAGGTCTTCGTGCCCGACTTCAATCTCGGCGCGATGGAGAACCCCGGCTGCGTGACCTTCGCCGACAGCCTGGTCTTCCGGTCGGCGGTGACCGACGCGGAGCGCAGTCTCCGGGCGAGGATCGTCGTGCACGAGATGGCGCACATGTGGTTCGGCGACGCGGTCACGATGAAGTGGTGGAACGACCTGTGGCTGAACGAGTCCTTCGCCGAGTACATGGCGAACCGCGTCGCGCACGACGTCACCGACCACCGAGGTCATTGGACCGATTTCGCCTTCGTCCGCAAGTGGTGGGGCCTGCAGGCCGACCAGAGGAGATCGACCCACCCGGTCGCCGCCGAGGCCGGCAAGGACGCCCGCCAGTCGCTCGACGACTTCGACGGGATCTCTTATGCCAAAGGCGCCGCGGTACTCAAGCAGCTCGCGGCGTACCTCGGTGACGAGGTCTTCCTCAAGGGCGTCAACGCGCACATCGACGCGCACGAGTTCGGCAACGCGGACCTGCACGAGTTCATCGCCAAGCTCACCGAGGCCGGCGCCGTCGACCTGCCCAACTGGTCCGAGCAGTGGCTGCGCACGGCCGGCCTCGACACCATCAGCGCCGAGCGCACCGCGACGGGCGCCAGGCTGCGCCGCAGTACGCCGGAAGCCCACCCGGCCGACCGCCCGCACAAACTGACGGTCGGCGCGTACGACGAGAGCGGACACCCCACCTCAACCCCAGTACTGCTGGACCGCGACTCCGTCGACATCGAGCTGGACCCGAACGCGGCCGTGATCGTCCCCGACGCGGCCGACGACACCTGGGCCAAGATCCGTCTCGACCCGACCAGCCTGGCCAACCTCCCCGCAGTACTGCCGAAGATCGCCGACAGCACAACCCGTGGCGTGATCTGGAACAGCATCCGCGACGCCGTAGCCGACGCCGAGCTCGACCCGCGCCAGGCGCTGGCGATCCTGCTCGAAGCCATCAAGCGCGAGGACAGCGACATCGCAGTCGGCTCCCTCCTGCGCTGGCTGGACGATCGCCTGCTCGGTGCGTACCTCCCACAGGAGCCGTACCGCGCACAGGCGGCCGCTGCGCTCACTGCACGGCTTGCCGAGACCCTTGCCGGCAGCAGCCTCCAGCTAGCGATCACCCGCGCGGTGGTGGCGACCACTGACGACGCCAAGCTGCTCCAGGGCTGGCTGGACGGCAGTGGCGTCCCCAGCGGTCTGCAAGTCGACACGGACTTCCGCTGGTCGCTCGTACTGCGCCTGGTCCGGCTAGGCGTCTACGGCAAGGCAGAGGTCGACGCCGAGCTGGCCAACGACCAGTCGACCGAAGGCGTTTCCCAAGCGGCTCGCTGCCTGGCTGCAACCGCGGACGGCAAGGAGGCGGCCTGGCAGCGGATCATGACGGACGGCACGGTCGGTGTGAACGAGTTGTTCGCCATCGCCGAGGGCTTCTGGGATCCGGCGCAGACGGAGCTGACCGCGCCGTACGTCGACCGGTACTTCACCGAGATCGCGCACACCGGCGAGATCCGCTCGGGAATGGCCGTCGCGATGACGGTCGGCCGGATCTTCCCGAAGTACGCGGTGGACGAAGCGGTGATCGAGCGGGCCGACGCGTTGATCGCCGACGAAACCGTTGCCCCGAGCATCCGCCGGACCACCGCCGACCACACCGACGACCTCCGCCGCGCGATCGCCGTACGCCGTACGTTCGGCTGAGGTCAGCGGCGGAAGAAGCGCGCGAACAAGCCCGGGCTCTGCTCCTTGGGGTGTCCGGCGCACCAATCCGCCGCCGGCACGCCCTGCTTGACCTGCGCGACATGCTGCCCGCAGCCCGCCCAGGTCGTCTTCCCACAAGCCTTGCACTTCACCGCTCTGCACATGCGCGCACCGTACCTGTCAACCCCTCTAAATGTCGGTGGGGGCGTTTAGGCTGCTCAGCAGTGTCGCCCCACACCGAGGAGTCCGCCCGTGCGCCGCTTGATTCGTTTCGCGCTTGTTGTTGCTCTGGTCGCTGGATCTGCCTTCACGACCGCGGCGGCAGCGCCCGCCGTACAGGCTGCTGATCCGGTCGCTGAGGTGACGGCGAAGCTGCAGACGATTCCAGGGCTGCGGATCGAGAGCAGCACCACCGTGAGCGGCAAGCCGTTCTTCGTGCTCTGGTACACGCAGGCGGCCGATCACCGGAAGCCGCGCGGGGAGAAGTTCGAGCAGCGTGTCACCCTGTGGCACCGCGGCTTCGACCGGCCCACCGTGCTGCACACGACCGGGTACGGCGGTGTCGGCGGCGCGTTCACGTCCGAGCCGACCCGCCTCGTCGACGGCAACCAGCTGAACGTCGAGCAACGCTTCTTCAACACCTCCAAGCCGGCCAGCCAGGACTGGACCAAGCTCAACATCTGGCAGGCGGCGACCGACCACCACGAGATCATCCAGGCGTTCAAGAAGGCCCTGTACTCCGGGAAGTGGGTCTCCACCGGGGCGAGCAAGGGCGGCATGACGTCGGTCTACCACCGGCGCTTCTACCCCAACGACGTCGACGCGACGGTCGCGTACGTGGCGCCGCAGGACGTGGACAACCGGCGCGACTCGTACGTCTCCTTCATCCAGGACGCCGGCACCGACCCGGCCTGCAACCTCGCCCTGCGCAACATGCAACGGAACACGCTGCTGCGCCGGCCCGCGATGGTGGCGAAGCTGAAGGAGATGGCGGCGCAGAAGGGGCTGACCTACGAGGACACGTTCGGCACGGTCGACCGGGCGTTCGAGGCGGCCGTACTGGATACGCCGTTCGCCTTCTGGCAGTACAGCACGCAGGCGAACTGCCCGCAGGTGCCGGGCACGGCCGCGGCGACGGACCAGCAGTTGTTCGACTTCATCGATCAGATCTCGGGCTGGGAGTTCTACTCCGACGAGGGCACCGCGGACTTCCTCCCGTACTACTACCAGGCGACCCAGCAGCTGAACTGGCCGGACGTGGCGAGCAAGACGACCTGGCTCAAGGGGCTGCTGCACTACCGCGAGGCGGGCGACGCGCCGGCCGCCGTGCCGGACTCGATCGAGCCGAAGCACGAGCCGTACGCGATGGCCGACGTGGACAAGTGGCTGAAGACGTCGGGGCGGCGGATGCTGTTCGTCTACGGTGAGAACGACCCGTGGAGCGCCGAGAAGTTCGAGCCCGGCCGGGGCACGCGCGACTCCCACTGGTACATCCAGCCGGCCGGCAACCACGGCTCCAGCATCACCGGCCTCCCTGCCGCCCAACGCGCCGAAGCCACCCAAATCCTGCAGACCTGGATGGGCGTCGCCCCCAACCCGGCGGTCGCCCAGACGAAGACCACCACCATCGACCCCGGAGCCCAACGCCAAGGCCGACTCCGCTAGGAGCCCATCCGTCGCGCTGACTCCTGCTGAGGGGTCAGCGGACGGTTAGGTGTTCTGCTACCTGTTTGCGGGCTTGGTGGATTCGGGCTTTGACCGTGCCCAGGGGGACGGCGAGTTCTTCGGCGATCTCGTTGTAGGACATCGCGCCCAGATCGCGCAGTACGAGGGGCTGGACGAGCTGCGGGTGGCTGGCTTCCAGGGACTCGAGTGCTTCCAGGAGGTCGAGCCGGGAGCCGGCGATGACCGAGGTGGTGCGGGGGTCGATCGCCTCGGGGAGGACTTCGGCGGACTGTTCGACGGAGCGGCGCTTGAGGGAGCGGTAGGTCTGCCGGGCGCAGTTGGTGGCGACGACCGTCAGCCAGCCGGCGAAGCTGCCGCTGCCCTTGAAGGTGTGGATCTTGGTCGCGACCGTCATCAGCGTGTCCTGCGCGGCCTCTTCGGCGTCTTCCCGATAGGGCAGGAACTTCGCGACGCGTCGCAGTACCTGCGGCCGGATCGCCTGCAGCAGTTCGGGGATGACGCTCTCGTCGCCACCCGCCGCGCGGGCCGCGAGGTCTTCCAGCTCCTCGTTCATGCTCCCCCAGGTTCGCCGCGACGGCACTCGCCGAAGCGGTAGGTATTCGCCTTGATCCCTGCAGTGCTCGACAATAGCCCCGATGGATGTCATCGGACGTTACCGGCTGCAGTCGAAGATCGGCGCAGGCGCTTTCGCGACGGTCTGGCGAGGGTACGACGACGACCTCGACGTGGATGTCGCCGTGAAGGTGCTCGCCGACAACTGGGCGTCCCGTGCCGACGTCCGCGAGCGCTTCTTGTCCGAGGCCCGGCTGATGCGCCGGATCGCCAGCGACCGGGTCGTCCGGGTGTTCGACCTCGGCCAGCTGCCGGACGGCCGCCCGTACTTCGTGATGGACTTCGTCGACGGCGGCTCACTCGCCGAGGTGCTCTCGCACGGACCGCTGGAGCCCGCCGACGCCCTCTGGTGGGGTGCCGACCTGGCCCGAGCCGTCGCCGCCCTCCACGACGAGGGAGTCGTGCACCGCGACATCACCCCCGCGAACCTGCTGCTCCGCCCGTCGTCAGGCCTCGAATCAGGCGGCGGCACGCACCGGATCGTGCTGGCCGACCTCGGCCTGGCCAAGCGCGCCGCAGAGGCGTCCGGCCTGACGCAGGCGGTCGGCACTCCGTCGTACATGGCCCCGGAGCAGGGTCGGGGTGACGGCGGATTCGACGAGCGAGCCGACGTGTACGCCGTCGGCGCGGTGACCTACGCGCTGATGACCGGACGTCCGCCGTTCGTGGCGTCGTCCATCACCGACGTGCTGGCCCGTGACCCCGACAGCAATCCACCGAGCCTGCGACCGCTGCTGCACGACTCGGTCGGCGAGATCGACGAGATCCTCGCCCGCACCCTCGCCTTCCGCGTCGGCGACCGCTGGGACCGCGCCGACACCCTGGCCGACCGCCTGGAGGCCGAGGCCTACCGCCTCGAGCAGGAAGCCCCCGTGCTCGCCGCCCAGCGCACGATCTTCAACGACGCCGACCAGATCCCGACCACAGTCGCCCAAACGCCCAGCCAGCGCCGCCCCCGCCGTCGCTGGCTCTACACCTCGCTCCCACTTCTCTTCCTCCTGGCCGGCGCCGGAGCCTGGTACTTCGTCGGCCGCTGACAAACACCTACATGACTCCGTAGGGTAGTCATATGACTACCCACAGCATTCACGCCCGGCTGCTCAAGTCATCAATCGTCGCCCTCGCAGTATTGGCAGCCGGTACTCCGGCCGCCGCATCGCCGGTGGCAGACGCTGCTGCCGCGCCGACGGCAAGCTACGCCTGCCGAGCGGACACCAAGTTCGGCAAGCACACCTTCAGCCTCAAGCAAGCAGTGAATGCGAAGGCTCCGGCGAGCGTCAAAGCAGGATCCGGCTTCACCATCGCGGTCGAGCTGAAGCCAGGTTCGCTGCCGGCCGAGGTGAGGGGCTTCAAGCTCAAGGAGGTCCGCGACCTGACGCTCCGGATCCCCGTCCCCAACAACACCTGGTTCATCAGCGGCCGCCTGATCGGTGGCTCGGGCCTCGGCTCCACGCCCACCCTCGAACACTCCGGCCGGGTCATCACGATCCGCCTCGGCGGACCGGTGCCAGGCGGATCGGCGTACCAGTTGCCGATTCTCTCTGTCCGGCTGAAGGCCGGTGCCAGCGGTCGCGTGGTGAAGACCAGTCTCAAAGGCACCAGCTTCGACGACCCCGGCCTCACCCTGACGGCGGCGATCAAGTGGAAGTTCATCACCATCAAGTCGCCGGTCGCGTGCTATCCGGACACCAACCCGACGCTGTCCAGGACTCAGATCCGCTAACCCGCCGGTCGGTTAGCCTGCCCGCTATGCGCTACATGATGACGTTTCGCGGGACCGACGAGTACGAAGCCGGCGAGATGCCGAGTGAGGAAAGCATCACCGCGATGACCTCGCTGATGGCGGAGATGGCCGAGGCGGGCGTGCTGATCGGCGGCGACGGCCTGCATCCGAGCTCCAAGGCGATCCGGCTCGAGGTCCACGAAGGCAAGCACCGTGTCGTCGACGGCCCGTTCACGGAGACCAAGGAACTGATCGCCGGCTACTGCCTGATCCAGGTCGCCTCGAAGGAGGAGGCGGTCGCCTGGGCCGGGCGCTGCCTCGACGCCGACATGGGCAACTCCCGCGGCATCGACCTCCGCCAGATCTTCGAGGCCGAGGACTTCGGCGACGCCTACACCCCCGAGGCTCAGGCCCGGACCCAGGCGGCGACGGCCAAGCTCAGTAAATGACCGAGATGCGCTGAGCCACGGGATCGATGCTCGCGGTACCGCCGTACGGAAGTACCACTTGCGGATCGGTATGCCCGATGTCGAGCCCCGTGACGAGCAAGGCATCGGGCCTGTACTCCGCAAGCGCACGGCGGACCGCTGAGTACTGCCCCTCGACGTAGGCCGCGGACTCCTCCGCCGTAGACCGGTGCTCGAGCGACCGGCTCTTCGGGCGACCCCAGAGGACGGCGTCGAAGCGGGCGAGCAGCCCACGTTCGCCCAGGTTGCGAAGGATCCGGTAGACCGTGTCCGCGGAAGGCAGCTCCTCGGACGTCTCCAGGAACAGGACCCCGGAGTACTCCTCGACCGGCAGCATCCAGCGGTTGGCGGCGAGTTGCCAGTCGATGATCTCCAGGCACCCACCCCACAGCCGCCCGGTCACCGGCGTCTGCGGCCCGTGCCAGGTCCACCCGGTGGCTGGAAACAGCGACGGCTCCGACGCGAGATGCTCCGCGACGGCCCAGTCGCGATCCTCGTCGGTCCACCCGGCCGCCGGCGTCAGCTCGACCTCACCCGAACCGAACAGCGCCGCCCGCAGCGACCGCTCGGAGTCAGGATGCATGGCGCCACCCCGCCCGAACTGAACCATCACGGCGCCGCCGTGGAAGGCCGGAACCCCCAACGAATAAAGGAAGTTCAGCAGATTCGTGTTGTCGCTGTACCCGAAGAACGGCTTCGGATCGGCGCGGAAGACGTCCGGATCAAGGTGCTTGAGCACCGTGAGCTGATCGTCTCCACCGATCGACGCGATCACCGCCCGGATCGACGGATCACTCCAGGCAGCATGCAGATCGGCGGCGCGCTCCTCCGGCGTGGAGCCGAGTTTGCGCGTGGTCGGGTACTCCACCGGCTCGAGCCCGAACCCGCGCAGCCGCTCCAGCCCAAGCTCGTACGGCCCGGGAAAGATCGCCGGCAATCCACTCGACGGCGAAACAACGGCAACCCGATCCCCGGCAACCACCTTGCGCGCAAACAACATGCGGCCAAGTTACAAGCGGGTGGCGATGCCGGGGTAGTGGATTACCAGGCCTCGACTGTCGAGCTGGAGGTCGGCCACGAAATCGCTGTCGAGGCCGACGAACCGCACGAGCGCGCTGTTCTGATCAGACCCCAACGCCTCGTACCGCTGCGGAGAAGCATGCACGGCCAGGTCTGGCAGCGACACCCAGGCCATCAGGAAATCGACCGTCCCCGCCTGCCGGTGCAGGTCGTGACGCAGCACCGGCATGAGATTGGTCAACGGCGAAAAGGCCAGATCGCAATCCAATGCGCCGCTCACCGCGGCCAGGTTGCCGCCAGGCACCGGAAGGTCGACGTCACCGTCGACCGACGACGTACAGCTCCATTGGCCGGCTTCGTCCGAAAGCAGTTCAAGCGATCGGCTCCACCCGTCCCCGACGGCATCGACATGCAGCCGCCGGGTCACCCAGCCGGCACCGGTCTCCAGCTCGTAATCCACCCGGTACGGCAGCGGATCAGCCCCGAACTGAGTCCCCGTCGCACTCAGCCGATCCGAACCCAGCTCAAGCTGAACGGCTTCGGCACGCCAGGTGCCGTCGCCGCTCCACACCAACATCATTCAGAGGCCGATCGGGTGCCAGACCGTCTTCAATTCCAGGTACTGCGTGAGTCGCGACAAGCCCGGCGACTCCGTCCAGTCCTCTTCGGCCGGGCGGCGGACTCGTTTGAGGTTCTCGGCCGAGGCGGCTTCCAACTCAGTGGCCTCTGCAGGGTCGGTGATGCCGGCCAGGTCGATGGCGTTGACGTCGGAGTGCGACGCCAGCCAGGGACCGATCTCGGTGGCCGAGCCGGTGAGGATGTTGACCACCCCACCCGGTATGTCGGAAGTCGCCATCACCTCGCCCAGCGTCACGGCCGGCAGCGGCCGCTCGAACGACGTCACCGCCACGACCGTGTTGCCCGAGACGATCGCCGGTGCGATCACGCTGGTCAGGCCGAGCAGGCTGGAGTCCTGCGGCGCGAGCACCGCGACCACACCAGTTGCCTCAGGCAAGGAGAAGTCGAAGTACGGGCCGGCCACCGGGTTGCTCGAGCCGACCACTTGGGCCAGCTT
The DNA here is from genome assembly GCF_040681515.1 of Kribbella sp. NPDC051718. Taxonomy (NCBI): domain Bacteria; kingdom Bacillati; phylum Actinomycetota; class Actinomycetes; order Propionibacteriales; family Kribbellaceae; genus Kribbella; species Kribbella sp. NPDC051718. Next base: position 387,636 of record NZ_JBFAYZ010000004.1, on the reverse strand, counting down.
GTCGGCCCAGCCGGCGTACCAGACCCAGCGGTCGATCGATGCGTCGACGACCGCGCGGGCCTTGCTGATCGACAGCCCCTCGGACGATGCGACCTCCGAGCTGAACTGCTCGTGCCGGCCCTCCATCACCTCGGCGATCCGGTACAGCACCTGGCCGCGGTTGTACGCAGTCCGGGCGGACCAGCCGCCGAAGGCCTTGCGCGCGGCGACGACGGCGTCGCGCGCGTCCTTGCGGGAGGCCTGCGACGCGTTCGCCAGGAACTTGCCCTTGGCATCGGACACCACGTACGACCGGCCGGACTCACTGCGCGGGAAGGCGCCGCCGACGTACAGCTTGTAGGTCTTGCGCACGTCGAGCCGGGCCGGGTCGGATTTAGTGGGCAAGGTAGGCCTCCAGACCATGGCGGCCGCCCTCGCGGCCGTAGCCCGACTCCTTGTAGCCGCCGAACGGCGAGGTCGGGTCGAAGCGGTTGAACGTGTTGGCCCAGACGACGCCGGCCCGGAGCTGGTTCGCCATCCAGAGGATCCGCGAGCCCTTCTCGGTCCAGACCCCGGCGGACAGCCCGAACGGCGTGTTGTTCGCCTTCTCGACCGCCTCCTGCGGGGTACGGAACGTCAGCACGGACAGCACCGGCCCGAAGATCTCCTCGCGGGCGATCCGGTGCGCCTGGGAGACGCCGGTGAAGACCGTCGGCGGGAACCAGAAGCCCTGCGTCGGCAGCTCGCACTCGGGTGACCAGCGCTCGGAGCCCTCGTCCTCACCGATCTGCGAGAGCTCGCGGATCCGCGCCAGCTGCTCGGCCGAGTTGATCGCGCCGATGTCGGTGTTCTTGTCGAGTGGGTCGCCCACGCGCAGGGTCGACATCCGGCGCTTCAGCCGGGCCAGGACCTCGTCGTACACGCTCTCCTGGACGAGCAGCCGCGAACCGGCGCAGCAGACGTGGCCCTGGTTGAAGAAGATGCCGTTGACGATGCCCTCGATCGTCTGGTCGATCGGGGCGTCCTCGAAGACGATGTTCGCCGCCTTGCCGCCCAGCTCGAGGGTCACCTTCTTGGGCGTGCCCGCGACCGACTTGGCGATCGCGCGGCCGACCGCGGTCGAGCCGGTGAAGGCGACCTTGTCGACACCCTCGTGCTCGACCAGCGCCTGCCCGGTACGGCCCGCGCCGGTGATGATGTTGACCACACCCGGCGGCAGGTCTGCCTGCTGGCAGATCTCCGCGAAGGCCAGCGCGGTCAGCGGCGTCGTCTCGGCCGGCTTCAGCACCACCGTGTTGCCTGCCGCGAGGGCCGGCGCGATCTTCCACGCCAGCATCATCAACGGGAAGTTCCACGGGATCACCTGCGCGGCGACACCCAGCGGCTGCGGGTCGGCGCCGGCACCGGCGTACTCGAGCTTGTCGGCCCAGCCCGCGTAGTAGAAGAAGTGCGCGGCCACCAGCGGCAGGTCGACGTCGCGGGACTCGCGGATCGGCTTGCCGTTGTCGAGCGACTCCAGCACGGCCAGCTCACGCGAGCGCTCTTGGATCAACCGCGCGATCCGGTACAGGTACTTCGCGCGGTCGCGGCCGGGCATCGGCCCCCAGACCTTCTCATAGGCCTTGCGGGCGGCCTTGACGGCGCGATCCACGTCCGCCGGGCCGGCCTCGCTGACCTCGGCGAGCACCTCCTCCGACGCCGGGCTGACCGTCTTGAACGGCTTGCCGTCGGTCGCCTCGGTGAAGGCGCCGTTGATGAACAACCCGTACGACGACTTGATGTCGACGATCGCGCGCGATTCCGGCGCGGGTGCGTACTCGAATCTGCTCATGCCTCAGTCCAGCGTGAAGTAGTCGGGGCCCGGGTAGTGCCCGGTGGCCAGCTTGGTGCGTTGCATCAGCAGGTCGTTCAGCAGGCTGGACGCCCCGAAGCGGAAGAGCTCGGGGTCCAGCCAGTCGGATCCGGCCGTCTCGTTGACGGTGACCAGGTACTTGATCGCGTCCTTCGCGGTCCGGATCCCGCCGGCCGGCTTGACGCCGATGTGCAGCCCGGTGGCCTCGTGGTAGTCGCGGACCGCCTCCAGCATCACCAGGGTCACCGGCAGTGTCGCGGCCGGTGAGACCTTGCCGGTCGAAGTCTTGATGAAGTCCGCGCCGGCCAGCATGGCCAGCCAGGACGCCCGCCGGACGTTGTCGTAGGTGACCAGCTCGCCGGTCTCCAGGATCACCTTGAGGTGTGCCTCGCCGGCGGCCTCGCGGATCGCGGCGATCTCGTCGAAGACCAGCCCGTACCGCCCGGACAGGAACGCGCCCCGGTCGATCACCATGTCGACCTCGTCGGCGCCGGAAGCGACCGCGTCCTTGGTGTCCTGCACCTTGATCGCGAGGCTGGAACGCCCACTGGGGAAGGCGGTGGCGACACTGGCCACGTTGATCCCGGTGCCGCGCAGCTCGAACTTCGCCGTCGCCACCAGGTCCGGGTAGACACAGACCGCGGCCACCTGGGGCGCGGTCGGGTCGGCCGGGTCCGGGCGTTTGGCCTTCGCGCAGAGCGCGCGCACCTTGCCCGGGGTGTCCGAGCCCTCCAGCGTGGTCAGATCGATCATCTGGATGGCCAGATCGAGCGCGTACGCCTTCGCGGTGGTCTTGATCGACCGGGTGCTCAGGGCGGCGGCCCGGGCTTCGGCGCCGACCTGGTCGACGCCCGGCAGGCCCAGCAGGAACCGGCGCAGCCGGTCCTCGGACGAGGTCACGTCGGCGAGACTGTCGACGCCAGTGTCGGTAGTGGTCACGCTCGGCAGTCTAATCCGCTTTCGGCCCGCCCGTTCCCGGCTGAATGTGGGCCTGTGGACATCCGGCGGCTACGTTGTCCGAGTGAATTCGAAGTCCCTGGAGAACGAGCAGTACCTGTCGCAGTCGAACCGGATCACCGCGGTCGTGGTGATGGTGATCGGCGCGCTCGGTGTGCTCGACATCGCGCTGGAGTGGCGCACCCTCGGTGGTCTGGTGTCGGCCTGCGTGATCGGCCTGGTGGTACTGGCCGCGTATGTCGGCCTGTTCCGCCCGTCGGTCACGCTCCGCCCCGGCAACCTGCTGATCCGTAACCACCTCCGCGACCACGTGGTGCCGTGGAACAAGATCACCGACGTCGACGTGACCGACATCCTCCGCATCCACACCGAGGACCGGCGGTTGCGCTGTCCCGGCGTCCAGCTGGTGATGCGGGACATCCGCAAGCAGCGGGCCGGCCGGACGAGCAAGCTCAAGTCGGAGAACTCGATGTCCCGCGCGGAGTTCGTCGTCGACCGGATCGACTACCACAAGAACCTGTACGGCGGAACGGGTTCCGCGGACGCCGAGATCGTCACCACTTGGGCCCGGCCCGAGCTGATCATCGCCGCGGTGCTCGCAGTCGTCGCCCTGGTGGCCCAGTTCCTGCGTTGATGCACCCCTGACACGGCCATGATGCGGGTATGACCCATGCCCTGTCCCGCCGGAGTTTGCTGGTCGCTGGAGCAGGTGCTGTGGTCGCCGGGGTCACGGGCGTCGGGTTGGTGGAGGCAGGCGTAGTACCGGGTCGCGGGCGGCTGAACGACGTACTAGGTCTTTCTGGCGAAGACGGTGTGGCGCCTGACGTCCCGCCCGGTGCAGTGGAGTCCGGCAGCTTCGCGTCGGCTGCGCGCGGTACGAAGGTCGGGTGGGCGGTGATGTACCCGCACGGGTCGCAGGCCGACGATGCGCTGCCGGTAGTACTGGTGCTGCATGGACGTGGTGGAGACCACACGTCGGCCATCAACGACCTCAACGCTGATCGGTACCTCACGGCCGCAGTACAAGCCGGTACTGCGCCCTTCGCGCTCGCCGCGGTCGACGGGGGAGCCGACAACTACTGGCATCGGCGGGCGTCCGGCGACGACCCGGCGCGGATGCTGACGGCGGAGTTCCTTCCTTTGTTGAAGGAACTCGGGCTGCGCACCGAGCGGTTCGGCGTACTGGGGTGGTCCATGGGTGGGTACGGCGCTCTGTTGCTCGCGGCCGATCGTGGTGCGAAGGAGGTCGCGGCGGTGGGGGCGATGAGTCCCGCCTTGTGGCACAAGGCTTCTGAGGCTGCGGGCGGTGCGTACGACGGGGCCGACGACTTCCAGCGGAACCAGGTGTTCGGGCGTGCGGCCGACTTCGAAGATGTTGCCCTGCGCATCGATTGTGGGCGGGACGATCCGTTCGCCGATGCGGTCCGGGACCTGCGTACCGAGGTGACGGCTGCGGGTGGGCTTCAGGCCGGAGCGCACACGGCCGGTTACTGGCGGCGCATGCTCGGGGCCCAACTCGCCTTTCTCGGTGAGAAAATCCGGGATTAGCGGAACTTCCCCGCGATCGGTAGCGTCCGAGTCCCGTGTCCGTCGCCAGGTGAACCTCAAGGTCGCCAGGATGGTCACCGCAAGGTCCCCCGATTCACCGAGAGTGGAGCCCATGTTCAACCTCTCCAGCAAGAAACTGCGTGTTCTGGCCGGCGCCGCCGCCGTCGCCGGGTTCGCAGCCCTCGCAGTACCGACCCAGGCCGCCCAGGCCTCGGGTGGCGTGCCGCAGCCGGTCGCCTCGGAGACCGGCGTCGCCGCCGAGCCGCAGGCGAAGGCGCTCAGCGCGCAGCCGACCACGAAGTCGTATGCCTCGGACACGGCGATCGTGAAGAACAACAAGCTGTACAAGACCGGCGCGATCGCCGCGTCGAAGTGCAAGGAGGTCCGCGGGCCGCTGAGCACCGCCAACGCGGTCAAGGCCTACGACCAGACGATGGTCAACTGCATGTGGGCCGCCTGGGCGCCGACGCTGAAGGCGTCCGGCGCGAACTACCACATCAAGCCGACCCTGGTGATGTACACCTCCCGGGCGAAGACGTACTGCGGCGTCATCAGCCAGCCGACGTCGTACTACTGCGGTCACGGCAGCAAGGCCGAGATCTACATCCCGGGCGCCTACGTGGTGAACTTCTACAAGCAGAACCCGGTCTACGCCCGCGCCTACGCGACCAACACGATCGCGCACGAGTACGGCCACCACGTGCAGTACATGACCGGCATCCTGAGCGCCTCCTGGAGCCGTCAGTACGCGATCTCCGGCAGCGCCGCGAAGCTGGAGGAGAACCGTCGCCGTGAGCTGCAGGCCTCCTGCCTCGGCTCGGCGATGATCGGCGCCAACAAGCGCTACTACCCGATGGCCGGCGCGCTCTACACCCAGTGGAAGTACGTCGTCTCGCACTCCGGCGACATCAAGGGCTACCCGCGCGACCACGGCTCGTTCGCGAACCACAACTTCTGGTCGACGGCCGGCTTCAACGCCAGCAGCTCGGCGACCTACGCGAAGTACTGCAACACCTTCAACGCGGTCTCCAGCCGGGTCTCCTGACCTGACTGACACAATCTCGGTGTGATCCCCGAGTAACCAAGCCGCCTGGAACGCAGTTTGCGTTCCGGGCGGTTTTGTTCGATCCGGTCTTGTGTTGCAATTTGGCCGACACGTTCACGATCTGCGATCGTGTGGTTACCGTGTTTCGGGTCCGCACGCCTTACAGTCTTGGTCGACCCACGAACGGCAGGAGTCAAGGATCGTGAACTACGACGAGTTCAACACCGAGTACACGAAGGTGCTGGACAAGATCAAGAGCGGCAAGTGCAGCTGGTCGGAGCTGTCCGGTCACGTCACCCGCTTGCGGCAAGGGACGGCCGGCATCACCACGCCGGTGGAGCGCCTGCAGATCGACAGCGATCTGGCCGCGCTCGGCCAGATGGTCGACCTGTCCCGGCGGACCAACGACAAGGAAGACGTCTGGACCGTCACCTCCGAGGCAGTACGCCGCGCCAGCAGCGGCGAGGGCACCGTCGCCGACCGGATCGCGCGGATCGAGGCGAGCATCCACGAGATCACCACGCTGGCCAACCGCAACCCGGACGAGCGCGAGGCGCTGATGCAGTCCACCAGCACCCTCAAAATCCTCCACTCCTCCTTGCAGAGCTCGCTGCGAGCCGAGCAAGCAGAAGCCGCAGCAATCAGCTGACCCGCCGGCAGCTGACCCAAGCAGCACCAACTGACTGAGGGCTCCCGAGCAGTACGCGGGAGCCCTCAGTCAGTTGTTTGATCAGATGCCGGCGGCGGTGGCCAAGGCTTGCTTGATGGCGGCCAGTTCGGTTGTTGCTTGCTGGCGGGCTGCGGAGACGTCGTCGTCCGCGACGGGGATGACGACCTCTAGGTAGCACTTGATTTTGGGTTCTGTGCCGGATGGGCGGACTACGACCCGGGCGCCGTCCGACAAGGTGTAGCGGAGGCCGTCGGTAGGAGGCAGGGATTCGGTGCCTTGGCTCAGGTCTTCTGTTCGGTCGACGGTATGAGTGCCGAGCTGGGTCGGAGGAGTCGCGCGCAGTCGTTCCATCGCCGCGGTGATCAGGTTGAGGTCCTCGACGCGGACGGCCAGCTGGTCGGTGGCGTGCAGGCCGTACTTCTTCGCCAGGTCGTCGAGGAGGTCCAGGAGGGTGCGGCCGGCGGCCTTTGCCTCGGCGGCCAGTTGGAGGACCCGGATGAGGGTGGAGATACCGTCTTTGTCCTTCACGGCTGACGGGTCTACGCAGTAGCCGAGAGCTTCTTCGTAGCCGAAGACCAGGTCCGGGACGCGGCCGATCCATTTGAAGCCGGTGAGGGTGTCTGTGTAGGCGACGTCGTACGCCGCGGCGATCTTGCCCAGCAGCGACGACGAGACGATCGAGCAGGCGGCGACGCCGGACGGGCGCGACGAGAGCAGGAACTCGCCGAGGAGGGCGCCGAGCTCGTCACCGCGGAGCATCCGCCAGCCGCCGGCCGCAGCGGGGTCCGGTACTGCGACAGCGCAGCGATCAGCATCTGGGTCGTTGGCCACGGCGATGTCGGCCCCGACGGACCGGGCCAGCTCCAAGGCCGCGTCGATCGCCCCCGGCTCCTCCGGATTGGGGAACGACACCGTCGGAAAGTCCGGATCCGGGTCAGCCTGCGACGCCACCACCGACGGCGCCGTGAACCCGGCCCGCGCGACAGCCGCCTCAACCAGCAACCGCCCAACCCCGTGCAGCGGCGTGTAGGCCACGTTCAGCTCCCGAGGAGCGTCAGCCGGTACCAGCGTCGCGATCCGATCCAGGTACGCGTCCAGCAGGTCGTCACCTGCCGTCTGCCAGTCATCCCCACGCGGCACGGACGCCAGCGCCCCAACAGCCTCGATGGCCGCCGCGATCTCGCTATCCGCCGGCGGCACGATCTGCGACCCATCCCCGAGGTACACCTTGTACCCGTTGTCCTGCGGCGGGTTGTGCGAGGCCGTCACCACAACCCCGGCAACCGCTTTCAGATGCCGGATCCCGAACGCCACCACCGGCGTAGGCGTAGGCCGATCCAGCAACACCGCATCCAGTCCAGCACCCCGGATCACGGCCGCCGTGTCCTGAGCGAACACATCCGACTTGTGCCGAGCGTCATACCCGATCAGCACTGGCCCATCAGTCAGCCCATTCGCCTTCAGATACGCCGCCAGCCCGGCTGCGGCCCGGATCACCACGACCCGATTCATCCGGTTGGATCCGGCCCCGACGGCACCCCGCAACCCCGCAGTACCGAACTCGAGGGTGCCCGCGAACCGATCAGCCAGCTCCGCGTCCGCCTCCGCCCCGGAATCCAGCAGCGCCTGAAGCTCCGCCCGAGTATCAGGATCAGGATCCTCGGCAAGCCAGGCTTGAGCAGCAGTACGAATCAGAACGGCATCGTTGACGGTCACCACCGCACGATACCGCCCAGTACACCGCCCCCAGAGCCCCCGCGACACGCCGGTGCCCGCCGACGAACATCACCCAGCACCAAGCCCGCCACCAACCGCCACCGCGGGCGCCGGGCCAGGCGCCCTGCGTGTTCAACCGGGCATGCCGGGCGGCACCGAGCGGAGCCAGCTCACCCGGCACAGCGGGCGGCACCGAGCGGCACCCTGCGAGTCGCCGGTTCACCTCGACGCAGCGGGCAGCAGCGAGCGGGGCGTCGGTTCGCCTCGGCGCGGCGGTGGGCCAGTTCGCCTGAGCGTGGCGGCCGGCGCGCATCGCTTTCAGGCAAGCGGCGACGGAGGCCGCGCAATGGGGTGGGTGGGAGCGGGTGGAACTGGAGCGACGAAGGAGCGGAGGTGGAGGCCGCGTGGGGTTTTAGTGGCCGGAGGACTGGCAGGGGCGGGCTCGGAGGTCCGCCACGTAGTCGTCGGGGGCGCCTGCCGCCTCAGCGGCCTCGGCGAGGATGCCTAGGTAGCGGGCGGAGGGGAGGCCGCCTTCGTAGGCGTTGAGGACGTACATCCAGGCCAGTTGCTCGCCGTCCAGGGTCTGTACGCGGACCTGGATCTTGCGGTAGACGCCCTGGTCGATGAACTCCCACTCGTCCAGCCGCTCGACGTCCTTCGGGCTGACGTCGTACAGGGCGACGAAGACCTGGTTCGTCGGGTCGCTGGGGTCCTCGACGACGGTCGCCATCGAGCCTTCCCAGCCGAGTTCCTCACCCCCGAAGGTCAGGCGCCAGCCGACGATCCACCCGGTCCCGCGCAGGGGGGAGTACGGGCACCGCTCGGCCATCAAGTTCGGGTCCAGATTCGACGCAAACGCGGCGTACAGGGTCACGACGTCACAGGATACGGAACAATGGCCTCTCGTGGCGCGAGTTGTGATCATCGGTGGCGGTCCAGGCGGGTACGAAGCGGCGAGTGCGGCCGCCCAACTAGGGGCGGAGGTGACGGTCGTCGACTCCGACGGGATCGGTGGTTCGTGCGTGCTCACGGACTGTGTCCCGAGCAAGACGCTGATCGCCACCGCGGAGGTGATGACGGAGGTCGAGGAGGCCGGGCAACTCGGCGTCCGGCTCGAGGACGGCGACGACGATCCGGCGAACTCCGTGCGTGTCGATCTCTCCGTCGTCAACAAACGGGTCAAGGCGCTGGCGGCGGCCCAGTCGGAGGGGATCAGCCGGCGGCTGGCCGACGACAAGGTCCGGGTGATCAACGGCCGCGGCAGGCTCGACGGCCCGGAGACCGTGGTGGTCGGCGACGAGCGGCTGGACGCCGACGTGGTGCTGATCGCCACCGGGGCAAGGCCGCGTGTGCTGAAGGGCTCCGAGCCCGACGGTGAGCGGATCCTGACCTGGGAGCAGGTCTACGAGCTCGACGAGCTGCCCGAGCGGCTGATCGTGGTCGGTTCCGGTGTCACCGGTGCCGAGTTCGCCAGCGCGTACGACGCGCTCGGCAGCGACGTGGTGCTGGTCTCGTCCCGCGACCGGGTCCTGCCCGGCGAGGACAAGGACGCCGCCGAGGTACTGGAGGACGTCTTCAAGCGCCGCGGTATGACCGTCCTGGGCAAGTCCCGGGCCGAGTCGGTCAAGCGGCAGGGCGACGGCGTCATCGTCACGCTGACCGACGGCCGCACCGTCGAGGGCTCACACGCGCTGCTCGCGGTCGGATCGCTGCCGAACACGGAGGACATGGGCCTCGTCGAGTCGGGCGTGTCGCTGGGCGACGGCGGGTTCGTCACCGTCGACCGGGTCTCCCGTACTACGGCCCGCGGCGTGTACGCGGCCGGCGACTGTACCGGCGTACTGATGCTGGCCTCCGTCGCGGCCATGCAGGGCCGGATCGCGATGTCCCACGCGCTCGGCGACGCGGTCGCCCCGCTGGACCTGTCGACGGTGTCCTCGAACGTCTTCACGGCCCCCGAGATCGCCACCGTCGGGCTGACCCAGGCGGTACTCGACGCGGGCGGCAGTACTGCGATGGTCGTGAAGGTCCCGCTCGCGGACAACGCGCGGGCCAAGATGCAGGGCGTCCGGGACGGTTTCGTGAAGCTGTTCTGCCTGCCGAACACCGGCATCATCGTCGGCGGCGTGGTCGTGGCGCCGCGGGCGAGCGAGCTGATCCACCCGATCTCGCTGGCGGTCGGCGCGCGCCTGACGGTCGACCAGATGGCCCAGTCGTTCACCGTCTACCCGTCGGTCTCCGGCTCTATCGCGGAAGCCGCGCGTAGGTTGCACTTGAGGTCATGAAGTTCCTGGTGCTCTGGCAGATGGAGTTGAGCCTGCTCTCGCCCGAGATGGCGAGGGCGGTCGGCGCCATGCCGGAGTACGGCGAACGCCTGCAGCGCGAGGGCAAGGTGCTGGCGCGCTACCACGTGGTCGGCTCGCACGGTGGGGCGTGGATCTACGAGGTCGAGTCGCACGAGGAGTTCGAGCGGCTGCTCGGCCGGGCGCCGGTGTTCAACTTCGCCCGGTACACCGTGCACGCGCTCGCCGAGATGACCTGATTTCCACCCCGGTCCGTGATTGACGGACTACCGGACCGGGAGGATCGTGGCGGGGAGGGGAGGTCCCCACATGTTCATCGAGCAGGATCTGACCGTAGATCGCCACTTGATCCTCACGCACCGGCTGCGAGCCCGCCGCGTCGAACTCGGGCTCACCCAGAAGCAGGTCGTCACCCGGCTGGCCCGGCGCGGAATCCGTACGACCAACAAGACCCTGAGCAGCTTCGAGCACGGAGCCGGCGTCGACGTAGTCCGCCTCCCGGAGCTCGCCGCCGCCCTCGACTGCACGGTCACCTACCTACTGGGCCTCACCGAAGACCCCACCCAATGGTCCCCCGACCAGCCCACCCCGCTACTCCGCCCCAGCCCCGCCACCCCAGTGACCGGCAACTGGATCCTCGGCCCCGACGTCCCCACCCGCACCACCGCCCACCGCAGCTAACCGGTACGCCGCCCGCCCGCTGCCACCTGCCGCCGCCGCCCACCAGCCGCCGACGCCACCAGCCGCCGCCTGCCGCCGACGCCGAATGCAGCTGGCGCCGGCCGCCCGCCGCTCAGATGGTCGGCGTCAAGCCGCCGTCGATGATGATGTCGGCACCGGTGAGGTTCCCTGCCCGGCTGCTGGCGAGGAAGACGACGAGCGCCGCCACCTCCTCGGGAGTGGTGAAGCGCCCGGTCACTGAGCCCGCCGCTGCCTGCGCCGCAACCGCAGCGGGGTCGCCGCCGGCCGCGCCCGATCCGGCGACCGTCTCGGCGACGCCGCCCTTGCCCAGCCAGAGGTCTGTTGCGACCGGTCCCGGGCTGACCGTGTTGATCCGGACGCCCTGCGGTCCGACCTCCTTCGACAACGCCTTGAAGAAGTTGGCCTGCGCGGCCTTCGCAGCGCTGTAGTCGATCACCAGCGGATCGGGATAGCTCGCATTGACCGAGCAGACGGTCACGATCGCCCCGGCCCGCTCGAGCAACTGCGGCAAGGCGGCACGCGTGGTCCGTACGGCCGACAGAAAGTCGAGCGTCCAGGTGGCCAGCCAGTCCTCATCGGTGACCGAGACGAACCCACCCGGCCGCGGACTCACCGCCCCGACGTTGTTCACCAGGATGTCGAACCCACCCGTCCGCCCCAACGCCTCCGCCACAAAGGCGGCGGGCCCTTCCGGCGTGCCGAGGTCGACCGCAATGGTCTCGACCCCCAGCGCCGCCAACTCACCGCCAACCGACCGCGCCCCCGCGACCACCTTCACCCCTTCGGCCAGCAACTCCTTGGTGATCGCCAGCCCGATCCCCTTGCTCGCCCCGGTCACCAGTGCGGTCTTGCCGGACAGGTTCAGTTCCATCGCAGACTCCAGTCCTGAGGATCCGGCAAGCCCGGACAACTCACCCTAGTGCGAACTGTCCCGGTCGACAGGAGGTAGTGCGCGTGAGGCGGCCAGGCGTCGGCTCTGCGAGCGTGGGGGTCGGCTGGGAGGCTGACTACCTCCTGTCGAGCGGGACAAGTCGGTCGTTGGTGAGGCTCAGGTGGTAGGCGGAGTAGTGCCGGAGCGCGGTGACTCGGCGGAGGTCGATGCGATCGCAGACCCACTGCCAGTGCAGGGAGACCCAGTCGCCGGGGGAGAGCGGGCCGAGGAGGTCCAGGCCGTCGGTGCCGCGGATGACTGTCTCCTTGCGGAGGTTGCCGAGACCCAGGGCGTGGCCGTCCCAGACGAGAGGCCGGGACTCGACCAGGACGTGGGTACCGAGGTCGGAGATGACCCGACCCCAGCGGATGCGGCACTGGTCGAGTACGTGCAGGGCCTGTACGCCGGTGCGCTCGTCGCCGAGCAGGTCGGCCCAGGGGTAGCAGCAGAAGACCTGGTAGCTGTGGTGGGGCATGCCCTGCGCCTTCAACCGCGGGCCGACATCATCGAGCAGGGCATTGCCCAGCCAGTACGCCTCGACGACCCGGTGGTCGAGTGGGTCTCGCAGTCCGGCCGTGGCGGCGATCATCTCCAGGTACGGCCAGGCGCCCTCGAATTGCCGGGCGCGCTCACGCAGCCCGTCATCCACCTCGCCGCTGGATCCGTACGCGAGCAAGGTGTTGCAGTCGGCGGGGCCGCAGTACCCGAGCAGGTTGGGCGCCAGCGCGTACCGGACGAACAGGATCGGCCCCGAGACCATCACTCGCCGCCGAAGAACGCGAGCGCATCGGCCGCGCGCTCCGGCGACATCCGCTCCAGTGCGAACCCGCTGTGGATCAAGATGTACTCGCCCGGCACGAACGGCCCGTCCAGCAGCGCCAGGTTGATCTCGCGCACGACTCCCGCGACCTCCACCTGTCCGAGGTCGAGGCCGGGCGTCGCACTGACGATCCTGCCCGGAATGCCGAGGCACATAGCCGCTCTACCCGCTCCCTTCGCTGACCCGCTCGCCAACGACCAGATCCCGTACCAGCCGCGCCGCAGTCTGTACTGCGTCCTGCACGGCCGGCGTGAGCCCGATCCCCGTGCCGAGGTCGGCCGGCTCACAACCGACCACCACCACCTTCCCCAAGGTCCCACCAAGTCGCGGCACAAGCGAGAGCACAGCGTCCGGCCCGAGATCATGCGCATCCATGCTGACCTCCGGCCCAGGCTCCGGATCGGGCTCGGCCTCCACCACGTAAACACTCCCCGGCGCCCCGCCCCGCTGCACGACATCGACCAGTACGACGAGCTCGTACGGCTCAAGCAGCTGGTACGCCAGGTGAATCCCACGAATCCCGAAGTCCTGTACCTCCACATGATCCGGCCACTCCTGCTTGGCCAACTCCGCGATCACCGACACCCCGAACGCGTCGTCGCTGCAGAACATGTTGCCCAACCCGGCCACGAGAATCATTCGACACCCACCAACGGCTCGATCTCCTCCGGACTGAAGTACAGGTACCGCCCGTGCGACCGCTGCACCTCGCCCTCCTCGCCGTCCAGCGCGACGGCGACATGCGTCACCCCGTCCACGTCGGACAACACCGCGACCACGGTGCCGAGCCGATCGGCGAGGAACATGTCCTGCGCATCAGCCCGCCGTACTCCGGGCCGCAACCGAACCCGAACTCCGTTGCCCACAGCAACACCCCGGACCATCACCGTGTCATGCTCGGGATCCACACTCGCGTCGTTCCCCGGATCCCACCAAGGCAGCTCAGTCGGCTCCGGTGCAGTCACCTTCCGCAGGTACCGGACAGTCCCATGCAGCCGATCCAGAATCTCCTGCGGCATCGAGTCGACCCGGTCGAGCATCGCCGCCGCCCGCGGATCCGTCCCCCGGACCTCGCGCTTCTCCGCCTCCGTCAACGTCATCGTCCGCAGACTCAGAATCTCGTCGATCTCGGTGGCGTCGAAAAGATCACCCTGCGACTCCGCCGCGATCTCCGGGTGGTCGTAGAGAATGATCGGCGAACACAACAACAGCTCACCCGCAAGCACCGGAAAGATCCCGACGTTGTCACACGTCGCGACATATCCGACCGCCCACTCCGGCGGTTCGAGCAACGAGATGAACCGAGCCCCATCAGCCTTGATCAGCAGGTGATGCGCAATGAGCGCCTGCCGCAAGGCAACGGACCGCTCGGTCGTCGAGCAGTCACTGGTGTTCTGCAGATGCAGCCGCAATCGAACAACCCCATAGGGCCCCGGCAGCGTCTCAGCGCTGACGCTCAACAGCCCCGACAACTCCTGCCTGTTCCGTCGCAGCGACCCGCCTTCGACCGTCTCCGACTCGATGCCTCCAGCAACTACGAAGGCGCGCTGGCAAGGCAGCTCGGCGAGCGTGAAGTCGACATCGACATGCTGCTCGACCGCTTCATCCCAGGGCACGTAGGACGCATCCACGGTCTGCAGCGACTCGACCTCGACCCCGTCGGCATTCAGCACCGTACGCCGTTGCGCCTGCAGGAACCGGATCCGCACGGTCAACTGCGCCGACCCGCCGTCAAGCAAGCACTCCGTCTGCGACCACGACCGTTCCGACGGATCGGAGTACCCTGGCGGCATCAGTACGCCGAACTGCCACCGCACCTGGTTCTTGCTGTTCGACGCCCGATACGGATAAAGCACGTACCCCTCGAACAGCAACGCATCCGCCACCGCCTGAATGCTTTCAAACGACGTCATTCCAGCTTCTCCTTCAGCAGCCGCTCGATAGCGTCGTCCCAACCAGGCAAGGCCTCCCGCGCCCGATAGTCATAAAGCTTGTCGAACGTCTCCCGCCGCAACTTCAACCACGCCGCGCCGGCAAAATGCTGATCCATCGCCTCTCGCCAGGCCGGCACCGGCAGCGAGAACGACGTCTCTTTCTGCCAAGCAACCGGCGTCACCGACAACGTGCCCGGCCGTCCGGTGAAGATCGTCCCGTTGAACAACAGCAACAACGGCACGCCACCTTCACGCACCGCATACAGATACTTGTGAGCGGCAACGTCGAAGTCATAGCTACAAGGCAATGCGAGATCCACCGAGGTCGCCCCGCTGAACCCAGGAACCATCTGCGAGACGAAGGCCAGCTGCAACGGCTTCAACGTCTCGCCCCACCGTGCCCGATCCCCGAACAGATCGGCCAGTGCTTCGCCCTCCTCATCGGAGTAGCGCCGCCGGATCGGCTCGATCCTGATCTGGCAGCGGAGGGCGAGCGCATGCACCGGCGTACCGGTCGTCTCGGTGACTTGCAGATGCAGCAAGACGGTCGGCGTAGCGGCGTACCGGTCGGCATCGGCTCCGGTGCAGACGAACTCCAGGTCAACCACGGCACCGCTCCAAGACCTCGGCGAAGAACGCGTCGATCCGTCCCCAGACCTCCTCGCCGCCGGCGAAACCCTCCCAGTACTGCCGCACGATGCCGACCAGTTCGTAGCACGAGTCGATCGGCACCAGATAGCACTCGAAACCGTCGTCGAGGCGCCGGAGAAGTACCGCCTCGACGTCCGGAATCAGCTTGCCCAGCAACGGATCCGCAGCCACGACTTCGTCCCACTGCGCCAGATCGAGCAGCGACTCGGTGGCGCCACCCGGGCTCGGATAGAACGCGACGTTCTTGTCCTGATCGGTCTGATGAAAGAGGAACGCCAGATCGACCGGAATCCCCAGCGACTCCCACTGCGTGGCTGACATCGAGAAGTCCCGATTGAACCTGTATTCCTCTGGTACCGCACGATAGTGCCCACGCGACGCGGCCTCGACGTTGAACAGCAGGTAGCACGGCCGGCAGGTGCAGAGCAGCCGATGATCCGGTACGTCCGCGATGTGCGGGTGCTGCGGTCCGATCGGTACGGCGCACATCTCGCACTGCTCGCCCGGCGCCAACTGCTGCCGCACACCACCCGTGAAGCCGCGTAGCACCGCAACAGGGTCGACAACAGGCCCCGGACCGGAGCCGGGTCCAGAGCCCCGGCCCGGGAGCGGCTTGTCGCGGGCGAGCGCCCGGAGAGTCGACGACCTCACGCGGGTTGCCTTCCAGGGACGGCGACCTTCCAGCCCGTGTCGTCCGGTAGCAGCGGCAAGGCCTCCAGGGCCGGCGCCCCGACGGGTGCGAGCGCTCGCCCGGCCAGCCGTACGTCGTACACGGCCGTGCAGCGCGGGCAGGTGAGCTGGTCGCCCGTCAGTACGCCGTGTTGCAGCGCTGATGAGCACGTCGGGCAACTGTTCCGATAAGCGAAGAACGTGCCCGCCAGGTTCGCCACCAGCATCTCGAGCTCGGCAACGACCAGCTTCTGCATCTGTCCGGGAGCCGTGACGAGATCGAGCTTGTGCCATCCCTCGCTGGCCTCCCGAGGGCGGAACGGCTCGATCGTCAGCAGGTTCTGCTTCTTGGCCGCGACCATGCCCTCGACATCGACGGCGACCGCCTCGGGCGCAGCGTCGAGGACGGCGTTCTCCACCGTCAGCCGCACTGTCGCCGTCGATCCCGGACAGCCTTCGCAGCTGCCTTGGAGGCGGAGGTGGACGATGCCGTCGTCGTCGATGCCGACGTAGTCGATACCGCCGGCATGCGAGCCGAGGTACGGGCGGACGCTGTCCAGCGCCGCCTGGATCCGGGTCGCCACGTCATCGGGATGCAGGTCGTGCAACAGCAGCATCCCGGCGACGAGGTCGTCCTCGAGGACACCCCGGACCTGCTGCTCGTCGAGGCGGGCGAGCAGTTGTTCCAGACCCGCGCCGTGCAGAGACAGCACGGCGCGGACCAGCTCTTCGACCTTGTCCGTCACTTCCGGCTCGGCCCGCCGCTGGACCTCGTCCAGCAGCACGTCGATCCGTTCGCTCAGCGCGACGACGTCCCGTCGGTCCATCTCAGTACGGCTTCACCGCGAGGGTGGGCGAGTGCAGGTGCGTCTTCTCTTTCCCGTTGCCGACGAACATGTGGACCCCGCAGGGCAGGCACGGGTCGAAGCTGCGGACCGCGCGCATGATGTCGATGCCCTTGAACCGGTCCGGCGGATTCTCCTCGAAGATCGGCGTGTTCTGCACCGCGTCCTCGTACGGGCCGGGGGTGCCGTAGGTGTCGCGGACGCTCCCGTTCCACGGCGTCGGCGGGTACGGGTGGTAGTTCGCGATCTTGCCGTCGCGGATCACCATGTGGTGCGAGAGCACGCCCCGGACGGCTTCGGTGAAGCCGCAGGAGATCGCGTTGTCCGGCACCTTGAACGGCGTCCACGTCGCGGTCCGGCCGGCCCTGACCTCGGCCATCGCCTTCTCGCAGAAGTGCAGCGCCAGCGCCGCGGCGTACGCCTGGAAGTAGGTCCGCGCGCGGTTGCGCTCGAGCGCGTTGCTCCACTGCGGGATCTTCCACTCGTACTCCGTGGCCGGCTTCAGTGCCGTCCGTGGGAGCTGGATCTTCACACTGTGGCCGGTCGCCTGGACGTAGTCGGTGTTGACCAGGCCGGACAGCGCGGTCGACCAGAGCCGGGCGATCGGGCCGCCGCCGGTGTCGAGCGCGAGGTGGTCCGTACCGTCGAACCAGCGGGGGGACATCGTCCAGCTGTAAGCGTTGGCGAAGTCGCGCTTCTGCGGCTTCGGGATGGTGTGCTGGTTCCACGGGTGCCGGACGTCGATCGGGTTGCCCAGCGGGTCCTTGTCGACGAACTTCTCGTGGCCGCCGCCGGCCCAGTCGTCGTAGAACGAGCTGCCGAGCAGGATCCGCAGGCCGAGGTTGATGTCGACCAGGTTGTTGGTGACCAGCTTGCCGTCCACCACCACACCCGGGGTGACGAACATCCGTTTGCCCCAGGCATCCATGGTCTTGTAGTTGAAGTCGCAGATCGCCGGGTCCTGCAGACTGCCCCAGCAGCCGAGCAGGATCCGCCGCTCGCCGACGTGCTCGTAGCCGGGCAGCGCCTCGTAGAAGAAGTCGAACAGGTCGTCGTGCAACGGCACGACCTTCTTCATGAACTCGATGTAGCGCATCAGCCGGGTCAGGTAGTCGGTGAAGAGCTGGATCGTCGCGACCGTGCCGACGCCACCGGGATAGAGCGTCGACGGGTGGACGTGCCGGCCTTCCATCAGGCAGAACATCTCGCGGGTGTACCGGCTGACGTGCAGTGCCTCACGGTAGAAGTCGCCCTCGAGCGGGTTCAGCGAGCGCATGATGTCGCCGATGGTCTTGTACCCGTGGTCGCCGGCGTGTGGCGCCGCGGTGCGGTTCGCCAGCTCCAGCACGCCCGGGTTGGTCTCCTTGACCATCCGCTCGCAGTAGTCCACCCCGACCAGGTTCTCCTGGAAGATGTTGTGGTCGAACATGTACTCCGCGGCTTCGCCGAGGTTGACGATCCACTCGCCCAGATGCGGCGGCGCCACGCCGTACGCCATGTTCTGCGCGTAGACCGAGCAGGTGGCGTGGTTGTCGCCGCAGATGCCGCAGATCCGGCTGGTGATGAAGTGCGCGTCGCGCGGGTCCTTGCCCTTCATGAAGATGCTGTAGCCGCGGAAGATCGACGAGGTGGAGTGGCACTCCTCGACCGTCTTGTTCTTGAAGTTGACCTTGGCGTAGATACCGAGGCTGCCGACGATCCGGGTGATCGGATCCCAGGCCATCTCGACGACGTCGGAGTCCTTGCCCGCATCGGGCTCGAGGTGCTGATCGATCTTCGGGTCGGTGGTGGTCATGGCCTGACCTTCTCGTAGCCGGTGTCCAGGCTGGAGCCCTTGTGCCGCCACTTGGGTTCCTTGTTGCCCTTGTTCTGGGTGATCTTGCGCAGCCGCCGGATGACGGTGCCGTAGACCGTGCTCGCGGCGACGGAGATGTTGCTGCCGAACGGTTCGTCCATGAACGGCATGAACTTGTCCGGGAAGCCCGGCATCGTGCAGGCGATGCAGATCCCACCGACGTTCGGGCAGCCGCCGACGCCGTTGATCCAGCCGCGCTTGGGCACGTTGCAGTTGACCACCGGGCCCCAGCAGCCGAGTTTCACCAGGCACTTGGGGGAGCCGTACTCCTTGGCGAACTGGCCCTGTTCGTAGTATCCGGCGCGGTCGCAGCCCTCGTGCACGGTCGCGCCGAACAGCCATTGCGGTCGCAGTTCGGCGTCGAGCGGGATCATCGGGGCCTGGCCGGCCACCTGGTAGAGCAGATAGACGAGCGTCTCGGACAGGTTGTCCGGGTGGATCGGGCAGCCCGGCACGCAGACGATCGGCAGCCCGGCCTTGGACTTCCAGCTCCAGCCGAGATAGTCGGGCACGCCCATCGCCCCGGTCGGATTCCCAGCCATGGCATGGATTCCGCCGTACGCCGCACAGGTGCCAACGGCAACGACAGCCGTTGCCTTGGGCGCCAGCCGGTCGAGCCACTCGGACGTCTTCATCGGCTGGCCGGTCGCCGGGTTGTTGCCGAACCCGGCCCAGTAGCCCTCGGACTTGATCGCCTCGTTCGGGATCGAGCCCTCCACCACCAGCACGAAGGGCTCCAGCTCACCGCGGTCGGCCTTGTGCCACCACTCGATGAAGTTGTCGGCGCCGGTCTCCGGGCCGCACTCGAAGTCGATCAGCGGCCAGTGCACCGCGATCTTCGGCAGTCCCGGCAACGCGCCCAGGACGATCTCCTCGATACTCGGCTGGGTCGCCGCGGTCAGCGCGACGGAGTCGCCGTCGCAACTCAGCCCGCCGTTCATCCAGAGGATGTGAACGACACCCTCGTCGGCCGTCTCTTCCGCCTGCTCGGGTTCCAGGGTCGTAGACATGGGTCCGCGCCGCCTCCTTCGGAAGGCTGGGTTCTCCTTCGGACGGTACGTCCGGATTCCGCACCCGAACAGACACTTGTGTCGGGTATTAATGGGGCTTTCCGGAAATCCGGGATTCCCCGATTTCACGACCATCTGTACGGCGGTATGGTTGAGAATCAACGTAATTCTTCGAGAGCCCGTGCCGAGATGTCCGACATTCCCCTGCCGGACGATGACTCCGGCTTGTTCGTCTCGCCGGTGGTCGTCGTCACCCATACCTTCCCGGCCCGGCCCGGCTCGCTTCCGGACGCCGAACGGTTCGTCCGGGAGGCACTCGAACCGGTCGAGCTCGAGCCGGCGGAGAACCAGGCGCTGTACCAGGCGATCACCGCGTCGCTGCTGGCCGCCGCAGGGCCGGCTGAGGGCGTCTTCGACGTAACCGTGCGGCTCTTCCCCGACGGGGTGGAGGTCGAGGTGCTGCACGGCGCCGCAAGCCGGCGGCTCAGCACGTCGCCGAGCGTCGGCGAGGAGCCGTTCGCCGATTGGTTGACGGCGGTACTACGTCGCCAGGGGTTGTCGCAGCAAGCGGCGGCACAGCGGATCGGCGTCTCGGTGCGGACCGTCAGCCGGTGGCTGAGCGGCGCCACCGAGCCGCGGTTGCGCGACCTCCGCCGGGTCCACGCGATCTTCGGATCACCACCGGCCGAATGAATTCCCGGTGATTTGCGGTCCGGTATTTCCGGACTCTGGTGGAGTGGCGCGTCCAGGGCTACTGTGCGAAGAGTCCGTTCATGACCGAATTCGCCATCTGCGATCGGCCCGTACGTCGGCTTACCTGACAAAACAATCCACTGGTGGTGGGTGCCACGGCCGTCTCGGTTTCCCGCGTGCGTGCCCGGGTCACGGTGTCCGGGGTGGTCCAGGGCGTCGGTTTCCGGCCGTTCGTCTATGCCCTCGCCCGGCAGCTGGGGTTGTCGGGTCAGGTCTGCAACGACGCCTCGGGAGTGATCGCGGAGGTCGAGGGGGCGGCTGATGCGGTCGCGGCGTTCGGCGTACGGGTCCGGACGGATGCTCCGCCGCTGGCGGTGGTGGAGTCCGTGGAGCGTGAGGAGCTGCCGGCACGGGGTGGCACCGCCTTCGTCATCCGCGACTCCACAGCCGGCGCGGGGCGCACGCTGGTGTCGCCGGATGTTGCCGTGTGCAACGATTGTCTGACTGAGTTCGGGGATCCGGCGGACCGGCGGTACCGGCATCCGTTCATCACCTGTACGAACTGCGGGCCGCGGTTCACCATCATCACCGGGCTTCCGTACGACCGGCCGGCCACCACGATGGCGGGCTTTCCGTTGTGTGATGACTGCTTGGCGGAGTACTCCGATCCGGGGGATCGGCGCTTTCACGCGCAGCCGATCGCTTGTCCGTCGTGTGGGCCGCGGTTGACCTTCACGCAGCCGGGGGCGGATTCGGCGTACGACGAGGATGCGCTGGCTGCTGCTCATCAGCTGCTGGTGGCGGGCGCGATCCTTGCCGTCAAAGGGCTTGGGGGATATCACCTGGTCTGCGATGCGTCGGATCAGGATGCGGTCGCGACGTTGCGGAAGCGGAAGGATCGTGGCGACAAGCCGTTCGCGGTGATGGCGGCTGATCTCGCTACGGCACGTTGTATCGCTCGGGTCTCGGCTGCCGAGGAAGAGCTGTTGCTGGGGCATCAACGGCCGATCGTGCTGCTTCGGCGTACCGCGTGCTCTGCTGTTTGCTCGATGGTTGCTCCGGGCAACCCGGACCTCGGGGTGATGTTGCCGTACACGCCGTTGCACCGCTTGCTGTTCGACCAGCCGGGACCGTCGGTGTTGGTGATGACCAGCGGGAACGTGTCGGGTGAACCGATCGTCGTGGACGACGCGGAGGCGCTGGTACGACTCGCGCCGCTGGCCGATGCCTGGCTGGCCCACGATCGGGCGATCCACGTTCCCTGCGACGACTCGGTGGTGCGGGTGGTCGACGATGCCGAGCTGCCGATCCGGAGATCACGCGGCTATGCGCCGTACCCGATCAACCTGGCGACCCCGGTGCGTCCTGCTCTGGCGGTCGGTGGCGACCTCAAGAACACCTTCTGCCTGGGCGACGGCCGTTACGCCTGGCTGTCCGCCCACGTAGGTGACATGGACGACCTGGTCACCCTCGACGCCTTCGCCAAGGCTGAAGAGCACCTGGAGCAGTTGACCGGCGTCCGGCCCGAGGTGCTGGTCGTCGACAAGCACCCGGCGTACCGCTCCCGCCAGTGGGCCCAGTTGCATGCTGCCGGTCGCCCTGTCGTCGGCGTACAACACCACCACGCTCACCTGGCTTCCGTACTGGCCGAGCACTCCTACACCGGTCCCCCCGCAATCGGCTTCGCCTTCGACGGCACTGGCTACGGCGACGACGGCGCGGTCTGGGGTGGTGAGGTCCTGCTCGCCGACTACAACGGCTTCGAGCGCTACACCCACCTCGCCTACGTCCCACTCCCCGGCGGCGACGCCGGCGTCGCCAACCCCTGCCGCGTGGCCCTGTCCCACCTTTATGCGGCAGACATCCCGTGGAACCCCCGGCTCCCCTCAGTCCAAACCTGCTCGCCCGAAGAACTGACCATGCTCCGAACCCAACTGACCCGAAACCTCGCCTGCGCCCCCACCTCCAGCATGGGCCGCCTCTTCGACGCAGTGTCATCCCTGACAGGCACCTGCCACCGCTCCACCTACGAAGCCCAGGCAGCCATGGAACTCGAGGGAGCAGCTGCCAAGGCAGCCGCGGCCCCGCCGCACACCGCGTTCGCTGGGTCGGACGTCGGGCTTGGCGAGACGGGTGGGCGGGGATACCGGTTCGAGTTCGAGCAGCCTGGGGTGCTGTTGCAGGCCGTGGTGCGGGATGTGCTGGATGGGGTGGACGGCGGGGTGATCAGTCTGCGGTTCCACCTCGGGGTGGCGGAACTGATTGTGCGGACCGCGGTGCGGGTGAGGGATGAGCGGGGGCTCAACACGGTGGCCTTGTCGGGTGGGGTGTTCGTCAACGGGTTGTTGCTGGAGGCAAGTTGTCGGGGGCTGGCGGCGGCCGGGTTCGAGGTGTTGCGGCATCGGCGGGTGCCGGCGACGGATGCGGGGATCGCGTTGGGGCAGTTGGCGGTGGCGGCTCGGATGACTGAGTGGAAGGAGCAGGGGATATGTGTCTAGCGGTGCCGGGGCGAGTGGTGGAGATTCGGGACGAGGACGACACCCGGATGGGCAAGGTCGACTTCGGAGGTGTGATCAAGGACGTCTGCCTGGCGTATCTGCCGGACCTGCAGGTGGGGGAGTACACCATCGTGCACGTCGGGTTCGCCCTGCAGCGCCTGGACGAGGAGTCGGCCCAGCAGTCGCTCGAGCTGTACCGGTCGCTCGGCGCGCTGGAAGAGGAGTTCGGTGATCACTGGGGGATCGCGGCCCAGCAGGCCGGGGAGCGTCGCCCGCCGGGAACAGAGGAGACGATGTCATGAAGTATCTCGCCGAGTTCAGCGATCCCGAACTCGCCCGCAAACTGGTGGACCAGATCCACGCGACCGTCACCCAGCCGTGGGCGATGATGGAGGTCTGCGGCGGTCAGACCCACACGATCGTCCGGCACGGCATCGACCAGCTGCTGCCCGACGGCGTCGAGATGATCCACGGCCCGGGCTGCCCGGTCTGCGTGACGCCGCTGGAGATCATCGACAAGGCACTCGAGATCGCCTCCCAGCCGGGCGTCATCTTCTGCTCGTTCGGCGACATGCTGCGGGTGCCGGGCAGTGGGCGCGACCTGTTCAAGATCAAGAGCGAGGGCGGCGACGTCCGGGTCGTCTACTCGCCGCTGGACGCGCTCAAGATCGCCAAGGACAACCCCGATCGCCAGGTCGTCTTCTTCGGCATCGGCTTCGAGACGACCGCGCCGCCGAACGCGATGACGGTGTACCAGGCCAAGCGCCAGAACATCGCCAACTTCAGCCTGCTCGTCTCCCACGTCAAGGTCCCACCGGCGATCGCGGCGATCATGGAGTCGCCCAACTGCCGGGTCCAGGCGTTCCTCGCGGCCGGCCACGTGTGCAGCGTGATGGGCGTCTCGGAGTACCCGGAGCTCGCAGCGAAGTACAAGGTCCCGATCGTCGTCACCGGCTTCGAGCCGCTCGACATCCTGGCCGGCATCCTGCGCACCGTCACCCAGTTGGAGCGCGGCGAGCACGTCGTCGAGAACGCCTACAAGCGAGCCGTTCGGGACGAAGGCAACACCGCCGCCCAGGCGATGCTCGCCGACGTCTTCGAAACCACCGACCGCGCGTGGCGAGGGATCGGCGTCATCCCGCAGAGCGGCTGGCGGCTGTCGCCGCGATATCGCGAGTACGACGCCGAGTACCGCTTCTCGGTCCGCGACATCGCCACCGAGGAATCCAAGGTCTGCCGCAGCGGCGAGGTCCTCCAGGGGCACATCAAGCCGCACGAGTGCTCGGCGTTCGGCACGCTCTGCACTCCCCGCAACCCGCTCGGCGCGACGATGGTGTCGAGCGAAGGCGCCTGCGCCGCGTACTACCTGTACCGCCGTCTGGACACTCCGGCTGCTGCTGGGGCGGTGAGTTCCGTTGGCTGAGCAGGTGATGCTCCCGGATCCCACGGTCCCGAACTTCGACGGGTGGACCTGCCCGTTGCCGTTGCGGGATCACCAGACGATCGTGATGGGCCACGGTGGTGGCGGCCAGATGTCGGGCGAGTTGATCGAGCACCTCTTCGTCCCGGCCTTCTCGAATCCATTGCTGGCGGGGTTGACGGATTCGGCCGTGGTCACGCTGGGCGGTGCACGGCTCGCGTTCTCTACCGACTCGTTCGTCGTCCAGCCGCTGTTCTTCCCGGGCGGCAGTATCGGAGACCTGGCGGTCAACGGCACGGTCAACGACCTGGCGATGTCCGGTGCGCAACCGGCGTACCTGTCCTGTGGGTTCATCTTGGAAGAAGGGGTTCCGCTCGAAACGGTCGGCCGGATCGCGAAGGATCTGGGCGCAGCCGCTGAGCGGGCCGGTGTCACTATCGCGACCGGTGACACCAAGGTCGTCGACTCCGGTCACGGCGACGGCGTCTACATCAACACGGCCGGTATCGGGCTGGTCCGCGAGGGCGTCGACATCCGCCCGCAGCGCGCGGCCGTCGGCGACGTGGTGATCGTCAGCGGCGCGATCGGGGTGCACGGCATCGCGATCATGAGCGTGCGTGAGGGGATCTCGTTCGGCACCGAGGTGGTCAGCGACTGCGCTCCCCTCAACGGGCTGGTCGACGCGATGCTGGACGCAGTACTGGACGTCCACGTACTACGAGATCCAACCCGCGGCGGAGTCGCCACCTCACTCAACGAAATCGCCAAGGCCGCGGACGTCGGCATCGAACTCACCGAGTCCGATCTCCCGATCCCCGAAACCGTCGCCAACGCCTGCTCGTTCCTCGGTCTCGACCCCCTCTACGTAGCCAACGAGGGCAAGCTCCTAGCCATCGTCGACCCTACGGACGCCGACGCCGTACTGACGGCGATGCGAGCCCATCCCCTCGGCGCCGACGCCACTGTCATCGGCACCTGCGTCGCCAACCACCCCGGCATGGTCACCACCCACACCACCTTCGGCGCCACCCGAGTCGTCGACACCCCGATCGGAGAACAACTACCCCGCATCTGCTGACCCCTGCGTGTGGAGACCGAGGTCGGCCCGCATGCGGACGCGGACCGACTCCAGCGGCCCCCAAACCTCCTGGAGGACGGAGCGTGCCCGCTCAGGCGTGTCCGTGATCGGATCATGCGTACCGTCCTCGCGGTGCTTGAGGATGGCGTACGCATCGGCCAACCCCCGCGCGATCTGCTGGGCCAGCACCAGAACGGGCGCGGTGACGATCATCTGCGCCTCGGCATACGCCGTCTGAAAGGCTTGCCGGTTCTGCGGCAACCCGACCGACTCCGCCGCCCGCTCGGTGCCGTTCTCGTCCGCGTAGGACCAGGCCCGGAGCGCGCGGCGGGTGGTGCTCGGGAAACCTGTCGCGACAGGACAGGGGTAAACATGCGTTTTCGCAAGGGGTGGCGTCGGATACTCCGCGTAGTCGGAGGTGGAGGGGGTGCGGCGGCGGGGTGATGCGGAAAATCGGGGGCCGGGGTGCAGGCGGTGGAGCGGCGTGTACGGACCGTATCCGTTGCTGGCGGCAACCAAGTACCGGGTGGCGGGAACTGGCCTCGCGAACTGCTTCCGTGACGGCAGGTGACGGTCGTACAGTCCGACGAGTTGACTTGCGGTGGTCGGGGGGCCGCCCGTGCTGGAGGGGACTTGATGAGACGTCGGCTTTTGCATGGCTCCGCGCTTGTTGCCTTGACCACCCTGATCGCCGCGCCGCTGATGTCGGCGCCGGTTCAGGCTGCGACCGGCGCGGCGCCCCCGGGACCGCCCGGTGCGCCGCCCACCACCCAGGTGGAGACGGCGACCGACGGCGCGGTCGCGAAGCTCGATCCGAAGCTGGAGAAGCGGGTCAAGAAGGGGGAGACCCAGCAGGTCGCGGTCTTCGCGACCGTCAAGGGTGACTCCACCAAGGCCCGCGCACTGCTCGACAACGCGCGGGTCGCGCAGTCCGGCGGGACCGGCATCATCGCCGGCTCGATCGGCGTCCAGGCGCTCGCCAAGCTGGCGTCCGCGCCCGGTGTCGTCTCCGTGCAGCCGGTCGAGTTCGGCAAGACCGGGCAGCCGCTCGGCGACCCCGACCCGCAGTTGCACCAGGCACCCACCAAGGCTGAGCAGCAGGCCGCGATCACCAAGATCCAGGCCACGGAGGTCCCGTACTCCGAAGCGCCGCCGCCGAAGCCCTCGAACTTCGAGAAGCTGCGCAACCAGAACCTGCTCGACGCCAAGTCGCACAACTTCACCGGCGCGTGGAAGGACGGCTTCACCGGCACCGGCATCACCGTCGGCGTCCTCGACGGCGGTACCGACTTCGGCCACCCGGACCTGCTCAACACCTGGCAGACCTGGTCCGGCCAGACCGGCGCCAAGGCCGGCTGGAACGGCTGGCCCAAAGCCTTCGACCCGTACGGCACGCAGCAGTGGCTGTTCGCCCCGGACCAGATCGACCAGGGCCTGTCCTGGTACGTGAAGACCGACGCGGCAACCTGTACGCCGGCCGCCGGCAACTGCTCGGTGAACTTCGCCACCAAGACCGGCCCGTCGCGCAACTTCTCGGCACCCGCCGGCACGGTCGAGCACAGCTACGACTTCCCGGCCGCCTGGAGCAAGTCCGGCAAGGTCCGCCTCGGCAGCCACCCGGACGACCACCTGCTCGAGCTGTACGGCGAGCGCCCGGCGTTCCTGCTCACCGACCCGCACACGGCCGGTGTGTACGACACCATCTACGCCGACCTGGACGACGACCACTCGTTCGCGGACGAGAAGCCGGTCAGCAAGGCCAGCCCGGCGTCGTACCGGGACATGAACGGTGACGGCTACACCGACCTGTCCGGTGGACTGCTGTACTACATCTCCGACGGCGCGACCCCGCTTCCGGGCGGTCTGGACGCGTTCGGCGGCGAGGGCACGCCGTTCGGCCCCGGTGAGGTGGTCGCCTGGACGGGTGACTTCGACCCGTCGATCGAGGGCCACGGCACGCTGACCGCGTCGAACATCGTCGGCCAGGCGGTTGCCAACGGCAAGGCTCCGGCGTTCAAGGACATCGCCGGCGGCAAGTACGCGGGCGCGGTCCTGGGTGGTGCCCCGAACGCGAAGCTCGCACCGTTCGGTGACATCTACCTCGGCTTCGCCTTCTCCACCCAGTTCGGCTACTTCCTGACCTCTCGTCAGGGCGTCGACGTCACCTCGAACTCCTACGGGCAGTCGCAGATCGACAACGACGGCTGGGACGCGGCTTCGCAGGAGGCCGACGTGATCCACAACGGCGGTCGTACGACGCCGCTGTTCTCGACGGGTAATGGTGCTCCTGGCTTCGGTACGACGGGATCGGCGGCTCCGACGGCCGGTATCGAGGTCGGTGCGTCGACGCAGTTCGGCGGCTCCGGCTGGGACTCGATCATCCGGACCAAGCAGATCAACGACAACGACGTGATGGTCTGGTCGAACCGTGGCTTCGGCGCCAACGCGACCAACGGTGTCGATGTGGTTGCCGACGGCGCCTATGCGCCCGGTGACGCCACGCTGAACACCGTGCTCGACGGCCGGAACGCCTGGACCACCTGGGGTGGTACGAGCCGGTCGACACCAGTTGCCGCCGGTGCCACCGCACTGGTCTACCAGGCCTACAAGGCGCAGCACGCGGGCGCAGTACCGGCCGGGTTCTACTCGACGGCGAAGAACCTGCTGAAGAGTTCCGCCCAGGACCTCGGGTACGACTCGAACATCCAGGGCTCCGGCTCGATCGACGTGGGCAAGGCGGTCCGCAGTGCGGTCGGTACGCGCGCCTCGGTCAGCCCGACGCAGTGGCGGGTCGGCGACTACCGCGGTACGGAGTACCCGGTCTTCGCGAACGTGATCGCGCCCGGTGGGACCGACACGCAGAAGTTCACGGTCAACGGTCCCGGTGTCTGGGACGTCAGTGACCGGCAGCTGGTCCGGACCGCCAACGACACCTTCTCGTTGAGCAGCAAGGATCTGAAGCAGGAGAGCACCGGCAACTTCAACGCGCCGGACTATCTGGTCGACCTGACCAACAAGGTGAAACAGCACAAGGACGCCGATCTGATGGTGGTCAAGCTGGAGTACCCGCGCGAGCAGTTCGACGCCAACAAGGACTACACCGAGGACCAGGCGTGGCGGTTGCTCACCTACAACTGGACCGACGTGAACGGCGACGGCAAGCTCTGGAAGGATGCCGACGGCAACGGGGTCGTCAACCACACGGACAAGACGACCAGCTCCAACATCGACGGCTTCCTCGACCTGGACTTCGCCAAGTCGGAGATCGAGCAGGGTGAGTACGGCCGGTTCATGTACCACCGGGCCGGCGCGAACGCGTTGCAGTCGTGGGTACGGGATCCGTACTCGCGGATGGCGAACGGGCTGTTCCTCGGTCTGCAGCACTCGACCAAGAACGCCGCCATCCCGGTGACGAACTTCAAGATCTCGATCGACTGGTACAAGAACTCCGACTGGAACTGGATCACCACGTCGGGCCGGTCGAAGGACGGCTCGGTCACCGCGTCGATCAAGGTGCCGACCGGAACGCCGTACGGGATGTACTCCGGTGCGGTCGTGCTGACCCGTGGCTCGGACTCGATGGTCGTGCCGGTGTCGGTCGCGGTCGCCGCCAAGGCGACGCAGGACGCGACCGGGAAGATCGTCGGGACGACGACGTTCGGTGGTTCGGATGTCGCCGAGGCGCAGAAGAACTACACGTACAACAACGGTTCGGTCTTCGGCGCCAACGACTGGGGCTGGCGGGCTGAGTCCGGCGACTGGCGCTTCTTCTACTACGACGTACCGAAGACGCCGGCCGAGGGAACCAAGCTGCTCACCAACACGACCTGGGAAGGTACCGGTCCGTACACCGATCTCGACACGTTGATCATGGGGCGGTCGGAGAACCACTTCCAGCTGTTCCCGGACTCGGTGTTCGGTGCGCCGTACACGATCGACACGGTCGGGAAGAGTCCGAACACCAATATCCGGGCGGGTGTCTGGCGGTTCGACACAGCGACCGGTGGTCCGGCTGACTTCGTCACGGCACCGGCGCAGGAAGGCCTGCAGGCGGTGGCGGTGCACCAGGTCGGCTGGCAGGGCGACGCGTTCAACACGCCCTTCAAGGTGCAGCTGGGATCTGCTTCGGTATCGCCGTCCGCGGTTGTGTTGCCTTCGGCCACCGACTCGGGCAGCTTCGACGTTTCCTTTGAGTCGAGCGTCGCGCTGGACGGACTGAAGGCCACCGCCTTCGGCCTGAGTCAGCCGAGCACCACCACCGAGACGGCCCACCAGGACGACCCGAACGATCCGTCGACGGCGAGCGTGAAGAAGAACATCACGCTGAACCACGCCTCCCGGCTGAGCGTCAGCACCGCCCTGGACTCCAACGACCTCGACCTGTTCGTGGTCCGCGACGCCAACAACGACGGCGTCTTCTCCCCGTCGGAGATCGTGGCCTCCTCGACCTCCGGCACCGCCAACGAGTCCGTCGACCTGGTCAGCCCACCCGACGGCAACTACCAGATCTGGGTCCACGGCTTCGCAGTAGCCGGCACCCCCGCCTTCACCCTGAACGTCAACGCAGTCCAGGGCAACGACCTCACAGTCACAGGCATCCCCACCGGCCCGCTACCGGCCGGCACCCCGGTAACCCTCCACGTCGCCTACAACAAGGCAATGACAGCCGGCCAGTCCTACCACGGCGAGCTACTCCTCGGCCCGACCTCGGCCCCGTCCGCCCTGTCCGTCCCCATCACCATCAACCGGAACTGACAACAAACCAGTACTGAACGACAACCCACCCCAGGGTCTCTTGGGGTGGGTTGCCGTCTGTCTGTGGGAAACACTCGGAAAAGCCAAGCGTTACAGCACTTCTGGGATTTGCAGCTTGTTGCAGATTCGTAGGTTCGGGCGCGTTCGAATGCTAGGTTCGGGCGGCGCTGGTGGGGTCGGGGGACCCCAGGGTCTGTGCAGGTCACCTACGCCCCAGGGGGATCCATCATGGCCGCGTCCCGGCTGTCTTCTCGTGCCCGCAGAAACCGGATTCGTTCAGCGAAGATGCTGGCGATCGGTGTTGCGCTGGCGGTGCCTCTAGCCGGTATCGGACCAGCGATCCAGGCGGCTCCGGCTGCAGCCGGTACGCCGACCGTGCCCCAGGCGGCGATGCTTGGGCGAGGTGAGGCCTCAGCTCCGACGCAGAAGCTCGGATCGGGAAAGGTACCGCCGGCTCCGGTGCCGAAGAACATGGTGAAGCCGCCGTCGTTGCGGTCGATGTTCCCGGTGAACGAGGCCAAGCCGGTGGACCCGGCGGCCGAGCAGCCCGCTCCGAAAGACGTTACGGCGTTCCCTTTGCAGCCGTCCGCGGCGAAGGGGTTCGACGCGAAGACGAGCCGGGAGATGCCGGAGAAGCGCGACCAGTTCACGCAGACGTTCGCCAACGCGGACGCGAGTGAGACGACGGTCATTTCGCCGGCGCCGCTGAACTTCAAGAAAGCCGATGGCACCTGGGCGGACATCGATCCGAACCTGCAGCCGGCCGATCCCGGTGGTTGGGAGACGATCTCGACCCAGCTCTACTCGTGGATCGCGCCGAAGGCTGATGCCAGTCCGGTGGCCCGGATCGAGCTGGGCGAGGGTCATGACATCGGGTGGGGTGTGTCCGGTGCTGCAGGCGTTGACGGGCAGATGTCGGGCAACAAGGTCGTGTTCCCGAACTTCATGACCGATGCCGATCTGGAGTTGGAGTCGCAGCCGCGGGGGATCAAGGAGTCGATCGTCCTCAAGTCCGCGACAGCTGCCCGATCGCCTGTCTTCCCGTTGAACCTGTCGGCCAACCTGACGGCCGTGTTGGTCGGCCGGGAGGTCGTACTGACCGACGAGCACGGGGTGGAGCGGGCGCGCATTCCCGCGGGCACGATGGAGGACTCCAACTCCGTCGACGGCCATGCGACGTCAGAGGCGGTGACGTACGAGCTTGTCGCCGTCAATGGTCAGCAGGCGTTGAAGGTCACGGCGGACAGCGCCTGGCTGGATGACCCGGCCCGGGTGTTCCCGGTACGAATCGACCCGACTGTGATCCCGACGGATCGGCTCACTCCGAACTATGCGGTGAGCGCCGGAGTGAACGGCTCGATCAGTGGAGCGGACGACCTGCAGCTTGGCTGCCGCCCGGTATCGGGAAACACGTGTACAGGGACAGGCTGGAACGCCTTTACCTCCCTGCTGTATTTCCCCAACCTGGTTGACGCCTTCCGGTACGACACGATCACCGCGGCCAGCCTGGAGGTGTACAACTACCAGGCCGACACCTGCTCCTCACGGGCGGTCGAGGTGTACGGGGCGATGGCAGGCTGGTCGGGTACTCCGCTGCCTCAGCTGAAGTACCCCGGTCCGCAACTGACGCCTTCGGTCATCGCGGCGAACAGCTTCTCGCGTGGCTATGTGTCGAACACGTCTGGGACGACCACCTGCGAACCGAGGTACGACCCGCTCGAGTTCAACGCGGCCGGTATCTCGTGGTTGCAGAGCCTGGTGGATGGTCAGCGATCGAACTTCGGGTTCGCGATGCTGGCCAACAAGCGCACCGACCGCTTCTCGTGGAAGAAGTTCGCGGGTATCAACACGGCGAACCCGCCGAAGCTGGCGGTGACGCACTCGCCGTACCACGCCGAGTACTTGTTCCGGAAGCAGAACCCGGCCGACTACGTACTGCAGGACAAGAACGGCAAGTTCCCGATGACGATCACGAACCTCGGGAACTTCACCTGGCAGCCGGGCAACGACTACATGAGCTATCGCGTCTTCTCGACGACCGGTCACCGAGTGGACGTGACGTCGCTGGCGACGCCGGTGACCACCTCGGTTCCACATGGCGGCAAGATCAACCTGGACGTCGCGGTCGGGGCGTTGCCCGGCGGTCCTGACGGCTTGAGGTACCAGATCGAGTTCACGATGGTGCATCGCGATTCATCGGTGCACAAGTGGTACACCGACTGGGGTGTGCTGCCGGTGGCGAAGCTGATCGCGGTCTACAACATCCCGCCGTTGGTGAACCCGGCCAAGGTGTGGCCGTTGAACGGTGCGCAGGCCTACACGTTGACGCCTCAGGTGTGGGCGGATGCGATCGATCCGGACGCGCCGGAGAGCACGCTGAAATACATGTTCGAGCTTTGTCGGAGTGTGGGCGGTCATCTGCCGGTGTGCTTTGCCGATCCGGCCTTTTCGTCGTCGAAGACGCGTGTGATCAAGCCTGGGGAGATGGAGTGGAACCAGGAGTATCAGTGGAGTTTCTACATCCAGGACAACGACGGCGCGGTGACGCAGAGCCCGAAGATCACGTTGTTCACCGATGTTCCGCAGCCGTCGATCACGTCGCATTTGGCGAACAACGACGGGAAGTCGCAGGACAAGCCGTACGACCCGGCGATCGGGAACTTCACAACGTCGGCGCTGGACGTCGTCGTACCGGTTGCGGGTCCGGAGCTGAATGTGGCTCGGACCTACAACAGTCTTGATCCGCGGCGTGATGGGTTGTTCGGTGCGGGGTGGTCGAGCCGCTATGACATGCGGCTGGTGATCGAGACCGACGGCGGCAATGCGTTGGTGAACTATCCGGATGGCCGGCAGGTGCGGTTCGGGAGGTACTCCGATACCGTGTTCATCGCGCCACGTGGCACCAAGTCGGCGCTCACGTCGGCCGGGGCGAATGGGCCGTGGACGCTCCAGATCGCGGCTGGCACGAAGTACGAGTTCGCCGCTGGTACAGGCAAGTTGACCAAGATCTACAGCACTCAGGGCAAGCCGCTGGCGTTGACCTATCGGGCGAACGGGACGCTGGAGACGGCGGCTAGCCAGGACGGCGCCGGCCGCAAGCTGACCTTCAACTGGACCGCTGACAACAAGCACGTCGCGTCGGTCAGTACTCAGCCGGTCGGTGGGACGCCGTTGACGTGGACCTATGAATACTCCGGCGACACGTTGACGAAGTCGTGCAACTCGGAGCAGGAGTGCACGACCTACGGCTCACAGCAAGGTTCGCACTATCGCAGCGCCGTGTTGGACAGCAGGCCGGACGGCTACTTCCGGATGTCGGACGACAACGACGACAACGAGGCCACGAACGAGATCGACATCGTCGAGGACGACAAGTTCGGGTTCTACGAAGGCGTCCAGTTCGGTCAGGACAGCGTGCTGGCAGCCGTCGGCGACACCGACAAGTCAGTGAAGTTCAGCGCTGGTTCCAAGATGTGGCTTCCGGGCGGCATAGCAACACGGAGCCGTGACGAGGCCGTTGAGATGTGGTTCAAGACGACGGGTACTGCGGTTCAGCCTCTACTGGGCTATCAAAAGGGGAACAATCGCGGGGAATTGCTCGGTGGTATGCCGGTGCTCTACGTCGGTAGCGACGGCAAGTTGCGGGGACAGTTCTGGCATGGTTCGGCCGCGCCGATGGCTTCTGGTTCTGTGGTCAATGACGACCAGTGGCATCACGTCGTACTGAGTTCTATGGGGTCCCGGCAGTCCCTCTACCTGGACGGCGTCGCGATCGGCACGATCACTGGCAGCGTGGTCGACCACGCGCAGTTCCCGGCGAACTTCATCGGTCAAGCCTCAGCTGCTGCGCCGACCGCGTGGCCGGCCTACGGGAGTGCCACGACACAGTACTTCCGTGGGCAGATCGACGAGGTGGCGCTGTATTCGCATCCGTTGACGACGAGGGAGGTTGTGAGTCACTGGCAGCTGGGCCGGAACGCGGCTGACCAGTTGAGTTCTATTACTTCCGCGGCTGGGCGGAGTACCGCTGAGATCGAGTACAACCCGGCGAAGGATCGCGTCAAGCGGTATGTCGACCCCGACGGGGGCGCTTGGACCATCGGCGATCCGCAGACCACTGGCTCGGACAAGGATCTGCTGCGAACGGTCAATGTCACCGGTCCGGGCGGCGAGTCCTACGTCTACGAGTACGACGGGTTGGCCGGCTGGCTGCTGCGTACTGGCCGGCCCAAGGCCGCCGACACGCATAAGCCGTGGACGCCTGAGACAACACCGCACTGGCCCACGGACTACTCGATCCGGAGCTTCACCCACGACAAGACAGGTCAGTTGACAAAGGTCACCGGTGAGTCCGGTGGTGAGGCCAGCATGACCTACGACGACCGCGGCAACGTCGTGTCCACCAAGACGTGCCGTACGGCGCCGGCGACGGACTGCCGGACGGAGTACAGCACCTTCCATGCGAACGTGGCGTGGCCGCCGCTGGATCCGCGGTGGGACAAGCTGGCCGCGTTCCGCGACGGTCGTTCTGCGAGCGCGACCGACGACACGTACAAGCGGAACATGAACCTGACGCTGTCGGGTGACGTCGCGTCGGAGTTCAGCCCGGATGGTGGGTTGAAGACCTATGCCTACACCGATGGCGTGCAGACCGGGCCCGACGGGAAGCCGATGCCGCCGGGGCTGTTGAAGACCGCGACGGTCAAGATGAGTTCGTCGGTGACGTCGTCGACGAACTACCTCTACAACGAGAACGGCCAACTGGTGCAGTTGACGGCCCCATCGGGGCTGGTCACGAAGTACACCTATGACGAGATCGGGCGCAAGAAGACCGAGACTCAGGTCTCGGACACCTACCCGAGTGGCGTCACCACGACGTACGAGTACGACAAGATGTCGCGGGTCACCGCGATCACCGGACCGGTCACCACTGATGCCGTGACCGGTGAACAGCATCAGCAGAAAGCCGACCTCGAGTACGACGATGACGGCAACGTCACCAAGACAACCGCGCGGGATCTGAAGACTTCGGACGAGCCGCGGGTGGCAACCCTGGAGTACGACGACCGGAATCGGGTGTCGCACACGACTGATGCCGATGGCAAGGAGTCGCAGCAGGGGTACGGCGCGGCCGGTAACAGGACTTGGTCGGAGGACGCGAACGGGAATCGGTTCGAGTACAAGTACAGCGACCTCAACATGCTGACCGAGGTCTGGGACATGAACCTCCCGGTCGACCCGAACAACCCGCCGGCCGGCGAGCCGCGCGAGGGCGTCGACTACACCGTGCGGTCCAAGACCCAGTACGACCCGGCAGGTCGCAGGTCCGCGGAGATCGACGCGATGGGCCGGGTTGTCACATACGACTACAACGCCGATGACACCTTGAAGACCAAGACGCTGATGGGGTTCCGCGATCCCAGCGGATCGGCGCGCAATGTCGTTCTTGAGAGCAACACCTACGACGCGGCCGGGAACCGGACCAAGGCAATCACGGACAACGGCCTGTCGACCACGGCGTACACGATCGACGTGGCTGGCCGCGTGGCTACCGAGACCGCCGATCCCACCGGCCTGAACCGGAAGTCGACCTACACGCACGACCTCGCCGGCAACATCATCAAGGAAGAGACGACCGGCGGCTGGTCGAACGCCGACATCGCCGGCCCGACCGCGATCACCGATGTCACCAGCTACGTCTTCGACGCCGCTGGTCGGCGAGTGTCGCAAACGGTGGACAACACCGGTGGCGCTCAACTGACGACGTCGTGGACGTTCGATCAGCGGGGATTGTCGACATCGATGACGACGCCGCGCGGCAACACCGCCGGCGCTGTGAAGGCTGATTTCACTACCACCTACGGCTACGACGAGCTGGGCCGTCAGGTGAAGACGGTCGATCCCAAGATCAAAGCAGAGCAAGACGGTGGTACACCGACAGACGTACAGCCGACCGCATTCATCGGGTACGGCGCGTTCGGCCTGGCGACCTCGACGAAGGATGCTCTGGGCAACGTCGTGAAGTCGACCTTCGACAAGCTCGGTCGCCCGGTGGAGGTGTCTGCGCCGCAGTACACGCCGCCTGGTGGGCAGGCGATGACGCCGAAGTCGACGTTCCAGTACGACGCCGTCGGCAATGTGCTGGCGCAGATCGACGAGCGAGGGAACGCGACCCGGTTCACGTACGACCATCTGAACCAGCAGATCCAGATCGACGCTCCGGGCAAGACCAACGACGAGCGGGCGATCACGAAGCTCACCTATACCCCAATGGGTGAGGTGGCCTCGACGACGGATCCGTTGGGTGCGGTGAAGAAGCTCACCTACGACGACTTGGATCGAGTCGTCACCTCCACGGATGTCGAGCGCAAGCCGGTGGCCGGCAACTTCGTCACACGGCTTACGTACGACGACCAGGACAACGTCGTGAAGGCGCAGACCCCATCGGGTGCCACTGCGACCAGCACGTATGACGCTCTCGGACAGGTCACCCAGTCCAACGACCCGAACAGCGTAATCACCAAGCTCGGGTATGACTACGCCGGCCGGCAGGTGCGGAGTACGGACGGCATGGGACGCAGCAGCATCGCCGTGTACGACCGGGTCGGCCAACTGGTCGCCTCGAAGACTCTAGATGCGACCAACGCTGCGCTCGGCACGACCCAGTTGGCCTATGACCCTGACGGCAATCTGACCTCCTCGACACCAGCGAGCGGGAAACGGCCGACGATCTACACCTACGACGCTGCCGGGCGCTTGACCAAGCAGGTCGATCCGGTGACGGCGACGGACTCCATCACCATCGGGTACGGGTACGACGCTGCCGGAAACCGGACGCGGTACACGGATGGCCGTGGGAACTCGACGGTCTACACCGTGAACTCGCTCGGCCTGACGGAGAAAGTGATCGAGCCTTCGACGACGGCTCATCCGGCTGTCGCGGACCGCACTTGGACTGCGTCGTACGACGCTGCGGGCAACTCGGTGTCGATGCTCTCGCCGGGCGGGGTGCAGCGGACCCGGACCTTCGATGCGGCCGGACGGCTGACGAAGGAAGAGGGCACCGGCGCGGAGGTCTCCACCGCGACGCGTGATCTCAGCTACGACCTGGCCGGGCGGTTGGCGACCTCGAGTTCGCTCGATGGCGCAAACCTGTACTTCTACAACGACCGCGGCATGCTGCTCCGCGCGGACGGACCATCGGGTACATCGACCCAGGGCTACGACGCCGACGGTCAACTGACTCAGCGGATCGACGCGGCGGGGACGGCCGACTTCACCTACACGAACGGCCGCCCGACGACGGTGACCGACCCGATCACCCGGGCGATCCAGACCCTCGGCTACAACGCCGCCGGCCAGCTCAGCACGATCGACTACGGCAGCAGCCGGGTCCGCACGATCGGCTACGACGCCTTCGGCCGGATGAACTCGGACGCGTTGAAAGCCGGTACCGCCGCGGTGTCGTCGATCACCTACGGGTACGACGCCGACAACAACGTCACCTCGAAGAAGACCACAGGCGTCGCCGGTGCTGGAGACAACACCTACGCGTACGACCAACTCGGCCGCCTGACCTCGTGGACCGTTGGCACGAAGACCACGGACTACGGCTGGGACGCCGCCAGCAACCGCATCAAGAACGGCACGAAGCTCGCCACCTATGACGAGCGGAACCGCCTGATCAACGACGGCACCTCGACCTACACCTACTCAGCACGCGGTGCGCTGCTGTCGAAGGTCGCCGGGGCAACAACGGAGGCGTTCACTTTCGATGCCTTCGACCGGATGATCCGCAACTCCGACCGTGACTTCACGTACGACGCGTTGGATCGCCCAGTCCAGGCCGGCACAGCCAAGATGCGCTACGACGGCTTCAGCGACGAAGTCGTCTCCGACGGAACCCAGTTCTTCGGCCGCAGCGCCAGCGACGGCCTCCTGGCCGTCGGCTACGACACCACCAAACGCCTGGTCCTGGCCGACCGCCACGGCGACGTCTTCGGCGGTTTCGACCCCACCGACGCCACTCTCACGACCGGCTTGCCCGACTCCCGTACCTATGACCCGTTCGGCAACTCCACCACCGCGACCGGCCTGAAGTACCGAGTCGGCTACCAAGGCGACTGGACCGACCCCCGCTCCGGCGACATCAACCAAGGCGCCCGCTGGTACAACCCCGACTCCGGAACCTTCAACTCCCGCGACACCATGACCTACAAGGCGGGCGCAGCCTCCTCCCTCCCCAACCTCTACGCGTACGCCGGCGGCAACCCCCTAACCTTCAACGACCCCGACGGCCACGCGCTGCAAGATCCTGGTGACAGCGGCGGCAACTGCTACTGGAAGAAGATCAGCTACGACCCGAACGATGACAAGCCCCCCACATGGAAGCTGATCTGCCCTCCTCCGAAGCCTTCAACGCCGCCACCGTGCAAGAAACCGGGCGCAGGCAAGAACTGCCCGACGCCGCCGCCTGGCTGCGATAAGAAGAAGGACGACTGTGGCCCCGGCACCGGTGGCGGTTGCACGAAGGATTGCGGCCCGCACTGCCAGGGTGGCAAGAAGAATTGCGATCCGCCCTGCAAGGGCGGAAGCTGCAAGCCGCCGCCACCCCCGTGTGACGCGCAATGCAGGCTGAAGCAGAAGATCGACAAGGAACGCAAAGACCAAGAAGACAAAGCCAAGAACGACAAGCAACCGCCACCCGGCACCCCCGACTGTGCCGCCGGCAACCCGGCCCTCTGCCCAGGCAACCCCAACCAGCCAGCAACCACCGTCGGCACGGGCAACGACCAAACAGGTGATAACGGAGCAGGCGCCGACCTAACCTTCCAAAACGCCCTCGACCGTACCGGTTCCGTCATCGACTCAATCGGAAGCAGTGGCGGTGTCAACTGGTTCAGTACCGGGTTAACGCTGCCAGACAGTTGTTACTGCCCACCCGTGTCTCTCGGCGGAGGCAGCGCCGGTGGTGGTCGTGGCGGTAATGTTGGCGGTAGTGGCCTCCTTAGCCCGGGCGAGTTCTTGGGGCGCCTCTTCGGCCGTGGGGGTGGCAGCAGGCCAGGAATGACATCCCCAGGTGAAATGGCTCCCGGGCAACTCCCACCAGGTGTCGCGCGTTTTCAGGTCAACCCAGGTGGTGTCGCAACAGATATCAGGCCGCTCGGGCGGGGCTCAACAGGTCGAAACATCCCACAGACGCTGCAAGAGCAGT
This sequence comes from Kribbella sp. NPDC051718, assembly GCF_040681515.1. NCBI lineage: Bacteria > Bacillati > Actinomycetota > Actinomycetes > Propionibacteriales > Kribbellaceae > Kribbella > Kribbella sp. NPDC051718. Next base: position 348,491 of record NZ_JBFAYZ010000004.1, on the reverse strand, counting down.
TAGCTATGAAATCGGCACTTTCAAACCCAGCTGCCGGCCGGCAGATCGCTGTCCGCATGACGGATTCGCGTTGGCCTTCGACTGATGGCTGGGTGAAGATGAGTCAGAACATAAACGGAATCGAGATCCACTATGTTCAAAATACTCGCACCGGCGAAGTGGACGACTATAAATTTAAGTGATAGAACTACGCGATGATCATTAAATGTAAGACCAGCAAAGGCTATGGGTTGCCCGATGACTACCATGGTCTGTACTTCACTGAGCAGACGATCTTCCATCTCGTCCTGGGCAAGGAGTATGAAGTCTATGAGATGGGCATGTTCAACTGCGGTTTAATTGTACTAATTATTGATTCAACTGGTCAGCCTGATTGGTACCCTTTAGACCTCTTTGAGGTTGTCGTTGGCGCCATTCCGTCAGATTGGATATTTGCGCAAAGAACTGGGGGGCCGGAAGGGATGACTGCGGTATGGGGTCACTCGAGGCTGGCAGGTGATCAGGCGCTGGATGAATCGCTGGCAAGTCATGATGAGGGTGCTGTGGCGGTGTTCTGGAATGAGATCTTTGAATCTCAAAACAGCCGCTCCGCAGAATAGCTGTCACGCTGAAGGGGAAATGTGGCACTTGGGTCGGATGTGAATTGAGTACGCTCCCTTGGGAATGAGTCAACAGGTTGCTGGTGGTGATCGCGCGTAACTGCTGCGTGGGCCCCCCGGGGCCGGCGGGAGTGCCGATGGGAGGCGCGTGGGGGATCGCGGTAGGAGCATGTCAGGATTTCGGGTATGCGGAGCAAGTGGTTGTGGGGGGTGGCGTTCGGGGTTTGTGTCGTTGCCAGTGTGGTGTTGCCGACACACTGGCGGCATTCGCTTGTTGATCTGAAGGTTTACAGGCTGGGTGGGATGACGCTGTTGGATGATGCGGCGGGGTTGTATGACGTGCGGTTGGCGGGGTTGCCGTTTACTTATCCGCCGTTTGCTGCGGTGGTGATGGTGCCGTTTGCGTTGCTGCCGTGGGCGGTGGCTGTGGTGGTTTGGACGTTGGGGACGTTCGTGAGTCTGGTGGCTGTGTGGCGGTTGTCGGTGGGGCGGGTGATGGCGTCGCCGGTGTTGTTGGGGGTGGTTGCCGGGTCGCTCTTGTTGGAGCCGGTGCGGGAGACGTTGGGGTTTGGGCAGGTTAATTTGATGCTGTGTGCCCTTGTTTTGTATGACCTGCTGGGTCAGAGGCGGGGGCGGGGGATCTGGGTTGGGCTGGCGGCGGGGGTGAAGTTGACGCCGTTGGTGTTTTTGGGGCTGCTGGTGGTGACTCGGCAGTGGAAGGCGTTGGCATATGCGTCGGCCGGGTTTGTGGGGTCGGTGGTGGTGGGGTTTGTGGTGACGCCGCATGGGGCTGAGGAGTACTGGACTTCGTTGCTGGCTGATACGACGCGGATCGGTGGGTTGGCGTTCTCTAGTAATCAGTCGTGGAACGGGTTTCTCATCAGGTTGAGCGGAGATCTGGATGGGGGCGGTGCGATCTGGTTGGGGCTGGTTGCGCTGACAGTGGGGGGTGGGTTGTGGCTGGCTCAGCAGCTCTGGAGGCGGGGCGAGCGGGTGGCGGCTGTGGCGGTGACCGGGGTGGTGGGGTTGTTGTGTTCGCCCGTGTCGTGGAGTCATCACTGGGTTTGGGCGATTCCGTTGGGGGTCGCGGTGATTGGGCGGCTTACGAAGTACAGGGTTGTTTTTGGGGTGTTGTGGTTCGGGGTGTTTGCGGTGGCGCCGATCTGGTGGCCGCCTAATCATGAGAATCGTGAACTGGACTGGTCGGTGGCGGAGCAGTTCAGTGGGAACGCGTATCTGATCGCGGCGATGGTCGCGGTGGGGATCCTCGCGATCGGGTTGAGACAGAACTGTAAAAGTGGCATAGACCGGCGTGACCCCGGCGACTGTCAGGCTGACTCGGGTGATATCGGGGATCCTGGGGGCGTCGGCGAAGCGCCGGTGGTGGGTGGTGGCGGCGGTTTGCGTCGTCGTCGCGGTGGTGCTGCCGTTCGTTTGGGACCACACCGGGGCTGATCTGAAGGTCTACCGGCTGGGCGGCGCGGCCATGCTGTCCGATCCGGCGAGCCTCTACACGGCCCGCCTGCGATACATCTCGATGCCGTTCACCTACCCGATCTTCGGTGGCGTGGTGATGGCGCCGGTCTCGCTGTTGCCGTGGGGGCTCGCGTACGGCGCGTCGATCGCGGCCTCGCTGGTCGCGCTCGTGGCGATCTGGAAGCTGAGCCTGCAGAAGGTCTTCAAGCGTGGGCCCCACCCGGCCGTTCTGATCGCGATCACGGCGGCTTCGCTGCTGATCGAGCCGGTGCGCGAGACACTCTCGTACGGGCAGATCAATCTGATCCTCTGCGCTTTGATCCTGTACGACGTACTCGGGCCGAAAACCCGTACCGGCCGAGGCATCTGGCTCGGGCTGGCGGCTGGGATCAAGTTGACCCCGTTGGTGTTTCTCGGGCTGCTGCTCGTCACGCGGCAGTGGAAGGCGCTCGCCTACGCGTCGGCTACCTTCGTGGGCACCGTGTTGATCGGGTTCCTGATCACGCCGCGGACGGCGTACGACTACTGGACCCAGCTGATCTCGGACACGAGCCGGATCGGCGGACTCGCCTACTCGGGCAACCAGTCCTGGAATGGGTTCCTGATCCGGGTGACAGGTGATCTCGGCGGTGGCGGGCGGCTGTGGCAAGCGGTCGTGCTGGTCACCGTGGTCGCCGGGCTATGGCTGAGTCGCGTGCTTTGGCTCCGGGGTGAGCAGTTGGCCGCGGTGTCGACGACTGGGCTGATCAGCTTGCTGTGTTCGCCGGTCTCGTGGAGTCATCACTGGGTGTGGGTGATTCCGCTTGGCGCTTCGTTGCTGACGGCAACGCGGCTCGGGCGGCGGTGGCCTTGGCAGGTTGCGGCGGCGTGGGGCGCGTTGTTCGTGCTCGCGCCGATCTGGTGGGTGCCGCGGGGCGACAATCGCGAACTTCACTGGAACTCCGTCGAGATCCTGGCCGGCAACGCGTACCTCTGGGTCTGTCTGCTGGCTGCGATCCTGCTGGCTCTCGGGGCGCGGCGGCAGAAGGTGCCGACAGCAACGAAGGTCGAACTGGGCGCGAGGACCTAGAGGTCGCCGAGCCAGTCGTACCAGGCGTCCATCCCGGTGCCCTTGGTCGCGGACACTTGCAGGATCTGCGCGTCGGGCTTGATCTGGGCGATCAGGCGCAAGCACAGGTCGACGTCGAAATCGACGTACGGGAGCAGGTCGATCTTGTTCAGCAGGACTAGGTCGGCGGTGCGGAACATGTACGGGTACTTCGCGGGCTTGTCGGCGCCTTCGGTGACCGAGATGATCACCACGCGAGCCGCCTCACCCAGGTCGAAGAGCGCGGGGCAGACGAGGTTGCCGACGTTCTCGACGAAGACGAGTGAGCCGTTGGGTGGTGCGAGCTCGGCGAGGCCGGACGTCAGCATCTGCGCGTCGAGGTGGCAGCCGGCACCGGTGTTGATCTGGACGACCTTGGTGCCGGTGGCGCGGATCCGCTCGGCGTCGTACAGGGTCTCCTGATCGCCCTCGATCACCAGGGCTTGGCGCCGTGAGCCGATCGCGCGGATGGTGTGCTCGAGCAGCGTTGTCTTGCCGGAGCCGGGCGAGCTCATCAGGTTGATCGCCGCGATACCACGCTCCTGCAGGAGATGCCGGTTGGCCGCCGCAAGCCCGTCGTTCTTCGCCAGGATCTCCTGCTCCAGCAGCACAGTCCTGGTCTCAGCCTCCTGCACGACCTGCTGCACATGCCCATGCCCGTGGCCGGCGTCGCCTCCAGCACCGTGACCGTGACCGTGACCGTGCCCGTGTCCTGCGTCGTGCTCGTGCCCTGCGTCGTGCCCGTGTTCGTGATCGGTGGAGTCGTGCTGGTGGTCGTGATCGTCTACTACGGTCAGGCGAGTTCCGCCGTCGCCGGGTTGGCCGCATCCGCAGGTGCTGCACATGTCAACGCACCTCCACGGAGATGATTCTCAGCTGCCGGCCACTGAGCACATCGAGATCCGCACTGCCACACGGACACAGCATGATCGGCTCGTCGAGGGCGAACTCTTCACCGCACGTTCGACAGTACGCCCGCCCCGGCGGCTCGTCGATGTCCAGCCGCGCCTCCTCCAGCCCCGTACCACTGGCCACGATCTCAAAACAGAACCGCACCGAATCAGCCACCAGCCCGGACAGCTTGCCGATCTCCAGCCGCACAACAGCAATCGGTCCGTCGCCGACTTTCTCGACGATCGCATCGACAACGCTCTCCGTAACGGCGAGCTCATGCACCCTCCCGACGCTAGGCCTGGTGGGTCGCCCCCGCAAGACACCAAGCACCCCCGACCCATCCGACATTTGGGCGGCCAGCCAATGCCTCCATCGACAGTGGTTGGCGTGAGCTGAAGACACCGACATGCAATGCGTCCGCGGGCCGGCTGACAACGCAATGGGAGCCGTCAGCCAACGCGCTTTATCGCCAACCGCTCGGTGGGTTCCAGAACCTTGAGGCGGAACGCGGGTGGGGGTACGACCACGCGCCGTTGCGGCCATGGCTTGGGGCGGTCGTTCTAGGCGACCTCTCGCTCGACGATCAGGCGGCCACCGACCTTAAACGCAACGCGGGTACGGCTGCGGCGATGCGCCGGTCCGGCCGCTGCAACCTGAGCCGCTGGCCCAGCGTGCTTCATCACCAGCGGTTCGGGTGGGCTCAAGACGGTGGGGCGTGACGTTAGTACGGGTGGGGGCATGCGCCGGTGCGGCCGAGGCGATCCGAATCCGGCACCCAACGCGTTCCATCGCCAGGAGTTCGGGTGGGCTCAAGACGCTGGTGCGCAACGCGAGTACGGGCGGGGGCATGCGCCGGTCGGGCAAGGCGATGTGAGTCGCTCAGCCAATGCGCCCTGCCCGCCAGTGGTTCGGGTGGGCTCAAGACGGTGGGATGCAACGCGAGTACGGGTGGGGGGTTTGCGCCGGGAAGAGAAAACCACCGGGAGCCTAGGGCTTCCGGTGGTTTTCAAGCGGGTTTTAGAAGTCTCCGCCGCCGAAGTCGCCGCCGCCGAAGTCCCAGCCGCCGCCGTCGCCTCCGCTGTCGCCGCCGGGGTTGTCGCCGAAGTTGAAGTCGCCGTTGTCGCCGCCGCCTCCGCCGTCGCCGCCGTCGGACATGCCGGCGTCGTAGCCGGCTGCGTAGTCGCCGTAGCCGCCGCCGGCGAACATGCCGCCGAGCATGGTGCCGAGGAACATGCCGGTCATCACGCCGCCGAGGCCGCCGAACATGCCTTGGGCGTAGGGGGAGTAGGCCGGGCCGGCTTCCCAGTACGGGACGCGCTGCGGGCCGACCATCACCTTGCGGACGTCGGGCTCGGCGCCGGCCCGGACGCGCTCGGCGTCGGCGGCGCAGGCCGGAACCTCACGCGGAGCACCGCCGGGCGGCGACCACATGACGTCGACGACCGAGGGGCCGTGCTGCGGGTTGAAGAAGCAGGACGGGCGGCGCTGGGGCAGCGGCTCGTTGTTGACCCGGGCGCGGACGCAGGCAGCGGCGTACCGGCCGTCCTCGAGGATCTCGATCACGTGCTTGATCTGCTCGGCCTCGGTCACCTGCTCGAGCGCCTGCTTGGCCGACTCGTAGGAGTCGAGCGCGCGCTGGTAGTCCTGCCGGGCACCGTCGCCGAGGTCCTTGCCGACCATGTCCAGGTCGAGGTCCTGCAGTTCCTCGCCGAACCGGGTGATGTCCTCGTCGGCGGTCTTCTTCACCGACGCCAGCTCGCCCGCGGTGATCTCGTGCTGCTTCTTGTTCTGCAGCTGCGTTCGCTGGTACGAACGGTACGCCAGGACGCCGATCACGACGAGCGCGATCAGCAAGATGACTGTGAACATGTCGGGCCTTCCTCGACTGGTGTTGCGTCGAGCCTACCGGGCGGTCGAATCCGACCGAAATCTCCTGAGAATCTCCTGAAAATAAAGCATTCCAAGGCTATGAATAAGGCGGCGAATAGCGTCGGCGCATCGCTTCCGAGGCAGCCGGCCCGGCGGTGAAGACGAAGTCCGGCCCGTCGATCCGCCGCCCGGTCGACCGATCCACGACGACCGGCTCGACCTCCTCGCCGGTACCGGCGTCGACCAGGATCATCGACCGCTCGCCGGCTTCCAGCCGCTCGTTCCCCCACGCGGCCAGCGTGATGATGACCGGCCGCAACGACCGCCCCAGCGGCGTCAGCACGTACTCGTACCGCGGCGGTTTGTCCTGGTACTTCGTCCGCTCCAGCAGCCCGTCGTCGACCAGACTCTTCAACCGGGTGGTCAGCATGCTCGACGAGATCTTCAGATTGCGCTGGAACTCGTCGAACCGGGTGTACCCGTCGAAGGCGTCGTGCAGGATCAGCAGCGTCCACCACTCGCCGACGTGCCGCACCGTCGTCGACAACGGGCAGGACAGATCCTCGTCCCGGAACCGGTTGGCACCCGTCATCACGCCACCTCGGAGTCGCTTCGATTTCAGCAGTCATCCTAGCAACCGGCCGCGGACGCCACGCAGGGTGACGAAAATGCCGGGCGAGCGCTCACCCAGTGCGCATAATCGATTACTGCTGTCCCGTCTAGCAGAAGGCTGTCCGATGAGCAAGACCTTCTCACCCCGACTGGCGCTGACCGCGGTGACTGGCCTCGCCCTGTTCGTACCGCTCGCGCCCACCCCCAGCCAAGCCAACCCCGAGCAGACCGAGCAGACCCAGCAGCCTCAGCGGCCGACGATCGACCCCGACTACGTCGAGATCCCCTTGCAGCAAAGCGGTCGGTACGCGACCGCCGCGGCCCAGGAGACCAAGCCCTTCGGCATGGTCGGCATCACCTGGCCCTACCGCAAGAACTCCGCGCCGGTCCAGGTCAAGATACGGATCCTCCGCAACGCCCAATGGTCAGCTTGGGAAACCCTCAAGGTCGAGGACGACCACGGCCCGGCGACCCGTACGACGGAAGGCAGCGAACGCTCCGGCACCGAGCCCTACTGGGTCGGCACCGCGAACGGCATCCAGACCTCCCTGACCACCACGGACGGTACGAAGATCACCGACGCGAAAGTCGCCCTGATCAACCCCGGCGTGCTGGCGACCGATGCCGCGCCGCCGACCACACAGGACCCGATCCAGGCCAACACAGCCAAGGCGCCGTACCCGATGCCCCTGATGGTGACCCGCCGCGGCTGGGGCGCCGACGAACGCCTCCGTGCCCTGAACGGCAAGTCCTGCGTGAAGCCGAAGTACACCGGCACCATCCAGGCCGCCTTCGTCCATCACACCGCAGACCGCAACAACTACACCCGCGCCCAGGTCCCCGCGATGATCCGCAGCATGTACGCGTACCACGTGAAGAGCCGCGGCTGGTGCGATCTCGGCTACAACTTCCTCGTCGACCGCTTCGGCCGTGCCTTCGAGGGCCGGTACGGCGGTGCGCAACTCCCCGTCCTCGGCGCCCACACCGGCTCCTTCAACGCCAACTCGTTCGGCGTCTCGCTGATCGGCAACTTCGACCAGGTCGCGCCGCCGGCCCCGATGCTCGAGATGACCGCCCGCATCGTCGCCTGGAAGATGGACGCCAACTACCGGTCGCCGACGGCCACGATCGTGCTCGACGGCAGCAAGCTGCACACGGTCTCCGGCCACCGGGACACCAAGGCGACCGCCTGCCCCGGCAAGAACCTCTACGCCAAACTTCCTTGGCTGAAGCAACGAATCCTCACCCTGATGAGCCGAGGCGTGTCCACCGAGGTCTATCGGTACGCCGTCAAGCTCGGCGGATTCAGGGTGACCGGGCAACCATTCTGGGGCGAGCACCGGACCAAGACAGGCCGCGCCACCTACTTCAAGGTCCGCGACATCTACTGGTCGCCCAAGACCGGAGCGCACTCGGTGCGGAGCCTGTTCCGGACGCGCTACCGCCAACTCGGCGGCCCGGACGGTCTGCTGAAGCAGCCGACGAGCGAGTACCGCCTCGGCCGGGCCAACAACAGCTTGGTGCAGAGCTTCCAGAACGGCGGCCTGTACTGGTCGAAGCGGACCGGGATGCGCCCGGTCGCCGGGATGATCCACCGCAAGTACGCCGCACTCGGTGCGGAGCGCTCGCGACTCGGGCTGCCCACCTCGGACATGTACCGGATCAAGGGCGGCCTGCGACAGAGGTTCCAGCACGGCTGGCTCACCTACAACAACCATGAGCGCAAGGTCTTCATCTCATGAATCGCGTCTTCGTTGCCCTGATCGCCGGTTCGACGTTGCTGAGCGCAACGGCCGTGGCCGTCCCGCCGCCCGAACCGGAGGCGACCCAGACGATCACGGGTCGCGGCTTCGGCCACGGTCGCGGCATGTCGCAGTACGGGGCTCAGGGTGCCGCCTTGGCCGGCCGGTCGGCCAAGACGATCCTGGACTTCTACTACCCCGGTACGACGGTCGGCAAGGCGACCGGCAACATCCGGGTGCAGCTCCGCGCCGACACGACCGACGGCGTACGGATCACCGCCGTCAACAAGCTCCGCCTCCGCGACCTGAAGACCGGCAAGGTCTACACGTTGCCCAAGGCATCGACTCGGAACCAGTGGTCGATCGACCCCAATGGTGAGCACGGCGCGAAGGTCAGCTCCTACAACGCCAAGACGAAGAAGTGGACGCTCTGGAAGACCCTGACCGGGATCGGCCAGTTCGAAGGTCCCGCGGTCATCTCGCTGATCCTGCCCAGCGGCAAGGTGGTCGGCTATCGCGGCGTACTGCGGCCGGCCGATCTGTCCGGTGCACATTTCGACACCATCAACGAGTTGTCGCTGGAGCTGTACCTGCGCGGAGTCGTCCCGCGCGAGGCCGTGACGACCTGGAAGCCGGCCGCGCTCCAGGTGCAGGCCGTTGCCGCGCGCACCTATTCGGTCTTCCATCGCAATCGGTCCAGCAAGCGGGCGTACGACCTCTGCGACACGACCGCCTGCCAGGTCTACGGCGGGTACAACGACGAGGAGAAGACGACCAACGCGGCGATTGCCGCAACGGCTGGGCAGGTCCGGCTCTACAAGGGCAAGCCGATCATGGCCGAGTTCTCGTCGTCCAACGGCGGCGCGACGGCCGATGGCCCAGTGGCGTACCAGGTGATGAAGGCCGACAGCTGGGACAGCTACCCCGGCAACAAGAACCCGAACGTCACCTGGACGGTCACGAGGACCAGTTCACAGCTCCAGGCGACCTTCGGCGTCGGCACTCTCCGCAGCTTGCGCGTCGTGCGCCGGACCGGCATCGGCCCCGGCGGCGGCCGGGTGCTGACGGTCGAAGCGGTCGGCTCGAAGGGCAAGGTCGTGCTCACCGGCGACCAGGTCCGGTTGCGGCTGCACATGCGCTCGGCCTGGTTCGCGTTCGCGGGGGTCCAGCCAGTCGCACTTGATATGCCAACTGAGCGATGACCGGCGAGCCATTGACGGCGAATCCCTTGGCCAGCTAAAACGTGACATCGATGTCAATCGCTGCCGCCCCAGGAGGAGCAGGTCGATGCGCAGAAAATTTGGTATATCAACTCAACGGATCGCCGGGGGGTTGCTCGCGGTGGGAATGCTCGCCGCGCTGCACACCCCAGCGGCCAACGCGAAGGTCGACACCGTGACCGGCGGCCCGCACTCAGCGGCGGCCAGGGCGCAGGCGTCGTACCAGGCCCTGAACATGTACTTCGACACCGGCAACCAAGGACTGCTGCTGGAGGAGTACCCGAACACTCAGCAGAACCCGTACTCCTACGTCTGGCCCTACTCCCAGGCCGCCGTCGCCGCGGAGAACCTGGCCGGCATCCCCGGCTCAGGCCGCAAGGCTGACCGGGAGGCCCGGCGCCGCCTGGCCGGGTACCAGCCGTACTGGAACGCGACGACCACACCGACGGGCTACGACTCGTACGTCCGGCCGCCGCTCGGCCAGGGTGGCGACAAGTTCTACGACGACAACGAGTGGATCGGCCTCAACCTGATCCAGCACTACCAGCGGACTGGTGACCGCTCGTCGCTCGCCCAGGCGAAGGAGATCTTCGCGCTCGTCGAACACGGCTGGGACACCGACGCGTCGCATCCCTGCGCGGGTGGGACGTTCTGGACCCAGGCGCCGTGGAGCCAGGACCGCAACACCATCTCCAACGGGCCGGGCGCCGAGCTCGGGGCGCACCTCTACCTGCTGACGCACAACAAGGCGTACCTGACCTCGGCCAAGCGGATGTACGCCTGGGCGCAGCAGTGCATGCTGGCACCGAACGGGCTGTACTGGGACCACATCGACCTGGCCGGCAACGTCGAGAAGACCCAGTGGAGCTACAACCAGGGCGTGATGCTGGGCGCCGGAGCCCTGCTGTACAAGGCGACTCACGACAAGAAGTACCTCACCGACGCGAAGGCGCTGGCGAAGGCGTCGCTGGCCTTCTACGCGGCCGAGGACCGGCTCTGGAAGCAGCCGACCCGGTTCAACTCGATCTACTTCAAGAACCTGCTGATCCTCGACTCGGTCTCGCACGACCGCGCCTACACCGAGGTCGCGCAGGCCTACTCCGACCGGGCATGGAAAGAGACCCGCGATCCTGCCACGGGCCTCTTCCACTTCGCTGACGGGCCGGTACTGCTGCTCGAGCAGTCCGCCATGGTCCAGATCGACGCCTTGCTGGCATGGCCGCGCAGCAAGTACGACGAACTGGCCTGAGTACTAGGCGGCCGCCGTGGCCGTCTTGATCTTGACCTCGGTGGCGGGCTTGCCGTCGGTAGGCCCGCCCTGGGGGATCACACCCGCCTTGGCGACCTTGTCGATCGCCTCCAGGCTGGCCTTGTCGAGCGTGCCGAAGGCCGTGTACTGCGGGGGCAGCTCGGCGGTGCCGTACACGATGAAGAACTGGCTGCCGTTGGTGTTCGGGCCCGAGTTGGCCATCGCGAGGATTCCACGGCCGTACTTGAGCGTCGGGTAGACCTCGTCCTTGAAGCTGTAGCCGGGGCCGCCACTGCCGGTGCCGGTCGGGTCGCCGCACTGCAGCACCTGCAGGCCGTCGCCGACGGTGAGCCGGTGGCAGATCGTGTTGTCGAAGTACTTCTGGCCGACCAGGCTGAGGAAGCTCTTCACCGTGCAGGGCGCCAGGGCGCTGTCCAGGGTCAGGTGCAGGTCACCGATCGAGGTGGCGAGAGTGACCGGCTTGGTGCCGCTGGCCTTGACCTTGCCGTTGGACGGCAGGTCGGCCTTCTTGCTGGCCGGCTCGGCGGACTTGGTGTAGCTGCAGTCCACCTCGGCTGCCAGCGGAGTGGCCCGCTTCGGCGCGGGCGCAAGCGCCGTCGGGATCGACTTCGGCTTGTTCTCCGGTCCGGCCGACGTCTGCGCCGAGGGCTGGTCGGACGGGTTCGCCGACGGCGTGTCAGCCGCCGCGGGCGTGTCGTCCTTGCCGGTGTTCTTGGCGACGACCACGAAAACTCCGGCGATCACCACGACCACCGCCACGATCGAGGTGATGGTGATCGCCAGCATCCGCCGCTGCCGGGCGCGCTCAGCCTGCCGCTCGGCCAACCGCTGCGCCTTGCGCTGAGCCAGCTGATGCTCGTGGGTCTTCCTGGACATGCAGAGTTCTCCTCACCTCGCGGCAATCCTGCAGGGAAGCTACCGCCAAACCCTGAGAAACGCCTGTGGATCGCCACAAGTGGTTACCGCGGACACCAAACGGTGACCTTGAACAAGTTATTACGTGTTCAACCCCACCACCA